>CAWGLA010000004.1:0-273203 GCA_963823265.1 uncultured Thermoleophilia bacterium
GACCCTTGAGCAAGCAGGCGGTTCGAAGGATCGGTACCTGGTACCGGAGGTACCAGGTACCTGCCTTGCCAAGCTCGCAGGCGCTGGCGTGGGCCACTGTTCGGGAATCTCGCTTCTTCGAGCGCCGCCTGCGTCGCGTGCGGTTACAGGAGTTCGTTCAGCACTCACGGGCTGTGTGGACCGGTCTACGCGCCGACCACACGTTGGCCGGCAGGCGAGCTGGGCGATCGATGCTGGGTCTGCCTAGGTGACACCGACCCTGTTGTCGATGAGCGCTGACACCTCGGTAAACCGCACCTGCGGCTCCACGCCATAGAGCTCGACGACGATCGCCTTGAGCTCTGGGGTGAAGAATGCGTGGGCGGCCGCCTCTGAGTCCCACACGTAGGTGTTGGTGACCGTCGCGGTCTCGTCGTCCCACATGAAGACCTTGCTTACGAGGCCGTCCAGACCCTCGAACTTGGGTCCTTCCTGTTCTGCGACGGCTGTCGCACGTCGGCGGTCGAGATTCTCGCCTGGACCGATGGTGACGATGACTCCGATCATCTCTCCTCCTTCCACCTTGTGCCAGCAGCACGAGTTTGGCAGTCCGATGTCCGACCGTCAACCGATCTCAAAGCCGGCGCGGTCGGAGCCGGCGACAGTCGATCCTGCAAGAACGAGCGTCGCGGCGACTCCGAGAAGAAGCGACTTGCCAAACACACTCCTCGTATGGATTGTCCAACGCTTCTCGCGACGTGCAACCCCGTCGCGACCTCCGGCGGGATGCCTCCAGTGGGGTGGGCCAGCGTCCGCGAATACACCCCGAGCAAGTGAAGCAAGTCACAAAGTACGGCGCTTGCAACTTGAACTCATCCCTTCCGGTCTGAGACATTGGAATTGTGACCTCGGGACAAGGCGAGAGACCCGTAGCTCGCGATTATCTCGGTTGGCTGCTCTACGAATCGGGCCCGGAGGGGGCCGATCACACTGTTCTGTTGCTGCCCGGAGCGCTGTGCACGGGGGCGTTCTACGACGACCTGATCGCGGAGCGTTCGCTGCGGGGTGCTTCGATACGTTTCGCGGCCACGACGCTGCCGGGATTCGGTGGGACAGAACCTCTCGCCGACCTGAGCATCGAGAACTACGCCGGAGTGGCAGGCAGGGTCGCCGCGGATCTCGGTTGCGACGTCGTGGTGGGTCACAGTCTGGGAGCAAACGTCGCGATCGAGATGGTGGCGGCGGGCGCGTTCAAGGGCCCCATCGTCCTGCTCTCGCCAAGCCTCTCGCGTGAGGACGAGTCCAAGTTCCCGCGCGCGCTCGACGTCCTCAGCCGCGTCCTGGGACATCTGCCCTACTCGCTGATGCTCAGGATGATCGGTCCGGCGATGAAGAGCGGCCTTCCGCCAGCCCGGCGGGATGCGCTCATTGGTGAACTTCGGAGAAATGACCCGCACTTCCTCCGCAGGCAAACGCGGGAGTATCTCGCCTACCTCGACCGCCACGGCTCTCTCGCCTCACGCCTGGGTGACGCCGGCGTTCCGACATGGATCGTGTTCGGCGAACGCGACGACGTGGGGCTCAGTGACGACGAGCGGAGAGCACTCGGCGGGTACTCCAACGTGACGATCATCGAGATCCCGGAGGCGGGGCATTTCACCCTCAACCAGGAACCGGGCCAGATCGCCGAGCTGGTTCTTGATGCCTTGAGCTCTCCGGCGTCGCGGAACTAGCCTGGGCCAGTGTTCCGGAATGACGCCTGTAGAGCCGGCCGTTATATCCTCGCGCGATGCGCACGCTAGCGGAGATCGAAAAGGCGATTCGAGCCAGCTGGGGTCTCGATACTGCCGAGGAGGATGACGGCTGGACGCCTGAGAATCCCTCGCGCGGCCAATGCGACGTCACATCGCTCCTCGTTCATGACATCTTCGGCGGAGAGATCTTGGCGGCGGGCGTCTTCCGCCACGGTGAGCGCGTCGAGTCGCACATGTGGAACCGGCTTCCCGGAGGGATGGAAGTCGATCTGACACACGATCAATTCAGAAATGGCGAAGTGATTGGAGAGCCGTCTGTGCGGACTCGCCCGGAGCGCTTCGAGGCTGACCACCCCCGGTACCACCGCTACGAGGCGTACCTCGTGCTAGCCGGTCGCGTACGCCAACGACTTTCGAACGAGCCGGGCGTGGGTACGGTCTAGCTGTAGTTCCTGAGAGCGTTGTTCCATCCGGGCCTCCTTGGAGGCTGGAGCTGCCAAGCCACCAGCTCCAAGGAGGGTGATCCGGATGAAGTTGCACGCTAACGCTAGGACCTGTCCGCACAGCCGTCGCCTGGCGGTCGATCGGGTTGAGTGCGAGGGCTGGAAGCTCGCGGCGGCGGCGAGGCACGCCGGCCCGCTCGAGCGGCGCGCAGGGCTTGTTGGATCTTCGGCGCCGGGGTCGCTGCCCAGACGTGACAGCTGTAGGGGCGGGTCGCGATGATCGCTGCGTTGCGCCGGTCGCGGATGACCGGTGCGGAGATCGCTGAGACGTTGGGGATGCCGACGGTGTCGGGGATCTTGACCCGGATCGGGCTTGGCAAGCTCTGGCGGCTCGACCGCCTTGAGCCGCCGAACCGCTACGAGAAGAAGGGCCGGGCTCGTCCATGTCGACGTCAAGAAGCTCGGCCGGATCGGCAGGCCGGGCCACCGCGTCAGCGGGACCGGCGCATCCGCAGCCGCCGGATCGGCTGGGAGTACGCTTCGACGTCGCGGTCGACGACGCCACCCGGCTCGTCTACGTCGAGGCGCCGACGAGGGCCCCTACAGCGGTCGGCTTCCTCCGGCGCGCGATCGCGCACTTCGCTGCCTTCGGGATCCGCGTTGAACGGTTATGACCGATAACGGCAACGCCTACCGCTCCGCGATCCACGCGCTCGCCTGCCAGGCCGGGATCAAACACCTCCGCATCCGGCCCTACCGGCCACGCACCAACGGCAAAGCGGAACGCTTCATCCGCACCATGCTCGGCGGCTGGGCCTACGGCGCGGTCTACCGCACAAGCGACGAACGACGCCGCGCGCTCCCCGGCTGGCTCGACTTCTACAATCGACGACGACCACACCGCAGCCTCGGCCGCCAAGCCCCGCTCGAGCGCTTACACGCGCTCAACCGGAACAACGTCCTCGGGTCCTACATCTAGCGCGCTCATCACCCGCTCGGCGGGGCCAGTGTTCGGGAATGATGCTCCTATGACTTGTCAAGTCATGATCGGTGTTTGTTGTTGGAGTACGCGGTAGAGGTGGCGGGCGAGGTAGCGCTTGAGTAGCCGGGTGGCGTCGCGTTTGCTTTTGCCTTCGGCGGTGCGGCGGGCGATGTAGTCCCGGGTTGCCGGGTCGTGTTGGCGGCGGTGCAGGATCACGGTGTGGAGGGCGCGGTTGAGTTGGCGGTCGCCGCCGCGGCTGAGGCGGTGTCGGGTGGTTTGGCCGCTGGAGGCGGGGACGGGTGCGACGCCGGCGAGGCGGGCGAAGCAGGCCTCGGAGCGGAGGCGGCCGGGGTGTGACCAGGCGACGATCAGTTGGGCGGCGACGATCGGTCCGACACCGGGCTCGTCGAGCAGAGCCGGCGCGAGTGCGCGGACATGTCCGAGTAGTTCGCGCTCGAGCTCGGCGGCCTCGGCAGTGGCTGCCTGGATACGGCGGGCGAGGCTGCGCAGCACGAGCCGCGTCGCGAGCTCGTCGGTGCCTGCAGAGCTGCTGCGGCGCAAGCGGCTGCAGCGGTCGAGCAACTTGCCCTCCGGTAGCCGGCACAGCCCTTGGCGAAGTGACTCCGGAGCGGTGACGATGACGGCGCGAAGCTGGGTCAGCGCCTCGCGGCGGACGTCGACGGCGCTTCTGCGCGCGACCAGCAACAGCCGCAACGCCTCACGCCGCTCGCCTCGGCGCGGGAGCGCGACCGTATCGCTAGCGAGCGCGGCCCGCGCCGTCCTGGCCGCATCCAGCGCGTCGTCTTTGCCGCGCAGACGACGCTCGCCGCGCAGTATGCGACCGACCTCGAGCACGCTCTCTCCGCGTGCCTGGAGATAGCGGCACAGGCCGGCGCCGTAGCTGCCGGTGCCCTCGATCGCCCAGGCACGGCGGCCAGGCGCGTGCTGCTCGGCAACGCGAAGCGACTCGCGGTAGCCGTGCGCGTTCGCCGACGCTGCCGCCCCGGCGACAACGGCGCCGGCCGGCGCCGTCACGACCGCCATCACGTGCTCGTCGCGGTGGGTATCAACGCCGAGCACGTAGTCCAGTTCGTCTGCAAGCATCAGACTCGATCCTCCGATTCCAACTCGTAGGGTCCGGTGGTGCCGGTCTGATGCAGGGAAACCGCGGCGGCAGGACGGTAATGAGTCACGCCCGAGAGGCGGACAAGCTCCTGATCAAGCCAGCAGCGGGCGCCAGACCGGCGCCGCCGCACACGCGCAGACAGATCATTCCGAAGGCACGCACAAAGCGGCCAGACACCTGACGAGTCACACACGGCACGGCAACAACCAGGCTGGCGACGGCCCCAGACAGACCGACCCACCGAGTCTTACCGACCCCTGACGGAGAGCGCGAACGGCCCTAGCCCCAGGGCAGGCGTTCCCAGTACGGCGGCCGCGCTCGCCGGAACCTCTCGGCCGTCGCATAGACCTGCTCCGGATCGGATGTCTCCTTCGCCACACTCGCGCCGTAGCGCGCTGCAATGTCCGACACCGGATACCGCACTTCCGGGCTTAGGTGGGTGCCGACCATCAGGATCACGCACGGACTGTCGCCGGCTCCCACGAAGGCGTGCTCTGTCCAGGGCGGTGAATGGAAGAAGTCCCAGGCTCGGAGGAGTCGCTCTACGCCCTCGACGAGCAGCCTGCACTCACCGGCCAGAACGAGAAACGCCTCTTGGTTCGCCTCGGCGTGGTAGACGCTGCTCTGGCCGGGCTCGAGGACGGTCAGATTGATCCCGAGCTGCGCGAACTCGATCGGAGGCTGGCCGTACTCGTTGGCGAACCAACACGCCGCACCCCTCGTCTCCGAAGAAAACCACTCGGCATCGCCCACGTTGACGACGAACCAACCCTCCGTCACGGGGGCAAGCCCCGAGCCAGCGTCCTCAAGCCTCGCTTCGTTCACGCAGCAGATTCTCGCAGCCCCAAGCGACGACTGTCTCACATGCGCCAGTGTTCGGGAATCACGCCTGAGCGGCGACCGTCCTCTAGCGTCTGACTCTGTGTTCGCAATTGCCGGCGGACCTTCCTCGGGTGCGCTGGTGGGCCAATGCCATGACCGGAATCGACGCTTCGACCTCTCCCCCTCCCTTGCCGCGCTGGTTCGGACCTAGAGCCAGCCCAGATGACCCGGCCGTCTCGGCCCTGATCGACCGCGTCGCGCGCGGGGCCGGATGGGCAGACATCGGCGGTGGGTTCAACCTCAACCTGCGGATAGACGCTGAGCCGCCGGTTGTCCTCCGGGTTCACAGGCCCTGGGTCCGCCGCGGGCGGGTTGCGGGACTGCGGCGCCTGCGGGAACGGCTCCAGCGGACGCAAGTCCGCGTCGCTCGGCCGATTCTGATTTCCGGCTGCGACCTCCTGAGGGTCGCTGATCGTTGGGCTGAGATTGAGGAGTTCATCGATCACGTCCAGCCACGGGCGGACGAGGACTCCTACGTCCGCCTATTCGAGGAGCTCGGACGCCTTCACACTGCGCTCAAAGCAGTCTGGGAGCCCAGCCCGCCCGAACCCCTCGACGACCACAGAACCTTCGGCCAACTGCGTTACTCGGTCGGCTTCACACGCCGCAGGCTCGGACCCCGCAGCGAGCCGGTCGTGCATCGGATGCGCCAACTGACCGGCGAGCTCTCCAAGCTCCGGAAGGAGGTCGAACTGCCATGCACTCCGTTCATGGGGACTACAAATTGGGCAACGCGGGAGAACTGTCAGACGGCTCATGGGCCACCTTCGACCTGGATTTCGCGAGGGGCAGGGAGCGGCTGTACGATGGGCAGCTGCAGTGCAGAGCGGCGAATGCTGAGCGCGACGAGCTGAGCTACGAAGCACGGCTGGAAGCGCTGACTGCGACGAGCACGATGGCTCGGGGCTCTAGCTTGTACCTGCACTGGGCTGCACGCAGGGCTCGCGGGCGACGGATCACGAGGCGGGAGCGCATGACGCGCGAGGCTGGTGGTGCGCGGGCTGAACTCTGTCGTAGTCGGCGGCGCTCAGGAGTGGGCCAGCGTTGCTCCTATGTCATAGCGGCTCGTTTTTCAGTGTGTTGAAGACGGTTCGTGCGAGCTGTCGTTTGAGGCAGCGGATCGCTTCGCGGCGTGTTTTGCTCGGTTGTTTGCGTTCGAGGTAGGCGCGTGCGGGCGGGTGTACGCGTGACTGCGTGACGGCGATGCGGTGGAGGGCGCAGTTCAGTTGCGGTTTCCGCCACGGTCGAGTCGGTGGCGCTGGGTTCGTCCCGGAGCTTGCTTGAAGCGGGGCGACGCCGCCGTGGCGGGCGAGCTGCGCGTCTGTGTGAAAGCGTTCGATCGGGCCGATCTCGGCAGTAGTTTGCGCGGTCAGTCCGCCGCAGCCCGGCAGCTCGAGCAGCGCCGGCGCCATCTGTGCGCTGAGCGTCTCGAGCTCCCGGTCGAGATCTCCGATCATGCGAGTTAGGGAGCGGCAACGGCCGACCAGGTCGCGCGCGAGCCTGGACCTGGACTCCACGCGGCCGGCGGCCCAGCCAACGACTGACGCGTTCGAGCCAGACCGCCCGGTCGAGCGCCCCGGCGGGCACGACAAATGCGGCGTCTATTTTGATGCAGATGCCAACGCAGCCCGCTGTTGCGCACGGCGGCGCTCATCGATCAGATCGTCTCGGTAGACGACCAGCAGCTTCAGCTCCCGCGGCTTCACACGCCGCAGGCGCGGACCCCGCAGCGAGCCGGTCGTGCATCGGATGCGCCAACTGACCGGCGAGCTCTCCAAGCTCCGGAAGGAGGTCGAACTGCCATGCACTCCGATTCATGGGGACTACAAATTGGGCAACGCGGGAGAACTGTCAGACGGCTCATGGGCCACCTTCGACCTGGATTTCGCGAGGGGCAGGGAGCGGCTGTACGACATCGCCGGCAGCCTGCACCACGTCGCACCGAGCGGCGAATCGCTCGAGCCGCGACGACTGCTCGACGCCTACGAAAGCACGGCTCCGGAAGCGCTGACTCGCGACGAGCACCGATGGCTCCCCGGGGCTCTAGCCCTTGTACCCCTGCACTGGGCTGCCACCGCAGGGCTCGCGGGCGACGGAATCCACGAGGCCGAGAGCGCAATGACCGCCGCCGAGGCCTGGTGGTCGCGCCGGGCTGAACTCTCGTCGTAGTCCGGCGGCCCCGCTCAGGAGTGGGCCAGCGTTCGGGAATGTCACCCGACCGCTCAGTACAGATACCGAGGCCGCTCTTGCTCCACGGCATGTTCTCTGCTGGCAAGCGGTACGGAACTACCGCCAGCCTGGGCGTCTGTGGTGTCCCAATGTCGCGCAAATGCGGGTTTAAGGGTGCGTTCCCGCGGCGATCAACCTCTACGGCCTCGGGATTGGGAGGCGTCCGATGAAGGCGATCGTGGTGACGGACCAGGCTGCGGGAACGGCCGGGATGAAGCTGGTGGAGCGGCGCGAGCCGCAGGCAGCGATAAACGATGTCGTTGTTCAGGTTCATGCGTCGGGATTCGTCTCGACTGAGTTGGCGTGGCCCTCGACCTGGACCGATCGCGTCGACCGTGACCGAACACCGTCGGTCCCTGGGCACGAGCTGGCCGGAGTGGTCACTGCGCTCGGCGATGGGACGACGGGACTCTCGGTGGGACAGCGAGTGTTCGGCCTCACCGACTGGTATCGCGACGGCACCCTGGCGGAGTACGCGGCCGTCGAGGCACGCAACCTCGCGCCCTTGCCGGGGGACGTCGACTTCACGGTGGGGGCGAGCCTGCCGATCTCGGGCCTCACTGCGTGGCAGGGACTGTTCGAGCACGGCCGCCTTCAGGCGGGGCAGAGCGTCCTCGCGCACGGCGCGGCCGGCGCAGTCGGGTCGATGGTGACGCAGCTCGCACGTGAGGCTGGCGCCTACGTCATCGGCACCGGACGCGCTGGCGACCGTCAGACGGCGCTCGACTTCGGCGCGCAGGAGTTCGTCGACCTCGAGAACGACGCTCTGGAGGACGTAGGCGGCGTCGACCTGGTCTTCGATGTCATCGGCGGCGAGATCGGGAAGCGGTCCGTGGGTCTGATCCGGGCCGGAGGAACAGTGGTGTCCGTCGTCGGACCCCCGGAGGCGCGGCCCGCTGACGGCCTGGCGATCGACTTCGTCGTCGAGTCCGATCGTGCTCAACTGGGTGAGGTTGTCCAGCGGGTGCGGGACGGTCGGCTGCGGACGAACATCGGCACGGTCGCGGGCCTCGACGACGCCGTCGCGGCCCTCAACCCGACGGAGCGGATCCCGGGGAAGACGATCATCCGCGTTCGTCCGTGATGACTCGGGATGGCGAACTGTCCTGCTCTCCTCGTGGATAGCGTCACGCCGGACGAGCCGCGCCGCGCCCCGAGCGATGAGTCGGCCGTAAGACCCCACTTCAAGGTCGTCCGCCAGAGGGACGGTCGCTTCCACTGGGAACTGGTCAACCCTCACGGCACGGCAGCGCATCGCTCGATGGCGACTTTCGCAACGGAGGACGAGGCGGCCGCTAATGCCGAGTATGCGCGGCGAGTGATAAGCAGTGCGCCGATCGAGCGTTCATAGGCTCCTCTCGCCCAGACCTCCCGGCACAGCAAACCCGCTTGCCTGCGCCAGTGTTCCGGCATGACGCCTGACGCTGTCCTAAAACGACAGCGGACGGGTTCGGGCGTTCAGTAGTTCGCGGTAGTCGGATCGGGGCGGCCCCTGCTGTCAGAGAGCTCCGGTTGAACGATGCTGATGAATTCGATTCGGAGGTGTCTTCATGGCTGTTGCAGCCCCACCCAAACACGAGCAGCCGCCAGAACTCGAGACGTACGCCGAGCCTGTTGATGAGCCGCGCGAATATGCGATCGCGACTCTCAAGCGCAAGCGGAAGTTCGCCCAGGATTCGGTCGCCTACGTCGCTGTGAACGGCTTGCTCTGGCTGATCTGGCTGATCACCGATCCCTCGACCAACGGCAGTATCCCGTGGCCCGCCTGGGTTTCGCTCGTCTGGGGATTCTTCCTCGCCCTGGACGGCTGGCGCGCCTACGGCAGATGGCCGGCGAGTCTGAATACGCCGATTACCGAGACCGAAATCGAGCACGAGCTCGAGCGGAAGCGAATCCGCTGAAAGGGAGGTGGACGGTGGCAAAGACCTACCGCAGGAACCGCGCAACGCGGCTGATCAACTCGCTCTTCCGGACTCTCACCCGATTCGGCCTGGGTGCGTCTTATCGCCACATACTCACAGTGCAGGGGCGGAAGACAGGCCGCCTCTACTCGACGCCGGTCGACGTTCTCGAACTCGATGACCAGCGGTGGCTTGTCGCGGCCTATGGGCCAACAAGCTGGGTCGCGAACACCCGCGCCGCGGGCGAGGTCACGCTCAGCCGCGGCGGGCGCTCTCAGCAGTTCGAGGTCGAGGAAGCTGCGTCGACGGCCGCAGTCCCAGTGCTTCGCAACTACATCACTGAGATCCGCGTCACCCGTCCCTACTTCGACGCCGGCCCGTCGTCAACCGACGAGGAAATTGCGGCAGAACTCCCGAGGCACCCAGTCTTCCGTCTCGTCCATCACACACGGAGGCTTTCGCTGTCTGCGTCTGAATCGGAATGAACCCGGGACGTAGAGTCCGACGATGGCATGCGCCAGTGTTCCGGAATGAAGCCTGAGACTCTCTATGAGACTCCGGCCAGGCCGTTTCCACCAACGCCGGATTCATATCGCCTTCACCGATGTTCGCTGACAAGACGGCGGCGCGGAAATCTGCGATCTGGGTCGGCGTGCTGTGGATCATGGCGACCGTCTTCCCGGTATCGAGCATATTGGCCTGGAATGCTCTGGACGGCGGTGAGGGGATCCTCACCAATGCCGCGACGCACAAGAGCCAGTTGATCGCGTGGGCGCTGCTGAACCTGGTGGGGGCAGTCGCCGCCGCCGGTGTGGCGTTCATGTTCTACCCGATCTTGAAGCGGGTAGCCGATACGAGCGTCAAGAAAGGGCTGGCTCTGTGGTACGTGGGCACGAGGATCACCGAGGGCGGCATGTACCTCGTGGCTGTGCTCGCAACCTGGGCGTTCCTCCCGCTGAGTCGAGAGTTCGCAGCAGCGGGAGCGCCCGACGCTTCGCACTTCCAGACCAATGGCGCGGTCCTGCAGTCGACGTCCGATCTTGCCTTGGCGCTGGCGCAGTCGGTTTTCGCGATCGGCGCCGTGATGTTGTACTACCTGCTGTTCCAGTCAAGGCTCGTCCCTCGGTGGGTGTCGCTGTGGGGCCTCGTCGCGGCTCCGCTGTTTCTCATCGCGAGCTTGTCACTCTTATGGACGGGGGATCCCAACTCCAGCCTGGCCAATATCTTGTTCGCCCCGTTGGCTCTGCAGGAAATGGTTCTGGCGGTATGGCTGATCGTCAAAGGCTTCGACGAGGCTGCCCTTGCCTCCGGGTCGGCTATGGCCGAGGCGGCCTGAGGCGCGGTCAGTCCGAGTTCTAGTTCCGCCCAGTGCTCGTTCCACCCAGACTTACGTCAGTTTCATAACGTTGGGTGTCGCCTGGGCCAGTGTTCGCCAGTGCACCCTGAGCGCACCTAGTTCGAAGGGGTGTCTGGAGTTCCCCCGGTTTCGTGGACACCTGAGCGTTTGGCCCGTCTGGGTCGAGCTGGAGGATGGTGTTCATGTCAAAGCGGAGGGAGTACACCAAGCCGTACCCGGAGGCGTTTCGGCGTGACGCGGTCGCGCTGGTTGGTTCGAGTGGCCGTCCGATCAGGGAGATCGCGGTCGAGCTCGGGGTCTCGTATGAGTCGCTGCGGATCTGGTGCAAGCAGGCGGAGATCGACAGCGGCGGGCGTGAGGGTCTGAGCACGGACGAGCGCGAGGAGCTGCGCCGGTTGCGCCGTCAGGTGAAGGTGCTCGAGGAAGAGCGGGAGATCTTGAAAAAAGCCGCGGCCTTCTTCGCGAGGGAGAGCGGGAGCCGGTGAGCGTCTTTCGGTTCATCGCTGCGGAGCGGGCCTACCATCCAGTCAAGACGCTTTGCCGGGTGCTCGGCGTCAGCCGCTCCGGCTTCCACGCCTGGGCGGGCCGGCCACCGTCGCCGCGCGAGCTCGCCGATCAGGCGTTGCTGGAGCGGATCCGGCAGCTGCACGTGGCGAGTCGTCGCACCTACGGCTCGCCACGGATCTATCGCGACCTGCGCGCCGACGGAGTCGCCGTCGGTCGCAAACGCGTCGAGCGGCTGATGCGCCAAGACGGCCTCTCCGGCACGATCAAGCGTCGACGCGGTCGTACGACGATCCGCGTCCCTGGCGTACGCGTCGCCGACGACCTGGTCAGGCGCGACTTCCGGCCGTCGGCGCCTAACACGCTCTGGGTCGCGGAGATCACCTACCTGCGTGCCTGGCAGGGCTGGCTCTACCTGGCGGTCGTCGTTGATTGCTTCAGCCGCCGCGTTGTCGGCTGGGCGCTCGAGGACCACCTCCGTGCCGAGCTCGTCGTCGACGCGCTCGAGCAAGCACTGCACCGACGACAGCCCGGGCGTGGCCTCGTCCATCACTCCGACCAAGGCTCGCAATATGTTTCGCTGGCCTTCGGCCGACGCTGCCGCCAAGCCGGCATCGAACAATCGATGGGCGGCCGCCGCAGCGCCTACGACAACGCCGTCTGCGAATCGTTCTTCAAGACCTTGAAGAGCGACCTCGTCGACCGCCACAGCTGGCCAACAAAGCCGCAGCTGCGCACCGCGGTCTTCGATTACATCGAGTGCTTCTACAACCGGCAACGACGCCACTCAAGCCTCGACTACCTCTCACCAGCCGAATACGAGAAGATCACCACGCAAGAGAAAGCGGCCTAACGACCCCGTGTCCACCGAACCGGGGGAACTCCAGTCTGACACCTTCAAGGTGTCAGACACCAGTGCCTGTGGCCTGCGCCAGTGTTCGGGAATGTCACCCGAGCAGGCGGGATGGTGGTTCTCGCTTGCTTGCTAGCCGGAGGTGACGTTTAGGTCGAGTTCGGTGTCGAGGATGGCGGCTAGGCGCGCCGCCTCCTGCTCGAGGAGGTTGAGATCGGGTGGGTCGGTGTCCTCGAGCCAAGCAACGGAGAGCGTGCCTTTCTTGCGCGCCCAGGTTCCTGCGACGACACCGTTTGCGAGCACGAGGTTGGCGCCGCGGGTCACGGGCTGGCGATGGGCAGGAGGCACCACGTGAGGGTTTGCGGTGCCCGGCCCCATCACCCACGGGTCGGCGGCCGGCAGCAGGCAGACGGTGGGGGACATCACGGTCGAAGTCAGTTCGTCGACGTCGTCGGCGAACAGGAGGAGATCCTCGCCGTCGATGTCGACGGCGACGAGGCGGTCAGACAGATCGCCGAGCCAGCCGCGGAGCGCCTTGCGACCGGCGCTCAAGCCCGCCCCCAGGTAGTACTGCACCCCGTCGGCGGTCGTCGGGCCGTAGGTGCGGATGTATGCCTCGACGGCCCAACGGCCCGCGTCGTCGATATCCGGCAGCCCGGCCCACCGCTTGACTTGGTGCATGCCCTGCACGGTTCCCGCGCCGTCGCGCGCGGGCCCGAAGCACAGGTCGCCCTGCCACATCAGCGCCTTCAACAGGGTGTCGGAGCTGCTGACCAGGCCCGCCGCCGCCGCACGGAAAGGTCGCCGCCGAGCGACCGCCACAGCCAGCTCCTCGCGCGTCAGCGGCCCTTCGACCACGGCTTCCCGGACCGCCTCCCGGAACGCCGGCCAGTCGCCCGGCGCCAACCCGTAGGTCTCCTGCCAGCTCGGCAGCTCCCACTGGCGGCCCGACGCACGGAGAGCCAGGTAGGCACCGCCCTCCTCGGGCGTCAGCAGGTGGGTCGCACCACGGAACGCGTAGCTCTTGAAGACCTCGCCGGCGTCCAGCGCGCTGGCGACATCACCGAACCGGGAGCCAGTGCGGCGGATGCCAACCGCGAACTCGGGCGTCGTCTCGGGATAGGCGGGGACAGCACCGAGCCGGCCAACGACATCCCGGACCGAGCCCGTGCCGACAGGATCGAGCAGATGCCGTCGCAGCCGCCACGCCAAAGCCTGACCCCAAGTCAACACCACCAACGCAGGCTAACCGCCCCCGCATTGCCGAGAGGAAGGCCCACCCGGCTCCCTCCCCAACCAGAGAACGTCCTCCTGGCCTGGGCGAGTGTTCCGCAATGACGCCTGAAGTGCGTCGACCGCGCTCGTTGCTTGTGATCTAAGTTCGACGTGCGTACTCGACGGAGACGAATGGCCAAGATGATGCGAGCCACTCCGTCACGGCGCTCCAGAGGGGCGCGTCCAGGTGCGCGTGGCTCTCCCGCACCCAGGAGCGGACGGAGGCGGCGTAATCGGTGTTGGGAATCGGGTAGATGTAGACGCAACCAATCACCTCGCTGCCGGGCGGATCGAGCACCGTGTACGTGAACCCCTCTCGGTTGCGGAAGTCTTCGGCGTGGCGCAGGAGGTCGACGCGGTTCTCATCGCTCGTCATCGCGCGAGGCCAGGAACGCCCCGGGTATCCGGGTGTCTGCGCGATGTGCTCCATCGACGACGTCCAAGCGGCGTAATCCTGCTCGTTGTGCTGGGGGCCAAGCGGTTCGAGGACGAACTCCGAAGCCTCGAGCCCCAGCGGAACCTCGAAGTCGTTCGGGACGAACTCGGCCATGAACCGATCCTAAGTGTCGGCGGGAGTGAAGCCGAAGAGCAAGTCGTCGCCTGCGCCAGCGTCCTCTCACCTGAGCGCAAGAGAGCAGACGGCCTCCTGGCCCGTTGACCGGGGGCGTCGGCCAGACCTTGTCGGTACTGCCGTCGCTGGGTAGCGACCAGACGAGTTCCGGTTTGCGCAAGCTCAGGCGGTTGCGGCGGGAACGTCGATGGCGACGATCCGGAAGCGCATCCGGCCTCGAGGGGCGTCGACCAGAGCCACGTCGCCTTGCCGACGGCCGATGAGCGCTTGTCCGACCGGCGACTCCGCCGAGATGCGACCCACGGCCGGCTCGGCCTCGAGCGATCCGACCAGCTCGTACTCATGCTTGGCGCCGGTGTCGAGGTCGCGGAGCCGGACGCGCTCGCCGAGATCGACGACGCCGTTGCGGACGTCCGGCTCGGCGACGCGTGCTGCATCCAGCCGCAACTCCAGCCGCGCGATCCTTGCTTCGAGCAGCGCCTGTTCCTCGCGGGCGGCGTGGTAGTCGGCACTGGAGCCGGCATCCGCGTCCGTGGAAAGCGCGAGACGGAGGCGGTCGGCGATCGCCCGTCTCCCGGCCGTCTTCAGACGGTCCAGCTCTTCCTCGAATCGCCGGAGCCCCGCCGGCGTGATCAGCATCTGTTTCATTGCTCCTCCTTCAGTGTCGAGTCGCAGCGTGCTTGCGCGGTGCTGTTGCTGCCAGGCTGCCCTCGGGCGGGCCTGCGTGCCATCGGGTGGACACCCCATTTCCGAGACCAGGGGATCTGCGACGCAGAAATGGGGTCTCAGGCCCATGGCCGAGTGGTCGCCGAGCAGTGACACTTGAGACCATGCGCGGGACGATCGTGTGCGGGGTGAGCAATGGAGTGGAGAGCCGGGCCGCCGTGGAGTTGGCGGGCGCCCTTGCCGCACGGATCGGCCTGCGGCTCGTGCTGGTGCACATCGTCACCGACACGCGGCCGGAGCCGTTCGAGCCCGCTTCACCGCGTCTCGAGCCGGATCTGCAAGATGCGGATTCCGGCGGCACGGAAACGCTGGAGGCGATCGCGCGAGAGCTCTGCGACGAGGTCGAGATCCGTGTCCTGCGCGGCAACCGCGTCGACGGGCTCGCCGAGGCGGCCGCCGAGGAGGGGGCGGACGCGATTGTTCTCGGCTCGCGTCCCCGCGGCGCGCGCGGCCGGCAGTTGCGCTGCACACTCGCCCGCGAGCTCGAGGCAGCGCAGAGCGTGCCCGTGCTGATCGCTCCGCCGGCGACCCGCAGGCGCAGCGGCCGCCGCCTGGCCCTCGCAGAAGCGCACTCCGCCAGCTAGAAACCCCCGATGGGCTTCTCGCGGCTTCGTCTGCTCTGGCGGGTCTTCGCGATCAACGCAGGGCTGCTGCTCGTGGGGACCCTGGTGCTCGTCTTCAGCCGCGGGAGGGTTCACGCCTCGATCGCGGTCGTGGAGACCGTCGACCTTGCCGTCGGCTTGGTCGTGATGCTCGCCGCCAACCTGCTCCTGCTTCGAAGGACGCTCGCCCCGGTCGACCGGCTCGTCGAACGGATGCGAACCGTTGACCTGCTGCGGCCGGGTCAGCGGCTGGCCGAAGAGGGCGGCGTCGAGGTCGTCGAGGTGGTCCGCGCGTTCAACCAGATGCTCGACCGGTTGGAGACCGAGCGTCGCGAGAGCAGCAGGCGCGTACTCGCAACGCAGGAGGCGGAGCGTCTGCGGATCGCGCGCGGTCTGCACGACGAGGTCGGCCAGGTCCTGACCGGTGTCCTGCTCCAGCTCGACTCGCTCTCGGACGCCGATCTCGACAGCCGCCGCCGCCGCACCGACGAGGCCAGGCAAGCGATCCGGCACGCATTGGAGGAGGTGCGACGCATCGCACACGAACTGCGGCCGGAACTGCTCGAGCATCTAGGCCTCGTCGCCGCGTTGACCGAGCTGGCACGGCGGTTCGCCGACCAGAGCAGGCTGACGATCGAGCATAGATTCGCCGCCGACCTGCCCCGGCTGGCGGCGGAATCTGAGCTCGCCGTCTACCGGGTCGCCCAGGAAGGCCTCACCAACGTGGCCCGCCATGCGCAGGCGAGCCGCGTCGAGCTGACGCTCGAGCCGGGTGCAGAGAGCGTCGTTCTCCGCATAACCGACAACGGCCACGGCATGACCGAGCCGCCGTCGCCGAGCGGGACGGGCGGATTGCGTGGGATGCGCGAGCATGCCGTCCTCGTCGGCGGCGCGCTCGCCGTCAAGCCCGGCCCGGAGGGTGGCGTCGAGATCCGCCTCGAGGTGCCCGCCGAGGCGGACTGATGCCGGTCCCACTGCTCACCCGCATCCTCGTCGCCGACGACCACCCGATCGTCCGCTCCGGCCTGAAGACCGTCCTCGACGCACAAGCGGACCTCCAGGTGATTGCCGAGGCCGAGGACGGCGCCGACGCCGTCAAGAAGGCGCTCGCCGAGGACGTCGATCTTGCGATCCTCGATGTTTCGATGCCGAAGCTGACCGGGATCCAGGCCGCCGCCGAGCTCCACAAGCGCAAGCCGGAGCTGAAGCTGCTTATGCTGTCGATGTACGACAGCGAGCAGTACCTGTACGAGTCGCTGCGAGCCGGCGCATCCGGATACGTGCTCAAGTCGGACGCCGACCACGACATCGTCGACGCCTGCCGACGAACGATGCGCGGGCAGTCGTTCCTCTACCCCTCGGCGATCGCCACGCTCGTACGCGACTACATCGAGCAGGCCCGTCCCAAAGATGATCAGTTCGACATCCTGACCGCCCGCGAACTGCAAGTGCTGAAGCTGATCGCCGAAGCGCACACCTCGAAGGAGATCGCCGTCGAGCTGGTGATCAGCATCAAGACCGTCGAGCGGCATCGCCAGAACATCCTCGACAAGCTCGGCATGAGCGACCGGGTCGAACTCACCCGCTACGCGATCCGCCGCGGACTGATCCAGCCATAGCTACAGGCGCACCGCGAGGTCGCCCGAAGATGGGGCCACGACCCGATGGCGTCACGAACCGACCTCGGGCAGCCTGAAGGCCATGAACCAATCGGTCAGCAACCACACGGGCTTGCCGCACGCGCCGGAGCCGGCGTGATTCGCATCCGCCGCGCCGTCGCCTGGATCGTCGTTACCTTGCTCGTCGTCACGCTCGTCGCCACCATGATCCTCGAAAGTGTCGCGTGAGCCAGCAGCGACTCGAGACTCGAGGACCCGGCCGCGACGGAGTGACGGCGGGCCGGTTCCACGTCGACCTCTACCCGGCATCGCTTCGGTGCTCGACCTGCGGCTATGGAATCGCGCGGGCGACGTCGCCCGGACCGTGCCCGATGTGCCGGGCCGACGCCTGGGAAGGCTCTCACACGCTGAGACTTCATCGAACCGGCCGGACGCAGGTCGTTCCACCCGCAGACGGCCCGGACGCACCTTCGGGAACGTGAACAAGGGAGCAATCGAGTTGTTCGGAGCACGCAGAGTCGCCCGGCGCACGTCGCGGGGCGTCGCACGAAGCCACTGACGGGTGGGGGCAACCATCTCGTGTGGAAGTCCCGGGAGAGCCAGGGGAGAGCCCGGGACTCCCACACGAGGATCTCTCGGTTCAGCGGGGCGTATTCAGGCGACGGTCGTCCGAGGCGCGTTGACCGAGTCGGCCTGGTTCCGCCGCCACCTCGACTCGGCTGCAGCTGTCCTCAGACTGCGTAGAGGACGAGGATGGCGGCTGTCGCCACGATGATCACGGCGATGAACGCGATCTCACTTGTGCGATCGCGAAGGCCGCTCACCAGGTAGGCGATGAAGATCCACATCGGGGCGAGCAGGCTGAAGAAGTCCAGTTCCACATCGAGCACGTTCTTCGCAACAACGGCCTCGACGAGAACACAGCCGGCCGCAACGAGTGAAACCATGACCAACGGATCGCGGATCTGGTGTCGCCTCCACACGTCGCCATGCGACAAACCCGGTGTAGGCATAACCCGTACCTCCTTTGCCCAGGTCACGTCCTGGACGCTCGACACGTCGATCATCCCTCCGAGCGTCACCCTGAACATCCGCGCCGCCCCTGAATCCGCGTCACCGGAACAACCACTGCCACCCAGGGTCGTGAGGACCAGAACGGCGAGCGTCGCGACGCTCGCGGGGTGGCGATCCGCCATATCCTCTCGGCTGAACGTGGGAACCCCCGCGCACGTGTCTTCAAGAAGGTTGGTGTGGGCAGCCAGAAGAGCTCCACGGTTGTGATCGGCACGGAGCGAGCTTGCTGACTCGCACCGAGATCGAACACGCCCAGGCGCGTGCGGCCGCGGCACTCGCCGCCGCCGGCATTGTGCTCACCCCGACCGAGCAGCGCGAGATCGAGGTGGCGGACTTCGGCCTCTCCGAACTCGAGGACACCGGGCTCGAGGTTGTCGTCTACGTGAACACCCAGCGGGTGTGCGCGAAGGAGCTCGTCATGTTCCCCGGTCAGACGTGCCCCGAGCACTTGCATCCGCCGTTCGACGGGACGCCCGGCAAGGAGGAGACCTTCCGCTGCCGCCAGGGCCGCGTCTACCTCTACACCGAGGGTGAGTCGGCGCCCGCGCCGACCTGCCGCCCTGCGCGCGCCGATCGCGGTGCCTACACCGTCTGGCACGAGATCGTCCTCGAGCCCGGCGACCAGCACACGATCCCGCCGGGCACGCTGCACTGGTTCCAGGCCGGAGCGGACGGCGCAATCGTCTCCGAGTTCTCGACCGAGAGCCGCGACGAACTCGACATCTTCACCGACCCCGAGATCGGGCGCACAACCGTCGTCGCCGATGACTAGCGCGCCGCGCCTGCAAGTGGTCTGTGCCGGGATCGTCGTCGCGGACGTGTTCGTGCCGCCGCTCGAACGCCTGCCCGAAGCGGGAGAGCTCGTCACCACCGACGACTTCGTCGTCGAGACCGGCGGCTGTGCCGCGAACGCCGCGATGGCGCTCGCGCGGCTCGGCGTGCGAGCCGCGGTCGTCGCGAAGGTGGGAGACGATCACTTCGGCGTCTTCGTCGAGGACGAACTGAGCGCCGCCGGCCTCGACGTGACCGGCATCCGGCGTTCGGCCGCTCTCGACACCTCGAAGACGGTGATCATCCCGGTGAACGGAGAGGACCGCCGCTTCATCCACACGTTCGGCGCGAACGCCGAGCTTTGCGCTGCCGACCTCGTGCCTGCGCTCGCCGCCGCGCCGGACGTGCTCTACATCGGCGGCTTTCTCGTGCTGCCGGCCCTGCGGCAGGACGAGCTCGCAGCGCAGCTGCGACTCGCACGAGCGGCCGGCACGCGCGTCGTCTTCGACGTCGTCGCGCCCGCAGGTCGGGCGCTGTCGCTCGCCGACGTCGCGGACGTCCTCCCCGAGGTCGACTACTTCGTCCCGAACGACGATGAAGCAGCCGCACTCACGGGCGAAAGCGATCCACGCCGACAGGCCGAGCGCCTGCTCGAGCTTGGCCCCGGCACGGTTGTCGTCACCCTGGGAGAGCGCGGGCTGTTCGCCGCCGGCCGCGACGACACGTTCGAGCTGCCTGCCCCTCACGTCGACTTCGTCGAGCCGTCCGGCGCCGGCGACGCCTTCGCCGCCGGGCTCGTCTACGGGCTGCTCCAGGACTGGCCGCTCCGCCGCTCGCTCGAGTTCGCGAGCGTGATCGGCGCCTCCGCGTGCACCCACCTCGGCTGCACCGCCGGCCTGTTCGACCGCGCCGCGGCCGACGCCCTCCTCGAGACCTACGCACCGTGCCCCTCGCCCCGCTGACGACCCTGCTCGCCGACGCCCGCACTCACGGGTACGCGCTCGGGTACTTCGAAGCATGGGACGGCTACTCCCTCGAGGCAGTCGTCGAGGCCGCCGAAGCCGAGCGGGCGCCGGCGATCATCGGCACCGGCTGTCTCCTCGGGCACCAACCATGGTTCGACGCAGGCGGCATCGAGCAGCTCGGCGCGCTGGGCGGTGAGCTCGCTCGACAGGCGCGCGTGCCGGTCGCCCTGCTCCTCAACGAGACGCACACGCTCGAGCAGTCGCTGCGCGGCCTCGACGCCGGCTTCAACGCCGTGATGCTGCACACGGAGTCCGTCGACGAGGTCACACAGCTCGCAAGCGCAGCGCATGCGCGCGGCGCTGCGGTCGAGGGTGAGCTCGGCACACTGCCCGACGCAGCGGACGGGACGATCGACCACTCGGCGGCCAGCCTCACCGACCCGGACCAGGCAGCCGCCTTCGTCGAGGCGACCGGCGTCGACTGCCTCGCCGTCTCCGTCGGGAACGTCCACCTGCTCGCACATGCGAGCGCGACGATCGACCTCGACCGGCTGCGCGCCGTGCACGAACGCGTTTCGGTCCCGCTCGTCATCCACGGCGGCACCGGCTTTCCGCCTGCAGCGATTGCGCCCGCGATCGCCGCAGGCGTCGCGAAGTTCAATGTCGGGACCGTGCTGAGGAGCGCGTACCTGCGCGGCCTCACCGAAGCGCTCGCTCAGCTCCCCGACGAGCCGGACGTCCACGCCGCGATCGGCTCCCACGGGCCGGCCGACGTGCTCGAAGCCGGCAAGGCGGCGCTCGTCGAAACAGTCCGGGAGTTGATCCGGCAGTATGGCGGCAGTGGCCGCGCAGCCTGACGAGGAAACGCTCGCCGGGCTCTACCGGCAGATGCTCCTCATCCGGCGTTTCGAGGAGACGGTCTACTACCTCTTCCTCGAAGGCGAGATCCCGGGGACCCTGCACCAGTACCAGGGTCAAGAGGCGGTTGCCGTCGGCATCTGCGATGCCCTGCGGCCGACCGACTGGATCACCTCCACGCACCGGCCGCACGGCCACGCACTTGCCAAGGGCGTCACGCCGCGCGCCGCGATGGCCGAGCTCTTCGGCAAGAGCACCGGCTGCTGCGCCGGCAAAGGCGGCTCGATGCACCTCGGCGACCCGGCGGTCGGCATGCTGCCCGCACTCGCGATCGTCGGTGCAGGCAACACCGTCGTCACCGGCCTCGGGCTGGCCTTCGCCCTGCGGCGCAGCGACCAGGTCGCCGTCTGCTTCTTCGGCGACGGAGCGACCAACGAAGGAGCTTTCCACGAAGGGATGAACTTCGCGGCCGTCCGACGGCTGCCGATCGTCTTCGTCTGCGAGAACAATCTCTATGGCGCCTCGACGCCGTTCGAGGCCATCTCGGCCTTGGTCGACGTTGCCGACCGCGCCGTCGCCTACGGCATGCCCGGCCGCGTGGTCGACGGGATGGACGTGCTCGCCGTCCGGGAGGCAGGCGCCGAGGCGGTGGCGAGCGCACGCGCCGGCGACGGCCCGACACTGCTCGAGTGCAAGACGTATCGCTTCGTCGGCCACAGCCGGAGCGACGCACGCGGCTACCGTGCAGACGACGAGGAAGCGGCCTGGAAGGAGCGCGACCCGATCCCCCGCCTGCGCGGCGTCCTCGCCGAGCGGGCCGCCGTGACGATCGAGCGCGAAGTCGAGGCGGCGATCGAGGACGCTGTGGAGTTCGCGCGAGACTCGGCCGACGCCGACCCGCAGGAGGCGCGCACCGATGTCTACGCCTGAACCGTCCCGGCGCCTGACGATCGGCGAGGCGCTGCGCGAGGCGATCGCCGAGGAGATGCGACGCGACGACGAGGTCTTCCTGATCGGCGAGGACATCGGCATCGACGGCGGCTTCGGAGGCGCCTTCGGCGTCTACCTGGGCCTGCCCGAGGAGTTCGGCCACGACCGCATCATCGACACGCCGATCAGCGAAAAGGTGATCGCCGGTGCCGCCGTCGGCGCAGCCGCGCTCGGGATGCGCCCGATCGCCGACATGCAGTACTCCGATTTTCTCTTCGAGTGCATGGACGAGCTCGTGAACCAGGCCGCGAAGCTCCGCTACATGTCCGGCGGCAAGGTCTCCGTTCCGCTCGTTATGCGCGCGCCGGTCGGCGCGACGAACCGCGGCGCGCAGCATGGCCAGAGCCCCGAGAGTTACTTCGTGCACGTGCCCGGGCTCAAGGTCGTGTGCGTTTCCGACGCCTACCACGCAAAGGGGCTGCTGAAGAGCGCCGTCCGTGACGACAATCCCGTTCTCTTCTTCGAGCACAAGCTGCTCTACGGCAGCAAGGGGCGCGAACAGGCGGGCGGTCTCGATCTGACAGCCGAGGTGCCGCGGGAGGAGTACCTCGTCCCGATCGGGAAGGCGGTCGTGAAGCGGGCCGGCAGCGACGTGACGGTCGTCGCGACGCACATCGCGCTCTACCGTGCGCTCGCCGCAGCTGAGGAGCTCGCCGCTTCGGACGGGATCGAGTGTGAGGTGATCGACCCGTTGACTCTGCTGCCGCTCGACACCGAGACGATCTGGGCCTCGCTGCGCAGGACGGGGCGGCTCGTGATCGTCCACGAGGACACGCTCACAGGCGGCTGGGGCGCAGAGGTCGCCGCACGCGCCGCCGAGGAATGTCTCTTCGACCTCGAGGCGCCGATCCGGCGGATAGCGTCGCACGACGCGCCGATGCCGTCGGCGCCGTCGCTCGAGGATGCGATCGTCCCGTCGGTCGAACGAATCGCGACCGTGATCCGCGAGCTGCGCGGCTGATGGCACGTCCGGTGCGCATGCCGCCGCTCGGGGCGACCTCGGACGAGCTGCAGATCGTGCAGTGGCTCAAGGAGGCCGGCTCGGTCGTCGCGCAGGGGGAGCCGCTCCTCGAGGTCGAGACCGACAAGGCGACACTCCAGGTCGAGGCAGCAGTCGCGGGCACACTGCTCTCCGTGCTGCACGGGCCGGGCGAGACGGTCTCGGTCGGGGAGGTGCTCGCGTACATCGGCGCGCCCGGTGAGGAAGTCGACGCCGCCGGACCATCCCCATCGAAGGCGGGGAAACGGCAGGCCGTGCCGACCGCCCGCAGGCTGGCGCACGAGCACGGCATCGATCTCGCGGCCGTTCACGGCAGCGGCCCCGACGGGCGGATCGAAAAGGAGGACGTGCTCGCACTGATCGACGTCTCCCCGGCGGCCGAGGACGAACTCGAGTTGTCGCGGCACCGGCGCGCCGTCGCGGAGCGGTTGACACGGTCGGTGTTGACGATCCCGCAGTTCAGCGTGGCGGTCGACGTCGACATGAGCAGCGCCGCCGCACAACTCGCGCAGGGGCGCGCCGACGGCCTTGCGGGCCTCACCTATACGCACCTGCTGCTGCGGGCGACGGCCGCCGCGTTGCGCGAGTTCCCCGCCGTGAACCGTCTGTGGGTCAGCGAGGGGCCGCGTCTCCGTCAGCTCGAGCGGGCTGATGTGGGCCTCGCGGTCGCCGGCGAGGACACGCTGCTCGTGCCGACGATCGCCGAGCCCGATGTCATCGAGCTGTCTGCGCTCGTCGAGGCGACGGCGGACGCCGAGCGTCTCGCACGCGAGGGCAAGGTCGCGGGCGCGGCGGCTGCGATCACGCTCAGCAACCTCGGCATGTTCGGGGTCGACCGTTTCTCGGCGATCGTCGACCCCGACCAGACCGCGATTCTCGCCGTCGGCGCGGTGACGGAGCGGGTGAGCGCGACCGCCGGCGAAGTGCGCGTCGGCCCCTCCGTCGACCTCACACTGACCGTCGACCACCGCGTCGTCGACGGCGTGCTCGCGGCCCGGTTTCTCGCCGCGGTGCGTGGGCTGCTCGAGGGATAGAGGCTAGCCCCGGAGCGCCCGCAACTGCTCGGCCACGAGCTCGATCTCCGCGGCCGGAATGAGCCGCGGCGTTCCGAGCAGCGTGGCTCGGTAGTACAGCGCGGCAAGCCATTCGAGGAGCACGCTGCGCCAGTACGCCTCCTCGAGCGATCGGCCGACCGTGAGCGTGCCGTGACTTCGGAGGAGAACTGCATTGCGCCCCGCGAGCGCATCCATGACGCTCGCCGCGAGCTCGTCGGTGCCGAATGTCGCGTATGGCGCGACCCGCACGGGACCGCCGAGCTCTGCGATCAGGTAGTGGATCGCGGGCAGCTCTTCGACGACGGTCGCGAGGGCCGTCGCATGCGGTGCGTGTGTGTGTACGATCGCCGCCGCGTCGGTCGCGTGGTAGACGGCGAGGTGCATCGGCAGCTCGCTCGAGGGCGCGCGCGCACCTTCGAGAATGCGACCGTCGAGCCCGACGACACAGATAAGGCCGGGATCGAGCGCGTCGTAGTCGACGGACGTGGGCGTGATAGCGACCAGTTCACCGCTGCGAACGCTCAGATTGCCGGCCGTTCCAACCACGAGTCCGTCCGGACGCAGACGACCGGCTTGATCGACGATCAGCGCACGTTCGGCCTCGAGCAGCATGCCTTCCACGAGTGTAGGAGCCTCCTCTCGGCGCCACGTACCAACTTCTCCGCGGATCCGCTCGCGACGGTCCCGGTACAGGTCGCTAGGCCGGATCCGCCTGATTCGTGCATTTCGTCTTCACATCTCCTGGGTAGTGTGGAGTTAGCGCGTTGGCTCTAGCTGTTGAAGCCGCCGAGGCTGTAGCACGTTCCTCTTCGACTGTGACCCCTGGCCTGACGCCGTGGTGCGCTCATTCGAGTGCGCCGTCCTGAGCACGGAAGGAGCAACATGTTTGCAACCATTCGTCGTTACGAAGGCGTCGACCCTGCCCGCACCAGCGAGATCACCGGCAAGGTGAACGAGACGCTGATCCCTGAGCTGAGCAAGCTCCACGGCTTCGCCGGCTACTACCTGATCGAGTCCGGGAACGGAGTTCTGAGTTCGCTCGGTCTGTTCGAGAAGCAGGAGCAGGTTGACGAGTCGACGAAGCTCGTCGCGAAGTGGATCACCGATGAGCAGCTCGACAAGGTGATCCCCAACGCCCCGAAGATCACGAGCGGCAAGGTTGTTGCTCATAGCGACCGCATGGTCGCCTTCGTCTAGCACGAACATCCTCCGGCACGACCAAGCGCGGACGGCAGCGCTAAGTCAGTGACGGGGAGGGGCGGCGGCGGAGACCCGGGGAGAGGAAGTGGGTCCTCGCCGCCGCTTCGGTCTCTCTCCTGTTGACCGTACAGCCTGTTGCGGTGATCGCCAAGGCGCGATAACCACAGCGCGCGCCTGAGTTCGGGAATATCCCCCGAGGTCACGGGGCCGAGCGATCGCGCACGCGCCAGTGGTGGCGGCCTTGCGCTTTACCGGGCGCGCCCCGAGGATTCGGTGATGGCCGGGATGCTGTACGACAAGAAGGCAGCCGCGCAGCTCGAGCGGGCGTACGCGACGACCGACATGATCGTTCAGCGCGAAGAATTGCGACGGTCGCTTCGAGCATCAGCCGGCGAATCGATCCTGGACATCGGTTCGGGCCCCGGGTTCCTCGCCTGTGAGCTCGCACTAGAGGTCGGTGAAAACGGCCGGATCGTCGCGGTGGACATCAGCTCTGACATGAACTCGATCGCCTCAAAGCGGATCGCGGCCGCCGGACTCGGCGACCGGGTGGACACCTTCGAGGGCGACGCGACCGCGCTTGTGTTTGCAGACGCCACATTCGACGCCGCTGTGTCGATGCAGGTGATTGAGTACCTCGCCGAGCCGGACGCCGCGCTTCATCAACTCTTCCGCGTCCTGCGACCCGGCGGACGACTCGTGATCATCGACACCGACTGGGACTCGCTCGTCTGGGCAGCGACGGATCGCCTCCGCGCTGCGCGGATCGCGTCCGCGTGGAACGAGCACCTGCCAGACCCCTACCTTCCGCGCTCGCTCGCGCCCCGCCTCCGCGCAGCCGGATTCGAGGTCAAAGAACTCCGGATTGTCTCGATACTCAACACGACCTACGACGCCACGACCTTCAGTTACAACATTGCCCCACTCATCACCGCATTCGTGCCCGGGCGCGGAGGCGTCTCAGAAGCCGAAGCAGCAGCATGGCTCAACGACCTCGCAGAACTCCAGCACCGAGGCCGGTACTTCTTCAGCGTCAACCGCTACCTCTTCGCCGCTTCGCGCTAACAGAGCCACGGCCCCGCTCCGCCACAGGTCCCCGATGATCGACTCCGTCGCCTGCGCGACTGTTCAGGAATGACGCCTGAACCCGTTTTGCCCGGACGCGTCCCGCCGAACCTGCTCTATGAACTCGTCCCACTGCCAGCGGCCATCGGTCGCAGTCTCAGCGAGCATGGCCAGCGCATCGCTGTCCGATCCGTCAGCTCCGATCAGATGGCTCGGCACGCTTGACGCCTTCGGGAAGACGGATAAGACCGTCGCCCGCTCTGACTCATGCCGATAGCCGATCGCCTTCGGGAGACGGAACAGGTATCCGTCATGGGCCAGGTCGGGCACCGTCCGCTCGACAAGTGGGATCAGGACAGAGCGTTCGGCCACCATCGGGAGCGCTCCCCGCGTTACCGGGTGGTCGAAGCCGATGAAGAAGAACGCGTCGTACCGGATGCCTTCCAGGCGCACATACATCACGCAATCACCGAGATCCGGGTCACAGTCGACCACCTCGATGCCGGCTAGCTGCTCAAGATGTCCCGCGAACTGTTCGCGCGGAGCTGGAGTACCAAGCACAAGAAGTCTGGGCACCCCTGAGTTCTAACGGGAGCAGTAGTTCACTGCATCGGTGACTGCCATCCCAGGCGAGGGATCGCCACGCTGGGCGAGTGTTGCTCTTATGTCAATAGTGGTTCGTTTCGGAGTGTTGTGTAGACGGTGCGTGCGAGCTGGCGTTTGAGGCAGCGGATTGCTTCGCGGCGTGTTTTGCCTTCTTGTTGTTTGCGTTCGAGGTAGGCGCGTGCGGGGGCGTGGACGCGGCCTTGGGTGATCGCGATCCGATGTAGGGCGCAGTTGAGTTGGCGGTTGCCGCCGCGGTCGAGGCGGTGGCGTTGGTGTTTGCCGGAGCTGGCGTCGAGGGGTGCGACGCCGGCGTGGCGGGCCAGCTGCGCATCGCTGGGGAAGCGGTCGATCGGGCCGATCTCGCAGAGCAGCTTGGCGGCGCTCAACGGTCCGCAGCCGGCAAGCTCGAGCAGCCTGGGTGCGAGTGTCTGGGTGCGTGCTTGCAGGTCCCGGTCGAGTTCGAGCACCGAGCGGGTCAGTGTCTTGCAGCGTGCGAGCAGGTCGCGGGCGATCCGCACCTGGGTGGTCTGTTCGCGTCGTGCGAGCTGCCGGTTGAGCCGGTCGAGCCAGACGGCCCGGTCGAGCGCACCCAACGGCACCGCCAAGTTCGGGTCGAGCTCGTGCAGGTGCCAGCGCAGCCGCTGCTGGCAACGACGACGCTCGGCGACCAGGTCGTCGCGGTGATCAACCAGCAGCTTCAACTCGCGCAGGACTTCTTCGCCCGGGCGTGGGCCGTCCAAAATCGGTTCCTGCAACGCCGCCCGCGCGACCGCCAGCGCATCGATCGCATCCGACTTACCCCTTGTCCGGCCACGCCGTCGCTGCGGTGCCGTCAGCCTCGGCGGCACCCGCACTAACCGCTCGCCCTCGGCAAGCAGCGCCTGCTCGAGCCTCCGCGTGACGTGCCGGCAGTCCTCGATCGCCCACAGCCGCCTTTCGCCAAGCTCACGCGCCCAACCAACGACCTGTTCATCGACCGGACCGGCGTGCTCGGCAACCGTCCGGCCAAGCTCGTCGACGGCCACCGCGGTCAGCGAGTGCTTGTGTACGTCCAGACCAACAACGATCATTGACCTCGCCTCCAACAACGGGAAAAGGGGGCGACCGGCGAGCGGACAGACCTCAATCGAGGCGAAAGCCACGCTCCTATCAGGTCACACTCGACGGTCTCGGGAAGGCGGCGGCGACACAACACTGGCAAGTCGGCAGAAAGCCGACATTCGGGAATCGAGTCAGCCGCCGCCAACCCGAACTCTCAAACTCCAACCAGACAGCACCAGCTCAAGATGACATTGAGTTCGGGAAAGATGCTCTTGAGGATGCGGTTCAGCGCGGATGTCAGCGCCGCCGATGGGCGAGAACATGGAATCTCACGCTCGGCTGCGCCGGCGTCCGGACTGCCACTTGAGAAACTGATCTAAATGAGCGCAGGCACAACCTCGCTGTTCACGGACATCGTCGGTTCGACGGAATTGGCGGTACGGCTTGGCGACCGTGAATGGGCGGAGCTGCTCGAGCGGCACCACCAAGTCGTCCGAGCGGAACTGGCGGCGTTCAGCGGCAGCGAGATGGACACGGCAGGTGACGGGTTCTTCGCTGTGTTCACCACTGTCGGAGACGCGCTCGCGGCCGCCAGCGCGATTGGGGAGGCGACTCGGCCTCTGGAGATCGCGCTCCGTGTTGGCCTGCACACCGGCGATTGCTACGTCGTCGACGGTAAGTGCACGGGCCTCGCGGTCCACATCTGCGCTCGGATCGTCGGGCTTGCGGAGCCCGGGGAGATACTCGTCTCGCAGGCGGTGCGTGACGCCGCGGAACCGCGATTCCGCTTCGTCGAGCGCGGAACGCACGCGCTCCGGGGTATCCCGGGCGAGTGGAGGCTGTCGGCGCTCGTCGGCCACGCCTGACCATTCAGCACCCGGAGCGGGTCGCGCTCGCCTGCGCCAGCGTTCCGGAATGACGCCAGAGCCAAAGCGCTACTAGGACAAGCGAAGGACGTAGGCGACGGGCTGCAGCTTCCCGAGCAGTAGATAGGCGAGCCACTGAAGCGAGGCTTCCCACAGGTCGTACTTGTCCCGTCCAAAGCGGTCGATGACCTCGGTGCTGCGGCGTCGGAGACGCGCGAGACGCAGCAGGCTGTCGGAAACCGGCTGCGAGCGTTCCTCCTCGTACTCGCGGAACTCGGTTCCGATCTCGTCGGCGCTTTCGATACGGAAGCCTGCCTTTCCGAAAGCAGCCTCAACGGCCTCACGGTCAAGGTTGCGCAGCACATTGCCGAGGGGCCGGTTGATGGCCTCGGCTTCGCGCGGTTCCAGCCGCGCGGCTGCGAAGGCGGTGTAGATAAGTGCCGCGCCGCCGGGCTTCAGCACGCGTGCGACCTCAGCAAGCCCGCGTTCCAAGTCAGGGATTACTTCGAGCACGTCGCGGCACCAGACCACATCCACGCTGTCGTCAGGCTGATCGATCTGCTCCATGACGCCGCTTCGGATCTCGATTCGCTCGCCGAGACTCGCGGCGGCTACCGCAGCCCGCGCTCGCGCGAGGTTCCGGTTGACGGGATCGATGCCCACGCCGCTGCAACCTGACCGCTGAACGAGCGGGATCAAGTGCCGCGCATCTCGACATCCGACATCAAGCAGCTTGCTGTGCGGCGTCAGTAGCGCTTCCGCTAGGTCGAGCAGAAAGTCAGGCGACCGTGGCGCATAACTTTCGCCGAGAAGCGCTCGGAGTTCCTCGTCGTCGTCTCCGTACACGAACTCCATGCGGCCGACCTTCTGCGAATCTTCCATTCAGCTGATCTTGGCTGATCAGCGCTGGGAGTGCGGCTGTCGCAGACTGTCCCCTGTCCGACTGGCCTGGGCCAGTGTTTCGCTATGTACCGCACCCTGACCAGCGTTGCGGCCGCTATCGATAGTCGTCCGCGATGAAGCTTCTATCTCCCGATCCTGAGCTCCTCGGATCGGGGCGAAGATTGTCCAACTGTCGCAACGGGAAGCGGATGCCTTGGCCTGCCTTCGGCTCGTCGCCGAACCGAAGGAGAACGTGCATGTGGGCGTGATCGGCGGCCTGGCCACCGGCTCGATAGCAGTTCCAGCCGATGTTGAAGCCGTCTGGTCGATACTGCTCGTCGAGAAGTGGACGTGCCTTGCGCAGCAGGTCAAACGTGGAGGCGATCTCCTCCGACGTTAGGTCAAAGGGCGTCGGACGATGGGCTTTCGGAATGATCGCCTCGCTGCCGCGCAGGAAGTCACCCTCCAGAGTCTCAGAGTTGAAGAACATGCAGTTCTCGTCTTGCAGCAGGATGACGGCACCTGCGCGTAAGCCCTCGTGGTCGCAGAAGATGCACTGGTTTCCCACAGATGAAGTATCTCAACCGGAGTTAGGTCGAAGCCGCCCTCGCCATACTGGGACTCGGCTGCGCCAGTGTTCCGGAATGACGCCAGAAGTCCACTGTGCGATGTCCGGAAATGTCACCCGCGCTCATCCGGTCGGGGGCGGATCGCATCCGGATCGTCGATTCGCTACCGCTGCTACCGCTGCTTAGAGCGCTCGCACTTCGGCGAGCCGCTCGGCTGCGAACTCGTGATACCCACTGGTGTAGCAGAGGGCGGCGTCCCATGCGGCCCATGCTTGCGCGGCAACGTCGCGGGTGTGGTCGTCGAGACCGGCGGCGTTGTGTGGCAGCACCAGATCGAGGTCGGGGACGTCGACACGCGACTCGTCCCAGTCGATCAGCGCGACCCGGTCCGCGGTCATGCGGATGTTGCCTGGGGTGGGATCGCCGTGGATGACGCACCTCTCTCGTCCCTTGAGCCGCGCCCAAACCGCTCGGCATCGAGCGACACCCTCGGGCGGCATTACGCCGAGGTCGATCCTCGTCCCGGTCTCCGCGTGCAGGAAGTCGATCGACGATCGCCAGCCCGGACGCTGGGGCCAGCTGTGCGTCAGTCCGTGCAGCTGGCGGAATGTGTCGGCGACCCGACGCCAGTCGGCCTCCGTCTCGGGCGGTCTGCCCTCCACGTAGGTCATCACGACCAGACCATCGACGAAGTCCCGGCCGTCCGCGGTCGTGATCGGAACCGGCACTGTCATCCCTTCACGACTGAGGTATCGCAGCAACTCCATCTCCCACGCGAGGTCGACCTCGCTGCGCCGGTCGCTGCGCCTGCCAAGCCGACCAACGGCGAGCTGCCCGTTGATGCGCACGCTCCACACATCGTTGACGCCTCCGGCAGTGAGCGGTTCTATCCGAGCGACGTCGTCGCCCCACCGATCGAGTGCCTCCCATCCCACGCCCACCATCATGGCGCGACTTCGACTGGGAGGCGTACTACCGACGGGCGTAGGTCGACCGCTTGGGCGTCCTTACGATCCCCATAGCGGGCCGAGAATCGAGATTCGCTGCCCTGCGCCAGCGTTCACGAATGACCCTTGAGCCGACTTGCTTCTCTGATCGTGCTTAGCAGCGCATCGCGCTCCGCGCGCCCGTTCGGGAAGTCATCGTCTCGATCCGCTCGCCACGCGGCGATCATCGCAAGCATGAGGATCCGGCAGTCGCGAAGCAGGAGTGGATCGGCGGGTGCGTAGTGATCGCCAACCTCGTTGGGCGCATGGGCGATGTCGAACTCGACTGGCCCGTAGCAACACGTCTCCAGGTCTATGAACCGCAGGCCGCCCGTCGTCCGGAGCAGGTTGCCGGCGTGCGGTTCGCCGTGCAACAGCTGCTCGTCCGCGCCGCGGTCGACGACGGCCCGGCGAAAGCTGCGCAACGAGTGGGTCAGGAGTTCCCGATCTGCGTCGATGAGCTCCGGACTCTGCGAACGGTCTCGGACGATCGATTGCGCTTCTTCGACTCGATCCGTGAAGTGTGGTGCAGGCGCATCGAGCTGCCGCATGCCTGCATGCAGGCGTTCGAGCGTCTGCGCGTACTCGGCCAACGTGGTGTCGGCCGCAGGCAAGGGCTCGTAGTACATCCAATACGTGATCGCGAAGCCGTCACGGAGATGAACGCGAGGCTCCACCCGAGGCTCGAGCACAGCGATCGGGCAGTCGGCCTCCTCGAGCTGTCCTGCCATCTCGACTTCGAACGCTGCAGCTTCATGGTTCCGTCGAACCGGGGCCGCGACGCGCGCAAGCACACCACAGGGCAGAAGCCGCACTGCGAGCCGGTTCGAGTTCTGGATGACGCTGGCATCTTCGACGCTCAAACCAAGCTCTGACGCAGACGACACAGCCGCATCCACCGCGGGCCGAATCTGAGACGTGTCCATGGCCGTATCGTGCCTCGCGTCCCGCAGCGGGCGGTAGGCGGCGTGCTGGCATGCGCCAGTGATGCTTCTATGTAAGTCAAGTCGCGATCGGCGGTCCGTGTTCGAGTAGGCGGTAGAGGTTGCGGGCGAGGTAGCGCTTGAGGCAGCGGTTTGCTTCGCGTCGGGTTTTGCCTTCGTGGAGGCGCCGTTCGATGTAGGCGATCGTGGCGGGGTGTGTGCGTTTGCGTGTGACGAGGATCAGGTGGAGGGCGCGGTTGAGTTTGCGGTCGCCTGCTCGGTCGAGGCGGTAGCGGGTCGTTTGGCCGGAGGAGGCCGGGATCGGTGCTGCGCCGGCGAGCCGTGCGAACGCGGCTTCGGAGGTGATGCGGCCTTGGTGGGACCAGGAGAGGACGAGCTGGGCGGCTGCGTGCGGTCCGACGCCGGGCTGGTCGAGCAGCTGCGGTGCCAGTTTGCGGGTGAGCCGCTCGATCTCGCGTGCGAGCTCGCGTTCCTCGGCGGTCAGTTGCAGGACGCGCCGGGCGATCGAGCGGAGCGCGAGCAGGTTGCCGCGCAGCTCAGCGTCGTGTCGGCCGTGGGGGCGTGTCGCCGCGAGGCGTTGCAAGCAACCGTGCTCGTGTCAGCGGCCGCAGCTCACTGCGCAACGGCTCCGGGGTCGTAATCAGCAGGTCGCGCAGCTGACAGAGCCCGGCCCGTTTCGCGTTGACGGCTCCTTCGCGTGCGGCCACCAAGTGCCTGCAGCGCCTGGCGTTCCCCACCAGCACGAGGCGTCGAGGGCCGCTGCTGGCTGAGGACGCTGCGGGCCGCGCGGACTGCGTCAAGGGCGTCGGTCTTGCCGCCCGAGCGCCGCTCCCGACGCAGCCGACCGACCTCGAGCACCCACTCATCGTGGCTGGTCAAGAAGCGTGTCAGGCCGGCACCGAACGAGCCGGTGCCTTCGATCGCGAACGCGCGCCGGCCCGGAGCCTGCTCGCTCGGCGAGCTTCAACGCCTGCGCGTAGCCGTCGCTGTTCGCGATTACCGTCGACTCGAAGACGACAGCGCCGCTGACGACCTCGACGACGGCGAGTGCGTGCGAGTCGCGGTGCGGGTCGACACCGACGATGTAGTCCAACTGATCTGCAAGCATCCGTTTACCGACCTCCAGCCAAAGTGTTGGGGGACACGAACCGGTGCCGGTCTGGGGATAGAAACCGCGGGCGGCAGAACTGTGACGGGTCACGCGCTCAGAACGCGGACAGGCTTCTGATCAGGCCAGCAAGCGGACGCCAGGCCGGTACCGGACTCTCCGCTCGGACACATCACTGGAAAGACACCGCGAGATCGGGTCATTCGCGCAATCGAGTCACAAACAAAGAGCACCGACACCAACCTGACAAACGCCCCAGACGGGACAACTCACACACTCACAGTTCGGGAATGACGCCAGAGCGGGCGGGCGATTGCGATGAGCTAAGAGGTGTCGCCGAAGGCGCGGGCGAGTGCGGCGGTGCGGGTGTGAACGCCAAGCTTCTCGAAGGCGTACGGCAACGCCGCATTCGGGTCACTGCATAAAGTCAACTACGCCACCGCCATCGGTCGGTGCATATTCACCGGTGGCGTCGGTGAGTTCAGAGGCTTCCTCGCCAACTTGGTCGTCTCAGCCGACCCAAGCAACCCTGCAGGCGCCCTTTGGGACGGGACATACCGCTTCGGCAACCGATAGCTGGAACAGAAACAACTGGCACCGCGGCTCGACAGGGCGACCCGATCACCGTCCCCTGTCGAGCCTGCTGCCACTAACCTCGCGTGGGCTTCGAGACACAGCAAGGCGGCAGCCACTCGCCTGCGCCAGTGATGCTGGATGCACCCTGAGCCCAGTCGGCTGCCTCAGCGCGTAGGCGTAGGCCAGGTGCCTGGCTGGTTACGCGGTTGCTTTGTGCCTGTCGAGCCGTCGCGCGCGCGTGTCGTCCCAGGCCTTCGCGCCGGTTGCGATCCGGTCGCGCGCCTGTGTTGCCCAGTCGATGTACTCGCGCTCGTATCGGATGCCCCAGTCGAGAGCGAGCGACGCGCAGAAGGCGATGCCGCCCTGCGCCGTCCCGTGCTCGCGGCGTTGCCGTTCGTCGTCTGCGAGCGTCTGCTCGAAACTGGCGAGTCGCTGTCGGTGGCTGTCGATCTCATCGTCGAAGAAGGCGATCGCCTCGTGGGAGGCGAGGAGCCAGAGCATGAAGAGGCGCAGGATCGTCTCGTTGCGAACCGTGCGATCCGGGCGTGGTCTCGCGCAGCCACTGCTGGACTTCAGTGACTCCAGCGTCGGTGACGGCGTAGGTCTTGCGGCGACGCGGGCCGGTCTCACTGACGCGAAGGAGACCCTGTTCTTCGAGGGCCGCGAGCGCTGGGTAGATCTGCGGGTGTCGCGCCGGCCATGCGCGTGCGAGCGTGCGCTCGAAGAGGCGCGCGAGCCCGTAGCCGCTCATCGGCTCGGCGGCAATCAGGCCGAGGAGTGCCCGGCTCAGGACGGAGCTGCGCACGCCTGCCCCGAATTATGACCTGTCTTCATCAACATGTACATGTTGACATATAAACCGGACTGGCATAGGGTCGGCACCCCGACACGACGAGGAGGAGTCGATGCCAGTCAAGGAAGCGCACACGGAGGAGACGCCGTACGGCCGCTACATCACGTCGGAGGGGTGGTTCGTCCACAACCTGGAGGACGCGCTCGCTGTGCGCTTTCAAACAGGCGGCGCGCTCTACCCACTCGAACCACGGGAGGCGCCCTTCCGCGACATCGGTGTCAACGTGCGCGTCCTGTGGCCCGGCGACACGAATGCGCTCTATCACCACGAGGACGCACAGGAAGGGTTCCTCATCCTCTTCGGCGAGTGCCTGCTCGTGGTTGAGGAACAGGAACGGCCGCTGCGCCGGTGGGACTACTTCCACTGTCCACCCGGCACCCGCCACGTCATCGTTGGTGCGGGCGACGGGCCGTGCGTCGTGCTCATGATCGGCGCACGCCGGGAACCGGAGACGTTCGGCTACCCCGTGAGCGCCGTCGCTGCGAAATACGGCGCGTCCGCAACGAAGGAGACGAGCGATCCGGATGAGGCCTACGCGGATCGGCCGGACGGCTTCGAGCCGTTGCGTCTCCCGTGGCCGCCCGCCTGACCAGCCGCATCCGTACGCGCTGCGACGCCGACTGGACCATCGTCAGGCATCGACTGACGATCCGTTGGCTGGTGGAGTGTTCGCGCTGACGCGTGGTGGTGGAGGGTGCGCGGAAACCGGCCGGGGAAGCGGGAAGCGCCGAGGGTCGTAGCCCGAGGCTGGGGGTCTGCGCTTCCCGCGCGGGGGCCCGGCCGGTTTACGCGGTCGGCTGGGGATGAGTCGGGCGAGCATCTATCGGCGGATCAAGCTGTTCCGGGTGGCGTTTGGTGCGCACCCGGACGAGTACGAGATGCCGGGGATCACGCTCGACCTGGTCGCGTTCCGGGAGGGCTTCGCGGAAAAGGACCGGGCCAAGGCAAGAGCGAAGTCGCAGTCCTGAGACTGTCCGTCCCTGTCGGCACAGTCTCTTGAATGAGACTAGGTGTTCAGCCGCTGTGGGCGCTCTCGCTCTACCCGGATGCCGCGGAGGGCGGTGGCTGCTTGTGGGTACGGCGTGGGCCAGCGGTGCAGGGCGGGCCGCCGAACGTTGAGCGGGCGGCAGAGGAAGCTGGTCGGCGGGCGCGCGGCAAGCTGCGCCGCTACGCGGCCGCGAACCGGCTCAACCGGCTCGGGACGCTGACCTACCGGGGCGAGGGGTGCCACGATCCACGCAGGCTGCGGGCCGATCTCGCCGGGTTCTTCCGCGAGCTGCGCTCGCAGCTTGACGCGGGGCCGGTTTCCGTATGTGTGGGTGCCGCAGTGGCATCCAGGCGGGCACGGTCTGCACGCGCACTTCGCGGTCGGCCGCTTCGTGCCGCGCGGACTGATCGAGCGCTCCTGGGGCAACGGGTTCGTGCACATCAAACTGCTCGACGGGCTGACCGGTCGGCGCCGGGGCGCTCGGCGGAGGCGCGCCTTGCTGCCCGCTACCTGACCGAGGCCGAGTCGAAGCGGACGCTCCGGCCGCTAAGAGCGAACGCCCGCCATCATCAGTCCGAGGGCCTCGCGCGTGCTTGCGCGGGGATCCGCCTCGGCGATGATCTCTCCCTCGTACATGACGAGGACCCGATCCGAGATCGAGAGCACCTCGTCGAGATCCTCGGAGATGACGAGGATCGCCGTGCCGCTGTCGCGCTGTGCGACGAGGCGTTCGTGGATGTACCGCGCGGCGCCCACGTCGACGCCGCGAATCGGCTGCGCCACCAGCAGCACCTGTGGCCGAGCCGACAGCTCGCGAGCAAGGATCAGCTTCTGGATGTTCCCGCCCGAGAGGTTGCTGACGGGCGCCTCGAGACCCGGCGTCTTGACGTCGAACTCCTCGACGAGCTCGTCGCAGTGCTTGCGGATGACGCGGCTCTGAAGGAAGCCGAAGCGGGAGTAAGGACGGTGCGCGTTGTCGATCAAGAGGAGATTCTCGGCGACGCTGAACCCGGCAACGACCCCGTCGCGCATCCGCTCTTCAGGCACGAATCCGAGCCCTGCCGCTCGCACCTCGGCCGGCCGGCGACCCACCAGCTTCGACACCGTTCAACCGAACCGAGCCGCTCGTCGCCGACCGCAGGCCCGCGACCGCCTCAGCGAGCTCGCGCTGCCCGTTCCCCGAGACGCCCGCGATGGCGACGATCTCGCCCGAGCAGACCTCGAGGCTCAATCCGCGGACCGCCTCGGTACCGCGGTCTCCGAGCACCCGGAGGTTGGTCACCGCAAGCCTGACCTCGCCGGGCCGCTTGGCCGCCGGTGATGTCCTCCGAGGAGAGCGTCGTGACCGACCATCATCTCGGCCAGCTGGTGCTGGGTCACGCTCGCCGGGAGTACCGTCCCGACGTTGCGGCCGTTGCGCAGCACCGTGATGCGGTCGGACAGCTCGAGAACCTCGCGGATCTTGTGGGAGATGAAGACCAGACCTCGCCCGTCGGCGACCATCTGGCGGAGGACGGCGAAGAGGTCGTCGACCTCCTGCGGGGTGAGCACCGCCGTCGGCTCGTCGAGAATCAGCAGCGATGCGTTTCGGTACAGCGCCTTGATGATCTCCACCCTCTGGCGTTCTCCGACAGACAGCTGCCAGATCACCGCGTCGGGGTCGACCTCGAGCCCGTATCGGTCGGACAGCTGGCGAACACGAGCGGCTACGACCTTCAGGTCGGTCAGGGGCCCTCGCGACGAGTGCAGTCCGAGGGCGACGTTCTCGGTCACCGTGAGCGTGTTCACGAGCATGAAGTGCTGGTGGATCATCCCGATCCCGTGGCTGATCGCATCCGCCGGTGAGGTGATCGCAACCGGCGAGCCGTTCAGCCGGATCTCGCCCTCGTCCGGCTTGTAGAGGCCGTAGAGGACGCGCATGAGTGTGCTCTTCCCCGCGCCGTTCTCACCGAACAGCGCATGCACCTCGCCTGCCTGCACGTCGAAATCGATCCGCTCGCCGGCGACGACGCCGGGAAACCGTTTGGTGATGCCGCGCATCTCCAACAATGGAGCGACGGCAACCTCCGACGCGCTTCCCGGCGCTGTCACCTCGATCGTTCGTCCGTGCTCAGACACGGCGATGGATCACTTCGGTACCTTGATCGAGCCCTTCTCGATCGCCGCGATCACCTTCTGGACCCTTGCCTTGACAGAGGCCGAAACGGCGTAGCCGCGGTTGTACTGGATCTTCTCGCCACCGTTGAGCAGGTTGATGGTGTAGCTGGATCCGCCGAGCTTGCCGGTCTTGATTCCGTTGAATACCTTCGTGAGCATGCCCTTCCAGTCGTAGACCTGGGAGGACACGACCTGCTTCGGTGCAAGCGAGGCCTGCGTCCACTGCGTCCCAAACCACGCGACGTTGTTCTGTTTTGCGACCGTGATCGCGCCGACGACGGATTGCGAACTGCCGGTGAGGACATCCGCCTTCTCGGCGAGGTACTCGGTCGCCTGCTTCGACATCAAGCTCGGGTCGCTGAACGACCCGGTGTAGCTGACGCGCACCGTGGTCTCCGGATTCGCAGCCAATGCTCCGGCCTTGAAACCATCGACGTACAGCTTGGCGTCACCAACAGCGATCGGGCCCGATCACGCCGAGCACCTTCGACTTGCTGATCAGCTCGCCCAGGTAGCCCTGGACGTAGCCGCCTTCGTTCGACGCGGCCTGGTAGGCGAAGACGTTCGGGAGGCCGAACGTCGCGGACGCCGTGCCCCACGCGAACGACACCTTCGGGTACTTGGGTGCGAGCGCCTGGACCGTGCCTCCGTACTGCGAGCCGTGGGCGACGATCAGGTTGTAGCCCGCAGCGGCATATTGCCGCATGACGTTGGCAGCGTCGGCGACGACGAACTGGTTCTCCGAGACGGAGAGCTTGAAGTTGTACTTCGCCTGCAGCTGCTTGAGAGCGCTGTACATCGACTGGGTGAACGCCAGATCGTTGTGTGCGCTCGGTGCGATCAGTGCGACCTTCAGCTGGGGGGTGGCCGACTTCGAGCTCGTCGTGGCACCGGCGATTGCGACGGAGGCGACGAGGAGTGCGAGAACGACAGCGGGAATGAACACCAACCGCCGGAGCGAGGAGATAGGCATGTTGCGGTTCCTCTCTTCTGAACTGCATCACCACCGATATCTGCCGGCGGCGCTTCAATCGTGGAGGAACGGGTTTTGACCGCAATCGGTGTGTCTGCTGATCGTCGCAGGGTATTTCCGCACGTCTCCCGGGTGTTCAGCCGCCCCGCTCGTACGGCTTCCCGAGAGCCGCCGGCTGCCGGAAGCGCTGTGCGATCGTCAGCAGAGCGAACACGGTGATCACCGCAGGAGCCGTCGACGCGAGGTCGGAGACGCTGAGCGGGATGATCCCGAGTCCCTTCCACGACAGGGTCACCGCTTCGGTCAGCCCGTAGAGCAAGGCCCCGGCCATCACGCCGACCGGTCGCCAGGCGCCGAAGTAGACGAGCGCGACGGCGATGAAGCCGGCGGCCTGGGTCAGATTCTGCTGGAAGATGCCGACCTCGATCAGGAGCGTCGCACCCGCGAGGCCCGCAAGGGTGCTGCCGATCACGACCGTCAAGTAACGGACGAGCGGCACACTCACTCCGAGGCTGTCCGCCGCCGCGGGATTCTCGCCCACCGCCTTGATGTTCAGCCCGAATGTCGTGCGGTTCAGGACGAACGTCACGACCGGCACCAGGATGAACGCGAGATAGACGAGAGCGGTCTGCTCGAAGAGCATGCCGCCGATCGTCGGGATGCGGTCGAGCAGCGGGATGTTGATCGGCGAGAGCTGCTTGATCGGGAGAGGCGTCCCGACGAGCTTCAGGAAGAGCAGGCTGCTGAACCCGAGCGCGAAGAGGTAGACACCGATGCCGCTGATCCCCTGCTCTGCCTTGAGCGTGACGCTCATGAGTGCCGTCACCAGGCCGAGGATGGCGCCGACGCCCATCCCCGCCAGCACGGCGAACCAGAGGTTGTCGGTCTTGAGCGCGGTGTAGTACGCGGCGAAGGCTCCGAGAAGCATGATCCCGTCCACGCCAAGGTTGATCACCCCGCTGCGCTGGCCCAAGGTCTCGCCCAGCGCCGCGAGCAGGAACGGCGCGGCGAGCTGGATCCCGGAGGCGACCGTCGCGGTCAGGATCGCCGAGGTGAAGAACTGGTTCATCCGCTCGCCTCGATGCGAACCGGGCGCTCGGGCGCGTCGCTCGGCGAGACTCGCCGGCTCCGGTCTGCCGCCTCGAGCAGGCGGGTCCGCCGGCGAACGTATTCCAGCGAGACGACAAACACGACTACGAGGCCGTTCAACGCGACGATCAGGTCGGAGGGGACGTTCGTCACAACTTGCATTGCCGATCCCCCGACGAGGAGCCCGGCAAAGATGAAAGCCGACAGAATCGTCCACAGCGGATTCAGAGCGCCGAAGAGCGCGACGACGATGCCGTTGTATCCGGCCGAGCCGGTGAAGCCGTTGAGGCTGCCGTCGGTGACCATTCGGTGCGAGTCGCTCCCGAATACGAGCATCGACCCGGCGATGCCGCACAATGCCCCGCTCAGCGTCATCGCGAGGGTGATCGTCCGTTTCACCGGCATGCCGGCGTACGTCGAAGCTTCGCGAGACAGCCCGACGGCGCGGATGCGGAAGCCGAAGCTGGTGCGCCAGAGCAGGACGTACACGGCGATCGCGAGCAGAACCGAAATGAGGACGCCGAGATGCAGTTGGGTGTCCGGGATCATGATGGGCAGCCAGGAGTGCTTGGGCAGCAGCCTCGTCTGGGGGATGAGCCCGCCGACGGACCCGGACGACTTGTCGACGAGCGGCCCGGCCAGCAGATAGTTCATGAGCTGCACTGCGACGAGGTTGAGCATGATCGTGCTCAGAATCTCGTTGACGTTGAAGTACGCCTTGAAGAACCCGGGGATCGCGCCCCAGAACCCACCTCCGACCGCTCCGGCCAGCAGCACGAGCGGGATCAGGGCCACCGCAGGGAGATCGGGGAAGATGAGCACGGTCGTCGTTGCCGCGAGGCCCCCCATCGCGATCTGGCCCTCCCCGCCGATGTTGAAGACGTTTGCGCGGAAGGCGATGCAGATGCCGACACCGACGAGCAACAGCGGAATCGCCTTGACTGCGGTGCTGCTCAGCGCGTAGCGGCTACCGAAGGCCCCGGAAGCGAGCGCGTGGTATCCGCTGATCGGATCCGCGCCGAGCGCCGCGATCATGATCGCTCCGACGAGCAGGGCGGCGATCGCCGATGCGGGCAGGGCGAACCAGCTCAGAAGGAAACGGCGCCAGTTGAGTCCCGTCGAATGGGTCACGGCCGAACCGAGCGTCACGGACACACTCCGCCCGCGCATCGGTTCGTCACCCGCCGGGACTGCGGCTTTCCACTGGTTTTCGCGGCCCTACGCCTGTTGCGTGACAACGACCGCGACGCAGAGTTGCCAAACGTCGTCATGCGCAGGGGCGGAGTCGACGGGTTGAAACCCCTAGGCGCTCACGCTCACAGTTCGGGAATGACCCTCGAACCGAAACCGAATCAGATTCGCTCTCTGAATCTGATTCGCGAGTTTCACGGGAGGCAGTTGGCAACTCGAACTCGTGAATCTGGTTCGGCTGCGCCGAATCAGATTCAGTGGCATGGCGGGGAGGGCTGTGTCAGGGGGCCGTAGTCGGGAAGACCGGGTCACCAACTTGGTCTACGACGTGTGCACGGGATAGCGCAGATGCGTGACCCCCACACCGGTGACGACTGTCGGATTGCCGAGGACGGCCGGTGTGTTCGCGAGGTGGTCGAACAACCGCACGCCTGCGCCTAGCAACACGGCAGCCAGATCGATCTGGATCTCGTCGAGCAGCCCGGCGTCCAGGCACTGCTGGATCGTCTGGGCTCCGTGCACTCCCACGGCCTTCGGGCCGGCAGCCGATTTCGCTCGAGCAACAGCGCTTTCGATGCCGTTGGTGACGAACTCGACTGTTGAGCCGTGCCGCGACCAGCCGTCGGGCACGCGGTGGGTGACGACGAACGCGGGAATACCCCACGGGTGCTGACCGTCCCAGCCGGCGGCGCGCTCGAATGTGCGCCGGCCGGTGAGCATCGCGCCGACCTCGGCGATCAAGCTTCTCAGGTGGTCGGCGCTCGGCGGCGAGACGTGGAACGTCATCCCCGATTCCGTCATGCTCGCTGTGGCCACCTCGACGTCGCCCGACGAGACGTACCAGTCGAAAACCTCGGCGACCCCGTCGTTCGCGTCGGCGACGTAGCCGTCGAGAGACATCGACATGAGTGCAACAACCTTGCTCATCTCGGGTGCTCCTTCGTTCGCAGGGCGGGAGTAGTGCTTTCCTCAGAAACTCAACAGGGACGCATGAATCATCGGTCAACCCCCTGGGGCAGCGGGCCGGTGGCGCACGTTGGGCGCGGAACCGCCCTCGTCCCGCAACTCGCCTCCGCGAGCTGCCCAACGTCTCTGGGATCTACCGCTAGTCGGCGATGAAGACAACTCTGTAGTTGGAGAGAGAACCCTCGCCTGGGCCAGCGGTCGGGAATGTCCCCTGACGAGTCCCGGATCGAAGGCCCCTCCGACCCATAACCCGAGCACCGCGAGGCCGAAGAGCAGAATCACCGCGAGCGCAGCCATCATCCACTGCGCTCGTGTAGGACGCGCCGAGGGGTCATCTCCCCACGGCCCGTCGAGCCTGGTGCGCGTGGAAGGACATCGTCTGCGCCAGCGTTCGCCAGGGGACCTGAGCGCACCTAGTCGAAACGGTGTCTGACACCTTCAAGGTGTCAGACACCAGTGCGCGTGGCGTGGGCCAACGTCCTCTCATCGGAGCGCCCCACGTAGAGAGAGGGGCGACACACCGAATGAGGCGGGCACGCTACCTCCTGGCGCGTTGACCGGTCCGACCGGATTCCGCCACCACCCAACCGCGCGCAGGACCACCCCACTGCCCGCCCGGCTAGAGGTCGCGCCCGAGGATCACATGCTCCCCGATCGGCTCGAACCCGAGCTTGCGGTTGATTGCCCGCATCGCCGCGTTCTCCTCTGCGTTCGAGGTCGTGACGCGTGTCACGCCACGCGCGGCGGCGGCCCGCAGGGCTGATCGCTTCGCCGCTGTCGCAAGCCCGCGCCCGCGATGGTCGCGCTGCGTGCCCGTGAAGCCGTGTTGCGCGCGATCGCCGACGATCCTGATGAACGCGAACGCAGCGACTCGGCGGTCGTCGGCGAGCACGGCGGTGCTCGCGTCGAGATCGAGGTCCGGGTCGTTCCAGTCGCGCACGAAGTCGTCGAGGCTGATGTTGTCGTTTGGGACGGGTGTCGGTTCGTCGAGGGCGGCCGCGGCCGCCGCTTCGTAGACAGCCTCGGGTTGCAGGCTGCTCATGGGGACGCAGCGGAATCCCGGCGGCACCGACGGCTCCGGCACGCTTCGTGGGTCGAGCGCGATCAACGGGCCGCTCAGGAGCCGATGCCAGCCGCGGGCGAGCGCCCACCTCTCGCCTTCTTCGGTGAAGCGGAAGAACGACGTGGCGCTCGTCGCACCCACCCCGCGCAGGTGCTCGAGGAGCATGGCCCCAAGCGCATCCCCGATGCCCTGACGTCGCGACGCGATCTCGACCGTGACGAACGCCCAGGCGGCCCCCTCCGTCGTTGTCCAACTGTTGAGCCCAGCGACTCCGTCGGCAACAACGGCACCGTCGAGCTCGGCGACCAGCTCGACGATCTGTGCTCGCTCCGGACGCGTCGCATGAGAGTGCCGGAGCCCCGCGGAAGATAGGACGCGCGAGTCGTCCGACGCCCGCAGCAGCACCACGACCGAGTCGAGATCGCCGGCCTCCCACGGTCGGATCACGAGGCCCCCGGTCTCCATCCCCTGAAACTATCGCGCCCGATCGGCCGCCGCACTTGAACTAGGCTCGTTGCGAAGTGCGCCGGTTTTCGAAGTTCGCTCTTTCATTCGCGGCGGTGACGATCGGAGTGTCCTTGGCGGGCTGCGGTGGGTCGGGGGCCAAGCGCGCCGCCACCTCGACGACCACGACGACGAGCACCACTCCCTCAGGTGCGCAGGTCGCAGGTGCGCGCGATCGCTGGGGAACGGTGTGGCTGTGCCGACCGGGCGAGCGCAGCAACCCCTGTCTGGCCGATCTGACGACGACCGTGGTGGACGCGAGCGGCGCGTTGAAGGTCGAACGTGCAGCCCCGGCGACGGATCCCCCCGTCGACTGCTTCTACGTCTATCCGACGATCAGCGGACAGCCGACGATCAACGCCAACCGGCAGGTCGGGTTTCGCGAGCGTGAAGTTGCGACCGCACAGGTCTCTCGCTTCTCCCGCACCTGCCGGATCTACGCGCCGGTCTACCGACAGATCACACTCGCCGCCCTCGAGCATCCCGCGCGGATCACGCTCGCCGATGCGCTGCTCGCCTACAGCAGCGTTCGCGCCGCGTTCCGCGACTACCTGGCTCACTACAACCACGGCCGCGGGATCGTCTTCATCGGACACTCTCAGGGCGCGACGATCCTGATCCGCTTGCTCAAGCAGGAGGTCGACGCGAAGCCGTCGCTCCGCCGCCGTCTGGTCTCGGCGCTCCTGCTCGGCGGCAACGTGACCGTCCGGAAGGGCCGCGGCACCGGCGGCGACTTCGCGCACATCCCGGCCTGCACCTCGAGTCGGCAGACCGGCTGCGTCGTCGCGTACTCGAGCTTCACCGCGAGACCGCCGAAGAACAGCCAGTTCGGACGCACGAGCTCCGACGCCGGCGTGAACCTCCTCGCGCCGCGCCGTCCCGCCCCTAACCTGCAGATCATGTGCGTCAACCCCACCGCGTTGAGCGGGGGGACGGGCGCACTCGAGCCGTACGTCCCAACTCTCATCTTCACGTTCACCGGCAATTCGCTCGGAGCGACGACGCCCTGGACGGCCTACTCCGGCGGCTACACCGCCCGCTGCAAGACCGCCGGCAACGCAAGCTGGCTCCAAATCGCCCACACCGCCGGCAGCGCCGACCAGCGACCGCTCCTGACACGGTTTCAACAGCCGATCCTCGGCCTCCACATTCTCGACCTCAACATCGCCCTCGGCAATCTCGTCCAGCTCGTGGCACGCCAGGCGCAGTGGTACCGCCACCCGTGAGCCATGCTCAGAATGTCCCCGACGCACGGGCGAGGAGGTCTGCATGAAGACGAACAAATCGGGGCGCACGAGCGCCGGCATCCTGCTCTGGCGCAGCCGGGAGGGACGCCTGGAGGTGCTCCTCGCCCATCAGGGCGGACCCTTCTGGGTCAAGAAGGATCTCGGGCACTGGACGATCCCCAAGGGCGAGGTGGAGCCGGGCGAGGAGCTCGTCGCGGTCGCTCGGCGAGAGTTCGAGGAGGAGACCGGCGCGAAGGTGCCCGACGGTCCGCTGCTCGAGCTCGGGGAGATCACCCAGAAGTCGGGCAAGCTCGTGCTGGGGTGGGCCGTCGAGGGAGACCTCGACCCGTCGACCGCCGTCAGCAACACCTTCGAGCTGGAATGGCCGCCGCGTTCAGGCGTCGTCCGGAGCTTCCCCGAGATCGACCGGGTCGAGTGGTTCGATCTCGACGAGGCACGCCGCAGGTTGAAGGCAGCACAGGTCCCCTTCCTCGAGCGGCTCGAGGCCGCCCTCGCCGGCCGATGACCCCGGTCTGGCCGGCGCTTCCGTACGAGGAGTGGCGCGCGACGCGCGACACACTGCATGCGCACACGCAGGTGCTCGGCAAGCTGGCGGCGGCGCTCGCCCCACCCCAGCCTCAGCTGCAGCACGCGGCGCTTCGCCTCAGCGTGCGAGGCTGGGAAACGCAGCCGCTGCCGGCGTCCGACGGTTCGGGTGCGTTCACCGTTGCGCTCGACCTGCGCAGCCACGAAGCGGTCGTCGAGCACAGCGGCGGCCGGGTCGAGCGGATCGCACTCACCCCCGATCGCCCCGTCGGCGAGATCACGCGCGCGGTGCTGGCGGCGGTTGCCGCAGTCGCAGGCCCGGTGGAGATCAACCCGACGCCACAGGAAACGTCGTGGAAGACGCCGCTCGACGAGGACGACGAGCACGCGACCTACGACACGGCGCAGGTGGCGAACTACTTCGCAGCCGCCACTCGAGCCGCGCTCGTCCTGTCGGAGGCCCGCGCGCCCTACCGCGGTCGCTCGACGCCGGTCAACGCCTGGTGGGGGTCGTTCGACCTCGCGATCAGCCTCTTCTCAGGCCGGCCCGCCGACCCGCCGTCACAGGACTTCATCATGCGCAACTCGATGGACGCCCAGGAGATCGCCGTCGGCTGGTGGCCCGGCGACGAGCGCCACGAACAGGCGGCCTTCTACGCCTATGCGCATCCGGCACCGGCAGGGTTTTCCGCCGCGACGCTCGCGCCGGCAGCCGTCCGCTGGGACGCGACCCTCGGCGAGTACATCCTCGATTGGGACGACATCCGTGAGAGCACCGACCCGCACGCGGAAGCGCTCGAGTTCGCACGGTCGGCGGTTCAGCACGCGTGCGCGGTCTGCGACTGGGATCCCGCGCTCGCCGCGAGCGCCCGCGGCGCCCCGCCGCCGATCAACTGATCAGCGGGAGCAGCCCTCGTTCGCGCCCGCCGCTGTGGCAGGGCGCGAACGAGGGTGAAGCAGCGTCGTTCAGCCGCCGCTTCCAGGGCGAGCTCGGCCTCCTCGACCGGCTCGTGGGCTACGACGGTGACCGCCCGCGACTCCGTCAGCACCGCCGCGACCACTGCGCCGGCTGCCGCGATCGCGGCGAGCGCGTAGAAGGCGATCTGGAAGCCGTGGGTGAGCGCGGCCCCGCTCAGCTCGGACACGCCCGGAGTGGGCGTCGACATAGCGGGTGGTGAACGTGGTCGCGATCGTCGTCGCGGCGGCAACGCCGATCGCTCCGCCGATCTGCTGGCTCGTGTTGATCAGACCCGATGCGACGCCCGCGTCGGACTGGTCGGTGCCAGTCAGCGCGCCGATCGACATCGACACGAACGCGAGCGCGAGCCCGATGCCGCTCAGCATGAACGCCGGGAACAGATCCCAGAAGTAGTGGCCGCCCACCGGGAGCTGCGCGTAGAGGACGAGTCCGCCCGCCGACAGCGCGAGACCGGTGGTGAGCACGGGACGGACACCGACACGGGTCGTCAACGCCTGGGCGATCCCCGAGAAGGCGATGATCGAGAGGGTCAGCGCGACATAGGCGACGCCGGTCTTGAGCGCCGAGTAGTGCAGCACCTGCTGCATGTAGAGCGTCAGCAGGAAGAACTGCGAGAACACCGCCGCGGCGAGCAGAAGCCCGCTGATATTCGACGCGGTCAGCGTCCTGAGGCGGAAGATCCGCAGCGGCAGGAGCGGCGCTTTCGAGCGCAACTCGATGACGACGAACGCCACGATCAGTGCAGCCGAAGCCGCGAGGAGTCCGATCGTCTCCGCGTTGATCCAGCCGTGCTGGGCGGCACGGGTCATGGCGTAGACCAGCAACATCAAACCGCCGGTGATCGAAGCGGCACCGGCAGTGTCGAAGTGCCTGTGGTCCAGGTCGGCACGGCTTTCACGCAGCACGAACGGGACGGCGGCGAGGACGATCAGGCCGGCAGGCACGTTGATGAAGAAGATCCACGACCAGCTGAAGGCGCTGGTCAGCGCGCCGCCGAGCAGCACGCCGGCTGCGCCGCCGCTCCCCGACGCGGCGCCCCAGACACCGAGCGCGAGGTTGCGCTCGCGGCCCTCCGCGAACGTCGTGGTCAGGATCGAGAGGGCGGCCGGCGACAGCATCGCCGCGCCGAGGCCCTGGAGCGAACGGAAGGCGATCAGCGATCCCTCCGACCAGGCGAGCCCGTCGAGCAGCGAACTGACCGTGAAGAGCACGAGGCCTGCGACGAAGAGCCGTCTGCGCCCCAGCAGGTCGGCGAGCCGGCCACCGAGCAGGAGCACGCCGCCGAAGAAGATCGCGTAGGCGGTGATCACCCACTGCAGGCTCTCCTGGCTGAAGTTCAGGTCGGTCTTGATCGAGGGCAGTGCGACGTTGACGATCGCAACGTCCAGGACGACCATGAACTGGGCGGCGACGACCACCGCGAGGGCAAACCAGCGTTTCCGGGAATCGAGGGAAGTCATTAACGGCTCCAATCGTTGTCTAGCAATACGATGAAGCCTAACAACGATGCAACGCGCTACGCTTATTCCCAATGACGGTGCCATTTCACCGAGCTGAAGCAGCCCGACGCGCTCCCGGAGGAGCTGCGCGCCTGCACCTCGTTCCTGCTCGCCCGTGTCGGCTACGCGATCAAGCTGAACGCGATCGAGGCGTTCGAGCGTGAAGGCTTCAGTCTCTACCAGTACAGCGTGCTGGCCGTGCTCAGCGAGGGAACGAAGGCGACACAGGCAACGATCGCCGATACGTTGAAGCTCGACCGCGGCCAGCTCGTCGGCGTCCTCGACGGGCTGGAGCAGGCAGGCCTCATCGAGCGCCGCCGCGACCAGGTCGACCGCCGTCGGCACACGGTCAGCCTGACGCCGGCAGGCAAGAAGCAGATCGGCAAGATGCGGTCGATCGTGAAGCGGATCGAGGATCAGTTCCTCGAGCCGCTCGACGCCGAGGCTCGTGCCGGGCTCCACGATGCGCTTCTGCGCGTCGCCGCGAACCACGACTGCCGCTTCCAGCACCCCTAGCTGTAGTTCCTAAGCACGTTGGTTCATCCGGGGCCGCCTGCGAGGCTGAGCGCTGGACGAAGGCAGCTCAACTGGCCAAGGAGGCGACGCCGGATGGATCTGCGACGCTAACGCGGCTCGTGCAGCTGGAGTGGCAGGCGCGAGCTCGCGCGTCGTGTTGTTGAGGAGAGGATGGAGCGCTGACGGCGGCGGCCGCGGCCGCGGTGTCAGCGTGCGTTGTGGGCGTAAGTGGGGTTGGCCGTGTATCGGGCAGGCGATCAGCAACTGCAGTGATCGATTCCTCGGCCCCACGGCGTGTGGCCAACCGCACATCGGCCGACGGCGTGGCGGGTGATGCAGTCGCGCTGCGTCGGCTGCGGATGACGGCGAGCCGAGATCGCCGAGACGCTCGTCGATGCGCGCTCTCGACGGTCTCGGCGATCGCTGCGTCGGCGAGGGCGTCGGCCGGCTTGGCCGGATCGGCCTCGAGGCCGTGGCGGTCGCGCTATGAGCGTTCACGTCCTGGTGAGCTCGTGCACATCGACGTCAAGAAGCTCGGCCGCTTCGAGACGGCCGGCAAGCGCGTCGGCTTTCGCCTCGCGGGCCAAGGACGGCCGCGCCAGCGCGACCGCCACGGCCACAAGCGCGGCACATCCGGCTGGGACGACGTCCACGTCGCCGTCGACGACTACAGCCGTCTCGCCTACGCCGAGGTGCTCAGCGACGAAAAGGCGGCGACCGCGGTCGCCTTCCTGCGCCGTGCACTCGCCTTCTTCGCCCGCCACGGCGTCCAGGTCGAGCGGGTGATCACCGACAATGGCGCCGCCTACATCTCGATCACGCACGCAGTCGCCTGCCGCAGCCTCGGCATCCGCCACCTCCGCACCCGGCCGCGCCGACCGCAGACCAACGGCAAAGCCGAGCGCTTGATCCGCACCATGCTCAACGGCTGGGCCTACGGCGCCATCTACCGCACAAGCCACGAACGCACCGCCGCCCTTGACGGCTGGCTCTTCCACTACAACCATCGACCGCAGACACTCAGCCCTCGGCCACCAACCTCCGATCAGCAGAACCAACCTGCTTGGGTCTTACACCTAGCCGTCCCCACGCGGAGACTCGTGACTCTGGTTCGGTTGCACCGAATCAGAGTCACTCCTTCACGGCGAACGGATCCCCCGGAAGAGGGAACGCCGGCCCGACTGATCTTCCGATGCAGTGCCTGTGGCGCCCGATACTCCCATGGTCCGGCCCCTGTTCGGCGATCAGCCGCCGGAGCTCGCGCGCGTCGTCGTCGCGCTCGCCGACTACGAGTTCAAGACGCAGGTCGAGGAGGCATGCCGCGCGAGCGACGGCCTCGAAGTCGTCGCCTCGGTCTCGACGTCCGCCGCGCTCGTCCGCGTCGCGACCGCACTCGCACCCGACGTCTGTCTGATCGACCGCGACATGCCCGAGGCCGCGGGAGCCACGTGGGAGATCCGCACCCGGTTGCCTCGCACGAAGCTCGTGCTCATCGGCGACGGCTCATCAGACGAGGAGCTCTTCGCCGCCCTTCGCACGGGCGTCGAGGGCTTCCTGTTCAAGGACATGAACGTGGAGCGGCTGCCGTGGGCCCTCACCGATGTCAGTCGCGGCCACGCCGCCCTTCCGCGTAACGTCGCCGCGCGCGTGATGACCGCAATGCGCGACTCAGGGCCCACCTGGCGTGCGGTAGCGCCTCGCAGCACGGGCGTCCGCCTGACGACCCGCGAGTGGGAAGTTCTCGAGCTGCTCGAGCAGGGCCTGACGACGCACGAGATCGCCGAACGGTTGACCCTGACGACCGGCGCTGTCCGCTCGCACATTTCCTGCGCACTACGGAAGATCGGCGCAACAGATCGCGCAGAGGCTGTCAGATTCCTGCGCGGAGAGGCGGCACAGTCGGCGTGAAGGCCCTGGCGCTTGCGGCACTGGCGGCCGCTTGCGCGACGATCTTCGGGCACATAGCGAGGCCGTCCATGACGGCCGCGGGCGCCCAGTCCCCAACGTCGGCGACCTGGGCGCTCGCGCAGGTCAGAGCACAGCAGGCCTGGCCGCTCGTACAAGGGCACCCGATTCCGCCGGTCGCGATCCTCGACAGCGGCATCGACTCGTCCCACCCCGACCTTGCAGGCAAGGTCACCGCCGCGCGCGACTTCGTCGACTCGACGGGTGACACGTCGGACGCCAGCTGGCACGGCACCGCCGTCGCCGGCGTCGTTGCCGGTGGCAGCAGCGCCGACACGACCGCCGTGTGCCCTGCCTGCAGGATCATCTCCGGCAAGGTGCTCGACGCACGCGACGCGGGCGACGACGCGGAGATCGCCCGGGGACTCCTCTGGGCGGTCGCCTCCGGCGCCCGCGTCGTCAACCTCAGCATGAGCGGGCCTGATGAGGCGCCCGTGCTGCGCAATGCAATCCGCACCGCGACCCGCCGCGGCGTGGTCGTTGTCGCGGCCGCCGGGAACGACGGATCCGCCGCGAAGTCGTTTCCCGCCGCCGACCCGAACGTGATCGGAGTGGCCGCGACGACGTCGTCGGACACCGTCTTCGACTGGTCGAACCGCGGCCCATGGGTCGCGATCGGCGCGCCCGGCGAGACGACGACCACACTGCGCGGCGGCGGCTACACGACCTTCGTCGGAACCTCGGCCGCCGCGCCTGCGGTCGCCGCGGCCGCGGCGGAGTGCCTTGCGGCCTCGCCGAACCTGTCGCCGTCAGCCGTCCGTCGCTTCCTCGTGGACACCGCCGATCCGGTACGCGACATGTCGTTCGGGCGACTCGACGTTGCCCGCGCGGTCGAGGCCTGCGCCGGCGCCTGACCGAAGCGAACCAGGGCCGCTCCCGAAGGAGCGGCCCTCGACGTTCGCCCTGTGGCCCAACCCTGTCCCTACGGCGCGAGGTAGATCTTGTGCGCCGTCCAGTGCGACTGGCAAGCGCCGTTGTCCGACCACTTCATCGTGCCGCTCGAGTCCTGAACGCAGACGTAGGCGGTGGTGGTCGAGACGGCCGGGCCGGCGGGGCCCTGCGGGCCGGCGGGGCCCTGCGGGCCGGCCGGGCCGGCGGAGCCTGTCGCGCCCGTCGCACCGGTGTCGCCCTTCGTGCCCTGCGGGCCGGCGGAGCCGGTTGCGCCCGTCTCGCCCTTCGCACCCTGCGGGCCGACGGAGCCGGTTGCGCCCGTCTCGCCCTTCGCGCCGGCGGGGCCGGTCGGGCCGGTTGCGCCCGTGTCGCCCTTTCCGCCGGCGGGGCCGGTATCGCCCGTGTCGCCCTTCTCACCCTGCGGGCCGGCGGGGCCTTGCGCGCCCGCGGCGCCCTGCGCGTCGTTGCTGCTGGCGGGGCCGTTGCACGTGACGACCTCACCGGCCGACGTTTCGAGCTTCCAGCCGCCGAAGGCGCACGGGGTGCTCTCGTCGTTCGGGGAGATCTGCTCGACGCTCAGGACACCGTCGACGCCGGGGTCGCCCTTCGAGCCCTGTGAGCCCTGCGGCCCCTGCCCGCCGGTTGCACCCTGCGGGCCGGCCGGCCCCTGCGGGCCGCTGAGGCCGGCGCCCGTCTTGCCACTCGTCGATTTGCGCACGGTGACGAAGCGCTCGTTCTTCGTACAGTGATTCGCCTTCGGTGCCCGAACCTGACCCGTCTTGTAGTTGAGACAGAGGCGGACGTCGCCCTTGTTCACCTTCGAGTCCGCCGTGAACCGCGTTCCGTTCGCGGCGGCGACGCCGACCGAGACGAGCAGCGCTGCCAAGACAAGCAGGCCGATCCGCAGAATTACGTGCCGCATGAAGTTCCTCTCCAGATGTTGTTAGCCACAGGTGTTGCAGCCCCACCGTAGGAGGAACCTGCCGGGATGAGCGTTTGGGTTTCTGTGCGCCTCTCTACGCAGCGGCCCCACGCAGCGGCCCCTCGCCGCCTCAAAGTGTCCATCGAGGCGAATCCCGTTCGTCGTCCGAGAGACGAGCCTACGAACGAGGAGGAACGGACGATGATCACGCCACTCGACAGCTACTTCGCCGACCAGGCTGGGCGGCCGCGCAACCGCGCCGAGCAGCAGGCGGACGATGCGAGGTCGGCCGACTTCATCGCGAGCATCGCTCGCGGACGTGCCGCGCTGAGCCGCGCCGTCGGACGCCGGGTCTTGCAGCGCACGCCCGCCCACGAGGTCGCGGGCGGGCGTGCAACCAGCCAGGAGGGCTAGGGGTAGCTCACGACGGTGACCGGCACATCCGGATTCGCGATCGTCGACGGCCCGCCCGTGTCGTTGACGACGTTGAGGATGCCGCCCATGCCGGCGCTCGGATCGAGGAAGATCGTCAGGAGATCGTGGAGGCTCCCGGCCGGGAGGGTGGCGGGAACCTCGAACGCGTGGGCCGCGTAGATGTTCACGCCCTGGTTGAAGAAGCTGTAGCTGCCCATGCCGTAGCCGTTGAAGCTCGTCACCGAATCGGCAACCTTGAAGGCCGCCCAGCCGTCGACGCCCGGGGCCTCCATCCACGCCGCCTGACTCGGCGGGTCATAGGGCATCTCGTTCTGGAAGAAGACGACCGTGCCTCGATCCCCGTTCCAGATCACCTCGTAGCGCTGGTAGTGCTCGGCGAAGAGACCGTAGGCAGTCACATCGTCACCGTTGACGACGAGACCCGTGTCGGCGGTGTTCACGGTCCACCCCACGCCGTTGCCGTGATCGGCGCGCCACGCCCACGTGTCGTCGAGGATCACCTTGTCGCTGTTCACCTCGAGGCTGACCGTCGCCTTCCCCGCGGCCGCGCCGCCGATGCGGAAGAACACGTCGTGGAGCGCCGTCGGGTCGTTCGGGGCACGCTTGTGGGCGTTCTTCGTGCCGACCTGCAGCAGGACCGGCGAGCTCTCGGGGCCGGCATCGAAGATGAGGCCGGACACATCGACTCCGGGCACGTCGCCGACGGTCATCGAGACGATCCCGTCCTGTGGCACGAGCGTCGGGAAGCCGAGCCCGAGCACGACGGTCTCGGCGCGTTTCACCTTGATCGTCTTGTCGATGTCGTAGACGCCCGGCGTGAAGATCAGGTCCTTCCCGCGAGACAGCGCATTGTTGATCGCCTGAGCGTCGTCGCTCGGCGTGGCGACGAAGAACTGGTCGATCGGGATGGACAAGCCCGCCGTCGGCCCGCTGCCCCACGACGTGCCGCTGGAGTTCCGGCGGACGGACGGAACGAAGACGCGGTAGTCCCCGGCCGAGTTCACGTACAGGTAGGGCGCCTCGCGCGTGACCGGGCTCGTGGCGAGCGTCGTGTACGGGCCGCCACACGAATCCTGAGCCGGGAAGCACTGGGCAGGCGCGCCGACGACTCCGGAGAAGACCTGGTTCCAGACGCCGTTCGTCCAGCCGTCGAGCTGGCTGTTCCTGACCAGCCACTGCTGCTGGGAGCCGTTGATCACCGTGGCGCCGTCGAATTGCGAGTCGGCGATGAAGCCGCCGCTCGCGAATGACGGACCGGTGCAGTAGTCCATCAGCGTCGTGAGCCCGTTGACGTGCACCCGGCGCATCGGTGCGGCCTGTGACACCGCCCAGAACTCGCCGCTGTAGCAGCCGGCGTTCGGAGTCGTCACGTTGATCGTCAAATTCGACAGCGAGCGCCAGAAGTTGTTGAGCGCGATACAGCCCCCGCCGCCGCACTGGTTGCGCACGTCGACCGAGCCGTTGATGACGACGTCGTTCGGCGAGGCTCCAAGCCCGGCGACCGCGGTGTAGTAGCCGACCTGGAAGTTGAGCGGCTCCGTGGTCGACCCGTAGGCGCCTGGCTTGAACAACAGCGCATAGCGCTGCGGCCCGAACTGGTTCGAGACCTGCTGGGCGTCGACCGCGTCGACCGCGGCCTGGATCTGGCTCGTCGGCATGCTCGGGTCGAAGACGAGCACGTTCGGTCCGAAGTCCGGTCCGGACGATGCGCGAGCGTGGACGAGCTGCGGCGAGGTCGCTCTGGCCGAGCCCGCCGCGGCTCCGGCGAGCAGCAGCGCAACGAGGCCGACCAGGCCGGCCGCCAACACGAGCCGTTTGATGCGAGACATTCGAATCCCCCTGTGTTCGTCTCCGGTGCAGCCCGAGGAGCTGCAACGACTCAGCCGGCCGCAAGCGGACCAATGCTGGGCGGCCCAAGACGCGGGCGGACGTGGTCGTCTCGCCGAAAACCCTACGCCGCGTGCTCCACAGAGGTCAAGTTGCGTGCGTACTCCGGCCGAGCGCGCCGGCCGGCCAGCGAAGAAAGTGCCCTGTTCGGGGGACGCCACGGCGCCGTTCGACCGGCTCAATGTGCGTGGCGGCCGGCGCGCCCCTGCGGCAATCAGGGAGCGCCGGCAAATCTGCGGAAAGGGAGTCGACGGTGTTCAGACTGGACGACATGTCGGTGGTCGATTGGCTGACCACGACCAGATGGGAGCTCGAGATGGGTGCCGACCAGCGGGACGTTCGCGGTCTGGCGACCCGCGACCCGTACGGATGTCCCCGGCTCGGCGCCGAGAGCACGACCTGCGAGGAGCTCGCGTGGTCGCTGATCGAGCAGGCGGGCTGGGACCTTCAGCTCGAGCTCTATGGTCGAAGGGCGACGTTCGCGGCCTGACCGGCCCTAGACGCGGGCCGAACAGGTGTCAGACACCGTTGGTGTCAGACACCCCCGCAGCATCGCCCGCGCCGCGTCCCCAACGCGCCAGGTGTCTGACACCGGCGGTGTCAGACACCAGTTCGTGGTTCGGCTTCGGCGAGTGCTCGAGCGACGCCCGCTGCCGGGAGGTCGGTCGTGTACACGGGCGTTCCCGGCTGCTGGCGCCATGACTCGTCGATCGTGCCGGCGTCGATCGGATCGAAACCGAGCGCGTCGACGAGCTCCATGACGATGCGCTTGGCGCCCGGGTCGTCGCCCGCGACGGGCAGCGCGATCCGGTCGGGCGAGCCGGGAGGCCGGCCGAGTTCCAGGAGATTGAGGGCGCGGATGCTGTTGAACGCCTTCACCACGGGACGCCCGAGTTGCTCGCTCACCCACCGACTCTCGGCCATCCCGCTCTCGATCTGATCGATCCGCCCGTCGCGCGCCGGGTAGTAGTTGCCGGTGTCGACGATCGGAGCTCCCGCCGTGGCGCCGTCGAGGATGCCGTCGGGAAGGAGCGGGATCGCCTTCTCCGGGATCGTCACGACCACGAGGTCGGCGCCGTTCGCCACCTCGCCGGCGGCGACGGCGGTTGCCCCGGTCTCGGCCGCCAGCTCGGCGAGCGTCTCGGGGCCGCGTGAGTTCGCGACGGCGACCTCGTGCCCGAGAGCCGTGAGCCGGCGCGTCAGGGTGGCGCCGATGTTGCCTGCCCCGATGATTCCAATCCTCACGAGGAGTACCTCCTCCTCCCCAACCTTACGCGTGACTCGTCGTTCGCCGCCCCAGCACGGTGCGCACGTCATGGGCGATTTGCAGGTCTTCGCGGGCTCGGATGACGAACGAACGCACCGAGGAGCCTGCGGCGCCGATCTCGGCGTCGAGTTCGGCGTTGCTGTTGCCGGCGGGGTCGAGGGCGATGCCGAGGAAGCCAAGGCGGGCCGCACCGCGGGCGCGGATTGCCGTGGCGTTCTCGCCGACACCGCCTGTGAAGACGAGGGCGTCGAGGCCGTCCATCGCAGCCGCCATCGCGGCGATGCCGGCGCGGAGATGATGGAGGTAGACGCCGATCGCGAGCTCGGCGTCCGGTTCGCCGTTGCGCTCTGCTGCGAGGATGGTCTCCATCTCGGCGCTGCCGGTGAGGCCGAGCAAGCCGGAGCGGTACTCGAGCGTGGCGGCAAGCTCAGGGGGAGGCATGCCGACGTGTTCCTCCAGCCAGAGGATCAGCCCCGGATCGAGCGAGCCGGATCGGGTGGCCATGACAAGCCCCTCGAGCGGCGTGAAGCCCATGGTGGTGGCGACGGACGTCCCGTGCTCGACAGCGGCCAGCGAGGCGCCCGCGCCCAGATGGCAGGTGACGATCCGCAGGCCCGAGACCGGCGTCTCCATCAGTTCCGCTGCGCGGCGGGAGGCATACGCGTGCGAGAGGCCGTGGAAGCCGAAGCGGCGCAGGTCCCAGCGCTTCCGCCACTCGGGCGGCAGCGCATAGGTGGCGGCAGCGGGAGGCATGCGTGCGTGAAAGGCCGTGTCGAAGCATGCGACTGCCGGCTGCCCGGGAAGCATTCGGCTGACGACTTCGAGCGCACGCAGTGACTTCGGCTGGTGCAGGGGCGCGAGATCGACCAGCGCTCCCAGCCGCCGCACGACCTGGTCGTCGATCAACACCGACTCGACGAACTCGCTGCCGCCGTGGACGATGCGGTGGCCGACCGCGTCGATCGCCCCGGCTTGGGTCAGTTCGCTGCGCAACGCGTCCTCGTCGACCTGTCCGTGTGGCGAGGGCAGGTTTCTCGAATGCAGTAGCCGGTCGTCCTCGTCCAGCAACGAGAGCTTCAAACTGCTCGAGCCGGCGTTGACCGTGAGGATGCGCACGCAGTCCGCCTAGCCGTGCGGCCAGATCCAGTCTCGCACCTCGGCGGCGTCCTCGCCCTCGGCGCGTGTGTAGGCGCGGAGTCGGAGCCGTTCGTCGATCATCCGCTGCCGCAGTTCGGCGGCGTGCGAGCCCAACTTGGGGACGCGGTCGATCACGTCGATCACGAGATGGAACCGATCGAGGTCGTTGAGCATCACCATGTCGAACGGCGTGGTCGTGGTGCCCTCCTCCTTGTAGCCGCGCACGTGGATGTTGTCGTGGTTGGTGCGCCTGTAGGTGAGCCGGTGGATCAGCCACGGGTAGCCGTGGTAGGCGAACACGACCGGCCGGTCGGGCGTGAAGAGCGTGTCGAACTCTTGATCCGAGAGGCCGTGCGGATGCTCGCTGTCGGGCTGCAACCGCATCAGGTCGACCACGTTGACGACACGCACCTTCAATTCGGGGAGCTCACGCCGGATCACGTCGACCGCGGCGAGCGTCTCCAGCGTGGGGACATCGCCGCAGCACGCCATGACGACGTCCGGTTCGCCTTCGTCGTTCGAGGCCCACTCCCAGATGCCGAGCCCGCGGGTGCAATGAAGAACCGCATCGTCGATCGAGAGGTAGTCGAGCGTGGGCTGCTTGCCGGCGACGATCACGTTCACGTAGTTGCGTGAGCGGAGGCAGTGATCGGCCACCGAGAGCAGGCAGTTCGCATCCGGCGGCAGGTAGACGCGGATGATCTCGGCTTTCTTGTTCGCCACGTGGTCGATGAAGCCGGGATCCTGATGCGAGAAGCCGTTGTGGTCCTGCCGCCACACGTGTGAGCTGAGCAAGTAGTTCAGCGATGCGACCGGCCGCCGCCAGGGAATCCCGCGCGTCACCTTGAGCCACTTCGCATGCTGGTTGAACATCGAGTCGATGATGTGGATGAACGCCTCGTAGCAGTTGAACAGCCCGTGCCTGCCGGTCAGCAGATAGCCCTCCAGCCAGCCCTGGCATTGGTGCTCGGAGAGCACCTCCATCACCCGGCCGTCCGGTGCGAGGTGGTCGTCGCCGGCGACGACCTCGGCGTCCCAGGCACGGTCGGTCACCTCGAACACCGCACCCAACCGGTTCGACGCAGTCTCGTCGGGACCGAAGAGACGGAACCGGTCCGGGTTGCGGTCGATCACGCCGCTCAGGAAGGACCCGAGCACCCGGGTTGCTTCACTCGATGTCGTGGCCGGTTTCACCACCTCGACCGCGTAGTCGCGAAACTCGGGCAGCGTCAGGTCCTCGAGCAGCAGACCACCGTTCGCGTTGGGGTTGGCGCTCATCCGCCGGTAGCTCTTCGGCGGGAGCGCAGCCAGCTCTGGCACGAGTGCCCCCTGCCCGTCGAATAGCTCGGCCGGGCGGTAGGTGCGCAGCCATTCCTCGAGCTGCGCGAGATGCTCCGGGTTCGTCCGCACGTTCGCCAGCGGGACCTGATGCGAGCGCCAGCTCCCCTCGGCCGGAAGTCCGTCGACGAACGCGGGACCGGTCCAGCCCTTCGGTGTGCGCAGCACGATCATCGGCCACCGGGGACGCCCGGTCCGTCCGTTGATCCGGGCGGCGCGCTGAATCGCGGCGATCTGCTCCACCACCTGGTCGAGCACGCTCGCCATCCGCTGGTGCATGACGGCCGGGTCGTCGCCGTCGACCCAGTAGACGGAGTGGCCGTAGCCCTCGAGCAGGCTGGTCAGCTCCTCGTCGCCGATCCGGGCGAGCACCGTTGGGTTGGCGATCTTGTAGCCGTTCAGATGCAGGATCGGCAGCACGGCCCCGTCACCGACGGGGTTGAGGAACTTGTTCGAGTGCCAGCCCGTCGCGAGTGGGCCCGTTTCGGCCTCACCGTCGCCGACGATGCAGCAGACGAGCAGGTCCGGATTGTCGAACACGGCCCCGTAGGCGTGAGACAGGGCATAACCGAGCTCACCGCCTTCGTGGATCGAACCGGGCGTCTCCGGGGCGACGTGGGACGGGATACCACCGGGAAACGAGAACTGCCGAAAGAGCTCCCGGAGCCCCGCCTCGTCGCGCCCCACGTGCGGGTAGACCTCGCTGTAGGTGCCCTCGAGGTACGCGTTTGCGACCGCAGCCGGGCCGCCGTGCCCAGGGCCGATCACAGCGATTGCGTTCAGGTCCCAGTTGCGGATCACCCGGTTCATGTGCGCGTAGACGAAGTTCAAGCCGGGCGTCGTGCCCCAGTGACCCAACAACCGGGGCTTCACGTGAGCAGGTTCGAGCGGTGTGCGCAGCAGCGGATTGTCGAGCAGATAGATCTGCCCAACGGACAGATAGTTCGCCGCACGCCAATACGCGTCGATCAAACGCAACTCTTCCGCACTCAGCGGCCTGACGGGTTCGCCTGCCAGAGTCACGCGTTCGGCTGACTGCTCCTTGGCCATGTCACCTCCCGGGTCGAGCCGCGGATCGCACCGCCCGCGACCGGCTTGATCGACACTCTACGGATGAGCCGGAGTTTCGACGTTAGTCTGAGTTGGTGGCTCACCAGGACCCATTGGCGGACCCGGAGCCGCTGATCCGGAGGGTCTACGCCTACGTCGCCTACCGGGTCGGGGACGGCCCGGACGCCGAGGACGTGACGTCCGCGACGATCGAGCGGGCTCTCCGCTATCGCGACCGTTTCGACCCGCGACGCGGCGACGCCGCCGCCTGGCTGATCGGGATCGCCCGCCGCTGCATCAGCGAGCACTACGGCGAGAAGCCGGTTCCGGTCGAGAGCATTCCCGAGGCGAGCGCACCCGGCGAGCTGGCGACGGACTCGGCGACCCGCTTGGACCTGCGCCGGGCGGTGTCACTGCTCGGCGCGCGCGACCGCGAGCTGATCGCGCTGCGCTACGGCGCCGACCTGACCGCACGCCAGATCGGCGAGGTGCTCGAGGTGAAGACGAACGCCGTCGAGGTCGCGTTGCACCGCGCGCTGCAGACGCTGCGCGAGGCGCTCGAAGGCTCGGATCAGCCGCGCGAGGTCGCCGAGGGCGACGGCGAACGCTCGCTGAGGACCGCGGAATGACGAGCCACACGCTTGTCGATGCGCCTCGCCTGGAACGCCGCCCGTTCCCGCTGTGGTCGACGCTCTCGCTCGTCCTGCCGCTCGCAGCCGTGCTCGCCGTCGCTGCTGCGAACGGCGGCTTCTTCGCAACCGCCTTCGGCTGGACCGCGCTCGCCTTTGCGTGGGTGACGATCGTCGCTGTGGTCGTCGTCGTGCAGCGCTGGGGGACGCTCGACGCCTTCTGGGCGCTGGCCGTCGGAGCGCTCTGCGTGTTCACCTTCTGCTCGGCCGTCTGGGCGGGATCGGCCGGCACCGCGATCGATCAAGGACAGCGCGCCGTCGTCTACGCGACCGCCGTCGCCGGCGCACTGCTGCTGCTCCGGCGTCGCGACCTCGAGCTGTGGCTGTCCGGTCTCGTCTTCGGCGCGACGGCGATCTGCTTCTACTCGCTTGCGACGCGGCTGTTCGCGGACCACTTCGGCGCGTTCAACGCGGAAGCCGGCTACCGCCTGTTCGTGCCGGTCGGCTACTGGAACGCGCTCGGGATCTTCGCGGGCCTGGCCGCGCTGCTGGCGTTCGGCATCGCCGCCGCAGGGCGAAATCTGACGCTGCGGATCCTCGCCGCAGTCGCCGTCGTCGTGCTGTTGCCGACGCTCTACTACACCTACAGCCGCGGGTCGTGGGCGGCGCTCATCGTCGGCCTCGTCGTCACGCTGCTCTACAGCCCTTGGCGCGAGCGCCTGTTCGTCGCGCTCTTCGTCTTCGTGCCGCTGCCGGCGCTCGCGGTCTGGCTCGCGTCGCGCCCGGCGGCGCTGACCGACCGCTCCGCATCGATCACCGCGGCCTCGCACGCCGGCCACCGGCTCGCGCTCGAGTTCGCCGCGGTCGGGCTCCTGCAGGCGGCCGTCGCGGCCGTGTACGGGACAGCCGCCGGTCGGCTCCGCGTTTCGCGAGGGGTGAGGATCGGCATGCGCGTCGTGGTGGCAATCGCGTTGGTCGCGGCGCTCACCGGCTTGTTCGCCCACTACGGCTCACCCTCGACTCTCGCCCACCGCACCTACCACTCCTTCACCGGGCCGCCGACCGGCGGCCAGAACCTGAACAGTCGCCTCTTCTCGTTCTCGAACAACGGGCGCACCGTGCTCTGGCGCTCAGCCTGGGAGGAGTTCCGCGCCCACCCGGTCGGCGGCGGCGGAGCGGGCAGCTTCCAGCGCTGGTGGTTCGCCCATCGTTCGACCGCGTACTACGTTCAAGACGCCCACAACCTCTACGCGCAGACGCTCGGCGAGCTGGGCATCGTCGGGGGCGCGCTGCTCGCGCTCTTCCTCGGCCTGCCGCTCGTCGCGGCAGCCCGCGCGCGCTGGCACCCGCTCGCCGCGACGGCGCTCGGCGCCTATGTCGCCTACCTCGCCCACTGCATCGTCGACTGGGACTGGCAGGTGCCGGCCGTCACCCTGCTCGCGCTGTTCGCCGGCGCGGCGCTCGTCGTCGCCGCGCGCGGGAAGGACCGCAACGCCGGGAAGCCACTCGGGCGACCGGCGCGGATCGCGATCGGTTCGGTCGCGGCGGTCGCCGCGGTGGCCGCCTTCGTCGGGTTGATCGGGAACATCGCGCTCGCGCGCGGCGGCAAGGCACTCCTCGACGGCCGCGGCAAGGTCGTCGTCAAGGAGGCCCAGCGGGCTCATCGCTGGGCGCCCTGGTCGGCGCAGGCGCTGCGCGACCTCGGCGAGGGAAGGATCCTCGTCGGCGACAAACGCTCGGGGCTGGCCGATCTCCGGAGCGCCGCCGCCAAGGATCCGGGCGACTGGGAGACCTGGTTCGATCTTGCTTCGGCCTCGACCGGGCGAGCGCGAGCTGCGGCGGTCGCGCGGGTGCGGGCGCTCAACCCGGCCGGCCCCGAGCTCGCCCAACTCGAGCACCCGCCTCCGGCCGGGAAGTAGACCTCCTCAGCCGTCATCCTCCGGCAGCAGCGGCACCGTCAGACCGGAAGGCCGGCCGAGCAGCACCGCACGCGTGATCGCGGCCGAGCCGAACCGGTTGCGAATCTCGTCGAGCGTGCCGTCCAGCACCGCACGGTCGTCAGGGTCGAGCGGGAGGCAGAGCTGGCGCGGGAGATCGTCGTCGAGGTTCGCGATCGCGACGCCGATCAGCGTCAAGCCCCGCTGCTCGACCGTCGGCTGCGCCGCAGCGAACAGGCTGCGCGCGACAGCGAGCACGACTTCCGTCTCGGCCGTCGGGTGTCGGAGCGTATGCGAGCGCGACGCGCGCGAGAAGTCGGTGAAGCGCAAACGGAGCACGACGGTGCGGCCGACGCGTCTCGATGCACGGAGCCGGCGGGTGATGCGATCGACCAGCGCGACGAGATCGGCGTCGACCTCCTCGGGGGACCGGCGCCTCGGCCCGAGCGCGCGCTGCGCCCCGATCGAGCGACGACGGCGCCGCGGCCGTACCGGCCGTGCGTCGACGTTGTTCGCGAGCGCGTGCAGGTGACGCGCCGCCGCCCGGCCGAGCAGCGCCCCCAGCACGGACTCGTCGACACGAGCTAGCTCGCCGACGGTGGCGATGCCGCAGGTGCGCAGCTTCGCCGCCGTCACCCGGCCGACGCCCCACACCCGCTCGACCGGCAGCGGATGGAGGAAGTCCAACTCGCCCGCGAGCGGCACGACGAGCAGGCCGTCGGGCTTCGCAAGCGCGCTTGCCACCTTCGCCAGGAACTTGGTCCGCGCGATGCCGACGCTGACGGGCAGTCCAACCCGCTCGCGAACCTGCCGGCGCAACCGAACGGCGATCTCGACGGGCGTGCCGGCGATCCGCTCCATCCCACGGACGTCGAGGAACGCCTCGTCGATCGACAGCCCCTCGACGAGCGGCGTCGTGTCGTCGAACACGGCATAGAGCGCCTTGCTCGCCTGGGAGTAGGCCGCCATGCGGGGCGGGACGACGATCGCCTCGGGGCAGAGCCGGCGCGCCTCGCGCCCGCCCATCGCCGTCCGAACACCGTAGGCCTTGGCCTCGTAGCTCGCGGCCAGCACCACGCCGCCGCCGACGATCACCGGGCGCCCGCGGAGGCGTGGGTCGTCGCGCTGCTCGACCGACGCAAAGAACGAGTCCGCGTCCGCGTGCAGGATCGTCCCCACGGCTGACACGAACATATGTTCGCACGAACCAGGCTTAGCTGGAACCTGATTCGCGAAGCGAACCAGATTCCCGAGTTGCTGGTCTCTGGTTCGGCTGCGCCGAATCAGATTCACTCCCCGACCGTCGCTGTAAGGGTTTGGTGGCTTGCGGAGGTAAGAGGGGTGACAACAGCTTCAGGAGGCGACGAGCGAACGATGGGATTCTGGAACAGGAACGACGAGACGAAGCTCGAGCGCGAGCTTCGAGCCCAGCGTCCGCAGGCGCGCGACGAGTTCGTCCGCATGCTCAGCCGTCAGGTCACCCCGCTGGAGCGCGGCCGCCGCTTCGTGCTGCCGAAAGTGGCGCTCGTCGCCGCCGTCACGGCAATCCTCGCCGTGTCGCTCGGCGTGGCCGGCGCGCTCGGCGCGGCCCGAGGCCCGGTGCGCACGTTCAGCGTCAGCGTCGTCCATCTCGTCGCGCCCCCGCACTCACCGTCGAGCAACAGCGTCACCACGACAGCGCCGACGACGACAACGACGAGCGACCAGACGAGCTACGCCAACGCGACGCCGACGCACTGGCCGTTCCAGTCGCAGTACGGGCACCTGATTCCGATCTGCTGGCAGGGCCACATCATCTACGTCACGCCGCGCGAGCTCATCTGGTACGTGTTCCACGGTGCGCGCCCGGCGCGCTCCTGCGGCAGCGTCCCGATCCACCGCTGAGCGACACCCCTCCCCCCGGGGAGCCTTTACGTGATCGCGGGGCCGTGGGGCGGCGTCGACAGCGCTAGATCGACCGCTTCCAACGCCGTCCCGTTGGCCTCGGGCGCCGGTGCCGCAGCGGCGGGAAGCTCACCGTGCTCGAGCCTGCTCAGCGCCTCGCTCAGGCTCGTACGAAGCTTCGCTGCAGCGTCCAGCACGGCGCGCGCATCCGTCGCCGAGCGCTCGGCTTCCCGCTCGATCTCCGCCGCACGCCCGTTCGCCTTCCTGAGCGCCCGTTCGCATTCGGCGCGGGTCGACTCGCGCAGTTCGCGCGCGGCCCGCTGGGCGGCCGCGAGCAACGAGTGCGCTTCTTCATCGAAATCGGCCCGCTGCCGAACGGGCGGGGCCGCCGCGTCCGTGGTCTGCTTGAGCTTCCGATGCTCTCCCGCCAGCACGGCGTAGTCCCAGGCCACGCGCCGGAAGAGCTCCTCGGTCGCGCGCCGGTTGTAGCCGCGGAACGAGCGTGGCAGGGACTTCGGGTCGGCGTCGATCGAATCCGGGGCCATGGGAGCACCGAGTGTAGTCCGGCGGGCATTTTCCGGCAATTCGCGGACGGGTAGGAAGATCCGCGACTTTCGTCGCCGTCAGCCTTAGGCTTTCCCAATGGTTGTCTGTCCTGCCTGCGGCCAGGAAAACCCGGCGGTCGCCCGCTTCTGTCTCGCCTGCGGAGCGGCGATCGGCGACGAGAGCCCGCCGCCCAGGGACGAGCGGCGGGTCGTCACCGTCATCTTCGTCGACCTCGTCGGCTTCACCGCCAGAGCCGAACGGCTCGATCCCGAAGAGGTTCGCGCGGTCCTGGCGCCCTACCACGAGCGCGTGCGCCGCGAGATCGAGTCGTTCGGGGGCGTCGTCGAGAAGTTCATCGGCGATGCAGTGATGGGAGTCTTCGGCGCGCCCCTCGCCCACGGCGACGACGCCGAACGTGCGGTGCGCGCGGCGCTCGTCGTGCGGGACATCGCCGGCGAGCTCGCCGGCGGCGACCTGCAGATCCGGATCGCCGTCAACACGGGCGAGGCCGTCGTGTCCCTCGGCGCGCGGCCCGCGCTCGGCGAGTCGATGGTCGCCGGCGACGTTGTGAACACGGCGGCGCGGCTGCAGGCGGCCGCGCCGGTGAACGGTGTCGTCGTGGGAGAGGAGACCTACCTGACGACGAAGGGCGCGATCGAGTACACGCCGACGGAGCCGGTGATCGCGAAGGGGAAGGAGCGACCGGTCGGCGCGTGGGTGGCCGTCCGCGCGATCACGGCGGCCGGCCAGCGCCCGCTCTCGGACCAGTCGATCGTCGGCCGCAGCTACGAGCTCGCGATCCTCGATGCGCTCTGGCAGCGCGCCTCGGCCGAGCGCCTGCCGCACCTCGTGTCGATCTTCGGGCCGGCCGGCGTCGGCAAGTCGACCCTCGCGGCCGAGTTCGGCCGGCTCGCCGGCGAAGGCGGCGCCCGCGTCGTGCGCGGCCGTTCGCTCCCCTACCGCGAGAGCGGCACCTACGGCGTGCTCGCGACGCAGGTGATGAAGCTGGCCGGCGTGTTCGAAAGCGACCCGGCCGAGGTGGTGGCCGAGAAGCTCCGGACCGCGGCCACCGCATTGCTCGCCGACACGGCGGCCGATGCCGACGTCGTCAGCGGGCACCTGGGCGTGCTCGTCGGGGTCGACGCGGGCGCCGAGGCGTCCGATCGCGAGGCGCTCTTCTACTCGGTGCGGGAGTTCCTGGAGGCGGTCGCGCGCGAACAGCCGACGATCCTCCTCTTCGAAGACGTCCACTGGGCCGACGACAACATGCTCGACCTGATCGGCGCGCTCGCGACCGGGGTCCGGGGGCTGCCGATCCTGTTCGTCACGCTCGCCCGCCCGGAGTTCCTGGACCAGCGGGACGACTGGGGCTCGGCAGCCACCGGCTACACCGCACTGACGCTCGGCCCGCTCGACGAGGAAGAGGCACGTGAGCTGACGGAGCGGCGGCTCGGGAGCGGCGCGCAGGCCGAAGAGGTGATCCGTGTCGCGGAAGGCAACCCGCTTTTCATCGAGCAGCTCGCGGCCAGCATCGGAGAGCTTCCTGCCGGCACCCTCCCGACGAACGTCCGCGAGATCGTCTCGGCACGCCTGGACGCGCTGCCGCACGCCGAGCGCGCCCTGCTGCTCGATGCCGCGGTCGTCGGCAAGGTCTTCTGGCTCGAGGCGCTACGAACGATGAACCCCGAGAACGGCGACCTGATGCGCCTGGTCGAGGAGCTCGAGCGCCGCGACCTCGTTCGCCGTGACACCACGTCGATCATCGAAGGGCAGCAGCAGTTCGCCTTCACCCATGTCCTGATCCGTGACGTCGGCTACGACCTCTTGCCCCGGGCCGACCGGGCACGCCGCCACGCGCTCGTCGCCGAGTTCTTCGGGAGCACGACCGGTGTGTCGGGCGAGGCGATCGGCGCTCTGGCCCGCCACTGGCGCGGGGCCGGCGACAACGAGCGCGCCGTCGAACAGCTGGTGCGCGCGGCCGAGCTGGCCGAGCGCGGCTGGGCGAAGGACCACGCGGCGCTGCTCTACCGCGAGGCGTTCGAGCTCGTCCCGGTGGACGACACCGAGCGACGGAACACCTTGCGGCGCCGGCTCGCGCTCGCGAGCTCGGCGTCGTTCCACCTGGCGGACGTCAGGCGGCTGGGAAGTCCGCCGGGGTGACGTCGCCGACGATCTCGTCGATCGACTCCAGCTTGTGCCGCCCGAGCCGTGTCGAATGGTCCCGAACGGCATCTTCGTCCGGCGCCGAGTAGATGCAGAAGGTTCGCACGAGACCGGTGTCGTCGACGACGACGTGGCTGTGCTCCCAGGTCACTCCGGTCACCTCGGTCTCCAGGATCTCCCGCGAACGCCGCCCGACGACGGGCATCTCGGCCTCGCCGCAATCGAACGCGCGAACGATGATGTAGCGCGGCATTCGGCGATCTTACCGGGGCGCCCGAGCGATGTCATTCATCTGGCGCGAGGCGAGCTCAGCGCCGGAACAGGCGTCTGAGCCGCGCGCGGAACCGTGGCCAGTACAGATGTTCGCCGCGGGCATACGGGGCGAGCACCGGCAACGCCTCGTCCGTTCGCGCGAGCGCGATCGCCATCGCGTCGCTGGTCGCCCGCGAGATCGGGTCGCCCTCCTGGTGCACGGCCGCGATCGCGTTGAAGTGCTGGGCGTCGACGAAGACCGCGAAGAGCTTCTTCCACTCGGCACCGCCGGAGATGCTCGAGGCGAGCAGGCCCTTCCACTGGTTCCACTCCTCGAGCGAGATCGGCCGGGAAGGCAGCACGACCCACGTCTCTTTCTCCAGGCACTGCTCGTACGCGCTCTGCGCCATCGCCAGATCGACCAGCAAGAGCCGTGCGGCGGCCCGCACCGCCTTTCGATTTCGGCGCGCCGCGCTCGTGGACGCGACGAAGCCCGTCAGCAAGGCACCGACGATGACCCCGACGAGCCCGAAGATCGCTGCCGTCATGCCGTCATTCATGCTCGGTCTGGGCGATCGCAAAACGAGCCGGTCGCCGCGGTAGCGTTGGACCGCGATGCGCCGCTACGAGGACTTCACTGTCGGTGACGTCTACCGCTCCGCGGTCGGCCGGACGGTGACGGAGACCGACAACCTCCTGTTCACCATGCTCGCGCTGAACACCAACGAGCTGCACTTCAACCAGGAGGCGGCGCAAGCGACCGAATGGGGCCGGATCCTCGTCAACTCCACGTTCACGCTGGCGCTCGTCCTCGGCCTCTCCGTCGCGGACACGACGCAGGCCGGCGCGGTCAATCTCGGGTGGACCGAGATTCGGCTCCCCCACCCCGTGTTCATCGGCGACACGATCTGGTCCGAGACGGAGGTCGCCTCCACACGCGAGTCGAAGTCGCGTCCGGGGCACGGGATCGTCGGCGTGCGCACCCGGGGGATCAACCAGCGCCGCGAGGTCGTGTGCGAGTTCTCGCGCACCTTCCTCGTCCCGAAGCACGAGTCGGCAACCGAGTCGTTCCCCGGCACCGACGAGCCGTGGGGCGTCTGACCTACCGCCCGATCGCGCTCGACGACCTCGAGCCGTACGCCGAGTTTCTCGCCGATCCCGAGTGCACGCGCTACCTGCTCGTGCCGGAGCCGCACTCGCGCGACGTGTCGCTCGCACTGCTCAAGCGCAGCGTCGCAGAGCACGACGGCACGATCGGGATGAGCACGCTGCACAACGGAGACGAGCTCGTCGGCTGGGCCGGCTTCCAGCGGCGCGAGCTCGACGACGCGCACGAGATCGAGCTCGGCTGGCTGATCCGCCGCGCGTACTGGGGCCGGGGTTACGCGAGCGAGGCGGCGCTCGCACTACGACCGCTCGGCCCCGAGCGCACGATCCACCTGATCCATCCCGAGAACGCCCCGTCGATCGCCGTCGCGCGCAAGCTCGGCGCGTTCCGCGAACGCGACACCGAGATCCGCGGCAGGCCTGTGTCGATCTACGTCTCGCTCACCTCGCTCTGAATCTGATTCGGCGCAGCCGAACCAGATTCACGCGTTTTCGGATCGCTACTGGGGGCGGCGGAATGCGATGTGCCGCGAGATCTCGCGGAAGCCGATCGACTCGTAGAGCTTGCACGGGATCGGATACGCCGCGTCGCCGCGGCAGGCGACGAGCGTGGAGGCCGCACCCAGGTCGCGCAGCCGCCGCAGCGCATAGAGGCCGACAGCGCGGCCGAGACCGAGCCGGCGGTGGTCGGCGTGGGTCCCGACCGGTTCGAACTCGCCGACGCGGTTCACCTCGTCGAGCCAGGCGAGCGTGTACGCGGCGATCGACCCGTCGGGAGCCTCGACCACGCAGTCGAGGTCGGCGCGATAGGCGGGCGTCGCGCGAACGAACGCGTAGACGTCGTCGCTGAAGCGCGACGGCTGGAACGCCGAGCGGTGAGCGGCCACCCGCGACGGCCAGTCGCGCTCCTCGACGGTGCGCAGGCGGTAGCCGTCGGGCACGCGCGGTTCGTCGATCTGCTCCAACGAGCGCGCGTTCACGCGAATCCATGGCGCGGCTGGATCATGCACCAGCCCGTGCGCCTCGATGCGGGCGATCGCGTCCGGGTGGTCGGAGCGAACGAGCAGCTCCTCGGGCTGCGCCCACTCGAGGATCTCGTCGAGCAGGTGGCGGTGACTCGGGCGCACGTCGAACTCGAGCTCGGTGCCGCCCGTCACCCAGCCCCAGCCGACGAGCCTGCCGTCGTCGCGCCAGAGCCGCACCTCGGTCTCCCCGTGGGGAAGGTTCGCAGCCCACCAGGCGATCTGGCCGTAGTTGCACCCGCTGTCCGGCCAGAGCTCCTGCGCGAGTCCGAGAATCTCCTCGAGATCACCCAGGAGTGTCTGCGCGCCCGTGCCCACTGCAGAGCGCCCGAGGTCTAGGCGCCTCGAGGGCTCTCGTCGGCGATCACGACGCGGACCAGGTCGCGGATCGAGATGATCCCGACCGGCTCGCCGCCGTCGAGCACCGGCAGGTGACGGAAGCCACCGTGGATCATGAGCACCGCCGCCTGGCTCGCCGGTTCGGACGGCTCCACCGTCTCCGGGTCGCGCGTCATCCAGTCGCCGACGCTCGCGCTCTCGATGTTCCCGGCGGCGACCGCCCGCAGGATGTCGCGCTCGGTGAGGATCCCGGCGAGCCGCCCACCGTCGAAGACGAGCACCGCGCCAACACTGCGCCCGTCCATCTGCCGCGCGGCCTCGGTCAGTGACAGTGACGGCTCCACCGTCAAGAGGCTGCCCGACATGATCTCGCCGACGGTCGTCATCGCTCCCATAGCTTAAAGGCGAACGGTGTCTGACACCTTGGTGTCAGACACCGGTTCGAGCGGGCGATCCCCTATGATCTGCCCGATCCACCAAGGAGCTGTGATGCGCCAGGCGTTCATGTCAATCGAAAAGGGCTTTGCGACCTATTCGGAGGGTATGACGCGTGGCGAAGAAAGAGCTCAACCTTGGGATCCTGGCGCATGTAGACGCCGGTAAGACAACTCTCACCGAACGCCTGCTGTACGAGGCCGGCGCGATCGACCGGCTCGGCAGCGTCGACGCCGGCACGACGCTGACCGACTCGCTGACACTGGAACGGCAGCGTGGCATCACGATCAAATCGGCGGTTGCGTCGTTCGCGGTGAACGACGTGCACGTCAACCTGATCGACACTCCCGGACATCCCGACTTCATCGCGGAAGTGGAGCGCGTGCTGAGCGTGCTGGACGGCGCCGTGCTCGTGCTCTCCGGCGTCGAGGGCGTGCAACCGCAGACGCGCATCCTGATGCGCGCGCTGCAGCGACTGCACATTCCGACGCTGCTGTTCGTGAACAAGCTCGACCGGATGGGAGCCGACGTCGACCGCGTCGTCCACGACATCACCCAGCGCCTGACGACTGCAGTCGTGCCGATGGCGGACGACCGTGTCCGCTCGGCCGAGGTGCTCGCGGAACGCGACGAGACGATCATGGCGGCGTACATCGAGGACGAATCCGGTGTGCCGCCGCACCTGCTGCACGACGCGCTCGCAGCCCAGACGAAGCAGGCGCTCGTGCACCCGGTGTTCTCCGGCTCCGCCGTCACGGGTGCGGGCGTGCAGTCGCTGCTCGCCGGCATCACCGAGCTGCTGCCGGTCTCCGAGGGGGATCCCGACGGGCCTGTGTCCGCGACCGTCTTCAAGATCGAGCGTGGCGCGAGCGGTGAGAAGATCGCGTACGCCCGGCTGTTCACGGGGACGATTCGCGTGCGCGAGCGGCTGCACTTCGGACGCGGCCTCGAGGGCAAGGTGACCGCGCTCACCGTCTTCGAGCGCGGGGCCGCCGTGCAACGTCCGGCGGTCTCCGCAGGAGCGGTCGCCAAGCTCTGGGGGCTCGCCGACGTCCAGATCGGCGACCGGATCGGCGAGCCCGAAACGGACGCATCGAGCCGTCAGTTCCCGCCGCCGACGCTGGAGTCGGTCGTCGTCCCCGACCGGCCCGACGCTCGTGCGCAGCTCCGGTTCGCGCTCGGCCAGCTCGCCGAGCAGGACCCGCTGATCAACGTCCGGCAGGACGACACGCGCGGGGAGATCTCCGTCTCGCTCTACGGCGAGGTGCAGAAGGAGGTGATCCAGGCAACGCTGGCGGGCGAATACGCCGTCGACGTCACGTTTCGCGAGACGACGCCGATCTACATCGAGCGGCCGGTTGGCAGCGGTGAGGCGAGCGAGTTGCTCCACGCGGAGTCGAATCCGTTCCTCGCCACGATCGGTCTGCGCATCGAGCCGGCGCCGAAGGGCTCGGGGATCGCCTTCCGACCGGATGTCGACCTTCGAACGGTGCCGATGTACGTGTACAAGACCGTCACGAGCTTCTCCGAGTTCATGGGCCGCTACGTCCGCCACAGCCTGCGCTCGGGCCTCTCGGGCTGGCAGGTCACCGACTGCACGGTGACGATGACCGACTGCGGCTACTCGTCGCCGAGCAGCACGGCGGCGGACTTCCGCAAGCTCACGCCGCTCGTCCTGATGCAGGCGCTCGAGCAGGCCGGAACGGAAGTCTGTGAGCCGCTGGCGCGCGTCAGGGTCGAGCTCCCGGCAGGCGCCATGGGCGCGGTCCTGGCGGCACTCGCGCGGCTCGGCGCGACGGTGGAGACGAGGTCGCTCCAGGGAGAATTGGGACTGATCGAGACCGTGTTTCCCGTCGTGCGGACGCAGGAGCTGCAGCGGCAGCTACCGGGGCTGACCGGCGGCGAGGGCGTGCTCGAGTCGAGCTTCGCGGGCTACCGGCCGGTCGACGGCGACCGGCCGGTCCGGAGCCGGTAGCGGGCCGCCGCCGAGGCGGCGGCCCGCACGTCGGGCTACGGCAGGGCAGTGACCGTGCCGAAGAGCCCGTGGTCCTCACCGCCGGGGCCAGCAGTGAAGAACAGCGTCGTTGCCGGTCCGTTGTTCGGCGTGTTCTTCCCGAACTGCAGCGCCCACAGACCGTCGATCGTCAGCAGCTTGCGGACACTGTTCGTCCGCAGCGGCCCGAGGGGCAGGAAGAACGACCCGCCGTGGATCGGCACGAACGCGTTGATGTGCCCGTCACCGAAGTTGCCGATGAGCAGGTCGCCTCCGACGTTGCCGAAGCCTTCCGGTGCCATCGCGATGCCCCACGGCGAGTTCAACAGGCCGCGCGAGGCGACGCGTGTGAGCAGCGCGCCGCTCGTGTCGAAGATGTCGACGAAGCCGTGCCCCAGGCCGGCGACGTCGTCCTCGGCGTCGTCATCCTGCTCGGCGTACGTGACGACGATGTTCCCACCGACGTTCTGGATCCCGAACGGTGCGTAGCCGCTCGGGATGTGCGAGTCGGTGAACGAGCCGGGCGCCGTCACGTTGGTGAAGCTCCCGTCGAAGACGTCGACGCGTCCGTTGTGAAAATCGGTCGCGTAGAGCCGGTCACCGCCCGCCGTCGAGGCGATCGCGAGGCCCTTGTAGATCGCGCCGTCGGTGTTCGGGACCGCCACCACGGCGTCGGTCGCCGCGACGTTGGGATTCCAGCCGAGAATCTCTCCGTCCTCCGTCGAGAAGATGAACACCGCGGCTCCCGACTTCATGCCGCTCGTGACGACGAAGCTCGAGCCCGGGTTGGACACAGTGCCCGTCGGAGCATTGGGCACCGCGACCGTCAGCGGGCGTTTCGTGCCGTCCGCCAAGTACAGCGTGCTGACGTCCGTTCCATTGTCGGCGACCCACCACGGTGAGGTGGGCGTCGATGCGAGTCCCCACGCGTTCACGAGATTTGGGTCGACACTGGCCGCGACTCCCGGCTGGTCCGACACGAGGTTCGTCACCTGGAACGCGTTCCTGTCCGCCGCTGCGGCCGAGGCGACCAGGACGACAGTCACGAGGATCGCGACAGCCGCCAGTGCTGCGGCGCTCGAGAAGCTGCGCCGTCTGAGGTGGTTCCCCATTCCCCCTCCTTTGCTCAGGCCCGGGTTGGGCCGTAAGCTCGGTGATACGCGTCGACGGTCCGATCGGATTTCGGCCGCTGCCAGGTCGCACCCGGTGTCTAGGCTTGGACGATGGACGACCTGCGCGACCTGCTCGATTTGACCTCCGGCCTCGCGGCCGACTTCTACGAGTCGCTGCCTGACCGCCCGGTGTTCCCGCGCGCCTCCGCCGCGGAACTGCGCCAGGCGCTCGCCCTGCCGCTGCCCGACGGGCCGACCGACTCCCGGTTCGTGATCGAGGAGCTCGCGGCCGGCGCCGACCCGGGCCTCGTCGCGATGCCGGCGGGCCGCTATTTCGGCTTCGTGATCGGCGGCTCCGTACCGGCGTCGCTCGCCGCCGACTGGCTCACCTCCGCGTGGGACCAGAACGCCGGCCTCTATGTCTGCGGCCCAGCGGCGGCGATCGTCGAGGAGGTCGCGGGCGCCTGGCTGCTGGAGCTGCTCGGGTTGCCGAGCGACGCGTCGTTCGGTTTCGTCACCGGCGGCCAGATGGCGAACTTCACCGCACTCGCGGCAGCGCGCCACCACGTGCTGCGCAACGCGGGATGGGACGTGGAGCGTGACGGACTGAACGGCGCCCCGCCGATCCGCGTGATCGTCGGCGAGCAGCGGCACGGGACGATCGACCGCTCGCTGCGCATGCTGGGTCTCGGCACGCCGACGGACGTCGTTCCGGCCGACGACCAGGGGCGGATGATCGCCGAGCACCTGCGGATCGGCGACGAGCCCACGATCGTCTGCGCGCAGGCGGGCGAGGTCAACACCGGTGCGTTCGATCCGTTCCACGCGATCGCCGACGCACGCGACGCCGCGCCGAACGCGTGGGTGCACGTCGACGGTGCATTCGGGCTCTGGGCGGCGGTCTGCGATTCGCTTCGCCACTTCGTCGACGGCGTCGAGCGCGCGGACTCCTGGGCGACCGACGCGCACAAATGGCTGAACGTCCCGTACGACAGCGGGATCGCATTCACAGCGCATCCCGAGTCGCACAGCGGCGCCTTCTCCGCACGCGCGCCCTACCTGATCGCCGACGCCGACCAGCGCGAGCAGATCGACTGGAACCCCGAGCACTCACGACGCGCCCGCGGATTCACCGTCTACGCGGCGATCCGCTCGCTCGGACGCACCGGGATCGCCGACATGGTCGAGCGCTGCTGCAGGCACGCACGCCGGTTCGCCGCCGGTCTCGAGGATCTCGGCGCCGAGGTGCTCAACGACGTCGAGCTGAACCAGGTGCTCTTCCGCTTCCGATCCGACGCGGAGACCGACGAGGCGATGCGCGCGGTGCAGGAGAGCGGCGAGGCGTGGATGGCCGGGACGACGTGGAACGGGCGAACCGCGATCCGTATCTCCGTGTCGAACTGGCAGACGAGCGACGAGGACGTCGAGCGGACGCTCGCGGCCTACGCCGGCCAGCCCGCGGCGCGGTAGAGCCCACCTTCGAGGCGGCGACCGAGCAGGCCTTCGAGCCAGCGCGAGACCTCGACGAGCGCGCCGATGTCGACTCCCGTCCGCACGCCGTCGCGCTCGAGCTGCCAGACGAGATCCTCCGTGGCGACATTCCCGGTCGCATTCGGCGAGAAGGGGCAGCCACCCAGACCACCGACGGACGCATCGAGGACGCTCGCGCCGCCTTCGAGTGCGCCCCACGCGGAGGCGTACCCGGCATTGCGCGTGTTGTGCAGATGCGCGCCGACAGGCTTGCCGAGGATCGAGACGCGCTCGACGAGCCGGCGCACACGGCGCGGAGTCGCAACGCCGATCGTGTCGGCGAGGACGAGCTCGTCCGCGGTGTCGAGGCGTTCGCACAGGTCGGCGACCGCAGCGGGATCGACCTCGCCCTCGAACGGGCAGCCCCAGGCGCACGAGACCGTGACCGTCACCGGGACAAGCGCCTCGCCGACGATCGCCTGCACGCGCCCGACCGCCTCGTCGAGCGACGCATTCCCGTTGCGGCGGTTGAAGCTCTCGGTTGCGGCGAGGGTGCAGTTCACGCGGCCGAGCGCCGTGCGCGCGAACCGCTCGTAGCCGCGCTCGTTGAGGACGAGCCCCGACAGCTCGGCGTCGCCGCGCTCGGCCGCTGCGACCACATCCTCTGCACCCGCCATCTGGGGCACCCGGTCGTCGCGTACGAACGAGACCGCCTCGATGCGCGGCACCCGTGCCGCCGCGAGCCGCGAGACGAGCTCGGCGCGCACGGCCGGCGCGAGCGTCTCCGGCTCGTTCTGGAGCCCGTCGCGCGGCCCCACGTCGCAGATCGTCACGTCCATCCGCCGTAGTTTCCCCCGATGTCGCACAACGGTGCCGCTCGTACCGTAAACGGCATGCATCCCTCCGCCTCGTTCAGCGCCACCGTCCGCGTCCGCCTCGACGACAGCCCCGGCTCGTTCGCCCGCTTCGCGGCCGCGATCGGAGAGGCCGGCGCCTCGCTCGGCGCGATCGACATCGTGCGCGTCGAGCGCGTGACGAAGGTTCGCGACGTCACCGTCATGTGCGCCGACGCGACTCACCTCGAAGCGGTCGTGGCGGCAGTCGAGAACGTCCCCGGCGTCGAGGTGCTGCACGTCTCCGACCGCACGTTCCTGATGCACCTGCGCGGCAAGATCGAGGTCGTCCCACGGTCGCCGGTCAAGACGCGCGACGATCTCTCGATGGCGTACACGCCCGGTGTCGCGCGTGTCTCGAAGGCGATCGCCGAGGATCCCAAGAAGGTCTGGGCGCTGACCACCAAGCAGCACATGGTCGCCGTCGTCACCGACGGCTCCGCGGTGCTCGGCCTCGGCGACATCGGCCCCGAGGCCGCGCTGCCCGTGATGGAGGGCAAGTCGATGCTCTTCAAGGAGTTCGGTGGGGTCGACGCGTTCCCGATCTGCCTCGCGACCAAGGACGTCGACGAGATCGTCGCCGTGGTGAAGGCGATCTCACCCGGCTTCGGCGGCATCAACCTCGAGGACATCTCTGCACCACGCTGCTTCGAAGTCGAATCGCGCTTGCGCCGCGAGCTCGACATCCCGGTCTTCCACGACGACCAGCACGGCACGGCGATCGTCGTGTTGGCGGCGCTGATCAACGCACTGCGCGTCGTCGACAAGCGCATCGAGGACGTGAAGATCGTCACGACCGGCTGCGGCGCGGCAGGCACCGCGGTGACGAAGATTCTCCTGGCCGCCGGAGCGGGCCTGATCATCGGCTGCGACGAGGGCGGCGCGCTCTACAAGGGGCGGCCCGGCCTGAACGACGCCAAATGCGAATACGCCGAGCTGACGAACCCGGCAGGCGACCGCGGAACCGCCGACGAGATGCTCGCCGGCGCCGACGTCTTCATCGGCGTCTCCGTCCCGGGCGCCGTCACGTCCGCCGGCATCGCACAGATGGCGGCCGACCCGATCGTGTTCGCGCTCGCGAACCCCCGCTCCGAGGTCGAGCCGGAGGAGATCGAGCACATCGCCGCGGTGATCGCGACCGGTCGCTCCGACTATCCGAACCAGATCAACAACGTGCTCGCGTTCCCAGGGGTCTTCCGCGGCGCTCTCGACGTTCGAGCGCGAGCGATCACGCCCGAGATGGAGCTCGCAGCCGCACACGCGATCGCACAGGCGATCCCCGACGACGAGCTTGCTTCCGATTACATCGTCCCCAGCGTCTTCGACCGGAGCGTGGCTCCCAATGTCGCGCGCGCGGTTGCAGCCGCTGCAGTCACCGCGGGCGTCGCCCGCGACAAGCAGGAGGTGCAGCGATGACCGTCACGTACACCGAGCTCGGAACCGGCACGGTCGGCGAGGCGATGAACCCCGGAGTTCTGACCTGCTTGCCCGTCACCCCGCTGCGCACGGTCGCGCGCATGATGGCGCGCCATCGCGTGCACGCCATCGTCGTGTTCGGCAGCGACGACCGGCTCCACCCCTGGGGCGTGATCTCCGACCTCGACCTCGTGGCGGCGATCGGCACCCATGCGAATGCCGGCACGGTCGCCGCATCTCCGGTCGTCACGGTGACGCCCGACCTGACCCTCCTGCACGCAGCGAAGCTCCTCGCCGAGAACGAGACGAGCCATTTGCTCGTCATCAACGACGCGGGCCTGCCGATCGGCGTACTCTCGACCCTCGACGTCGCGCGCGCGTTCGCCGCCGAGGCCGGGCCCGAAGAGAAGTAAGTCGCAGAAGAGCTAGGCGGGGGCCGGCGCCGGGGCTGCGGGGGCGGGCAGCGGCACGCGCTCGATCTTCTCGCTGCGGGCAGGCAGCAGCGCGACGACGAGCGTGGTGAGCGCGACGCCGACCCACTGCCAGCCGGTGAGGACGTAGCCGAACTTGAAGTAGCCGACCAGCGTCGCGCTGACCGGGAACGCGAGCTCGGCGATCGTCGCGGCAACCGCGGGCGTGGTTTGCAGGCCGTAGTAGTAGAGGCCGAGCGCGACGAGGCCGGTCACGAGTGCGAGGACGGCGATCCAGCCCAGGTCGTGCCCGGATGGGAACGCCGGTGCGCCGAGCACGAGCAGCGCGATCGCCGCGGCAGGCAGGCCGAAGGCGAAGCGCAGCGTGGTCACGTACTGGAACTTCATGCGCTGTGAGAGGTACCGGCCGAGCACCGTTCCGAGCGCCCAGAGCACTGCCGCTCCGAGCGCGAAGAGCATCGGCTTCAGCCCTTGCGCCGACGGATGCAGCGGGTGGTTCACGCCGATCAGCCACGTGCCGACGAGGGCCGGCACGAGGTACAGGACGAACCGCGGCCGGGGCCGTTCGCCGAGGATGATCCGTGCCGCGATCACGGCGATGATCGGCTGCACCTTCTGGAGGACGACCGGCGTGACCGGGTCACCGTCCACGAACGCCTGGGTGAACAGGATCGTGGCGATGGCCGAGGAGCCGGCGCCGATCACCACCGCGGCGAGCACGTAGCGCCACCCGAGGCGGAAGACGGCGGCGAGCGCTCCGAGCAGGAACGGCAGCGTGCAGGCGACGAGGACGAGGTGCTCGCCGAACACGATCGTGGCGACGGCAGTCGACTGCGCAAGCGGCTTGCGGATCCACGCGTCGAGCCCCCACAGGGCCGCGGCGAGCGCCACGAGCGTGATGCCGATCGACCTACCCATGCGAGGCAGCGTAGTTACACGCCCGACACTCGCGCCGGACGGGTCGCGACCCGCTCGCCGTTAGTGGATCCGCTGCCAGGCCTGGGTGAGCACGTCGCCGAGGATGCTGACGATCTGCCCGATCTCGTCCTGGCCGGCGACGAGCGGCGGTGAGATCTGCACGACCGGGTCGCCGCGATCGTCGGCGCGGCAGATCAGCCCGTGCTCGAAGAGCGCCGGCGAGAGGAAGCCGCGCAGCAGCGTCTCGGATTCGTCGCTGGTGAACGTCTCGCGTGTCTGCTTGTCCTTCACGAGCTCGAGCGCGTAGAGGTAGCCGGTGCCGCGCACGTCGCCGACGATGTCGAGGTCGAGCAGTGTCTCGAGCTGCGCGCGAAAGTCGTCCTGCGTGTCCGCGACATGCTCGACGACCTTTTCGCGCTGCATGATCTCGAGGTTCTTGAGCGCGATCGCGCAGCCGACGGGATGGCCGCCGAAGGTGATGCCGTGCGAGTACATCGCGGTCTCGTTCTTGAACACGTCCGCCACCTTGTCCGCGATCAGCACCGCACCGATCGCCGCGTAACTCGACGACAATCCCTTCGCGCACGTGATCAGGTCCGGCTCGATGTCGTAACGCTCGCTCGCGAACCACGCGCCGGTGCGGCCGAACCCGGTGATCACCTCGTCGGCGCAGAGCAGGATCCCGTAGCGGTCGCAGATCTCGCGCACGCCCTGGAAGTACCCGGCCGGCGGCGTGAACGACCCGCCGGCGTTCTGAATGGGCTCGAAGATCACCATCGCGACCGTCTCCGCCCCCGCCTGCACGATCGACTCCTCGAGGTCGGTGAGCAGGAAAGCGGTGAACTCGGCCTCCGTCTCCTCGGCGGGCCGGTGGTAGCGGTTCGTGTTGCGCACGTGCACGACGTCGGGCACGAGCGGTTCGAACGGCACGCGCAGCGCGGGGATGCCGTTGATCGAGAGCGCGCCCATCGTCGTGCCGTGGTAGGCGGTGCGGCGCGAGACGGCTTTCCAGCGGCGTTGGCCGCGGGCCATGTGGTACTGGCGCGCCATCTTCCACGCCGACTCGACGGCCTCCGAGCCGCCGGAGACGAAGAACGCGCGGTTGATGTGCGACGGCGCCAGGCGCGCCAGCTCGTGCGCGAGCTCGATCGCGCGCGGGTGCGCGTACGACCAGTTGGTGTAGAAGGGCAGCTCGCGCATCTGCTCGAGCGCGGCCTGGCCGATCTCCTCGCCGTGCGAGTAGCCGATGTTCACGGAGAAGAGGCCTGCAAGCGCATCGAGGTAGCGTTTCCCCTGGTCGTCCCAGAGGTAGCAGCCCTCGCCGCGGACGATCACCGGCGGGTCGTACCCGTGCATGCGCGTGAAGTGCAGCCACAGATGGTCGCGCGCAGCTGCGCGTAGGTCGCTCAGGGGCACAGCCCGAGCATATGGGTCATTCAGCTATTCAGCCAGCTTCTATGCCGTGGTCGAGCACCCGCTCGGGCTTGATCCGCGCGATCACGCGGTCGACCGGCGTGTGGAAGTCCTTGCCTTCGTAGCGGCGCGAGAGCTCGCTGATGTGCTCGTTCGCCCCGTGCTCGTCGAGCTCGACCAGGCCTTCGACCTCGAAGTACTTGTAGGGGTCCTCGTTGTCCCAGACGCTGATCGACACGCGCGGGTTCAAGCGCAGGTTGCGGCCCTTGGCGCGCCAGGTGGTGGTGTTGACGAGGACGTTCTCGCCGTCGGTGTCGACCCAGACGACACTCGTCTGCGGCCGCCCGTCCACGTCGACGGTGGCGATCACGCCGAAGTTGAGACCCTTCAGCAGCTCGATGTGCTTCTCGCTCAGCGCTGTCATTTGACGGTCGTCGGGATGTTCGTGATCTTGCCGGTCGCGATCTCCTGCTTGATCGCGGCGACCTTCGCTGCGATGCCCGCGGGCGTCTGCACGGAGAACTTCCCGATGCCCACACCGCCGACGTCCAAACCGTAGACGGAGTCCGTTCCGCCCTTGAACTTGCCCGCCTGCGCGTCGCGGATCGAGTCGTAGACCGCCGTGTCGACGCGCTTGAGCGCCGAGGTGAGGACGTAGGTGCCGAGGTAGCCCTGGTCGGCGTCGACGCCGACACCCCAGACGCCCTTCTCCTTGGCCGCGTCGAGCGCGCCGAGACCGCAGCCGCCCGCGACCTGGAAGACGACGACCGAGCCGGCCGCGATCTGGATCAAGGCGACCTCCTTGCACTTCGCCTGGTTCTCGAAGTCCTGCGAGTAGCCGTTCAGCGTCTGGACGCCGGGATCGGCGGCCTTGGCGCCTGCCTGGAAGCCCGCGATGTAGCGGTCGACCGGGGGCTGCTTCTCGCCGCCGACCGAGGAGACGGCCTTCCCGCCGCGCTGCTTGGCGGCGAGCCCTGCCGCGTAGCCCGCGAGATAGCCCGCTTCCTGTTCCTTGAAGAGGAGGCCCTGGACGTTCTTCAGCCCGCCCTCGTCCGCGTTCGAGACGTCGACGATCGCGAAGTGGGTCTTCGGGAACTGCTTCGCGACCGCCTTCATCGCGTCGATCTCGGTGAAGCCGACGCCGATCACGAGGTTGTAGCCCTGCTGCGCGAGCTTGCTCAGATTCGGGATGTAGTCGGCGGGCGACGCCGACTGCACGACGCGCGTCTGCACCCCGAGGTCGTTCTGCGCCTTGAGCAGACCGACGTAGGCGAGGTGGTTGAAGCTGCGGTCGTTCAGGCCGCCGGTGTCGGTGCTCAGGCCGACCTTGAACGCAGACGCGGCGGTTGTGGTGGAGGTGGTCGTGGTGCTCGAGGCGCTCTTCTTCGAGCCGCACGCCGTGGCGGCGAGGGCGAGCACGAGCAGCAGCGGGATCAGGGACTTCAACGGGCGCCTCCGGGGTTTTAGACTGTGGGACGAAAACCGTGGTCGATTCTACTTCCCACACCGTGCTCGGCGTCGTGCTTCGTGCGCACGGCGGGCACCTCGAGGTGCTCCTCGCCGGCGGCGGGCTGCCGGAGTCGCGCGTCGCTGCGCGCGAGCCGCTCGCCGCGGCGCTCGCCCGGGCGCTCGACGTCGCCGCGCTGGCTCATGTCGAGCAGCTCGAGACGCGGTTGCTGCGGGACGGCCGGCTCGCGACCGCATACCTCGGCCTCGCCCAGGCCGACGCGCCGCTCGACGGGGACTGGCGCTTCGAGCATGAGTTGCCGCCCGACCACGCAGAGCTCGTCGCGGCGGCGCAGGCGCGGCTGCGGGCGAAACTCTCCTACACGAACGTCGGCTTCGCGCTGGCGCCGGCGACGTTCACGATCTCGGAGCTGCGCGAGATCTACGTCGCCGCCCTGGGCCACGACGTCTCGGCGACGAACCTGCAGCGCGTGCTCGTCCGCCGCGGCGTGCTGGAGCGGGTCGAGGGGCTGCGCGCGCCCGGCCGCGCAGGCGGCCGCCCGGCGGCGCTGTTCCACTTCGCGTCGCAGCGGCTCGAGGTGACGGACGAGTTCGCAGCCCTCAGACCACCGCACCGCTGACGTCCCCAACGGACGTGTCCGGCAACAGGCCCGCGTCTGAGCCGGCTCAGAGTCGGCTCAGAGGAAGCTCAGACGTCGTTCAGCGTTCCTACACGGCTGCGCGGGACACGTCTGTGAGCAGCTCGCGCCAGCGGCTGAAGAGGATCTGATGCGTGTCGCCGGTCAGGCGCAGCGTCGCGTCGGGGAGGCGCTCCTCGAAGACGCGCGCGATCGACGGTGGGCACACCGTGTCCCGTTCACCCCACCAGAGCGTGACCGGTGCGCGCACGTCTGCGAGCTCGAAGCCCCACGGACGGCCGAGATACGCCAGCTCCCGCGCGAGCCAGAGCCCGCCTTCGCGAAACGACTCCGCGCGGCCGCGCGCATACGCCTCGTCCGTCAGCGGGTCGCCGGTCGGCGGCGGCGGGCGCCTCCCCCACCGCTCGAGCCCGCGCGCAGCCACGTGCGGCGCGATGCGCGCCACCCGCATCAAAAGACGCACGTCGCGAGGAAGCTCACCGACACCGTCCGGCGGCGGCATCGACGCGACGAGCGCCACGCGACCGACCCGTTCCGGCGCGACCGCGGCGACGGCGAGTGCGTGCGGCCCGCCCGCCGACCAGCCGATCACGCCGAACCGTTCGACCTCGAGCGCTGCGACGAAACGCTCGGCCCAGTCGAGCAACGTGCGCGCGCGGACCACGGGAGTGCATCGGTCGACCGCCAGGAGGCGCACGCCGAGCTCGGCCGCGATCCCGTCGTCGGGATGCCGTGAGAGGCGCGAGTCGCCGCCGCCGTGCAGGTAGACGACGGGTGTTCCGCCCGGATCACCGACGTCGTCGAGGCTCAGCGCGAGACGACGAGCGTCGCCCGCATTCCCAGCGCGCGATGATTCGCGACGGAGCACCACACCAAGTATCGCCCCGGAGCTAGCTTCAGGTTCAGGTCGGCCTGCGAGCCCGGGTCGACGATGCCGAGGCCGGCGATGTGCCGCGCACCAACGCGTTGCAGGCGCAGGTCGTGCTGATCCGTCCCGAAGTTCGCGAGCTCGATCGTCGCGCGGCCCGCTTTCAGATGCGTGCGCGAGAGCGCGAACGAGTACTCCTTCGCGACGACCTGCACACGCGACGAAGCGCCGCCGCCGAAGGCGAGCGCCGCGACGGCGGCGACGACCAGGGCGAGCTTCACTTGACGAGCTGGACCCGCTGGAAGCGGCCCGCCTTCGGGATGATCCGCGCCGCGTCGAACCGCAGCCACTGCTCGAGCAGCGACGCGTACACCGCGCGGAAGTCGGAGGTCGCCTTCAGGTTGCCGTCGGCGTCGAGTCCCGTCGCGAGCCCGGGAAACTCGCCGACCTGCTTGCCCGCCGCGTGCGTGCCGATCAGGAACCCGGTGCCGGCGGCGCCGTGGTCGGTCCCGCCGGAGCCGTTCTCCTCCGCGCGCCGGCCGAACTCCGACCAGACGAGTGTGAGCACGCGATCGGCCACGCCACGGGCCTCGAGATCGCGCTGGAACGCATAGAGCGACGCGGCGGTCATCGTGAGTGCTGGTGTCAGCGCAGCGGCCTGCCCGGCGTGCGTGTCGTACTCGCCGGAGGCCTCGAGCGCGACGCAGCGCAGCGGCAGCCCGGCCGCCACCATCGCCGCGAGCCCCTGCAGGCTCGTCGGGAACGAGTCGTTCCCCGCCGGATAGGGGACCGACGGCTTCACGGCGCCCTGCGCACCGAACGGCTTCAGCTGGCGGCGCAACGCATCGACGTGCGCGGTCACCCCGGCGACCGTGCGGACAGCCGGGTCGCTGGAGCGGACGCGGCCGAGTGTCCCGATCGCGTCGAGCATCCGCTGCTCGGGCTGGCCCCAGACGCCCGGCACCCAGAAGTCGTACTGGCTCGGCCCGTCGATCGCCGCGACCGGGACCTTCGCCGTGGCGAGCGTCGGCTGCAGCGAGCCGGTGAGCGACAAGCCCTGTAGCGGGTTGTCGGGCGATCCGACGTCGTCGAGATAGCGGCCCATCCACCCGGTCAACAGCCGGGGGTCGGTTGCCCCGACCTCCCAGAAGTGGCGAGACGTGAAATGCGACTGGTCGGGATGGTCATAGCCGACGGCCGGGAGCACGCTGACCTTGCCCTCGCTGTGCAACTGCGCGAGCGGCGCGAGTGCCGGATGCCACATCAGGCGGGCGTCCTCGGCGAACGGCGTGCCGTCCGTGAGCCCGAGCTGCGGCCGCAGCTTGCGGTACAGCGGGTCGCCGTCCGGATAGAGCAGCGAGAGCGCGTCCGCACCGCCCTGGAGGAACACCGTGACGAGGATCGGGTTGGCGGGACCAGTCGCCGCCTCGGCGATGCCCTCCTCGAACAGCTGCAACCGTCCGGCGCCGTAGACGGCGAGGGCGAGCCCGACCGAGCGCGCAACGAAGTTGCGCCGCGTCAGTCCGGTCCCGGCCGGTGTCGGCATCCCGGGCTCGATCGACGGCAGGCCCTTCCCCGCGACCGCCCGCAAGGCGTCGGCGCGCGTGCACTCGTCGCAAACGACGCGGCTGTTGTTCGTCATGACGTCTGCACGTCCGGCGAGATGGCGATCAGCTGGCGCAGGGCGTTCTCGACGAGCACGGGATACTGCTGCTGCTTCCAGGTGTCCTTGCCGGCGTCCGCGAGCGCTCCGTGTGCGAAGTGCATCAGCGCGGCGTGCGTCGCGTCGGTGAGCGGCGGCTTGTTCCAGAACGCGAGCGCCCGGCGGAGCACCGTGGCGGCGTCCATCGGCTTCTTGCCCTTCGCCGGGTCGAGCTTGTGGTCCTGGAGGATCCGCTCCACCGCGATCCACCGTCCACGGAACGTCGCTGTGTCGAGCCAGCGCGTGTCGTCCCAGCCCGCGACGTTCGGCGGATAGAAGAGCTGCTGTCCCGAGAGCGACCCGATCCACGCCCAGTCGGTGGAGGTGATCCCGGCCCCGATGCGCCGCAGGAGCCCGGCGAGGTGCACGATCGGCGGCTTGACCATGCGCGGGCCGTCGTACAGCACGGGATGCTCGAGGATCGCCTGCATGACCGGCCGCACCTGCAGGTTGCTGCGGTAGAGAGCGACGAGCGCGGACTCGGTCGCACGGTCGGGCTCGGTCGGAGCGAAGTACGACCAGAGCTTCTGCACGAAGAAGGATGCGTGCAGCGGGTGCGAGACGCAGAGCTTGCAGGCTGAGTGCCAGTCGTAGCGGCCCGACTTCCGAAACACGGTCTTCATGCCGGTGTCGTGCTGGGTGAGATCGAAGTGGAAGTTGTAGTCGCCGAGTCCCGGCTTCCACTTGTTCCGAAACCCGGTCAGCGACCGCGCCTGCTCGCGCACGTCGCGCTCGGAGTAGGCGCCGCGATCTGCGCCGAGCGTGAAGAGCTCCATCATCTCGCGCGCGTAGTTCTCGTTGGGCGAGCCCTTTTCGTTCTGGGTGCCGTTGAGCCAGAGCAACATCGCCGGGTCCTTCGTCACGTCGAGCAGCAGTTGCTGGAAGGAACCGAGGCCGTGGTTGCGGAAGAGCTCGTTCTGGGCCAGCATCAGCTTCTGGCTGCCGACGCCCGAGTTCGACGTCGCGAACCAGTCGTGCCAGACGAGCGTCATCCGCTCGACGAGCGGGCGCGAGGTCCGCACCATCCGGTCGAGCCACCAGCAATGGTCGTGGCCCCAGGCGTCGGCAGGGGCGAGCGAACGTCCCTTCGCGTCGTGCGGCTTCGGGCCGACCATGTGCTCGAGACCGGGGTTGAGCAGCGAATGGACGGCACCGTGCAGGCCGAGCTTGGCCAGCGCCTCTGCTTCGCCCGGACGCGGCCCGAATCCGGCGCGCCAGAGCAGCCGCTCGGCCTGCTGCACGCCGAATCTTCCCCGGTAGACGGGAACCCCCACCGCCGCATCGTGGCGGGGAGGCCGGATAGCGGCATCCCCGAAAAGGGTGGCTTAGGCCCGGGGCAGGCGCTTGACGAGGAGGACTCGCGCCTCGCCCCGGCCGTCGTAGTCCTCGTCGACGCGCTCGACCTCGAATCCGAGTGCGCGATGGAACGCGACCGAGCGCTCGTTGACCGGCGCTGTGACAGCACGCACGATCGTCCGCGGCGCAACCGCCTCGAAGAACCGCTCGTAGAGCGCCCGCCCCACACCTGCGCCACGCCGCGCAGGGTCGACACCGACGAAGTGGATGTACCCCTCGTCGGCGTGGGTCTGCGAGCGGAAGCCGCAGAGGAAGCCGGCAAGCTCGCCGTCGTCGTCCATCACGAACGACGTGTCGCGGAAGTGGACGAAGAAGAGCTTCGGGAGCATCGCCGCCATCGGACGGCCACCCCACCATTGATCGACGACGCCGATCACGGCGGCGTAGTCCGAGGGCTCGGCCTGGCGGATGTGCATAGGCTGAGCGTAATGCGCATCCTCGTCCTCGGAGGCACACAGTTCCTCGGCCGCCACGTCGTCGCCACCGCACTCGAGCACGGCCACGACGTGACGCTTTTCAACCGCGGCCAGACTCGCCCCGAGCTGTTCACGGACGTCGAGAAGCTGCGCGGCGACCGCGACGGCGACCTCGACGCGCTCCGCGGGCGGAGCTTCGATGCAGTGGTCGACACGAGCGGGTACGTGCCGCGGATCGTGCGCGAAACGCTCGACGCGCTCGGCGATGTCGGCCACTACACGTTCGTGTCGTCCATCTCGGTCTACGCGAGCCTCGCGACGCCGCCGACGGAGCAGTCGCCGGTCGCGGAGCTCGAACAGCCGACCGAGGACTGGCGCCAGGCCTACGGCGAGCTGAAAGCGCTGTGCGAGGCCGTCGTCCAGGAGCGCTTTCCCGATGCCTTCATCCCCCGCCCCGGGCTGATCTCCGGTCCGTGGGATCCGACCGGGCGCTTCACCTACTGGCCGCAGCGCATCGCGGCGGGCGGCCGCGTCCTCGCACCCGCACCGCCTGACGCCGCGGCGCAGGTGATCGACGTGCGCGACCTGGCGGCCTGGATCGTCCGCGCGGCCGAGAACGCGACCGCGGGCACGTTCAACGCGGTCGATCGCCCCACGACCCGAGAGAAGCTGTTCGAGACCTGCCGCCGCGTCGCGGGCAGCGACGCCGAGCTCGTCTGGGTCGACGGCGACTTCCTCGCCGAGCACGACGTCGGCGAATGGATGGAGCTGCCGCTGTGGCTGCACTCCCCCGAGTACGCGGCCATGCTCTCTGTCGACCCGGCGGCCGCGTTCGGCGCGGGTCTCGAGACGCGACCGCTCGAAGAAACAGTGCGCGCCACGCTCGAATGGGCCCGCAGCGGCGACGCGCCCGCCGAGCCGCCCGCCGGGCTCGGACGCGAGAAGGAGGAACAGGTCCTTGACGCCTGGCTCTCGAAAGAGTAGTTTCGAAAGATCTCTTTCGAGAACACCCTCACCCTGAACGACCCGCGCGCGATGCGCGCGCTCGCACATCCGACGCGTCTCGCGCTGCTCGACTACCTGCATACGCTCGACCAGGCGACGGCCACCGAATGCGCCGCGGTGGTCGGGGACAGCCCCTCCTCGTGCAGCTATCACCTCCGTGCCCTGGCCAAGTGGGGCTTCGTCGAGGAAGGCGAGGGCGGCGCCGGCCGTGAACGCCCGTGGCGCGCGACCGCGACGCGCATCGAATTCGGCTCCGACGGGGTCGAATCGGCGGTGCTGCGCGACGAGCTGGTCGCACGCCAGCAGCAGCGCCTCCGCGACGCCCTGCGCCACGAGCACGAGCTCCCGCCGCGCTGGCGGCGGGCGGCGCAGACCTCGTCGGCGCAGCTCGAGCTCACCGCGACCGAGCTGGAGGAGCTGGGCGAGCGCTTCGAAGCGCTGCTCGACGAGTTCCGCGGCCGGGACCACCGCCGCGGCACGCGCCAGATCGTGGTCAGTTTCGGCGCGACCGCCGAATCATGAACCTCCTCCGGGACCGCCGGCTGGCCGTGCTGCTGGCGGCGGAGGTGATCTCGTCGATCGGCACGCAGATGACCTGGGTCGCCCTGCCCTGGTTCGTGCTGCGCACGACCGGGTCGCCGCAGCGGATGACCTGGATCCTGATCGCCGAGATCGTGCCGATCGCCGTGCTCGGCTTCTGGGGCGGCGCGATCGCCGGACGCGTGGGCACGCGCCGGACGATGCTCTTCTGCGACCTCGCGCGGGTGCCGCTCTTCGCGGCGATCCCGATCCTCAACTCGCTCGGCTTGCTCCCGTTCTGGATGCTGATGGCGATCGTGGCGGTGAGCGGCGTCTTCATCGCGCCGTATCTCGGGGTACAGCGCGCCGTCGTCCCGGAGCTCGTCGGCGAGGAGCACGGCGACGTCGCATCGGCGACCGCGCTCTTCCAGGCCGCCAACCGCCTGACGATCTTTCTCGGGCCGCCGCTCGCGGGTGTGCTGATCGCACTGGTCGGCGCCGCGAACATCCTCTACATCGATGCTGCGACCTACCTCGTGTCGTTCGTGCTCGTCTGGCTGTTCGTCCACCCACCCGAGGTCGCCGCGCCCGAGGACAGCCGGGGCGCACTCGACGGCGCTCGCTTCATCCTCCGCGACCGGCTCCTGCGCATCTGGCAGCCCTCGTTCACATTGCTGGACGTTTGCTGGATGGTCTTCTTCGCGACACTGCCCGTGCTGGTGGTCACTCGGTACGGCGCCGATCCGCACATTCTCGGCTGGCTGTTCGGCGCCCTCGGCGGCGGCGCGCTCGTCGGCGCGCTCGTCGCACTGCGGGTGGTGCGCCGCTTCGAGCCGCTGGCGCTGACCGCGGGAGCGTTCATCTGCCAGATGGCGTCGTTGTGGGGCGTGATCGTGCCCGGGCCGTGGCTCGTCGCCGCGATCGCGATCGGCTGCGCGGGCTTCTTCATGTCGCTCGTCAACGCCCCGATGCAGGCGTTCGTGATGCTGCGGATCCCGCGCGACCTGCGCACGCAGGCGCTCGCGTTCTCGGCCGTGCTCCAGTGCGTTGCGGCGCCGGTCGGCCTCGTGCTCGCCGGTTGGGCGCTCAGCCAGTTCTCGACGCGAGCGGTGATTGCGGCCGTCCTCGCGATGCAATCGGTCGCGGTGCTGACGATCGTCGGCACCGCACTCGTCGAGCGCTCCGCTCTTCGGGGCGACCTCGTCGATTCGCTGGCGTAAGTCACTTCCCGGCACTGTCGTCCGGCTCTGCGGTATAGGGTTTGCGTCGTGCTGGAAGGCGACTACATCCGCCGCGGCGTCGCCGAGTTCGTCGGCACGTTCGCCCTGCTCTTCATCGCCTGCGGCGGCGCCGCCTACGCGAGAACGGCAACCGACCTGGCGCTGGCGAACGGCCTCGCAATCGGGGTCATGGTCACCGCAGTCGGCTTCATCTCGGGCGGCTTCTTCAACCCGGCGGTCACGCTCGGCTTCCTGATCACCCGCCGGATCTCGCCGCTCCTCGCGGTCTGGTACTGGCTGATCCAGTTCGGGGCGGCCGCGCTCGCTGTGCTGCTCGTCGCCTGGGTGCTGCCGGCCGGCCCCCAGAACGCCAGCAACCTCGGCGTGCCCGCGCTCGGCTCGGGGATCGGCTCCGGCGCAGGCGTCGTGGTCGAGGCCGTGATCACGTTCTTCCTGGTCTGGGTGATCTTCGCCGTGGCGGTCGACCCGCGCGGAACGGCGAAGCAGATCGGCGGGCTCGCGATCGGCTTCACGTTGGCGATGGGCGTCCTGATGGCCTACGGGCTCACGGGCGGCGCGATGAACCCGGCCCGGGCCTTCGGACCTCAGCTCGTGGGCGACCACTGGGCCAACTGGTGGGTGTGGTACGTCGGTCCGTTCGCGGGCGGGGTGCTCGCGGCCTCCCTGTACGAGCTGCTCTACCTGCGGCAGCCGGCCGCCGTCGTTGGAACGCTTGAGAGCGGCGTCGACGAGCCGCGGCCCGGCGACGCGGCCAACAGCTAGTTCCGGTAGGTTCCCGCCCCGATGCTCTCGACGGTCGCACTCGTCGTCGCAAGCCTGTCCACGACGAACAAGATCGGGCTCGCCACCGTCGGGCTCGCCTTCGTCGCCTTCGCGCTCATCTCGTCGTTCGTGCTGCCGCGGCGCTACCCGGACTTCCCCGGCAAGCACCTCGGCTGGTACGTCGTCGTCTGCGTCCTCTTCTTCATCGCGATGATCGGAGCTGTCCTCTACTTCGACCGCGAGCCGTCGGAGTCGTCCAGTGCCGAGACGACGACCACCGCCACTTCGACAGCGCCGACCACCACGACCGCTCCGGCAGCGACGACGACCGCGCCCGCGACGACCACGTCCGCGGCGGCGCAGGGTGACCCGGCCGCGGGCAAGGCGGTCTTCGCGTCGGCCGGCTGCGGCGGCTGCCACACGCTGAAAGCCGCCGGCTCGACCGGCACGGTCGGCCCGAACCTCGACCAGCTGAAGCCGCCGCTCGACCGAATCGTCGTGCAGGTCGAAAACGGCGGCGGCCCGATGCCGGCGTTCAAGGGCCAGCTGTCGGACAAGCAGATCCAGGACGTCGCCGCGTACGTCTACGCGTCGACCCACTCCTCCTGAAAAGACCCCCAGAACGGACGAAACCCGCCCGGGGGAGGGACGGGAATCGCCGCAGTGACGTCAATCGCCGGTGTTGGTCAGGGGGAGCCGGCAAGAACAATCTTCAGGATCCCGCCGCACCCGGGCATCGCCCGGAAGGGTGATTTCGTCTCAGCGGAGAAGGAGGGATTCGAACCCTCGAGGCAGGGATTTCCCCACCTAACGCCTTAGCAGGGCGCCGCCTTCAGCCACTCGGCCACTTCTCCGGGCGCGCGCATCGTACCGCAGCCCTTTGCGCGCGAAAGCCCGCCGAGGCGGGCTTTCGTGAAGCGGAGGGAGAGGGATTTGAACCCTCGATGCACCTTTCGGCACATACGCGATTTCCAGTCGCGCTCCTTAGACCGCTCGGACACCCCTCCGTGCGAAGCGGGCTCCGCGAGCCGCGACAGCGTAGCCAAGCCCGCCCCGGCCGCTCAGCGGCTCGCGATGCGCAGCCCGAGGAGTCGCGGCACTGCCGCGACCGCCCGCGCGACCGCCGCGGGCCGCTCTCCAACTGCCTCGGCGTCGTCGATCGCGAGGAGCGCGCGGCCGACGAGTGCCTGCCCGATCGAGCGCAGCGGCTCGCGCGGCAACCGCGGCACGCGACGCGTGACGAGCGGCAGGTTCGTCCACCGGTCGTCCGCTCCGGCTGCGAGCGAGGCGAGGATCTGGCCGCCGAGCCAGCTCGGGCCGACGCCATTCCCTGTGAAGCCCGCGCCGTAGTGAACGCGCATGCCGGGCACGGTGGAAAAGAACGGGAGCCGGTCGCTCGAGACGTCGATCGGCCCCTCCCACGCGTGCTCGACCGGCACGTCGGCGAGAGCGGGCAACAGCGTACGAAGCGCCGACTCGGCGCGCGCAACGGTTCCGCCGGCGCTGCCCATCAGGACTCGCCCGTCGCGGGTGGTGCGGAAGTAGCTCAGGAACGCCCGTGCGTCGAACACGCCCTCGCCCGCCTCCCAGCCGACTCGTTCGGCGAGATCCGGCACGGGCGCGGTGAGCACGATCGCGCTCCGAAAGACGGCGAGGTGCCGGGCTGCGGGCCACCGCGCGGCCCAGGCGTTCGTCGCGACGACGACCTCCTGTGCGCGCACCTCGCCGCGTGGCGTGCGCACGCGGCCCGGGTCGAGGCCGAGCGCCGGTGTTCGCTCGTAGACCCGCACGCCGCGCCGGAGCGCACGCACGAGCCGGGCCGGCTGCACCGTCGCGCCGTCCCGGAAGTGCACGCCGGTACGAAACGCCGGCGAGCGCAGATGCTCGCCCGGGTCGACCAGGACTGCTTCGTCCGGCACGCCGAGCTCGGCGGCCAGGGCGATCTCAGCGCGGACGTGCTCGTCGTGGGCGGGCGACGCCGAAACGAGGAGCAGCCCTCCCTCCGTCAGCCAGACGTCTTCGCCGAGCGCGCGGACGGCGGCGATCGCACCGTCTGCGGCACGGGCGGTCTCGAGTGCGCCGTCGGCGCCGACGGCGTCCCTGAGCCGCCCGAGCGACGACCAGTAGCCGTGGAGGAAGCCGCCGTTTCGTGCGCTCGCGCCCGCACCGCACGTTTTCGCCTCGAGCACGACGACGGAGAGCCCTCGCTCCTGAAGCGCCCGTGCAGTCCAGAGCCCGGTCAGACCGCCGCCGATCACGGCGACGTCGACGTCGATCGTTCCCTCGAGCGGTGGGGCGGCCTCGTCGGGCGGAGCTTCGTGCACCCACCACGGCCACGTCGACCCGCGCACCGATCCGTTCGTGTGGAGCTGCTGCACGCCCGCGCCTCGCACTAGGGGTCGCGGCGCGGGTCGCCCTCGACCATCCCGTGCGGCTCGCCGTAGGCGGCCAGCAGCTCGAGGAACGGTGGCGCCGGGAACGCCTCGGGACCGAGCACGCCTGCTCCGCCCCAGACTCCCTGGGAGAGGAGCTCCAGCGCGACGATCGGATTCAGGGCGGTCTGGAACACGACCGCCTGGTGGCCGTACTCGCGCATCGTCCGCTCGTTGTCGGAGACGTGGTAGAGGTAGACGGCACGCGGCGCGCCGTCCTTCGTGCCGGTGACGAGCGTGCCGGCGCACGTCTTCCCGCGCATCCGGTCGCCGAGCGTGGCGGGGTTGGGCAGGCACGCGGCCACGACGTCCCTCGGCGCGACCTCCACTCCGCGCACGCGCACCGGCCGCACCGAGTCGAGGCCGAGCTTGTGCAGCGTCCTGAGGACGTCGATGAACTCGCGCCCGAGGCCGTACTTGAACGTGACGCGGCGGCAATCGAGCGAGCGCGGAACGAGGACGACCTCCTCGTGCTCGACGTTGACGCACTCGACGGCGCCGATCCCCTCCGGGAACTCGAACACCTCGGGCTCGGAGAACGGCTCGGTGGTGTAGAAGCCCCGGCCGCGCTCCCAGATGAGCGGCGGGTTGAGGCACTCCTCGATCGTCGTCCAGATCGAGAAGGTCGGTGCGAAGTCGTACCCCTCGACGACGAGGTTGGCGCCGTCCCTGATCGCGACCTCGTCGAGCTCGTCGAACAGCTCGTCCGCCGCATGGCGGGCGAAGACATTGGCGAGCCCCGGTTCGACGCCGATCCCCACGAGCGCCAGGAGCCCCGCCGCAGACCACTGCTCGTGCGCTGCGAACTGGAGGTCGCCGAGCATCACGTGCGGTTCGCTGTACGGGCGCTCCGGGTGCGGCTCCGAGAGCGTCGCCGCCATGTCGAGGTACGTGCAGCGTGTGGTGAACGCCGCGGAGAAGATCTGCGGGTTGAAGCGCGGGTCGGTCGCGTTGAGCACGACGTCGGCCTCCACGTCACGCAGCAGAGCGACGAGGCCCGGCTCGTCCGAGGCGTCGACGCGGGCCGCCGCGAACCGCCCGTCGTCGAGCCCGGCGACGACGCTGTTCGACCGGTCGAGATCGAGGTCGGCGACGATGATCCTGGCGAAGAAGTCGCGCCGCTGGGCGATCGTGGCGGCAGCGGCGCCGACACCGCCTGCCCCGACGATGACGACCTTCACTTGCCGGTCGGAACCACGAGCACCGGCACGTCGGAGACGTGCAGCAGCTTGTGGGGCACGGAGCCCAGCACGACACCCTTGATCGGATGCTCGCCGTTCGTGCCGACGACGATCATGCTCGCGCCGGTCTCGTTCGCCACCTTGACGAGCCCGTCGGTCGGGCGCTCGGGAACGAGCTCGACGGTGAACTCGACGCCCGCCTGTTCGAGCTGCGGGACGGCCTTCGACGTGGCCTCCTCCGCGAGTTGGCGGACGGCGCGCCGATAGTCGCCGGTCTCACCGCCGTAGGCCGCCGGGATCTCGTAGGCGAACACGACCACGATCCGGGCGCCTTCCAGCTTCGCGAGCTCGATCGCCTTCCCGAGCGCGACGTCGGCGCCCTCGGATCCGTCATAGCCGAGCACGATCGTCCTAGCCACTGGCAACCTCCGCTTTCGGGCCGTCCAACACTGCAGGATCGGCGACCTCGGTCTTCCAGCTGAAGAACGGCTCCGGCGAGACGATGCGCTGGCCGATCAGGATCACGACCCCGATCAGGAGCCCGAAGATCGCCATCGCGAGCGGCGGTGAGACGCCGACCCAGGTGCCGCCCGTCGACGAGTTGTCGGGATTCCACGCCTCGTAGGCGCTGTCGCCGAGGATCGCGAACAGGATGATCCCGCCCACGAGCGGCAGCAGGCCGACGAGCACGAAGTTGCGAACGCTCTTGAAGAGCTGCTTGCGGAAGAACCAGGTGCAGGCGACGCCGGTGAGCCCGTAGTAGAAAGCGATGCCGAAGCCGGTCGAGGTGACCGAGTCTTCGAGGATGTTGCTGGAGACGGTGTTGAGCACCACGAACACCGCGATCGAGACGCCGCACATCCAGAGCGTGGAGGCACTGGGAGTGAGGAAGCGCGGGTGGATCTTCGCGAACTGCTTCGGCAACGCGCCGTGGCTCGCCATCGAGAGCGTTGCCCGCGTCGTCGGCAGGATCGTGGTCTGCGTCGAGGCCGACGCCGAGGTGAGCACAGCGATGATCAGCAGCTTGTCCCACGGCGAGCCGAGCACGTCCTTCCCGAGCGCGCCGAGCACGTCGTCGGAGTTGTTGTTCAGGAAGTTGATCCCGTGGAAGGCCTGCGCGGCGAACGAGACCAGCAGGTAGATCGCGAGCAGGAGGAAGGTGCTGACGACCGCAGCCCGGCCGGGCGTCTCGGTCGCGTCCTCGGTCTCCTCGTTCACCGAGACGGCGGTGTCCCAGCCCCAGTAGATGAAGATCGCGAGCAGCAGCCCGCTGCTCATCGCGCCGAACGACGAGATGTCGAACGGGTTGAGCCAGCTCCAACTGGGATTGACGCTCCCGGGAGCGTGGCCGGTCCAGACCTTGACGAGCGCGACGATCGAGAAGAGGACGAGGATCACGATCTCCGCACCGAGCAGCACCCACTGGGTGCGCGCCGAGGCTTCGATGCCGACGTAGCAGATCAGCCCCATCAGGAGGATCCAGATCACCCCGGCCACGCCGACCCAGAGCTTGCTGTTCGCCTCGCTCGTCATGCCGAAGAGCTGGAAGGTGTAGCTCCCGGCGATCTGCGACAGGCTCGCCATCACGAGCACGTCGGCGAAGATCAGCCCCCAGCCGCCCAGCCACCCGGTGATCGGCCCGAACGCCCTCGAGCACCAGGTGAAGGTCGTGCCGCAGTCCGGATCGGCCTGGTTCAGGTACTTGAAGCCGAGCGCGACGAACAGCATCGGCACGAACGCGAGCACCATGATGATCGGCGCCTGGTAGCCGACCCCCACGATGGCGGTGACGAAGCCGAGGGTCGCGGCGAGGCTGTAGGCGGGCGCAGTCGAGGCGACGCCGATGACGACGCTCGAGAGGAATCCCAGAGCGCCCGCGCGCAGGCCTTTGTCGAGCGGATCAGAGTGATCGGCTGAGGCCGCGACGTCCAAGGCGTGGGACACTCGCAGATTCGCGCGCGGCGCGCTAGGTGTTCGACGTCGCGGCGCTCAGCGAGGACGACCGGCCAGCGGATCGCTCCCGCATCCGGCAAGACCAATGCGGAGCGCTACTTGAGGAGCGCCAAGGTGATCGCCGCGCCGAGGATCCAGATGATCACGACGACCAGAGAGCCGAGAAGCATCCCGCGGATCGGAGGTATGACGTGCATCGACCCATTGATCGGCCGGCAGGCGGCGATCCTTGAGGATCAGGTGTATAGGAGGCGGCGTCGGCTTGTGCCTCAGGCCGTCGGAGCTTGGAGTGCGGCGAGTCGTTCGCGGGTGCGGCGGGCGAGCGGGATGATCCCTTTCTGTTCGTACAGGTCGAGCGCCTGTCGATAGGCGACCACCGCCTCGTCCGATCGACCGGCGATCTCAAGCACCTCGGCGAGGTCGCAGAGCCCTTCGCCCTGGTACCAGGGCGAGTCGGTTGTCTGAGCGATTGCCACGGCCTCGCGTACAAGCCGCTGGGCCTCGACGAGATCGCCGCGGTGGGCGAGCACGAGCGCCAGCACCCGACGCCAGAGGGACTGCGTGATCGGATCATCCGCGTGTCCCAGCTCGCGTCCCTGTTCGGCCAAGCGCTCGGCCTCGTCGAAGCGCCCCAGCGCCCAGAGGTGGCGGCCGCGCTGGGGGGCGTAGGTGGAAAGCAGCGATGTGTGCCCGTGATCGGCCAGGTACGCGCAATAGACAGCCAGCTGCTCGGCGGCTGCCTCGTCGTTTCCCACGAGCCGCTCGAAGTCCGCGAGAGCGGCGTGACCCACCGCCAAGCCGAGTTCGTCCAAGCGAGCAACCGCGACATCGAGGAGCGCGCGCGCCTCGTCCAAGTCACCCCGCATCGCCAGCAGGATCGCTCCATTGCCGTCGTCGTCAACATTCAGGCTTGTGAGCTCGGCGAGCCTCGCCAGAGCCTCGTCGACTGGTCGCGGTCCGAGCGTGAGCGCCATCGGTAAGAGGAAGAGGTGGGTGCGACGTTGGCCTGCTAGCGCCGCATGACGGAGCGCCTCTTCCGAGGCGTGCTCGATCTGGTCATAGCGACAGCGAATGTTGTACACACCGTTTGCGAGCGTGAACCAGATCTCGCAGAGCCCGTCATGGTCACCGGCCGCTTCAAGCAGCGGTATCGCGGCCAAGGCAAGCCGTTCTTGCTCATCCGCCGATCCTTCGGTCAGGTGAGTTCGGTGGTACGACGCCAACGCTTCGGCGAGCGCCGCGGAGGCCGTGTCTCCCTCGGTGCGCGCTCGCTCCGCGACCTCGTCAAGGAGCGAAGCCGCAGCAGACGGATCGTCGAAGGTGCGCGCGAGATCGATCAGGAGGTGAGTCGGGGGATGGTCGGACAGGGCGGCAGCGCGTTCGAGGAGGGCGCGAGCAGCTCGCCGGTCAGCCCGCCAAACCGCTCTCCGCCCGGCACTCCAGAGCCGCTTGGCAGCCGCATCAGCGAGCTCAGCGTCGGGGCGGCCGAGGTCCGCGAGGTAACGGGCCGCTTGTTCGAGGTGGTAGCCGCTGATCTCCTCCAGCTCGACCAGTTGCTGGCCGTGTTGCTCGAGCCAGGTGGCGAAGCGCTGGTGCAGCTCTGCCCTGGTTGTCTTGGGGAGGGCGTCGTAGGCGGTGTCGCGGATCAGCAGGTGGCGGAAGCGAAAGCCGTCCTCACCGGCGAACTGCGGCCGGTCAGAGCGGATCAGCTCGCGCCGCACGAGCGCCGCCAGCCGTGGCGTCACCTGCGCCTCCTCGGGTGTCAGTGCTTGCACGGCGCTGCGGTGGAAGACCTCGCCCTCGACCGAGCCGCACTCGAGCACCCGTCGCTCGGCCGGGTCGAGCTGGTCGAGCCGCGCCGCCAACAACGCTCTCAAAGACGCCGGCACCTCGACGTCGTCGCCGGCCTGCCTGGGTCATGGCGAGCATCTCGCTGATGAAGAGCGGGTTGCCGGCGGCGGCGGCCGCGATCCTTGCCCGCAGCGCCTCCGGCAACGCCGGTCCCGATCAGGCTCGGCCGAGTCGTCGCTGTCGAGCGGCTCGAGCCGGATCGTGACCGGCCAGGTCGGCCGGCTGTCGAGCAGCTCCGGCCTGGCCATACAGAGCAGCAGCAGCGGCGCACCGCTCGAGAGGAGCGCCACCTGCTCGATCAGGTCGAGGAAGCTCTCCTCGCCCCACTGGATGTCGTCGAACACGACCACGAGAGGAGCCTGCTCCTCGAGCAGCTTGCGGAACGCCCAGCCGATCTCCTCCGCCGACGTCCCGGCATCGCTCTCACCCAGCAGCGAGCGGAGCGCCGCCGCCGCAGCCGGATCGACCGGCAACACAGCGAGCTGCTTGATCACCTCGACGACCGGCCAGTAGGTGATCCCCGCCCCGTAGGGCAAACAGCGGCCCCGCACCACCCGCGCATCGATCGAGGCCAGCGCCTCGGCCGCGAGCCGCGACTTCCCGATGCCCGGATCACCCACGACCGTGACCAGCTCGCAGCGCTGCTCCGCCACTGCCCGCTGCCACGCCTCGGACAGCAGCCCGAGCTCGCGCTCCCGGCCGACGAACAACGAGTCGTGGCGGCGCTCCGGTGCAGCATGGGCCGCGAGCAGCCGAAACGCCGCCACCGCCTCTGCTTTCCCCTTCAACGAGGAGCGGCTCCACCGGCTCCGCGTCGACCGCGCCTTGCACCAACTCGTGCGTTGCCTTCCGATCAGCACCTCCCCCGGTGCGGCCGCCTGCTCGAACCGAGCAGCCACGTTGACCGCATCCCCGGTCACCAACCGCTCCGCCGTGCCCGTCACCACCTCACCGGTGTTCACCCCGATCCGGCCTTGAATACCAAGCCCCGGCAAAGCATCGCGCATCTCAACCGCCGCCCGGCACGCCCGCAACGCATCGTCTTCATGCACGAGCGGCACCCCGAACACCGCCATCACCGCATCGCCGATGAACTTCTCCACCGTGCCGCCATGCGACTCGACGATCCCACTCATCCGCTCGAAATAGCGGCCCAACAACGCCCGCAACGCCTCCGGGTCAGTCTGCTCGCCAAGCGCGGTCGAGCCGACCAGGTCGCAGAACAACACAGTGACCACCTTGCGGCGCTCAACCGGCCCACCGCCGAGCCCCGCGCCACACTGCGCGCAGTACCGGTTGTCGTCCGGGTTCTCGTGACCGCAACTCGCGCAGACCAACATCAACCGAGGCTAGACCACGCCGAGAACCCGCACAACGGGCGGGTTCTCCAGGCAGGAAGCGGAGGGGGAGGGATTTGAACCCTCGATCCGCCTAACGACGGATAACGGTTTTCGAGACCGCCGCATTCGACCGCTCTGCCACCCCTCCGATCGCGCGACAGGGTACCTCGTCCCTGCCGCCGCGGTCAGTCGTGGATGCGGGCGATCACGTCCTCGCGGCGGAGCACGCGAACACGGTGCGAGGAACGCGCGAGGCGCACTTCGAAGCCGGCGTCCCGCGGGAACAGCACCTTGTCGCCCGGCTCCACGGCGGCGACGTCGGGGCCGACCGCGGCGACGATGCCGCTGTGCACCTGGGTCGCCTCGTTCGCCGGGACGATCAGGCCGCTCGGGAGCTCCGACTCGTCGAGTTGCTCGACGACGAGATGGTCGTCCAGGGGCTCGAGGGTCGCATCGGTGAGTGGCTGCCGTTCCAACACGGGTTCACGATACTCCGTGCGTGCGCATCGGCCGACACGACGTCCCGGTCACGAACCCCGCCAAGGTGTTCTTTCCCGCGCGCGGGCTGACGAAGCTCGACCTGGTCTCCTACTACGTCGCCGTCGCGGAGCTCGCCCTCCCCCACTTGCGCCGGCGTCCGTTCCACATGAAGCGCTTCCCGAACGGCGTCGAACAGGACTTCTTCCACCAGAAGCGCGTGCCGTCGAACCATCCCGAGTACGTCGACGAGGTGTTCGTCCGCTTCCCGAGCGGCCACTCGACCGTCTTTGCGATCGTCGACAACGCGGCCGCGCTGGCCTGGGTCGCGAACCTCGGCTGCATCGAGTTGCACACCTGGCACTCGCGGGTGCCGGCGATCGAACAGCCCGACTATCTGCTCATCGACCTCGATCCGACCTCGGAGGGCCAGTGGCCGTTCGTGCGGGAGATCGCGCTCGTCGTCCATGAGGTGCTCGAGGAGCTCGGCCTGCGTTCGTACCCGAAGACGTCCGGCGCTACGGGGTTGCACATCCTGGCTCCGATCAAGACTGATCTGGTGTTTCCCGAGGTGCGCCGCTTCGCGAAGGCACTCGCGCAGGAGGTCGAGCGGCGCATCGACGACCAGGCCGTGGCGACGACGACGTGGCGTGTCGCGGATCGCGTGGGCGTGTTCGTCGACTACGGCCAGAACGCTCGCGACCGGACGATCGCGGCGGCGTACTCGGTGCGGCCGACCGCCGACGCGCGGGTCTCCGCGCCGCTGCGCTGGGACGAGGTCGCGGCGGTCGAGCCGGAGGCGTTCACCATCGAGTCGATGCCGGAGCGAATCGCGGCCGCGGGCGACCCCCTGCGCGGCATGTGGCGCAACCCACCGTCACTTCGACCGCGCTTCGAGCGCCTCGGCCTCGAGCCGCCACCACCGCCGCTTCCGTGAATCTGATTCGGCGCAGCCGAACCAGATTCACGAGTTTGGCACCCAGACCAGAATTCGGGAATCTGGTTCGCTTCGCGAATCAGATTCCAGGAGGCCCGAAGAGCGCCTCGACGCTCGGCGCGTTCGGGTCGCGTGCGGGTCGCAACTCGCGCCAGGTGCAGTCGCTCGGCCGTTTGTCCTCCCGCCAACGGATCAACTTCGTGCCGTGGCGGAAACGCGAGCCCTGCACCTTGTCGTAACGCACCTCCACCACGAGCTCCGGGCGCACCGGCGCCTCCTGCAGCTCGCCCGATCCCCAGCGGTTCGGCTCGGAGAAACGCTGGTCGGAGGTCTCGTCGAGCAGCGGCAGCACGCGCGCCGCCACCTCGGCACGAGTCTTCGCAGCGACGGCGCACGAGCCGACGTAGTCGAGGCCGCCGTCCTCGCGATACAGCCCGAGCAGCAGCGTCGCGACCGCGCTCTGGTCACCCTTCCAGCGAATGCCGACGACGACACAGTCTGCGGTCTTGTGCTCCTTCACCTTCACCACGCCGTCGCGCGAGCCGGGCAGGTAAGGGACGCCGAGCTTCTTCCCGATCACACCGTCGAGCCCGAGTGCCTCGAACCGCGCCAGCCAGCCGCGCGCCTCGTCGACGTCGCGCGTCGCCGGCGACAGCCGAAAACCGTCGAGCGCCTCGACACGCGCACGCCGCTCCTCGAGCGGCAGCTCCCAGACCGCTTCGCCGTCCCACAGCAGCACGTCGAACACGACGAACTCCGCGGGGATCTCGGCCGACAGCCGGCGGATGCGGGACTCGGCCGGATGGAGGCGCATCTGCATCGCGTCGAAGTCGAGGGCGCCGTCGCGCGCGATCACGATCTCGCCGTCCAGCGCCGAGTGCGGCGGGAGCAGATCGCCGAGCGGACGCAGCTCCGGGAAGTACCGCAGCAGCGGGCGCTCGTTCCGCGACCACAGCGCGAGCTCCTTGCCGACGTTCTCGAAGACGCCGCGAAAGCCGTCCCACTTCGGCTCGTACTGCCAGCCGTCGCCGACCGGCAGCTCACGGACGAGCTCGGCCTCCATCGGCGGAAAGGGAACGAGCCCGTGGAGATATCCGGAGTCGGTTGGCATCGGGCAGACGCTATCTGAGTGAATTCAGACGGCCCGGGCGGTGGGAGCCGAGTGAACCGACCCGGTCAACTGCAATCCGGGTGATAGGTCAAGCGGCGGCGGCCTGCCATAGTCCTGGTATTGGAAACGGGCCCGATGCGGCGGGGCCTTTCCAAGAACGGCGGGGCAGAAAGAAGGATCGAGCAGGGCCAGCGGCGGCCCTGCTCTCCTTGTTTCCCGCCTCACCCTGGGTCGAAAACCCCTGGGTCGAAAGTCTGGTCTTGTCACCGAGCAGGGCGGGCACAGAATCAGGAGCGCGGCAGGTCGCCTCGCCCGACGACCCCTGGGCCGAGGTGGACCGTCGCCTGGTCGGGCTGCCTCTTCCCCCAACGAGGGGCAGCTCGGCCGCTCAGCGACCTTTATGCGCTGCGAGACGTGCGAAGGCCCGAGGACAGAGGAGGGAAGTCACTCCATCCCCGGCCTCCGCGAACGACGCCGTCCCCCCCAAGGGCCTACGCCGATGAGTCGAGCCTAGCCGTGGGCATCGAGACGGTCGGGCAACAACCTGGTGACGAACTGGCTGCGGAGGAAGTGCCAGGCCGGGGAGCGCCTGAGGTTCGCCTCCCCAGCCTGGCGTGGTCAATGCGCACTCTCCCCCGATGGCACATCGACCGGAAATCTCAACCTACTCGCGTCGACGGTGAGCTTCGACCCCTGTTCAGGTGAGGGCTGCGGCGAACCATAGGAAGCGGCGGACGAAGGGCGTAGTATCGGGCCGTGCCAACCGAGGACTCACTGTCCGACGACCATCCCGAGCACGTCGGATGGGAGCGTGACGCCCAGGACGAAGTCGAGGCCGAGGAGGCCGACCGGACCGCGGGTGACCCCGCTCTGGCGACGCCTCAGGTCATGCGCCGGAGCCTGCCGCTCGGACGGTTCCTACTCCTGCTGGTCGCGCTGTGCATCGCGGTCCCGGTGGTCGTGTACCTCATCTTCGGCCGCTGACGCGCGCCGGGGTCAGCGCAACCACGGCGCCAGGAACCGCTCGATGTCGCCGCAGCCGCGAGGCTCCTCGAGCCGCGCGCTGACCGCCTTGCCCTCGACCACGACGAGCGTCGGCATCACTGCGATCCCGAACCGGGCGATCAGATCGGGCCGCTGCTCACTCGCCACCGCGTAGTACGTGAAGGTCTCGTGGTTGCGCCGACGCTGCAGCACCTGGGCGATATAGCCCTCGATGCGGCGGCATTTCCCGGACGTCTCGGAATGGAAGAACACGAGGCCCGGCTTGATCGTCTGCTCCATAGGCAACGTTCTTTGCCGCTTCCTCGACCGAGCAAACGTGACGTAGGGTTGGTGCGATGAAGCGCGTCGCCGTCACCGGAATCGGGGCCGTCACCCCGCTCGGGCTCGATGCGCAGTCGACCTGGCGGGCGGCACTCGCCGGCGAGAGCGGCATCGACTGGATCTCCACGTTCGACACCGACGGCCTGCCGGTGCGGGTGGCCGCCGAGGTCAAGGGATTCGACCCGAGCCAGGTCGTCTCCCCCAAGGAGGCGCGGAAGCTCGAGCGCAACGTGCTGCTCGGCGTCGGCGCCGGCAGGGAGGCCCTGGCGGACGCCGGCCTGAACGGGTTCGACCCGACGCGTGTCGGCATCGTGTTCGGCTCGGCGATCGGCGGCGTGCCCGGGATCGTCGAGCAGGCGGAGACGCTGCGCGACCGCGGGCCGAGCCGCGTCTCGCCGAACTTCCTGCCGAACGTGCTCGTCGACTCCGTCTCGGGGCAGCTTGCGATCTCGCTCGGGATCAAGGGGCCGAACTACGCGGTCGTCTCGGCCTGCGCAACGGGCTCGCACGCGATCGGCGAGGCGGGCGAGATGATCAAGCGAGGCGACGCCGACGCAGTGCTCGCCGGCGGCACGGAAGCGTGCATCATCCCGCTGATCCTCGCGGGCTTCACCGCCATGCGCGGGCTCGCGGCGGAGGAGGAGCATCCACCGAGGGCCTCCCGGCCGTTCGATGCGACCCGGGCCGGCTTCGTGATGGCCGAGGGCTCCGGCGCCGTCCTGCTCGAGGAATGGGAGAGCGCGGAACGGCGCGGCGCCAGGATCTATGCCGAGGTGCTCGGTTACGGCGCATCGAACGACGCCCACCACATGGCACAGCCCGAACCGGAGGCGACCGGCGTCGCCGCGATGATGAACGCCGCGCTCGAGCGCGCCGGCGTCGAGCGAGAACGCGTGGGCTACATCAACGCGCACGGCACCTCGACGCCGCAAGGCGACACCGCCGAGACGAAGGCGATCAAGGACGTGTTCGGAGAACATGCCTACAAACTCGCCGTGTCGTCGACGAAGTCGATGATGGGCCATACGTTCGGAGCCGCCGGCGCGATCGAGGCGATCATGTGCGTGCTCGCCCTCTACGACGGCCAACTGCCGCCGACCATCAACTACCGTGAGCCCGACCCGGACTGCGACCTCGACTATGTGCCCAACGAGGCCCGCGCCGCACGCGTCGACGTCGCCCTGTCGAACGCCATGGGGCTCGGCGGCCACAACGGCTGCGTCCTGCTCGGCCGAGCGAACTGAGCGAGCTGAGCGAGCTGAGCGAGGCTAGCCCGCGAGCAGGTCGGGCGTCAGCTCGGCGACCGAGCGAACGACCACGTCCGCCTGGGCGAGCGCCTCGTCGTCCGGCGGGAAGTGCGGGTTCGGCACGGCGACCACGCGCATCCCGGCGGCGCTCGCGGAGCGGATCCCGTTGTGCGAGTCCTCGACCGCCACACAGAGCGCCGGATCGAGGCGGAGCCTGCGCGCGGCCTCGACGTAGACGTCCGGCGCGGGCTTGCCGCGCGGCACCTCCTGCGACGAGACCGTGACTGCGAAGAGCTCGCGCAGCCCCGCGGCGACGAGAACGACCTCGATCAGCTCCGGATTCGACGACGACGCGATCGCGAGCGGCCAGCGCGCCGCAGCCATGCGCACAGCTTCGACGGCGCCGTCGATCAGCGGTGGCGCCTCGCCGTAGCGGGCGAGCATCCGCTCGACGATCTCGGCGTTGATCTCCTCCGGCGAGCCCGGAACGCCGAGCTCCTCCGCCATGTAGCGCGACCATTCGCCGGAGCTCATGCCCATCATGTCGCGCGTGGCAGCCTCGGTGTACGTGCCGCCCGTCTCGCGCACGTACTCCTCGCGCACCTCGTCCCACACCTGCTCCGAGTCGACGATCACGCCGTCCAGATCGAAGACGACGGCCTCGGTCACAGCGCCTGGTAGCCGCGGTGCACGTAGGCGAGAGACGTCGCGGCGGTCCCTTCCTCGATCGACAGGATCTCACCGACGAAGAACGTGTGATCGCCGGTGCGGATCTCCTCGACCGTGCGGGCAGTCAGCCAGCCGGCGGCGCCCACGAGCAGGCGCGGATCGTCGTCGCGCAGCTCGATCCCGTTCCAGAGGACGAGCGGCGGCACGCTGCGGGCGAAATGCTGGGCAAGGTGCTCCTGCTCGCCGGAGAGCAGCGACGCCCCCCACTCGCCGGCGTCACGCAGCAGTTCGTGGAGCGACGCCTCGAGCGCGACCGAGATGCCGATGAGCGGCGGCTCGAGTGAGAGCGAGACGAGCGACGACACCGTCAGCCCGTGCCTGCGGCCGCCGACCTCGGCGACGACGATCGACACTCCCGCCGGCCAGCGGCGGAAGAGCGCGCGTTGTTCGGCCCCGCGATCCTGCACGAGGTCGAGCCTAGCCGAGCCCCCTAGTTCGCTCTGCAGAGCTTGTCGCCGAACTGAGCGATCGTGTCGTTCGCCTGCAGGTCGAGCGCCTTGTCATACGTCCCGGGTGCGTCGCCCTGCCACATCACGTCGGGAGTGACCCCGGGGCCTTCGACGGTGGCACGGTACTTGACGCCTTTGCCTGTCGGATGGGAGCCGTGGGGGTTGAAGCTGTAACAGAAGACTCCCGTGCCGCTGTGCGCCAGGAAGCTGTTCTCCCGCTTCCAGCCCGCACCGTAGGCCGAGTCGAGCGTGTCGACGTAGATGTTGCGTCCGAACGAGTCGAGCGGGTTGCCCGCCGAGGTCGACTTGAAGCCGAAGACGGGCTGGCCGGCGTAGGTGAAGGTCCCGTAGAGGTGGTCCCACTGGTGCCACGCCCAGTCGGTGCCGATGGTCAGCACCGGCAGTTCGCCGGTCCAGTGCGAGAGGCGAAGTTCCCAGGCCGCCTGCTGGCCATTCGGGACGCCGCCGTAGTTCGGCAGCATCCGCTGCCAGGACTGCAGCGCCCAGTACGAGCCGTCCGGCGCCTTGCACGCCGCGACCTTCCACGCGAGTGGCGGACCGTCGTACGCGCCGCAGCGGTCGACGAAGGTCTTCCAGGCGTTCGTGTGTGTCTTGCCCCAGCCACCGGCGTAGTCGAGCCTGAACGCAACCTGCGGGCGAGCGCGCGTCGGCGCGATCGCGTTGACCGCGTTCCAGGCGAGCACGTGCTTCAGCTTGCCCCCGGCCGTGAAGGTGATCAGCGCCTCACCCTTCGTGTCGACGGCGAGCCGCACGTTGTGGGCGTTGCGGTCGATCAACTGTGAAGCGTTGGCGCCGGCCGCGAACACACAGATCACGGCCACTGCGAGCATGAGCACGAAATACCGCAACGAGGCTCTCCTCCTCGGGAAACGACTGCCCAATTGGTGTCGGCGATCCGGGGGCAGGTCGCGATCCCTCACGCGAGTTCCCTCGTTCGAGTTAGAGCCTGTTAGCGTCTCGCGCCTGTGACCCGGCGCGACCTGATCGAGCTCTCCATCACGATCGCGCTCGTCGCCGCGGCGGCGTTCTGCCACTTCGCCCTCGGCGACGTGACGACGTTCGTCGTCGCCGCGATCGCACTGGCCGCCCTGGCACGGCTCGTCGGCAACGGGACGGAGCAGCTCGGCTCCAGGCTGGGCACGGGCGGGGCAGGCGTCGTCCAGTCGGGGCTCGGCAACCTGCCGGAGCTGTTCGTCGCGCTCTTCGCGCTCAACAAGGGGCTCGTCACCGTCGTCCAGTCGGCACTCGTCGGCTCGATCCTCGCCAACAGCGTGCTCGTGCTCGGGCTCGCGTTCTTCGTCGGAGGGCTGAAGAACGGCCTGCAGAAATTCCGGTCCGACCGGACGAGAATGGTCTCGACCCTCGCGCTCCTCGCTGCGGCCACGATGGCGGTGCCTTCGCTGGCGCACACGTTCCACGCGCCCGCAGCCGCGCATTCGAACACCCTCTCGCTCATCTGCGCAGGTGTGCTCCTCGTCGTCTACTTCTGCGCGCTACCGCTCTTTCTCCGCGAGATCGAGGGTGAGGAGCATCCACCGCCGCGCTGGTCGGTCACCACGACGGCGATCGTGCTCGGCCTCGCCGCCGTCGGCGCCGCTTTTGCCTCCGACTGGTTCGTCAGCGCGCTCACCCCCGCGATCGAGACCCTGCACATGAGCCAGGAGTTCGCGGGGCTCGTGATCGTCGCAATCGCCGGCAACGCCGTCGAGAACGTGATCGGCGTGCAGCTCGCGGCCCGCAACCGGCCCGACTTCGCGATCTCGGTGATCGTCAACTCGTCGCTGCAGGTCGCTCTCGCGCTGACACCGGTGCTGGTTTTCATCTCGCTCCTCTTCAGCACCCACCTGACGCTGGTCTTTCCGCCGCTGCTCGCGCTCGTGCTCGTCGTGGCGGCGATCCTCGGCGCGTTCGTCGTCAACGACGGCGAGTCGATCTGGCAGGAAGGCGTCGTGCTGGTCGGCTTCTACGTCGTGATCGCCGCGAGCTTCTGGTGGGGCACGTAGGAAGCTATTTGGCGATCGCCGCGACGGTCGCACCGGTCACCGCGACGAGGTCGGAGGGCGCGAGCTCGATCTGCAGTCCGCGGCGCCCGGCGCTGACGAGGATCGTCTCCCACGCGAGCGCCGACTCGTCGAGCGTCGTGGGCAGCGGTTTCCGCTGGCCGAGCGGGCTGATGCCGCCGACCACGTACCCGGTCGCACGCTCTGCCGCCGCGCGGTCGGCGAGGGTCACCCGCTTGCCCGCCGCCCGCAGGTCGAGCTGACGGTCGGCAGGGACGACGTAGACCGCGAGCCGGCCGTCGGCCGAGGCCACGAGCGTCTTGAAGAGCCGCCCCGGCGGCAGCCCGAGGGCCTCCGCCACGCCCTCGGCGTAGTCCCCTTCGCCGAGCTCGACGCCCTCGTACTCGTGCAGGCGGAATTCGATTCCTGCGCGCTTGGCCGCCTCGACGGCCGGCGTCACTCCGCGAGCTCCTCTGCGAGGAGGCCGAGCGAGAACAGGCGCCAGGCCAGGTCGACGTCGGCGGCGAGAAACAAAGCGGCTTCCCGCGCGACGGGGAGCTCGCGCACGCGGAGGACGAGCGCGTCGATGCTCCGGCCGAGCTGCTCGCGGCGGCCGTCGGTGTAGAGATCCGCGGCGAGCGCCTTGACCGAGCGGTCGTCCACCTGGAGGTCGCGATGCGGGTCGCCGCCGGCGGCGACGAGCAGCAGCGCACGGCGGCGGGCTCCGTTCAGCTCCTCGTCGTCGAGCTCGATCGCTTGCCCGGCCACGTAGGCGAGCACCGGCAGCGGATCGCCGAGCTCGCCGGCGTCGACGCGCGTGAGCAGCTCGTCCAGGGCATCCATGACTACGATGATGCCCAGATGGACGACGTTCTGGCGAAAGCGGAGGAGTGGCGCGCGGACGGTGAGGAGGTTGCGATTGCGACCGTCGTCGCGACCCGGCGCAGCGCGCCGCGCCCGCTCGGCTCGAAGCTGGCGGTGACACGCTCCGGCCGGATGTTCGGGTCGGTGTCGGGCGGCTGCGTGGAGGCCGACGTCGCCGAGCGCTGCAAGGCCGTCCTCGACGGCGAGGTTGCGAGTGTCGTCTCGTACGGCATCGAGGACGAGCTCGCGTGGACGGTCGGACTGCCGTGCGGCGGCGAGATCGACGTCTTCCTCGAGCCGTTCCACGGCGCCCCGGCCATCGAGCGGGGCGCGAGCTATGTCGTCGTCGAAGGAGCCGATGTCGGCGAGCGCTGGGAGGACGGTGGACGCGCCCGCACCGGCTTGCGCGAGGAGGAGGGGCGCAGGGTCTTCGTCGAGGAGATCGGGCCGCCGCCGCGGCTCGTCGCCGTCGGCGCCGGCGACATCGCCGAGGCACTATGCGCTCTCGCCCGGCCGCTCGGGTGGCACACCGTCGTCGTCGATCCGCGCGCGGGCCTCGCCACGCGCGAGCGCGTCCCGAGCGCCGACGAGGTGATCGTCGCCTGGCCGGACGAGATCGCCGTGGACGCGGGGACCGCACTTGTCTCACTCGTGCACGAGGAGCGACTCGATCTACCGGCGCTCCGCCGGGGTGTCGAAGGAGGCGCGTTCTACGTCGGCGCGCTCGGATCGAAGCGCACTCAGGCCAAGCGGCGCGAGCAGCTCGGCAGTGTCGCCGACGGCGTGCATGGGCCGGTGGGTCTCGATCTCGGCGGCCAGACGCCCGCGGAGATCGCACTCGAGATCATCGCCGAGGTGCTGGCCGTGCACCGCAACGGCGAACCGGCCCAGACCTAGCCGGTCGCGGCCGGCACCCGGCTCGGCCCGGCCGCATAGCCGAGCCCGATCAGCCCGATTCCGAGCAGGAAATGCAGCCAGTTGTCGGCGGTGTTCGCGGGCAGCCAGCGACCGGCGCCGACGACGGCGGCGACCCACAGAGCGAGGTAGACGATCCCGCCCCCGACCAGGAACGTGCTCGCACCCTCGGCCGTCCTCGCGAGCGCGAGGCCGGCGACGCCGAAGACCAGGTGGACGAGGTTGTGCAGGACCGAGACCTGGAAGGTGCCGAGCAGCTTCGCTCCGCTGCCGTGACCGGCGAAGCTCAGGTCGCCGTAGTGCGTCGTGGCGCCGGGGACGAAGCCGAGGATCCCGACGAGCAGGAACGCGATGCCGACGAGTGCGGCGACGGTCTGGACGGGTGTGCGATCGCTGATCAGTGTTCTCGCGGTTGTTCCGAGTCGTGCGACGAGCCGTCGCCGGAGCCCGAATCATGCCCGCCGCCACCACCGTCGCCGCCTCCACCGTCCCGAGAGCCGCTCGAATCGGTCGTCGTCGTCGTCGTTCCATCGCTCGTGGTCGTACTGCGGCTGCCGTCTGCGGCGGAGCCGGCGTCCTCGCCCCGTGTCGGCACGCCGGAGTCCGTGGGCGGCACGGTCGTCGTGTGACCGCCGTCCGGCCGGGAGTCACCACCGTCGTCTGAACTGCGCTGTCCAACGGACGCCGACGACCCGCTGTTGTCGCCGCCGTCGCTGCGGTCGTGGGTCTCGACCGCCGGCGCCGCGCGTGTGCCGTCGTCGTCGCGGCGTCCACGACGGTGATTCTCCACCGTCGCCCGGCGCGGAGCATTCACCTGAGGCAGGCGCAGCGCCACCGGCCGATCTGTGCTCGCAGCAGGCGCCGTCGAACCGGGTGCAGTGGTGTTCGTGCGCGCCGGTCGATGCGGATGTGAGACCGGTGCGGCGGCGACGCGGAAGACGGGCCGCGGGTGGTGCGAGGCCTGGTCGGAGGCGCCGGACACGCCGACGGCGACGGTCGCCGTCACGACGACGGCGCCGGCCTTCGCCGCGACCGGAGCGCCACCGGTCGCGAGCCCGGCGAAGAGCCCACGCAGCCAGTCGAGTGAGGCAACCGGCAGCAACTCGAGTGCGCGTCCACGGAGCCCCAGCGTGCTGCGGCAAGCCGGGCAAGAGCGCAGGTGGGCCTTCAGCGCGCGCCGCTCGTCCCGGTCGAGCGGCCCGAGCGCAAGGCGCTGAACGGCCACGCAGTTCAGCCGGTCTCCGAAGACGAGCTGCTCGGCAAGCCGGTTTCGCGCGACGAAGAGCGACTGCTCGACCTGCGTCGACGAAAGGCCCAGCTCGGCTGCGGTCTCGTCGATGCGCAGCCCGTGGAGCTCACGCAGCACGTAGACGCGGCGCTGCCGTGCGGGCAGCGATGCAAGCGCGGCGACGAGTTCGCCGGAGCGCCCGACGGGCTCCCCACCGCCCGTCGAGCCTTCCGGCAGCTCGGCGGACGGCAGCTCACGCCGCCGCACGACGAGGTCGATCGCGCTGTTGTGCGCGATCCGGAAGAGCCACGGCTTGACGCGATCGGGCACGCGCCCGTCGCGTAGCGCGCCATACGCCTTGAGCAGCGCGGACTGTGCGACGTCGTCACCGGATGCTGCGTCGCCGAGCAGGTTCGCGCCGTAGGCGGAGAGGCGATGCACGTAACGCCGATAGAGCTCGTCGAACGCGGCCGCCTCTCCCGAGGCGAGGCGGCCGCCGAGTTGTTCGTCCGACAGGCGTCTGAGCAAGAGCGGGCTCACGTGTCCTCTACCGGCGAAGCGGGCTCTACGGATTGGCCGGTTCGTCGCCGTCGCCGCCTCCTCCCCACCATTGTCCCGTCACCGACCAAGGACGCGCCGTAACAGCAAATCTTGCATGAGACTCGGCGAGCTCTAGTTCGGAGCACGCCTCCGGGCCCGCCTGCGAAAGGCGAATCCCGTCGCGATCCCGAGCAGCCAGCCGATCACGGCAGTCGCGAGGATGATCCAGACGAGCGAGGCACGCGTCGAACCGAACGCCCAGCTCAGCTTCACGGTGCGCGTGTTGACGGAGATCAGCACGATCAGGATGACGATCAACCCGATGAACGCGAACGCGCCGGTGTAGAGCCGGGCGTGGTGCAGGTGACGTCCCGCCCGCTGCCCACGCGACTCGGCGGCCGGTGCCGGCGCGGGCCGGAGAGTCTGCTCGGGCGCGCTGTCAGGTGGCTGGGTGTCCGTCATGTCGCTCGCTTCCAGCCACACAATACGAACCTGGACGATCGGACGAGGCGTCCCCCCCGAATCGCAGGTGCCCGGCCTCGCCCGGGGGCGGATAGTGCGCACATGAGCGAATCCGAAGGTGATCGTTCGCCTGAGCTCGACCAGGTGCGGCAGATGCTGTTTCCGCAGCTCCCCGCCAGCGAGGGGTGGGCGCGAATCGACGCAGCGTTCCGAGGAGCTTCGGATTCACAGCGGATGGCGGCCATCGAGCGCCTTGCATCGGGCGATCTCAACGACGATCTGCTGTCGCTCCTCCGCCTGCTGCGCGAGAAGTAGAGCCGGCAAGCCGAGTCCCGAACTTTTTCGGGAGCCGCGAATCGAAGTCCGAGGGCGTCGTCTGCGCGAATCACTCTCCCCTCGCGCGGCGGCGTCCCGTCAACCCGCCTCGACCTCGAAGTCAGCCGCAGTCGTGCGGGAACCACACGGTGCACCACAGCAGTGCGGCGAGCGCCCTCGGGGAGACGGGCGTGCGCGAATGGTGGGCGACGTACCAGAGGTGCGCCCGGTAGGGCTGAAGCCTCGGCCTCGGCCCGAGAAACGAGTCGAGGTCGCGCAGCTCCGTCGTGAGCAGCTTGCGTGTGTGCAGATCCGCGACCGACGAGATCCGGGCCGGGTCGGCCAGCGCCGCCCGCACATGCGCGGCGTCGCCCGGCGCAACGGTCGTCGTTGCTGCGCGCGGCACGGTGATCGTGGTGGACGTGACGCGGTCGGGGACTGTGACCGTGATCGTCACGCCGCCCGGGGTGGATTTCCCCGCGACCGTCGAGGCGGCGGCGACGCCGCACGCCGCAAGGACGGCAGCCGTGAACGCAAGTGTGATCCCGCGGCGGATGACCCGCACGGTAGTCCGCGCTTCGGATGGAGCTAGGTCGTCTCGGGGGCTGCTCGCGCAGGCTCCGGCGCGGCCGTCCCGCGCCAGGCCTGGTGGGCGAGCCACCCCGAGAGACCGAGAATGGCGACGCCGTCCAGCGCGTGCAGACCGGCGACCCACGGATGTTTTGGCAGCGCCAACACGTGCTGCAGCACCTCCGCCATCACAGCGAGCGCGAGTGTCAACCAGATGATGCGCTTGTTGCGCCAGGCGATCAGCGCGGCAAGGAACGCGAGCACGGCCAGCAAGCCGATCACCTCACCGAGGGCCCGGTGGGGATCGAAGCTCTTCTGGTCGTCCAGTTCGGCAGCGCCGTGCACTCCGAACGCACCACGCCCGGCGAGGAAGATCTGGACGACACAGGCGACCGCGATCAGCGCGACCAGGACGCGCCAGATCTGGTAGGCACCCTTCTGCAGGCCGGACATCCGGCGACCGTACTACCTGGCAACCACATGATCAAGGGCGCCGAGCGAGCGCTTCGCTGCGCGAGCCGACGCATCCCTTAGCCTCTCCGCCATGTCCTCAAAGCGCAGCATCGCGAGCGCAGCGACCGCAGCCTCCTTGGCGCTCGTCGCCGCGCCCGCGTGGGGGTCGTCCGTCATCTCCTTCCGGACGCCGACGGGCAACGTCGGGTGCGTCTTCTCGGCCGGCCTGACGGGGGCGGAGAAGCCGACGATCCGCTGCGACATTCGCAGTCGCCTGCGCCCGGCGCCGCACCGGCCCAAGCGCTGCCCGCTCGACTACGGCGACTCGATCGAGGTGTCGCGGCTCGGTCGCGTCACGCTCGTCTGCCACGGCGACACCGCGATCGATCCACGCTCCCGGGTGCTTCGGTACGGCCAGACCTGGCGGCGCGACGGCCTGTCCTGCACGTCGCGCTTCGACGGGCTCACCTGCTCGAACGAGAGCAGGCACGGCTTCTTCATGAGCCGCCAGAGCTGGCGCGTCTTCTGACGCACAGCGCCGACGGCACGAAGGAAGATTTCCGCCGGGCGCAGCGTCGTGAGGACAAGGGCACAGCTGGGAGCTAGACCGTGGCCGGATGGGGCCGCGCACGGTCGGGCCGGGCTGGCGGCAGCCCTTGGGGGCGGTCGACGGGGCAGAGCAGAGGCCGCGTCGTACAGGCCCCTGAGCACCGCGGACTCACCAGGGCGCGTGACCGGCTGCGGGTCGGGGGCCAGCCGCCGGATGCCCCAGGCGACGAGTGCGAACGCTGCAGCCTGGAAGATCAGTTCGCTCGGGATCATGTAGTCGTTCAGCCCCACCTGCCCAGCAACGATCGTCAGCCCGGCGGCCGATTCGACCAGGTAGAAGGCCACCGCGACCCGGTCGCGCAGCCGCAGCGCAATCCATCCTCCCAGCACGAGCCCCGAGCTGAAGAGCGCCGTCGTGACTCCGATATGCAGCCAGTCGAAGATCACGTCGACGGCGTAGGGGGTCAGCGGGACGGCGGCCGTCAACACCAGCACGCCGCCGACGGCGCGCCGAAATCGCCTGGCGACGTCGTTGCGCGGCTCGATCCGAGCGAGCGCGAACGCCGTCAGGACGATCGACAGGGCAAACGCTGCCCCGTAGGGAACGACGGTCGTGACGGAGTTCCCGTAGTAGCTCAGTCCCCGCTTGACCGCGAACCAGGAAGGCTCGATCGCGCAACAACTGAGCATCAGCACGAGAAAGGAGCACTCACCGGAAACGGCATAGCCAAGTGCGGGGCTCCGCCGAACACGCATGTCGACGAACTTCCCCGCTCGCTCCAGAGAGAAAACCGTCGCGCAGCCGGGGCCGGCAGCCAGCACGAGTCGACTCATTCACCACGACGTAACCGAGGGGCGCCGTACGATCGAATCATGCCCAGCACGCTGTCGATCCGGCGGTGGCACCTGTGGGGAGGGCCGAACCGCGGGGACGGGGTGCATGGCTCCGCGACGGGCTGGCAGGTCTCAGACCCGCCTGTCGGCCCGTCGCGTCGAGCCCGGGCCACGAGCTAGATGCCTTCAGCAGCCGTCAAACTGTCGCCGCGCGAGTACCAGGTGGCGACTCTGCTGGCTCTCGGCTACACCAACATCGAGGTCGCCGGTCAGCTGTCCATCTCGGTTCGGACCGTCGAGATACACCGTGCGAACAGCATGGACAAACTCGGCGCCGACTCGCGAGCCGATGTTGTTCGCTGGGCGATCGAGAACGACCTGCTGCCGTAGCCCCAGCGCATCGGCGCCCGGACACGGCCAAGCGAGGTGGCAGCCGGCGGTGCCGGCCGCCACCTCGCCGAGCGCGGTCTGTCAGTTGTCGTTCCCGAAGTCCCCGAGGTCGATGAGCGAGCTCTTCGGAGTCGGGATCAGCTCGTAGGTGACGTTGTCACCGTGCTGCTGTGTCCAGAAGGCGCGCCATCCACCGAGCAGGCGGAAGGGAGCCGGGATCTTCGCACCGAGGACACCGCGGGCCGTCGGATCGCCGTCCGACACATAGATCCCCGTGATCTCGTTGTCCCCCTCGTTCCCCGTCCCGGAGAGCTCCGAGTCGAGCGTTGCCGAGGCGTCTCGCCCTTCGGCGATGAAGCGGATCGGCTGTGCCCCGTGGGAGTAGTCCTGGGTGACGTCGAACATGTAGGCCGAATCGAGCGCGTTCCTCTGCGTGTGCAAGGTGTCGCCGGCGTCCTCGACGAAGGCGATCTGATCGCGTGAGAAGAACGTGACGTTGTCGATGCCGGCATGGGCCTGGTCGCCGTTGTAGAACACGGAGATCGTCCCCGAGTCGCTCGACGGAGACTGGGTCAGCTTGAAGACCGCCCCGAACCCACCGGACACTTTCGGGCTGGTGCAGGCGGGAAGCGTGCTCACGCCGCCGGCACACGTGCGGTTGTCGGTGTCCCCCGTTTCGTCGAACCAGAACTCGGTGAACTTCGAACCGGGCCGGAAGACGCCGTTCTCGGGGCGCTTGAACGGCGTTGCGCCCGCCGCCTTGGCGAGCGCGTTGTCGTCGGCCCCCGGAAGCGGGGTCGCCGACGTCGTGGTGGAGATCGTGATCCACTTGGCCGGCCACGAGCTGCTGTAGTTGTGCAGCGCGACGTACCCGGGTGAGTTGATGTCGGCCGCCGGCGTGGTGAAGGTGAGCGGCGAGCCGTTCACGGTGACTTGAAGGGCCTGAAGCTTGCCCCCGGCTGTCAGATCGCTCGGGTTGGTCGGAAGGAACCGGTACACGAAGCTGTTCGGCTGCTTGGTGTTCGCGTTCGCACCCGTGCCGGTCGCGCCTCCGATGTCCTCGACGAGGTACAGATTGCCCTTGTCGTCGTTCTGGACGCCTTCGAAGCCGGCGCGCCCGATGACATTCGAGATGTCGTCGACCTTCGACGGATAGTCGGGGGTCGCCTGGTAGACCGACGGTGTCGGCTTGGGCGATGCCCCTCCCGTGTCCTTGCTCTCGGTCGTGAAGATGAGCTTCTGGATCCACGGATCCCACGTCGAGCCGTCGATGTAGTGCAGCGGGACGTTCGCCTGCGTCTGGGTCGCGAGCAGCGTGACGCGGTGAGCGCCGTCCGCGTCGAGGTTGATCCGCGTGATCGCCGCGCCCGTACCCGCCGCGGTCGCCTCATGCCCCTGGAAGAGGAAGTGGCTGCCGTAGTCGAACCCTCCATCGGCGCCGTGCAGACCCGGCAGGACGACGTACGTGTTCTTGTCGGGCTCCGTCTTCTGCGCCTCGGTCGCGGTGAGGCCATTGGTGCCCGTGAATGACGTCGGGATGAACGGCCCGTTCCCGTCGTAGCCGTAGTAGGGCACCTGAGCCGTGCCGCCGTCGAGCTTGTACGACCCCTGGGCCCAGATCACCTCCTGCAGTTCGGGCGACAGAATGTTCGGCTGGGTCATGCCGACCGTCTTCGAATTCGCGTTCGCGACATTCGTCAGGTCGAGCGCTCCTCTCCCGGCAGCCGACGCGCCGGTCACCGCCACAACGACGGCGCCACCAAGAGCAAATGCCAGCAATACCTTCCGAAACCTCATGCGTCCATTCCTCCCTGTTCGACCACGCCGACCGAATGCCGGCGCGTGCCCCTGTGCTACCTACCCGGGGACGAGCGCTGGGTTTCAGTGCCGTTACTATCGAGAGACGGTCCCGCGACCGACAACTCGGCGCGGGAGCCAGGCATCGCCGCCCGAGGTGCTCAGGTCGCTTGGGTCGTTTGGTCTCGCAGGACCGCCCAAAGCGCGGCTCCATACGACAGCAACGACGCGGTGATCGCGCAGGCCAGCAGTTTCATGACATCTCTTATCGACAGCCGTGTTCAACCTCTTGACCCCGGTCTATGGGAACACGAACGAGGCGACGGGCTTTCGTCCGGGCCAGCCGACCGAGATGCGCAGCGAGGTCCCGTCCCACGTCACGTCGGTCACAACAACGACCAGCGCGGCGATCGCGATCGTCCGAAAGCGAGGCATGCTGTGCTGATCTTCTCAGTTCGCGTAAGACCCGGTACCTGGTACCTGAGGTACCAGGTACCCGATTTGGAAGCTCGCGGACGTGGCTTGCGCCGGTGGTGGCGTTCACGTCGTCGCGGCCGCGTGCCGATAGAGAGAGGTATGGAAATCCGAGTCTCTTTGGAGTACCCCAACGGTCGAATCCATACGGCGACGGTTGAGCGCGACAGACCGCTGCTGCCGGGCGACGAGTTCCAGATGCACGGACGGCACTGGCGCGCAGTCGCTCGCCCCGCGAGACCCAGCCGGTCGGCGGTTGGCCGCGACGCGTCGATCCTCTGTCGATCGAACTAGCGCGCGGGCATAACTCGTTTTGTAAGGCGCATGGTCGAGGCGGCGGGGGTGGGATTTGAACCCACGGACGAGTTGCCCCGTCAGCCCGATCCTGCCCGCGACGCCCTTCCGCCCGTCAGACGCGACGGACGCGAACGGGGCCGGTGATCGCGTTGCGGTTGGCCGTCGCGAAACGGGCGGTCATGGGGGGCCGGGACCCGACCCCCCATGGCTCGCTCTAGCCGAGGCGGTTCCCGGTGACGGGCATGAGGATCTGGCTCGCGCCATACATCCCATTGCCGCCGAAGAGACAGAATTGAACGTAACCCCAGCCGTTTCCGAGGGTGCCAAAGCCCTGCTCCAGCTGGTCGACACGGAACGTCTGCAGATGCAGATGGCTGTCGCAGTTGACCTCGGCTGTCGGATGACTCTGCGACCAGGCGGCCGCGATGCCACTCGAGCCTTCCTGCGTCAACCCCGGGTCGAACGACCGCGAGGCGTTCTGCTTGACCGAGACCCACAGGTGTGTCTCGTCGGTCTGACCACCGGCACAGATGTAGAGGGCAGTGACGTAGGCGACCGTTGCGTCAGCCGGATCGATCCGGACGCTGAGCAGCTGGGCCGCAGTCGGCGCCCTGAGGGTAGTCCCGGACGCCGTGCCCACGGCCGAGAAAACAAGTGCAAACATCGCGAGAAGCGCCGCAGCGCTGGTGAATCTCCGCATTACCCCTCCCTGATTGCAGAGGCTTCCGCTCGAAACGGCAGCCCGTGTTTTCGACGCTACAAACTCTAAATGGAGAGCGACTCGGTTCTCAACCCCTTCGCGCGGCGCCGTTCAACGGTCGAACGCGCGAAACCCCGCATCGCTGCAGGGTCTCGTCGTCTTGGCTACGGCGGGGGTGGGATTTGAACCCACGGACGAGTTGCCCCGTCAGCGGTTTTCAAGACCGCCCCGTTCGACCGCTCCGGCACCCCGCCGCGAGAGGTAACGCTACTGGGCGCGGGCGTGTTCGGCGCCGAGGCGCGCCGGAGCCCCGAACTCGGTCAGCGGTTCAGGGACGACGATCGAACCGTCGGACTCCTGGAAGTTCTCCAGCACGGCGATCAGCGCGCGCGCCGTCACCGCTGTGCCGTTCAGCGTGTGCACCGGCTCGGGCTTCCCGCCGGCGGGGCGGTGACTGATCTTCAGCCGGCGCGCCTGGAAGTCGGTCGTGTTCGACGTCGAGGTGATCTCGCGGTAGCGGGACTGTCCCGGGAACCAGGCCTCGATGTCGTACTTCTTCGCGGCCGACGCACCTAGATCGCCCGCCGCGATGTTCAGGACGCGATAGGGAAGCTCGAGCTCTTTGACGAGCTCCTCCTCGATGTCGAGCAGGCGCTCGTGCTCCTCGCGCGAAGCTCCCGGTTCGCAGAAGACGAACATCTCGACCTTGTCGAACTGGTGCACGCGAAACATCCCGCGTGTGTCCTTGCCCGCCGCACCAGCCTCGCGGCGGAAGCACGTCGAGAACGCGACGTAGCGCCGCGGCAGCTCGTCGAGCTCCTCCCCACCGTGAAAGGCAGCGAGGGGGACCTCGGACGTTCCGGTGAGGTAGAGCCCATCCTCGGGAGCCTCGTAGAAGTCGCCTTTGTCGGACGGGAAGAAGCCGGTGCCGTACATCGCCTCGTCCCGCACGAGCACCGGCGGCAGCATCGGGATGTGTCCCTTCTGCACGATGCGCGCGAGCGCCCAGCGATACAACGCGAACTCGAGCAGCGCGACGTCGCCGACGCGATAGACGAAGCGCGAGCCGGACACCTTGGCGCCCCGCTCGACGTCGATCCAGCCGTGGGCCGCGGACAGATCGAGGTGGTCGCGCGGCTCGAAGTCGAAGCTCGGCGGCTCACCCTCGACCCTGACCACGACCGCATCCTCCTCCCGGTCGCCGTCCGGCGTGTCCTCCGCGGGAGGGTTCGGCACACGGTCGTGCAGCTCCTGGAGCCGTTGCGTGACCTCGGTCAGCTCGGTCTCGAGCGGCTGCAGCTCCGCCTTGATCGCCGTGAGCTCGACACGCTGCTCCTCGGTCGGCTTCCCCTTCAGCTTCGTGCGAGCCCGAAGCTCGTCGACCTGCTGCTGAAGCTCGCGCCAGCGGACGTCAGCCGCGAGCAGCTCGTCGAAGACGCCGGCCGCGCCCTTACGGGCGAGCGCCGCGCGGTAGGCGTCGGGGTCGTTGCGGGCTGCGCGGAGGTCGATCATCGCCTCGAGTCTAGAAGCGCTTCGAGCACCTGTGCCACGCCCTGCTGTTCTGCGGAGGGGCAGATCCAGTCGGCGACCGCCTTGACGCGCGGATGCGCGTTCTCGACGGCGATTCCGAAGGCGGCCCATTCGACGAGCTCGACGTCGTTCTCGCCGTCGCCGAAGGCGATCGTCTGCTCACGTGTGAAGCCCATGTGCGCGGCCAGGAAGTCGAGCCCTGCGCCCTTCGTCACACCGGCAGCGGCGAACTCGAGGAAGTACGGGAGAGACTTCGAGATGTAGAGGCGATCGCCGAAGTGCGCCTTCATCCGGGCCTCCACCCCGTCGAGCTCCGCCGGCTCGCCGACGCAGACGAGCTTGGTCGGCGGCTCGTCGAGCCACGTGAGCAGGTCTCCGACCTCGTGGATCTCGAGATGCTGGAAGCCCGCGTAGTCACGCGAGCCTTGCGTGACCTCGGCGACGTACAGCTCGTCGCCGACATAGACGTTGAGCCCATACCCCACACCCTCGACCAGCCTGATCACCTCGCGGGCGAGCTCGAGCGGGATCGGCTCGTGCCGCAGCCACTTCCCGTCGGCGTCCGCGACGACGGCGCCCTGGTAGCAGATGACCGGCTCGTCGAGCGTCGCCGGCTCGAGGAACCGGCGCACCGACTGCACCATCCGGCCGGTGACGACGATCAGGTCGAGACCGGCGGTGCGCGCGGCGCGCAGCGCGTCCACGGTCCGTGGCTGGAGCTCCCCGTCCCAGACCAGCGTACGGTCGAAATCCGTCGCAACGACGTGGACGTCGACCGGGAAGTTGTCGGGAAGCGAGAGCGTCAGCCGGACGGGTTGCCGCCGGTCGCCTGCACGACGTAGGCGGAGACGTCGGCGATCTGCTTTGTGCTCAGGGTGCCCTTGAAGGCCGGCATCGCACCGCCCCCCTTGATCACCTGGTTGACCACCTTCGCCAGCGGCGGCTTCAGCTCGTCCAGGTTCGGCCCGACCGTCCCGTGGGCGTTCGCATCGGCGAGTGTGTGGCAACCGGCACAGCCCGCGCTGGTGAAGACGGCCTTGCCGGCGGCAGCGTCACCGTTCTTGTACTGCGCCGGCACGGCGACGACCTGCACCTTCACGACGGTGCCGGTCACCTTGGTCGGCACCGGCAACACGGTCTTTTCGCCCGGCTTCGAGGTCGAGCAGCCGGCGGCGAAGACGAGGATGATCGCAAGCGGAGCGAGGCGGCGCACGAGCGCGGAGTCTATACGGACGGCTGCACGTTGACGGGGGATTAAGCGCCTGCGGCGTGGCCTGCCCCACCCCTACAATCCCCGCTATGAAGCGCAAGTCCTACGGCCGCGATGCCGGCCTCACCCTGCGGATGATCTTCACGACGGGCCTGCTCGGCCTGCTCTACGTGATCTTCGCCGTCGTGCTGTTCCAAGTGCTGAACGTTGGCCTGATCCCGATGCTCGTCATCGTCATCGGCCTCGCGTTCTTCCAGTACTACACCTCGGACAAGTTGGCGCTCGCCGCATCAGGCGCGAAGATCGTCTCGCGCGAAGAGGCGCCTCAGCTGCACGACATGGTCGAGCGGCTGTGCGCGATGGCCGACCTGCCGAAGCCGAAGGTCGCGATGATGGACACGCCGGTCCCGAACGCCTTTGCGACCGGGCGCTCGCCCAAGCACGCTGCGGTCTGCGTGACGACCGGTCTCTGGGAGCGCCTCGAGCCGAAGGAGATCGAGGGCGTGCTCGCCCACGAGCTCTCGCACGTGGCGAACCGCGACGTGCTGATCATGACGGTCGCCAGCTTCTTCGCCATGCTGGCCGCGCTGCTCACTCGCTTCGGCCTGTACGCCGGGATGTGGGGCGGCGGCGGGAACCGCGACAACAACAACGGGCCGCCGATCTGGCTGATCGTGTTCGTTGTCTCGATCCTGGTTTACGCGATCAGCTTCATCCTGATCCGCACGATCTCGCGCTATCGCGAGTATGCGGCCGACCGCGGGTCGGCGCTGATCACCGGTGCGCCGGAGTACCTGATGAGTGCGTTGCAGAAGATCTCCTCGCAGATGACGCTGATCCCGAACCAGGATCTCCGCCAAGTCGAGGGCATGAACGCGTTCTTCATCATCCCGGCGAGGGCGAAGGGCGCCGTCGGCGAGTTGTTCATGGACCATCCGCCGCTCGAGAAGCGCATCGCCGCGCTCGCCGAGATCGCCCGCGAGATGGGCCGTCCCGTTGCGTAGCGATCGTCGCGCCGATCGCGGAGCGACGGATACGAGGACGGCTCGCGAGCCGTCCTCGTCAGACAAACCGGTCGCGTAGCGGGTGGCGCTGCGTGACGTCCTCTTCGGACGCAAGAAGCTGAGCGAGCCGCAGGACGACCGGCTCTTCGCTCTGACGACCGCGGCGGTGACGCTGCAGACCGAGCTGGGACTCGTCACTTCAGGTGCCGCAGCGGTGGCGTTCAAGCCGCAGTCCTCCGGCGAGTTCCGCAGCGCGTTCGACGACATCGACAAGCTGATCGATGCCGTCGCGCAGCAATGCGGATCGCAGGTGGAGCGCAAGTCCGACGAGTTCGGGTTCGACTGGATCGTCGTGCACGATCCGGACCTGGAGGATCTCGTCGCCACCGCGCACACGCTGGCGGCCGAACTGACCGCGCAGGGCTTCGGAGCGCAGCTGCTCGCGGCGACCTTCTCGTTCAAGGGCGGGGAGCATCCGGTCTACTGGATCTACGGGTTCAAGCGCGGGGCACATCTGGCCCTTCGTGCCACTCGGGGAACAGAAACGCGACAACGCGACCGAGCTCGAGCTGAAAGCCAAACTGGAGAAGGAATTGCCGATCGAGCAGGATCTCACTCGATGGTTCGCGCTGTTCGACGCGCCGGTGTAGTCCTCGCGCTGCCCGCGCTCGTCGGGCTCTCGACGCTCGTCCAATGGCTCGCCGGCCGCCGGCTCACCGGGCTCTGGATCATGCCGGACGAGGCGGTCTACGGTGAACGCGCCCTCGACCTCTGGCGCAACGGACAGATCGCGGTCCTGCACGGCGAAGGCGCCGGTTACGGCTTCCTCTACCCGTTGCTTGCGGGAGCTCCCCTGGCGGCCGGCCGGCTGACAACCGGCTATGCGTCGCTGAAGCTGCTGCAGGCGCTCGCGATGTCGCTGGTCGCGGTCCCGGTCTTCTTCTACGGACGCCGGTTCATGCGCCCCGGGTACGCGCTCCTGGCCGCCGCGCTCGCGTTGGCGTCGCCGCTCACCCTCTACTCGGGCCTCCTCATGACGGAGGTTCTGATCTACCCGATCGGCGCGTTCGCAGTGCTCGCGATCGCGCAGGCGATCGAGACGGCGACTCTGCGCCATCAGGCGATCGCGTTCGCTGCGATCGTCGCGGCGCTCCTGACACGGGTCCAGTCGGTCGTCCTGGTGGCGATCTTCGCCGCGGCGATCATCGTCGACTGGCTGCTCGCGCGAGACCGGCGTTCGCTGCGTGCGTTCTGGCCCGTCTGGTCCGTGCTGGCCGCGGGAGGGGTCGCGGTCGCCGCGACGCCCGGCCTCTTCGGCGCGTATGCGGGAACGCTGCGTGGGAGCTACCCGCTTCGCTCCTCGGCGACCCTGATCGCCGAGCATTTCAGCTATCTCGCGCTCTCGACGGCCGTCGCTCCCATCGTCGCGCTCGCGTTGCTGCTCGTCGTCGTGACGCGGAGCAAGGAACGCGACCCCGCAGCCCGGGCCGTCGTCTCGGTGGCAACCTGCGCGACGATCCTCGTCGTCGTCCAGGTCGGCTTCTTCGCCGCCCGGTATGCACCCCATCTGCTCGGTCGCGATCTCGCGCTGTTGCCGCCGCTGCTCTTCACCGTCTTCGCGCTCTGGCTCGATCGCGGCGCTCCACGGCCGCGGCCCGCCGTGTACTTCGTCGCCCTCCTGACGCTGGCGCTGCTCCTGCTGACACCCTGGAACCACCTGACCAACATCAATGCGCTGCCCGACTCGTTCGGCATCGACATCCTCTACCACCTCGGTTCGCGCCATGCCTCGTGGGCTGTCGCCGCAGTCTCGCTCGCCGTCCTGGTGGCGATCGTCACGCTGCATCGCCGCTTCATCGCGGTGGTCCCCGTGCTCATGTTCGCCCTTCTGATCGGCTCGACCGCCGTAGCGTCCAACGACATCGCCAAACGGGTGAGCTACGACCAGCACAATCTGGTCGGGGTGCCGCCGGACTGGATCACGCGCGTCGCCACCGGCCCGATCGCCTACCTCTACGACGACGAGGCGTACTGGAACGGCGTCTGGCAGGTGCGCTTCTGGAACCGGAGCGTCACCGACGTGGTGTCGGTCGCTCCGGCACGCGTGCCAGGCCCGATGCCACAACGGGTCGTCCATGTTCCCGCGACCGGGCGGCTGCCGATCCCCGAGCGGTACGTCGTCGCGAGCGATCCGCACGCGTTCGCCGGCACGCCGGTGGCCCACCTCGAGCAGAGCGGCCTCGACACCGCCGGGCTGACGCTCTGGCGCCTCTCGGGACCGCCCCGCCTCACGACGATCGAGCGGGGCATCAAGCCGAACGGCGACATGACCGAGCCCGGCGTCGTGCGCGCCTACGACTGCGCGGGCGGCCGGCTCGAGCTGACGCTCCTGCCGAAGGAGACGAGCGTGGTGACGCTTCGGCTCGACGGACGGATCGTCCAAAGCGCCAGGATCGCGGGCCTGACCTACTGGAACGGCACGATCTTCGTGCCGCCGTCACCCTCGCCCCGGGTCTGCCACTTCGAGATCGACGGAGAGAATCTCCTCGGCTCGACGCACGTCGCCTTCGTGCACCGATAGCGCGGCCGCCCTAGTCGGGCCCGACGCGAACCAGCATCTTGCCGGTGTTGTCGCCCCGGAAGAGGCCGGCGAAGGCCGACGGCACGTTTTCGATTCCGTCGAGAATCGTCTCGCGGTACTGGAGCTCCCCGGCGGCCACCCAAGGCCCCACCTCCGCGAGGAACGGGGGAAACCGGTCGGGGTGATCCGACACGATGAAGCCCTGCACGCGCAGCCGCTTCGTGACGATGAACTGCAGATTGCGGGGACCCGGCTCGGGACGCTCGTCGTTGTAACGCGAGATCGCTCCGCAGGCGATCACACGACCGAACGGGCGCAGCGCGCTCAGTGCGGACTCGAGCTGCTCGCCGCCGACGTTGTCGAAGTACACGTCGATGCCGTCCGCGAGTGCGTCCTTTGCCGCTTGCTCGCGGTAGTCGAACGCCGCGACACCGAGCGAGCGCAGCCAGTCGACCTTCTCGGCCGAGCCGGCGCTACCGATCACTCGGAGGCCCTTCAGCTTCGCGATCTGCGCGGCCGCGCTGCCGACGGCCCCTGCAGCACCGGAGACGTAGATCGTCTCGCCTTCTTTGATCTGGCCGATGTCGACGAGACCGACCCAGGCTGTCAGACCGGGCATGCCGAGGACGCCGAGGGCGGTCGACGGAGGGGCGAGCGACGCATCGAGCTTCCTCAGGCTGTCGCCTGCGACAACCCCCTGTTCGCACCAGCCGAGCCTCGACAGCACCCAGTCGCCCTCGCCGAACCCCTCGTGACGCGACTCGACAACGCGGCCGACTGCGCCGCCGTCGATCCGGTCGCCGACCTCGTATGCACCGACGTAGGTCCGCACGCCCGTCATGCGGCTGCGCATGTACGGGTCGACGGAAACGAAGACGTTGCGGACGAGCACCTCGCCGTCGGCGGGCGCCACCTCCGCCGCTTCGCACACCTCGAAGTCGGAGGCCCTCGGCCCGCCCTGCGGGCGTGCGGCCAACACGACCTGCTTCGGCATCACGCGACGGGGATGTCGGGGATGAAGCCCTCGTCGGCCAGGAGCTCTTGCGCCTCCTCCAGCGAGAGGTCCTCCGGAGGGATGATCGCGTCCGAGGGCCGCAGGTCCTCGTCCGCGAGCTTCTCGCCGCCCTCGCGCACCGCGTCGGCGAGCGCCTGCAGCCCGGTCCACAGGGCGCGCTCGTCTCCCTCGGCGACCGCGCGCGAGACCTCGGCGTCGAGCTCGTTCAGCCGGGCGATCAGCGCATCGTCGACGCGGAACTGCCCCTCCCCCATCAGCCGGACGATCACGCCTTCTCGCCCTCGATCTCTTTCGGCGGCGTCTCGTCGCCCTTGCCCAGCTCTGCCTTCATCTTCGCGAGCTCGTCGTCGACCTGACTTCCTTGCGAGATCTCCGCCAACTGGCGGTCGATGTCGTCACCCGTGGACGTGAGGTCCTGGAGCGAGCCGGCAGCCGTGAGCTCGTCGATCGCGCTCGCGCGGGCCTGCATCTGCTCGGTCTTGTCCTTGGCGCGCTGCACTGCCAGCCCGACGTCGGCCATCTGCTCGCCGATCCCGGTCGCTGCCTCGCCGATCCGCACCTGCGCCTCGGCAGCCGAGTACTGCGCCTTGATCACTTCCTTCTGCGAGCGGAATGCCTCGATCTTGGCCGCGAGCGTCTTCTCGCCCTCGACGAGCTTGCTGCTGCTGCGCTTCCAGCTGCTGTCCCTGCTGCATGATCGTCTCGAGCTGCGCCTCGACCGCCGCCTTCCGCGTCAGCGCCTCGCGCGCGAGGTCTTCGCGGCCGGCGGCCAGCGCCTGCCGGGCCTGGCCGTCCAGCTTTTCGACCTGTTGCTGCATCGACGTGTACTGCATCTCCAGCCGCTTCTTGGCCGTCGTGACGTCGGCGATGCCGCGCTTGACGTTCTGGAGCTGGCGGAGCTGCTCCTCATAGGAGTAGTCGAGGGTCTCGTTGGGGTTCTCGGCGCGATCCAGCGCCTTCGAGAACTTGGCCTTGAAGATCAGTGAGAGGCGTGCCATCAGCCCGGGCATGTCGTTTCGTTCTCCTCGCGGTCGGGTGCATGGCTAGCCTAACGACGTGCTGCTCGCTCGGAGCATGGACTCCCGCTGGCTTTCGAACGCATATCTGGTCGCGGACGAGGCCGGCGGCACCGCCGTCTTCGTGGATTCCGGGGCTCCGCTCGAGCCGCTGCTCCAGGCGGCCGAGGAGTGGCGGGTCACCCCCACGCACGTCCTGCGGACGCACGCCCACCCGGATCACGTCGAGCACGAGAGCGAGCTCGACGTGCCCGTGGTCCGCCACTCGTTCGAGACCGGGGATCTCTGGATCGACGCGATCCCGACCCCGGGACACTCCGACGACATGGTCTGCTTCGTGATCAACGACCACGCGGTCTTCTCGGGAGACACGCTGTTCAAGGACGCGGTCGGAGGCGGGGACTTCGAGCAGATCAAGGAGGCGGTGATGGACGTCTACATGCCGATGCCGCACGATCGCCGAGTCCTCCCGGGGCACACGGACGAGACGACGATCGGCCGGGAATGGGAGGAGAACCCATTCGTGCGCGTCTGGCGCGGAGTCGAGCCCGAGGGCGACGAGCAGGTGCGGGTCTCTGGCCGTGCGGCGACGCTCGTCGTCTGGTCGCCGGACTACGACGGGAAGGGCAAGGCGTGGGTGCGCTTCGACGACGGCGTCGATGCGATCGTCGGCGGCTCACGCGTGGAGCGCGGCTAGTGGACATCGTCGACCCGCGCATCGAGGAGTACGCCGAGCGAGTGACGTCGCCCCATGATCCGCTGCTCGCCGAACTGTCGGCGACGACGACACGCGAGCTCGGCCAGGCTGCGATGCTGACCGGCCCGGTCGCCGGACGGTTCCTCGAACTGCTCGTCTGGATCGCACGACCGCAGCGCGTGCTCGAGATCGGAACGTTCAGCGGTCACTCGGCGCTCTCGATGGCCGCGGCGCTGCCGGAAGGCGGCCGGATCGACGCCTGCGAGGTCAACGCCGAGCGCGCCGCATTCGCACAAGGCTGGTTCGACCGCTCGCCGCACGGATCGAAGATCAGGCTGCACGTCGGGCCCGCAGCCGAGACGATCGCCTCGCTCGACGGCGAATTCGACTTCGTCTTCATCGACGCGGACAAGGACGGCTACATCGCGTACTACGAAGCGCTGGTGCCGCGGCTCGCCGAACGCGGGTTGATCGTGGCCGACAACACGCTGGCCGATGGGCAGGTGGTCGACGGCGACCCGCCGATCGCGCGGTTCAACGAGCACGTCGCAGCCGACCCGCGCACGGTTCAGGTGCTGCTCACCGTTCGCGACGGCCTGACGCTGATCCGCCTCGCCTGACCACCTCCGAATCCGTGTTTCGCACGGATGGCCCCGGCCCGTGTCCCGTGCGACGCTGTCGGCCGAGAACGAAGGCAGGCTCGGTCCCGGCCGCTTCACCCCCTGGCTGCGGCCGGGACCGGCATGTCCGGGGTCAGACCCCAGGCATGTCCGAAAAGGGCACGACACCTCGGACGTGAAGGCGCTCGAGCATCGTCGCCATGATCAATTCTCCCTCCGGATGCTGAAGGAGGCACGGTGTCTGACACTCGAGGTGTCAGACACCTCTTCGAGCCGCGCCGACGATAGGACTGTCCGACGGCTACAAGCCGCTGAACTGAGAGCGCGACCCGCCGAAAGCCGCGTCGGCTCCCGATTTTTGGATCGTCAGTCGGGGACCTGCTCGATGACATAGATGCGCCCATCCGGCGCGCGCACCCAGAACCAGGCCAACTCGCCGAGGCCCGGATCACCGAAGGCCTCCGCCGCCCAGACCGGCTCGTTGACGAGCTCGAGACCGGCGGCCTGCACCTCGGCGAGCGCCGCTCGGACGTCGTCCACGACGAATGCGACGACGAAATCGGCCTCTTCCGGGATCATCCGGATGTCGCTGTGCTCCGGCGCGTACACCTCGACGAGATCGCGCCGATGCGTGGGCAGGCGCTGGAAGGTCACCATGTCATTCCCGCCCGCAGGCTCGAGCCCGAGGACGTCGCGGAAGAAGCGCGTCATCCCGTCGACGTCCCGCGTCCGCGTTCCGATGTACCCGATTCGCTGGACCCGCACGCTGGGCGGAGCCTACTACCCCGAGTTGTCCGTAAAGGACAGGGGGCTTACGGACCTCCGTCTCGCGCTAGTCGGCGACCCTTCGCCATCCGACAGCGAGCCGGTCTCCGACCTCCATGCCGACACCGACCGCGCCGATCACACCGTCGACCAACCACCTCACGTCGTAGCAGTCGCCGGCCCGCTCGATCTCCAGGTCGTACTCGTCGGAGAACTCACCGTTCTCGTGGAAGTAGCGAATGCGGTAGCGCCCGGCGAAGCCTTGCTCCGGGCCGCCGGTCGCCTGCCCCGAGCCGCCCCACACGTTCTCGTACGACCACCGCGCATCGAGGGTTCCCGGCGCCTCGCCCCTCGCATACAGGGCGAAGCCGATGTTCGATCCTTTCATCCACCCATCCTCCCGCAGAAGAGCCGAGGACATCAAGCTCTACGACTTCGAAGCAACCTCACCGGGAGGCGTTGAACCCTCCACCGGGTTCCAGGGCGGGTCCCACGGCAACGACGGATCTGCCCGTGCTCGCCAAAGTCTGGCTTTGCACGTGGGGCAGTCGGCTAGCTCTACCGATGACTCGCTCGTGATCTCCGGGACACCTGAACCACATTTCGGGCATGGCTGGGGCTTGGACACGGGCTTACACGCTACGCCCGAAATGCCGGGTCGACAAGGCCCCGTCCACAGAGAACCCTGGACATCAAGCCTGTCCGAAAGGGACAGTAGTGTCCTCGCCTCCATGCGTCTGATCGTCGCCCGCTGCGAGGTCTCCTACACCGGCCGCCTCTCCACGAGGCTTGCTGAGGGTGTCCGCCTGCTGATGATCAAGGAGGATGGCACCGTCATGCTCTGGTCGGACGGTGGGGGGCTTTCTGTAAAGCCGCTCAACTGGATGACGCCGCCGACGGTGATCGAGGATTCCGGCGACCTGGTCGTCGTGCGCAAACGCGCCGGGCGCACCGAGGACCGGCTCGAGATCAAGCTCGTCGAGGTCCTCTCCGACGTGGTGCACGACATGGGCGAGGCTGCCGGGCTCGAGAAGGACGGCGTCGAGCGCGACCTGCAGCTCCTGCTCGCCGGCGACCCGACCCACATCGAGGGCGACCTGCGGCTCGTCAAGCGTGAATGGCCGACCGAAGTAGGGCCGGTCGACCTGATGTGCCGCGACGCCGCCGACGGCTGGGTCGCCGTCGAGATCAAGCGCGTCGGCACGATCGACGCCGTCGAGCAGCTGACGCGCTACCTCGACTGCATCCGCGTCGACCCCGCCCGCGCTGCCTGCCGCGGGATCCTCGTCGCGCAGCAGATCAAGCCACAGGCGATCGCGCTCGCCGAGCAGCGCGGGCTCGGCTGGGCGCAGGTCGACCTCGCCGTCCTGCGAGGCGAGCGCGAGCCCGAACTGACGTTGTTCGGCTAGGCGAGATACCAGGCGAGCAGCCGCGCGCCCTCGGCATCCACCTCGCGCCGGACGCGAGCGGGCAGCGGTGCGAAGGGCTCGATCGTCAGGCGCTTGCGCTCGATTCGCCAGGCGCCGGCGACGAAGCCGTCGACCGTGAAGGTGTTCTTGGTCGTCGCGTTGCGCTTGTTGAAGACGACTTCGACGTACTCGGGCGGAACGATGCGCGACCGGTCGCGGTGCGCGAGGATGATCGAGTCGAACGCCGGCAGGAAGCGCACCGGCACGGGCGTGTCGCCCGCGGCGCGCGGCGCGCGCGGCACGTCGAAGAGCGTCCGCCCCTCGTCGTCCGACCGCGTCGGCAGGCCCTCGAGCGCCGGAGCGATCTGGCGCACCTTGAACGAGGTGTACTGAGCGATGTCGTCGCGAGTGGCAGGACCGTATGCCGCCAGGTATTGACGCACGACGCGAAGGGCGCTCGCTCGAGGATCCGGCAACGGCTCCCGCCACAAGCTGAACGGCGAGGGTTTCGTGTGCGGCCATTCGCCCACGGGCGCAGTGCGCACGAACGGCAGCGCGCGAACGGCGAACGCGACCGTCCAGCGATCATCGGTGCCCAGAACGCGGTAGCCGAGGTCGAACAGCTCTGCACTCGTGATCGGCTCTTCCGACAAGGCCGCGCGCAACACCTCGACATCGACGCCCAGGCCCTCCGTGCGGCCCCGTTCGGACTCGGCGTAGGCGGAAGCGAGATACGGAAACTCGGCCGCCGACATCACGTGCAGCGTCGTGCGGAGCGAACCGGCCTTGACGATCGAGCCGGTCGCGAGCGCACGCGTCAGCTGCTCCTTGCGAAACCCCTCGACGCGCGACCAGAGAGCAACGTACGGCGACGGCGCGTACTGGGCCTGCAACCCGACGAGCTTCGTCACCGTCCGTGGCGAGCGGAACTCGTTTTCGCTCGACCAGCAATTGCCGGAGCAGCAGGGTGCGATTGAGCTCGCGCAACGTCACGGGACGACGGCCGCCTTGAGCAGGTCGCGCGGTGGATCGGCGAAGAGCTCGGGCAACTCGGCCAGTGAGACGCGATGGGTGACCAGGCGGTCCCAGGGATACGCGCCGCTCGCGAGGAAGGCGAGCGCCGCGCGCACCGTCGCGGGCGTGTGGTGGAACGAGCCCCGCAGCGTCAGCTCTTCGTAGTGCAGTCGAAACGCGTCGATCTGGGGATGGGCGTCGCGTGGGAGCCCGCCGAACAGCACGACCGTCCCGCCCGGGCGCACCAACTCCACCGCGTCCGCCCACGCCTGCTCGGCGCCGGCTGCCTCGAGCACCACGTCGGCTTCCCGCCCTTCTCCCGGTTCGGCCCCGAATGCATCCACGAGCTCACGCCGGTCCTCGCGGCCGCCGACGATCACAGGCCAACCGCCTGCATCGGCGACGCATGCTGCGAGCATCAGCCCGATCGACCCGGCGCCGAGGATTGCGACGGAGTCGCCCGCCTCGACTCCCGCGCGCTCGACGCCGCGCAGGCAACACGCGAGCGGTTCGAGCAGCGCGGCCACCTCCGGCGCGAGGCCCGGCGGGACGTCGTGCAGGTTGACCGCCGCGATGCGCTCGGGCACGACGATCCAGTCCGCATACGCACCGGCGAGGAATTGCAGGTCACGGCACTGCTCGCCCCGCGCGCACCCCGCGCAGGACCCGCACGGCGCCGAATTGGCGGCGACCACCCGGCGCCCGTCGACGAGCCCACAGAACTCGTGCCCGAACGGTGCCGGCGGATCGCGCAGCAGGATCGGGTGGCCGCGGCGAAAGGTCTTCAGATCGGTGCCGTCGGTCAACGCGACCTCGATCTGGACGAGCACCTCGCCCGGAGCGGCCTCGGGCTTCGGCACGTCCTCGATGCGCAGGTCGCCGGGCGCGTGCAACCGGGCGGCCTTCACGGCGCGAACACGACCTTGAGCGCCTCGCCGCGGCGATACAGGTCGACACCCTCGCGGAACCGCTCGAGCGGCAGGACGGTCACCTCGGGCAGGGTGAGCGCCGACAGGAGCGCGATCGCAGCGTGGAAATACGCGGGGGTCGCGGAACGAGAGCCGACCACGCGCAGCTCCTGCCGGTAGATCGCAGCGAGGGACGTCGGCAGATCGTGCTCGGGCGCCGAGAAGACGAGCAAGGTGCCGCCCGGATCGAGCCGTCGCAGCGCGTCGTTGACCCCTCCCGCCGCGGTGACGACAGCGCAGCCGACCGGCTCCGCGTCGGTCGACGCGCCGAGCGCCTCCGCTGCTGTCAGCCGCTCCGCGCGTACGTCGGCGGCGACGACCTCGTGGCTGCGCCGTCGCAGCACCTGCACCCACAACCGGCCGATCGCTCCACACCCGACGACGAGCACGCGACCCGGTGGCACCAGCTCGGCGGCCCGCAGCACGCATGCGAGCGGCTCGACCCAGATGCCGTCGTTTAGGGCAATCGAGTCCGGGAGCGGGATGCAGTGGGTGGCGCGCAGGCGGTCGGCGAACCCACCCGGCGCGATGCGCAACTCGCCGAACGCCGCGCAGGTCGACTCGTGGCCGCGAGACACCGTTCGCAGGTCTCGCACGGCACACGATGCGCCACGGTGACGCGGGTGCCGTCCTCGAGCTCACCCGCGACTTCATGGCCGAGGACGGTGCCTGCTGCGGCCCGGCCGAGCTTCTCCACGTCGGAGCCACACAGGCCACAGGCGCGGACCCGCACGAGCAGGCCCGGAGCGGTCGGCTCCGGCAGGTCGGCGAGCTCGGGCAGCCCGTCGGCGTCGAGAACGACCGCGCGCACCGCCGTATCGTAGGCGGCGCGCGCAGTCGAAACTCGGCGCGGTTAGAGGTGCACCGGGAACGAGACCAGCCGGCGGGTCGAGACGCCGCCGAGCAGCGACTCGCCCGACTTCCGGGCCCGCACGAACACGGCCAGCAACTGCTGACGCGACGAGGCCGGGAAGAAACGGTCCTGGTGCATGGTCAGCGTGACCCAACCGTCGGAACCGGTCTGCGTCTCCGGAGGGATCGAGAACTGCGAGAACGGAACGGCCGTGGCGTAGACGAGCGCGCTCGAGATCGAGCGGCCGCTGCACGCCGAGACGTGGAACCGCAGCGTCACGTCGCTCGTGGAGCGGGTGATCACCGTCGGTGAGACCGTCTGTCCGTCGACGAGGAGCCGCGCAGGAGGCGCGATCGCACTGACGTCCAGCGTTCCTGAGCCCGACGTCGGGCAGCCGTTCACGGTGGTGGGCGGCGGCGCCGTTGTGGTCCGGACGACGGCGGTCTCAGTGGAGTCGACCGTCGAGGAGCCGTCCGAGTTCTTCGCGGTCACACGAACGCGCACGGTGTGACCGACGTCGTTCGACTTCAACTGGTAGTTCGATGAGTCGGCTCCTCCGATGTTGGAGCAGCCGTTGCCCTGCGCGTTGCAGCGCCGCCACTGGTACTTGTAGGTGATCGTGCTGGGGCTGGTCCACGTGCCGGAGCTTGCCGACAGCGTCTGACCGACTTCCGTCGTCGTGCCGGTGATCTTCGGCGGCGCGGTGTTGACCGGCGCTGCCTTGCTTGCGGCATTCGAGAAGCTGGCGACGACAAGCACCGTCACAGCTGCGGCGCCGAGGAGCACCAAGAGGTTCGTCTTGCGAGTCATCCGTTCTCCTTTGCTGGGAGGCTTCACCTCTTGCCTTCCCAGTTCGCATGAGGGAACTGTGAGGGCCACGTAAAACCGCTTCAGGGGTAAACGGCGTCCGGCTGTTGGTCGTCGCCCGGCGGTGCGTCGAAGATCTCGGTGATCACGCCGAGATCCTCGCCGGTCGGCAGATACGCGAAGGTGACGCCACTGTACTCGCCGCCGAGGAGGATCTCGCGGTTGCCCTCGGCGACGGCGGCGATCGCGTCGTCGTAGCTCGGGACCGCGACGCCGATGTGATGCACGCCTTCGCCCTTCTCCGCCAGGAACTCGCCATAGGTGCTGCGGTCGTCGAGTGGCTGGATCAACTCCCAGTGCACGTGTCCCACGCGGGCGAGCGCAAGACGCCAGGCCGACTCCACCGGTTGACCGTTCGCGTGCATGTTCGAAACGGTGTCGGGGTTGAACTCGTAGATCGCCCACGGCCCGATCCCGTAGTCGTGGACGTACGTCCGCATCGCCGCCTCGAGGTCGCGCACGACGAGCGCGATCTGCAGAGTCTCAGTGAACGCCGGCTCACGCACCGGGCGATCTTACGTTCCCCGGGGGCTGCCGATACAATGACGACCGCCCGGGGCTATAGCTCAGTTGGGAGAGCGCCTGGATCGCACCCAGGAGGTCGGCGGTTCGAGCCCGCCTAGCTCCATCCGTTGTTGAAATCACAACGTCATCCCTGCAATCGGACACCTTTCTGAGTCCGTTCGCCGGGGTAGGAGGTGTCGCTCGTACGAACCCGCGACCGGCCGTCGCGAGGGTTCGTGTCCTCAGTCGGCCATTGTCGAGAGGCTGCTTCCGAGACGGCCTCCACGCTCTTTCCGTTGGCAGCGGAGTTTGGCTCCGATCCGACGATCGCGAGCAGAGCGAGAAGCCACGCCCCGCCGACGAACGGCGCGAACACGATGAGGCCGGCCATCGCGCCGGCGACGCAGGCGACCAGGCCGATTAGGAACATCAGGTTGAACAGCCGGAGCAGGATCATGTTGGACTCCTACGCCCGATCGTTTCGGCGGACCGCGCGGGCGAGCGGGCGGCCGGTGCTCCGGGTCCCACGCGGGGCGGCGAACACATCGCAAGCGTGTCGCCGCGGGGGCGCTGCGACATCCGGCGCCTACCCGGAACACGCCACCCTGATCTCTCCGCGCGTCGGGAGTCGTGCTCCCCGTGATCGCGGTTGCCGCGCCGGCCTATAACGTGCGTTCGGCGCGCTCGACGGCGCGCGCCACTTCTACGCGCGATGCGACGCCGAGCTTGCGGAAGGTGTTGCGCAGGTGGGTTTCGACGGTCTTCGAGCTGAGGAAGAGCTCGGCCGCGATCTGAGGATTGGTCTTGCGGTCGACGACGAGTCGTGCGATCTGGAGCTCGCGCTCGGTGAGCGAGTCGACGCCCGATCCATCTGCCTTGCCCGGGCGCGTGCGCCGGTGGATCGAGCGTCCGAGCTTCCGGAGCTCCCGTTCGGCCTGCAGTCGGTAGCGGTGCGAGCCGAAGGACTCGAACGCCGCCGCTGCGAGCTCTAGCTCGGCCGCGGCCCGATCGTGCTCGCGCCGCCTCGGCGAGCGCTCGTCCGGCGAGCAGCCGCGACGTTGCGGCGTCGAAGACGTTCCCGACCTCCTCGAGCGCCGCTGCAGCGCTCAGCGCGCGCTCGGCGGCGGCCGACGGCTGGCCGCCGTCGAGATCGAGCGCCGCGGCGGCGAGGGCTGCCATCGCGCGCGCCATCGGGAGACCCACGGCTTCGGCGCAGGCCTGCGCAGCCGCTGCAGCGTGCTCGGCTTCGTCGCGCCGGCCCGCCGCGAGGAAGGAACGGGTGAGAAGCTCGAGGTACCTGGCCCGCCAACCTCCTCCGATCAGTCGCAGCTCGTTCCCGCCTGCGAACTCGACCAACAGCTCGGCACTCCGCTCCGCATGGCCGGTTTCGAGGCGGGCGTAGGCGAGAGCGACTGCAGCGTGTGCAGGGACGGGACCGGGGTCGAGCTGCTGCGCGAGGTCGAACGCCTCCTTTGCGGTCGCGAGCGCCAGGTCGATGTCGCCGGCGGCGAATGCTGCGTAGGAGCGGTTGAAGAGGTTCCAGGCGAGGCCTTGCGGGTTGTCCACCAGCCGCGCGGCTGCGATCGCGCCGTCGAGCACCTCGCCTGCCTCCGCCATCCGGCCTCGAACCCAGAGGCTGCCTCCGAGCATGGGGACGATGAGCGGGAAGAGATCGCCCTTTCCCGGTCGCACGGCCGATCCTCAGCGCGCGCTCGGCGTGAGACCCTGCCCCCGCGAAGTTCTCGAGGTAGAACTCGGCCGTGGCGAGATGCGCGAGCGCGTCGAGCCGACCGCCGAGCTGGTCGTCTGCGAGACCGTCGATGAGCGCCGCGGCGTCGGCGGAATATCGCCTGTCCCTCGGTCGCGCGACCCCCAACCGCACTTGCGAGGGCACGTCCGGCGAGCGCCGCTGCGAGCAGCGTCTGATCGCCGAGCAGCTCGGCCGCATCGACCGCCCGGCCCGCCCAAGCGCGCATCGCGTCGTAGTCGCCGTGGTAGAGGCTGTCACCGACGAGCTCGATCATCAGTTCGACGCCTAGCGCGGAGGCGGGGTCCTGGAGCTCGGCGAGGGCGGCCTCGAGGTGGGCGTGCGCCTCGTTGTACCGGCCGAGGAGGTGCTCGACGCGCGCGCAGGCAGCGGTGAGGCGGACGCGCAACGACTCCGCTTCCTGGGGGACGATGTTCATGCTCTCGAGGAGTGCTGCGTGGCTCTCGCCGAGTTGGCCGGTGGCGGCGAGCGCTTCGGAACGGGCTAGCAGCAGCTCGACGCGTCGGTCGCCGGGCGCAGCCGCTGGGAGGAGACGGAGGGCTGCGGCGAACCAGCGCGCGGCGCTCGCAGGCGCACGGGGGGCCGCAGCCTCTCCGGCCTCTCGCAGCAGCGCAACCGCGGCCTCGTCGCCCTGACGCGCGGAGCGTTCGACGTGGTGTGCGATCGCCGAGGGCAGCGAGCCTCTCAGGGCAAGGGCGTCGGCGCAGCGTTCGTGCGCGCCGAGCCGCCAGCCGCCGGGCATCGACTCGTACACCGCCCGGCGCACGAGCGGATGCCGGAACCGAAAGCGCCGCGGAACGTCCGTATGGCGGACGAGGTCCAGGCGCAGCAGCTCGTCGATCGCGTCGATCGCTGCCGCGTCGGCGGCTCCGGCGGCCGCGGCAGCCAGCTCAGGGTCGAAAGGGTCTCCCGCGACGGCGGCGCCCTCGAGGATGAGGCGTGTGGGCTCGGAGAGCAGAGCGAGCTCCTCGGTGAGCGCGGCGGCGACCGCCGCTGGGACGTCGACACCCACGAGCGAAGGCTCGTCGGGCCGGCGCCGACCTTTCGGGATGGTCGGCCGACCGCGCGAGCTGCTCGAGGTAGAAGGGATTGCCGCCGCTGTCTTCGTAGAGGCTGGTCGCGTCCGCTCCGTCGCCGATCAGCTCGCGGGCGTCCTCGGGGCTGAGCGCCCCGAGTTCGATGCGCGCGATCGTGCCGGCGCGATGCGCCCGTTCGAGCGCGGCGCTGAGCCGCTCGCCCATCTGCCGCGGCCGCACGGCCAGCGCGATGAGTACCTGCGCGGCTGGCGGTCGGTGGAGGAGCGCGCCGAGCAGCTCGACCGACGCCGGATCCGCCCAGTGGACGTCGTCGAGCACGAGCACCACCGGCTGGGTCTGCGCGAGCGTTTCGAGCAGTGTGCAGACGGCGCGGTGGCTGCGGTATCGCTCGTGCTGGATCGCCGTCCTGTGCCCGATCGCGAGGCCGGCCAGTGACGGGAAGACGGTCGCGAGCTCTGCGCGTACATCACCGTCGAGGCTGTCGAGGCGGTGCGGATCGAGGCCGTGGACGTATTCGTCGAGCGCGTCGACGAAGACCCAGAACGGCAAGTCGAGCTCGAGCTCCCCGGCTCGGCCGGAGAGGACGAGGTATCCGCGTGCGTCTGCACGGGCGGCCAGCTCGGCGAGGAGGCGCGTCTTGCCGATTCCCGGCTCGCCGACCAACTCGAGCGTCGCGGATTCTCCCCCGCCGACCTGGGCGAGGAGACGGTCGACCGAGCCGAGCTCTGACGCGCGGCCGACGAGATGGGTGGCAAGTGCCATCTGAAGCTTCCGGCTCCACCCTAAATCAGGGCTTGGGGATCGAGAAATCAGGGTGGCCGATCCAGGGTGGCCGCCTGATGTCGGGAGGACGGCGCTGCGGCAGGGTCGGACACATGCCCCGCTATCTGCTTCACCACCACCACGAGCCGAACGAGTGCGGCGTCGCCTTCGCCGCCTTCCGCGGCTTCGAGAGCCCGCTCCGCCACAGGGGTGCGCTGGCCTCCTGCCATTTCGGCGGCCATTCGATCTGGTGGACCGTGGACGCCTCAAGCGAGGAGACAGCGCTCGCGCAGCTGCCCTTCTACGTCGCCGAGCGCACGACGGCCGTCCCGGTCAGCGAGGTGCAGATCCCGTGACCGGCCCCGGCAGCCGCAACCCAGAAGGAGGAGTCATGAGCGCACCTTGTCAGCACCACACCTGGAGCGAGCTCGCGGTCCGCGAGAACGACGGCCTCGCCGTCTCGCTCCTCTGGAGCAGCACGAGCGGCCGCGTCAAGGTCGAGGTCGTCGACTCCTACCTCGACGAGCAGTTCGAGTTCCACGTGCCGGGCGCCGACGCGCTCGCCGCGTTCTACCACCCGTTCGCCTACGCGACGGAACCGGGCGCCTCCTTCGACGACCTCCGACTCCCGCCGCGATCCTCGTCTCGCTCCCGAAAGGAAACCGGTCTGATGACGATCGATCCCGTCCAGTACGCGCGCCGCTGGAAGACGCTCGGCGTGCTCTCGCTGAGCCTGGTGATCATCGGGCTCGACAACACGATCCTCAACGTCGCCCTGCCCACGCTGCAGGACGAGTTCGACGCCTCCCCTTCGAAGTTGCAGTGGATGGTCGACTCCTACCTGCTCGTGTTCGCGGGCCTTCTGCTCGTCTTCGGCACGCTCGGGGACCGCTTCGGGCGCAAGCTCGCACTCCAGGCAGGCGTCTCGATCTTCGGCCTCGCGAGCCTCGGCGCGCTCCTCGCCGATTCCGCCGACCAGGTGATCGCTGTGCGCGCCGCAATGGGTATCGGCGCCGCGCTGATCATGCCCGCCACGCTCTCGATCATCGCCAACGTCTTCACCGGCGAGGAGCGCGGCAAGGCGATCGCCATCTGGGCCGCCCTCGCAGCGGTCGGGATCGGGCTCGGCCCGCTGGCGGGTGGGCTCTTGCTCGAGTGGTTCGATTGGCCGTCGGTCTTCCTCGTCAACGTGCCGTTCGCGGTTGCGGCGCTGTTGCTCGGCATTCGCTACGTGCCCGAGAGCCGTGATCCCCAGCCTGGCTCGTTCGACCTGCTCGGAGCGGCGCTCTCCGCCGCCGGCTTCAGCATCCTCGTGTACGCGATCATCGAGGCGCCCGAGCAGGGTTGGACGTCCGGCCTCGTTGTCGGATCGCTCGCCACGAGCATCGCGCTGCTGGGCGCTTTCGTCTGGTGGGAAGGGCGCACCAAGGAGCCGATGCTCGACCTGGGCTTCTTCCGCAGCGCGCGCTTCAGCGTCGGAACAGGGGCAGTCAGCGTCGCCTTCTTCGCCCTGCTCGGCGCGATCTTCGCCCTGACCCAATACCTGCAGTTCGCCCACGGCTACAGCGCGATCGAGGCGGGCGCGATCATGAGCCCGATAGCGCTCGGGCTGATGATCGGCGCGGGCTCGTCGAGCAAGGCAGTGCGGCGGCTCGGCACCTCACGCGTCGTTGCGGCAGGTCTGAGCGGTCTGGCGCTCCTTCTGGCGGTGACCACGTTCTGGGACCCGAGCACGAACGCGCTGCTGCTCGCGGCCTGGTTCTTCGGGCTCGCGCTCTCGATGGGTTGGGTGATGGCTCCGGCGACCGAAGCCGTCATCGGCGCCGTCCCGGCCGCCAAGACCGGCGTCGCCTCGGCTACCAACACCGTGGCCCGGATGGTCTCGGGAGCGCTCGGCGTTGCCGTGGTCGGCTCGCTCGTCAGTTCCCTCTACTCCACTGATGTCGAAGGCTCGCTCGACGCTCTGCCTCCCAACGCACAGGCGGCGGCCGAGTCCTCGGTCGGCGCCGCCAGTGCAATCGCGGCCAAGCTTCCACCCAACGCAGCCTCTGAGCTGCTCGCGACGACCGGCGACGCCTTCACGCAGGCGATGGGAACTGGTCTTCTCGTAGCCGCGGCCCTTGCCGGCGCCATGGCCGTCATCGTGATCCGCTTCCTACCGGCCCGCGAGCCCGTGGAAGCGGAAGTCACGAACCGTGATCTGCCACCGACTGCCGACACGCGCAAGCCGTCAGCCCGTCGGAAGGCCGGCGTGTGGATGATCCTCGCCGCGCTGGTCGTCGGGGCGGCCTACCTCGCGAGCAAGCCCGGCTCTGACACTCCAGCTGCCAACGGGCACGCATCCGCTCCGGAGTTCGCGGCCATCGAGCGCTTCGTTCAGGACGAGATGGCGGCACAGCGGATCCCTGGACTCGCGCTCGGCATCGTCCAGAACGACCGAATCACGTTACCTCCGCGGCTTCGGCAAGGCGGACAACTCCGGGCGACCGGTGACTCCGAAGACACCCTTCATCATCGGCTCCCTCAGCCAAGTCGTTCACCGCGCTGGCCATCATGCAACTCGTCGAGACCGGGAAGATCGAACTCGACGCCCCCGTGCAGCGCTACCTGCCGTGGTTCCGCGTCGCGGACAAGACAGCTTCCGCGGCGATCACCGTCCGCGACCTCCTGAACCAGACGAGCGGCCTGTCGACCAAGACCGGGCGGACATTCCAGGGCAACGACGACATCAGCGACTCCGCGCTGGAGAAGACAGTTCGCAAGCTGAGCAGCGTCGAGCTGACCGCACCGGTTGGCAAGACCTATCAGTACAGCACCGTCAACTACGCAGTCCTCGGACTGATCGTGCAGACAGTCGCCGGGCGCAGCTACGAGAACTACGTCCAGACGGAGATCCTCGACCCGCTCCAGATGCGCGGCTCGTTCACCTCCGCCGCGGCGGCCGAGCAACACGGACTCGCTACCGGCTACCACTACTGGTTCGGCCGGCCGAGAGCGGCCGACCTCCCCTACAACCGTGGGCTCGTCCCGGCCGGCTACCTCATCTCCGACGCCGAGGACATGAGCCACTACCTGATCGCCCAGTTGAACCACGGTCGGTACCGCTCGGCATCCGTGCTCTCGCCCGAGGGAGTGGACGAGCTCCACCGGCCTGCCGTCCAGACACCGGAGCCGGGAACCTCGTACGGGATGGGCTGGTTCGTCGGTCCGATCAACGGGATCCCGGCGATCCACCACCAGGGCGAGACGTTCAACTTCCACGCGAACGCTGTGCTCGTGCCCGGCAGCCGGACTGGAGTCATCGTCCTGATCAACGCGGAGAACTCCATCGACCTGTTCCTCACCGGTCGCATGGGCACGATCTCCGAGGGCGTGACGAGCCTCCTCGAGGGTCGCGATCCCGCGCCGCCGCCGTCGGGTATCGCCACATTCCTCGTCTTCACGGTGCTCTTCGGAGTCCTCGTGCTCCAGCTGCGCGGCATCGTGCGCTGGGTCGCGGCTCTGCGTCGCGGTCGCCTTCCACGTGGTCGCGTGGGACCGCGCATGCGTATCGGGCTCTCGCTGGCGTTGAGCCTAGGCTGGGCCTTCCTGGTCCTCGTCCTCGTGCCGAAGCAGCTGCTCGGGTTGCCGCTTCTGGTTGTCGCTCAGGGCTTGCCGGACCTCGCGTACCTCCTTCTCCTGAGCGGCGCGGTCGCTCTGTCCTGGGGGATCGTCAGAACGATCTGGGCGTACGCGACGCTCCGCCGAGCGGGCCGCCGCGGCCATGTGGCCTATCGGGCAGACGCGACCAATGTCGCTGCGAGCCGGTCATGAGCACGATCGCCTCGCGACAGACTGTGCAAGCAGGCCGGCTCGCTCGGCTTGCGAGCGCCGTCACGCCGAGAGACAGCCTTGACTCTGATCGCGGTCGGGATCGTCGCTCTCCACATCGTCGACGACAATTTCCTCCAGCCCGAGCCCGGTGCCTCTGCGGGCGACCACCTCGCGAGCGGGCTGATCCCCGTCGCGATACTGACGGCTCTCGCGGCCGTGTACCCACGCTTGCGCGCCGGCCTGCGGGCGATCATGGCGATGACCCTCGGTGCGCTCGCGATCACCGTGGGTGTGCCATCGGCCTACTACCTCCTCGACGGCAGCGCCTCCGGTGACCACTTCACCGGCCTGCTCGCGATCGTCGCAGGGGTCGCGCTGCTCTTTATCGGTCCGGTCACGCTGTGGAAGGCACGGCGCACCGACGGAAGCCGACGCCGCCGCTACCTGCGTCGTACGCTCATCGTTGTGGCGACGCCCTTTCTCGCATGGGCGATCGTCTGGTTCATCGTCTTCCCGATCGGCTTCGCCTACATCTACGTGCACACCGGACGTGCCGCAGTGACCCCTGACCTCCGTGTCCCGTACGAGACCGTCACCGTTGTCACCGGCGATTCGCTCGACCTGGCCGCGTCGTACGTCCCGTCGAGGAATCGTGCCGCGGTCGTCCTCTTTCCGGGTGCGACCCGGTCCCGAGAGGCGCGGATGCTGATTCGCCACGGATACGGCGTGCTGCTGCTCGACCCACGCGGGCAGGGCTCGAGCGAGGGCGACACCGTGCGCTGGGCGGGCGACCGCGACCTTCTGGCCGCTGCCGAGTATCTGCGCCGTCGTTCGGACGTCGACCCGAGCCGCATCGGCGGGTTCGGCTTCTCGATCGGCGGGGAGATCCTGCTCGAAGCGGCCGCGCAGTCGACCGCATTCAAGGCGATCGTCGCGGAGGGCGCCGGCAGCCGTGTCGGGGACGAGGACGTGAAGGGTCCGGCCCGTCTGCTGGCAGAGCCGAATCTGGCACTCATGACCGCCGCGTTAACTGTCTTCTCGAACCACGGCCCGCCACCGCCGATCGAGAGTCGTATCGCCCGCATCGCACCCCGCGCGGTCTTCCTCATCCACGCGGACCCGGGGCTGGGCGGGGAAGAACACGAGAGGGCCGATCTATTACGCAGCAGCCGACGAGCCGAAGGCGATCTGGAAGGTGCCGGGCTCTGGCCACACGGGCGGCATCGAGGCGCAACCCGCTGAGTACGAGCGCCGAGTGATCGCCTTCTTCGACCAAACGCTACTCCGAACCGATTAGGAGGCAACACCATGCGCATCGAGCAGTCCTTTTCCGTCAGCCGGCCGCCCGAGGTCGTCTTCGACTACCTCACCAACCCGGCCAACCTCGCCGCCTGGCAGACGTCGAAGACGTCCGTCGAGCAGCTCACCGCCGGCACGCCGCAACTGGGCACCCGCGTCCGCGAGCGCACGAAAGGCCCGCGCGGGAGGGAATTCGAGCAGATCGTCGAGTTCACCGAGTTCAACCGACCTGCTCGGGTACACGCCCACATCGTCGAAGGGCCGTATCCCATCGACGGCACGTGGTCGTTCGCGTCCGACGGCGCAGGGACGCGGGTCGACTTCGTCGCCGAGGGCGAGCTGCCCGGCGTGCCGCGGCTGCTGCAGCCGCTCGCAAAGCGCCTGATGGCACGCCAGATGGCCCGCTACCACCAGAACCTGCGCCGCAACGTCGAGGCAGACGAGTCACCGGCGACGGACAACGCCCAGTGAAGAAGATCGGGATGCTCAGCTGCATGAACTGGACCTCGTCTGTCGCGTTCAGCGGCTCGTCGATGCGTCTCGCCTCCGCCACGGCGAGCCTCGTCGCGGCGCTCGTGCTCGCGGCGGGCGGAAGCGCGCACGGCACCGACGCTGCGGGCGACGCGCTCATCCACGTCGACGCCGCGCCCGCCGCCGGCTTCACCGGCGCAGGCGTGACACTCGCCCTCCTCGACACCGGTGTCGACCCCAGAGACGCCGCCGTGGCGACTCGGGTCGTGGCCGAGCACTGCTTCGTGCCGCCCGACGGCTGCCCGGGCGGCCAGGCGGAGGCCGACGGGCCGGGGAGCGCGCACGACGACCAGGGTCACGGCACCGCCGTCGCCGACATCGTCGCCGAAACCGCACCCGGCGTGACGCTCGTCGTCGTCAAGGTCGCCGACGCGAACGGCCGCACGACGAGCGGCCAGGTGATAGCGGGGCTCGACTGGCTGCGGACGCACCATCCCGAGGCGCGGATCGTGAACGTCTCCCTCGCGGGAGACATCCCGCTGAGCGGCAACTGCTCGCACCTGACCGATTCGCTCGAGGCGTACGCAGCCTCGGTCGACGCGCTGCACACGGCGGGCACGTCGGTCTTCGCCGCCGCCGGGAACGACGGGCGCACGAACGGCGTCCCTGCACCAGCCTGCTTCCCGTCAGCCGTCGCGGTGGGGGCGATCTACGCGCACGCCGGCGGCTCGTTCCTCGCGCCGGACGTCTGTGTCGATCACGTCACCCGCGTCGACCAGGTCGCCTGCTTCTCGAACACGAGCAGCGAGCTCGATCTACTCGCGGTGGGCGTGACCGCAACACTCACGGGGACGTCGGCCGCGTCCGCACAGGCGGCCGGCGCGGCCGCGCTCGTGCTCCAGGCAGATCCGTCGCTCGATCCTGACGCTCTCGTCGAACTGCTGCGCGAGACCGGCGTGCCGGTGGCCGATCCTCGCGCGCACGTGCTGCAGCCACTCGTGCCCCGGGTGGATGTGGCCGCGGCGCTCACGCGCGCGCTCGGCCGCCCGATCCCGCTCCTGCCTGCGCCGCCGTCAGCCCCCGCCGCGACGGCGCCGGTCTCCGCCCCGACGGTGCCCGTGATCTCGGTGTCGACCGCGCGCATCTCGTTCACAGGGAGAACCCGACGGCGGACGATCATAGTCCGAAACGTCGGGAGCGGGACCTTGACGATCCGCGCGACTGCGACCGGCGCGTTCGTCGTCTCGCCGGCACGCGCCCGCGTGAAGACGAGCGCACACCTCACGATCGCGTTCCGCCCGTTGGGCCCGGGCGGGTACCGAGGGATGTTGCGTCTCTCGACCGACGACCCGGCGCATCCGCGGGTGGCCGTCGGGCTGACCGGGCGCGGCTAGCCGGGCCGTTAGGCCATCGCCTCGACGAGCGTGCTGGCCAGCGGATCGCCGAAGAGCGTCTCGATGCGACTGACCTTGAGTTGGTTGTCGGTGATGAAGGTGGACGGCACGATGCGCACGCCGTCGTGGCCGTTCAACTCGAATGTGCTCGACAACGCGGTCCCCGGTCGCACGTAGTCGAAGCTCGCCGTGGCGCGGATCGGCTGGCCCGCGGCCACCAGTTCGATCCCGCCGATGCCGGGCTTGACGTTGATCTCCAACTCACCACCCGCCCCGAGTGGAATGCCGTCGATCGAGACACGGAGGTGGCCCCCGCCTGCACCGAGCTTGTTGTCCACGTGCAGGCTGAAGACCTTGTCCCGGTAGCCCTTCACGGTAATGGCGTTCGTGTGCGTCCCGAGGTCCTTCACCTGGATGAGGTGCGTTTCGCCGGCAGCCGTCTCGGCGGAGAGCATGAGTTGCGTGAGCCCCTGCTTGATCCCGTATTGCAGCCGGCCGGAGCGCAGCCCGCGCGTAACGTGGACGTAGTTCTTGGAGACGGCGGGGAAGGTACCCGGGCCAGGCCGGCCCCCGAGCACGCTCCCGAGAATCTCCTTCACCACGGCCGAATCGGTCAGATGGAACATCAACCGTCCCTGGTTGGCCGACACAAACTCGGGCTGGCGACCGAACTGCTCACGAATGGAGGCCGGCGCGAATTGACAGAGATATTCCTTCAGTGTGATCCGCTGCCAATCGTCCCCCGAACGCTTATTCGGTGGAACCGAGCGTGAGAACGTTCTCGGCTCCGAGCGCATGTGCACCTCGGACGTCAGCACGCCGTGTGGACGCGGCCGCCTGTGCCCGTCTGGATCCTTGGGCTGGGGCGTCGTCCGTTCCTTCGCACACTCGCGCCTGTGGCTGTCGAAGCCCTTGATGGAGACGAACTTGTTCGTGAGCGATGCGCCCGCCTGCAGCCGTGCGATCGAATCCGACCCGAACGCGTCGAGGTCGATTCCGCTCTCGTCGGCGAGACTGGTGGTCTCGCTGTCGGTGCCCAGGATCATGATGACCCCGGTGAGCAGCAGGATGATCGCGTCGTAAATCGGCGTCCGCGGCCGCTCGTTCACGAGGTCGAACGGCATGTAGTGAAAACGCCCGCCGGTCCAGGCACCACCGTGGTACTGGTGGCTGCCGCCGTCGTAGCTGTACGTGTTGGCGCCCGGATCGACGGTGAGGATTCTCGGCCCTGGATCGCCTGAACTCAGCGATGGGAAGTTCGGGTCATGGACGAGAATCCTCCACGGAGTGACGCTGTCGTCCCAGCCCACGGGCAGGATGCAGTGTGGGGCACCGCTGAAATCGTAGTTCTGGGAAATGCAGACGACCGGATCGCATCCAGCTCGGTATGCGTCGCGGGTCGCACGGAAGACGCTGACTGGATCGTGCGTCTCACCGGACAGGAACTGTCCCACGAACCACCAGATCGCCGGGGCACCGACCTGATACTGGTGCTTGATGTTGAACTCGTTCCGCACCGGGTCCCATTCCGTGAAACGATCGAGAGGCAGTCGCAGGAACGCACGATCTTTCTTGCTGTAGATCGCCTCGAGCGACATGCCGAAGCAATTGCCGTTCTTCGCCAGGCCCTGCACCACGGCTGAGTAGAACAGCTTGGCGAGCCAGTCCGTGGGGTCCCACCACTCGGTCTCGCTGTCCACGTCGCTGAACGCGGAGGCGTATTGATCCCACGTGAGCGAATCGGTCCCCCGGTTCTTGACGCCCCACCACTTCTGGCGCTCCGTCAGCAGCGCTTCATCGATGTGCGGCGACACCGACCACGTGATCGAGTTGATGTTGTCGAAGGCGCCGCTGTTGATGAGACCGGTCGGGTTCCCGCGCAGGCCCCACGCGTTCGCCATGTTGAGCGTGTACTCGTAATCGCCCAGGTGATCGTCGTCGTCCGGCCAGTCACTGTCCCACACGTCCAAGCTGAACGCGATGACCCGGTTCGGGTCGTTCGGGACTATCCCCGCAGGGCCGAGATTGAACGTCTTCTCGACGTCGTAGATGTTGTTGCCATCGGAGTCCCCGCCGGCCGGAATGCGCTCGGAGTGGATGACGTGTCCGTTGTCCTCGAGGGTGGCGTACATGTAGACGTCGTTCTGGCCACGCCCCCAGCCTTCCGACTCGACGGTGTCCACCCGACCCAGGGTGATGTCGAATGCGAGGCAGACATACGTCTCCGCCGTGCTGCCGAACCAGACGATGCTGCCGTGCTGGAACGTGTTGTACCTGGCCGGCGCAGACGCACCGGGGACATCCGTTTCGTCGGATGTCGGGAAGCCGAGATCCCCGCCCGGCCCGCCGGAGCTTCGATATCTCTCCCGGATATCACCGTGAACCTCGAACGCGCCGGTAGTGGAGCTCCAGTAGACGGTGCATCGCTCGAACTCGCTCGAACGTCCGATGGCGGCCGAGGTGGACATGACGTCCCCTTCATTGCTGACCGGGAAGCCCCACACAGCCGTTCCGCCGGACGAGACGAACTTCGCCAGGATGGCACCGTGGACCTCGAAAGCCTTCGACGCACCCGACTTCAGGTACATCTGCGCATGCTGAAAATCTTGCCGCAGGCCGCCGCTGATGCCGACTGCAGCAGCAACCGGAACACCGATCGCACCCGACTCGCCCATTCCTTCGTAGTCCACCCAGATCTCGCCCACGACGGGAACAGCTCCTGTCTTGTTCGACCAGTAGATGCCGCCGCGACTGAAGAGGCTCTTTCGGCTCCCGGCTTGTGCGCCGTCCATCTCGTCCGAGATGAGAGAGCCGATCTGCGCGCGACCGGCCAGCGTCCAGTACGCCTGAAGGATGGCGCCGTGCATTTCGTACGCCTGCCCGTTCCCGTCGTGATACATGAGGATGCCGGCGGGAAACTCCTGGATCCACGACGCACTGGGAAGATCGAGATAGAACTCGCCGGACGGTTCACCAAACCCCAGTGAGGACTTGATCTCCTCTTGCTTGTACGTGAGGTACCACTGGGGATGAGAGCGGCGTTCGTCCAGTTGGGCCTCCAGTTCGATGGGAATGTCGTCGTGGAGTTGCAGCGCTGCCAGAGCTCCGCCGAAGGGTTCGGTGCCACTGCTCGACGTTCCCGCGAACAACTGATCGCCCGTGCCGGCAGCAAGCGTTCCGTCCGGAAACGCATGCACCGAATAGATGACGCCATCTACGAAGACGGCGAGCGTATCCGTGTCGTACGCCAGGTCCGCCGTATACCAGGTGCCGACGTGGAGGTTGATGAAGAACTCCGTGGATGCTCTGCCCGAGCCGAGAGCACCGGTCGTTACTTCGGACACGAGATGGAAGTCGCTTCCGCCGGTGCCAGGCACGAGGTACAGGCCGAACGGGAGTGCGGTCGACTGCACGAGCGTCTCGCGCGTGGTGATCGGGTTGTTCGCCGTGAACACCAGTCGCACACAGAAGCGTTTGGCATCGAGACTCCCGAGCGGCAGCGCGGTACTCAGCCGGCCGGCGGTGCCGAAATCCAACGCGTTCGGATACGTACCGAGTGTCGTAGCGCCGGGGCCTGCCACCACCGTGCAGCCGGTCACGGTCGCCGCACACGACCCGTCCGGATTCGCTGGAGTGACGCTGTCCAGCTTGTAATCGACGATCTTCACGCTCATGACGACCTCCGAGACTGAGAGCTCGGTGCACGACCTCGGGGCCGGCGAGTCGACACACGTTTCGCGGATCGGTGACTCTTCGTGCGACGTTACACCCACGCTGCAAACGGGACAAGCGCACCTTGGTGATGATGCGGGTGTGCGCGTCGAGGAGACGGCGGTTCGAGCCCGCCTAGCGCCATCGCCCAGTCGGCAGGTTCGCGAGGCTCAGTCCGCGATCCCGAGCCCCCAGCCGCCGTCGATCACGATCTCCTGACCGGTGATGTAACCGGAGGCGGGCGAGGCGAGGAAGAGGGCAAGCGCCTTGATGTCGTCCGGCTGCCCCACACGATGCATCGGAATGTCCTTTGCGAGCGCGGCCTGCACGCCGGGATCGTGTGCGTGGCCACCGCCGATGTTCGTGACGAAGAACCCCGGCGCGATCGCGTTGGCCGTGATGCCGTCCGCCGCGAGCTCGAGCGCGATGCTGTGCATGAAGTGCCTCGCGCCGGCCTTCGCCGCCATGTAGGCGGAGCCGATCGCAGGCTCGACCTTGGTCGCCGCGAGCGAGGTTGTCACGACGATCCTCCCGAATCCCCGCGGGCGCATGTGCCGGGCTGCAGCGCGCGCCGTCGCGAAGATCCCGTTGAGGTTGATGTCGATCACCCGCTGCCAGCGTTCGCTGCTGTAGCGCTCGAGCACACCCTCCTCGATCCTCGGCCGCTCTCCGCCTGCCCAGGCTCCGACGAAGCCGACACCAGGGTCGATGCCGGCGTTCGCGAAAGCAACGTCGAGCCGCCCGTGCACGGCCGCGGCTTCGTCGATCACGCGATCGAGGGCGGCGTGATCCGTCACGTCGGCGACGACGCCCCTCACATCGAGCCCCTCGCTTTGCAGCCGAACCGCCTGCTTGGCCACCGCGTCGGCGTCGACGTCGATCAGCGTGACCCGTGCGCCGTGCGCCGCGAGCACCTCGCCGTAGGCCAACCCGAGCCCGCTTGCACCGCCGGTGACGATCGCACCGAACCCGGCCACGTCGAAACGCGAAGAAACGTTCACGCGTAACTGCCTCCCGTCGTCTCGTTGGCGGCTGAGCCTATCGCGCACTCACGCAGGAGTGATCGAGCCGAGCAGCCCGTGCACGCCGAGCTCCGTCTCTCCGCGCCAGGTCATGCGGGCCCGAGGTGAAGAAGAGCGTGTCGGTCGGTCCCGCCGTCCCGCCGTTTCCGAAACCGAGCCCCCAGAGGCCGTTCATCACGAGCGGCTTGCCGTGCCCGTCATCGAGCGTTCCGTCGTAGGTACCAGCCAGCTGGAGGTCCGCTTGAACGCGTTGATGCGCCCGTCACCGAAGTTTCCGATCAGCAGGTCGCCGCCGAAGCGGCCGAACGACCGTGGCGCGTGCGCGAGCCCCCACGGCGCGTTCAGCACGCCGCGTGGCCGACGCGTGCCACGAGCCTGCCGTCGCGATCGAACTCGTCGACGTAGCCACCGGTCGGGGCATCGTTTCCGTTCACCGGCGCGCGGTAGACATACGTGACGAAGACGTGCCCAGCCGATCGCCTGGATGCCGAACGGGGCGTACCAGGCGGGGATCGAATTGTCGACGAACGCGCCCGCCGACTTCACACGGTGCCAGTGCGCGTCATAGACGTCGACGCGCGCATTGTGGAAGTCGGTCGCGAAGACACGAGCACCGTCGATCGCGACACCGCGGAAGACGGCTGCATCGGCGGCCTCGTCGACCACGACCTCGGACTGCGTCGACCACCCTCTCGGCACGGTCGGCGTCCAGGCGCGCAGCTTTCCGTCCTCGCAGGCGTAGATGAAGCGCGCGGGGTCGGAGACACCGCCTGCCGAGACCGGGAAGCTGCTTGCCCGCATACCAGGCGACACCGGTCGGGCCGCCGGCGACGTGCACCGTCAGAAGCTGCTTGCGCCCGGCGCCCGAGTAGAGCGTGCTCGTCGTCGCTCGCCTCGTTCGACGTCCACCACGGCCCGGTCGGGCTCGCGGCGAGGCCCCACGCAGTTGACGAGACGCGAGTCGCGCATAGGCGCGTGTCCTTCCCGTCCGAGACGAGCCGGTGCGACTCGTATGCGTTGTCGCGGCCCGTCGCCGAGCGCGAGTGCTGCTCCGATCGCAATGCCGCCGGCAACCAGCGCCGCGACGATCGCGAGCCGCAACGACCTATCTCCGCGGCGGCGCCGTTGTTTCGCGCACGACGAGCTTCGTCGCGAGCTCCATGCGCAGCGCGTCGACCCGCTGCCGCTCGAGGAGGCGGACCAGCAGGCTCACGCCGGTGCGCCCCAGCTCGGCCAGCGGCTGGCGGACCGATGTCAGGCTGCGGCGTGACGATGCGTCGCGAGCTCGGTGTCGTCGAACCCGACCACCGAGAGATCGTCGGGCACCTTCAGGCCGCGCTCGTGCGCCGCGTGCAGCGACGCCGATCGCGACGTTGTCGTTGAAGCCGAAGATCGCAGTCGGCGGGTCGGACAGCGACAGCAGCTGCTCGCGCCGCCTCGGTGCCGCGCGGCATCCGCCAGTCGGAGTAGGCGACGAGGTCGGGGTCGAGCAGCATCCCCGCGCCCGCGAGCGCGGCACGGAAGCCGATCAGGCGCTCCTCGGTCGCATACCACCCGGGGGCGCCGGCGATCGCGCCGATCCGGCGGTGGCCGAGGCGAGCAGATGCTGTGTCGCTTCCTTCGCGCCAGCGGCGTGCATCGCCGAGACGCAGGCGATGCCGTCGGGCGGCGTCTCGCGCGGGTCGACGACAACGAACGGGAAGCCTTGACGCTGAAGCATGCGGAGCTCGTCGGCGCGACTCCTCCGGCAGCATCAGGATCGCGCCGTCGGTCGTCCCGCGCATCAGTCGCTCGAGCAGCGAGACCTCGCGGTCGTGCTCGTGCAGCGTCGGCGCGAGCACGATGCCGCATGTCGCGCTCGTGCAGCGCCTCGGCCGCGCCGCTCAGCATCGGGCCGAAGTACGCGTCAGCGACGAGCGGCAGGGTGAGGCCGATCATCCCGGTGCGGCCGCTCGACAGACCGCGGGCGCCGCGGTTCGTGCTGAAGCCGTGCTCGCGCACGACCTGCAGCACGCTCTCGCGCGTCTCCTGTCGCGACGTCGGGCCGGTCGTTCAGGACGCGCGACACGGTCGCGATCGAGACGCCGGCCAGGTCGGCGATGTCCCGGATCGTGGCTCGGCCGCGGAACGGCGGGTCGGGCTGGGTGTCGGTTTGAGCCATCGGGCGTCTATTCAAGCACCTGGAAACGTTTCCGGCAATTGTTCCAGGCCATTTTCCGCCAAGTTTGCGGGCTTAATTTGAGCCCCTTGACATCGGACGCCGCTCCGTGGTAACCGTTACCGGGAATTTCCGGAAATCTCCCCAGATCGACACAAGCCGCCCAAGGGGCAGGAAAGGAAGGCAGATGTCACGTCAGTGCACCGCTCGCGACGCGCCTCGGCTTCGCCGCCGCGCTCGGAGCAGCAGCGTGCTGGCCGCACTGTGCGTCGTCGCCATTGCAGCAGCGCGCCGCTCGCCCCTCCGGGCAGGCCGCACCGCGGTCGTGAAGACCGCCGCCGCGAAGCATCCGTGCCTCGTGATGACGGGCTCCGGCGACCCGGCGTTCATCAAGAACTTCAACCCCTTCACCGCGACCGGCCTCCCCAGCGGCCAGTTCGTGCGGGGTGCGATCTACGAAGGACTCATGGTCTCGCCCGAGGGCGGCAAGCCGACACTCCCGTGGCTCGCAACGCAGCTGGAAGTGGAGCAACGGCAACAAGACCCTGACCCTGCAGCTCGCGAAGGGCGTCAAGTGGTCCGACGGGAAGAAGCTGACGTCGACGGACGTCGTCTACAGCCTCACCGCCGGCAAGCAGAACAAGGTGATGGACATCGTCGGCTTCACGCGCCCCGAGACCGAACATCGCCGCGGTCAAGGCGAAGCGGCCTCTATTCGACGTCGTCATTCAGCTGAAGACGCCGGACTCGCAGTTCATCGCCTCGACGCTGAATGCGGCGTCTGGTGATCCCGCGGCACATCTGGTCGAAGGTCGCAGACCCGCAGACCTTCACGAACCCGGCGCCCGATCGGCTCCGGCCCGTTCACGCGGATCCTGCGCTTCACGACCCAGGACTACGTGCTCGCGCAAGAACCCTGGCTACTGGCAGGGTGGCAAGCCGCTGATCAAGCTGCCTCGAGTACGTTCAGGCGGCGTCGAACGACGCCGCGCTCGCCCTGATCCAGAGCGGCCAGGTCGACTGGACGCACAACTTCGTGCCCGAACGTCGACAAGGCGTACACGTCGAAGGACAAGGCGCACTTCCATGCGTTCTACGCGACGACGGCCTACCCGGTCTCGCTCGTCTTCGACAACACGCAGTACCCGTACAGCCTGGTCGCCTTCCGGCACGCGCTGTCGATGGCGATCGACCGCAACACGGTCTCGAAGCTCGGTGAGTACGGCTACGCGCCGCCCACCGATGCAATCGGCCTCAACGGGCTGTTCCCGCAGTGGGTCACCGACAAGTCGGTCAAGGCGCAGTCGAAGGCGCTCTCGACGTACAGCCCGACCGCCGCCAAGGAGGTGCTGACGGCGCCGGGTTCACGTACAAGGGCAACAAGCTGATCGACCCGAAGGGCAACGCGGTCTCGCTCGAACATCCACGTGATCTCGGGCTGGTCGGACTGGGTCGCGTCGAACCAGATCATCACGAAGAACCTCCAGGCGATCGGCATCGACTCGAACGTCGAGCTCGAGCCGGACTGGAACTCCTGGTTCCCGAACGCGTTCGCAACCAAGAACCCGACGCTGCTCTGGCAGAACGGCTCGCAGGCGTCGCCGTACGGGTACTTCAACGCGAACCTGTCGCAGAACTCACTGATCCCGTCGGGGCAGGACGCCTCGGCGACGGGCAACTGGTCGCACACGTATGACGCAACCAGGCGACCGGACTGCTGAACCAGTGGAAGGTCACGCTGGACTCGAAGAAGCAGCACGCAATCGCGACGAAGCTCGAGAAGATCTTCCTCAACCAGATGCCGATCGTCCCGCTCTTCATCGGGCCGCGGTGGTCGACCTACAGCACGAAGTACTTCCACTGCTTCAACTCGCCGAAGAACTTCTACGGCGATCCGATCTTCACCACCTATCCAGACAACCTCCTCTCGTTCACCCGCATCTGCCCCGGCGGACAACGCCGGCGCGTAGCGGGCCCTGGGGGCACAGCCGGGCGGGACTTCGGTCCCGCCCGGCGCAATACTCGGTCGACTAAGCCGATGCGCTGGTTTCTTCGCAGACTCTCTTCTACGTGTTCGCCATCTGGGTCGCGCTCACGCTCAACTTCCTGCTGCCGCGCCTGATGCCGGGCGACCCGATCGGCGGAGTGCTCGCAGCGCCTCTCGCCCTCCCAGATCCAGGCGAACCCGGGAATCATCCAGACCTACCGTGCGCTGCTCGGCGGCGGCAACGGGTCGGTCTGGCAGGACTACGTCGCCTATCTGCACCGGCTGACTCACTTCAACTTCGGCGATCTCGACCTCGAACTATCCCGCGCCGGTCTCCGAGGTGATCGGGCGCACGCTCCCGTATTCGATCGCGCTCGTCGGCGTCGCGTTCCTCCTGGCGTTCATCTCGGCACCGGGATCGGCATGATCGCCGCCTGGCAGCGCGGCGGCACGGTCGACACCTTCTTCGTGCCGACGCTGATGGCGTCTCGGCGCGTTCCCGGCCTTCTTCACCGCGCTGCTCGGTGTCTACTTCCTCGGGCTCAAGCTCGGCTGGTTCCCGATCCAGCACGCCTACGACAGCGGGCTCGTGCCCGGGTTCAACTGGGCGTTCGTCATCGAGCGCCGTGCGCCACGGCGAGCTGCCGGTGCTCGTGATCATCGCCGCCTTCACCGGCGGCTGGGTGCTGAACATGCGCACGGTGATGATCAACACGATCAGTGAGGACTACGTCGGCGATGGCGCAGGCGAAAGGCCTGCAGCGACGCCGCGTGATGACGCGCTACGCCGGCCGCAACGCGATCCTGCCGCCGCTGAACGGGTTCGCCGCCCAGTTCGCGGGCGCGGTCGGTGGTCTCGTCTTCGTCGAGTACGTGTTCAGCTACCCGGGCGCCGGACTGACGCTGCAGCAGGCAGCGCTCGGCAACGACTACCCGCTCACGCAGGGGCTGCTGCTCGTCTTCGCGTTCGCCGTGATCGCCGCGAACTTCATCATGGACATCCTCAACTTCGTGCTCGATCCGCGGGTGCGGGCCAGCTAGATGTCGCAGCTGCAGCCCGTCATCGAGCCGGAGGTCGCCCCGCTCAGCGGTCGCTGCCGGTCCCGCGCGAGGCGCCGCCGCATGCCTGGCTGGCTCTCGCTCCTGCTCGAGAACCCGAAGTCGCGCTTCGGCCTCGTGCTGATCGGCTTCATGCTGATCGTCGCGGTGATCGCGCCGTGGATCTCGGTCAACAACCCGACGGACTTCAACATCCTCGCCACGCGCCAGGCGCCGTCCTGGAATCACCTGTTCGGCACGACCGACCAGGGCAGTGACATCTTCTCGCAGGTCGTCGCTCGGCACCCGCCGCTCGCTGATTCTCGGCGCTTCGGCCGCGCTGCTCGCGACGACACTCGCCGCGACGCTCGGGATCCTCGCCGCCTACTCGGGTGGGATCATCGACGAGGTCGTCAACTTCCTCACCAACGTCTTCCTCGTCATCCCCACGATCCCACTGCTGATCGTGATCTCCGGCTACCTCAATGCGCGCGGGATGACGACGATGATCCTCGTGCTCGGGTTGACGCTGTGGGCCTTCGAGGCGCGCATCCTGCGGGGGCAGGCGCTCTCGCTGAAGAGCCGCGACTTCGTCCACGCGTCCAAGGTCGCAGGCGAGTCGACGAGACGAATCGTCTTCGGCGAGATCATGCCCAACATGATCAGCCGCATCGCAGCGGCGTTCGTGCTCGTCTTCTACATCGCCCTGCTCGTCGACGCAGGGCTCGAGTTCCTCGGTCTCGGAGACACCTCCCACGTCAGCTGGGGCATGGTGCTCTACTGGGCCCAGACCAACTCGACGGTGCTCCAGGGCGAGTGGTGGCCGTTCCTCTTCCCCGGCCTCGCCCTGGTGATCACCGTCGTCGGCCTCGTCTTCCTGCTGGCCGGGATCGACGAGCTCAGCAACCCGCGGCTCCGCACAGCGAAGGTGAAGAAGAAGCCGAAGGGGTCGACGTGACCGTGGTCGAGCCGGCACTGACCCCCAGAGCGCAATCCGAGGTGCGCGAGACGCTGCATCGAGGTGCGCGACCTCCGCGTTGCCTACGGCGACGTCGTCGCGGTCGACGGCGTCAACCTGTCGATCGCAGCCGGTGAGATCCTCGGCCTCGCCGGCGAGTCCGGCTGCGGCAAGACGACGATCGCGAACACCGTCATGCAGGTGCTTCGGCCCCCGGCCGAGATCATCGGCGGCAGCATCCTCTTCCGGGGCGACGACCTCGTCGGCCGCAAGCCCGAAGAGCTGCGCAAGTATCGGTGGCGCAACGTCTCCATGGTCTTCCAGAGCGCCATGAACGCCCTCAACCCGGTGATGCGCGTCGGCGACCAGTTCGTCGACATGATGCGAGCCCACGAGAACATCTCGAAGAGCGACGCGCTCGAGCGCGCGGGCGAACTGCTCGACCTCGTCGGCATCGACAAGCGCCGCACGCGAGCGTACGCACACGAGCTGTCGGGCGGTATGCGCCAGCGTGTGATCATCGCCATGGCGCTCGCCCTCAACCCCGAGCTCGTGATCATGGACGAGCCGACAACTGCGCTCGACGTCGTGGTGCAACGGGAGATCCTGCAGCAGATCAAGGATCTCCAGGAGCAGCTCGGGTTCGCGGTGCTGTTCATCACACACGATCTGTCTTTGCTCTTCGAGGTTGCCCACCGGATCGCGATCATGTACGCAGGCGAGATCGTCGAGGAGGCGCCGTCGACAGAGCTGCGGAACGCACCGCGGCATCCCTACACCAGCGGGCTGATCAGCTCCTTCCCACCTCTGACGGGCCCGATCGAGCGGATGACCGGGATCCCCGGCTCACCGCCCGACCTGGCGTCACCCCCCGCCGGCTGCCGGTTCCACCCTCGTTGCCCGAACTGCGTGCCGGAGCAAAGCAGGCTGCACACACTGCAGACGACCGTGCGCCCCGTTCTGCACGACGTCGGCCCCCGTCACCGGGTGGCCTGCCACCTCGTGGAGCAGCAGGGATGACGGCGTCGATCTCGGGACCGGTCGAAGTGCGCGGGCTGACGAAGCACTTTACGGCCGGCAACGGGCTCAGGCCCGGCCGCAGCCGCTTGCATGCCGTCGACGACGTGACGTTCACGCTGCGGCCCGGCACCGTCACCGCTCTCGTCGGCGAGAGCGGCAGCGGCAAGAGCACCGTCGCGCGCATGCTCGCGCGGCTCTACGCACCGACCAGCGGCAGCATCTACTTCAAAGGCGAAGACGTCACGGACGTCAAGCGCAGGCGAGACGTCCTGCGCTACCGCTCGCAGGTCCAGATGATCTTCCAGGATCCGTTCGGCTCGCTGAACCCGGTCAAGACGATCCACCATCACCTCGCCCGGCCGCTGAAGATCCACGGCCTGGTCGAGCGCTCGCAGATCGACAAGCGCATCGACGAGCTGCTGACGACGGTCGGGCTGGTGCCCCCTGAGCGCTACGTCGACAAGTACCCGTACGAGCTCTCGGGCGGACAGCGTCAGCGCGTGGCGATCGCGCGTGCGCTCGCCGTCGAGCCGACCGTCCTCGTCGCCGACGAGCCGACGTCGATGCTCGACGTCTCGATCCGCGTCGGGATCCTCAATCTCATGCTCGACCTGAAGGAGCGCGAACAACTCGCGTTCCTCTACGTCACGCACGATCTCGCGAGCGCCCGCTACATCGCCGACTACATGCTCGTCATGTACGCGGGCCAGATCGTCGAGCAGGGCCCGGTCGACCGCGTCCTCCAGAGCCCGCTGCATCCGTACACGCAACTGCTGATCGACTCGGTCCCGAACCCGGCTGCCGTCGTCCACGAGCGCATCGAGATCCGCAAGGGCGTCGCGTCGGCCGCCGTCGACCCGCCGGAAGGCTGCAGGTTCGCCGAACGCTGCCCGTTGCGCATCGCGACCTGCACGCAGATCACGCCGGAGCTCGTCCTGACGAGGGACGGGCAGAGCGCGCGCTGCCATGTCACCGCACCGTCCCCCGCGATTCGAGAGGAAACGCATGTCGAGCCAGCTCCCTAAGTTGTTCCCCGCAGACTTCGTCTGGGGTGCGGCGACCGCGTCCTACCAGATCGAAGGCGCGGCGAGCGAGGACGGTCGTAGCGAAAGCGTCTGGGACAGGTTCTGCGCCACGCCCGGCAAGGTCCGCAACGGGGACACCGGCGCGGTCGCATGCGACTTCTACCACCGGTACAGCGACGACATCGCGCTCATGCGCGAGCTCGGCATCGATGCGTTCCGCTTCTCGGTCGCCTGGCCCCGCGTGCTGCCCGCTGGAACAGGGCGCGTCAACGAGGCCGGCCTCGACTTCTACGACAAGCTCGTCGACGAGCTGCTCGGGAACGGCATCGCTCCCTACGTGACGCTCTTCCACTGGGACACCCCACAGGTGATCGAGGACGCCGGCGGCTGGCCCGTGCGCGACACGGTCGATGCGTTCGCCGAGTACGTCGAGGCCGTCTCCGCACGCCTCGGCGACCGGGTCGCCCACTGGATCACCCACAACGAGCCCTGGGTCGTCTCCTGGGTCGGGCACGGCTGGGGGCATCACGCTCCGGGCCGCGAGTCGGAATCCGACGCCCTCGCCACGGCGCACCACCTGCTCCTCTCGCACGGCCGCGCCGTCGAGATCCTGCGGCGCAACTCACCGACCGCGCAGGTCGGGATCACGCTCAACCTCGACAACCCCTACGCCGCGAGCGAGTCGCCGGACGACCTCGCCGCCGCGCGCTGGGTGGACGGGCTCCACAACCGGTGGTTTCTCGATCCCCTGTTCCACGGGACGTATCCGGAGGACATGCTCGAGGCCTGGGCGGAGATCATGCCCGAGATCCACGACGGCGATCTCGAGCAGATCTCGACACCGATCGACTTCCTCGGTGTCAACAACTACACCTCACCGCTCGTCGCGGCGGACGAGAACGGCGGCCGGTCGCAGATCGTGCGGCGAAACGACGTCGACCGCACCGACATGGGCTGGGAGGTCGTGCCCGATGGGCTGCAGGACCTGTTGCTCCGGCTGCATCACGACTACCAGCCGGCGGCAATCTACGTGACCGAGAACGGCGCCGCCTACCCGGACGTCCGCGGCCACGACGGCAGCGTCAACGACCCGGAACGCCGGTCGTATCTCGAGAGCTATCTGGCGGGCGCCGCGCGGGCTGCGGCCGAAGGCGTGCCGCTCCGCGGCTACTTCGCCTGGTCACTGCTCGACAACTTCGAATGGGCGTGGGGCTACTGGAAGCGGTTCGGCCTGATCTACATCGACTACGCGACGCTCGAGCGGGTGCCGAAAGGCAGCTTCTACTGGTATCGCGACTTCATCGCCAAGCAGCGGCTGCGGACGGCGGGGACCGAAGAAGCGGCCTGAGGCTCTAGGCGAGTGTCGAAGCCGGGGCTGCGGACTGGCCGGCCATCCGTAGCCCGATCTCGGCGACGGTCGCCCCGGGCGGCATCTCCGACAGGGTGCCCTCGTACATCACGAAGATCCGGTCGTTGAGGGAGAGGATCTCGTCGAGGTCCTCGCTGATCAGGAGCACGGCGGTGCCGTTCTCGGCTGCGCGGAGCAAGAAGGCGTGCACCTGTTCGACGGCCGAGACGTCGAGACCGCGAGTCGGCGAACCCGCGACGAGCACGCTCGGGCTCGCAGCGAACTCACGCGCGATCACCACCTTCTGCAGGTTCCCGCCGGAGAGGTAGTCCGTCTGCTGGTCGGGCCCCGACGCCTTGATCTCGAACGTCTCGATCGCCTCCACCGCCTTGTCGCGCATGGACCCGAACTGCAGGAACGGCCCGCGGGAGTCCTCGCGGAACGACTTGAGCGCGAGGTTCATCGCGATCGAGAGGCTGGGCGCCACACCGGTGCCGAGCCGGTCCTCCGGCACGTAGCCGATCCCGGCGTCGAACGCCGATCGTGCGTCGCCCGGCCGCACCGGCCGACCCTCGACGCGGACCGAGCCCTTCGTAAGCGAACGCAGGCCTGTGATCGCCTCCGCCAGCTCACGCTGACCGTTGCCCGAAACGCCGGCGATCGCCGCGATCTCGCCCGCCCGGACGGTCAACGAGACACCTTTGACGGCGGTGATGCCACGATCGCCCTCGGCCCACAGATCCTCCACCTCGAGCACGGACGGGCTGTCCCGACGCGCCTGTCCCTCACGCGTCACCGGCTTGATGTCGCGGCCGACCATCAACGTGGCAAGCGACTGCGGCGTCGCGCCGGCGGTCTGCACGGTCGCGAGCGCTTTCCCCGCCCGGAGCACGGTGACGCGGTCCGAGACGGCCATCACCTCGTGCAGCTTGTGGGAGATGAAGATCACCGTCCGGCCTTCGCTCGCGATCTGGCGCAGGGTGGCGAAGAGCAGGTCGGCCTCGCGCGGCGTGAGCACCGCGGTCGGCTCGTCGAGGATCAGGATGCGTGCCTCCTGGTAGAGCGCCTTCAGGATCTCGACCCGCTGCTGCTCTCCGACCGAGAGCTGCCAGATGCGCGCGTGAGGATCGACGCCGAGGCTGTAGCGCTCGCCGAGCTCCCGCACCTGGGCGTCGACGGCTCCCGGATCGATGCGGAAGTGGCGGCCGGCGCCGCGACGGTCGCCCAGCATGAGGTTCTCGGCGACGGTGAACCTCGAGACGAGGCGGAACTGCTGGTGGACCATCCCCACTCCGGCGTCGATCGCTTCGCGCGGCGAGGCGAACGACACGCGCTCGCCATAGAGAGCGATCGTGCCTTCGTCCGCGCGGTACAGGCCGGTGAGGATGTGCGACAGGGTCGTCTTGCCGGCGCCGTTCTCGCCGAGCAGGGCGTGCACCTCGCCCGGCGGAGGCCTCGAAGTCGACCTGGTCGTTCGCGACGACACCCGGAAAGCGCTTCGTGATGCCCAGCATCGAGACGGCGGGCGTCGGGGCGGCCATCAGCGGTCCTCGCGCGCGTAGGCGTTGCCGAGCGCCGCCGGCGCCCCGAGCCGGCTCCGGGCGGTCCCGGACGAGACGACGACGAGCACGACGATCGTCATCACGTACGGCAGCGCATTCGTCCACAGCACGGTCGGCCCGAGGCTGATGTGGCGGGCCTGCAGCTGCGGCGCAAGCGCCTGGAGGGCGCCGAAGAAGTACGCGCCGACGAGGCAGAGCTCGGGCCGCCAGAAGGCGAAGATGACGAGCGCGATCGCGATCCACCCGGCGCCGCCGGTGATCCCGTTCACCCACTGCGGCGTGATCGCGAGCGTGATCGAGGCGCCGGCGACTCCTGCGAACGCGCCGCCCACGAGCGTGTGCGCGTAGCGATAGGCGGTGACGTTGATCCCCATCGTGTCCGCGGCCGCCGGCGACTCGCCGACGGAACGGACGTTGAGGCCGGGCCGCGTGCGCGAGAGGTAGAGCCAGATCGCGATCACGCAGGCCCAGGAGACGTAGACCAGGACGTCCTGGCCGAAGACGATCGGCCCGATCACGGGCCAGCGCTGCATGCCCGCGGGGAACACGGCGTGGAAGGTGTGGGCGGCCGGCGCGTCGGAGAGGTTCAGGTCGTTGCCGAGGTAGGACGACAGGCCCACCGCGCCCGCGAAGATCGTCAGCGCGAGACCGGAGACGATCTGGCTGGCACGCAGCGTGATCACGAGGAACGCGTGGATCGACGCCATCACTGCGCCCGCGACGGCAGCGACGAGAATGCCGGCGGTGAGGGCGACGCCCACGCTCGCATGGACGTGCTGCACGGCCCAGAAGCCCATCACCGCTCCGACGAGCATCATCCCCTCGACGCCGAGGTTGAGCACCCCCGACCGCTCCGCGAGCAGCTCTCCGAGCGACGCAAAGAGCAGCGGCGTCCCGTAGGCGATGCCCGAGGCGATCAGGACGATCAGCAGGGAGTTGTTCACGCCGCCGGCTCGAGTCCGCTTGCGGTCACGCCACGCTTGGTGCGGACGATGCGCGACGCGGTGCCGGATCAGCACCTCGCCGCCGAGTGCCGAGAAGAGGATGATCCCCTGAATCACACCGACGAGGCCGGCCGGGAAGTCCGCTCCCTGCAGCGTGTTGCCGGCGTTCTCGAGACCGCCCATCAGGAACGCGACGAGGACGACCGCGAACGGGTTGTAGCGGGCCAGCGCGGCGATCACGATCCCCGTGTAGCCGTAGCCGAGCTTCTGCAGGCCGTTCGGGTCGCCGTCGACCGAGTGCGCGAAGTCGCCGACCTGGCTCGCGCCGCCGAGGCCGGCGATCGCCCCGGAGAGCGCCATCACCGCGAGGATCTTGCGGCGCACCCGGACACCGGAGTAGCGGGCGGCCCGGTCGGAGTCGCCGAGCACCTGCGCCTCGAACCCGAAGCGGGTCCGCTTGTAGAGCACCCAGAGGACGATCGCGACGACCACGGCCAGAACGGCACCGAGCGGGATGGTGACGCCGCCCTGAACGTCGAGCGTCCAGCTGGGCCAGACCGCCGACGGAGGCAGCTCCTTGCCCGTCGGGAAGACGCTGGCGTTGAAGCCCTTCGTCTCGCGCCAGTACGACTGGCTCTGGAAGATCACGTACGTCAGGAGCAGCCCCGCCACGTAGTTGAGGAGCAGCGACGTGAGGATCTCGTTGGTCTTGAAGAAGGCGCGGAGGATGCCCGGGATCAGCGCCCACGCGGTGCCACCGACGCAGCCCATCACGACCATGGCGGCGATCACGAACACGGACGACCCGCCGCGGCCGCCGAGATAGAGCCCCGCGGCCGCGCCGGTGAGCGCACCGATGTACATCTGGCCCTCGGCGCCGATGTTGAAGAGCTTCATCCGGAAGGCTGCCGCCGCAGCGAGGCCGGTGAAGGCGAGCGGCGTCGCGACGATCAGCGTCTGGTTGAGCGAGCCGGTCTGGCGAAACGCCGCGTCGAACAGCTGGCGGTACGTCGAGAGCGGATTGTGCCCGGTCGCGAGCAGCACGAACCCCGCAACGAAGAAGGCGAACGACGACCGAGGCACGGGCACGGCCACCGAGAGCCAGCGCGGCTGGCGCAGCCTCCGTTCAAACGTGAAGCGCATTCGGTCCTGTCATGTCGGCGTCGGAGACAACGGGCCGAGACGAGGGGGCGCCTCGCGGCGCCCCCTCGACTTGGGGCCATCAGCCCTTCGCGCTGCCGATCACGCCCTTGACGAGCCAGTTCATGCCGTACAGGCTGTTCGTGCCGCCCGTGAGGACCTGCATCTTCACGCCCTTCTTCACGCGCAGCTTGCCGCTCTGGTCGTACAGCGGGCCCTTGAACTCGTAGAACGACCCGTTGACGATCTTCTTCTGGTACGCGGCGATCTTCGCCTTCGTCGCCGCGGTGACGCCGGGGCCGAACGGGGCGAGCTTCGTGAAGCCGTCCTTGATGCTCCCGTAGTAGAAGCCCGACTTCCAGGTGCCGTTCATGGCCGCCTGGACGCGCTTCAGGTAGTAGGGGCCCCAGTTGTAGACCGAGGCGGTCAGCCACGACTTCGGTGCGAACTTCTTGGCGTCGGAGTCGTAGCCGACCCACGGGACCTTCGCCGACTCGGAGTACTGGCCGGCGGCCGGGCTGTCCACGTTCTGGCCGACCACGTCGGCACCTGCCGCGACGAGGCTCTGGGCGGCCTTCTTCTCCTTCGCCGGATCGAACCAGGAGTTCGTCCAGACGAGACTGACGGTCGCGCCCGGGTGCGTGAGCTGTGCGCCGAGGGCGAACGCGTTCGCGTGGCGGATCACCTCGGGGATCGCGAACGGCACGACGTAACCGAGCTTGCCGGTCTTGCTCGCCGCCCCTGCCGCCATGCCGGAGAGGAAGACGTGTCCTCCGCCGCCCCGAAGTACTCGGCCAGGTTCTTCGCCTGATCCGTTCCGGTCGCCTGCTCGAAGAGCACGTTCGGATACTTGGCGACGAACGCCTTGGTCAGGTAGCCGTAGGACGTCGCGAAGATCAACTTGTAGCCCTGAGCGATCAGGCTCTGGACCGTCTGGTTGAACTGCGCGCCGACGGCGATGTTCTCCTTGTAGGTCGTCTTGACCTTGCTTCCGAGCGTCTTCTGAACGTACAGCCGACCCTGGTCATGTGCCTGGGACCAACCGCCGTCGTTGTGGGGACCGACGTAGATCCAGGCCACCTTGTAGGGCGACGCGCCGTGGCTCGCAGAGCCCTGGAGGGCTCCCACCAGCGCCAGTGCAGCCGCAATCGCCAGGGCGAGTGCGAGCTTCATCTTGATGTTCATCTCATCTCCTTCGGGGGGGTCGGCAGGCCGTAGTAGCCACCGTAACGGTTTGCGTGAGCACACTCCAAAGTTGCCTTCCGGCCGAGGCCCGCACGGCTAGTCCGGCCTCGATCCTCGTGCCGGTCTCGCCGTGGAGCGCGCGCTCGACGTTCTCCGGATCGGTGATGATCGCGGTGCGGCCGCCTCGCTCGAGGAACTCGATCACGGCTCTGATCTTCGGCGCCATGCTGCCCTCGGCGAAGTGGCGTCCCTCGGCGAGGCGCTCCTTGGCCTCGGCGAGCGTCATCCGGTCGACCGGGTGCTCGTCGGGCGTGCCGAACTCGAGCGCGACCTTCTCGACAGCGGTCGTGATCATCAGCAGCTCGGCGCCGATCGCCGTCCCGAGCAGCGAGCACGCGAGGTCCTTGTCGATCACCGCGGCGACGCCGGCCAGGTTCCCGTCGGCGTCCACGACGACGGGAATGCCGCCGCCGCCCGCCGAGATGACGACGAACCCGCTCTCGACCAGCTTCCGGATGGCGTCCTCCTCGACGATTCGCACGGGTACGGGCGAGGCGACGACGCGCCGCCAGCCGCGGCCGGCATCCTCGCGGATCGCCCAGCCGTCCTCGTCTCGCCGCCGGATCGCGGTGGGCTCGTCCATGAACGAGCCGATCGGCTTCGACGGGCTCGCGAACGCGGGATCGTCGGCGGCGACCTCCATCTGCGTGACCACAGCGACGGCGTGCCGGTCGAGGCCGAAGCGCCGAAAGTCGTTTTCGAGGTTCTGCGCGAGCGCGTAGCCGATCGCGCCCTGGCTGTCGGCGCCGCAGACGTCCAGCGGCACCTCGTGCAGCTCGTGGGCGGCCAGTTCGGAGCGGCGCAGGATGAAGCCGACCTGGGGCCCGTTCCCATGGCCCACGACAACGTCCCAGCCGTCCTTCATCATCGCGGCGATGTGCCAGCACGTCTCCCCGGCCGCGATGTACTGATCGCGGACCGACTGGTGCTCCTTGTCGCGGATCAGGGAGTTGCCACCGATCGCGACCACCGCACGCTTGGAGCTCACGCCTTGACCTCCATGCGGATGATCGTCGGCTGCGCGCCCCCCGGACGCATCGGGGAAAGTACGGAGGTAGCCGGCTCCCCAACCGCGGTCGATGTTCTCCACAATGCGGACTGTGGAGCGCCGCCGTTTCCGGGTCGGAGGGGTCGTGCAGGGCGTCGGCTTCCGGCCGTTCGTCTTCGGGCTCGCACAGCGTCACGAGCTCACCGGCTTCGTGCTCAACGACGGCACCGGCGTCGTGATCGAGGCAGAAGGCGCCGCAGCGGATCTCGACACGTTCGCTGCGGCGATCCAGAGCGAGGCACCGCTGCTCGCCCGCGTCGACTCGGTCGTCGCCGAGCCGCTCCTACCGGCGGGCGAGACCGCGTTCACGATCGCTGCCAGCACTGCGACGGGCCACACCGCGCTCATCCCGCCGGACACGGCGACGTGCAGCGACTGCCTGCGCGAGCTTCGTGATCCGGCCGACCGGCGATACCGCTACCCGTTCATCAACTGCACCCAGTGCGGCCCTCGGTTCACGATCGTCCGCTCGGTTCCCTACGACCGCCCGAACACGACGATGGCGGGCTTCCCGCTCTGCGCCGACTGCCGTGGCGAGTACGAGGACCCGGCCGACCGGCGCTTCCACGCCGAGCCGGTCTGCTGCGCCGTGTGCGGGCCGCGGCTGACGATGCCGCTCGATCAGGCGGTCGAACTGCTGCGCGGCGGGTCGATCGTCGCCGTCAAGGGCCTCGGCGGCTGGCATCTCGCGTGCGACGCAGGTGCCGAGACCGCGGTCGCGCAGCTACGCGCGCGCAAGCATCGCGAGGACAAGCCGTTCGCGCTGCATGACGGACCGTCCGGAGCTCCTGGCGCACATCGACGCGGACGAGCGTGAGCTGCTCGAGTCGCGCCGGCGGCCGATCGTGCTCCTGCGCCGGCGGGACGGCGCGCCGGTCGCCCGCGCCGTCGCGCCCGGCAATCCCTGGCTCGGCGTGATGCTTCCCTACACACCGCTGCACCACCTGCTGGTCGGCGACTTCGGCGGAGCGCTCGTGATGACGAGCGGCAACCGCTCCGACGAGCCGATCGCGTACGACGACGACGAGGCACGCGAGCGGCTCGGCGGGATCGCCGATGCGTTCCTGGGCCACGACCGCCCGATCCACAGGCGCTGCGAGGACTCGATCGTCCGAGCGTCGTTCCCGCTCCGCCGCTCCCGTGGGTTTGCGCCCGACGCGGTGCCGTTGCCGGTGCGGGCGGCGCAGCCGATCCTCGCCGTCGGCGCAGAGCTGAAGAGCACGTTCTGCGTCGCACTCGGCGCAGAGGCATTTCTCTCGCCGCATCTCGGTGACCTCGACACCCAGGCCGCCTATCACGCCTTCCGCACCGACATCGACCTCTACCTCTCGATGCTCGGCGTCCGCGCGGAAACGGTCGCACACGATCTGCATCCCGAGTACCTGTCGACCAAATGGGCGGTCGAGCAGGACCTCCCGCTCGTCGGAGTCCAGCACCATCACGCCCACGCCGCTGCGTGCCTGGCCGAGCACGGTCTGACGCAGCCGGCTCTCGCGCTCGTCTTCGACGGCACCGGCTACGGGACCGACGGCACGCTGTGGGGCGGGGAGCTGCTCCGCTGCGACCTCTCCACGTTCGAACGGCTCGCGCACCTCCGGCCCGTGCCACTCCCCGGCGGCGAAGCGGCGATCCGCGAGCCCTGGCGCGTTGCCGCCTCGTACCTCGAGCAGGCCGGGCGGCCGGTCCCGTTCGAGCGCTGGCCCCTCGTGCGCGAGAGCCTGCATGTCAACGCACCGCTCTCATCCGGCATGGGCCGGCTCTTCGACGCCGCGGCCGCCCTGCTCGGGCTGCGCGAGACGGTCACCTACGAGGGGCAGGCGGCGATCGAGCTCGAACTGCTCGCGGCCGACACGCCGCGCCGAGCCCTACGAATGGCGCTTCGGCGACGCCGCCGAGCTGATCAGCTCGCTGCAGGACGACCTGGCGGCGGGGCGGCCCCGGGCCGAGATCGCCGCCGCGTTCCACGAGGCGATCGCGGCTGCCGCGGCGGCCGCCTGCGCGGAGGCTGCGGAACCGGCAACGGTCGTGCTCTCGGGCGGCACCTTCCAGAACCTGCGGCTCGCTGCAGCGACGAGGCGCAATCTGGAGGCGCTCGGCTTCCTCGTCCTGACCCACCGGATCGTGCCGCCGAACGACGGCGGCATCAGCTACGGCCAGGCCGTGGTCGCGGCGGCGCTCTAGGCGACGACGGAGGTCAGGCCGACGTCGACGCGGATGCCCTCACGCGCCGCGACGAGTGCCGCCTGGAGCTTCGGCACGATCCCGTCCGTCAGCTCGCTGCCGAGGGACGCGATGTCGCTCGCCGTCAACGTCGGAACGACCTCGCCCTCGACGATCACACCGGGCACGTCCGAGGCGAAGACGAGGCGGTCGGCGAACAGGGCCACGGCGAGCACCGCCGCCGCGTCGTCGGCGTTCACATTGAGCGGCCCGCGGGCGAGCGGGGCGATCACCGGGACCGCTCCCCCGGCGAGCAGTCCCCACAGCTGAGCCGGCACGACCGGCAGGAGCATGCCGACGTCGCCGAACCCGGGAATCCGCTCGGCCTCGAGCCCCAGGTCGTCGCCCATCAGCCCCACTGCGCGGTCTCCGATCTGACGGCACAGTTCCTGGTTCTCACGCTTGAACGCCTCGCGGACGATCGGAATCGCCTCGTCGCTCGTGACACGGCGGCCACCGACGAAGCTCGACACGACCCCGGCCTCGTCGAGCGCGTGCGAGATCCGCGAGCCTGCACCGTGCACCACACAGGCCCCGCTGCCCTCGTCGACGTACCGCGCGATCGCGAACCGCTCCTTCGCCAGGAGCGCGCCTCCGCATTTGACCACGGTCAGGCCCACGGTCAGAGATACTTTACATTATGAAGTATTATTCCGGCAACACGTCGACGGCGATCGAGCCGTCGGGCTTGCGGTGCACTCGCAAAGGCCACACGCGGCCACTGCTCGAGGTGACCTGAACTTCGATCGGCTCTTCGCGCTTTCCCACCTCGCGCCTCGCGGTCAAGAGGTCGGCGTGGCGCGCAACGGCAGCACGGATCGCGGGAATGACGTCCTGCGGGCCGAAGGGCTTCGAGAGGTACGAGAAGACGCCTGCGTCGACCGCCCGTTCGACCGTCTTCCGGTCCGAATACGCCGTCAGCATGATGATCGGCAGCGGCCGTTCCGCGTAGACGCGACGCGCGGCCTCGACGCCGTCGAGCTTCGGCATCTTCAGGTCGAAGACCGCCAGGTCGGGCTGCGTCTCACGCGCGAGCTCGACCGCCTCGAGGCCGTCACGAGCCTCGCCGCAGACGTCGATGCCGTGCTCTTCGAGCATCTGCCGCAGGTCGAGCCGGATGAGCGTCTCGTCCTCGGCGATCAGAACCCGCAGACCCTGGAGCGTCATGGCGACAAGCCTCCTTTGCTATACCTTTTGAAGCGATGGCCGAGATCCGCATCCCACCCGTGCTGCGACCGGAAGCCGGAGGACAGCGAGTCGTCGACGTCGAGGCCGGGACGGTGCGTGAAGCGCTCGACACGCTCGTCGCCCGATTTCCCGCGCTGAAGGCGCGTGTCCTCGAAGGCGACGGCGTGCCGAGCTTCCTCAACGTCTTCGTCGACGGGAGCGACGTCCGTCTCCTGAGCGGGCTGGAGACGACCGTGTCACCCACGTCGAAGATCCTCCTCCTTCCTGCGGTCGCCGGCGGATAACGATCACGCTTCGGCCACCGGCGTCGTGTGAACGGCGATCGGACGATGGTCTCGATGCCCGAGATGGCCGTGCGACTCCGTGCCGTAGCCGCCCGGGACCGGGATGTAGAACTCCGGATAGCCCCACATGCCGTGCTCGGAGACGTCGAGCCCCGCGGTCTCGACGTGCTCCTCGACCCGGATGCCCCACAGCTTGTGCATGGCGAACAGCGCGCCGAACGACGTCGCGAACGTGAAGACGCCGACGGAGGCGACGCCGAGCGCCTGGACCCCGAGCTGGTGGAAGCGAGCCCGTGTAGACGAGCCCGCCCGTTCCCGGTGGCGAGGTTCTTCGCGAGCACCGGGACGGCGAACAGCCCGGTCGCGAGCGTGCCCCACACGCCTGACATGCCGTGAACGGCGACCGCGCCGATCGGGTCGTCGATCCCGATGCTCTCGATGAAGATCACGCCGAAGACCGCGATCACGCCGGAGCCGATGCCGATCACGATCGCCGCCCACGGGGCGACGAAGCCGGACGCGGCGGTGATCGCGACGAGCGCTCCCAGCGCGCCGTTCAGCATCATCGAGATGTCCGGCTTGCCGAGCCGCAGCCAGGCGACGCAGATGCCGGTGAGCGCGCCCGCGGCGGCGGCGATGTTGGTGGTCGTCGCAACGTAGGCGAAGAAGCCGAAGCCGCCGAAGTCGACCGAGAGCGTCGAGCCGGGGTTGAACCCGAACCAGCCGAACCAGAGGATCAGCGTCCCCAGCACCGCGATACGGGATGTTGTGGCCGGGGATCGGGTTCGCGCGGCCGTCGGTGCCGAACTTGCCGATGCGCGGCCCGAGGATCAGCGCGCCGGCGAGAGCCGCGAGCGCGCCCTGGTAGTGGACGACCGTCGAGCCGGCGAAGTCCTGCATGCCGTGCTTGAACAACCAGCCGTGCGGCGACCAGATCCAGTGCGAGACGACCGAATAGGTGAGCGTGAACCAGATGCCGAACGCGAAGTAGACCCACAGCTTCGCGCGCTCGGCCATCGCGCCCCAGACGATCGCGAGCGAGACCCCGCAGAAGACGACCTCGAACAGATAGCCGGCGCCGCCCGGGATCTCGGAGAACCAGTCGTACGGCTTCTTGCCCGACCGACGTCAGTTCGCCGACGGAGGGGAAGAAGCCCGCCGTCCCGATCAACGCGTTGCCGTCCCCGAACGCGAGCCCGAAGCCGACCGCCCAGTAGACGAGCGAGGCGAGCGCGAAGATCAGGACGTTCTTCCCCGCGATATGGCCGGCGTTCTTCATCCGCGTCAGCCCTGCCTCGAGAAAGGCAAAACCCGCCTGCATGAACATCACGAGCACCGCGGTGATGACGACCCAGATGGTCGATGCGGCGATCAGGAGATTGTGGTTACTAGGCACCGACCTCCACCTCCTCCAATTCGCGTCCGGTTCGGTTGTGGAACACGTTCCCGACCGGGGTCGACCAGACGAGCCCGTCACCCGATTCGTTGCCGCTGCGGGCGGCATCGACGATCGCCGCGACGGCGCCGTCGACGATGTCGTCGGAGACGACGAACGTCAGCAGGGCCTTCGGCAGGAAACGCGACTCGAACACGCGCCCCCGGTACTCGTGCGTGACGCCGCGTTCGCGCCCGTGGCCGATCGCCTCGATCACCGTCACGCCCACATGCCCCGTCGCTTCCTCGACCGCGTCGATCACCGTCTCGACTCGCTCCCGAAGCACGATGGCCTCGACCTTCACCATGCGTTCTCCTCCTGGGTTTGCCCACAAAAAAAAGGCCTCGGGCACACACGAAAGGTGTGCCCGAGGCCCCAATGCCTCGCCGAGCCGGCGTCGTGGCCGAATCGGACGACCCGATACTACACAAACTGAAGGATGATTTGAAGTCGGGCCGCGCTTGCTCTAGACTTGAGCCATGTGCAGCGTGATCGAGAAGATGTTTTTCCTTCCGGTCATCGCGTGCGCGCAATTGGCCTAGCCGGACACACCCGTCCTTCCGGTTAGGTTCCAGCCAAAGGACGGGGGCCTCGCAGCAATGAGCGCTTCCGGCCTGCGCTGCCGTGTCTGCGAGACGGTCTCGCGCCCCGAGCCGGTCGATGCCTGTCGCCGCTGCGACGGCCCGACCGATCTCACGTACGACTGGGACGTGATCGGAAGAGACGTGTCGCACGGCTCGATCGCCGCCAGGCCCCGAGTCGCTCTGGCGCTACAGCGGGCTGCTGCCGGCCGGCGCGCGGGTCGAGCACGGCGCGGGCTGGACGCCGCTGCACCACGCCGGCCGTCTGTCCGAACTGCTCGACCTCGATCTCCACCTGAAGCTCGAAGGTCACAACCCGACGCACTCCTACAAGGACCGCGTGGCGACGATCGCGGCGGCGACGGCGCTCGACCACGGCGTCACGACCCTGTGCTGCTCGTCGACCGGCAACCTCGGTCACGCCGTCGCAGCGGCGGCAGCGGCGACCGGGCTCGAGGCGATCGTGCTCGCGCCCGTCGGCGGCGAGGCGGCCGCGGTCGCAGCGCGCCATCCCGGCGCCCGCGTCTTCGCGGTTGCGGGCACCTACGACGACTGCCGCCGGCTCGAGCTCGAGCTCGGCGGCCTCTTTCCCTGGGGCTTCGTCAGCGGCAACCTGCATCCGTACGCGAGCGAGGGCGCGAAGACGATCTCCTTCGAGATCGCGGAACAGCTCGGCTGGCAGCTACCGGATGCCGTCGTTTGCCCCGCGGCCAGCGGCACGCTGTTCTCGAAGCTCGCCCAGGGCTTCGCCGAGGTGACCCGGGCCGGCCTCGCCGGCGAGCCGCTGCCGCGAATGTTCGCCGCGCAGGCGCTCGGCTCCAGCCCGATCGCGGCGGCGTTCGCCGACGACCGCGGCATCTCGCGCGTCGAGGCCGTCACCGGCGTCGCATCGCTCGCCGTGGGCGACCCGTCGCACGGCGACCTGGCGATCGGCGCCGCCCGCGCGACCGGAGGCGGCATCGTCGCCGTGGCGGAGGACGTGATCGAGGAGAACACCGCGCTGCTCGTCGAGACGACCGGCATCGAAGCGGACTGTGCGAGCGGCGCAGCGCTCGGCGCGCTGGCCCAGAGCATCGCCCGCGGCGAGATCGCCCCCGGGTCGCGGGTCGTCCTGGTCGTCACCGGCGCCCGGCCGCAGGCGGTGGAGAGCGACGTCGCCCGGCTCACGACGATCGCTCCCGATGCAGACGCCGTCCTCTCCGCACTCGGCCTCCGCTCCTAGCAGCACCGGCATGACGACGGACAGGCCCCGCGGCGACAGCGCCGCCCCGCTCCGCCGTGACGTGCGCGTGCTCGGGACGATCCTCGGCACGGTGCTCGCCGAGCAGGAGGGCGAGTGGCTGCTCGAGCTCGTCGAGGCGATCCGGCGCGAAGCTCGCCGCGCCCGCGCCGACAGCACCACCGCGCGCACCGCCGCCGCGCTCACCGCCGAGCAGCAGGCGCTGGTACTGCGCGCATTCGGGCTCTACTTCCAGCTCGCGAACCTCGCCGAGCAGCACCACCGCCTCCGGCGCCGCCGGGAGGACGCGCACGACGGTGTCGTCGCGCGCGAGTCGCTCGAGGATGCCTTCCAGCAGCTTGCCGCCGTTCCGGCCGGCGAGCTCGTCACGCGCGCGGCCACGACCTCGATCCGCCTCGTGCTGACCGCCCATCCCACCGAGGCGACCCGGCGCACCGTCCTGCTCGCGCACATCCGGATCGCCGAGCAGCTCGTTCGCCTCGACGACCCGCGGTTGGCGCCGGACGAGCGCGCCGAGGTGGAGGAGCGCCTGGCGGAGGAGGTGACGCTGCTCTGGCAGACGGACGAGGTGCGGCACGACCGCCTCAGGATCACGGACGAGATCCGCAACGGCCTCTGGTTCTTCGAGCACAGCCTGGTCTCCGCCGCAACGGATCTGCTGCACGCCTGGCGCAAGCGCGTCCCGGAGTCGCCCCCGCCGCTCACGTTCGGCTCGTGGATCGGCGGCGACATGGACGGCAACCCGGCAGCCGGGCCGGCGTCGATCGCCGAAGCCCTCGACGAGGCCCGGCGCGTGGCACTGCGCCGCTACCGCGACGAGGTGCGTGAGCTCGCGGTCGAGCTCGCCTCGACCCGCTCACTCGTGCGGGTGTCGGACGAGCTCGAGGCGTCTCTTGCCCGCGACGAGGCGGCGCTGCCCGGGTACGCAGCCGAGATCGGCGCGCGCAACGAGCTGGAGCCGTATCGCCGCAAGCTGTCGTTCATGTGGTGGCGGCTCGACAACGACGCGTATCCAGGGCCGTCCGACCTGCTCGAGGACCTGCGCACGATCCGCGAGAGCCTGGCCGCGAACGGTGGGCGCCGGGTCGGCGAAGGCCGCGTCGCGCGGCTCGAGCGGATGGTCGAGATCTTCGGCTTCCACATCGCGAAGCTCGACCTGCGGCTGCACGCACGCGATCTCGGCGAGCCGCGGGCGCGGGAGGCCGTTGCGGCCGCCGTGGCCGCCCGCCGCCGGCACGGTGCCGAGGCGCTCGACACACTGATCGTCTCCGGCACGTCGAGCGCCGCGGATGTGATCGCTGCCGCTGGGCTCACCGACGAGCCGTTGTCGGTCGTGCCGCTCTTCGAGACGCTCGACGACCTGACCGCAGCGCCGATCGTCCTCGACGAGCTGCTGAGCAGCGGCCGTGCGACCTCCGAGGTCATGGTCGGCTACTCCGACTCGGGCAAGGACGGCGGCTACCTGGCAGCGCAATGGGCGATCTATCGCGCCCAGGAGGAGCTCGCGGGCGTCGCGCGCCGGCATGGCATCGCCCTGACGATCTTCCACGGCCGCGGCGGCAGCGCCGGCCGGGGCGGCGGGCCCACCCACGCCGCGATCGCGTCACAACCCGCCAGCCAGCCGCCCGGCCACATGAAGCTGACGGAGCAGGGCGAGACGGTGTCCTTCAAGTACGGGCTCGAAGGCCTCGCGCGCCGCAATCTGGAGGCGGCGCTCGCGGGGACGCTCCTGGCGACGTTCCCGGAGCGCCTGCCCGAGCCCCCGCGCGACGACGAACGGGAGCTCCTCGACCGCATGGCCGCCACGTCGCGGGACGCGTATCGCGGCTTCGTCTGGGAGAACGACGGCTTCGTCGAGTTCTTCCGGGCGTTCACGCCGGTCGACGAGCTCGCCATGCTGGAGATCGCCTCGCGGCCGTCGCGCCGCCCGAACGATGCCGACTACCTGTCGTCGCTGCGGGCGATCCCCTGGGTGTTCTCCTGGACGCAGAACCGCGTGCTGCTGCCGGCCTGGTTCGGCTGCGGGTCGGCGTTCGAGTCGGTCGGCCCCGGCGCGCTGCGCGATCTGTACGAGCGCTTGCCCTTCTTCCGCGCCGTCGTCGACAACCTCGAGATGACGCTCGCAAAGTCGAGCCTGTCGATCGCCCGTGACTATCTCTCGCTCGTGCGCGACGCCGAGCTCTTCGACGAGATCGAGCGCGAGCACGAACGGACGGTTGCGGGCGTGCTGGCCGCGGCGGATGTCGGCACGCTGCTCGAGCGCCAGCCGGTCCTGCGCCGCTCGATCGATCTCCGCAATCCGTACGTCGACCCGATGAACGCGCGTTCAGGTCGAACTGCTGAGGCGCCACCGCGCCGGCGACGAGACGGCGCAGCTGCCGCTCCTCCGCTCGATCGCGGGCATCGCCGCCGCGCTCCGCAACACGGGCTGACCGGGCCTACCCGGCTGCGCGAGCCCAGCTCATGGTCTGCTCGGGAGAGGCGGCGAGGGTCTGGTAGACGACGCAGTAGCGCTGCGTCAGTCGCAGCAGCGTGTCGAGGTCGTCGTCGGAGGCATCCGTCTCGAGCTCGAAGCTCAACCTGATCGCGCGGAATCCGACCGGCGTGTCCTTGCTGACGGCGAGCGTGCCCCGAAAATCAAGATCGCCCTCGACGTGAACCGCCCCCGCGGCAATGTCGATCCCGAGCGACGTCGCCACCGCGCGCAGGGTGACACCGGCGCACGCAGCGAGCGCCTCCAGCAGCATGTCGCCCGAGCAGACGCTCAATCCGTCCCCGCCGCTTGCCGGATGAAGCCCCGCTTCGGCGAGCGCACGTCCGGTCGCGACCGAGCACGTGACGCCCTCGCCGAGGGTGCCCGTCGCGCGCAGCGTCACCAGCGCCGAGCCGGGCTCCTGGCGGTAGCGCTCCTTGAGCGGCTCCTGCAGCGCCCGTAGCTGGTCGCGGTCCATCCGGCAATCTTGCCCGAAGCGACCTGCTCGGCACTGTCAGGAGGAACCTAGAGGACGAGCGTGCGGGCGTCGAAGCGCGCGGGGTGCGCGCCTTCGAAGGCCGTGATCTCGTCTGCGCGGTGCAGGGTGCGCGCAACGTCGTCCAGGCCGTTGACCAATGTCTCCTGCGCGTGCGCGTCGAACTCGAAGCCCAGGACGAGCCCATCCGGATGCGTGATGCGCAGGTGCTCGAGATCGACGGTCAACTCGTTGCGCGGCGGCGAGCGCCTCCCGCACCGTGGCGATGTCCTCCGGCGGCAGTTGCACGGGCGCCAGCCCGCTGTTGATCGCGTTGGCCCGGAAGATATCGCCGAACGACGGCGCGATCACGACGCGAAAGCCGAAGTCCTCGAGGGCCCACGCGGCATGCTCGCGCGACGAACCGCAACCGAAGTTGCGCCCTGCGATCAGAATCGGCGCGTCGCGATTCTCGGCGACGTTCAGGAAAAAGCCGGGGTCGCGCACCCAGTCGTAGAAGAGGAACTGCCCGTAGCCCGAGCGCTCGATCCGCTTCAGGAATTGCTTCGGGATGATCTGGTCGGTGTCCACGTCGGCGCGGTCGAGCACCGCGACCTTGCCCGTGACGCTCCGCAATTCGTTCATGCCAGCTCCCGCGCGTCGGCGAAGTGCCCGGCGACAGCCGCAGCGGCCGCCATGGCCGGGCTGACGAGGTGTGTGCGCGAGCCCGCGCCCTGACGTCCCTCGAAGTTGCGATTCGACGTCGAGGCGCAGCGGTCGCCCGGGCCGAGCACGTCGGGGTTCATGCCGAGGCACATCGAGCAGCCGGCGCGGCGCCACTCGAAACCGGCCGCCCTGAAGATCTCGTCCAGGCCCTCGGCCTCGGCCTGCTGCTTCACCTGCGCCGAGCCGGGCACGACGATCGCGTGGACATGGTCCGCGACCTGCTTGCCCGACGCGACGGTGGCGGCGATACGCAGGTCCTCGATCCGCGCGTTGGTGCAAGAGCCGATGAACACCTTGTCGATGCGGATGTCGACGAGCGGCGTGCCCGGCGCGAGGTCCATGTAGGCGAGCGCCCGCTCGACGGCTTCGCGCTGCGCCGGATCGTCGTAGTCGGCGGGGTCGGGCACGACTGCGTCCACGTCCGCCACCATTCCGGGGTTGGTGCCCCAGGTGACCTGCGGCTTGAGGCTCGAGACGTCCACGACGACCTCGCGGTCGAACGTTGCACCGTCGTCGCTGCGGAGGCCGCGCCACGCGTCGACCGCCCGCTCCCAGGCGCCGCCGGCCGGGACGCCCGGACGGCCCTCGAGGTAGGCGAAGGTGACGTCGTCGGGGGCGATCATCCCGGCGCGGGCGCCCGCCTCGATCGACATGTTGCAGACGGTCATCCGTCCTTCCATCGAAAGCGCCTCGATCGCCGGGCCGGCGTACTCGATCACATGCCCCTGGCCGCCGGAGACGCCGATCTGACCAATCGCGGCCAGCACCATGTCCTTCGCCGAGAGCCCGAACGGCAGCTCGCCGGTGAACGTGATGCGCATCGTCCTGGGCAGGGATTGCGGCAGCGTCTGGGTCGCCAGAACGTGCTCGACCTCTGACGTGCCGATGCCGAAGGCAAGCGCACCGAACGCGCCGTGAGTCGACGTGTGGCTGTCCCCGCACACGATCGTCATTCCCGGCTGCGTGAGGCCGAGCTCCGGCCCGATCACGTGCACGATCCCCTCCCGGCCGCTGCCGGTGGCGAGCAGGCGCACGCCGAACTCCTCGCAGTTCGCGGCGAGCGCGTCGAGTTGCGCGCGCGCGAGGTCGTCCGTGATCGGCCCGTCCAGGGTCGGGACGTTGTGGTCCATCGTCGCGACGGTCAACTCGGGCCGGCGTACCGGCCTGCCGTTCAGCCTGAGCGACTCGAAGGCCTGCGGGCTCGTCACTTCGTGGACGAGGTGCAGGTCGACGTAGAGGAGCGACGGCTTCCCGGCCTCCTCGGCGACGAGGTGCGCGTCCCAGATCTTGCGGAAGAGCGTGCTCACCGTTCACCCTCGGCCGCGTAGGAGCCGAAGAGCCGCAGCTCGCGGGTCAGCCCGCGGAGCTCTGCGAGCGCCGGCCCGACGTGCTGGTCGTACACGTGGCCGTCGAGCACGAGGTCGAAGCGGTAGCGCCAGGGCGAATTCGGCAGGGGACGCGACACGAGCTGCACCAGGTTCACATTGTTCCGCGCCAGAGGCCCGAGCGCCCGGAACAACGCTCCGGGCTGGTGGTCGGTGACGAACGACAGTGCCGTCCGCCAGCCGTCTCCGCCGCCGACCTGGGTGTACGGCGCGAGCGCGACGAAGCGCGTGAAGGCGCCGGGGCGGTCGCCGACGTCGTCCGCGAGCACCTCGAGGCCATAGGCGGCCGCAGCCTCGGCGCTCGCGATCGCCACCTGGCGCGGATCGCCCGCGTCGGCCACTTCGCGAGCGGCATCCGCGGTCGTCGCGGTCGGCACACGACGAACGTCGCGGGAGCCGAGCAGCTCACGGCACTGATCGAACGCGGCAGGGTGCGAGAGGACCGTTCGCGCTTCGTCGAGACTCGCGCCGGCAAGGCCGACGATGCAGTGCCGAATCGGCAACGTCGCCTCGCGGATGATCGACAGCGGCGCGCGAAAGAGCAGGTCGTGCGTCTCGGCGATCGGACCGACCAGTGAGCTCTCGATCGGCAGCACCCCGAGCGTCACCTCCGCCGCGGCGGCAGCGTCCACGACGGCGACGAAGCTCGGCAGGTCGACCGAGCGCACCGCGTCGGGCACGAGCACGGCCGCCGCCGCGTCGCTGTGGCTTCCGGGCGGGCCTGGGTATCCAACGCTGATGCTCACCGCGTCGCGAGCTCCAGGCTCGCGAGTGATCCCAGCACCGCGCCTCCGAAGGCAGTGGTCGTGGCGTTGCCGCCGAGGTCGGGCGTGGGCGACGACACGAGCGCCGCGTCGACGGCGTCCACGAGCGCGGCGGCGAGGTCGCCACGCTGCAGCGCATGCTCGAGCAGAAGAGCGAGCGAACGGAGCATCGCGGCCGGGTTCGCGGTGCCGGTGCCGGCGAGATCGGGAGCCGACCCGTGCACCGGCTCGAAGATCCCGGGGCCGTCATCACCGAGGCTCGCCGAGGCGGCGAGGCCGAGCCCGCCGGTGACGGCGGCGGCGATGTCCGAGAGGATGTCCCCGAACATGTTCTCCGTCACGACGACGTCGATCGTCTCCGGAGCGTTCACCAGCTCCATCGCAAAGCTGTCGACGAGCGCATGACGGAACGAGACGTCGGGGTAGTCGGGCGCGATCTCCTCGACGACGCGCCGCCACAGGCGCGAGGTATCGAGCACGTTCGCCTTGTCGACCGACACGAGTGAGCGTCGACGGCCGCGCGCCAGCTCGAAGCCGCGGCGAACGATGCGCTCGACCTGATCCGGGTGGTACTCGCACGTGTCGAAGACCGTTCCGTCGTCGCGCACACCACGGGCGCCGAAATAGAGGCCGCCGACGAGCTCGCGCACGATCACGAGGTCGACGTCGCCCTGAGTCGCCGGCCGCAGATTGGCATAGACATCGAGCGCCTTCCGCAGCCCGAGGAGCCCTTGCTCGGGCCGCACTGTGCCGCCGTCCCAGCGCGGGCCGCCGACCGCGCCGAGCAGAACCGCCCGTGCAGCGCGGCAGCCCTCGAGTGTCTCGGCCGGCAGCGGCTCGCCGGTGGCGTCGATCGCGGCACCGCCGAAGGGCAGGTGCACAACCTCGACCTCCACCGGCAGCCGCTCGAGCACGCGCACCGCCTGCTCCAGCACCTCGGGCCCGATCCCGTCGCCGGGCAGGGCTGCAATGACGTCACCCATGCGCCAGCTCCCGCTTGACGAGCCCGAGCACGAAGGTCACGAGCTCTTCGACCCCCGCCTCGGACAGAGGCCCGGTGTTCACGCCCTTGAGCTGCTGGAGGAGCGCCTGTTCGCGATCCGGGTCGACGAACGGCAGGTCGTTCTGCGCCTTGTAGCGGCGCAGCTTGTCGACCGTCTGGATCCGCTCGTTGACGGTCTCGAGGAGCCGCACGTCGAGCGCGGTGATCTCCTCGCGCAGAGCGGCAACGACCGGATCGGCCGCAGTCGTCATGCCGTCACTCCGATGTGCTCGAGCAACAGGTCGACATCCGCCTCGATCTCCGTCCCGGCGCGGGTCTCGACGACCTGCGGTGTCTTCAACCCGGTTCCCGTCACGAGCACGACCACACGGTCGTCCGGGCCGAGCGTGCCCGCCTCGGTCGCGGCGCGGAGCGCTCCGACCGTCACGCCGGCCGCCGTCTCGCCCCACACGCCCGACAGCGCGGCGAGCATCGACACGTTCGCGCCGATCTCGTCCTCCGGGACGGCGTAGATCCCACCGCCCGACGCACGTGCGGTCGCGGTCGCGAGATCACCGTCGGCAGGCGCGCCGATCGCCAGCGAATGCGCGATCGTGTTCGGGCGGATCGGGGACACGGGCCGCTCGTCGGCGAACGCATGCGCGACCGGAGCGCAACCCTCGGCCTGCCCACCGAAGATGCGTGGACTGTCCCCGGAGACGAGGCCGAGCCGGCGGAACTGTTCGAACCCCTGCCAGAGCTTCGTGAAGAGCGATCCGGACGCAACCGGCGAGACGACCGCATCGGGCGTCTGCCAGCCGAGCTGCTCCGCGATCTCGAAGGCGAGCGTCTTCGATCCCTCCGCGTAGTAGGCGCGCAGGTTCACGTTCACGAATGCCCAGTCGAGCTCACCGGCCAGCTCGACGACGAGGCGAGAGCAGTCGTCGTAGCTGCCGTTCACCGCGTACATCTCGCCGCCGTACACGGCGGTCGCGAGGAGCTTCTCCGGCTCGACGGTCCGCGGATAGAGCACCACGGAGCGCATGCCGCTCGCAGCCGCGCGCGCTGCGACGGCGTTCCCGAGGTTGCCCGTGGACGCGCAGGCGAGCGTGTCCGTGCCCAGTTCGGCCGCCTTGGCGGCGGCGACGGCCACCACGCGGTCCTTGAAGGAATGCGTCGGGTTGGTGTGGTCGAGCTTCAGGAACACCTCGCGGACGCCGACGGCCTGGGCGAGCCGGGGCGCCGGCACGAGCGGCGTCCAGCCAGGCCCGGCCGCGGCACCGGCCGGCGCGGCGGTCGGGAGCAGTGCGGCATACCTCCAGAGCGAGCGCGGCCCCTGCTCGATCGCCTCGCGGGTCGCCTCACGTGAGACCTGATCCCAGTCGTACACCGGTTCCAGCGGCCCGAAGCAGCGCAGGCACACGCCACTCGCGACAGCCGGATAGTCGGACTCGCAGATCCGGCACCTGAGCGTGTCAACAGCCATGGCGCGCCCTACAATACTTTCGCAAATGAAGTTTTGCCGAGTCGAGGATCTCCCGCCCTACGTCTTCGCCACTGTCGACCAGCTGAAGCGCGAACTGCGTCGCGACGGGCGCGACGTGATCGACCTCGGCTTCGGCAACCCGGACATCCCGTCTCCGGCGATCGCCGTGGCGAAGCTGCAGGAGGCCGCCGCCAAGCCGGCGAACCACCGGTACTCCGCGAGCAGAGGCATCACGCAACTGCGGCACGCTGTCGCCGAGCACTACCTGCGTACGTTCGACGTCACGCTCGATCCGGAGACCCAGATCGCAAGCACGATCGGCGCGAAGGAAGGGCTCGCGCACCTGATGTGGGTGCTGGTCGAAGGTGGAGACACGGTCGTGGTGCCGACACCCGCCTACCCGATCCACCGCGTCGCGCCGGCCCTGGCCGGCGCGCGCGTCGTGACCCCGCCTGCGGCGGGCGGCATCGACGCGATCGCCGAGGCGGTGCGCGCCGAACGGCCGAAGGTCGTGATCGTGTCGTTCCCGCACAACCCCACCACCGCGATCGCCTCGGCCGAGGAACTGCAGATCCTCGTCGACCTCGCTCGGGAGCACGAGTTCCTGCTCGTGCACGACTTCGCGTACGCCGACATCGCCTTCGACGGCCACCGGCCGCCCTCCGTGCTCGCCGCCGACGGCGCAGACGACTGTGCAATCGAGCTGTACAGCCTGACGAAGTCGTTCTCGATGGCCGGCTGGCGCGTCGGATTCGTGCTCGGTCGCCCTGATGTCGTCGGCGCGCTCACGAAGCTCAAGTCCTATCTCGACTACGGCACGTTCCAGCCGATCCAGATCGCCGCGACGGTGACACTGCGCGAGGCGCACGACTATCCCGCCGAGGTCTGCGAGATCTATCGGCTGCGGCGCGATGCGCTCTGCCGCGGCCTCGCCCGCGCCGGCTGGCACGTCGAGCCGCCGCTCGGGACGATGTTCGTCTGGGCGGAGATCCCCGAAGCCTTCCGCGAACTGGGCTCGCTGGAGTTCGCGCTGCTGCTGGCACGCGAGGCGAACGTCGCCGTCAGCCCCGGAATCGGCTTCGGCGACGGAGGCGACGGCCATGTGCGCTTCGCGCTTGTCGAGAACGAACAGCGGATCGGCCAGGCAACTCGGGCCGTCAGGAAGCTGCTCGAGCGCTGAGGGAAGTCCGCGGTTCATTCGGTCCGTGCTCCCTGGGAAGCGGAGCCGACGGTGGCCGCGTACTTCGCGAAGACCCCGGTCGTGTAGCGAGGCTCCGGCTGTGACCACTGGGAGGCGCGGCTCGAGAGCTCGGCCTCGGAGAGATCGACGTTCAGCTCGCGCGCCTCGACGTCGATCACGACCGTGTCGCCGTCGCGGACCAGCGCGATCGGCCCGCCGCGGAATGCCTCGGGCGCGACGTGCCCGACCATCAATCCGTGCGTGGCGCCCGAGAAGCGGCCGTCGGTGATGAGAGCGACCTCGTCACCAAGGCCCTCGCCGACGAGCGCCGCGGTGACATGCAGCATCTCGCGCATCCCCGGCCCGCCGGCGGGGCCCTCGTAGCGAATCACGACGACATCCCCCGGCGCGATCGCACGCGCCTTGACTGCCGCGAAGCACGCCTCCTCGGAATCGAAGACCCGCGCAGGTCCGCTGTGGTGCAGCCGCTCGTGGCCGGCAAGCTTCACGACACTGCCGTCCGGCGCGAGATTGCCGCGCAAGATCGCCAGGCCTCCGGTGGGCTTCAACGGCTCGTCCCACGAGACGACGACATCCTGGCCCGGCCGTTCGTGCACGCCGTCGGCGACCTGGCGCAACGACCGCCCATCGACCGCCCTCGCCTGCTCGTTGACCACTCCGGCACGCACGAGCTCACGCGCGACGAGCGCGACTCCGCCGGCCTTGAAAAGATCGGTGGCGACGTACCGGCCACCCGGCTTGATGTCGGCGACGATCGGCGTCCGCGAGGAGATCGTGTCGAAGTCGTCGATCTCGAGGGGAATGCCTGCCTCCGCCGCGATCGCGAGCAGGTGCAGCACCCCATTTGTCGAGCCGCCGGTGGCTGCGATCGCGGCGATCGCATTCTCGAACGCCTCGCGCGTCAGTATCTGCGAGGGCCGCGTGTCATCCTCGACCAGACGCATCGCGAGCTCGCCCGCAACCACCGCCGCCTGCGGCTTGCCCGGATGATTCGCCGGAATCTCGTTCAGGCCCGGCGCGCTCACGCCGAGAAAGTCGAGCGCGGTCGCCATCGTGTTCGCCGTGAAGTGGCCGCCACAGGCGCCCGCCCCCGGGCACGCCACGCTCTCGAGCGCGTGCACCTCCCGGTCGGAGATCGTGCCGGCTGCGTGGGCGCCGACCGCTTCGAAGACGTCCTGGATCGTCACGTCGGCGCCGCGGTACCGGCCGGCTTCGATCGAACCGCTGTAGAAGACGAGGCCCGGGAGATCGAGCCGGGCGAGGGCCATCACGCCGGCAGGGATCGTCTTGTCGCAGCCGACGATGCACACGAGACCGTCGAAGAGGTGCCCGCGCGCGACGAGCTCGATCGAGTCGGCGATCACCTCGCGCGAGACGAGCGACGCCCGCATGCCGACGGTGCCCATCGAGACGCCGTCGGAGACCGCGATCGTGTTGAACTCGATCGGTGTCCCGCCGGCTCGGCGGACCCCCTGCTTGACGTAGCCCGCCAGGCGCCGGTGGTTCAGGTTGCACGGCATCGTCTCGATCCACGTGGTCGCAACGCCGATCAGCGGCCTCGCGAGGTCTGCGTCGGTGAACCCGACGCCCTTCAGCATCGCGCGCGCCGGCGCGCGGTCGACACCGTCGGTGAGGGCGGCGCTGTGGCGCTTGGCCGGATGCGTCTTGCCGTAGGGCGTCATTGAACGTGAGCTCCTGCCTGGGCCACCCGCAAGGGGAGCACCGTCGCGGACGAGGGAACGGATTGCTCGAGCGCGGCGACGACCGAGTCGACGCGGTCGGGGTCGGCCCAGACGACGACCGACGGCCCGGAGCCGGACAACGTCACGCCGCTTGCGCCGTCGGGCAGCTCCTCGCGCAGGGCCTCGAGCAGCGGCGCCTGCGAGCTGCGGTACTGCTCGTGCAGCCGGTCGTGGAATGCGTCGCGGAGCAGGGTGGCGTTGCCGCCGGCGATCGCCGCGCCGAGCATCGTTGCGGAGGCGACGGTGACGGCGGCATCGTGATGGCTGACGGTGAAGGGCAGGTCGCTGCGAGAGCGTGCGGTGTTCATGCGCGCGGCCGGAACGACGAGCACCGGTGAGAGCGGCAGGTCGGCTGCGATCCGCGCTGCGCGTGGTCCCCCTTCGTGCGTCCACGAGACGCACGCGCCGCCGTAGAGCACGGCCGCCAGGTTGTCGATGTGGCCCTCGAACCGCGCGCCCTGGACGAGCAGAGCGGCGGGATCCGCGTCCGCTCCCGCCGCGGCGGCCCCGGCGACGAGGCCGAGCCCGATCGCGGCCGCGCTCGAGCCGAGCCCACGCTCGAGCGGGACCCGGTTCACGAACCGGAAGCGGCGGCCCTCGAGCGGCGCGAACAGCGAGAACACCCGCAGCGCCAGGTGCGTCGTGTCACGCGGCAGCTCTTCGGCGCCTTCACCGCTGATCTCGACCGTGAACTCGTCCGCGCTCTCGACCTCCAGCTCGTTCCAGAGCTCGAGGGCCGCTCCGGCCGAGTCGAACCCCGGACCGAGATTCGCGGTCGATGCAGGTGCGAAGGCCCGGATCACCCGATCGCCTCCAGGACTGCTTCGAGGGTTGCCTCGACGGGCTCGGAACCGCCGTCGTCGACGGCGCCTGCGTCCTTCAGCCCATGCCCGGTGACGATGCAGACGGCAGTTGTGCCCAGCACATCGTCCAGGCGCTCGAGCGCCGCGACCCCGGCGGCCGATGCCGGCTCACAGAAGACTCCCTCCTCGAGCGAGAGCAGCTGCCAGGCTCGGCGCAGTTCTTCCTCGCCGAGCGAGACGACCTGCACGCGTCCTGCGCCGACGAGCTCGGCCACGTGCGCCGCGTGCGCCGGCTCGCCGATCCTGATCGCCGACGCCCACGTCGTCGCACGCTCTGCGGCCTGTCCGACGACGATTCGCGGTGTCACACCGGCGTCGGCGAAGCCCGCAGCCACGGCTGAGACGTTGCCGCCGCCGCCGAAGGGCAGGGCGACGAGGTCGGGAACGGAGCCGAGCTGTTCGAGGATCTCTCCGACGACGGTCTTCTGTCCCTCGATGCGATCCGGGTTGAGCGAGTTGACGAGCACGAACCCTTCGCGTTCACCGAGCTCGCGGCAGAGCCGCAGCGCATCGTCGAAGCTGCCGTCGACCTCGAGGAGGCGGGCGCCGGCAGCCCGCGCCTGCGCGCGCTTCGCCGTGGCGGTCGCGCCGGCCGGCGTGAGCACGATCGCCTCGAGACCTGCCCGTGCCGCGTAGGCGGCTGCGGATGCCGCCGTGTTGCCGGTCGACGCACAGACGACCGCCCGCGCCCCGGACTGCGCGGCGCGCTCGACGGCCACGACCATCCCGCGATCCTTGAAGCTCCCGGTCGGGTTGAGGCCTTCGCATTTCAGGTAGAGCTCGAGCCCAAGCCGCTTCTGCAGGCGACGCGCCGGGACGAGGGGCGTCGACCCCTCGCCCCAGGGTCAGCGCCGAGCGGCGCCTTCACGCCCATCCGAGCTCCGCGACGCCCCGGTCCGAGACGACGGGTCGCGGCGTCGAGCAGCCGTGGACGTCGTCGAGCTCGCCGACTGCGGCGAGCGCCGCCCGCAGCGCACCGACCTTCGCCTCGTGGGTGACGACGTGGATGCGCCGCGCCGTCGCCGTTCTGATGCTGCAGGAGGCGCGCGATCGAGATCTCACGCTCGGCGAGCTCTTCGGCCACGCGCGCGAGCGCGCCCGGGCGGTCCTCGACGTGGAGCCGGAAGTAGAACGGTGAGCTGCTGTCGCCGTCGGGCAGCATCGGCAGCTGGCGCCACGCGGCGTCGTTCTGCAGGAAGCCCGTGCCCATCGTGCCGAGCACGCTGGTGATGTCGGCGATCACAGCGGACGCCGTCTCGACACCGCCTGCGCCGGGGCCTTCGAGGGTGATCTCCCGAATCGCGTCGCCCTGCAGCATCACGGCGTTGAACGCGCCGTCGACCTTCGCGAGCGGATGCTGCTTGTCGACGAACGCGGGCTGCACGGAAACGTCGACCTGGCCGTCGACGAGCCTGGCGGCGCCGACGAGCCGGATCACCATGTCGAGCTGGCGTGCCGCCGCCACGTCGAGCGCATCGATCTTCGTGATCCCCGAGAACTCGACGTCCGCGAGCTCGACGTGCGAGTTGAAGGCCACCGTCGCCAGAATCGCCATCTTCGCCGCGGCGTCTGCCCCCGAGACGTCGTCGGTCGGATCGGCCTCCGCATAGCCGCGCTCCTGAGCGTCGGCCAGCGCCTCGTCGTAGCTCTTGCCGCCCTCCATCTCGGTGAGCACGAAGTTGGTCGTGCCGTTGACGATCCCGAGCACTCGGTGAACGTTGGTGACGACGAGCGACTCGCGAAGCACCTTGATCACCGGGATCGCGGCGCAGACACTGGCTTCGAACCGCAGCTGGACGCCGGCCGCCGACGCGGTCGCGAAGAGCTCTGCGCCACGCCGCGCCACGAGCTGCTTGTTCGCGGAGACAACGCTCTTGCCGCGCTGCAGCAGCTCGAGGACGTAGCCGCCCGCCGGCTCCACGCCGCCCATCACCTCCGCCACGACGGCGATGCTCGGATCGTCGACGATCTCGGCGAAGCTCGTGGTGAGCACCCCACCCGAAGGTGGGTAATCACGCTCCTTCGCGACGTCTTGCACGAGCGCCTTCACAACACGGAGCCGATGGCCCGTCGCGCGCTCGATGTCGTCCGCCGATTCGGTGAGAAGACGGTTGACCGCCGCACCGACAGTGCCGTAGCCCAGGAGGGCGACCGGTACGTCAACCGACGCCAGCAGTCTCCTCCTTCACGTTCAACGCGCGGAGGCGTGCGCCGACCTGCTCGATCTGGGTCTCGGCGAGCTTCGCGCGATAGACGTCGAGGGAAGGCTGACCGCGGTCCATCTCGGCGATCCAGTCGCGGGCGAACGACCCGTCCCGGATCGAAGCGAGGACGGCGCGCATATTCTCGCGCACGTGCTCGTCGACGACCTTCGGCCCGACCGCGTGCGACCCGTACTCGGCCGTGTCGGAGATCGAGTAGTGCATGCGCTCGATCCCGCCCTCCCAGATCAGGTCGGTGATCAGCTTCAACTCGTGGAGGCACTCGTAGTAGGCGACCTCGGGCTGGTAGCCCGCCTCGACGAGCGTCTCGAAGCCGAGCTGGATCAGCTGCGTGACCCCGCCGCAGAGAACCGTCTGCTCACCGAAGAGGTCGGTCTCCGTCTCCTCCGCGAAGGAGGTCACGACCATCCCGGCGCGAGCAGCACCCAGGGCGGCGCCGTACGCGAACGCAAGCTCGCGCGCCTCACCGCTCGCATCCTGCGCGACGGCGACGACTGCGGGCGTGCCGTAGCCCTCGGTGTACAGGCGGCGAACGACGTGACCCGGCCCCTTGGGCGCGACCATGATCACGTCGTGCCCCTCGGGGGGCGCGATCCGGCCGTAGTGGACGTTGAAGCCGTGCGCGAAGAGCAGCGCGGCACCCGGCTCGAGGTTCGGCGCGACTTCTTGCTCGTAGAGAGCAGGCTGCGCGCCGTCGGGAACGAGGAAGGCGACGAGCTGAGCGCCGCGCACCGCTTCGGCAACGGGGCGAACGGTCAGCCCGGCTTCCTCCGCCGCGGCGGCCGAAGCGCTGCCGGGACGGAGGCCGACCTCGACCTCGACACCCGAATCGTGCAGGTTGAGCGCATGCGCGTGCCCCTGGCTGCCGTATCCCAGCACGGCGACCTTGCCGTTCAGAAGCGCGACGTTTCCACTCTTGAAGATCTCGGCCACGTTGGTTCCTTTCAGACTTGGACGGAGGGAGTTGCCGTACGGCCGCCGGCGCTCGGACGGCGAAGCCCGACCCGGCCGGTGCGCACGAGCTCGCGCACGCCGTAGGGGCGAACCAGTTCTTCGAATGCTTCGACCTCGTCGGGACGCCCGACGAACTCGAACGTGATCGCATCGCGGCCGACATCGGCGACCCGGGCGCCGGCGACCTGGCTGAGCGCGACGAGCTCCGCACGCTTCTCGGTGGAGACATTGACGGTAAACAGCGCGAGCTCACGCTCGACAGCCTCGTCCGGCCTCAGCTCCGTCACTCGCAGCACGTTGACGAGCTTGTGCATCTGCTTCTCGATCTGCTCGAGTGAATGCTCGCTGCAGTCGACGCGCAGCGTCAGCCGCGAGATGTCGGAGTGCTCGGTCGGCCCGACGGCGAGGCTCTGGATGTTGTAGCCGCGCCGAGAGAAGAGCTGCGAGACGCGCGCCAGCGCCCCCGGCTTGTTCTCCAGCCGACGCTGATGGTGTGTGCGCTCACGCCACCGGCCGCCTTTCGCTCCCGCCGGCGAAGCCGGCTCCGCGAAAGGCTGGCGCCGCCGTCGGCACCCGGCCTTCCAGGCCCGTGCAGAGCACTGCGCCCTCCGGCCGGGCACCACGGCGACCCCCCGGAGACGTGAGAGCGGTCATGTCGATACTTTCTGCTCGTCCGGTGCTTCCATCACGTCGACCGCGGCGGCGCCGGCCGGGACCATCGGGAAGACCTTCTCCTCGGGGTCGCAGCGGACATCGACGACGGCACTGCGGCCGGCCGTGAACGCCGCATTGAGGACGTCCTCGAGCTGATTCTCGCTCTCGACCGTGAAGCCGGCACACCCGAACGCCTCCGCCAGCTGCGCGTAGTCGGGCACCGCATGCGTGAGGTGCGTCTGGGCGAAGCGCTCGTCGTAGAACATCTCCTGCCACTGTCGCACCATTCCGAGCCAGCCGTTGTTGATCACCACGGCGACGATCGGCAACCGCTCGAGTGCGGCGGTCGCCAGCTCCTGGCAGGTCATCTGGAAGCATCCGTCGCCGTCGATGCAGACCACGGTGGCGTCGGGCCTCGCCGCCTTCGCACCGATCGCAGCGGGCAGTCCGTATCCCATCGTCCCGAGGCCGCCCGAGGTGATGAACGACCGTGGCCGGTCGCAGACGAGGTACTGCATCGCCCACATCTGATGCTGGCCGACCCCGGTCGTCCAGATGATGTCGTCGCGGTCGCCTGCGACATCGCGGAGCGCCTCGATCGCAGTTTGCGGCTTCAGCTGCCCGTCCGATTTCGCGTAGCGGAACGGGAACTGCGCACGCCATTCCTCGAGCTGACGCAGCCAGGGGTCACGAGCGGCGCAACCGTCTGCGGCAACGGCGCGCACTTCCTCGGCGAGCTGCGCCAGCGCGAGCTTGAGCGGGCCGACGACCGGGATCTCCGCGTGGCGGATCTTCCCGACCTCGGCCGCGTCGATGTCGAAGTGAATGACCTTCGCGCCCGGCGCGAAGGCGGAGAGTTTGCCGGTCACGCGGTCGTCGAACCGGGAGCCGACCGCGATCACGAGGTCGGCCTTGTTCAACGCCCAGTTCGCATATTTCGAGCCGTGCATGCCCGGCGCCCCGTAGTTGAGCGGGTGCGAGTCGGGCAGGCAGCCCTTCCCCATCAGGGTCACGACCGCGGGCAGCTGCGCCGAGTCGACGAGGTGACGGAGCTCCGCGCACGCGTCGGCGTTCAGCACGCCGCCGCCGGCGTAGACGATCGGCCGCTGCGCCTCTGCGATCGCGCGCGCCGCCTCGCGGATCTGGCGCGGATGAACCTTCTGCGGCGGCTTCCAGCCGGGCAGGTCGACGTCGTCCGGGTACCGGAACTCGAACTCGGCCTCCTGGACGTCCTTGGCGACGTCCACGAGCACCGGGCCCTGACGACCGGTTCGGGCGACATGAAAGGCGGCCTTGAGGACGCCGGGAAGCTCCTCGACGTCCTGGACGAGCCATGAATGCTTGACGATCGGCATCGTGATTCCCGTTGCGTCGATCTCCTGGAACGCGTCGGTGCCGATCAGCGACGAGCGCACCTGCCCGGTGATGCAGACGAGCGGCGTGGAGTCCATCCAGGCGTCGGCGATCGGCGTCACGAGATTCGTCGCACCGGGGCCGGACGTCGCGATCGCCACTCCGACCTTCCCCGAGGCCCGTGCGTAGCCCTCCGCCATGTGGCCGGCACCCTGCTCGTGACGCGCGAGCACGTGCCGCACGGTCGTGCCACGCGCGATCGCGTCGTAGGTCGGCAGGATCGCGCCGCCGGGAATCCCGAACGCGACGTCCACGCCCTCGAGCTCGAGCGCGCGCAGAATCGCATCCGACCCGAACATCCGCGCCCCGCGGCTCAAGCCCACACCTCGTCGAAATGCTCCATGTCGACCCTCGACTGCGGCAGCAGCTCGATGACCGCGTCGGTGAACGACCGTGTGTCCCGTCCCGCCGACAGGTCGCCTCTCGTGGCGGCGCCAACCGCACGCTCGAGGGTCCGCGACGCCGAGCGGCGCTTGAGGCCTTCCGCGAGCATCAGCGAAGCGGTGAGCAGCATGCCGCGAGGATCGACGACCCCAAAGCCGGCGACGTCGTCGGGCTCGCTGGCGCCGGGGAAGAACACGCCCGGCCCGTCGTTGGGCAGCCACGCCTGTGCGACCGACGCGTGTGAGCCGGCGAAATGGGCGGCCGTATCGACCATCGCATCGACGAACTGCGCCTCGGTCACGACGACGTCCAGCGATTCCGGCCGTTCACGGAGGCGCACGAGCGCCTGGGCGAGCGAGGCCTCGTCGACCTCGAGCCCACTCCAACGCGCACGCTCGGCCTCGACCGCTGCACGCCAGTCGGCCGACTCGCCGACACAGAGCACGCGGCCCCGCCGCGCAGCGGTGCTCGAGAACGCGCGCGCGAGTGCGATTCTGTTGCCCCAGTCTCCGACCGGGCCGGTGACGACCAGGTCGCCGCCGTCGTCGAGTTGCACGCGGGCGATCCGCCACGCGAGGTCGAAGTCGGCTTTCACGCCTTCGAGGGCTGGATTGTCCGGCGCCGCGACGAGGATCGCGTCGGCGTCGCGGTACCCGGCGCGCGTCTCGGGCGGGAGCGGATGCCCTGTCCGAGTCACCGCTTCACCGCCGAACGGCAGATGCACGTCGTCGAGCTGCAGCGAGTGGAGCTCGGCGACCCGGTCGAGGGCGCGCGTCGCCGCGGCCATCAACTCCGGCCCGACACCGTCCCCGGCGAGACAAGCAATGGTCTTCATGCATCTACCTCATCGATTTTCGGGATCCTGCACATCTCGATCGCTCCTCCGTCCGGCCCGTACCGCGGGCGCACTTCTCCTGCTGTGAAGTCGGCGTATGCGGCGTCAACTGGCCGCGTGAGCGAAATCTCCCCCTAGCGGGGGAGAATGACGATGACCGTGAGAATGACGAGCCCGAGCACGAGCAACTGCGCCGCAAGCGGCGTCCGAGGCTCGAGTACGCGGGCTGCTGAACGAGTCATCGTCGTCTGAGTGTGCCGACGAGCATCCGCGTTGTCAAGCTACAGAAGGTATAGCGACCTGCAACGTTGCCAAATCCACCGCACCTCACTATGCTTTTGGAAGCGATGAACGGGCAGCGCATTCACCTCTCGAGGGCCGGCAGTGAATTCCGCCTGCGGGCCTGCGCGCGCTCGCCCTGCTCCTTCCCCCCTAGGGGAGGCGACCACGCGACATACCCGTCTTGCGTTCCCGCACCGCCGGGAGAAGTCCGCCCACCGAGGAGCTGTAGCGATGCCGATGCCCTACTGGAAGTACCGCCCATATCCAACTGTCGACCTGCCCGACCGCACCTGGCCGAACCGCGTCATCGAGCGCGCACCGATCTGGTGCTCGACCGACCTCCGCGACGGAAACCAGGCTCTCGTCAAGCCGATGGACTCGACGCGCAAGCAGCGCATGTTCGATCTGCTCGTCCAGCTCGGTGTGAAGGAGATCGAGGTCGGCTTCCCGTCCGCCTCGCAGACGGACTTCGAATTCGTGCGCAAGCTGATCGACGAGGATCGCATCCCCGCCGACACGACGATCGCCGTGCTGACGCAGGCGCGGCCCGAGCTGATCGAGCGGACCTTCGAAGCGATCGAGGGCGCACCGCGCGCGATCGTGCACCTCTACAACTCGACGTCGACCACGCAGCGCCGCGTCGTCTTCCGGCTGGACGAGGCCGGAGTCGTGGCTCTCGCCGTTCGGGCGACTGCGCTGTGCAAGGAGCTCGCGGCGCAGAGCGCGACGAAGGTCATGTTCGAGTACTCACCCGAGAGTTTCCACGGCACCGAGCTCGAGTTCGCCCTCGAGATCTGCGAGGCGGTCATGGAGGCGTGGCAGCCGACGCCGGACGAGCGGATGATCGTCAACCTGCCGACGACGGTCGAGGCGTTTCCGCCGAACGTCTACGCGGACCGCATCGAGTGGTTCCAGCGGCACGTCTCGAGCCGCGACAGCATCGTCCTGAGCGTTCACCCGCACAACGACCGGGGGACGGCCGTCGCGACCGCCGAGCTCGGCCTGATGGCCGGAGCCGACCGGGTCGAAGGGACGCTGTTCGGGAACGGAGAGCGGACCGGCAACGTGGACCTCGTGACGATTGCTCTGAACCTGCTGACGCAGGGCGTCGATCCCGAGCTCGATCTGTCACAGCTCGACGAGGCGAAGGCGATCGTCGAGGAATGCAACGAGCTGCCGATCCACCCACGGCATCCCTGGGTCGGAGAGCTCGTCTACACGGCCTTTTCCGGGTCGCACCAGGACGCGATCAAGAAAGGGATGCACGCACAGCAACGCGCGAGCTCGGAGGTCGTGGGACGTCCCGTACCTGCCGATCGACCCGGCCGATCTCGGCCGCGACTACGAGGCGATCATCCGGGTCAACTCGCAGTCCGGCAAGGGCGGAGTCGCCTACCTGATGGAGACCGAGCACAGTCTCGAGCTGCCGCGCGGGCTTCAGGTCGACTTCGCGCAGAAGGTGCAGTCGATCGCGGACGCGCAAGGCAACGAACTGACCGCCGACGAGCTCCTCGCGGCGTTCCACGAGCACTACCTCGCGCACGTGACTCCGTACGAGCTCGGGTCGTACACGCACTCGAGCAGCGACACCGATCAGATCGTCGCTGAGCTCATCACCGACGGCGAGGCGCGAGAGATCTCGGGATCCGGGAACGGCCCGATCGCAGCGCTCGTCAACGCGTTCGAGCGGGAGTTCGGGATCACGATTCGTCTGCGCGACTACCACGAGCACGCGATGGCCGCCGCTGCCGACGCAACCGCAGCGGCCTACATCGAGGCCGAGATCGACGACGACCTGGTCTGGGGCGTCGGCGTCCATCCGAGCATCGTCACCGCGTCGCTGCGCGCGGTCGTGAACGCGGTCAACCGCGCACTCGCACTACGCAGGGCGCTCGAGGAGGCGATGCTGTTCGGCTAGGAGCCTGAACCTGATTCGGAGAGCGAATCAGGTTCAGGCCATGGCCATTTGTGGCGGCAGCCTGGGGCTGTCATCATCGTCGCCATGCAACTCGATCAACTCAAAGCAGTCCGCCTCTTTTCGAGCCTCTCCAAGAAAGAGCTCGAGCAGCTCGCTCAGTGGACCGACCAGATCTCCGTCGACACGGGCTATGAGCTCGCGACCGAAGGCACGTTCGCGCACGAATTCTTCGTCATCGAGGAGGGCACGGCTGACGTCCTGAAGGACGGCGAACGGATCGCCGAGCTCGGACCGGGCGACTTCTTCGGCGAGATCGGCCTGATCGAGACGGAGCGTCGGACGGCGACCGTCGTCGCAACGCAGCCGATGCAGCTGATCGTGATGTTCCAGCGCGAGTTCAAGCAGATGGAGCAGGCGATGCCGGCTGTCGCCGACCGAATCCGCTCGGCGATCCGCGCGCGGCTCGCCGAGGGCTAGTCGCCCTGCCCGAGCTCTTCGATCCTGCGAGCCACGAGCCGCTGACCGAGCGCCCCTGGGACGAACATCGCGCGCGCGCGGCGATCAGGGCGATCGTCGCCGAGGCCGAGAGCTCGTTCGACGAGGACGTCTTGTGGCCGGCCCATCCGACCGACCTCGTGGACGGGCCGCTGCCGCGGGTGACCTCGCTCTATCTGGGTGCCTCGGGCGTGCTCTGGGCCCTGCACGAGCTCGAACGCACCGGCAGCACCGACCTCCAGCGTGACTGGGGCCCGGTCGCAGTGACCCTGGCCGAGCGCTATCCGTCGCAGCCGGACTTCCAGGACCTCGTGTCCGGGCCCGTCCCCTCGCTCCTGTGCGGGGAAGCCGGCATCCTGCTCGTCGCGCACACCCTGGCACCGGCCGCATGGCAGGAACAGCGTCTGCTCGAGGCAGTGCGGGCGAACGTCGACAACCCCTCTCTCGAGCTCATGTGGGGATCGCCCGGAACGATGATCGCCGCGCGGGTGATGGCCGAACGGACGGGAGCGGAGCACTGGCGGCAGGCCTGGCGCGAGTCCGCGGAGAGGTTGTGGGCGCAGTGGCGAGGCGATCTCTGGGTCCAGGATCTCTACGGCAGCACCGTCGAGTACGTCGGGCCGGCGCACGGCTTCGCCGGCAATGTTCTCGCGCTCGCTCAGGGGGGCCTCCTCGACGCCGGCCGGCAGACGGAGCTCGAGCGGCGGGCGATCGCGACCGCGACGGCAGTACGCCGAGCGCGACGACGGGCTCTGCCAATGGCCCCCGGTGTCCGCAGGCTTCCGGCGCGGCGAGCAGGCGATTCGCACTCAGTGGTGCCACGGTGCGCCGGGGATCGTCGCCTCGCTGGCCGGTCTCGCTCCACGCGACACGCAGCTGACGGAACTGCTTCTGGAGGGCGGCGAGCTGACCTGGCAGGCAGGCCCGCTCAGGAAGGGCGCCGGACTCTGCCACGGCACGGCCGGGAACGGCTATGCCTTCCTCAAGCTGTTCGAGCGGACAGGCGACGAGCTCTGGCTCGCCCGGGCGCGCGCATTCGCGATGCACGCCGCCGAACAGGTCGAGCAGGCCCGAGCCCAGCACGGTCGCGGCCGCCATACGCTCTGGACGGGCGACCTCGGCGCCGCCGTCTACCTCCGGGACTGCCGCACGGCGACGACGAGCTTCCCCACCCTCGACTACTTCTGAAACCGGACGAGAGCCAAGGAGACGCCATGACGGACTTCGTGGTCAGGCCGCTCGACTCAAATACGTGGGACGCATTCGCGCGGCTCGTCGAGCGGCACAACGGTGTGTTCGGCGGCTGTTGGTGCACCTGGTTCCACACCTTCCATGCCGAGAAGACGTTCACCGCCGAGGGCAACCGCGCCCTCAAGAAGCGGCTGGTCGAGGAGGGCCGCGCACACGCTGCGCTGGTGTTCGACGGCGATGAGGCAGTGGCGTGGTGCCAGTACGGCGCTCCGGAGGAACTGCCGAACATCCACCACCGCAAGGAGTACGAGGCCGCGCTCGACCGGCCGCCCGACTACCGGATCACCTGCATCTTCGTGGACAAGAAGCACCGGCGAAAAGGAGTGACGGCGGCCGCCCTTCGTGGTGCCGTGGATCTCATTGCGCAAGCCGGAGGCGGAGTTGTCGAGGGGTACCCGCACGACACCGGCGGCCAAAAGGTGTCCGTCCTCTACAACGGCACGCGATCCCTGTACGAGCGGGCCGGCTTCAGCTACCTCCGCCCCAAAGGCACGAGGAACTGCGTGATGCGCAGGGTAGTGCCGTGACAGGATCGGTACCTGCTACCTGAGGTACCAGGTACCTGTCTTGCGAAGCTCGGGGGCGCCTACGACATGCCCGCCTGGAGCTCCCAAGCGCCGATGACCGCGTCTTCAATGGCATCGGCGTTGCCGTTCTCGAGGTCGGCGACGATCATCATGTGCTTGGCGAAGCGGCTCGGAACCGAGAATGTCTCGGGGAACGACCGGTGCAGAAGGTCTCTGAAATCGAAAGACGCACGAATGACGATGTGACCGTCGTCGAGCTGGCGAGCCACCAGACGGCCGCGGTACCGCCAATCGAGCAGGCCGTCCCGGGAACGCTCGGTCACTCCTTCGAGTTGGGCGGCGAGCCGACTCAGGTCTTCGAGCCTCAACCAGGTCCTGCTAATCGTCGCGGGAGCCGAGCTCGCGCGACCGCTCGGTCGCGGCGCTGATCGCGTTCAGGAACGCCGCCCGCACGCCTGAGCGCTCGAGCTCCCTGATCGCGCGAGTCGTCGTGCCGCCGGGCGAGGTCACGGCCTCACGCAGCTCGACGGGATGCATCCCCTCGTCGCGGAGGAGCAACGCGCTGCCGAACATCGTCTGCACCACCAGCTTCGTCGAGACGTCGCGGCTGAGGCCGAGCAGAAGACCCGCCTCGATCATCGCTTCGGCGAGGAGGGCGAAATAGGCCGGCCCCGATCCAGAGAGCGCTGTCACCGCGTCGAGATCCACCTCGGAGACCCGCACCACCGCACCGAGATGCCCGAGCGCCTCCTCGGCGAGCGCGAGATCCGCCTCGCCGGCGGAGCGTCCGGCGGCGATCCCCGCGATCCCTTCATGGACGAGCGCGGGCGCGTTCGGCATTGCGCGCACGACGCGCGCCTCGGGGGAAAGGTGGCTCTCGATGAACCCCGTGGTCACTCCCGCAGCGACGGACAGGATCACCTGCTCCGAGGTCACGTGGGCCGCGATCTCACCGAGAACCGTCGAGATGTCCTGCGGTTTCACGGCGACGACGACGAGCGACGCACCGGCCACCGCCTCGACGTTCGACGAACCGGCGGGCACGCCGTAACGCTCGCGCAGCTCCTCGACGCGCTCAGGACGGCGAACCGTGACGGCGAGCTCGTCCGGCTGCCGCCACCCCGAGCTCAGAAAACCGCGGACGAGCGACTCGCCGAGGCGCCCGGCGCCGAGGATCGCGATCCGCTCGGGCACCGGCGCTCGGCTAACGACGTGCCGTGGCTGTGCGACGGCGCTTCGCGGGCTCGGGGACCATCCACGCGTGACCGAACTTCCGCATCTCGCGGATGATCGGCAGGAGCGCGCGACCCTTGTCCGTCAATTCGTATTCGACACGCGGCGGCGACTCCGGGTAACTGCGCCGGATGGCGACGCCTTGCCGCTCCAGCATGTCGACGCGCTCCGAAAGGGTGCGCGGACTGATGCCGGGGCACGCGTGCTCGAGCTCCATGAAACGCCGCGGCCCCTCGGAGAGGTCGTGCACGATCAGCGGTGTCCACTTCGTGGCGATGATCTCGGCCGTGGCGGCGACAGCGCAATCGCTGCCGTGAGTGTCGTTCATTGTTCTCTTCATGGGCGGCAGTCTACTCCGATGGTCGACCCATTGCTATCGAAACGAAAGTGTCCGTTCGCTCCGTGCGACCATCGCCGTCGAGCCAGTCCACGACCGCCTGAGCGCATTGGCGTCCTTCGTTGATCGCCCACACGATCAGCGACTGGCCGCGCCGTGCATCGCCCGCGGCGAACACGCCGTCGGCCGAGGTGGCATAGCGGGCTGCGTCGGCGTTGCCGCGCGCGTCACGTTCGACGTGCAGCTGATCGAGCAGGTCGTGCTCCGGCCCGAGAAAGCCCATCGCCAGCAGAACGAGCTCTGCGGGCCTCGACTCCTCGGTGCCTGCGACGAGCTCGAACGGCGGCACACCGGAATTCTCCTGCCAGTGGATCGCCGTCACACAACCGTCGTCGCCGGTGAAGCGCGTCGTCGAGATCGAGAATGATCGCTCGCCGCCCTCCTTCAATGCGTAGGACGTGCGCAGTTTCATCGGCCAGCGCGGCCACGGAGTGACGTCGTCGGGACGAGAGGGGGCGGTTCGCCGAGCAACTCGATCTGCGTGACGGACGCCGCGCCCTCGCGGTTCGCCTGCGCAACGCAGTCGGCGCCCGTGTCGCCGCCGCCGATCACGACCACATGCTTGCCCGCCGCGCTCAGGCCCCCCGTCGCCGTGCCGGCGATCGCGCGCGCCCGGTCGTAGAGGTACTCCATCGCGAAGTGCACACCGTCGAGCTCGCGGCCCGGCACGGGAAGATCACGCGGAACACGCGAACCGGTGGCGACGACGACCGCGTCGTGGCGCTGACGCAGCTCCGCCACGCCCAGGTTCTTGCCGACGTCCACTCCGAACCGAAACACCACGCCTTCCGCGGCGAGCTGCTCGACGCGCCGTTCGACGAGGCGCTTCTCGATCTTGAACTCCGGAACTCCGAAGCGGACGAGACCGCCCGCCGCCTCGTCACGTTCGTAGACGACGACGTCTTCGCCCGCGCGCGCGAGCTGTTGCGCGCAGGCGAGCCCCGCCGGGCCCGATCCGATGACCGCGATGCTGCGACCGGTGCGGCGAACGGCCTGCTGCGGCTGGATCCACTCCTCGTCCCAGCCACGATTGACGATCGCCAGCTCGACCTGCTTGATCGACACGGCGTCCCCTTCGTTGATCTCCAGCACGCAGGCCGCCTCGCACGGAGCGGGACAGAGCCGGCCGGTGAACTCGGGGAAGTTGTTCGTACGGTGCAGCTGCTCGAGCGCTTCCTGCCAGCGGTCGCGGTAGACGAGGTCGTTCCAGTCGGGGATCAGGTTCCCGAGCGGGCAGCCGTGATGACAGAACGGCACGCCGCACTCCATGCAGCGAGACGCCTGTTCGCGGAGCTCGACGAGCGGGAGCGTGCCGACGAACTCACGGAAGTCGCCGACGCGCTCGGCCGGCGGCCGCTCGGGCGCCTCGACACGCTTCAGATTCAGGAAGGCGCCGATGCGACCCACTACGCCGCCTCCTCCGTCTCCGTCGTGAAGAACCCGCCGCCGCCGGCTGACACGGGCTCGGCCAGCGCGCGCTTGTAGTCGTGCGGGATCACTTTCACGAAGCGCTCCGGATCCCAATCCTCGAGCAGCGCTGCCGCAACCGGCGAAGCCGTTCGCTCGACGTGCTCTCCGAGCAGCGCACGAACCGCGTCCTCGTCGTCGCTCTCGAGCGGCTCGAGCGCGACGAGCTGCGTGTTGCAGCGCCGCGCGAACTGCGAGTCGTCGTCGAGCACGTAGGCGATCCCGCCGCTCATTCCCGCCGCGAAGTTGCGTCCCGTCGCGCCGATCACGACGACGCGGCCGCCGGTCATGTACTCGCACCCGTGGTCGCCGACACCTTCGACCACCGCGGAGGCGCCCGAATTGCGCACGGCGAACCGTTCGCCGGCGATGCCTCGGAAGAACGCGCGACCGGAGGTCGCCCCGTAGAGGACGGTGTTGCCCACGATCACGTTCTCCTCGGCCCGGTAGGCAGCGCCCTCGGGCGGCCGCACCGCAACCACCCCTCCGGAGAGGCCCTTGCCGACGTAGTCGTTCGCGTCACCCACGAGCGTCAGCTCGATCCCGGGGGCCAGCCAGGCGCCGAAGGACTGGCCTGCCGAACCGTGGAACTCGAACTGCACGTCGACAGTCAGCCCGTTCCTGGTGACGTGGTGCGACAGCAGGCCGCCGACTGCGCGGTCGACGTTCCGCACCGCAAACTGCCGGCGCCCGTCGTCGAGCGCGTCGATCAGCTGCCAGTCGAGCGCCTCGCCGATCGGCGAGACTTGCGCCTCCGTGCGCCGCAACGGCGTGCCGTCGGGCACATCCGGCGCACGCAGCAGATGCGTCAGGTCGATGCCCCGCTCCTGCCAGTGGGTGAGCGCCTCGTCCGCCTCGAGGAGGTCGACGCGCCCGACCAGATCCTCGAACCGCGCCACACCGAGCGAAGCCATCAGCTCGCGCACGTCCTCGGCAACGTGGAACAGGAACTCGATCACGTGCTCCGGCTGGCCGCGGAAGCGCTTGCGCAGCTCCGGATCCTGGGTCGCGATCCCGACCGGGCAGGTGTTCAGGTGGCAGGCGCGCATCATCACGCAACCGGTCGCGATCAGCGGCGCGGTCGCGAAGCCCATCTCGTCGGCACCGAGAAGCGCTGCGATGACCACGTCGCGACCGGTCTTCAGCTGGCCGTCGGTCTGCACCCATACGCGCGAGCGAAGGTCGTTCAGCACGAGCGTCTGCTGCGTCTCGGCGAGCCCGATCTCCCACGGCACTCCGGCATGCAGGATCGACGAGATCGGCGACGCCCCGGTGCCGCCGTCGTGGCCCGAGATGAGGATGTGGTCGGCGTTGCACTTCGCGACGCCTGCCGCGACGGTGCCCACGCCCACCTCGGCCACCAGCTTCACCGAGATGCGGGCGCTCGGGTTCGCGCACCGCAGGTCGTAGATCAGCTGCTTCAGATCCTCGATCGAGTAGATGTCGTGGTGCGGCGGGGGCGAGATCAGCCCGACTCCCGGCGTCGTCAGCCGCACGCCCGCGATGTACGGGTCGACCTTGTGACCGGGCAGCTGGCCGCCTTCCCCGGGCTTCGCGCCCTGCGCCATCTTGATCTGGAGCTCGTCGGCGTTCGTCAGGTAGTCGATGTTCACGCCGAACCGGCCCGACGCGACCTGCTTGATCTTCGAGCGGCGCTCGTCGAGGTACCGCGCCGGATCTTCGCCGCCCTCGCCGGTGTTCGAACGGCCGCCGATCCTGTTCATCGCGACGGCGAGCGTCTCGTGCGCCTCACGCGAGAGCGAGCCGAGCGACATCGCGCCGGTCGAGAACCGCTTCACGATCTCGGCGGCCGGCTCCACCTCGTCGATCGGGATCGGCGTCTCGCTCGCGGAAGCGCAGCAGCCCACGCAGTGTCGAGCGCCGCGCCGAATCGTCGTTGACGAGCGCCGCGAACTCCTTGTACGTCGAGCGCCCACCCCCGCGCACGGCGTGCTGGAGGAGCGCGATCGTCTCCGGGTTCCACTGATGATGCTCGCCGTCCCGGCGCCACGCGTAGAGGCCGACGACGGGCAGGAGGTCTCCCGCCGCCCCGGGGTAGGCGCGCGCGTGCCGAACGAGCGCGCCCTCCGCGAGCTCGCGGGTGCCGATGCCGCCGATACGCGAAGGCGTGCCGGTGAAGTGCCTGTCGATCAACTCCGTCGAGAGACCGACAGCCTCGAACACCTGCGCGCCGCAGTACGACGAGAGCGCCGAGATGCCCATCTTCGAGATCGTCTTCAAGAGCCCCTTGCCGACCGCCTTGAGCGCCCGCTCCTCGGCGTCCTCGAGACGCATGTCGAGCCGTCCCTCGGCGACGAGCTGTCCGATCGTGGCAAGCATCAGGTACGGGTTGACTGCCGCGGCGCCGTAGCCGATCAGAACGGCGACGCTCTGCACGCTGCGCGGCTCGCCGGACTCCACCACGAGCCCTGCCTGCAGGCGCGTTCCGGCGCGGACGAGATGGTGGTGGATCGCGGCGACGGCGAGCAGCGACGGCATCGCGACGCGCTCCGGCCCGACGCTCCGGTCGGAGACGATCAGGATGTTCGCGCCGCCGGCGAGCGCCGCATCGGCCTCGGCGCAGATGCGCTCGATCGCCGGCTCGAGCCCGTCGACGCCTTCGGCCACCGGCCAGGTGAAGTCGATCGTCTGCGCCTTGAAGACGTCGGAGTCCACCTGCCTCAGCCGCTCCAGCTCCTCGTCACGCAGGATCGGGTTGTCGATCACGAGCTGGCGAGCGTGCTCCGGCGTCTCGTCGAGCAGGTTGCGCTCCGAGCCGACGAGCGACTGGACGCTCATCACGACGGCTTCGCGAATGGGATCGATCGGCGGGTTCGTGACCTGCGCGAACAGCTGCTTGAAGTACGAGTACATGAGCGGCCGCCGGCCGGACAGGACGGCGAGCGGCGTGTCGTTGCCCATCGACCCGATCGCCTCCTCACCGTTGATCGCGAGCGGCGCGAGCATCACCTTCATGTCCTCCTGCGTGTAGCCGAATGCCAGCTGCAACCGCCGCACCGGCTCACCGGCCGCGTGGGCCGGCGGGCGCGCGGGCAGGTCGGCCAGGCGGACGTGCTCGCGGTCGAACCAGGCGCCGTAGGGCCGGCGGGCTGCGACCTCCGCCTTCGCCTCCGCGTCGGGAACGATCCGGCCCTGCTCGAGATCGACGAGAAAGAGCTTGCCCGGCTGCAGACGGCCCTTGCGCAAGATGCGGTCGGCGGGGATGTCGAGCACGCCGGTCTCGGAGGCGAGCACGACCCAGCCGTCCGTCGTCTCCAGCCAACGCCCCGGCCGGAGGCCGTTGCGGTCGAGCGTCGCGCCGATCACCGTGCCGTCGGTGAAGGCGATCGCCGCCGGCCCGTCCCATGCCTCGGTCAGACACTCATGGAAGCGATAGAACCCACGCAGCTCGTCGGACACGTCGGCTCGGCCGCCGTACGCCTCGGGCACCATCATCATCAGCGCGTGCGGCAGAGAACGGCCCGAGAGCACGAGCAGCTCGAGCACGTTGTCGAAGACCGCCGTGTCCGAGCCTGCAGGGCGGATCACCGGCACGAGCTTCTCGATGTCGCTGCCGAAGAGCTCGGAGGCGAGCTGGGACTCGCGGGCCCGGATCCAGTTGACGTTGCCGCGCAGCGTGTTGATCTCGCCGTTGTGCGCGATCATCCGATAGGGGTGCGCGAGCTCCCAGCTCGGGAACGTATTCGTCGAGAAGCGCGAGTGCACGAGCGCGAGCGCGCTCTGCATGCGCTCGTCGGTGAGGTCGGGGAAGTACCGGCCGAGCTGTGGGGCGGTCAGCATTCCCTTGTACACGAGGGTCCTCGCCGAGAAGCTCGGGATCACGAGGTCGGGACCGGCCGCCCGCTCGGCCACCCGCCGGATCACGTAGAGCTTGCGCTCGAAGGCGAGCAGATCGCCGCCGAAATCGTCGGCCGCGCCGACGAACAGCTGCCGCATCAGGGGCGCGAACAGGCTGGCGTGCGCGCCCGCCTCGCCACGCTCGACCGGGATGTCGCGCCAGCCGAGCACGACCTGCCCTTCCGCCACGACGGTGCGCTCGAGCAACTGCTCCAGCTCCAGGCGACGAGACGCCTCCTGTGGCAGGAAGCACACGGCGACGCCGTAGCGTCCCGGGGCCGGCAGCTCGAAGCCGACGGTTGCCCGCAGGAAGGAGTCGGGCAACTGGACGAGGATGCCCGCTCCGTCCCCGGTCTCGGCATCGGCACCGGCCGCACCGCGGTGCTCGAGATTCTCGAGCGCGCGCAGCGCCTGTGCGATCGCCTTGTGGCTCCGCGCCCCGTCGAGGCGCGCGACGAACGCGACGCCGCAGGCGTCGTGCTCGAACGCAGGGTCATAGAGGCCGTGTTTCCTCACCGGCCCCACTCCCCGCCTGACTGTTCGCTAGTCCGGCGGGGCGAGGGGGATGCAGGGCCGGCTAGCGCTTTGTCGGGCGCGACTTGACCACGATCTTCGTAAAGGAGGTCGGCGCGCTCATCGCTTCAAAGAGTAAAGGATCGTCCTGACGGCCGCAAGCTCGAGCCGTTACTATCTTTTTCGAAGTGACACGTGCACGCATCACCTGGTCGAATGCCGGCGGGCGCTGGAGCAAGGAGCTGGTCGCCTACGCGCTCGACCGCTATCACCGCAGGCACCTGCGGACGCCGACGGTCCGGGAGCTGCGAGCAGGCGTCGCCGAGCTCCCGAGCCACGCCACGATCCGGAGGATGTACGGCAGCGCCTCGCGGATGTACGAGGAGCACGGCTACCGGGTGCGCACCCGCGGCGGCCAGCCCGGCCGGCGGACGACGCTCGCCCGCGACTCGTTCGGCCGGTTCCTGCCGAGGACCGAGCTCGAAAGCCGTTAGGTAGTTCCTTCGGATGCGCGGCGAGAGGTGCCGCGAGACGCTGGCAACGATGACCTTCGCCTTCGTGATCGCGCGAGCGCTCTCCCCATCGCTGTCCGCCCTCTGCGACCAACTCGATGCCGAGCTGCGCGGCCTCGGCTGGACGCGCGTCGAGAGCTCCGACGACGCGAAGCTCGTCTTCAACCTCGTCGACAGCGACCAGCCGCGGCCGTTCAGGCGGCATGCGCGCGGGACGTACGCCGCGACCTTGTACGACGGTCCCGTCGACGACTCGACGATCATCGACACCAGCTATCCATTGCTCGTTCGCTCGCTCGCGAACATCGTGCTGGCTCATACCGGTGATGCCGTGTGGTTCACCACGATGGAGCGCGGAACGTACCGGGCGAGTGGTGCGCCACTCGCCTCGGCGGTGCTCGACCGGCTACTACCGCTCGCCACCGCGCGACTCGTGATCGAGAACGACTTCCGCCGCGACCTCGAGCCCGAGCTCTGGGATGGGGACGCGCAGACCGCGGAGATCCAGCTCGCCGGCGCTCGAATCGACGAGCTCGGACTGCTGCCCGCGCCCTTCCCGATCGACGATCTGCTCGATGATCGCGACCTGCGGCACGTCAAGCGCCTGTACGGGATCGGCGGTCTGTCGTACGGCAACCTGTCGGCACGCAAGGATGGCCGCCGCTTCTGGATGAGCGCCTCGGGAGTCGACAAGTCGAAGCTCGAGGCTCCGGGCCGCGACATCCTCCTCGTCAGCGACTACGACGCGGAGCGCGGCGTGATCGTTCTCAGCGTTCCGCCCGACGCCGACCCGCGCCGCGTCTCCGTCGACGCGATCGAGCACTGGATGATCTACCAGGCCCATCCCGACATCGGCGCGATCCTCCACGTGCACGCGTGGCTCGACGGGATCCCGACCACCGAGTTCAACTACCCGTGCGGGACCGAGGAGCTCGCGATCAGCGTCGCGGAAGCTCTGGCCGCGGAGCCGGACCCCGCGCACGCGGTGATCGGCCTGACGAACCACGGCATCACCGCGACGGGCGCGAGCCTCACCGAGATCCTCGACCGGATCGGGAGCTCGTTGCGCGCCAGCGTCCCGATGGCCTGAGCTCCACGAGCTCGACCGGATCGCCGACCTCGATCCTTCCCGGCTCTTCGACCCAACAGTCGAGTGCCACCTGCCCGTCGAACGACCAGACGATGCGCCGCAGCACCGAGGCGTCCTGCTCGAGCGTGTCGGGGTCGAACGTGGTCATGACACAGCGGCTGCGACGGTTGCGGACACCGATCAACGCCGCTCCGACACGGAGGCCGTAGCCGGGCCACTCGGCCTCGGCGAGCTCCTCCACCCCGGCGATCAACAGGTTCGGCCTGAAACGACGGTGATCGACGCCCACGGCCCGGGCCATGCCGTCGGTGAGCACGGTCAGGGGCAGCACGTCGTGGCGCTGGCCGCGATCGTCGCCGTCGAACCGCTCGAGCCGCGCGCCCGGCTCGGTGACCGCGCGAACCTGCTCGAGCACCTCCGGCGAGGCCCACGGCCGGCCGTCCACCAGCGGCTCACCGTCGAGGCCGAGCGTCCCCGCGAGTCCGAGCAGTCCGGGACGAAACCGAGACGTCGCGACGCGGCCGTTCGACTCGCGCACGTGCACCAGCCGGTCACCTTCGACCCCGTCCAGGCGAAGCTCCGCCGCGTCGAGCCGCTCGCCGCGCATCGACTTGACCGGATATCGCCACAGCTCCGCAACGTGCACGAAGGGTCAAACAGCCGTGAGCCGCGCCACATTCCCTCGTTCCGGGTAGAACGTCGGCGTGAGCGCCGTCCTGCTCGTCCTCTCGTCGTTCCTCGCCAGCGCGGTCGAAATGGTCGAGGCACTGACGATCGTGCTCGCAGCGGGCCTCACGCGCGGGTGGCGGTCGTCGCTGACCGGAGTGGCGGCCGCGACGCTGACACTGGCCGTGGTCGTCGCCGTCGCTCGGTCCGGCGCTGACGCTCGTGCCGTTGAACGCCCTGCGGCTCGTCGTGGGCGCGCTCCTGCTCGTCTTCGGCCTGCAGTGGCTGCGCAAGGCGATCCTGCGTGCGAGCGGATTCAAGCCGCTGCACGACGAGGACGCGATCTTCGCGCAAGAGCTGCGCGAAGCGGAGACCGCCCCGCGCGACGAGCGCGCCGGGCTCGACTGGTACGGCTTCACGCTCTCGTTCAAGGGCGTCTTCCTCGAGGGGCTCGAGGTGGCGTTCATCGTCCTCACCTTCGGCAGCACGCAGGGCTCGATCCCGCTCGCGGCCGCCGGCGCGACCGTCGCGATCGTGCTCGTCGCGGTCGTGGGCGCGCTTGCTCGCGCACCGCTCGCCCGCGTGCCGGAGAACACGATGAAGTTCGCGGTCGGGATCATGCTGACGACCTTCGGCATCTTCTGGTCGGTCGAAGGGGCGGGTGCCGACTGGCCGGGCGGCGACGCGGCGATCCTCGGCGTGCTCGCCTTCGTCATCCTCTTGTCGGCGACACTCGCCGCGCTGCTTCGACAGCAGCGCGCCCGTTTGGTGGCGGCGTGAACGCCCTGGCCTCGTTCGGGAGGTTCTGGTGGGACTTCATTGTTGGCGACGACTGGCTCGCAGCCGCGGGCGTCGGGGTCGCGCTCGGTGTGACCGCGATCCTCGAAACCTGGTGGATCCTCCCGCCCATGGTGGCGCTCGTGCTCGCCGTCTCGCTCTACCGCGCAACGCCGCATTCGTAGCGAACTCACAAGCCGCTCTTAGGAACGACAGCGAGGGTGAGCACATGAACGCATCCAGGAACACCAAAATCGGCGCGCTCGCGGTGACCGCGGTCGCGCTCGTCGCCGCGGGCGGCGCTTTCGCAGCCGGGAAGCACCACGGCTCGAAGGCGTCCGCCACCGGCGGCCTCTCGATCGGCTCGTACGTGAGCTCGGGAACGGGCCGCGCGGCTCGCACGATGGGCCCCGGACGCGGACCGAACGACGACTTCGCTGCGGCCGCGACCTATCTCGGTCTCAGCCAGAGCGAGCTGCAGACGGCTCTCCAGTCCGGCAAGACGCTCGCCCAGGTCGCGAACGCAACCAGCGGCAAATCGGCAGCCGGCCTGATCGACGCGCTCGTCACAGCCGAGAAGACCGAGCTCGCAGCGGCAGTCACCGCCGGCAAGCTCACCCAGGCCCAGGCCGACCAGATCTCCACCACCCTCAAAGACCGGTTCACGAACATGGTGAACGGCACCCGTCCGGCGCACGACGGGCCCGGCGGCTTCGGCTGGCACGGCGGCTTCGGGGGGCCGCCGCCCTCCTCCGGTTCCGGCTCGGGCTCGCAGCCGAGCAGCGGCACGCACATCTAAGCGGGGTTTGGGGGCTCGCGGCCGCCGGGCAGCGGCCGCGAGCCCCCGTTCCTCTGGCAGAACAGCGTCCCACGGGTTAGAACACCTGGATGGAGACGGAGGCGCGCAGCGGCACCTACTCGCAATCGCTCGAACGCGGGCTCGCGATCCTCTCGTCGTTTCGCTCCGGCAGCCCACTGCTCGGTGTCAGCGACCTCGCGCGCGAGGTCGGGCTGAGCCGCTCGACGACCCACCGGTATATCTCGACGCTCGCCGCACTCGGTTACCTGCAGCAGGATCCGGCCACGAGGAAGTACCGGCTCGGGCCGCGCGTGCTCGACCTCGGTTTCTCGGCGATCAACTCGATGGATCTGCGTGAGGTCGCCGTGCCTCATCTCCAGGCGCTGAGCGACGAAACGGGCCGCACCGTCAACATGGCGGTCCTCGACGGCGTCGACATCGTCTACATCGAGCGGTGCCGCACCTCCCAGAGCGGTCAGCGCGACATCGACCTGAACCTGCACATCGGTTCGCGTCTGCCCGCGTACTGCACGTCGATGGGCAAGGTGCTCCTCGCCGGGCTCGAGACCGACCGGCAGCGCGAGGTGCTCGAGCAGGTGCAGTTCACGCAGCGCGGCCCCAATGCGCTCACCGACCTCGACGAACTGCTCGCCGAGCTCGAGCGCGTCCGGGTGGCGGGCCTCGCCGTGAACAACGAGGAGCTGGCCTACGGCCTGCGGTCGATCGCCGCCCCGGTGCGGTCGCAGAACGGTGAGGTCGTGGCGGCGATCAACCTCGCGGTGCACCGGACAATGGTCTCGCTCGACTCGCTCGTCGCCCACCTCGGCCCGCAGCTGAAGCACACCGCTGCCGAGATCTCCGCCCGCATCGGCTACAGCCGGGCGGGCAGCTGACGAATCAGTCCGGCTCGACCGACACCTCGAGCAGCAGTGGCGACGTGCGGTCGCGCAGCTCCGGCAGCGCGTCGGCGAGCACCGCAGCGAGCTCCTCGGCGTCGGAGACGCGGCGAGCTTCGCACCCGAACGCCTCGGCGATCGACGCGATGTCGACCGCGCCGAACGACGGCCACGCGGGTGGCCCGCCCTCCCTGGCTGCAAGCTGGTCCATGATCCGGTAGCCGCCGTTTTTGAGCACGACGAAGAGCGGACCGATCCCGTAACGCGCAGCGCTCCAGAGGCCCTGGATGCCGAAGACGGTCGACCCGTCGCCGAGCACCGCGACGACCGGGCGATCCGGCAGCCCCATGCGCAGCCCGACCGCCGCAGGCAGTCCCCACCCGAGACCGCCCATCGCCGGGCTGACCATGCCGAGTGGCTGCCGTGCCGGGATCCGCAGCATCAGCTCGTCACGGTTCGACGGGCACTCCTCGACGACGACCGCGTCCGCCGGCAACCCTTCGCCGAGCGCCTGCAGGACGTGGGCGGCTTTCAGCGTGCCCGCCGGCGGCGGCTCCGGCCGCTGGAAGAGCGGCCGCTCGGGCCGCGGCCGCGGCGCGACGCGGGCGGCGAGCGCACTGCAGACGAGGTCGGGTGCTGCGAGAATCGCCAGCTCGGCCGGGCTGCGGTGCACCTCGTCGGGATCGTCGCTCACGACCGCGAGCACGGTCCCCTCGCGCACGAACGGCCCCGGCTCGTATGAGCTCTGCCGAAACACCGGCGCACCGACCGCGACCACGACGTCGTAGGGCTCGAGCGTGTTGCGCAACGGGGGGCGCAGGAACGGCAGTGGGCCCGCCCAGAGCGGGTGATCCTGCGGGAACCCGGCCTGGCCGCTGAACGGCTCCTGGTAGACGGGCGCCCCGAGCCGCTCGGCGAGCGTCACGAGCGCCGCCCAGCGCTCCGGCGTGTCGAGCCGCGCACCCGCGACGAACGCCGGCCGCGCGGAGCGGTCGAGCAGCTCGGCGAGCGCGGCCACCGACTCGTCGTCGACCGCGCCCGGGCGCAGCACACGCTGCGGGGCCGCGACCTCGTGCCGCTCACCGGCCTCCTCGAGCCAGTCGCCCATCGGCACGATCACGATCGCGGGGCCGCGATGGGTCTCCGCCTCGTGGTAGGCGCGCTCGAGCGCGCCGGGCACGTCCTGGGCGCGGGACGGCTCCGAGACCCAGACGGGATAGTCGCCGGCCAGCCCGTCGAGCTTGCCGGCGAGGAACGGCTCGAAGGCAATATGCCGCCGGTCCTGCTGACCGATCGCGATCACGACGGGCGTGCGGTTGACCCGGGAGGTCGCGATCGCGTTGACGGCGTTGCCGAACCCGGGCGTCGTGTGCAGCAGGGCGAACGACGGGCGCCGCCGTGCGAGCGCATAGCCGCTCGCCATGCTCACAACCGAACCTTCATGCAGTGCGAGCACGAAGTTCAGGTCATCCGGGAGGCCGGTCAGGAACGGGATCTCCGTCGAGCCCGGGTTCGAGAAGATGTCCGTGAGCCCGCGCCGCCGCAGGAAGTCGAAGGTGGCGTCGCGGACCGTCAACTCCACACCTCCTCGGCTACCTCGACGATCAACGCAAGTTTCGCCCACTGCTCGTCCTCGCCGAGCGAGTTGCCCTCGACGGTAGACGAGAAGCCGCACTGCGGGGAGAGGCAGAGCTGTTCGATCGGCGCGAACCTCGCCGCCTCGTCGATCCGCCGCTTCAGCTCGTCCTTCGACTCGAGCCCGCCGCGCTTGGTCGTCACGAGGCCGAGGACGACCTGCTTGTCGCCCTTCGGCAGGAAGCGCAGTGGCTCGAAGCCGCCCGACCGCTCGTCGTCCCACTCCATGAAGAAGCCGTCGACCTGCAGGTCGTTGAGGAGCGCCTCGGCAACGAAGTCATAGCCGCCCTCGGCTGCCCATGACGAGCGGAAGTTGCCGCGGCACATGTGCGTCGTGACGCTCATCCCGTCGGGCCGGTCAGCGAGGGACTCGTTGATGTGGCGGATGTACTCGACGTGCTGATGCTCAGGGTCGCCGCCGATCGACGCGAGGTAGTCGCGCTGGTGCGGATCGTTCATGTAGGCGAGGCTCGTGTCGTCGAGCTGCAGATACGTGCAGCCGAGCTCACCGAGCCGGCGGACCTCATCCGCGTATGCCGCCGTCAAGTCGGCCCAGAACGCATCCATACCGGCGTAGACGCTCGGATCGATCGCGGCCCGGCCGCCGCGATAGTGGACCATGCTCGGTGACGGGATCGTGAGCTTGGGCACCGTGCTCGTCGCCTGCTCCTGCAGGAACTCGAAGTCGTCGCCGAAGATCGTTCTGGAGATGCCGAGCTTCGAGTCGACGTGCAGCGCCGGCGGCGTGAACTCGATGTCGCCCTGCTCGTTGTGGAACTGCACGGCGAGACGGCCGGCCTCTTTGCCGATGCCGTCGATCTGGTAGATGAAGTCCATGTGCCACGAGGCGCGGCGGAACTCACCGTCGGTCGTCGCGGGCAGCCCGACCGCTTCCTGCTTGCCCACTGCGTCGCGGATCGCATCGTCCTCGAGGGCGCGCAACGTGGCTGCGTCGATCGTGCCGGCGGCGAAGTCGTCCCGCGCCTTCAGGAGCTCCGGCGGCCGAAGCAGGCTCCCGACGTGGTCTGCGCGAAAGGGCGGCTTCGTTCGTTTCATGTTCCTCCTCCGGGAATCAGACGCGCTCGAGCCCGACATAGTTCTCCGCGAGGCTCGTCGCGGCTGCAGTTGACGTGGTCACGTAGCGCAGCTGCGAGAGCTGCAACTTCCGATCGAACTCGTCCGCGCCGGGGGCGTTGTGCAGCATGGCCGTCATCCACCACGAAAAGTGCTCTGCGCGCCAGACGCGCCGCAGGCACTCGGTCGAGTAGGCGTCGAGCCCGTCACGGGCACCAGAGACATACCAGTCGATCAGCGCGTCGGCGAGCACCCGCACGTCGTGCGCCGCGAGGTTGAGCCCCTTTGCTCCCGTCGGAGGGACGATGTGCGCAGCGTCGCCGGCGAGGAACAGCCGCCCGTGCTGCATGGGCTCGGCGACGAAGCTGCGCATTCCCGTGACGCCCTTCTCGAGCACCGGTCCTTCGTGGAGCGTCCAGCCGTCGAGTGACGTGCGCGCGTGCAGCTCCTCCCAGATGCGCTCGTCCGGCCAGTTCGAGAGGTCCTCGTCCGGGGCGCACTGGATGTACAACCGGCTTCTGGTCGGCGAGCGCAGACTCAGGAGCGCAAAGCCGCGCTGGTGGTTCGCATAGACGAGCTCCTCGCTCGAAGGCGCGACGTCGGCGAGAATCCCCAGCCAGCCGTAGGGGTACTCGCGCGTGAACGTGCGCAGGACGGTCTGGATCGCCGGCCGGCAGATGCCGTGGAAGCCGTCGCACCCGGCGATCACGTCGCAGTCGAGCCGGTGCTCCTCGCCGTCGTGCTCGAAGCGCACGTACGGCTCATCCCCGTCGAACCCGTGCACGCTCACCTCGTTCACGTCGAAGAGGAGCGGCAGTGCGTCGTCGAGGCGCGCTGCGATCAGATCCTTCACGACCTCTGTCTGCCCGTAGATCACGATGCGGCGTCCACCGGTCAACTCGTCCATGGGGACGTGATGTCGCTCACCGTCGAACTGGAGGTGGATGCCGCCGTGCACGATCGCCTCGGCGTGGAGCCGCTCGGTCACTCCGGCACGCTCGAGCAGCTCGACCGTCCCCTGCTCGAGCACGCCCGCGCGGATGCGGGCCTCGACGTATTCGCGGCTGCGATCCTCGAGCACGACGGATTCGATCCCGGCCCGGTGCAGCAGGGCGGCGAGAATGAGCCCGGCCGGCCCGGCACCGATGATCGCGACGTGAGCCCGCAGTTGGGTCACGACTCGTCGAGCACCTGCTGTGCGATCGCGAACGCGCGGTTGGCGGCCGGGACGCCGCAATAGATGGCCGCCTGAAGCAGCACTTCCTTGATCTCGTCGGGCGTCATTCCGTTTCGAAGTGCCGCCCGCACGTGCATCGCGAGCTCCTCGTGGTGATTCAGCGCGATCAGCGCCGTCAGAGTGACGGCGCTTCGCGTCTTGCGGTCGAGGCCCGGCCTGGCCCAGATCTCGCCCCACGCGTAGCGGGTGACCAGGTCCTGGAAGTCGGCGGTGAACTCGGTCGTCCGCTCGATCGCGGCATCGACGTGCTCGTCTCCGAGCACCTCGCGCCGCACCTTCATTCCATCCTCGTGGCTCACAGATGCTCCTCGATCAGTCGGTTGAACACATCGGCCCGCTCCACGCTCGCGATGTGCGCGGCCCGGTCGATCAGCTCGAACCGTGCCTCGGGGATCTCCGCCGCGATCGCCTCGACGGTGTCGGGCGGCGTCGAGGGATCCTCCGCCCCGGCGAGCACGAGAGTCGGTGCACGAACCGCGTCGAGTGCACCGCGGACGTCCCAGCGGGCAAGCGCATCGCAGCAGCGCGCGTAGCCCTCCGGGTCGACGGAGAGCAGCATGTCGCGGTAGGCGTCGACGCGGGCGAACTGTGGCGTGAACCAGCGCGCGAGCACTGCATCGGCGATCGCCAGGAGGCCGTCCGCACGCACGAGAGCCGCGCGCTCGCGCCATTGCTCGGGATCGCCGAAGCGCGCGGCGGTGCAGGCCAGCACGAGCCGGTCGACCCGTTCTGGAACGGTCAATGCAAGCTGCATGCCCACCGCTCCGCCGAGCGACAGGCCGATGAACGAGAACGTGCCGTCTCCGACGACCGCGAGGACGCGCGCCGCCAGGTCGCCGACGTCCTGCACGTCGGCGAGCGGCGCAGCCCCATGCCCGGGGTGGTCGATCCGTACGACACGACGCCCGCCGAGCGCCGGCAACTGCGGATCCCAGATCGACGACGCCGAGCCGAGTGAGCCGCAGAGAACGACGGTGCCGCTCATCCGCGATACAGATCGAGAGCACGGTCGACGAACGCATCGGCCGAGCCCAGATAGTCCTCGGGCCGGGCTGCCGAAATGCCGAGGCGAGCCGCCTCGGCGAGTGTCTCCGGCGCGATGTTCGCCCGCATGCGGTCGACGTCCACCTCGAGACCGGTCAGCGACCGCCGCACGGAGGCGGCGGCGCCACCGGTCGCGGCCAGGAGGGTCGCGAGCGCCTGCCACTCCGCCTGCCAGGCGCCGGTCGCACGCTCGTGCTCCTGCACGACGCTCTCCATGAGAATCCCCGCGTTCGCCCGCGCGTGACGCTCGCACGCGACGGCGACCACGGCCCCCACGGGGTTGCGCTTGTGCGGCATCGTCGAGGAACCGCCCGCTTCACGCTCGGCGACCTCTCCCACCTCGGTCTGCGCGAGCAGCACGATGTCCGTGGCGATCTTCGCCGCTGCGCTCGCGGCAACCGTGAGTGCGCCCGCAAGCTCGGCGACCGGCGTCCGGATCGTGTGCCACGGCACGACCGGCTCGCGCAGGCCGAGCTCCTCCGCGTAGAGCCCGAGCACCTCGATCCCGTCGCCGCCGAGCGCGGCGAGCGTTCCCGCTGCACCGCCGAGCTGGGCCGGCAGCGACAGCGCGACAGCTGCGAGGCGGGCCCGTGCGTCCACGACGCCGATCAGCCACCCAGACGCCTTGAAGCCGAACGTCGTCGGCACCGCCTGTTGCGACAACGTGCGTGCCGCCATCACCGTGTGCCTGTGCTCGGCTGCAAGGCGCGCGCATTCGTCTGCTGCGCCGGCAAGCTCGTCGTCGACGAGCTTCGACGCGCGTTGCGCCACGAGCATGGCGGCAGAATCGACGATGTCCTGGCTCGTGGCTCCGAAATGGACCGAGCCCGCGTGCGGCTCGCCGATCCTCGCCCGGAGCGCGCGGACGAGCGGCTCGGCCGGGTTGCCGGAGGCGCGGCCCTGCACTGCGAGCTCGGCGGCGTCGTAGAGAGACGGGTCACAGGCGTCGACGACCGCCGCAGCCGCCTCCTCGGTGAGGATCCCGGCCCGCCGCTCAGCGCGCGCGAGCGCGGACTCGGCGCCGAGCATCGCTTCCAGCCACGCCCGGTCCGAGACGGCGTCGGCCAGCTCGTCCGGCACGAAGATCGCGGAGAACGGGGTCACAGCGTGAAGAAGACCGTCTGCCGTTCGCCCTGCATCCGAATGTCGAAGCGCACGGCCCCATCTTCCTGCTCCGCGACGAGGACCGCTCGATCTGCCTCCGGCAGCAGGGACAGAACTGGATCGGCGGCGTTCGCCTCCGGTTCGTCCGGAAAGTACATGCGGGTGAGCTGATGCTTCAGCAGGCCGCGCGCGAAGACGTGGACATCGAGGCGCGGTGCCTGGTTCCCGCGCGCCGCCGGCTTCGCGACAACGAAGGAGAACCGCCCCTGCGCGTCCGTGCCGCTTCGGCCCCAGCGGCCGCCGGTCGCGTCCCACGCCTCGATCATCCCGTCACCGATCGGCTGGTCGTCGCCGTCGAGCAGCTGTCCGGCCACGGTGATCGCGCCCGGGTCGGCGGGCGGCGCGAGCTCGTTCTCGACGCGCCGGCAGAGCCCGATCGAGTAGTACGGCCCGACCGTCTGCGACGGCGTGCGCGGGAGCGTCAGTTCTCCTCCTCGAGCGGCGTCGTGCCGTTTCCACCGCGCCCGAGCACGATGTTCCAGCGATAGGCCAGAGCCCACTCGGGCTTGGTGTTGTCGAGATCGAACTCGGAGACGAGTAGCGCGCGGGCTGCCGGGTTCCGGATCGCGTTGAAGATGGGGTCGAAGCGAAACAGCGGATCACCCGGGAAGTACATCTGCGTCACGAGCCGCTGAGTGAAGGCATAGCCGAAGACCGAGAAGTGGATGTGCGCGGGACGCCACGCATTCTCGTGGTTCCCCCACGGGTAGGCCCCGGGCTTGACCGTGATGAAGCGATAGTTGCCGTCGTCGTCCGTGAAGCAGCGGCCGGCGCCGGAGAAGTTCGGGTCGAGCGGAGCAGGATGCTGGTCGACCTGGTGCTTGTAGCGGCCGCCCGCGTTCGCCTGCCAGACCTCGACGAGGGCGTTCCGGATCGGCTTCCCGTCCTCGTCGAGCACCCGGCCGGCGACGATGATGCGCTCCCCGAGCGGCTCGCCTTGGTGCTGGCGCGTCAGGTCGTGGTCGAGCTCGGACACGGTCTCGGCGCCGAATACGGGGCCGTCGACCGGATGGAGATCCTCGGGCAGCGTGACGAGCGGGCGCTTCGGTGCGCGGAGACGCGTCGAGCGATAGCCGGGATAGTCGACCTGCACGTCGTCGCCGAACGACGGATCGTCGGGCAGCACGATCGGCGACTCGCCGCTCACTCGCGCCCTTTCGTCCCGAGAGCGCGGAGCGCGTCCAGCTCGGCTCGCGAAGGCGGCTCCGTCTCGTCGACGTCCGGGGCGACCCGCAGGTCCCAGCCCGTCGCCTCGCAGGCCTGATCGACCGAGACGCCCGGATGGACGCGCACCAGCTCGAGCTCACCGTCGCGCCGCTCGAGGATCCCCAGGTCGGTGACGACCACGCGAACGCGATCGCCGCGGCTCGTCTTGAAGTCGAGCCGCTCGACGAACGCGCGCAGGGACTGGCGCAGCATCACGAACACCTCGGAGACCGAGGTCGCGATCTCGGGGGCGCCGCCGCCGCCCGGGAGGCGCACCTTCGGCGTCGCATAGTCGCCGATCACGGTGCTGTTCAGGTTCGCGTGCCGGTCGATCTGCGCGGCGCCCAGGAAGCCGACGTCGATCCGCCCGCCCTGGAGCCAGTACGCGAACATCTCCGGAACCGACACGACCGTGTCCGCGGTCTCGGCGAGCTCACCGTCCCCGATCGAGAGCGGCAAGCTCGTGGGCTTGGCGCCGATCGTCCCGCTCTCGTACACGAGCACGCAACCGGGCGCATGCGTTCGCCGCGCCAGGTTCGCAGCGAGACTCGGCAGGCCGATCCCCACGAAGCACACCGTCTCGTTCGTCAGCCGCCGTGCCGCCGCGACCGCCATCATCTCGTCTGACGTCCAGTTCCCCGCTCCGGCGCCGGCCAAGCCGGCACCTGCGCTCCTGGGCGGCTCCGTCGAGCCTACGCCGCCGGTTGCCTCCGCGCTCATACCGGGACGCCCTCGAGCACGTGCTCGCCGCATCCAGGCCAGTGAAGACGTCCCGGTCGCGGCTGATGGCGTCCCACGCGACGTAGAACTCGTTGTCACGCTCGTAGTAGCCGTGGGCATACGAAGGGTGCGCGCCGCGCGGCACGCAGGCGACAGCGTCGATCACCCAGGACGGGAGGACGACGGAACCCGGCCGGTGCTCGAGCCGGTCGACGATCTCTTCGACGGTGACGATCGAGTGACGCGCCGCGAGCACGACTTCCTTCTGCACGCCGGTGATCCCCCACAGCTGGACGTTGCCGTCGCGTCGGCCTGCTGGGCGTGGACGATCACCGACGTCTGGGCGGTGGGCCTTCACGGCCGCGAGCTGCTCGCCCGTGAAGGGGCATTCGATGAACGCGACGCGCGTGTGCTCGGGCAGGTCGGTCCCTGCGTAGCCGCGCAGCACTCCGAACGGCAGGTTCGCCGCTCCCGCCGCGTAGGCGCGCAGCCATGCCCGCGTGGGAGTGCTCCTCGAGCTCGAGCGGCACCGGCCAGCCGTGACTCGACCGCGTCGCGGAACCGGTGAAGCGAGCCGACGCCGGGGTTCCCGCCCCACGAGAAGACGAGCTTGCGTGCGCACGCCCATCCCGATCAGCTGGTCGTAGATGACGTCGGGCGTCATCCGGACCAGCGTCAGGTCACGCCGCCCCTGCCGGATCAGCTCGTGCGCCTGCGGCATGCGGGATGAGGTGCGTGAACCCTTCGAGCGCGACGACGTCGCTCGTCGGCGACGAGCTCGCGAACCGCGTCGGAGAGGGAGACGATCTCTGCCATCGAGGGCTCAGAAGGGGAACGGATGCCCGCTGCTCCTGCACCGTGATCCACCGGAGCTCGGTGAACTCGTCGATCACCGCTGATCCGCCGAAGCGCCCGAAGCCGGTGTCCTTGACGCCGCCGAACGGCATCTGCGGCTCGTCGCCGACCGATTGGTCGTTGACATGCGCGATCCCCGACATCGATCTGCTGCGCCAGCGCGAACCCGCGGTCGGTGTCGCTGCGTGAAGATGCCCGACGCACAGTCCGTAGCTCGTCGCGTTCGCGCGCGCGACCGCGTCCTGGGCGTAGTCGACCGTCTCGATCGAGACCACCGGGCCGAACGTCTCGAGCTGCGCGAAATCGGAGTCTGCCGGAACGTCGGTCAGGACGGTCGCCTGGTAGCACGGGCCGACTGCTTCGCCGCCGGCGAGCACCTTCGCGCCCTTCGGAACCGCCTCGTCGACCCGGCCCTTGACCATCTGAGAGCGCGCACTCGTTGATCAGCGGGCCGATGATCGTGTCGTGCTCGTTCGGGTCGCCCGCCTTGAGCGTCTTCGTCTTCTCGGCGAGCCGCGCGATGAACTCGTCGGCGATCGGCTGCTCGACGAAGATCCGGCGCGACGACATGCAGATCTGACCCTGGTGCAGGAACGCGCCGAAGATCGTCGCGTTGACGGCGTAGTCGAGATCCGCATCTGCCAGGACGATCAGCGGGTTGTGTCCGCCGAGCTCGAGCAGGATCCGCTTGAGCTGGCGCCCGCCGCCTCTGCAAGGCGACGGCCCGTCTCGGTCGAGCCGGTGAAGTTGAGTTCGGCGCACGGCCGGGTTCTCGACGAGCTCGTCGCCGATCGGTGCGGCCTCGCCGGGCGCGTGCGTGACGATGTTCAGGACGCCGGCCGGCAGGCCCGCCTCGGCGAAGATCTCGCCCCAGATCAGCCCGCCGACGACCGGCGACAACTCTGAGGGCTTCAGCACCACCGTGTTGCCGAGCGCAAGCGGAGCGGCGATCGAGCGCGCCGACAGGATCAGCGCTGCATTCCACGGCGCGATCGCTGCCGACGACGCCGACCGGCTTGCGCAGGCCCATGGCCAGCGCGCCGGGGTGTCGGACGGGATGACCTGGCCCGCAGGCGCGTAGGCGAGCGCCGCTGCCTGGCGCAAGAGGCTGGGCACGAAGCCCATCTGGAACATGCCGAAGCCGAAGCTTGCGCCGGTCTCGCGGGCGAGCAGGCTCACAATCTCTTCCTGGCGGCCTTCGAGCACGTCGGCGGCCTTGAGGAAGATCCGCTGGCGCTCCGCGGGCACCGTCTGCGACCACGCCGGGAACGCTTCGCTCGCAGCCTCGATCGCGCGCGCCGCCTCGCGCCGCGTCCCGGACGGGACGAGTGCGACGACGTCACCGGTGAACGGATCGCGATCTTCGAACGTGCCGCCTCGCCGGCGGATCCCATTCGCCGCCGATGAACTGCTGGTACTCGCGTACGTCGGACTGGACGCTCGTCACGGAGGTCTCCTTTCCCTACGCCATCCGCAGGACGGCATTGATGGTCGCTCTTCCCCTCGACGATGCCAATGGAGCGCCCCGCGCGGCGGTGACCGCAGCACGAGTCCTCATCGGCACGCCTCCGGCAGCCGATTCTGCAAGCGACTGTCCAGGTGTCAAGACACCGTTCCATATATCAGAACGAAACGCTCGACGCTATGCCTCGAGCAGCGCCGGGAATCCGGCGACGTCGGCCAGCACCGCAGTCGGTGGACGGGCGACAGCGTCCGCCTCGGTCGAGATCCCGGTGAGGACGAGCGCGGTGGGCGCTGCCGAGCCGTCGCGCCATGGCGATCTCGAGCGCGAGGTCGTCGCCGACGACCGCGCGTGCGGCGCGGCGTGCTGCCGAGCACGCGGCACATCTCGCGCAGCGCGATCGGGGACGGCTTGCCGAGCGTGACGGCGCGGGCGCCCGTCGTCTGGCGGATGCCGGCGACGACCGCGCCGGACCAGCCGGGTGCGGGACCGCCGCTGACGGAGAAGACGCTCGCCGTCGAGGTCGCGAGGAGCGGAGCCCCGCCCAGACCGACTCGCACGCCGCGCGGAGCGCGGCGTAGCTGAGCGAGTCGTCCCAGCCGACGAGGACGACGTCGGCGCGGCGCGGCTCCGCGGCACTCGATCGACCTCGATGCCGCGGTCCTTCAGCGGCGCCGGCGACGCCCGGGCCTCCGAGCACGAGCACGGACTTGCCGGGATGACGTGCGTTCGAGATCCAGCGCGCCGCGACGACGGCGGGGTTCATGAACTCGTCGTCGGCGAGCTCGAAGCCCACGGCGCGCAGGTCGGCGGCGTAGCGTCGGCGGGCGGCCGGCCGGTGCCGTTCGTGAAGAAGAGGACGCGCCGGCCGGTCGCCCGGACGCGCGCGACCGCCTCGACGGCGCCCGGGATCGGCTGGCGCCACGGACGCTGCTCGGGTCGTGCGCGTGCAGGAGGGTCCCGTCGACGTCGAAGACGACCGCCGTCGACTCCCGGCGAAGGCGTCACGCGGCGCGTCTCCGGCGGGCCCGCAGCCGCAGTCCGGGCGCTTCGATCTCGACATCGGCGCAGGACGCGCTCGACCAGCCCTTCGACGAGGTCGACGCAGCGGATGCGGTCGGCGGAGGGCGCCGCGCCTCGGCGCGCGGCGCGCAGCATCGCCTCGACCTGCTCCTCCGGCAGCATCATCCGCAGCAGCAGCTGCTCGTCGCTGATCCGCGTCGCCGTAGCGCGCGCGGGCCGCGTCGAGGCCGATGCCGTGCTCTCGTCGCCGGAGAGCTCTCGGCCCGCGGCGAGGCCGAGCACCCGCGCCTCGCACGTCGGGATCGATCTCGCCGGCAGGCGGGCCGTACTGGCCGAGCACGTACCGCACGACCTCGTCCGGGAGCTGCGACCAGCGCTCTCCGGTGGTGACGTTGAGAAACGCCTGGACGCCGACGAACTGGGAAAGCGGCGTCACCATGATCGGCCAGCCCAGCTCCTCGCGCACGCGCGGGAGCTCGTCGAGAATGTCGTGCCAGCGGTCCTCCATGCCCGATCTCCGCGAGCTGGCGGCGGAGCGTCGAGGTCATCCCGCCCGGCAGCTGGTGCTTGTAGACGCGAGACGTCGTACTCGAGCGGGACGCCGACCGGGCGACCGAGCCGGCGCGCGAGGCGCGTGAAGTAGCGCGAAATCTCGGCCAGCGCTGCGTCGTCGAGGCCGACGTCGAAGCCCGCATCGCGCAGGTTCGCGATGCGTCTGCTCCGCCGAAGGCTGCGACGTCCCGTTCGCGAGCGGCCGCACAGCGGTGCAGACGGAAGGAGGCCCCGAGGTCGGACGGCCTCGAGGTACGAGGCGGCGCCCATCGTGGCGGTCATGTGCGAGTGCACCTCGAGCGGCAGGTCCGGGGCGGCGGCGTCGCAGCGCCGGCACGAGCGTGCGGACCCGCTCCGGCGTCAGCAGCCCGCCGGGGTCCTTCAGGTTGAGGACGTCGACGTGCGGGCTCGCGGCGATCGCACGCGCGCGCTCTGCGTAGTAGTCGTCGGTGTGGAACGGGCTGATCGAGTAGACGAGGCCGACCACGACCTCCTCGGCGCCCTCGCTCTTTCGCGATCTCGCGCGATCTGCAGGTCGGTCGTCGACGTCGTTCATCGACTCGGCGACCCAGATCCGGCGGACGCCGTTCCGGATCACGCAGCGCGAGCGCGAGCCGCATCACCTCGACCGGCGCCCGCCACCACGCCATGAAGCGCATCCCGGGGGTGATGAAGCCGAGCGCGCGTCTCCGGCATCAGATCGCGCACGACGCGGATCCGCTCCCACGGGTCCTCCCGGTGCCAGCGCACCGCCATCGCCATGTGCGTGCGAGCTCGTGAAGTCGATCGCGTGGAAGCCGACGCGGTCCAGCACAGGCGCGATCTCGGCGATCATCGACGTCGAGAGAGCGTTCGCGCTCCAGAGGCTCTGGTGGCCGTCCCGCACGGTCGTGTCGACGAGAGCGATCGTCAGCCATGGGCGTCGATGCGGAAGAGCACGTCGCCGTACTGCACCGGCGCGGCATTCTCGAACGCAGACCTCGACGACGACTCCGCGTGACCCCGCGCGTCGACGGCGTTCATCAGCTTCATCACCTCGATGATGCAGAGCTGCGTGTCCGCGGCTCGACCCGGCTGCCGACCTCGACGAACGGCGGCTCGCCCGGGGCGACGGCGCGCGGTAGACCGTGCCGACCATCGGTGCCGTCACCTCCACCAGAGGCCCGTGCCGCCGGCCGGCATCGGCCGGGCGCAGGCTGCCGGCGCTCGATCGCGGCTGAAGCGAATGCTGAATCGCGGCGTCTCGAGCTCGAGCTCGTCGAAGCGCGACTCGTCGACCAGACGAAGGATCTCCTTCACGTCCTCCGGGCGTCAGCTCGGGCGCCGTCGCTCACTCTTGCGTCGCCGCGTCGCCCAGGAAGGTCGCCGCGATCGCCGCGAGCGGGTCGGCCGGCGACGGCCGTGCTGCGGCGGCTTCTGGCTCCAGACGGTCTCCGGCCCGGCTCTGGAGCAGGAAGATCTCGCCGAGCCGGCGGTCGATCGCCCACTCGATGTCCTGCGCGCGCCCGTAGTGACGCTCGATCTGCGCGCGCGAGCTCGACGAGCCGCTCGAGCTCGCCGGCCTCGAGGCAAAGCCGCGCGCGGCGCTCGGCGCTCGACCTCGCGCGTCACGGTGGCACCGGCCGCCGCGTCGGCGACGCACTCGATCTCCTTCGCGCCGATGTCGCTGCGCAGCACCTCGCGCGTCACCTTCGAGACGAGGAACGAGTCGGGCGTGACCTCTCCGCCGACGACCGTGACGCCGAGGCCGTAGCTCGCGTCGATCGCGATCGACGACGGGTCGCCGCTGACCGGGTTGAGAGTGAACATCACGCCGGCGACGCGTGCGTCGACCATGTACTGGACCGCGACGCTCATCCCCGGCGCGGCACCGGCGTGCTGGGCGCGGTAGGCGAGTGCCTCCGCGTTGAAGTAGCTCGCCCAGCAGCGACCGGATGCCGCCGAACACCTCGCTCGATGCCGCGCGATCCAGAGGTACGTGTCCTGGACACCGGCGAAGCTCGCGTCCGACAGCATCCTCGGCGACCGCGCTCGAGCGGACGGCGACCGGCGGCTCGTCGAGGCCGATCGCTCGTCCCAGGTCGGCGTAGCCGCAGGTCGATCGCAGCGAAGACGTCGTCCGGCACCGGGAGGCCGTGGATCAACTCGCGCAGGCGGGCCGCCTCGAGCTCGAGCCGCGCCGCGTCGTCCGGGTGCAGGTCGGCCACCAGATCGTCGACCTGTCGACGGAACTCGTCGTGGACGACGCGATCGAACGCGGCTGTCGTGACGGCGAAGCCTGGCGGAACAGGGAAGCCCGCCCGGCGCAGGTCTCCGAGGTGCGCGCTCTTGCCGCCGACGAGCACCGAGCTGGTCGAGGCCGAGCTCGTCGAAGCGGATGGCGTAGCGGGCCTCAGCCATCAGTCGAGGATCGTCACGGTCCCGGTGTTGCCGTCGACACGAACCCGGTCGCCGGTCTTGATCGCGGAGGTTGCGTTGCCGGTGCCGACGACGGCGGGCAGGCCGTATTCGCGGGCGACGATCGCCGCGTGGGACATCATCCCGCCGATGTCGGAGACGGCGGCCGCGATCTTCGGGAACACCGGCCCCCAGCTCGGCGCCGTCACCGAGCAGACGAGCACCTCGCCCTGACTGCACCGTCGCCGATCTCGTCGACGTCCGCACGACGCGGGCGACGCCCTCGACGACTCCCGGCGAGGCGCGCGTAGCCGCTGACGTCCCCGTCGCCGCCGCCTGCTCGCCCAGGCGCGCAGCCGGTCGGCGGTGACGCCCCAGAGGAGCTGCACGGTCGGGTCGTTGATCACCTCGGGAACCGAGCCGAGCGCGGCTGGCGGTGTCCACTCGGCCGAGGCGTCGCGAGGATCTCCTTGCGCCGCGCGACCCGCGGCGGCCAGTAGACGGTTCCGCGGCCCGGCGCTGCCGCCCGACCAGGCGAGGCCGACGTCGGAGAGGGCCTCGTGCACCTCGTGGATGTTGAGGTAGAAGATGTCGTCGGCCTCGTCGAAGAAGCCCTGGTCGACGAACACCGCGCCGATCTCGCGCATCTGGTTGAAGAACAGCGACGTGCCCCAGTGCTCGATGAAGAACTTGTGCGCCCTCCGCGTGCGGGAACACGTGGCGGCAGAGGCCGAGCATCTCGCTCGAACTGCGCACGCTCCTCGTCGGTCGCGAGCAGCGCGGCGTACTCGGCGGCGATCCGGTCGCGCTCGGCGAGCAGCTGCTCGCTGCGGCCGGTCGAGGCGCGGCCCTCGCGCAGCTGCGCGATGTAGCCGGTGATCGCCGCGAACGGCAGCCGCAGGTCGTCGACCCAGGCGCGATGGTGGTGGTAGAAGCCGTCGCCGGTCGACATGAAGAACCACGGGTGCTTGCGCGACTCGAGGTCGGCGATCCACTCGCGGCCCGCGTCGACTCGTCCTCAGCTCCGCGAGGATCTCCTCGTGCGAGCGCCCGTCGGCGAACGCCCCGTCCACGCCGCTGTCGAGCGCCGCGCGAGCGAGCGACTTCAGCTCGTCGTCGGGGCGGAACATCGTCGTGTCGTAGCCCGCCGATCATCTGCGTCATCGTCTGCATGCCCATGTCGGGGAAGACGCTGGCTGGCAGAACTGGAAGAACGTCAGATAGGCGCCGTAGGCGAGCAGGAGCAGCTCGAAGTGCAGCTGGTTCAGCTCGTTGTAGAGCTGGAGGCAACGGTCGTACGCCCGCATCAGGCGGTAGTTCGAGCCGAGCTAGTGGTCGATGGATCACCTCCTGCTCGTCCTCGAGCTCGGGCAGGCCCGGAACCTCGAGCGCGCCGAGCTCTTCGATGCGCGCGTCGACCTCGGCCTGCCAGCGATCGACGAGCGAGTCCCAGTTCTCGTAGTAGAAGCCGATGCGCGGCAGGAACGTCTGCGAGCCGCTTCTCGATCTCGGCCGGGTCGGTGACCTCGTTGGACGTGATGTAGATGTAGCCGTTGACGACGCGGTGCTCGATGCCGAGCACGGTCGGGATCGAGAAGACGCGGCCCTGGTAGAGGCCGATCGAGAGGTAGCACGATTCGGCGGTGATCATGTCGAACGCCGGCATCGGCTCCGGGAAGTGCATGCCGTTGTAGAACCAGAACCGCTTCTCCTCTTCCTCGCGGCGGGCCGGATCGAAGAGCAGGTAGTACGGATACATCTCCTCCCAGCCCTCCGCGCCGGGCGGCGTGGGCACGTCGAACGGGCTCGGGAAGCCCGACGGCGGGTGAACCTCGGTCATGCCTGGCTCCTCTCCGACTGCACCTGGGACGCCGTTCCGTATAACAGAACGCGGGAATCGCCGCTACCGTCGGCCCGTGCGGATCCTCTTCGCCGTGGTGCTCGTCGCGGCCGCCGCTCCCCCAAGGCCGGCGATCGTCTGGAAACCGATCCCGTTCGGCGAAACGCGCCGGGCCGAGACCGCGCAGTACGCGCAGCGCCACTACGCCCTCGCCTCCTGGCGGCTCACGCACCCGCACGTGATCGTCGAGCACTACACCGGGAGCACGACCTTCTCGTCTGCGTGGAACGCGTTTGCGTCCGACACGCGCGACCCGGAACTCGGCCAGCTGCCGGGAACGTGCGCGCACTTCGTCGTCGACCGCGACGGCACGATCTACCAGCTCGTTCCGCTCACGACGATGTGCCGGCACACGGTCGGCCTCAACTGGACGGCGATCGGCATCGAGCACGTCGGCGCGAGCGACGCGTCGATCCTCGGCGACGCTCGCCAGCTGCGCGCCTCCCTGCAGCTGACGCTGTGGCTGATGCACCGTTACGACATCTCGCTGCCGAACGTGATCGGTCACGCCGAGAGCCTGACGAGCCCGTACCACCGTGAGCGTTATGCACCCTGGCGCTGCCAGACGCACGCGGACTGGCTGCACAGCGACATGGTCGCCTACCGCGCGCGCCTGCTCGCGCTGGCGCACAGCGAGCACGTCACCGTCTCCCTCACCGGCGGGCCGGTCGCCTCGAAATGCTGATTCGGCACAGGAGCCGGGCGCCCGCCGCCGAAGGCAGGCGGGTGCGGACTCGAATCACCGCCCTCGTCGCGCTGTCGCTCGTGGGACTCGCTCACGCTGCGGCCGGCTCGTCCGCCCCGCCTTCTGCAGCGATCCAGGCCAAGGACGCACAGGCTGCACAGGTGCTCGCTCAGGTGAACGCGCTGGACACCCGGTTCGGCGCGCTCGTCGACGCCTGGGACGGCGCCAAGATCCAGCTCTCGACCACCGAGAAGCAGCTGGCCGCGAATCGAGCCCAGCTTTCACGAGCCCAGAAACAGAGCCTGATCGCACAACGGCGAGCCGCACGCCTCCTCGTCACGATCTACGAAGGCGAGAACCCCGATCTGATCCAACTGCTCGTGGGCAGCTCGAAGCTCTCCGACGTGATCAACGCGGTGCAGTACACGCGCGAGGTCGCCTCGAGCGCGCAGCACGTCGCCGCCGCCGCGGTGCGCGCGCGGGATCGGCTGACCCTGGCGACGGAGCGGTTGCAGAACACCGAGCGCACGCGACGCGCAACCCTGGCGCAGCTCGACGGTGAACGCGCGAGCATCGGCGCGCTGCTCGCCAAGCGGCGTCAGCTGCTCTCGTCGATCCAGTCGGAGATCGTGCAGATGAAGGCACAGGAAGCGGCGCAGCAGGCCCGCGCCGCCGCCGCGGCGCGCGCCCGCCTCGCCCGCCAGGAAGCGCTGCTCAGGGCGGAGGCGGTTCAACGGGCAAAGGTCGCAGCAGCAGCGAAACCGAAGACGGCGCCTGCGACGACAACTCCCGCTGGGACGGCGACCGCCGTCCCCACCACGACGGGCGTGACCACAACCGCCCCCACGACCCCCACCACGCCGGCCTCCGCTCCCGTCTCCGGCGGTCATCCTCAGGCGGCGTCGATCGCCTTGCAGTACCTGGGGATCAAGTACCAGTGGGGCGGCGCGTCGCCCGACGGAGGTTTCGACTGCTCGGGGCTCGTCATGTACGTCTACGCGCAGATCGGCGTGCAGCTGCCGCACTTCGCGGCAGGCCAGTACGGCTACGGCTCCGCCGTCTCCCGCGACCAACTGCAGCCGGGCGACCTCGTGTTCTTCGACGGGCTCAGCCACGTCGGGATCTACATCGGCAACGGGGAGATGGTGCACGCGCCACAAACGGGCGACGTGGTCAAGATCACCGCGCTCTCGGACTTCGGCGGGTCCCGCTACGTGGGCGCCAGACGCGTCTAGCCGGCGAGTTCCTCGGCTGAGAGCGGCAGTTCGACACTCGTGAATCTGGTTCGGCTCCGCCGAATCAGATTCAGTCCGCGGGCTGCCGGCGTCTGAGTTCGACGAGTTCCTCGGATGAAGGCGAGCATCGGATTCAGCGCGCGGCGCGGGCGCGGAGCTCGTCCTCGACCGCTGCGATGTCGAGGCCGCGCGCCGCCAGCAGCACGTACAGGTGATACACGAGGTCGGCCGCCTCTTCGACCACGCGCTCGTCGCTCTCGTCGAGCGCGGCGACCGTGAGCTCGACCGCCTCCTCGCCGACCTTGCGGGCGACCGCACCGACGCCGGCGTCGAGCAGCTCGGTCGTGTACGAGCCTGCGGGCCGCTCGGCGGCACGCTCGCTGATCGTCCGCCACAGAGCCGGTGCGAAGCACGACACCGATCGCGTGTGACACGTCGGGCCTGCCGGATTCACACGCATGAGCAGCGCATCGCCGTCGCAGTCGTCGCGCAGCTCCTCGACTGCGAGTGTGTTGCCCGACGTCTCGCCCTTGCGCCACAGCTCCTCACGTGAGCGGCTCCAGAACCACCCCTCGCCCGTTTCACGGGTGAGCCGCTCCGCCTCCTCGTTCATCCACGCGAGCATCAGCACCCGGCCCGTCGCCGCGTCCTGCACGATCGCCGGCCGCAACGTCATCGGATCGACACCCCCAGCTCACGCAGCTCGTCGCGGAGCGACGCGAGCCGCTCGGGATCCTCGTGCAGGATCGACGCGAGCAATGCGGCTTGCGCCACGCCGAGCGCGTCGGCGACGTGCTGCGCGTTGCCGGCGCCGCCCGAGGCGATCACGGGCAGGTCGACCGCCTCGGAGACGGCCGCAGTCAGCTCGAGGTCGTACCCCGCGCGCGTGCCGTCGGCATCGATCGACGTCAGCAGGATCTCACCCGCACCACGCGCCTCGACCTCACGTGCCCACTCCGCAGCGACGCGCCCGGTCTCGGTCGTGCCTGCTCGAGAACGCACGCGTCCCTGCTCGGCGTCGATCGCGACGACGACCGCCTGGGAGCCCAGACGCGACGCGAGCTCCGTCACGAGCTCGGGCCGCTCGAGCGCCGCGGAGTTGACCGCGACCTTGTCGGCCCCGGCCGCGAGCAGCTCCTCGCCGTCATCCGGGCTGCGCACGCCGCCGCCGACCGTGAACGGGATGGCCAGCCGCTCGGCGATCTGCGTGACGAGCGCGACCAGCGTCGCGCGTTCCTCGAGCGTCGCCTTCACGTCGAGGAAAACGAGCTCGTCCGCTCCGGCGTCGGAGTACGCGGCGCCCAGCTCGACCGGATCGCCCATGTCGCGCAGCCCCTGGAAACGGATGCCCTTCACGACGCGGCCGCCTGCCACGTCGAGGCACGGGATCAGGCGAGGGAAAGGGACAGCGCCTCCTCGAGATAGCGGGCGCCCTGCTCGCCGCTCTTCTCCGGATGGAACTGGCAGCCGAAGAAGGAGCCCGAGCGTGCCTCCGCGACGACACCTTCCGACCACGAGGTCACGCAGGGAGTGTCGGCGGCGTACGAGTGGGCGAAGTAGAACGTGCCGCGGCCGTCGACCTCGGCCCAGCCCATCCGGGGCACGCGGCCCTCGCGCAGACGGACCGCCCGCCCGCGGAGCAGCCCGAGGCCCGGCACGCCGCCGTCCTCCTCCGTTTCGTCGAGCGCGAGCTGCAGGCCGAGACAGATGCCGAGGATCGGCTTGTCTGCCGCGAACCGAGCGCGCAGGGCACTGTCGTGCCCACGCGCCCTGAGCCCGGCCATCGCGGCGCGGGCCGAGCCCACTCCCGGCAGAACGGCGAGATCGGCATCGCCGACCGAATCGATCAGCTCGGCCCCGAGCCGCCTGAACGCGAGCTCGACCGACCGGACGTTGCCGGCCCCGTACTCGCAGATCGCAACCTTCACAGGAGGCCCTTCGTCGACGGGAGCCCCGCGCCCTCGGGACGCACGGCGGCGCGCAGCGCCCGCCCAACGGCCTTGAACGCCGCCTCGGCGACGTGGTGCGCATCGCGGCCCGACGACTCGACGTTGATCGACGCGCGTGCGGCTTGCGCGAAGCTCGCGAGCATGTGGGTCGCCATGCCGGGATCGAGCTCGAGCCTCAACTCCGCGTTCGGACGCCCGCCGAGGTCGACCGCAGCCCGCGCGAGCGCGTCGTCCATCGGGACGACCGCGTCGCCGTAGCGCGCGATCCCGCGCCGGTCGCCGAGCGCGGCGTCGAGTGCGCCACCGAGCGCGAGCGCCGCGTCCTCGGCGGTGTGGTGGTCGCCGGTCTCGAGGTCGCCGGCGCCTTCGAGCACCAGGTCGAACCCGGCGTGGAACGCGAGCTGCTCGAGGAAGTGATCGTAGAGCCCGGCGCCGGTCGAGACCCGCACCCTGCTTGCGCCGTCGAGCGCGATCCGGGTCGCGAGCCGGGTCTCGGCGGTGGCGCGCAGCGTCCGGGCGCGCCGGCCTCCGCCCGGAGCGACCGGCGGCGGACGGTCGAGCGCACGCGCGAGCGCCTCGACCAGCAGGTCGTCATCCGGTGCATCGAGCACCGAGACCCGGATCGCCTCCGGATAGGCGCGCACGACCATGCCCTGTCGCAGCAGGAGCTCGTCGAGCGCCGGGCCGTCCTCGACCGGGATGTAGAGAAAGTTCGCTTGCGACGGCAGAGGAGCGAGACCGAGCGCGCGCAGACTCGCAGCGAGCCGCTCCCGCTCCTCGATCACCGGCCCCGGATCGGGGCGCTCGGCCAGTGCCGCCACGGCGAGCTCCGCCGACAGCGTCGAGACCGGGGCCGGCGCCTGGCGTGCGTTCAGCTCGTCCGCCGTCTCGCGGCCGGCGATTGCGTAGCCGACGCGGGCACCGGCGAGCCCGAACAGCTTGGAGAACGTGCGCAGGACGACGACGCCGTCGTCGAGCAGGTCGAGTGCGGTCACCCCGCTGTACTCGAAGTACGCCTCGTCCACGACGAGCGGACGCGCCTCCGGGAGTGGGCCGAGCTCGCCGGTCGGGTTGTTCGGGCGGCACGCGAACGTGAGCACGGGATCGACGTCGCCGATCGCCGCGCCGGCGAGCTGCGCCGCGATCCGAAAGAGCGGGTAGGTCGGCGACCCGGGGACGGCGATCGTGTCACCGGAGCCTGCGTACGCCCGCGCACAGAGCAGGATCAGGTCGTCCGCCCCCGCGCCCACGACGACGTTCTCGGGCTCCACGCCGGCGTAGTCGGCAATCGCCCGGCGCAGCCCGCGGTAGCCACCGGCCGGGTAGCCGCTGACGCGCGCGAGCGCACCGGCGACCGTCCCCGGCCTCGTGGAGACGAGCGGCAACGGCGGTGTGTTCTGGTCGAACCGCAGCACCTGGGAGGGATCGATGCCGGCGAGCCGCGCAACCTCATCGGTCGGGAGCGCCCAGGCGTAGGGCCGGAACTCCGGCGCGATCGCCCTCATCGGCGCGCCGCCTCCGCGTGTGCCGGCATGCCCTCGGCCGCGGCGAGCGCCTCGATCGTCGGCCGCAGCCGTGCCAGCCCGGCCTCGGTCAGCCGCTGAGTCGTCACCGGCTTGAGAAATGTCTCGAGGCCGAGGCCGCCGACCGAGCGTGCCCAGCCGTTGGTCGGGAGGACGTGGTTGCCGCCCGTCGCGTAGTCACCTGCGGCGACCGTCGACCAGGGACCGACGAAGACCGAGCCTGCATTCCGCACGAGCCCCGCTTCAGCCTCGGCGGCACCGAGCAGCACGAGGTGCTCGGGCGCGATCGCTTCCGCCTCGTCGAGCGTGGCCACACTCCGGCAGACCGCGTCATGGCCGTGCTCGCGCTGCGCCGCGAGCTCGAGCTCGATCAGCCGCGGATCACCGTCTCCGAGCACGACCACCTCGGACGGGCCGCCCGGCAGATCGATCGAAACGTCGCGGGACACCTCGAGCTTCGCGTCGTTGACGTACTGGTTCCCGGGGCCGACGATCTTGTCCACCCGTTCCACGTAGGCGAGCCAACCGATCGCCTGCGGACCGCCGAGTGCCCACACCTCGTCGAGACCGAGCACCTCCGCAGCTGCGGCCACGAGGCCGGCGCCCTGCGGCGGTGTGCAGACGACGATCCGCCGCACTCCGGCGGCCTGCGCGGGCACGGCGCACATGACGAGCGTCGAGATGAGGTTGCGCGGCACGTAGACGCCCACCGTGTCGAGCGGCACCCAACGGCGTTCGAGTTGCACGCCCGGCTCGATCTCAAGCGCGATATCCGCGGGGCGTTGCGCCTCGTGCCAGCGGCGCACACGGTCGGCGAGGACGAGCAGTGCTTCGCGCGGCACGTCCCCGGTCGCTTCCGCGCGAGCCGGTTCCACGCCGTCCAACTCGACCGCCCACTCGCGAACCGCCGCAAAGCCACGCTCCTTGATCTCAGCCACGATCGTCATAAATCCCGCTCCGGCGCCGGCCAAGCCGCCACCTCCGCTCCTTGTGAGCCTCCGTCGAGCGTACGGCTCATGTCATCCGCTCGACGGGCACGATCAGGATCGACGTTGCGCCGGCGGCCTCGAGCTGGGGGAGCAAACGCCAGATCTCCGCGGAGGGAACGAGCGCGTGCACGGCGACCATGCCGGGCTCAGCGAGTGGGAGCACGCTCGGCGTCCTGGGAGCGACCAGCTCGCAGATCGCGGGCAGCGCCGACTCGGCGGCGTTCAGCATCACGTAGCGGTGGCGGCGCGCCTCGACGACGGCTCGCAGCATCGCCGCGAACGGTGCTGCGACTTCCTCGTCGCGCGCGACGAGCACCGCTTCCGACTCGAGCAGCACGCCGAGCGAGCGCAGGCCGTTGGTGCGCAGCGTGTTTCCCGACGAGACCAGGTCGACGATCGCGTCGGCCAGCCCGAGGCGCGGAGCGATCTCGACCGAGCCGGTCACGTCGACCAGCGTCACGTCGACCGGCAGCAGCTCCTGCGTCAAACGCGGATACACGGTCGCGACCGACATCCCTGCGAGCTCGCCGAGCGACCGCGCGTCCGACTCCTCCGGAACCGCGGCCTCGAGGCGGCACGAGCCGAAGCCGAGCGGCAGCAGCTCGTGCACCGCTGCGCCGCGCTCACGAACCAGGTCGATGCCGGTGATGCCGCAATCGACGACGCCGTCCTGCACGTACTCCGGCACGTCGGCGGCGCGTACGAGCAGAACCTCGACCGGCGCGTTGCGGCACGGAAATGCGAGCGCACGGTCGCCGGGCTGCTCGGGGCCGAGCCCTGCATCCTCGAGCAGGTGGAACGACGGTTCGCGCAGCCGGCCCTTCGCCGGGACGGCGACCCTCAGGAGGCCAAGCGGTCGAGCGCTGTGCGATAACCGCCCTCGCCGTGCCGCAGCCAGTGCGCCACCCGCGTCACCGTCGTCGTCGAGGCGCCCGTCCGCTCGGCGATCTCCAGGTACGGCAGACCCTGCTCCAGCAAGCGCGCCACCTGCCAACGATGGGCCATCGCCTCGAGCTCCGAGAGCGTGCAGAGATCCCGGAAGAACGCTTCCGTCTCCGGTCTCGACTCCAACGCGAGGATCGCGTCGAAGAGATCTCGCATCTCCCTGGTCCGCCATGGGTGTCGGCTCTGCTCCGTCATCGGTTCTCATGTTAGCACGCTAACATCATGCCATGGACAAAACTTGGTTCGAAGGGCCGATCGAGGTGATTCCCGCAGTGGACGTTCTCGGCGAGGAGGCCGTGCGCCTGCACCAGGGGGACTACGACGCGGTCGTGGAGCGGGCCGAGGCGCCACTTGCGCTCGCCCACCGCTGGGCCGCCGCGGGCGCGGGACGGATCCACCTCGTCGACCTCGACGGCGCCCGGTCGGGGCGCGTTCGCCCGGAGCTCGTCCGCGCCGTGGCCCAGGCCGGGCTGCCCGTTCAGGCGTCGGGGGGAATCCGCAGCCTGGACGACGCGCGCGCGCTGCTCGAGGCGGGTGCCGACCGCGTGATCGTCGGCACGGCTGCATGGCCGGACCCGGCGCCGTGGCTCGAGCTCGGCGAAGCGCTCGTGCTCGCGCTCGACGTGCGCGACGGCCAGGTACGAACGGCCGGCTGGACCGAGTCGGCGGGAATCTCCTTCGCCGACGCGCTGGCACAGGTCTCGGGGCGACGCGTCCTCGTGACGGCGATCGACCGTGACGGGACGCTCGCAGGCCCGGACCTCGAGCTCGTGGCGGCAGCGGTCGCGGCCGGAGCACGGGTGCTGGCGGCGGGCGGCGTTCGCTCGCCGGCCGACGTCCGCTCACTGGCCCGCGCAGGGGCCGAAGCAGCGGTCGTCGGCCGCGCCCTCCTCAACTAGCCACCAGTTCGTCGTCTGTCCCACTGGCTGGGACGCTGTTCCATTCGGCAAGACAGTGTTCTAGTATCGGGCGCGTGTGGAGGGCAGACGTCGAACGGGCGCCGGAGCAAGCGTGCGCGGCCCCAGTCAGCCATTCGGCCGGCGGCCGTTCGACGATGGACGCGGCTTCTCCGTCGCTTGACTCCCCGCCTCGGACCGAATTACGGTCGGAGAGTCGCACCGCACCGTCGCCCGGCGAGTCGATGCTGGTCGCTGCGCGCACCTGCGGGCCCCTCCAGGAGGTCGCCGACGCAAGGAGGACGCACTTGACGAGACCCTGATCGGAGGCGCTGCGAATCTCGCGGCGCCAACGTTTCCTGGTTCGGTCATACGAATAGCGACTAGAGGAGACCTGATGAGATCGATGAGATTGAAAGTCGGTGTCGCGTCCATGATCGTGGCCGTCGTGGCACTGACCGTGGCCGTGTCGCTCGCGAACAGCGCCGGCCCGGTCGGGTCGGGCACCGCGTCGGCGAAGAAGGCGGTCTGCGGCGCCGGAACGGGCAAGAAGGCTACGGGCTCGACGATCAAGCTCGGCGGGATCGACATGCTGATCCCGGGCGTCGACTTCACGACGATCGGCAAAGTCGCCGCTGCGTACTTCGCCTGCGTCAACGACAACGGCGGCATCCACGGCCACCGGATCAGCTACACGCTCTACAACGAGCAACTCAACCCGGCTCAGGAAGCAGCGCTCGCGCGCAAGCTCATCCAGAGCGACAAGGTCGTCGGTGTCGTCGGCAACACGAGCTTCGCCGAGTGCGGCACCAACTGGAAGTACTACAAGAGCAAAGGCTTCGTCGTCCTCGGCGCAGGCGTGCAGGCTGAGTGCTACAGCACCCCGTCGTTCGCCGAGGTCAACTCGGGCCCGCGCTACAGCAACGTCGGCGCTGCGCAGGCACTGATCAAGGCCGGCGCCAAGAAGCTCGCGATCGCCTCGCCGGACACCATTTCGGCGTACGCGGACGGCGGGCCTGCTCTGGTCGCCAAGGCGGCCGGCATCCCGGTCAAGATCTTCCCGACCCACCTGCCGGTCACCGACGCAACCTCGCAGCTGCTCCAGATGTACCAGTTCGCCGGTGACGGCGGCGGCATCCTGATCGACTTCACCCCGGACACCGCGCCGGCCTTCATGAAGGCCGCCGAGGCACAGGGGATCGTCAACAAGGTGCTGTGGGGCTCGTCGACCCCGATCGCGAACACGCTCATGTCGAGCCAGTTCTCGCCGAGCTTCGACGGTCACCTCTGGATCGACAACGAGTTCAGCAACGTCGACCCGTCGGTCGGCCCCGACTCGGCTCTGATGTTCCAGGTGCTGACCAAGTACGCCCCGAAGATCGCCCCCCAGGCGTTCGCGCAGATGGGCTACCTCGACGGGAAGTTCGCCGTCAACGCACTGATGAGCATCAAGGGCGCAATCACCGCGAAGTCGTACAACGCGGCAGTTGTGGGTCTGAAGAACCAGAAGACCGACATCCTCTGCAAGCCGTTCTACGTCGGGAACCTGGCCTACCACATCCCCAACAACACGAACATCATCGTCGACTACAAGAACAAGAACGTCGTCGTCAGGTCGGGCTGCACGAACTTCCTGCCGGTCGACAAGGCGATCGCCCAGACCCGCATCTGGGAGAAGAAGTACCACCTGAACGGCCAATAGACGGATGGTGAAGATCAGGGTGTCCGGAGACTCCGCATGACCAACGTGCTCGCGTTCAGCGTGTTCGGCGTCGAATGGCAGTTCCTCAAGCCGTTCATCGTCATCGGGCTGGCGTTCGGCGGCGTGTACGCGCTGTCCGGCGTCGGGCTCGTCGTGCTGTATCGCGCGACCGGCGTGCTGAACGTCGCGTTCGGAGCCATCGGAGCCGCCGGCGCCCTGATCGCCTACTACATCGTCAACCACACCGGCTGGCCGCACTGGCTCGCCTACACGGTCTGTGTCGTGTTCGGCGGGGTCGTGAACCTTGCCTACGGGATGGTTTTCGGCCCCGCCTTCGCACGGCGTGACGCGCTCGTCAAGATGATGGGGACGCTCGGGCTCGCGTTGATCCTGCTCGGCCTGATGGCCTGGCGGGCGCCGGCGGGCGGTGCCTTTGCGCGGTTCCTGCCGCTGGGCACATCGAACACGCACTACGTGATCCTCAAGACAACCGTCAGCCTCACGCAGATCATCTCGATCGTCCTGGCGCTCGTGATCACGATCGGCGTCAGCATCTTCCTGCGGGTGACGAACCTCGGCACGGCGATGCGGGCGCTCGCGAACGACCGTGAGGCGAGCGCGATGCTCGGCGTTCCCGTGCGGAGGGTCGAGGCGGCCGCATGGTTCGGCTCGGGCCTCGCCTGCGGAGCTGCGGGGCTGATCCTGCCCGACCTGATCACGTCACTCGACTACTCCGCCTTGACCTTCCTCGTCATCTCGTCGCTCGCCGCCGCTCTGATCGGCCGGCTCAGGTCGCTCTGGGTCACGTTCCTCGGCGGCATGGCGGTCGGGCTCGCCCAGTCGGTCCTGAGCCCGTACACGAGAGTGTCCGCGTACAGGTCGGCCGCGCCGTTCGTGCTGGCGATCGTCGCGCTTCTGTACCTCTCGCGCCGCCGCGTGGTGACCATGTCCCGGACCGCGAATTGAGCCTCGCGAGCGCGCATCTCCAGCGCGGCGTCGCCGTGCGGACGGCGATCGCCGTCACCCTGCTCGCGTTGCCCTCTTCGTGCTGCCCCACACCGCAGGCGCCGACTGGATCACCACGTTCACGAGCGTCGCCATCTACTCGGTCGTCGCGCTCGGCTTCGGCATCCTCTACGGGCGCGTCGGCCTGATCTCCCTCGGGCAGGTGGCGCTGCTCACGATCGGTTGCTGGATCGGCACCCGGCTCGCGTACGCGACCTCGCTTCCGTTCCCACTGCTGCTGTTGCTCGCGGGTGGCATCACGTGTGCGATCGGCGTCCTCGTCGGTCTACCGGCGCTCCGCCTGTCGGGCCTCTATCTCGCACTGATCACGCTGATGTTCGCAGGAGCCACCACGATCGTCCTGTCCGTGACGGACTTCCCCAGCGGGGGCGGCGGTTTCACCGGCCGCTCGAGCACGGGCGCGCTGACGACCAGCACACCGCCCGTGCGCCGCCCATCGTGGGCGGTCGGTGACGTCGCCTACTACCGATACACGGTCATCGTGTGCGCGATCCTCTTCCTGATCGCGGTCATCCACGTCGCTGCGAAGCCCGGCCGAGCCTGGGCGACGATCCGCGAGAGCGAGCCGGCAGCGCTGGCCGCGGGCGTCAACATCACCCTGTACAAGTTGTGGGCGTTCGCGCTGGCGTCGTTCGTCACCGGCGTCGCGGGCTGCCTGCTGGCCGCCCAGGTCGGGGTGCCGCGGGCGATCACCTTCCAGACGCAGGACTCGCTGACGCTCGCCGCGACCGCGCTGATCGGCGGCATCTTCAGCATCTGGGGCGCGATCATCGCCGGGATCTTCAACCAGCTGCTCCCGTTCCTCTTCCAGGCGCAGTGGGGCCTGAATCCGAACTTCCTGCTGATCATCTTCGGCGCCGGCTTGCTGCAGGTGCTGTTGACGGCGCCGGGCGGTCTCGTCGACCAGTTCCCGAAGGACGTGGCCAACCTCGCGCGGCTCATCTACCGCGGTGTCCGCAAACTGACGGGCGGACGGGGGCAGGCGAAGTGATCGAGGTCTCCGGGCTGACCGTCCGCTTCGCAGGCGTGACGCCGATCGACAACGTCTCGGTTGTATTCCCGGGCGGAACCTGCGGGCTGATCGGCCCCAACGGCGCCGGCAAGACAACCTTCTTCAACGTGCTGAGCGGGTTCGTGCGACCGGCCGCGGGCAGCATCACCGCCTTCGGCGAGAACATCCTGAAGATGGCCGACTACCGCCGGGCGCGGTGGGGACTGCGCCGGACGTTCCAGACCGAGATGGCCGTCGAGCAGCTCTCGATCTTCGACAACGTGGCGATGATCCACGAGCACTCCGGTGCGAAGCGGTCGGCACGCCGAGACGACGTGCTCAGCGCGATCGAATTCGTCGGACTGAGCGCGAGCCCGAGCTCGAAGGTCGGAAGGCTGGGTGCGCGCGAGCGGCGGCTCGTCGAGGTCGCCCGGGCCGTCGTCGGCCGCCCGCGCATCGTGCTGCTCGACGAGCCGGCAGCCGGGCTCCCCGACGAAGAGACCGAACATCTCTCGGTCGTGATCAAGCAGATCCCCGAACGGTTCGGCGCGCTCGTGATCCTCGTCGACCACGACATGGCACTCGTCTCCGAGTGCTGCGAGACGACCGCCGTGCTCGACTTCGGCAAGTTGATCGCGTCGGGGCCCACCGCCGACGTGCTTCGCGACGAGCACGTGATGCGCGCCTACCTCGGCACCGACGAGGACCTGTGACCGAGAGCCTGCGACTCGAAGCGCTCTCGATCGCCCGCGGCGGCCATCCGGTCGTGCGCGAGGTCTCGATGGAGATCCCACCCGGCCAGGTGACCGCGTTGCTGGGCGCGAACGGCGCCGGGAAGTCGACCCTCGTGCTCGCGATCGGCGGAGTGCTGCGGCCGAGCGGCGGCCGCGTCCTGCTCGGTGAGCGCGATCTGACCGGCATGCGCCCGGAACGGATCCGAGCCGCCGGCGTAGCGATCGTTCCCGAGGGCCGCCGGCTGCTGACCGACCTGACCGTGCACGACAACCTACGGGTCGCGACCTACGCACTCAGCCGGGCCGACGCCGCGAAGGGGATCGAGTATGCGCTCGAGCTCTTCCCGGAGCTGCAGAAGCGCTGGGACATCCAGGCGCGCCTGCTGTCTGGTGGGGAGCAGCAGATGCTCGTGCTCGCCCAGGCGCTCGTCTCGCAGCCGAAGGTCATCCTCGTCGACGAGCTCTCACTCGGCCTGGCACCCGTGATCGTCAAGCGCCTCGTGCCGACGCTCGCCGCCGTGGCCGAGTCGGGTGTCGGCGTCCTGCTGATCGAGCAGTTCGCGAACGTCGCCCTCGGGCTGGCTGAGAAGGCGTACGTGATCGAGGGCGGCCGGATCCACTACGAGGGCACCGCGCAACGCCTAAAGGACGAGCCGGACATTCTCCGCTCGGCCTATCTGCTCCGCGGCAAGACGGCGGACTGACACCCCGCGCCCGATTGCCCAGGCGTGAGGGCGCTGGCGCAAGCCGGCGCCTGGCGAGCTGCCCAAGACAGGTACCTGGTACCTCCGGTACCAGGTACCGATCCTTCGTGCCTGTTTCCTCGGGGGCCATTGCGGCACACTCGCGCGGGCGACGCAGGTCGTGCTTCGACCGCTACTGGCTGTGAAACCCTTCCGCGAAGCTCCACCCGGGATGCTCCTGGCCTAGAAGGGCCCGATGCGCGTTCCAATCCGACTCGGCAAGGACGGACCGAGCACTCGCCCATATGAGAGACGCGCGTCTTATTGGACTGCGAGAATCCGGTTCGTGAACGAAGCGACGCTTGAGGACGCTGGCTCCGGGCTCGCCCCCGTGACGGAGGGTTGGTTCGTCGTCAACGTGGGCGATGCCGAGTGGTTCTCGTCGGAGACGAGGGGTGCTGCGTGTTGGTTCGCCAACGAGTATGGCCAGCCTCCGATCGAGTTCGCGCAGCTCGGGATCAATGTGACCGTCCTCGAGCCCGGCCAGAGCGGCGTCTACCACGCCGAGGCGAATCAGGAGGCGTTCCTCATCCTATTGCAGCGCCCTACGGCGGCAGTGTGGAGAAGGAGACATCCGATCCGGAGCAGGTCTATGCAACGGCCGAGAGGTTCCGGCGGGAGCGGCCGCCGTATTGGTCACGCCTGCCCTGGGGCAAGAGCCGTTCGCAGTAGCCGTCAGGGGTCATTCCGCATCGCTGGCCCAGTCGAGGGCGCACTAGAGTGACGCCGTGCTGAGAGGGCGCTGCGGCTGCAATGCCGTCAGGTTCGCGGTGTCCGACGAGTTCGTCGTCGCGTTCAACTGCCACTGCTCGAATTGCCGGGCAACGACGGGCTCGGCCTTCTTGCCGTGGGGCGAGATCGAGCCGGAGAAGCTAAGGGTGACCAAGGGTGCGGACTCGTTGACAGTGATCGGCGGCGCCGACGGCCACCACGAGAGGCGCTGTGGGAGCTGCTTCTCGCTGTTGTATTGGACGGGCTACGAGGGCAGGATCCGTGTGCCGTACGGGTCACTGATCGACGAGCCTGCGCTCAAGCCGACGGCGCACATGTTTGTCGGGTCGAAGGCTCCGTGGTACGAGATCCTTGATGATCTGCCTCAGCACGATGAGTACCCCTGGTCTTGATCCGCGGGTAACTCGCGTAGGCTGCGGCAGCGCCGAGCCAACAGGTGTCTGACACCTGTTGTGTCAGACACCTGCGAGTGGGTGTGTCTCCTGCGTCGATTCGCTTGCTTACGGGTTGGAGGTAAACAGCTTCCAGTGCCCCTCGGAGATGACGTCGACGTTGCCGTCGACCACTTTGATGGCGGTGTCGTCGTCGACCGCGTATGCCGGATTCGACAGGCCGGCGGCCCACTGTTCTGCGGCTGCCATGGTGTTCTCGGGCAGATCCGGATGATCCACGTGCGGGAAGATCGAGAAGTCGACGATTCCCAGGGCTCTGTCCCCACCGTCGGGCGGGTTCCAGACCTTGAAGTCCTCGCCGATCCGCGGGGTCATCACCATGCTTCCGGCGCTCAAGCCGACCCAGACCGCGCTCAGCGAGGGCAAGAGGTCGGCCAATCCCGACTCCCGCATGTGGTGGGCCAGGTACAGGGAATCCCCGCCGTTCACGAGCAGGACGTCGATCTCCTCGACCAGGGGGACCCAAAGCTCGCGTTCGAGCGTGGGCAATGCCGTGAGCTCGAGCACTCCCAGGGACCTCCACCCCAGTTCGCACATCGGGGTCGTGCCTTGTCCGGTGATGAACCGGTACGCCCCGCGAATCCCGCGCGGGGCGTGCCCGTACGACGCGGTGGGAATACAGAGCGCGTCGCAGTCGCCAATCGGCTTCCCCAGCAGCTCGAGCATCGCGTCGTTGATGCTCGTGTTCTTGATGCCGGCGGAAGTGAGAAGAAGCTTCATGCTGCCTCCGGAGTCGATTACTGCAGGCGAGAACGTTCTGGCGTTTGCGGATCCGTACGCGGTAGAGACTGCCAGGTCACCGAAAACTCATCGGCTCCGGGTAGATCCGGCCGAGGGGCTGCCACACGACGACAGTCGCGAAAGGAGCTGCACCATGACCAAAGTGGTCGCGTTCATGTCGATGTCTCTCGACGGGTACGTCGCCGCGAACGACGGGGTCGCCGAAGTCTTCGACTTCGCGAACACACCGGTCGTCCTCGGGAATCCGACAGTCGTCACGGGTGTCGGTGTCACCCATCTGCGCTATCCCGTGCACACGTCGCGAGAGGAGCGCATATGAGCACCGCCGCCAACGCGGAGGACTGGCTCGGTGGGCGCAAGCTCGAGCCGCAGCACGTGCGTCTCGTCGAGCGTGCTCGCGCGCGCCTCGCAGCCGACCCGGAGGTCGTCGCGCTGCTCGTCGGCGGCTCGGTCGTGCACGGCTACGCGCGTCCCGATTCGGACGTCGACGTGATGACGGTCCTCCACGACGATGCGTTCGCCCGGAAGACGGAGCTCATGCTCTACGACCCCGACCTCGCCGACTACGAAGGCGGCTACCTCGACACGAAGCTCGTCACCAAGGGCTTCGTCGCCGAGGTCGCGGAGAGGGGCAGCGAGCCGGCGCGCTGGGCATTCAAGCACGCCATGGTCGTCTTCAGCCACGACCCGGAGCTGCCGGAGCTCGTCGCCGGTGCGGCCGCATATCCGGACGAGGGCCGCGACGAGCGCCTGCGCACCTTCCTCGCCTACCTCCTCATCCACGTCTGGTTCATGGGGGAGGCGGACAAACGCTCGGATCGCTACCTCGCCACGTACGCGAGCTCACGGGTCACCCTCTTCGCCGGGCGCGCGATCCTCGCCCACAACCGGATGCTCTACCCGTTCCACAAGTGGTTCCTGCGCGAGCTGGAGCAGGCGCCGGAGAAGCCGGCCGGCTTAGGAGAGCTCATGGATCGCGTCCTCGCCGAGCCGACGCGCTCGAGCGCGGAAGCGCTTGCCGAGACGGTCGTCGGGTTCTGCGGGCTCGACATGACGATCCACGACGGCGCCAACCGCTTCCTCGAGCTGACGGAGTGGGCCTGGCGCAACGGCCGCGCCGCGCCGGAGGATCTCTAGGAGATCGTCAGCCACGAACACGACCCCCATAGAATCGCCCAGAATCGAGGAAACGATCATGCGCCTCGACTGAGGTAGGAACGGAACTCAGGGGCGCGACCACATGAGCGTGCTGCCGATGGGCCGATAGCCGAGCTTCTCGTTGACCCTGAGCATCGGTCCGTTCGTCTCGTCGTTCTCTGTGGAGACGAGCTCGACTCCACGTTTGGCGGCGTTCACGAGGGTAGCGCGCTTGGCCAGCAGGGCGAGGCCGCGGCCGCGATAGTCACGCAGCGTCCCGGTCATGTCGGTGACCGCCCGGCCGCCTGGGGCGATGCGGAGGTGCGAGAAGGCGACCGGCCTGTCGTCGATGACGGCCGCAACGCTGGCGTCGAGGTCCGTGTCCGGATGACGCCAATAGTCCTCGAGCCATTGCTCGAACGACACGTCGTCCATCGCAACCTCACCGGGGACATCAAGCATCGCCTCAGCGTCGAGCTCGTACACCTGACGTGGGTCGAGCTCGGCGAGTGAGCACAGATCGACGCCGGCCGGTGCGCTCAGCGGCTCGATCGTGCGCGGGTCGACACCGGAGATCCGAGTCGTGTTGGTGTGACGGAAACCGTGTGCGGTGGCGAGCCTCTGGGACGCCTCCTCGGGAGTGGTGAACGAGAGCACCGTCGCGACGCCGAGGCCCGCCAGGTGCGCTTCGCAGCGCTCGACGAGGGCAGTGCCCAAGCCGGCTTTGCGGGACTCCGGCGCGACACTGGCCTGCAGGAATCCCGGGCGCTCGGCGCTCTGGTACTCGATCGCCGCCGTCGCCCAGCCGACGAGCTTGCCGTCGTCTTCAGCGGCCCAGTAGCGGCGGTGCGCGTTCGGCGGCGCCGCGTCGGCCGCGTGCCGGAGACCTCGCTCAGATCCGACGCGGTGCGGCCAGACGCGGTTCAGCAGCTCGGTGGCGGACCCGAAGTCCTCGCTGCTGCCCTCCCTCACCACGATTCGGAGCATAGGCGGCCTCCGACCGGGGCGCAGATCGTCTGAGCTCAGGCCGGAGTCGCCGGCAAGCCTGCCGCAGCCAACTCGGCACGCTCGGCAGGTGTGACCTCGAACGGAGCGCCAGGCTCGGCGCCGATCACGAGCACGACGGTGTTGTCCGACAGCGCAACGGCAGAGCGGATCGTCTTCACGTCGAGGGCGCTGACAAAGGTGCCTGCCGGTGCGTCGACGTCCTGACCGTCCACCTGAAAACGCGCGTGTCCTGTGTGGACGAAGTACAACTCCTGGTGCTGCTCGTCGGCGGGATCCGCGTGGTCGTGCTCGCCGATGAGGCGATCGCCGGTATTCCGAGCGGTGTAGGCGTTGACACCGAACGCGGTGATCCCGAAGTGATTGCGGACCGGGGTCCACTTCGCATCGGTGTGAGCGACGTCGGCGACTGGGATGTCGGTCAGAGAGGCGTGAGACGCGGACATGAGGCGATCCTAGTTGCCACGAGCGTCGGAGAGGGGGCGGCCGCCTCCGCTCAGCTCCTCGAGCCGGGTGCGTTGGTTCGGCGTCACATCCGAGCCGAAGAGCTCGAGCGCCTGCCGGGCGTGTTCCGCGGCATCCTGCGTCCGCCCGAGAGCGGCGTAGTCCTCGGCCAGCTCCTCATGGAAGTACGGATCCGGGCGGCCCGAGCGAAGCGACCATGCGACCATGCGCTCGGCCTGGTCCGCGGCCTCTGCCGGACGTCCGAGCGCGCGGAGGGCCACGGCGACCGCGTAGCGGGCGAGCTCGACGGCGTACTCGTCGGATCGGTCCTCTTCCCGAACCGCGAGGGCGCGCTCGAACACCGAGAGCGCCTCGTCGTGCGCGCCCCGTTCGTGGAGCAGCCAGCCGAGGTTGTTCAGGAGCGGCCCGCGCCAATAGGCCGCCGCAGGCTCCCGCTCGCCGAGCTCGATTCCGCGCGTCGTCCAGGCGCGAAAGCCCTCGTCGTTCGGCGCCGCGAGGGCTGCCATGTGCGCCGCGTCGCCCGCGAGGTAGTGCTCGCCGGCAGCGGCAGCACGCTCGAACGCGGTCACGAAGAGCGGGTAGGCGGCGGTCGGGTCGCCGCTCGAGCGCAGCATCCGGCCGCGCTCGAGCGTGACGCGGACGTCGACGATCGCTTGCCCGGCGCCGACTCGTGCCGCCTCGTCGAGCAGGTCGCCGCAACGATCGAACGCGCCGCGCAGCCCCTCGACGCGCGCCAACTGCGTCAGCACCTCCGCCCGACCCGCGTCGTCGACCTCCCGGTGGAGCTGCTCCGTGAACCGGCGCTCACTGACGTCGAGATCGCCGAAGTCCCAGAGAGGTCGCAGCCGATCCACGAGCGCGATCCTAGGGAGGTCCACACGACTGGGCGCGGGCCACTAGGCTAGGTCTGTTCCAGGAAGCCAACTCGAACAGAGGAGCGGCGGGTGCTCGTGAACGTCATCCTGGTGATTCTGCTACTTGGGTTGGTGGGCCTGGGAGGCTGGTTCGTCATTCGAGCGCTCAGCAGCCGTCGCCGCTAGAAGCACCCGCGCTGCGGGTGTGCTCGGGTCAGCGCGAACGCTGCGGCTCGATCCGGCTGCGCGCGAAGGAAAGGGCCGTGCTCGGCGGATCGAGGATCAAGTCTGCGACGAGTGCAGTCCAGCCTGTCTGATGGGTTGCGCCCAGCCCGGCTCCGTTGTCGCCGTGGAAGTACTCGTTGAACACGAGGTTGTCCTTCCACCCCGGATCCGTCTGGAAGAGCTCCGTCCCTCCGTAGAGGGGCCGGCGACCATCAGGATCCGGAAGCCAGATCGAGATGGTCCGGTCGGAGATGTCCTGGGCGATCTGACCGAAGGTGAGCTCATGGCCCGACCCGGTTGGGTATTCGAGCTTGAAGTCGTCGCCGAAGAAGTCGTGGTAGATGACGAACTGGCGGATAGCAAGGCAGTTGAGCGGCAGCCAGACCGGTCCGCGCCAGTTCGAGTTGCCGCCGAACATGGACGTGGTCGACTCGGCGGGCTCGTAGTCGATCCAAGCCCCGGAGAGGCCATCGATCGTGTAGGGGCACCCCTCGTAGCGCTTCGAAACGGAGCGGAGGCCGTGCGGGGAGAGGAATGCGGCTTCGTCGAAGAATTCCTTCAGGGTCTTTCGCAGCTCATCGGGGTCGATCACCGAGAGGAGCACCGTCTGTTCGTCACCGACCCCGCGGACCCGGGCAACCCCCAGGGTTCCCCCGGTCTCGGACCAGGCCTCTCGGAGTCGCGAAAAACGCTTCCCGAGTGCCTCGGCGGCTCGTACGGCCCGAGCCGGCAACGGCACCGCCGGCAGCAGCGGAAGCAGACCCGCGATCGTCTTCACCTTCACCTGGGTCGACTCTCCAGACGGATACACGAGACGGTCGTAGAAGAATGCGTCGCCCGCGTCGTAGAGACCCTGTCTCTCCAATGCCCGGGCGACGAGGACGAACTGCTCGAGGAACTTGATCACCATGTCCCAGTAGACGTCGTTCTCCTCGACGAGCTCGAGCGCGATCAACAGCATCGACAGCGCGTAGTAGGCCATCCAAGCGGTGCCGTCCGCCTGCTCGAGCGCCACTCCGTCCGGCAGGTTCGACCGATCGATCGGGCTGATGTTGTCGAGTCCGAGAAAGCCGCCGCTGAAGACGTTGTCGCCGTCCGCGTCCTCGCGGTTGAGCCACCAGGTGAAGTTGACCAGCAGCTTCTGGAAGATGCGCTCGAGAAACTCGCGGTCAGTGCCCCCGTCGATGACGAACACGCGCAGTGCCGCCATCACGTGCACCGGTGGATTCACATCGTCGAAATTCCACTCGTAGGCAGGGAGCGCGCCGTTCGGGTGCTGGAACCACTCGCGCAGCAGCACGATCAACTGGTACTTCGCGAATGCAGGATCGAAATGCGCCCACGCAACCGAATGGAACCCGAGGTCCCAGGCGGCGAACCAGGGGTACTCCCACGGGTCAGGCATCGCGAGCACGTCGAACGCGTCGAGGTGCCGCCAGCCACTGTTGCGGCCGTGGCGGTGCGCCGCGGGAGGACGGGGCGCACCCGGGTCGCCGTCGAGCCAACGCGCGACGTTGTACGGATACATCTGCTTGCTCCACACGAGACCGGCGCACGACTGCCGCAGAATCGGAATCTGCTCGGCCGGAGTCCCTGGCGGCGCGAGGGCGGCGAAAAACTCGTCGGCTTCCGCCTCACGTGCAGCAATCACCCCTGTAAACGCAGCGCCGGCCCAGTCCGCAACGGGGTCGGGAGTCGTCGCGGGCTGGTGCAGCCGCAGTCGCAGCTCGGCCTTGCCCCCGGCCGCCACTGTTACGCGGTACCGGAGCGCGGCCTTTGTGCCGAAGCCCTCGGGATTGACCGTGGCCGCGCTCGCGACCACGTAGTCGTTGATCCCATCCTTCGGGTACGGCGTCGTCGCCTCGGCACCGAAGACGCGCGGTGCGTTCGACTCGTTCTCACAGAAGAGCGCCTCGGGCACCACGTCGTCGGGGCCGGGCGCCGCGTCGAGCCGGTAGCCGGCCAGGCGATGATCCGCGACCCTGAGCGACTCCCCGTCGCCCTCGATCCGCGGCCGCGCCCCGGCGGCACCGTACGACCATGTGTTGCGGAACCAGAGCGTCGGCAGCACCTCCAGCGTCGCCTCGTCGGGGCCGTGGTTCTCGAGCTCGATCCGCATCAGCACGTCGGTCGTCGAGGCCTTGGCGTACGTGACGTCGACTGACCAGTAGCGGTTCCCCTCGAACACCCCTGTGTCGAGCAGCTCCAGTTCGGGATCGTTCAGGCCGCGGCCGTGGTTCACGAGCTGCGTATAGGGGAACGCGGCCTGCGGATAGTGGTAACGCCACTTCAGGAGCGCGTGACTCGGTAGCCCCTCGAGGTACCACCAATAGTCCTTCACATCCTCGCCATGGTTCCCCTGCGGCCCCGTAAGCCCGAACATCCGCTCCTTCAAGATCGGGTCGTTGCCGTTCCAGAGCGCCAGCGCCAGGCAGAGCTCGTGATGGATGTCCGAGATGCCGGCCATCCCGTCCTCGTTCCACCGGTACGCACGGGAACGCGCATGATCGTGCGGAAACGAATCCCAGGCATCGCCGCTCTCCGAATAGTCCTCGCGGACCGTGCCCCAAGCGCGCTCGCTCAGATACGGGCCCCATTCGTACCAGGGGTTCGCGTTGAAGAGATCGTCCTCGGCGCGTCCCGTCGCCTCGGCGAGGCGCGCGTGCTCGGCCGTCAGGTGCTTCGGGATCGAGATCAGTCCTTCCGGTTCACTGCCGTGCCGTCAAATCGAAGAGGTGCCAGCCCCACGGGTCGAGTGTGACGTACAGCCCGCCTCTCAGGTCGTCGCCGCTGCGGGTGTACACCGCGCCGGAGGAGGCGTCGGCGAGTTCCCAGTCGCGACCGACGAGATCCTCCCACGGAAGCGACACATGTCCGGAAGCCGGCGCGCCGCTGAAGTTCACGACGACGAGCTTGGCCGGCCCGTCGCCGCGCCAGCCCCAACAGACGAGGTTCTGCCACGTGTCGTTTCCGTCCCAGCCGCTGCGCGCGCCGAGCTGCCAGTGCCCGCTGCGGAAGACACCGTCCTGCAGGCCCTCGAGCAGCCGTTCGTAGAACGCTCGCAGGTCGGCGTCGGGCTCCTCGTCCGGCCGGCGCGCGAGGAAGACGGGCAGCTGCACCCGGCGCCCGTCGAGCTGTCCCTCGTGAACCAGCTTCGCGCCTGTCTGACTCAGAGTCGCCACCGCAGCTGCCTGTGCCCGGCCGGGCGGGAACGTCGCCGCCGCGCGCGGCTCGTCATGGTTCTCGATGAAGCGCACGAGCCCGTCCTGGTACACGGTGTCGGCGGTCAGATGGCCGTGCACCGAGTCGGCGCCCTCGTGTACGAGTCGGTCGTAGAGACGCTTGTCGTAGCAGTAGGAGAAGCCCTGCTGCTGGAGCGCGTACTCCATGTCCCAGTAGGCCTCGGCGATGAAGACGAACTCGGGGTGGCGAGCTTTGACGGCGTTGATCACCGTCGGCCAGTAGTCCTCGGCGGGGCGCTCGCCCCCGCGCCCGCCCCAGGTGCGTTCGAAGACGTCGTTGATCGCCAGCATCGCCATGTCGCACCGGACGCCGTCGCACTGGTCGGCGATCGAGCCGAGCGTTTCCATCACGGCCGCGCGCAGGTCGGTCGAGAACGCGTTCAACTGCACGACGTCGGGCCAGGCCGGGAAGTACGGGTCACGGCCGTTCGCCAGCACGTGGTCGCCGACCTTGACGAACGACGTCGGGTCCTGCTCGAGGTCTTCGTCGCTCCCGCAGACGAAGTACTCCGGGTGAGCCGATGTCCACGCATGGTCGGGCGCGACGTGGTTCGGCACGAAGTCGAGGATCAGCTTCAGGCCGCGACGCTCGAGCTCCGCGCGCGCGGAGGCGAGACCCTCCGGGCCGCCGAGTTGTGACGCAACCCGGTAGCCGCGGATGCAGTACGGCGAACCGACCACATCCGCGGCGGTGAAATCCGGCAGCGCGCGCCTGAAGCTCTCCACGAGCCCTTCGTTCCCGAGCGCGATCTCGACTCCGGCCGGGCTTCGCTCCCAGACACCCATCAGCCAAACCGCGTCGAAACCGAGTGCGGCGATCGCGTCCCACTCCTTCGCGGCCACCTCGCCGAGACCGATGTTCTCGTCGATCCGGCGCCCCAACTCGCCGAGCCAGACCCAGGTGTTGAGCTCGTAGATGAAGGGATGCTCGACCGTCGGCATCCGCCGCGGCGCATCCCTCGGTCCCGGAGCAGCGATCGTCAAGAGGCACCGAGCGTAGTCAAGAATCTCCCTGCGGGCGACGCACCACTTCGCCGCCGATCATGACGTCGGCGGCCGGCAAGGCAAGGGAGGTTTACGGGACCGTCACCAGATCGACCCCAGTCGCCGCCTGCCGCCTCGGCGGTCCGGGCACCGGATCTCCCCGCGGGGCCGGGGAATCAGCGCGTGGCTGCAGCGGCTCGACCGCTTCGCCTGCCGAAACTCGACGGGAGCCGGTTAGGCTGCCCCAATGGTCGAAGCGACGTACACCGTCAAGGCTCTGGATGAGTCGACGTGGCCTGCGTTCGCGGCGTTGGTGGAGCACAACAACGGCGTCTTTGGCGGCTGCTGGTGCATGGGGTTCCACTCCGAGGGTGTGGGCAAAGAAACCACGCCGGCCGTCAACCGCGAACGGAAGCTCGAGCGCGTCCGGGCAGGAACGACTCATGCGGCGCTCGTTTTCGACGGACACGACTGCGTGGGCTGGTGTCAGTTCGGGTCGCCCGACGAGGTGCCCCGGATCAAGAGCCGCGCGGCATACGAAAAAGGGCGGACGACCACGCCGGACTGGCGGATCGCCTGCTGCTTCGTCGGCAAAGGGCACCGGCGTCGGGGCGTGGCCACCGCAGCGCTCGCCGGTGCTGTCGATCTGATCGCAAGCCTGGGCGGGGGAACCGTCGAGGGATACCCGGAGGACGCCGGCTCGGTGCCTGCCGGCTTCCTCTTCAACGGTGCGCTGTCGACCTACGAACAGCTCGGCTTCATCCGCGACCGCAAGATCGGCAAGCACCGCTGGGTCGTGGCGAGGGTCGTCGAACCGCGTTCGTAGGGTGTCTGACACCAAGGTGTCAGACACCTTTTGCCTGGTCCCCCGGCCCCAGCAACTCCATCCCTGCCGCCGTCACCAGCACGCGTCCACGGTCGACACGAACGAGCCCGTCGGCGAGCGCGTCCTCCCACACGGCCAGCCTCGGGCACGACGTCTTCCACGCCTCGATCGTCTCGGCATAGCTTCGCGTCCGCTCGGCCAGCCACGAGAGCAGCTGAACCGTCGGGGCAGTGACCGCAGGCGAACCGATTTCTCGCACTAGGGAACCAGCACCGCGCGGCCGGTGACCTCGCCGTCACGCAGCTTCGCAAGAACGTCGTTCACCGAGTCGAGTGAATGCGTCTCGGTCTTCAGCGTGATCCTGCCGGCCGAGTGCAGCTGCAGCAGCTCGTAGAGATCGACCCAGGTGCCCACGAGATTGCCGACGACCGAGTGCTCGTTCACCACGAGGGCACCCGACGGGATCGAGATCGTCCCGCCGTAGCCGATCACCGAATAGGTCCCGCCCCGCGCGAGCATCGCGGCCGAGTCGGCATGTGTCCGATCGGTTCCGACGAAGTCGAAGACGAGGTCGGCACCGCGGCCGTTCGTCGCCTCGAGCACCGCGTCGGCTCCGGCGACGACTTCGTCGGCGCCGAGCTCGGCTGCAAGCTTGCGACGGCGCTCATCGGTGTCGACCGCGATCACGGCGCTCGAGCCGAGCTCGCGGACGAGCTGGAGCGCGATGTGCCCCACGCCGCCCACGCCGAGGACGACGGCCGTCGACCCCGGGACAAGGAGGTGCGACACGCGCCGGACCGCGTGGTACGCGGTGAGCCCAGCGTCCGCATGCGGCGCGACCGCGGCGGGCTCGACGCCCTCGGGGAGCCGCAGGAGCGAGCGCTCCGAGACGAGCACGTAATCCGCGAAGCCGCCGTCCACCGAGAGGCCCGTGAACTCGTGCCGCACGCAGTGCATGTCGTTCCCACGGCGGCACGCGACGCAGAGACCGCAACTGTAGGGCGGGTACACGAGCACCGCGTCGCCCTTCGCAACGGTCGTGACCCCCACGCCGGCCTCCTCGACCCAGCCCGCATTCTCGTGGCCGAGCACACGCGGCAGGGTCACACCGGCAGGCTCCATCAGGCCTTCGATCGCATGCAGGTCGGTCGCGCAGACTCCAGCGCCTCCAATGCGCACGAGCACGTCGTTCGGTTGCACGAGCTCGGGCATCGGCCGCTCGACGAACTCGAGCGGCCGATGGTACTCGCGGAGGAGCGCCGCTCTCACCGGCGGCCTGCGGTCAGGAGACGGCCTCTTCGGCGAGTTGGCTCGCGGCGTCGCGCCCGCGAATCAAGTCAGCGGCCTTCTCGGCGATCATGATCGTCGCCGCGTTCGTGTTGCCGCGCGTGATCGTCGGCATCACGGACGCGTCCGCGACACGCAGACCTTCCAGGCCGTAGACCCGCAGCTGCGGGTCGACGACCGCGCCGATCGCGCACGTCGACGTCGGGTGATAGACCGACTGGCCCGCACGCCGCGCCCATGCGAGAATCGCGTCCTCGGAGTCGCCGTCCGGCACGCTGAACGCCGAGCGTGCCGCCGCCTGTAGCGGCGCCTGCTCGGCAATCCGAAGTGCGACGCGCAAGCCCTCGACGAGCGAGCGCCGGTCGTCCTCGCTGTCGAGGAAGTTGCATTGCACGCATGGCTTCGAGTCGGGCAGCGGCGTGCGCAACGTGACACGCCCGCGACTCGAGGGCTTGATCACGACCGGACCGAAGCAGTAGCCATGATCGTGCGGCGCGGTCAGGCCTTCGTCGTAGAACATCGACGGCGCATAGTGGAACTGGATGTCCGGCGCTTCGAGCTCGTCCCGTGTCCGGAAGAACGCTCCCGCTTCGGGAATGTTGGAGCTCAGCGGCCCCGTCCCGTCCTGCTCGAAGCGCTCGAAGTTCTCGGGCGTGAACGACCCGAAGAGCGACGGCTCATCGGTCTCGTAGTTGAGCTGCGCCATCAGATGGTCCTGCAGGTTGTGACCGACGGGCAGGTCCTCGCGCACGTCGATCCCGAAGAGCTTCAGATCGTCCGCAGGCCCGACACCCGACAGCATCAACAGAACGGGCGACTGGAAGGCGCCGGCGGACAGGATCACCTCGCGCGCAGCGTGGATCTCCTCGGCCTGTCCGCCCCGCGCGAACTCGACACCGGTGGCGCGGGCACCCTCGAACAGGATCTTGAGGGCAAAGGCATCGGTGATGACGTCGAGGTTCGCGCGAGTGCTCGCAGGGTGGAGGAAGGCCGCAGCCGTCGAGCAGCGGCGTCCGTTGCGCTGGGTGAGCTGGAAGCGCCCGACGCCCTCCTGCTCGGCACCGTTGAAGTCGTCGGTCTGGCCGATGCCGGCCAGGACGCTCGCCTCGATCATCGTCTCGATCAACGGGGACATCGAGCGGCTGTCGGAGACCGCCATCGGGCCACCGGCGCCGTGGAACTCGCTCGCGCCGCGCTCGTTGTCCTCGGAGCGCTTGAAGTACGGCAGCACCTCGTCGTAGCTCCAACCGTCCGCGCCGTCCGCCGCCCAGCCGTCGAAATCCGCGCGGTTGCCCCGGATGTAGATCATCGCGTTGATCGAGCCGGAGCCGCCGATCACCTTGCCGCGCGGCAGGAAGAGACGCCGGTTGCCCAGGCCGGGCTCCTGCTCGCCGAACAGGTCCCAGTCGATGCTCGACTTGAGCAGCATCGGAAACGCCATCGGCATCGCGATCTCGGGCCGGGTGTCCGGCCCACCCGCTTCGAGCAGCGCGACCTTGACGTCCGGGTCCTCGCTCAGCCGCGCCGCGAGCACGCAGCCCGCGGATCCTGCGCCGACGATCACGTAGTCGTACACGACGCCTCCTTCATTGTCAGGCCACCTGATACTACGGGATGCTGAAAACTCGAATCAACCAACGCGAATGACAACCTTCATCACTTCAGCTGGATGTCCCATCGCGAAGCGCAGCGCCTCAGGCGCCTCCGCCAACGGGAACTCGTGACTGACGAGCCGCGCGAGCCGCGCCGCGTTGCGTTCGGTCAACTCGACGGCTTCGGCGAACTCTCCGGTTCCGCAACATGCGACACCGACGACGTCGAGCTCCTTCTCGGTGAAACTGCCGAGCCGCAGCGTCACGGAGTCGCCCGACATGCCGACCTGTACCACTCGCCCGGCCGGGGTGACGAGCTCGACGGCCGCCTCGACCGCAGCCGGGACGCCGGTCGCATCGATCACGACCTGCGGGCCGTCGCCGCCGCTCCACTCCCGTGCGTACGAGACGACCTCTCCCGCCGTCGTCCACTGCACCGTGTCCGCGCCGAGCTCCTGTGCGGTCTCGAGGCGATCCTCGAGCAGGTCGACGAGCAGCACCGCAGCGCCGCGATCCTGAGCGGCAACGAGGAGCGACTGTCCGATCGGCCCCGCTCCGAGGACGACGACGCGCTCTCCCTCGTCGATCCGGCCGCGGTGCACGGCGCGCATCGCGATCGAGATCGGCTCGACGAGCGCAGCCACTGACGGGCTCGTCGCGGCGATCGGGAACACCTGCGCGTCGGCGATGCGGAGCAGCTCCTGTAAACCGCCGTCCTCGTGGATGCCGATCAGGCTGAAGTTCACGCAGACGTTGTGCCGCCCGATCGAGCACGGATAGCAGTGGCCGCAGGCGGTCAACGGGAACAGCGCGACCGTCTGGCCGGCCTGGAGCCCTTCGCGGCATCCCGGCCCGACCGCTTCGACGGTCGCGGCGACCTCGTGGCCCTGGATGCGCGGGAAGCCCGAGCCGCCCGCGTGCTCGCTCAGGTGGCCCTCGAAGAAGTGGAAGTCCGAGCCGCAGATGCCGACTGCGGTCGGACGAACGATCAACTCGCCGGTGCCCGGGTCGTCAGGCTCGTGCACCTCGCGAACCCGCATCGCGCCGACTGCCTCGGTCACAGCGGCGATCAACGCAGCGCCCTCAGGGCAGCCGCGACGATGTCGTGCGCATCGGGCAGGTAGGCATCCTCGAGCGGCGGGCTCAAGGGAACGGGCGCAAACGGCGCCCCGACGCGCTCGATCGGCGCATCGAGGTAGTCGAACGCAGCCGCCTGCACCTGCGCGGCGATCTCCGCGCCGAAGCCGCCGTGCTCGACCGCTTCGTGCGCGACGACGAGCCGGCCGGTTCGGCGCACCGACTCGACGATCGTCTCGAGATCGAGTGGCACGAGCGTGCGCGGATCGATCACCTCGGCCTCGAGGCCGTGCTCCGCAGCGAGGATGTCGGCCGCGACGAGAGCGTCGTTGACGAGTCGCGAGAGCGCGACGATCGTCACATCCCCGCCGCTGCGAAGCGTCACCGCCTCCCCGAGCGGGACGGGCGCACGCTGGTCGGGAACGTCACCCTTCCGGAAGTAGAGCGTCTTGTTCTCGATGAAGACGACCGGGTTCGGATCCGCGATCGCGGCGGCCAACAGACCGGCGGCATCGACGGGCCGGCTCGGCATCACCACCTTGAGCCCAGGCACGTGCGTGAGCCAGCTCTCGAGGCTCTGCGAGTGCTGCGCCCCACCGCGCTGGCCGGCGCCGCCCTGTGTGCGCAGCACCATCGGCACCGTCAGCTGGCCACCGGACATGAAGTGCGCCTTCGCGGCGCCGTTCACCAGCTGGTCGAGTGCGAGCGTGATGAAGTCGATGAACATGATCTCGAGCACGGGCCTCATCCCCGACTGCGCAGCTCCGATCGCCACCCCCGTGATCGCGGCTTCGCTGATCGGAGTGTCGATCACCCGGGCGACGCCGAACTCCTCCGCCAAACCCGCGGTCGCGGTGTACGGCCCACCTTCTGCGACGTCCTCGCCCAGGACGAAGACCCGATCGTCCGCGCGCATCGCATCGGCGAGCGTTTCCGTGATCGCCTTGATGTAGGTCAGCTCAGGCACGGGCGTAGACCAGCTCCTCGATCAGGCCGACGTCCGGGAACCCGCTCTCGCGGGCGAACCGCACGGCCTGCTCGAGCGCCTCGCTCTCGTCCGCCTCGATCGCCTGCACCGCACTGTCGCCGAACCATCCCTGTGCAGCACCGTGGCGCTCGAGGCGCCGGATCGGGTCCAGCTCCTGCCACTCCGCCGCGGCGAGTGCCTCTCGATATGCGCCCGGATCACCCTCATAGTGGCCGCGCAGGCGGTGGGTGAGACACTCGAGGAGGAACGGGCCACGACCGTCGCGCGCCGCAGCGAGGTAGCCGTTGAACGCCTCCCAGACGGCGATCGCGTCATTGCCGTCGACGGTCGTGCGCTCGAGCTCGTACGGGGCCACGACGTCGCTCACACGCTCGACGATCGTGTGGGCGGAGCGCGGCGTGAACTCCGCGAAGCCGTTGTTCTCGCACACGAGGACGATCGGCAGCCGCCACAACGCGGCCAGGTTGACCGCTTCGTTGAAATGGCCCGCCTGCACCGCCCCGTCGCCGAAGAAGACGACCGCGACGCTGTCGTCTCCGCGCAGGCGCGCGGCAAGTGCACTCCCGAGCGCGACCGGGATGTTGCCCCCGACCACGCCCGTTGCGCCCATGAACCCGTGCTCGACGTCCACCAGGTGCATCGAGCCGCCGAGGCCGTGACATAGCCCGCCGTCGCGACCCATCAGCTCGGCGAGCACCCGGTCGAGCGGCGCGCCCTTCGCAATCGCATGCCCGTGCGCCCGGTGCCCCGAGTAGACGGGGTCGCCGACGCGCAACTGGGTGCACACCGCCGCGGCGACTCCTTCCTGGCCCACGCTCAGGTGGACGAGGCCGTGCACCTCGTCCGCGCGCTTCAACCGGCCGACCAGTTCCTCGAACAGCCGGATCCGCCACATCGTCGCGAGCAGGTGCAACGCCTGCTCGCCACCAAGCGGCGGCGCAGCCACTAAGCGCCGACGGGCGCCGCCCCGACCACCTGCTGCACCGCGGTGACGATCTTGTCCTCGTCCGGCAGCACCCAGGCTTCGAGCGGTTCGCTGTAGGGGATCGTCGCGTCGAGCGCAGTCACCTGCACGATCGGCGCCTTGAGCGACGAGAACCCGTGCTCGGCCACCTCACCGGCGATCACGGTCGCGGCGGATGCGTGCCGCGTCGACTGGTCGACGAGCACGAGCCGACCGGTCTTGTCGACCGACTCGAGGATCGTCTTCGTGTCGAGCGGGGCGAGCGTCCGCGGGTCGATCACCTCGGCCTCGATTCCCTCCGCCGCGAGCCGCTCGGCCGCGCCGAGCGCGCGATCGACCGTCCACCCGGTCGCGACGATCGTCACGTCACTGCCCGGGCGTCGGATCGCGGCCTCGCCGAACGGCACCAGGTACTCCCCGTCGGGCACGTCACCGTGCTCGAGCGTGAGCAGATAGTGGTGCAGATAGACGACCGGGTTGTCGTCGCGGATCGCCGTCGCCATCAGGCCCTTGGCGTCGGCAGCCGTGGACGGCATGACGACCTTGAGCCCGGGCACGCCCATGAAGAGCCCGCCGATCGTGCCGGTGTGCTGGCCCGCCCAGCCTGCCGTGAAGCCGAAGCCCGCCTTGAGCACGAGCGGCACCTTCACCTGACCGCCGCTCATCGCGCGGAAGCGCGGCGCCTCGTTGATCACCTGGTCCATCGCGACCAGCATGAACTCCGCCATATAGAGCTCGACCACGGGCCGAAAGCCGGCGATCGCGGCACCGATCGCCATCCCGATCTCGGCCGTCTCCGAGATCGGCGTGACCCGCACCCGGTCCTTGCCGAAGGCGTCGACGTACGGCTCGTTCTCGGTCGTGGCCATGTTCTGGCCGAAGTAGAGGACGGTGTCGTCGCGCTCCATCTCGAGCCTGATCGCCTCGTCGATCGCGGCGATGAAGGGCAGTTCGTGTGCCATGTGTGCTCCCTCCTACGCGTAGACGAATTCGAGGGCGGACTCGACGTCCGGGAACGGGCTCTCGAGACCGAACGTGACCGCGGCCTGCATCTCGTCGCGAACACGCGCGGCAATCGCGTCCGCTTCCTCTGCCGTGAGTGCTCCCTCGGCGACGAGCCGCCCGCGAAAGGCCGGAACGGGGTCGCCCTGCAGGGCTGCCTCGTACTCCTCGGGCGCGCCGAACTTCTCGATCGCTTCGTGCTCCGGGAAGTGCAGCGGCACACCGGGCGGGGCGATGATGTTGCCGTGTGCCGAAAGCCGGTACATCTGCGACTCGACGAGAGTCGGCCCTTCGCCTGAGCGGGCGCGGGCGACGGCGGCGCCGACCGTCTCGTAGACCGCGACCGGGTCGCGGCCGTCGATCGTGATGCCCGGCATGCTGAACGCTCTCGCCTTGACGGAGAGGTCCTCGCCGTTCGCGCGGTTCGCGTCTTCCTGCTCGGTGCGCGTGTGGACGTTGTAGCCGTTGTTCTCCATCACGTAGACGATCGGGAGCTTCCACAGAGACGCGATGTTCAGCGATTCGGAGAACGCGCCCTGCTTGGAGGCGCCGTCGCCGAAGAAGCAGAGCACGACCTGCCCCTGCTTGCGAATCTGCGCCGCCCAGGCCGCTCCGGTCGCGTGCGGAATGCCGGCGGCGACGATCCCGGACGTGCCGAGGAAGCCGTTCGACGGGTCGGCGAGGTGCATCGAGCCGCCGATCCCCTTGCAGAGGCCGTCCTTCCGCCCGTAGATCTCGGCCATCATCGCCTTCGGGTCGGTACCGCGCGCGAGCGGATAGCCGTGGCAGCGGTAGGTCGCGAAGAACTGGTCCTGCGGCCCCAGGGTGGCGATCGACCCGACGATCGACGCTTCGGCGCCGTCCGCCAGGTGCGTGTGACCGCGGATCACGCCGGGATGTTCGATGAACGTGCGCTTGACGCGCTCCTCGAACTCGCGGATCCGGAGCATCTGCTCGTACATCCAGACGAGCCGGTCACGGCCCAGCTCCTCGACTCCGTTCGGTGCGCTCACGCCGCGCTCCTCTCTGGCTCGAATTGGGCGGCGGTCGTCTCGTAGGCCCGCCGGAAGATCACGTCGATCGGATTGTTGCGCAGTTCGTCCGAGAGCACCTCGACGCCCCACGGCCCGGCATAGCCATGGTCACGGCACACCTCGATGTAGGCGCGCAGGTCGAACTCGCCCTCACCGGGGAGCGCCCGGTGATTGACGGTCTCGTCGACCGGGTCGTCCATGTCCTCGCGTAGACCGTCGCTCAGCTCGACCCACGACAGGTACTCGAGCGGAATGCGGCGCAGGTCGTCGGGCGCGATGCCGAGCTTCGACATGTGCCACGTGTCGATCGCGATGCCGCCGTTCGGCGCGTCCGCGCCGGCGACGACCGTGAGCACGCTGTCGAGGCTGCGCACATTGGTGTCGAACGGCATGAGCTCGTACACGATCTTCGCGTCGGTGTGCTCGGCGGCATCCACGCAGAGCTCGCCGAAGCTCTCGGTCAGCTGGGAGAGCTCGACGGGGACGCCGGGGATGTTGCCGACCTTGATGTGGTGTGCGTCGAAGGCGTTCGCGGCGTCGAAGAGCAGCGTGCGGATCTTGTCGGAGGCCCGTCGCCGCTCGTCGCCTGGATCGAGGAACCAGTCCATCAGGAACTCGAGCTCCAGGTACCGGAGGCCGTTGTCGTCGAAGGTCTGCTTCAGCTCGCGCAGGCTCTTCGTCTCGAGGACGTGCTGGAGGTCGGCATGCCAGATCCCGAGCCCGCTGAAGCCGACCGTTCGCGCGGCGGCGCACCGGTCGGCCCAGCCGAAGAGGCTCCACTCCCGCCCGATGTGCACCTCGACCGGACCGGAGACCGTCCAGTACAGGCCGAGGAGCTCTACGTCCTCGCCCACGGCCACCTGCCTACCGCGGCCGGTACGAGGCGCGCACGACCTCGGCGTAAGGAACGGGCGACACCGTCGCGCGAATCTCGGTCTGGACGTGCCGCTCGACGACGGGCTTCGCCGAGCCGCCGCCCTCCTCGCCCCAGACGAGCGTGATCTCCTCGCCTTCCTCGACGTCGGTGTCGACAATCGCGAGCGACAGCATCGAGCTCTCGTTCGAGCTGTAACCGGAGAAGGTCGACACACCGATCTGCTTGCCGTCCTTCAGCAGCTTGTCGTTCGGCCAGGTCGAATAGTTGGAGAGCGGTATGTCGATGTACTTCGCACGGTCGCCCTTTTTGAACAGCGTCCCGATCGCGCGCGCGACGTCGTCACCGTTCCACGCAAGCGTCACCTTGCGCCGCGTCGGCTCGGGCATCTTTTCCAACGCCTCGCGTCCGGTGAAGTCGTGGTCGTACTTGATGAACCCTCCGTACCCGAGCTCCCACGGGGTCAGGTAGTAGTCGGAGATGTCGTCGCTGTAGTAGCTGCCGCCGAGCGAGCCCGTTCCCTCGTAACCCTGCGCCGGCAGCCACTCGCGGTACGCCTTCATCGCGTCACCGGTGAAGACGGCAGGCAGCGGGCACGGGATCCAGCCCGACTCGAGCGTGTTTGTCGCGTAGACGCGCGAGCCGACCTGCTTGAGGCCGAACTCCTCGCCGGCCTCGATCAGCGCGGCGCGCACTTCCTCGCCCTCGGCTATCGGACCGAACAGTTCTAGCCCCGGCACTCCGGACATGCCGTGATGAAGCGCGCGCACCTCGTGGCCGCCGATCGTGATCCGCCCCATGTTGAAGAACTTGATCTCGGGCAGCGGGCCGCCGTTCGCCTTCTCGAGCACCTGCATCGCGGTCGGGCCCTGCACCTGGAAGCGGTAGAGCCTGCGGCCTTCCTTGTTGACGGCTGTGCGTTCGTCGCGATGGAGCGTCACGTCGTAGTCGCCAGTCTCGGCGTGATACTGAACCCAGTTGTGCGCGGACGGGCGGCCGACGAGGCTGATTACGCTCTCGTCTAGGTGGAAGAGGATCGCGTCGCCGATCACGTAGCCGTCGTAATTGACGGCCGTGAACTGCTTTGCCTTGTCGACGCCGAAGTTCTTGAAGGTGTTGATGCCGGTCGCCTCGAGGAGCCGGATCACGTCCGGGCCGTTGATGGTCAGGTCGGTCATGTGATGCGACTGGTCGAACAGCGCGGAGGTGTTGCGCCACGCATGCTGCTCGTCGCGCCAGTTCGAAAACTCGGCGGGGACCGCGGGATAGACGTACGGGCCGATCTGCGAATTCCGAACCAGCTCGACCGGGTTCCCGACCGTCTCGAGAAGGCCTGCCAAGCTCTGGGCACTCATAGTCGCGTGCAACTCCTCATCTCGACCACACGAATGTCTGCCGACGGCAACTGGCTTCGAGACTCGCAGAGGAGTTGCCCACTTGTCAAGACAGCGTTCTGATTGGTGGAATCGGAGCGTTAGGATGCGAGCGATGCCGCCCCCAGGCCCCCGCGTGCTCTGGACGCCGCCGCCGGACGTCCGCGAGACGACCGAGATCGGGCGCTATCTCGACTGGCTCGAGCGCGAGCGAGGTCTCGTCTTCGCCGACTACGAGGCGCTGCAACGATGGTCGGTCGCTGATCTGCCGGCGTTCTGGTCGTCGGTCTGGGAGTTCTTCGGTGTGAAGGCGCACGAGCCGTACAGCACCGTCCTCGCGTCGGACGAGATGCCCGGCGCGACGTGGTTCCCCGGCGCGCGACTGAACTTCGCCGAGCACCTGATCGGGGAAGAGGGCGACGGCGGGCGAACGGCGATCGTCTCGCGCTCGCAGACGCGCGGACCCGTCGACCTGACCTTTGCGGAGTTCCGCGAGCAGGTCGGCCGTGCGCGTGCCGGCCTCGCGCGGCTCGGGGTCGGGCCCGGCGACCGCGTCGCGGCCTACCTGCCGAACCTCCCGGAGACACTCGTCGCGTTCGCGGCGACCGCGAGCCTCGGCGCGATCTGGGCGAGCTGCGCGCCGGAGCTCGGGGCTCGGAGCGTCGTCGACCGGCTCGTGCAGCTCGAGCCCTCGGTGCTGCTCGCGGTAGGCGGCTACGGCTATCGCGACCGCTCGATCGACCGGCGGGCCGAGGTGGCGACGATCCGATCTGCGCTCCCAACCCTGCGGCACGTCGTGCACGTGCCCTACGGCGAGCACGTCGTCCCCGACGCAATCGGCTGGGACGAGCTGCTCGCCGTGCCGGCTCCACTCGCATTCGAGCCGGTCTCCTTCGACCATCCGCTCTTCGTGCTCTTCTCCTCGGGCACGACCGGCCGCCCGAAGGCGATCGTGCATGGGCACGGCGGCATCCTGCTCGAGCTCCTGAAGGCGCACGCCTTCAGCTGGGACCTGAAGCCGGGCGGCCGCCTGCTCTGGTATTCGACGACCTCCTGGATGATGTGGAACGCGCTCGTCGCCGCACTTCTCGTGCGCTCGTCGATCGTCATGCTCGACGGCGATCCCGTCTGGCCGGACGCCGGCTGGCAGTGGCGGGTCGCGGAAGAGACGAAGCCGACCTTCATGGGCGCGAGCCCGGCGTTTCTCATGGGCTGCCGCAAGGCCGGGCTGCACCCGGGTCGCGACTACGACCTCAGCTCCATCCGCGTCTTCGGCACCGCGGGCTCGCCGCTTCCCGCCGAGGGCTACCGCTACGTGTACGAGGAGCTCGGCCCCGACGTGCTGCTGATCAACGGCAGCGGCGGAACCGACGTGTGCAGCGGGATCGTCGGCGGCTCGGCGCTCTTGCCCGTCTACGAGGGTGAGATCTCGGGCCGCCTGCTCGGCGTCGCGACCGACGCCTTCGACCCGGAAGGCAAACCGCTCGTCGGCGAGCTGGGCGAGCTGGTGATCACGCGGCCCATGCCGTCGATGCCCGTCGAGCTCTGGGGCGACACGGACGGAACGCTCTACCGCAACTCGTACTTCGAGCTGTATCCGGGCGTCTGGCGGCAGGGCGACTGGATCAGCTTCTCCGAACGCGGGAGCTCGGTCGTCACGGGCCGTTCCGACGCGACGCTCAATCGCGGCGGTGTGCGCCTCGGGACGGGCGAGTTCTACAGCGTCGTCGAAGAGCTGCCGGAGATCGTCGACAGCCTCGTCGTCCATCTCGAGGACGACGAGGGCGGCCCCGGCGAGCTCGTGCTCTTCGTCGTGCTCGCCCACGATGCACAACTCGACGACGACCTGCGATCGCGCATCGCTTCGAGCCTGCGCTCGCAGCTGTCGCCACGCCACGTCCCTGACATGATCCGCGCCGTGCCCGCGATCCCCCGCACCCTGACGGGCAAGAAGCTCGAGGCGCCGGTCAAGCGCATCCTCCGTGGCGAGTCCGTCGACGCGGTCGCGAGCAAGGACTCGCTCGTCGATCCGACCGCGCTCGACCTGTTCGCCACCATCGCGGTCGGAAACTCGCGTGGCTGAACAGCTCTCGCTCGACAGCGTCGTCGCGATCGACTTCCACACGCACGTCGAGATGTCGGCGGCCGGAGTCGACTCGCTTCCGGACGAACTGCGCGACGCAGCGGTGCGGCACTTCCGCGGCGAGTCGGCGCGACCGACCGCGGTGGAGCTCGCTGAGCACTATCGCGCGCGCAACATGATGGCGGTGGTCTTCACCGTCGACTCGGAGTCGTTCACCGGACAGCCGCGTGTCCCGAACGAGGAGATCGCTGCGGTGGCGAGAGCGAATCCGGACGTGCTGATCCCGTTCGCGAGCATCGACCCACACAAGGGTCGCCGCGGCGTCGACGAGGCGCGGCGGCTGATCGCCGATCACGGCGTGCGCGGCTTCAAGTTCCACCCGAACGTGCAGGGCTTCTTCCCGAACGACCGGCTGGCGTACCCGCTGTACGAGGTGATCGAAGAGGCCGGGCTCCCCGCGCTCTTCCACACCGGGCAGTCGGGGGTCGGCTCGGGCCTGCCGGGCGGCGGCGGTGTCCGGCTCAAGTACTCGAACCCGATGCATGTCGACGACGTGGCCGTCGACTTCCCCGAGCTGAAGATCGTCCTCGCGCACCCGTCGTTCCCGTGGCAGGACGAAGCGCTCGCCGTGGCCGTCCACAAGCCGCAGGTCTACATCGATCTCAGCGGCTGGTCGCCGAAGTACTTTCCGCCTCAACTCGTCCAGCACGCGAACACTCTGCTGCGCGAGCGAATGCTCTTCGGCACCGACTATCCGTTCATCACCCCCGAGCGCTGGCTCGCCGACTTCGAGGCGCTCGACCTCAAGCCGGAGGTGCGCCCGTTGATCCTGAAGGAGAACGCCATTCGTCTCCTGGGCCTGGAGGGAACATGAGTGACAAGCGTCCCGTCGTCGTCTACGGCGCAAGCGGTTTTTCGGCGCGGCTGATCATCGAGTTCCTGCGCGAGTACAACGTCCCGTTCGTCGCTGCCGGGCGCAACCGCGAGAAGATCGAAGAGGTCCTCGCTCACGTGCCGGGGATCGGCACCGCCGACTTCGAGATCGTCCAGGTCGAGCACGAGGTCGCCGCGCTCGCGTCGCTGCTCGAGGGAGCGACGGTCGTCTGCAACACCGTCGGGCCGTGCATCTATCACGGCTCGACCGTTGCGGAGGCTGCACTCCAGGCGGGCTGCCACTACATCGACACCGGCGGCGAGACGCCGTGGGTCCGGCTCGCGCACGAGGAGTGGGGCCAGAAGTTCCTCGAGGCTGGGCTGCTGCTCGCGCCGGCGACGGCCTACATGTCGGCGGTCGCGGAGGCGTGCGCGCGGATCGCGATCGAGCGCGCACCGGGCATCGACTCGCTCGAGATCCTCTCGATGTTCATGGGCTTCCCGACCTACGGGTCGACACAGACGATCTTCGGCCAGCTGCAGTGGGAGTCGATCTACCTCGAACAGAACGAGTACAAGGAGTGGCCGCCGGTGACCACGCTCGAGGTGACGATCCCGAGCGCGATCACGACGCAGCTCGCGCTGCCGTGGGGCGGCTTCCCGCACCCGATCTGGTTCAAGGACCATCCGCAGATCGCGAATGTCCGCGCCTTCGGAGGTCTGCTCGACCGCTCGCTCATGGAGGGCATCGTCGCGGGCCAGCGCGACTACCAGGAGAAGATCAAGCCGCTGCCGGCAGCCGAGCAGCGGCAGGTGCTCGCCGGGATCGCCGATTCGATGCAGCCCGGGCTCCCGCCACGGGAGAACCGGCGCTTGCAGCGGACCGTCGACGTCGTCGTCGGCCGCGGCAACCTCGAGTCGATCCGTGTCTACGCGCACGGCCAGGGCGCTTACCTGCAGACCGGGCTGATCCAGGCGTTCGCAGCGCACCACCTCGTGCACCAGCCGCCGCGCAAGCTCGGTTTCGCGTCTCCGGGCGAGGCGTTCGGGCATCGCGAGATCCTCGGCGCCCTCGAGGCGTACGGTCTCGTGCGCGTCGAGGTCGGCTAGAGCGGGGAACTAGGCCGGTTCATCGCGGAGCTGTTCGAGCCAAGCGGCGGCCGCGTTCGAGATCCGCGGCGCGACGCCGAGCTGTGCGACGTACGCGCCGGCCGCCTGCATCTCGTCGACCCGCCGTCCCGCGTGCGCCCGGCTGCCGGCGAGCAGCCGCTCGAGCAGAGGCTCGCCCAGCACGGAGGCGAGGTCGGCGCGCACGTGCCGCTCGACACCGGCGGCCTCCGCGGCCGCGAGGCTCTCGAGTGCGGCGGCCGCGATGCCCTTCATGAAGACGCTGCGCAGGAGCTTCAGCCCGGCGGCGTCGCCCGGACGCGGGCCGACCACCTCGACCGGCATGCCGAGCGGCCGGAAGAGCTCGGCGAAGCGATCGGCGCCGTCTCCCGAAACGAGCGCGGGCGTCGCGAGGCCCGTCGTGGCGACGACCCCGACGAGCGCGACATCCGCGAACAGGGTCGGCACCGCCTCAGCCAGCTCTCGCTTCAGCTCCGGCGCCGAGGTGTTCAGGTCGGCATAGAGCGCACCGGCGCCGAGCGATGCGCCCACCGCGGCGGCCGTCTCGAGCGCAACGGCTGCCGCGTTCACGCTGAGGACGACGTCGGCGCCCTGCACCGCCTCCTGGGCGCTGACATTGGCGATCCCGGCCGGGCGCTGCACGGGATCGAAGCCGCGGACGCTACAGCCGGCCGTGACGAGATCGGCAGCGAGCCGGCCTCCGGCCTCGCCGAGCCCGAGCACGGCGATCTCCATCAGCCCTCCACGATCTCGCGCAGCCCGTTCAGGTCGTAGGAGAGCTCGCCGGCCGAGTAGCGCTCCCGCAGTGCGCCCTCTCGCGTCGCCCGTTCCTCGGCGAGCGCAAGCACCTCGCCGGCCCGGGCGTGCGGCAGGGCGAGCGCGCCGTCGCAGTCCAGCACGACGAGGTCACCGGGCCGGATCTCGGTGCCGCCGATCACCACCGGCACGTCGAGCTCCCCCACCTCGCCCTTGGTCGCCCCCTGGGCCCGCACGAAGCGCGACCAGATCGGCAGGCCGAGCGCCGCGAGCTCGTCGAGATCGCGCACCGCGCCGTCGACGAGCAGTCCGGCAACCCCGCGCGCCTGCGCCTGAGTCGCGAGCAGCTCACCGACCAGCGCGACCGGCGCAGGCTCGCCACTCGTCAGCACGAGCACGTCACCAGGGCGCGCATGTGCAACGGCTGCGTGCACCATCGTGTTGTCACCCGGCACGCTGCGCGCAATGCGCGCGGGACCTGCGACGCGCGAGCCCGGCACGACCTGCGTCAGTTCGACGTCGACGATCCCGATCCGGCCCGCGGCCTCGTGGACCGTCGCGACGCCGAGCCGCGCAAAGGCCGCGTAGTCCGTCAAAGCTCGTCCACGACGACTGGTAGCTCGCGTTGGAACGCCTCGGCGTAGCGGATGTCGGCCCGGCCCGAGATGCGCCGCGCATGATTGGCCCGGTGCTCCGCGCGTTCGGAGTAGTACTGCCGGAGATACGACTGCGCGCCCATCGCCTCCATCGCGGCCACCTTCTTCTCCCACACGGGCGTGATGTCGAGGAACGTCGTCGGCACGAAACCGCAGAGCTCGGGTTGATGCGGTTCGAAGAGCAGCAGTTCCGGCGGCGCGATCGTCTCGAATGCGCTGGCGACACCGGCTCCACTCGCGAGCTGCCGTGCCTGCACCGTCCCGTCGTGCGCGACCGCATGGTCGGGATTGAACGGGTCGCGAGCCGCGTGCGTGATGATCAGGTTCGGTTCGAGCTCACGGATGAGACCGGTCAGCCGGTCGATCGACCGCGCATCCACGACGAGCGGATAGTCGCCGAGGTCGAGAGCATGGAGGTCGGCGCCGAGCTCGGTCGCGGCGGCGAGTGCTTCGCCGTGCCGGATCTCCTTCACCCGCTCCTCCGTTTGCCCCGGCCACTTCCACAGCTCGCCGGACTCGCCGCGTTCGCCGTAGGAGAGCGCGAGCACGTGCGCCGCCCCGCCGGCTTCGGCGATCGTCGCGATCGCACCGGCGGCACGCCAGACGAAGTCGGCGGAGTGCGCGCTGACGACCAGCAGTGTCCTAGGCACCGGCGAGCGCTCTCGTGTTGACGACGGCCATCGTGTGCACATCCTCCTCGGAGAAGCCCGCCCCGAGCAGGCGGTCGGCGAGCAGCGCGAGCCCGTCCTCGACCGGAGGGTTCGCCGGCTGCCCGAGATCGGTCGAGAGCACGTTGTGCTCGGGCCCGGTCGCGCGGATCGCGTCGAAGGTCATCTCCCACGTCACCTTGCCAGTATGGATCGGCGCGAAGCAACGCTCGAGCCACGCGCCGCGCGCTGCGAGCTCCCGCTGCTCGTCGATCGGGACGCCCTGCGTCGGGTAGTCCGGGTGCGTGACGACGACCTGGGTGACACCGGCCGCAAGAGCGGCCGCGACCGCGTTGTGGATCTCCGCGCGGCCGAGGTGGCCCGTCGCGAGCACGAGCCCGTGACGCGCGACGACCTCGAGGACCGGCGCGAGCCTGTCGTCCAGGAGCACCGGGCCGCGCGCGACGCCCGCAGCCTCGAACTCCTCCTGGATCGAGCGCCAGACCGGCTGCTTCGCGGGCTTGGGCCCATGCCTCGCCTGCCTCGTTCTCCGCGTCGACGGTCGGCAGCCAGACGATGCGGGCGCCACCGCGCGCCGCGATCTCGACCGCCTGCGCGTTCAGCCCGCCGACGCCGGCGTTGAGGGAGATCGCGCCGAGCGCCCGGATGCCGGGCACGGCGGCGCGCACGACCGCCGCTCGCTCGGCCGTCGGTGCGTAGTGCGACTTGAGCACGAAGCCCGCCAGGCCGAGCTCGGCGAAGCGGCGGGCGAGCCCGAGATCGTCGATGCGCCGGGTCGCGAGGTCCGGCTCGACGTGGACATGGAGGTCGTAGGCGCCGCGGACGAGCTCGCGCGCGCGAGCGGAGGGCTCAGTGACCTGCGGCGGCAAGCAGCGAATCCTCCTCGGGCACCGGCGGGGAGCCCTTGATGTGGAAGCTCGCGACCGTCTGCATCCCCCACGCCTGTCCCTTTGCACGCTCGGCCTGCGACCAGACGACGGCCTCGTGGTCCGGTGCGTAGATCAGGAACCCGCCCGAGGCGATCTCGATTCGGTTTCCGCCCGGCTCCCACGTATAGAGGAAGAACGTCTGCTGAATCGCGTGCTTGTGCGGTCCCGACTCCATCACGATCCCATGTTCGAGGAAGATGTCGGCCGCACGGAGAACGTCCTCCCGCTGGTCGACGAAGAACGCGATGTGATGGAGGCGTCCACGAGTGCGCGTCTGATCACGCGTGTAGGTGACGTCGTACGACTTCTGGTTGGACGCGAGCCACACGCCCGCCTCGGTGCCGTCGTCGAGCACGATCTGCTCGGTCAGCCGCAGGCCGAGGTTCTGCTCGAGGAAGACGCGGTTCTCCGCCGGGTCGAGCGCCAGGAAATTGACGTGGTCGAGGTGGCGAACGCCGACGCCGCGCCCCGGGTAGCGCTGCGGCTGATTCTTCAGCGCGGGGCGAAGCTCGGGCGGCGCCTCGTAGCGCTCCGACTCGTAGAAGAGCTCGAAGCGATGCCCGTCCGGGTCGAGGAAGGTGAAGGCGGGGCCGTGACCGAGGTCACCGTCGGTCCACTCTCCTTCGACACTCGCCGCCTCCAGCGCCTCGACACGACGCGCGAGCGCCTCGGGGCTGTGCGCCCGATAGGCAATGTGCCCCACCCCCGACTGCGCCGCTGCCGTCAGCTTCAGCGACGACCGCTCGTAGTCGCCGAATCCGCGCAGGTAGACGGAGTCGCCCGTTCTCCGGCCACCTCCATCCCGAGGATCTCCTGGAAGTACGTGAGGCTCTGGTCGGGGCTCGGCGTCAGCAGCTCGACATGCGAGAGATGCGCGAGGTCGCGGACCTGCTCGGTCAGGAGAGGTACCCGTGGGTGTCGGCGTGAAGGTGGCCGGCGAGCCGGCTGGCGAGCGCCATGATCGTCAGTGACGGGTTGACCGACAGCGTGCGCGGCACGACAGAACCGTCGCCGACGTACAGCCGCTTGACGTCCCACGACTGCCCGTCCGCGTCGACGACCGAGCGCTCGGAGTCGCCGCCCATGCGGCACGAGCCCTGCACGTGGGTCGAGGCCAAGCCCGTCCAGAGCACTCTTGAGGCCCCCGCGGCCACGAGCACATCGTGCGAGAACTCGAGAGCGGCGGCCATGCGCGCCTGCTCCGTCGGGTTGAACGGAGCGTCGAACGCCTCCTGACCGTTCTCGTCGAGGCGTACGACACCTGTGTTCTCGTCGTTCACCATCGCGAGCACGCCGACCCAGTGGCGGAAGCCTTTGACCGCCTCGACGAGCGGCGCACCCCAGAGCGGCCCGTTCTCGTCCTCGAGCGTCGTCGCGAACGAGACCGGGTCCTGGATCGTCGTGGCCTCGATCACGAAGCCGCCGTCCTCGTCGTGCTGGTGGGCCATCGAGTGAGCGGTGATCGGATAGACCATGTGCGTGTCCTGCGGCTCGTCGAACAGCCCGTAGACGAGACGCACCGGATGAAAGCCGAGATTGCGTCCGACAAGCCGGCTCGACGGGGTGTCCGGCAGTCCCGAGCGCAGCAGCAGCTGCGGCGTGTTCAGCGTCCCGGCCGCGACCACGACCGCGCCGGCATCGACCCGCCGTTCTGCACCGTCGCGGTCGACGTAGTCGACCCCTTTCGCCTCGCCGCCCTCGATCAGCACACGCTCGACGCGCGCGTCCGCACGCAGCTCGAGCTTGCCCGCGGCCCAGGCGTCGTGGATGTAGGTGTTCAGGGTCGACTTGCCGGCGTTCGTCGGACAGCCCTGGAGGCACGAACCGCAGCTCATGCAGTTCGCGTCGGTGTACGACCGGACAGCCTCCAGCGGTGCGCCGAGCTCGCGGAACGCAGGTTCGACGGTGCGCACGCTCTGGCGCCAGTCGGTGCGCTCGCGCACGCCGAGTCGCTCCTCGACGCGGTCGTAGTGAGGGTCGAGATCGGACCGGCCAAGGGCTCCGAGGCCGCTCGCCTCGCGCCACTTCGCGAGGTCCTTGTCGTGGGCGCGGAGCGCCACCTTCGTGTTGATCGTCGTCGTTCCGCCGACACAGCGGCCGCCGAGCAGAGCTACTGCACCGCCGGCACCGCCGTCGATCAGCGCAAAACGGATCGGCCACCACAGGTCGTGGGTCGCCTTCGCCTCCCAGCGCGTGAAGTCGGCCGCAGTCTTGTGCGGCCCGGTCTCCAGCAGCAGCACGCTCCGGCCGCGCTCGGCGAGCTCTCCGGCAATCACCCCGCCGCCGGCGCCCGAGCCAACCACCACCACGTCGAAGCGCTCGTTCATCGAGATCCCGAGGTACGACCAGTCCTTCGCCAGCCGGGTCGCAAGAGGTGTGTTGAAGTCGATCTCGGCCCACGCGCCCTCGGCCTCGACGCCGGGTGCGACGAAGTCGCTGTAGAACGCCTCGATCGCAAGGGCGCGCACGTACAGGAAGGCCGGTGTCATCGCGTGCTCTGCGAGTTCGCCTTCCGACACGGCGGCGAACGAGTCGAGCACCGCGGCCCGGCCTCCGTCGTCCATCTGCGCCAGCAAGCCGTCGATGTAGACCGCAGGGCGCACGCGCGCAGAGCCGGGGACGATCGCGTCGCAGACCGATTCCACCATCCGTGCCGTCTCGAGATCGAGCACCTGCAGGTCGGCCATGAGGCGATGATAAATCAGGCAGACTGATATAGGCAATCGCCCGCCTGCAGATGACCACTCTTCGCGAACAGCTCGCACGCCCCGGCACATTCGTCGTCGCGGCCGAGGTGGTCACGAGCCGCGGCCTGATCACGGCGAACTCGAGCCGCAAGGTGATGGAGCTCGCACACGAGCTCGCTGCGGACGAGCGCGTCGACGTGCTCTCGATCACCGACAACCCCGGCGGTCACGCGATGCTCGCACCCGACACGCTCGGCACCGACCTCGTCTCGCGCGGCCAGGAGGTGATCATCCACCTCTCCTGCAAGGACTGGAATCGCAACGCGCTCGAGAGCCGCGGCTGGAAGCTCGGCTCGGAGGGCTTCGACAACGTGCTCGCGCTTTCGGGCGACTATCCGGTCACCGGGCACACGAGGGCTCGCAGCACCGGTGTTCGACATCGACTCCGTGGGGCTGCTCAGCCTCTTCTCCGAGATGAACCAGGGCCTGCGCGACGAGCGGCAGCCGGATGCGCGACTCGACCGGACAAACTTCTTCCTCGGCTGTGTCGTCACGAACCACAAGCGTCGCGAGCGCGAGGTGATGCCGCAGTACTTCAAGCTGCGCAAGAAGATCGAGGCGGGCGCGCGGTTCGTGATCAACCAGATCGGCTGGGACACGCGCAAGGACGACGAGCTGGTGCGTTGGATCGGCGCGACGCCGGTCTCTCGATTCCGGTGCTCGCCAACGTCTATCTCCTCTCGCGCACCGCGGCGCGCGCCTTTCATGCGGGGAAGATTCCCGGGAGTCGTCGTCACGGACGAGCTTCTCGCGCTCGCCGAGCGCGAGGCCGCGAGCCGGGACAAGGGCCGCGCTTTCTTCGTCGAGCTCGCGGCGAAGCATGTCGCGGTCTCCCGCGGCCTGGGCTTCGCCGGCGTCTATCTCGGCGGCCACATGCCACCGCCGACGTTCGGAGAGATCGTCGATCGCGCCGAGCTCGTTCGCACGCCGACGATTGGCGCCAGTTCGCGCGCGAGATCCAATATCCGTTCGCGGACGAGTTCTACTTCTTCGAGGCCGGACGCGGAGACGAGCTCTCGTCGGACCGGATCGAACGCGGGGTACCTCGCGTCGAAGGAGCGCCGGACGACCGAGCTGCGGGTGCCGCTCAAGTACCGGTTCAGCCGCCGGCTGCATGCAGCAGCGTTCGAGCCCGACGCACCGCTCTTTCCGGCCGGGCGCGCCTTCTACCGCACCGTCGAGAAGTCGAGCACCATCGACGCGGGCCGCACACGCCGTCGAGCAGGCTGGTCAAGGTGCCGCTCTTCGGATGCCGCGACTGCGGCGACTGCTCGCTCCCGAGATCGCCTACGTCTGTCCCGAGTCGCAGTGCGCGAAGAACCAGCGCAACGGGCCGTGCGGCGGCACGCGCGAAGGGCTGTGCGAGGTCTACGACACCGAGTGCATCTGGTCGCAGGCCTACGAGCGCCTCAAGGCCTACGGCGAAGAGGAGTCGATGCTGGACGGCCCCGCGATCGTCAAGGACAACGCGCTGGCACGGACGAGCGCCTGGGCGAACACCTTCCTCGGCCGCGATCATCGACTCGCGTATCAGGGAACCTGGATAATCGCGTAATCCAGGCGCCCGATAGTAGCGACGAGAGGAAGAGAACCTATGGAGTACGCGGACCAGGTGGACGACCGTGCGGGTCGAGGTCGACGAGGGCATCGCCTGGGTCGAGCTGAACCGGCCCGAGAAGCGCAACGCGATGAGCCCGACGCTCAACGCGGAGATGGTCCAGGTGCTGGAGGCACTGGACGCCGACGACCGTTGCGGCGTGCTCGTGCTGACCGGCGCGGGCGAGGCGTTCTCGGCCGGCATGGACCTCAAGGAGTACTTCCGCGAGGTCGACGGGGGGCCCGAGCACGTGCAGCGCAAGGTGCGCCGCGACGCGGCGCTCTGGCAGTGGCGGCTGCTGCGCACCTACGCCAAGCCGACGATCGCGATGGTCAACGGCTGGTGCTTCGGCGGCGCCTTCACGCCGCTCGTCGCCTGCGACCTGGCGATCGCCGCGGACGAGGCGACCTTCGGCCTGTCCGAGATCAACTGGGGCATTCCGCCGGGCAGCGTCGTCAGCAAGGCGCTCGCCGACACCGTCGGGTCGCGGCCGGGCTGCTCTACGTGATGACCGGCCGCACGTTCGACGGGAAGCAGGCCGCCGCGATGGGCCTCGTCAACGCAAGCGTGCCGCTCGCGGAACTGCGCGCCGGAGGTCGAGTCGCTCGCGCGCGAGCTGCTCGAGAAGAACCCGGTCGTGCTCCGCGCTGCGAAGCTCGGCTACAAGCACTGCGCGTCGATGAGCTGGGACCAGGCGGAGGACTACCTGTACGCGAAGCTCGAGCAGTCGCAGTTCCTCGACGCGGAGCGAGGGACGCGAGCAGGGCCTCGGGCAGTTCCTCGACGAGAAGCGCATCAAGCCGGGCCTGCAGGCCTACGAGCGGCCGCCACGACGACCTGACGATGGAGCCCGGTTCAGCTACGTGATCGGCCGGCTCGAGCGGGTGCTGCGGCGGCGCCTGACCGCGGCGGTCGAGCCGATCGGCCTGACGCTGCCCGCCTACACGGCCCTGTCGGTGCTCCGCGCGCAGGACGGCCTCTCGAACGCGCAGCTCGCCCGCCGTCTCTCTGGTGACGCCGCAGTCGATGAGCGAGGTGCTCGCGCTGCTCGTCGACCTCGGCTACGTCCGCCGGCGGGCAGAGCCGGGTCACGGCCGCGTGATCCGCACGGAGCTGACGCCGCGGGACGCCGGGCGCTCGCCCGCTGCGACCGGGCCGTCGACGAGGTCGAGCGCGACATGTTGAGCGGCCTCGACGCCGACGAGGTCGGCAGGGCTGCGCGATGCACTCGTCCGCTGCGGCCGCGCGCTCGAGCTTCAGCTCGTCGAGCGTGCGTGACGACGTCGTGAGCCGGCGCGCTCCTTACGCCGCGTTGTCGGCGACCCACGCGCCGAGCAGGCCGCGATAGTGCTCGACGAAGTGCTCTTGCTCGTGCGTCGGGAACGTGTCGCGCACGGTCTGCACGAGCACGGCGTCGAACTCGCGTGAGCCGAACCACTCGTGGGCGATCTCCGGCAAGTGCGCGAGATGCGTGCCGCAGAACTCCTGATAGGCCTCGATCTGGAAGTAGTCGTCCGCGAGCTTGCGATAGGCGGCGAGCTTCTCCTCGTAGGTGAGATCGTCCCGGTCGCCCCATTCGAAGTAGTCGCGCGAGTTCTGGTTGACGAGCATCTCGCGGCGCGTGAGCGTGCAGAACGCGCTCCAGCGCACGAGCGCCGTGATCGCCCACGGGAAGTAGTAATGCAGCGAGGTCAGCGCGACATCGGGTGACGCGTTGGCGTAGTCGATCGGGTAGGCGACACCGTCCTTCACGATGGTCTCGCACGAGTTGAACTCCCAGCGGAAGAACGCGTTCACAAGGCGGGAGATGGAGACGATCTCGTCACCGAGCGCGGGCGTCAGGAAGTCGTGCCGCACCTGGTAGCGGTCGTGCATCGGCTTCGACGGGTCGAACCACATCGACATGGTCTCGGCGCCGATCGACAACGATCGGACGAAGACGTCGAAGTCCTCGAGCGCGGTCTGCAGATGCATCATCCGCTCGCCGGACTCGTCGTAGCGCGCGCGCAGCTCCTCCGCGGAAGCGACACGAGATACCCCGATCCACTGGCCCCCGTCGAACGGCTTCATGAAGAGGGGATAACCGATGTGCTCCCCGATCGCCTCGAGGTCGAACTGCGCGTTGTAACGCTCCGCCGTCGGCTGAAAGCGAGGATTGACCGGCGGCACCTTGTGCGGGATGAGCCAGGTCTCGGGCACGCGGATCCCGAGCCGCATCAGCGCGCAGTAGGCGGAGTGCTTCTCCATCGCCTGGAACGTGAACGGGTTGTTCAGCAGGTAGACGTCGTCGGCGAGGGACACCTTCTTCAACCACGCGCGCGGCAAGTCGTACCACCACGCCAGCCTGTCGATCACCAACGCGTAGCGTGGCGTGGAGCGAAGGTCGAACGGCTCGTTGACGATCCGCTCCGTGACGAGCCGGTGGCCGTCGACCTGGCCGAGACGCGCGACCAGCGCCTCGAATGCGGCGGGCCAATCCTCCTCGGTGCCGAGGAGCAGACCGATGAGCCGGTCAGACAAAGCGAGGTAGATGATGCGCGATCTGGCGCCGCCACGACGGCCAGTCGTGCGGGACGTCGTGACCCCACAGATCGACTTCATGACGAACGCCCCGTTCGCCGAGGAGCGCGCCGAAGCGCTTGGTCGACTCGAGAGCGCCGGTCGTGTCCTCCCACTGGCCCTGCCCGCAGACGAGAAGCAGCGAGGCGTGGTCACGCAGCCAGTCGAGGTGATCTCCACCGAGGTTCGCGACGTAGTCCATCGGGTTGTTGAAGTAGACCGCGTCGCCGCGCTCACCGCCACCCTGCACCGAGACGTCGTAGACGCCGCTCATGCACACCGCGAGGGGAAAGACATCGGCACGCTTGAGACAGAAGTTCGCGGCGTGGTAGGCGCCGAACGACGCACCGGTCGCGATGAGCTCGTGCGAGTGCGAATCGGCCTGCACGAACGGCACGAGCTGCGCGAGGATCCACCGCTCATACTGTCCGTGCCTCTGCGCACGTTCCTCGAGCGGGAGATCGCGTCGCGTCCAGCTCTGACGGTCGAAGGACGGAACGCAGTACAGCTTCACCTTGCCCGAGTCGAGAAGGTCGCCGACCGCGTCGAGCATGCCGCGGTCCTCCCAGTCGCGCACATCGCCCTCCTCGGACGGGAACACGACCACGGGGCGGCCGTAGTGCCCGTACGCGAGCACCGTGCCCCCGTCGATCTCGATCGCTCGCCTGGTCACGCCACCGCCTCGATCAGCGCGGGGAGATTTGGATCGAAGGCGTCACGCCAGCACGTCCAGGTGTGACCGTCGCGAATCTCCGCAAGCCAGGCCGCGTGGCCCTGCAAGGAGAGCGCGTCGGCGACCGCGCGGTTGTTCGAACGGTTCTCCTCGGCCGTTCCGCAGGTGATCGCGACGGGCACGGGCCGTTCTGTGGCGGGATCGCGCAACAGAGCGCCGACGAATCGCGTGATCCGCTGGTAGCGGCCGAAGCCCGACTCGACCTCGTCCCAGCGCCGGCGGAAGTAGCTGCCCGACTGGAGAAAGAGACCGTCGAAGGTCTTCGGATGGCGGCGCTGCGCGTGCAGCATCGCGAGCGCGCCCAGGCTCGCTCCCATCCCGATCCGCTTGCCGTGCGGCGCGCGCTTGGTGATCTGCGGCAGCAGCTCGCGCACGAGGGCGCCGGCGTAGAGCGCCGACGCCGAATACGTCTCGTTGCGATCCACGGGTTGAATCAAGGCAGCGCGCAGCGGTGGAATGCGCTCTTCCCAGCTCATCGCGTCGAGGAACCGCGTCAGCCCCGCGTAGGCCGCGTACTCGGGCCCGTCGTGGACGACGAGCAGGGGCGCGTCGGCGCCGGGCGGCTCGGGGGTCGCGTACAAGAGGACGTTGACGCGGGCGGCGAGCCGCCGGCAGCGCAGCTCCGCGTGCTCGATCGGGCCGGCGTCGGCGATCGACCCGAGCCAGGCGGGGGCCGCATACTCGGGCCACTCGATCACGGACTTGTCGCCGAACGGCCCCGGGGTGCGCCGCGGGTTGGCGGGGTCGGGCGTGAAGCCGCCGTCGACGCCGATCAGGTACTCGAGCCGGTCGGCGTCGGGCCGTGGGAACGTGAGCCGCCACGCACCGTCGCTCCACGCAAACGGTGGGCCCGGCCGCGGGCGTGAGACCTCCTGCCCGAGCACCACCTCGCCGAAGCGGTGCCCGGGATCGGCCAGCGCGAAGTCGACCGCGTCCTCGCGGACGCGGGGCGGGCTCAGCGCTTCTTCTTGGGTCGGTTCTGGCGTGCGCGAATCTTGTACTCCCGCACGCGCTCCTGTCGCAGCAAGTGGTTCCGCTTGACCTCGATCGCCTCGAGCTCGCGCTGCAGCTTGACGTAGCTCTGCCAGCGCTCGGGTGCAAGCGACCCGTCGGCGAGCGCGTCGCGGATCGCGCAACCGGGCTCCTGGTCGTGGGCGCAGTCGGTGAAGCGGCAGCGCCGCGCGATCTCCTCGACGTCGCCGAACGCCGCATCGAGGTCGGCGTCCCACAACTGCAGCTCGCGGATGCCTGGAGTGTCGAGCACGACTCCGCCGCGTTGGCAGCAGGATCAGCTCGCGGTGGCTCGTCGTGTGCCGTCCGCGTTGGTCGTCCTCACGCACCTCCTGCGTCGCGAGCACCTCTTCGCCGACGAGCGCGTTGACGATCGTCGATTTGCCGACACCCGAGGACCCGAGCAGGACGGCCGTGCGGTTGCCCTGAAACCACGCTGCGAGCGCGTCGAGGCCGGCACCGGTCCGGGCCGACACCGCCTCGACCGGGCAGGCACCCAGCGTGACGGTCTCGACCTCGGTGAGGTACGGCGTGACGTCGTCGACCAGGTCCGTCTTCGTCAGCACGACGACCGGCTGCGCGCCGCTCTCCCACGCCATCGCGAGGTAGCGCTCGAGCCGGCGCACGTTGAAGTCGAGCGGTAGCGCCTGGACGAGGAACGCGACATCGATGTTGGCGGCGAGGATCTGCTCGCGGGTCGCCTGCCAGACCTCCTTGCGAGAGATCGACGTGCGGCGCGGAAGCAGCGCCTCGATCAGTCCGGAGTCGGGATCGAGCCCGACCCAGTCGCCGACGCCCGGCAGGTCGTCGTCGCGCACGAAGCGATTGGCCGCGCTCGCGCGGACTTCTCCCTCCTCCGTGGCGAGGTCGTACGCCCCTCGGTGTTGCACCGCGACGCGGGCGGGCGTGAGCCCGGCGGCGCGATGCTCTGCGAACGCGGCCTCCCAGCCGTCGTCCCAGCCAAGCCGTTGCAGCAGCGATTCCGTAAGTGGAAGTGTCAACCAAAGCTCCTTTGCGCGAAAGTCAGTGGGCCGCCACGACCCGCCGAGACCGCGTCAGGAGACGAGGCGACGGGCCGTGGCGCAGCTAGTCCGGGTATGAACGGGTTGTCTCATCGCTGCACCACCTCCTCGTCGTTTGGGAGCTCCGACCATTGTGCGGGCAGTGGGGACTTTCCGCAAGTGCCGCCTCGGTACACTGGCTCCGCCCGCGGCGCGGTGAGGTTCCGAACCGGGTCAGATCCGGGAGGAAGCAGCCCTAAGGATCCCTCACCGGTGCCGCGGACTTCTCCCCTGAAGGCGCCAGGCGTAAAATCGCCTCTCCCGATCGAGGAGGCTGCCATGCCCGTCGCATTCATCCAGGAGTTCCGGATCGAGGGTGACGACCGGACCACCACGAACTACGACACCATTACCGAGCGGCTGAACGTGGATGCCGATCCGCCGGCAGGCGCGATCATGCACACCGCCGGCTTCGACGAGGACGCCGGCGTCTTCCGCATCTTCGAGGTCTGGGAGACACGCGAGGCGTGTGAGAAGTTCCTGCAGGAGCGGGTCATGCCGATCGTCGAGGAGCTCACCGCCGGCGGCGCGGACGCGCCGCCGCCCGTGCGCCAGTCGCTCTACGAGCTGCACGGGCTCGTGAAGTTGTAGCGCCTGTCCTGCTCATAGCCCGGGTCGCGGCTACGATTGCGGCCTCTTTCGGGCGCATAGCTCAGCGGGAGAGCGCTCGCTTCACACGCGAGAGGTCCCTGG
>CAWGLA010000005.1:0-413276 GCA_963823265.1 uncultured Thermoleophilia bacterium
TGCAGAAGGAGAGGCTTTTGAAAAACGCCCACCCGGCGAGGCTTGCTTTCGGAGCCAAAAGCGGGCGTTTTCGTGGGAGTGCCAGCGTCTGGATAGGTTGGGCCACTTGCGGTCATTTCGGTCAGCATTGTGAGAGCGCCCGGCGTTCACGGCTATACAAAACCGGACATGGGGACGGACTGCGCCAGCCTTTGCCGCGGCCGCCCTTGATCGGGTCCGCTCTATGAGGTTCACCTGACTCAGGCTAAAGATCCCAGCAGCTGCCATGGAACTCGAGGTGAGCAACGATCGCCGAGCTACTGCCGGCCATGTCCGTTGGGCTAGGGATCGCTTATCGCCGCATTGTAGACCGCGAGGATACGGAACTGGAGCAACAATTCTGCGAGATCGCACCGCGCGTTTTTCATGTTCCCGCAACTATTTGTCCGGGCGGACTGCGACCTTGAGCGCATTTGGGTGGAAATTACTCTTCAAATGACCTGCGGATTTCAAGGGCGTTGGCGTGTTCGTCGCTACTTTTGCTTTGATCTTTGCGCGCAGTCTCTCGTTGACAGTAAGCATGTTTGGGTCAGCCCATATGAAGAGATCGTCGTCGACTATCTCGTCGTTTTGAATATCGATAAACTCGTTCCGGCGGACACCGACATACAAGTTGCTCTTGGCTTCCAGACCCTCTGCGAGACTATCGAACGTTATGATCTTAAAGTCGTCCCGCTCCTCAGCATGAATTCGGCTGCGCCGTAGTTCGCTATCTTGATATTCAGCTCGACGGCCGAACACGAGGATGAATTTGCAATGAGTAGGATTGCGCTGCATGGTTGCTGGCACGCGAATCGTGTTCAGCTCGTTGGCGAGGCCCTGCTTGTTACCATCGATCGAAAGCCATGCACGCCAAGCGTTGATCTGCTGCATCGCATGAACGAAATCATTATGAAACTCGTGGCTGCCATTCTTAAAGAACCGCGAGGTCGGCTTCTTCGATCTCGATGAAAACGGCATTCCAATCGTCGGAACTTTTCGAAAAGAAGAAGAAGTCTGTCTTATAGTCTGCGCCGAAGGAAAGTTTACGCAGGACAAGACTTAGATGGATCCCGTGGTTCTGCACGAAATCTCTCGGCGCAGGCGCGTGTTCTCCTCAATGAAGCGTTGGTAGGCCTGCTCCTCACGTCCGCCGTCGAGCAGAGTTAGGTATTCGTCACGAAGCTCCTTGGCACTTTTCATGCGGCACCGCCAAATCAAGCTGTTGAGGCTGCGCTGTGATAACAACGGCGTCTAGCCCAGAAGATCGCCTTTGGATATCACGCGGCCGGGCGTTGTGTCCCGCTCATCTTGAGCGCTCGACGTCCGCGGACTGAGCCATTGCGACAATTCGGTCGCGCTTCGAGTTTTTCATCGGCAAGCCTGCCGAGGTCGGCTTTCTCTGCATCGCCTCAAGGGTGCACCATGATGGCCCGGTTCCTCGCGACAGCCGCTTTGGTCAGGTGCAGGATTGCTTTGGTCTTATCGGGCAAGGCCGCACTTGGATCCTAAAGCAGCCTCGGCGCGCGTGGAAGCGCGAGAAAACCGGCACGTCGGCTCCCGACCCACAGGTCGCATTCGTGTTTGCCGGAAGGGATCACCGAACAGAGAGGCATTCGTTGGCGAACCCGAGAATGTTTGCTTTAGCCGCAAAAACCGGAGGCGCCCTGAGGGCGCCTATCACTGTCACGGTCATCGCCGTCCCCGGCTGTACCGTGAGGTCATCCTAGCAAGAACAGGCCAGTGGACAAGGGGAGCACCCCTCTTGGGTGCCCATTGCTGGCGCAGCCTGATTTGCAGGTGTGACACAGCGGTGACATTGTTTTTGTTGAGGTAAAGTTCAGGTCATAACGGTGCACTTATACATCGCTTCGCGACATAGGTGCGCCCGTGCCACGGGCGTTAAAACAACAACAAAAACGAAAACCGTCCCCGCTTTGGCCGTCTACCACTTCGAAGCGCAAATCATTTCGCGGGAGCAGGACGGCCGACGCCGCTCTGTGGTGGCCGCAGCCGCCTATCGGGCCGCCGAGCGTTTGGAGGACCGGCGGCAGAATGAGGCCTTTGACTACCGTGCCAAGGGCGGGGTGGTGCATCAGGAAATCCTTCTCCCGAAGGGAGCCGCGACGTGGCTCGGCAACCGGGAAACTCTCTGGAACCACGTCGAGAAGATGGAAAAGCGCCGGGACGCCCAGCTTGCCCGAGAAATCAATGTCTCCCTGCCGCACGAGCTGACGCCCGAGGAGCGCCTGGCGCTGATCCGGGGCTTTGTGATGGAGGAGTTCGTGGCGCGCGGGATGGTTGCCGACCTAACCCTGCACGATCCCCTTCCCGGTGACAGCGATGCCCGGCATTTCCATGCCCATGTGCTGCTGACCTTGCGGGAAGCGCACGGGAACGGGCTTTCTCGTGTCAAAACCCGCGAATGGAACAGCGATGCCCTTCTGATGCGCTGGCGCCAGCAGTGGGAACTCCATGCCAACCGTGCCCTGGAGCTTGCCGGGCATGCCGCGCGGGTTGACCATCGATCGCTGTTGGATCAGCGGGATGCCGCCCTGCAGCGCGGGGACGAGAATGCGGCGCGGTCGCTGGACCGGCTGCCGCAAATCGCCATTGGCCCCGAAGCCGTGGCACGGCATCGCCGGGGTGTGCCGTACCGCCCCAAGCCCCGGTTAAAGCGGAAACGGGGTCAAAAGGAGCCTCCGAAACGGGAGGAGCGCGCGTCACGGATTGAGAAGAACCGGCAGATTTTGCGGACCAATGCCCGCAAGGCGCAGGCTTACTCCGCGTTTTACCGCTATCGCCTGGCGAGGATTGAGCAGAGGAAACTGCGGTGGCAACGTATGGCGACACGGAAGATGTCCGAGGAGGCCAGGGAAAAGGCCGAGAAGTTCGACACCCGCAAACGGGCCTTTGACCGCCTCTCGTTCGCCCACTGCCTGCACAGGCTGGGTTTGATAAGCAAGGCCCAGCTCATCACAACGCGGCTCGCTGCATGGGCGACACTGGAGGAGGCGCAGCGGCTGGAAGTGGAGCGGCGCTTTGCGGAGAGGGTGAAGCAGTACCGGGAGCAGCAGAGACGCTTGCAGGCATCGCGGCGTGGGCGGCACCGCCGCGCCAGCGGTCCCAAAGACCCCTGAAATACCGCTCTTTGAAATAGATGAGCCGCGTGGCCAGGATGGCCGAGCGCGAGCTCCCGGTGATGAAAACCAGCACCCGGTCGCGGGGCAGGCGGAGGATTTCCGAGGGGTCGAGGAGCGGCCTCCCCGCTTCCGCGAAACCCGCCTGTGCATTGTGACGAATGAACGCGTCCGAGGCCTGACTGATGCCGATGGAGCGGCTGGTGACGGTGGTTTGCCCAAGCTGGTTGGACAGCATCTTGGCCGTGGCTTCGTCATTGACCGCGAAGGCGACCCGCACCGCCGAGTTCGCGACGATGGACTTGGCGCGGGAATAGATGCTTTCAAGCTGGTGAACGTCCTGGAAGATGAGAATGGCGCGGCCATAGGCCCTAAGATAGCCCATGCCCTTCTCCAGGGGTTCGAGGTAGCCGAGCGCCGCGCATTCATCGAGCAGGAACAGCGGCCGGTGGGCCGGAGGAGGGGAGACGCGTCCCGCCCGGAACACGGCGTTCATGGACAGGCCGACCATCACCCGCAGGAACCCCGCATACACCGAGAGAAGCTCCTCGGGCACGATGAGGAAAAGGCTTTGGGGCGAGGTGTAGAGGCCTTTGAGGTCAAAGTCCGACCAGGCCGAGACGGCAGCGGCCGCGCCGCCCGCGCTCCACGGTTCGGTGCCTTTCAGGATGTTGGAGAGGATGTTCGAGGTTTCTTCGACATCGAGGGTGCGGAGCAGCTGCCCGGCGACTTCCCGCACCTTCGGGGTCGGGGAGCCCTGCATGGTTTGGAGCGTCGCTTCAAACACCGCGCGCGGGGCACATAAGGTGCGGTGCAGTTCGGCGAGGTTCTTAAGCGGTGGTGCTTTCTGGTAAGCCTCTGCCACGTAGAGCAGGAAGCCCGTCAGCACGTCGTGGGCGCGGCGGCGCCAGTGCCCTTCCTCGTGCCTGTCATGCGGGAGCATCAGGTCCGCCAGCACCTTGGCGTCATCGAGTGCGGTCGGTGAGCCGGGAGTAATGATGTCCAGCGGGTTGAAACTGTGGGAGGCGGCAGGGTCGGCAAGATTGAGCCGCCAGACGGGACCGAACTCGCTCCGGCGGCGGGCGGTGACGGCGTAGTTTTCACCCTTGGGGTCGGTGCAGATAATGCTGCCCCGGTAATCCAGCAGGTTCGGGATGACGATGCCGACGCCCTTGCCCGCGCCCTGCGGGGCGAACACGACGACTGAGCCCTCGGGCTGATTGTAGCGCAGGAGCTTGCTCCCAAACTTTGCCAGGATGAGGCCGGAGCCCTTGAGGTGTCCGCTACGGCGCAGATCGCGGCTGGTGGCGAAACGGGCGGAGCCGAAGGTCGTGGGTGAGCGGCGCAGACGTCGCAGGAGGTGCCGTACGATAAATCTGAACAAGAGGAATATGATGCGAAAGGCCCCCTGAAGGAGCCGGAGACATTGCCGGAGAATCCACCGCATCACCCTTGCAGTCTGCTAAGTTCCTGCATGTGAGGTCAAATGGGTCGCTTACGGCTTCGGCATGAATATGCTCGTGTGTGAAGTAGCACATGTGGGCATGTCTGGGTGCGCACATGTCCACATGCTGAAATGCCCACGTGCAGGGATGCAGATAAAGAGTTCTCCGCCTCCCGACAACGGCAGGGTGCTGCCATACTTCCTGCCTCCAAAAGCTGAACCAGGCAATGGCCTTGCAGGATGTATGCTGCAAATTTACGGCGGGTTGATTGCCGTAAAGCAAAGCTGTTGTCATCGTATCTTCGAAAAGGGGAACGAAAACAATGAGCGAAGCGCCACCGCGCGGCAATTTCATTGCTGGCCAGAACCGTGGAAAACCGCAGGGCAGCAGGCAGCCGGACTTTACCGGGCGTATGAGCATTCCAGGCCGTGACAACGAGCATGGCGTTGCGTTGTGGGTGCGCAAGGAGCAAGCACCAGCACCCCTATTTCTCCGGCCGCATGGACCCCATGCCGTTGACCGATGATGTTGCCGCGCAGATTGACCACCTCGCGGAGCCAAACGGCACCGGAGAAATCCTCGAAGCAGCCCCCAACCTGACGCTGGAGCCCTATCAGGTCCTCCTGTTCCATAACAGGTTCAAGGAGCCTGATGCAGGCGAACTCCGAAGAAGAAGCGGCAAAGCGCGCCAGGCGCCGGACTTTTGGGGCCGCCTCAATCCCGGTGACGGATCTCCCGTCGTTGCCGTGTCGACAAGCATCCCGCGCAAGCTCACTGTTGCTTTGCAGAACCCGACATGAGCCTGATGATGGCCAATATCATCGCCACGCATTGGACGCTGGACATTGCCGCAGTAGCGGCAGATGTAAAATGGCCGCGAACTTCGTTGTTCGCCCGCTATCTTTGGGCCGACTGGACCTGACGCACGCTGGCCAAAATTAAAGTCTCCAAAAATGCAGGGAGCAATGAATTCGAAGCCGAACGGGGCAGATCCGCCCCCTCCCTCCGCATACCAGGAGGTCTCGATCTCACCGGGACCATAGAACAGCACCATGGTCCGGTCGTATTGTCTCTGCCGGCGGTCGTCCGCGTCCCGGATAGCGGCCTCTTGCTCCTTCGAACACGTCGGATACCGTCTTCAGTTCGACGGCCTCGTGAGCGGACCCGATATCTCCCCACATATCGTCTCCACAGCGCGGGCAGCTCGTCTTGCCCCGGGAATCGCGTGGAATTCGACGTGGGAGCAGTTCTGGCAGAAACGCCAGGTTGAAAAGTCAGCTGTTCAGATCAAGCCGGTCGATAACGACCTCAAGCCCATTCGCATCAAAGACTGACCCGGAGCGAACTCCGAAAGGGCAGAACTAGCCGGCCGCACATATTCATCGAGTGATCGAGGTTTTCCCCGTTCTCTTCCCGCTGACCATCCTCCGGCTGACGGGCAAGGATCGACTTAAGTTTGATGCCTCCTCAGGGAAGGCGTAGTTCGGCAAGACGCCTTTGTCAGTCAGGAACCGCAGGACGGGGACGTCGTCGATCTCCTGCCGGATCGCAGTGTTGATCTCGCCCTTGTCGCGCTTGATCTCGGCAAGACGCGCCTCGAGCTTCTCTCGGCGTCATTTCGGCCTCGCGGCGCCTCACGCGCCTCGCCTCGGCATCGAGATCTTGACGCCGAGCAATGAGCTCCGCCCGTTCCCTAGCGGTATCATCGAACACCGAACGGATGTGCCAAGCAGCGAGTGCTCATCGCGCGCCGTCAGGCAGTCGGTGACGCGTTCGACGATCTCCGGGCGTGCAGAGAGATCTCGGCTGGCAACAGCCCCAGGAAGTGTCTTGCGAGTCTTTCCCCGATCCTTCAAGGAAACGGAACCAGTTGAGAGGAAAACCCTCGGCCCGGCTCTCTTCAAGTCGACGTAAAGCACTCCGAACCTTGCCATAGTCACCGGCCATCCCCCCGGTCGCCACGAGACAGTCGAGGGTAAACGCGGCAACCTGCCGAAGAAGGACGGAAACGGCTCCGATATGGACCCCTGGGCGGACGAACCTGACCGGAAAGCATGCTCTCCGGCTCCTCCCAGAACTGCAGGTCGTGGACCCGCGCGGTCGCCATCGTCAGGTTGAGCGAATTGCCGTCCGACGACCCGACCGCCCAATCCGCTGGACATAGTTCGCTTCTTCCGGAGGGACGGAACACAGAAGAAGCGTCGACAAGTCCCCGATGTCGATGCCCATTTCGAGTGTCGGAGTAGCGGAAATAGGTCCGCGGCCAAGGCGTCTCCTCGTCGATAAAGCCGGTCTCGAGTTTCCGCCGTTCGTCGGCCTCCAGGATGCCGGTATGCTCGCGCCCAACGACGCGATGGTTCCGGTCGGAAGCCAGAAGCGCTTTGTCGAGCCCTGTACCGTCGGAGCTCTCGCCTCAGGAAGCGTCCGTAGCAGCCGATCCGTGTGCACGGCGCGCCGCCGCGACGAGGTTATCCGCGAGCGCGATCTCCTGCGGTGGCAAAGGTAACAGCGTAAGCGCGGGACCCAATCGGTCACCTTGACCGCGCGGGTTCAATAACGAAGCCGTGTTCAGAGAGGCGCAGGACGATCGATACGCGGATCACGAAGTATGCCTTCAACGAGCGAAAGATGGTCTCGAAGACGATATCGTATTGAATGAGGCCCAGGTGAAATCGGCCCGAAGAACTTGTCCGCCCAATCCCGGTACCAGTTGGTTGCATGGTCTCGAAGGAGAGCCCATACCCTTGGATTGACCTTAACAATGTGACCGGTAGCGGAGCTGCGCCGGTGCGGTGGTTCGGGACTGGCAAAGTCGCTGTGCGGCCAAGACCCAGCGTTCGGGAAGCTGCAAAGTAGTTCGGCCGCCAATCCGGGAAGACGAAGCGGCCATTCCCTCCACAACGTAAGGATGGCCGACCGCGCCGCGACGACGCATCTGTTGGAGGAGGCCGCGCAGGAACCGCGCGCGGTTGTCTCGTACATCTCGAAGGGGCCTGAGAAGGCGTTGGCCAGATGGCGGGGAAGCTTCGCGGCCACCCTGCTGATCCGATCTGGCGAAACCTCGGCCACGGCTAGGCCGACAGCCTCAAGGGTCTGGGAAGTGTGGGACCGATAAGTCGGGTCGGAGAAATACTCCCATCCAAGGCGAAGCTTGAGATGTTCAACAAACCGTTCGTCGGGGGGGAGACGATCCAGTCGGAGAACCTGATACGGCTCCCGCCAGTCTGATCCCGGGCGATGAAGGTGGCAACGAAAGCCTCGCTCCGAAGCGCTGACGATGAGTTTCGGGACGCGCCGAGATGGCGTCTGCAAGAGCGATCTCTCGTCGGGGACTCGCCACGATCGCTTGATGTAGCGATTTCCGAAGCACGGAGCCGGTGTTTCGGATTTCGGCGACCGCAGCTCGCTGTGCTGCATCTTGGACGGAATCCGAAAACATCAGGAGCCGCGGCTTCGCCTGTGGATCCTCCTCGTTATGCTCCGATGCGTAAAGCGTGTTAGCCAGCGCGGCCGTCATACGTGATGCGCACACCCCAAAGAGGAGAAGCCCATGGGCGTGCCCACACGCTGGACAGGTTCGGTCGACCTCCCCATTCGCATCCGTGGGATCATACAGCCACACGGGGCTCTGGGAGCCCGCTTCCAGGTCATCACCGTGATCCCTTGGCGTGAAATCTAAGCTTTCCGCGTCCAGCGAACCGGTGATTACGTTCCCCCGACCGGATATCCCAGCCTTTCGGCTGATGCTCTCGTGGTAGATCAGCCGTATGCGGTTGGTTGATCCTTCGAAGAACTCTTCATAGAGATCATGCAGTGGCGCCCACAGACTTACGCCCCTCGGAGATTGGCGACCCAAATGCGCCGCAGTTCCGCAACGCGCACAATTCGCGATCGGCAGAACTTGCCTCAAATCGCGCGCGTCCATGTCGCTTGCGTGGATCAAATCGATTTCCGAACGCTCCTTGGTAGACAACCGCCTCGGAAGCTTCGCAACCATGCGGGACATCTCGCGGACCCAGGTTTGGATCCGAACCCCGAAAAGTGGCTGTGGCTCTGCCTCCGAACCAGACCGTGCCCAGGCTATGAGCGATACGATCAATTCGGCGAGGCTCATGGGCCCTTCCACCGACCAATTGCTGAGCGCCTTGACCTTCGCGAGACTCTCTGCAATTGCGTGGAGGCCAGCAGGCCCCGCGCTTTCCGCGATGCTACGAAGAACCCTTTGTGCGGCGACATGTTCGAGCAAAAGGCGTCCGAGAAGGAGGCGCCAGCGAACTGTAGCTGGGTCCCCGTCGTTAAGGGCATTCACTTCGGAATCGGACCGAGAGGGAAAAAGGCAAAGCGCTAGATGATGTGCCGTTGCGGCCTGGGTCATGCCCATAACGCGATTAAGCGCAGCGTCGACCTTCGCCGAATCCGGCCAGTCGAAGTATTCGGGAGTCGGGAAGACCTCATCCGGTGTCCGACGGATTTCGTGAATCACGGCTCCATCCTCAAACGTCTCGCCGAAAATCGTGCTGGCGTAGGCACGCAGCTCGGCCTCAGCACCCTCACCAGATCCGAGCGTCGCGGATGATCCAACACAGGATGCCCTTTCGGGCAACCGGTGCTTCAACCTCCTGATAAGAAGGGCGAGGTCGGCGCCTTGCGCGCCGTCGAAGGTGTGCAGCTCGTCGACCACCAGAAAGCGCAGCGTCTCGGGCCTGTTTTTCTCCCAAAGCGCCTGGTCTCGTCCCCGCAACAGCAGGTAGTCGAGCATCTTGTAGTTGGTCAGCAGGATGTCCGGCGGGCTCGACCACATGGCGGCGCGTCGGGTGATGACGTCCTTTTCGGTCATCGCATCGGTGGGCGACTTCGGCTCGGCATCGCCGTAAATCCCGGCTCGAACGCCGCTCAGCGCTGGGATCGCATGGATGGCGCGAGCAAACCGACGGGCTTGATCGGTAGCGAGCGCGTTCATCGGATAGATCAGGATCGCCTTGATCCCTGGCTCGCCCTTTTTCGTGCGGCAATGTTCGAGGATCGGCCAGAGGTAGGATTCGGTCTTGCCCGAACCGGTACCCGTCGCCACCAGCGTTGAACACGGGTTTTTCCCGCCTAACCGCTCGAAGGCCGCAAGCTGATGCTGATAGGGCGCAAACCGCAGCGGCACTTGCGGGAAGGGTTGCTCGAACGGCTCGCCCGGCTTGACAGCCTGCTTGAAGGGCATGGCGACCGAGATCCAGGGCCCCTTGATGTAATTCTCCGGCTCCGCAAGAAACCGCTCACACTGTGCCCTTGAAGGCCGGGCTTGTGGTGTTGAGCGTGAGCGGACGAGATCCTTGAGACCGAGTTCACCTGGCGGTTGAGAATGATGGGGTTCATTGCTTTACCCCATGCACAAGTCGCGTTGCTTATCGCGCATGCTGCTCGATCCTCCCCGCCGCGCGCGCGATCGCGGAAACGCTCACATGCTCGATCGTGTCGCCATTGATGTATCCCCGAAGGTAATCTGCCGAGGCCGTGTTCAGGCCGAACCTGCGCCCGACGATGAACGACACGGCCTCTGCCTCAAACTCGCGCGCGTCCAATCGGTCCGGTCGTCTGTGCGGCCATTTATGACCGTTGCCGCCCAGGTGCCCAAGATAGATGTGTGCAAGCTCGTGTATTAGCGTCGTAAACTTGGCGCCGTCGTTCAAATGGTTTGCAATCCGAACTACCCATTTCGGCTTCTGCTCGGTACCATTCTTCGCAGTTTCTGCGCCGGTTGCCTGGGCGTCGCCTGCGCGGGTGCCCCCGAGCGCGCTGATTCAACCTCGATCTGATCCTCTTTAAGGGCGCGGCGGGCGAGTTTGCCGACTGAATCGGTATTCACCGGCAGCGGGTCGCCGAACATTCGGTCAAGAACCGCGTCATCGGTCTCCGGGCCGGTTGTATCGCTCAAGTCAAAGGCGCAGCGAACCGGACAAAACGGCCAGAGTACGATGATAGGGATCGCCCCTGGCTTCACCTGACGCCCCAGTCGAACCCAGTCTTTTCGGAAGGCGACATGTCGTGCGCCGGGGCGTTGGACATCTGCCAGCATCAGGTTGAATGGCGCCATGTGGGTGGACTTGAGATTCGGTTAGAATTTCGTCCAGGGCAGCTCCGTGGCTCGGCGGCAGCCCGATACAGATCGTCGATGCTTTGCGCGGTCTCGGCGAGGATCGCTATACTTTCGACGGTGACAGTTAAGTCGATATGAGCGAACTGCGGCGGAATCAATTGAGATCAGAACTAGGTTTCGCTGTTCAGGTTGAGAGCGACCATGTTTCGAAAAGCAAAGCGGTAAAAGTCCACATGACTTTTGGTCGGTTCCCAGCGAATCTAGGGGGTAGCTGGCGAACGTACTCTGGTATTGGGACAGCCGGGGCGTAGTTGGTGCGAGGTGTGAAACCCGTTGGACCGGTAAGATCTATTACCTCGTAGTCAGCACTTTGTCCGGCAGACGGCCTTCGGTGTCTTGTAGATAAGGGTTACCAACATAAACATGGGACCTGAGAGCACTACCATCTCCGCCGACTTTTGCGTGAAATGCGTTTCTCGTCGGATGAAGGAATCCTTGTTTTTCGGCCCCGGACTCGTGCCCAAATGGGGCTCATATGCCAACCTGGGAATTCAACCTTCCACGAGCGTCCTCATCGGGTGGAATGCAGACGAACCTTAGGTTCAATAGCCTTCGCTAGTGAGGAGCGCAGCGGCCATCGCACGAAAAACATCAAGAAAATCTTGGATGAATAGGGCTGGATGAAACGCGCTTGCTAGATCAGAGGTGAGTCCTCCTCGGTCAGGGAATGAATCGCCATCAGTGCGTCCCGTCGATATGCACGATCCGGTCGCTATGACCCCGTGTATCCCATTTGCCTCGGCATTCTTATCGCGGGGATTCTCCGGCCCCGTCGTGCCGATAGGCATTCCTCAATTTGCTCGGGCAAAAATGCGTAAGTCAAATTGCTCGAAGCAGACTGATTTGCGGCCCCTCGATAAATATTAAAGACTAAATTTGGCTCGTCGTGCCCAACTTCTGGAAATTTCTTCTGAAGTGATGTGTTGCTCAAACTCAAAATGCTTCGCTATCCTTGTGTACCATTGCCCCGGCGAAACTGCCTTGATTTCGGATCGTCAGGTGACCGTCCTGGTGGATCAGTGCGAGATAGCCAGCTTGGGAAACCAGTCGGAAGCCCAATCCACGAAGCAGCGATAAAGATTGTTTGCCCGCCCCCGGCGAATGGATTCATCGACTTCAGAACCAGTTGCAATCGTCGGTCTCTTCGGCGAGTGTAGGCTGCAAGAAATGCCTTACGGTCAGCCTCTTTCGAAGCGAACGTTGCTCGCGCCTCCCGGCTATCCGCCGCCGAAAGTTTGCGTGTGATAAAGCCGGGTCAATGTCGCCAGTAACATCGGTCTCGTTCCAAGCCGGCTTCGCCCAGGGAGGATTGCCAGACGATCACATCGAAGCCGCCCCCTCGCTTAAGCACATCGGCAAAAATCAGGTCGAAATGCGTAAAGCGCTCCCGCTGCCGCCTCGGTGACAGCGACACCCAACCATTCGACCTCCTTCACAGGGGAGTCGACGTCCGTTTCCCGGAAAGGCTCTCCTGCTTCTTTCGCGCCGCCGGTTTCAACACGTCCTCCGCGGGAGCGTCAGGTTCGAGCATGCCGAACAGGTTCGGAGTGGGATCGCCGAAATCCTAGATGCTCGGCGCGGCCATTGAGCCGTCGGGCATGAAGCCACCTTCGAGGATCATCGTCATGCCGTGCAAGAACTCGGTGCGGGTCGAGGCAAAAGGTGTGCCTGGTCCAGCGGCCAAAGCCAGAGCGCGCACCAGGCATCCATCGCCGTCTTCAGCCGCTTGTAGGGCAGCGTGTTGGAGGCGTGGTCCGCGCCGATCAGCTTGAGGTCGGCGGTCCTTGTCGTGGAAGTCGGGACCTTGGTGCCCGGCATCACCTTGTCGGGCCAAAGCGTGATCGCATCGTCGCAGGCTGTCCGGCTCCGTGCGAGGTCCTCGGCTACGATGTCGAAAAGCTCCTCGGCGATCCGGCTGGAGCTTCTGGAGCAGCTTGATCTCATGCGGCTCGAGCTTCTGGAAGAAGCCGTCCTTGCGCCAAGCCTTGATCTTCTTCTGCGCCTCACCAGCGAAGTCGGCGATCGATTTGTCGGTGTCGAACTTCGCCATGTCCTTGGCCGGCAGCAGGAATTGCCAAACGTGGCCTTCGGGCAGCCGCCCTGCCAGCCGATTTCCTCGCGGCTTGTTCGTTGAACCAGAGGTCGCCCTTCTTCTTCGCTGTCAGTAGGGGCGGCGGATAGGATGCGCGCCGCGCGCCAATCAGAGAGTTCCCGGCGTGGAGCTGATCTCCGAACCAGGGCGAGAAATCGCTGGCATGGAGGCTGTTGAGCCAGAGCGAGATCGCCCCGAGCTCGGCCGCCACCGGGTTGAGGTCGACGCCGAAGCAGTTCCGGTCAGAAATAAAGGCGCGCACCTCTGCTTCTCGATAATGATCTGATCCTGCGGAATGGTCCGCCCCATCTCCTTCTGCTTGCGCTCGAGGTAGAGGTCGGCGAGCTGGTTGGTGGTTTCCACAAGGAAGGCGGCAGACCCCATCGCAGGCTCGAGGATCTTCAGTTCAAGGATTTCGTCCGCGGTCAGGTCCTTGCAGCGCTCCATGAGCGCGTGCTTGACCAGGAGCCGCGCCAGCGGTTCGGGCGTGTAGTAGGAGGCCGACTTCTCGCGGTCGCGGCCGGCTAGGCGGTAGATGAAGGTGCCCTTCTTGTAGACGGGGGCCTCAGCCCCGTCGAAGACGATCTCCTCCGGCTCGAATTCGTCTGGTCGGCTACGCGGCACGAAGTAGCTCGGCGCTAGCAGGTCGACCTTGTCCTTCCGGGACACGATGTCCTCATCCAAGTCCCCTACTGCGTCGTCTTCGGCGCCGGCCTCGGCCTCTTCGTCCCCCTCCTCCGCCTCCGCATCTGCTTCCTCTCGTCGAAGTCATCCTGGTCCTCTTCGTTGGTTTCTTCGTCGTCCTCATCCGGACTCTTCGCCCCCCGCCCCGTCTCAGGGCGAGCTCGATCAGATCCTGCTTGGCGACGACCCCTGTGAACGAGATAAGTGTTTCGTAAACCGCGCCGAGCTGTCCGATACCGAGCTTCGCATAGGAATCCGGCCGGTTCCCCTACGGGACTGCTTCAGCGAGAGCAGACGAATAACCTTCTGGATCGCCTCGTTCCGAAAATTCATCGCGTTGAGGATCGGCGTGCTTTCAGGGTCGAGAAGCGAAACTTTGACTGCGGGAAGGCGCATCGCCGTACTGTTCCCCTCGTAGAGAAGCGTTAGCGTGCGCCGCAGGCTCTCCCAGAGGTAGGTGCCGTTCTTTTCGACCGGGGTCCGTAACCGGACAGACTCAGTTCGCGCAGCGCCTCCATGCGTAGCCGTGGCATAGATCGGATCCTTGAGGTCCAGAACGTTTAACCGCGGGTTTGCCTCCGCGTAAAACAGGAATAGCAGCCGGTACATGTAGCGCAGGCATTCGAGCGACAGTCCGGCCCCTCGATCCAGACGCCCTTGCGTGGGCCCGACGGGTACTTACCCTCGGTGACGTCGAGCACCTCCTGACCAAGGATCTCGATCGCGTCACGGACAGTCCGCTTTAGTGAAGTGGTTACCGCGTTAGCGTTCCGCTGTGCCTCCTCCTCGATCCGGTCCGCGATCGGCACGCCCTGTTGCGGACCCGTGCCTCGCGCGAGATCAGGCAGGCCATGACTGCGAGCGTATCCGGGTCCTGGCGCGAGAATATCTCCTGCAGATCGAACCGCAGGACGGACCGGCCGGCCATTTGTGGCGGTCGACAAGCACGATCTGTGAAAGCCCGAACACAAGCACGAGTCGGGGGGGGTTCCGCAGCCGAAAATGCCGTCGCCCAGGATCTCCTCGATCCCCCGATCGGACTCTGCGTATTCGCGTTCTTCCTCCGGAAACTGATCGATTTTCGAAGCACGCACCCAACGGATCCGCAGTTTCTTCCTCTAAACCTCCCAGCGGGGCCTCCATAAGCCAGGCCATATCCCGGCCTTCGACATCCGCGAGCCGGGACAACGAGGGGACGAGGGACTCACCCTCAAGTGCGGTATGAAGGCTCAGCGGTCGATAGGTCGTATCCCAAGCGCGCATGATGAGCCCATGGTTGAACTTCTCGCCGGAACTCAGCGCGTCGCGAAGCGTCGGTGGAATTGCGGATCTGACGAAGCTCAGCAAGATAAGGCTCAGCGTAGCAGGATAGACGATCAACCGGGTCCACGCCGTCGGCGATCCGAGTCCAGCTCGACGTGATTTCGCGCAGCTCGTCCTGAAGCGAGTCTGACAGCGTACCGGCCGGAAAGAATTCAGCCTCATTCTCGATACCGATCAGATCCATGATCACCCAACAAAAACGGCCTTGATCTCAACAAACGGATTGGGATCGCTGACCATCCGGCGCGTCGTTCGTACCAGGTTGCGAGTCTTCGAAAAAGTGGTCGATCTCGCCTGATCGATTTCGCGCCGCGACCATAGCGGCGCTAAAACGCAGTCAATTCCCAGCAATATTCGACGAGGTCGGCGAACTCGAGGCTTAACTGGCTTTGGAATCTCGCCTCGAAGCGGGCAATCCGATCCAGTGTTGCGTCCAGGCTCTTCTCGATCTCAAGCTGTGGCTTCGTTCATATTCCACGAGGTGCGATTGGAACGCATCGACAGGGGCGCGAGCGCCGAGCTAGCAAGGCTCTCATCTGGTTTACCCTTGTTTGGCATGTTCCGGCAAGCCCGGCCCTGGCCATAAAATCCCCGACTGTTTCGATGCCCGATACGTCTCCGCCTTTCACTGACACTACCGCCCAGCGGTCGACGACTGGCGCGCCAAGCGCGTTAGGGATCGCGCCATGAGGACGACTGCAACCTCGCCCGCCTCAAGGCGGCCGTGTAGTCCGCATAAAGGAGCGCTTCGCTCGGGGAAAAAGATCTCTGCCCGGTCACCGAACCAGCCAGGATAGGATGTCCATCCCAAGGAGTAGACCTGTGGGCCAGCTCCGCGCCTCGGCTTTGGCGTGGTCGATAGCCGCGTTGATTACGTCGGTCCTATCTGTGGGCTCGATCCAGCCTCCGTTGCCGACGGCTTCGACCGGCATGTAGCGGTCATCGACTTCACCAGATCGGCCGTAGCCCAGGCCTCCGTCGCTCATCATGTCCGTGGGATCCACATCCTGATAGGCGATCATCAGGGTCGATGTCCGGTGCGGACTCGAATATCTTTTCAGTCCGGTTCGGCGAGCCGTTGAAGCATAGCGTGAGCGTAGCAGAAATGTCGGGAAAAAGCCGAGGCGGAACGCCGTCCTGGAAGTTGATCTTGTGGGAGTCGAAAGCGAAAGAGTGGTCGACCCCGTATAGTCCCCGAAAAGTGCGTCGAATCGTCCTCGACCGAGGTGAGCACCTTTGATCTCTCCGGCACGTTTATCCATTTCCGCTCCGAAGGCCTCCGGCTCCCTTTCCGGCGCTCACCGCCCGCGCAACGATTCCTCCTCCGGATCTGCGTCTCCCGCGCCAAGAAAGACTGCCGGGTCGCCAACGCCATCCTGGGCTGCCGGGTCTTTCTCGACCAACTTCTCAAGGACCCACATGTCGCGGACTTTGGGATGACGGCTTTCGCCGACAAAGTAGTAAATATGAGGCGGCCGGTCCTGCCCATAACGGTCGATCCGCCCGTTGCGCTGTTGAAAGCGAAGAAGTGACCACGGCAGGTCGAAATGGATCAGCCGATGGCACTGGAAATGCAGATTCAGACCTTCAGAGGCCATGTCCGAGGCGAGCAAGATCCGAAGTGGTGAACTCTTTTGGCCGAAATCTGCGATGACCCGCTGCGTTTTCACGTCCGCCTCCACACTGCCACCGTCGATCCGCCCTATCATCTCGGCCGAAAGGCAAAGATCGGTCGTCAGACGTCCCTCGAGCCAATCGAGGGTCCCGATGCGTTCCGAGAAAATCACAAAACTATCGCGCCGGTCCTTACCAGTCCAATCGATGTCTTTCAGGAGATGAAGAAGGTCCTGGTATTTCCGAAAATCTCTGGACCGATCGAGGCGAGTAGTCTGGCAAGGTTGATCAGCTTGTGTCGTCGGCTCCGTACCTCGGGCGGTTCCTTTCTCGATGCGGCCAATCCGCCCATGACTTCTCAAGACATGCCGCGGGGCTTGAGAAGATCGCTTTCGCTAGTGTCGTGCGGAAAAGATCAATCGCGCGGCCCCCCCACCATCCTAGTCGAGATCGAGCTGAGCTCGGCAATCATCGAGTAGGCCTCTTCCTCCTTCTCGCTCAAGGGGAAGGTCCGACGATGAAGCTCGCGTGGCGGGACGCGACTTCCCATTGCTTCCAGGACCTCGGGTGAGGTACGGAAGCGCCGGACAACCAGGTCCTCGATGTCATCCCGATGCAATTCTCGGGATCTGGATTCCCGGTCGGGTCCAGCATCTCGATCAGGCTCGCAAAGCTTTCCCGGGATCCATCGTGTGGCGTCGCCGTCAGCAGCAACAGCGAAATCGGCCTTGCGCGACAGAAGCTTCGTGAGCTTGATCGCAGGCTCTCCCACCCCCAGAACGAACGCGTTTAGCTGCGTTGTGGGCTTCATCGATGATGATCAGGTCCCAGCTCGACTGCTCGATTGCTGCCCGAATTTGACTGTCCTGTTTCAGCGTGTCGATCGAGACGATTGACCGGTCGAATTGGTCAAAGACGTTATAGTGCGCCGGTATCTGGTTGCGCATCCGTCGGATGGCCGCGCTGTCGAGACGGGACAACGGAATCGAAAACCGGGTCCAAAAATCCTTCTGGAATTGAACCAGCATGGCGCGGGTGGTGACGACAAGTATCCTGTCGGCCCGTCCCCTGAGGATCAGCTCGGAAGTGACCAGGCCCGCCTCCAGTGTCTTGCCAAGGCCTACGTCGTCCGCGAGTAGAAATCGAACTCGGTCCTGTGTCAGCGCCATCTCGACGGGAACGTGTTGAAAGGGCAGGTCGTCGATCGCGGCCTTACCGAAGGTCAGAGGCTGTATCGTTGTTGTCCGCGTCGACCGGAATGCGGCCTCAAGGAATAATTTGGTGTCAATAAAGTTCCGGCGAACGGTCCGCGTTCAAGCGTAATCTCCGGCGGGTCGAGGACTGCAAAGTCGCCTTCGAATTCGAGAACAAATCGAGCATTCTTCCCCTTCACCAGGCCGGCCACACCGCGACAGGAAATGACGTGTCCGCCCGGGCAGCGCTCATGGCCATGACCTTCCAGGTCGAGGACCGAATCCTGACCATGGCGCCGGGTGTGGGGATCTACCCTTTACGGCTTTTTGATCAAAGGTCGCATGAGGCCCGCCTGCGGAAAAGCGGCAGACGTTTTCTCAAGTTCGAGGCGTGAATTGTCCGTCATTTAAATCTATCTGTAGAGGTATATGTCGACCATCCGACAAATTGTTAGCTGTCTGCAAGCGCTCTTAGCGAAGGCAATACCTTCGTAAGGTACTGGAAAATATCAAGAAAGAGCACAAGGATGGTTTGCCTTTTCCACCGACACTGCGGTTTTTCCCCAAAATCAACCGACGATAATCGCACAAGAGCGTGCTTTTGGGAGACGTTGATGGAAATATCGCGGTCGCGTCGCCTCCCGATTTCTATGGGTAGCCCTACGACCTCACCGGGAAGAGCCTCAATGCAAGTTGGGTGTGCGCGCAACCCAGAGTCGGATTAGCAATTCCCGCAATTTCGACCATTTCGTCCGCCCTGAACATTCGACACTGCGATCGCAACCGCTTTCCTCTGCCCGATGAGCACGCCAACCATTTTCCGTGCGTCGCCGTGTAGAGAAGATTGCGCTGAAGGTGAAGCATGGCATAATGCTGGGCCGTGAGCGCCCTCGGGACTTTGGAGATGATGGAAAGAAATTCTCGCCAAAACACAGCCATTGGGCTAGTTGAACTCCGTTGGATTGCCCCATTGCGCTAACCGGCGAACATTGCCGTCGCCTCGCGCGCCATCGTGAGCGAGTTCGAGAAGCATCTAACCCAACTTGAACAGTAAACTGCGATTTTGTGCTTCATTTTTCCTCTAAGTTATTGATTTTTCTGGCGCGAGTTTGGCGAGAGCGCCAAAATGTAGTGCCATTTTCTCTAGATTTTTGTCTTTGACAGAAGGCATGAATCTGATTTCTGTAGTGCTCCATTGGGAGCCGCTATGTTTTTCCGCATCAAAAAGTCCGCCGAACGCGCATATCTGCAGGTGGTCGAGAACAAACGCGTCGATGGCGCTGTGCGCCAGTCAGTTATCGCCAATCTCGGGCGCGCCGATGCCTTGGCGGCGTCCGGCGCTCTTGCCTCGCTCCTCACCTCCGGAGCCAAACTCTGCGACCAGGTGATGCTCATCGATGCCTGTGACAAGAACGAAGACAACGCCTTTACCGTTTCGGCTAAGCGCATCGGCGGCCCGCTGCTGTTCGGCAAGCTGTGGGAGTGGCTCGGCATCGCCAGCGTGCTGAAGGAGATGCTGAAGGACCGGGCCTTCGAGTTCGCTGTCGAACGCGCTGTGTTTGCCGGCACGCTACACCGGTTGTTCGTCTCGGGCTCGGATCGCGACTGTGTTTCGTGGTTGGAGGATTACGAAATCCCCGGCGTCGAAGGACTATCCCTCCATCATTTCTACCGCGCCATGGCCTGGCTCGGCGAGGAGCTGGAGGTGAAGCCAGCAGATGCATTGGCGCCGCGCTGCATCAAGGACGTCATCGAGGAAAAGCTATTCGATAAACGACGCGATTTGTTCAGCGATCTCTCCGCCGTGTTCATGGACACCACCAGCCTGTCCTTCTACGGCGAGGGCGGCGAAACGCTGGGCGAGCACGGCTACTCGAAGGATTTCCGGCCAGATTTGAAGCAGATGATCCTGGGGCTCGTCGTGGATAGCAAGGGGCGCCCCATCTGTACAGAGATGTGGCCTGGCAATACCGCCGATGTGAAGGCGCTGCTGCCGGTGATTGACCGTCTCCGCCAGCGCTTCGCTATCGGCCGCATTTGCATGGTCGCCGATCGCGGCATGATCTCGGCTGAGACCGTTCAAGGGCTGGAAGAGCGCCAACTTGACTATGTCCTCGGCGCGCGCGAGCGGACGGACACGCTGGTGAGAACGGTCGTGCTCAATGACAGCGCCCCCTTCACACCGCTTCTTATCGAGCGGGCGAAAGGCCAGACGCAACTCTTCGTCAAGGACGTCAAGGTTGATGGCAAGCGTTACATCGTCTGCCGCAACGAAACCGAGGCGGAAAAAGACAGGAAGGACCGCGAAGCCATTGTCGCCGCCTTGCAGGATCGGTTGAAGCGTGGCGATAAGGCTCTGATTGGCAACTCCGGCTACCGGCGGTATCTGCGTAAAAACAAGGAGGCCGAGGGCAAACAGGTCTTCGAGATCGACGCCGGCAAGTTGGCTGACGAGGCGCAATTCGACGGCATTTTCGTCCTGCGAACCAACGCCAAAATCACGCCGCTGCAAGCGGTTTTGCGCTACCGCGATCTCCTGCAGGTGGAGGACCTCTTCCGGCGTGGCAAGGCCCTCATGCGGACGCGCCCAGTATTCCACTCCTCCGACGCCGCCATTCGCGGCCACGTATTCTGCACCTTCCTGGCGCTCGTCATGCAGAAGCATCTCGACGATCTCGCCAGGGAGGCTGGCGCTGTTCCCGAATGGCGCGTCCTGCTGCGCGATCTGGACCGGCTCCAGCAGACACGCATTCAGCACAACGGTAAAGACTGGCTGGTGCGCACCGATGCAACCCCGGCCGTGACCGCGCTATTCCGGCAGGCGGGCGTCGCGCTGCCGCCCAGGGCGCTGCAAACAGCGCCGCCACTGGCGCTACCAACTGCCCAGCCCGCTAAAAGACGCCGCGGACGCCCGAGGCGTAGTGCCACGTCATCTTGAATTTCGACAATTTCTCTTTTGGATCAGAAACTTGCAGAAAAGCGGTGTTTAAGTCGGGCCTGATAGTGAGCAATCACTGGAAGGGAATTCTCCTCGGCTGGGGAATTTCTCTGGAAGTTGGTCGAGTAAAGTCTTGTCAAGCATCCCCGTATAAGGTCCCTATCCTTGATACGATCCAAATTTGTTTTTTGGATGGAATTGCAAGGGAAATATGGATTTAGAATATGTGTTCTGATCCGTATTTTGATAGGGAGGTGAAGGTTTCCAGAGTACCATAACTCTGAACTGGGTTATAGGAATACTGTAAAATTACAACCTCTAGGTCCAGTATCCTCTGCTGGGCTGTGCCTTTCGAATTATTTTTCGGGAGGGAGGTGAAGGGGAGCCGAGTTATGCCTAGAATTCCGTTTCTTTTTGAGTGTTATCTCTTCAATTACACAGGACCACATATCAGCAATCAAATCCACCTTGAGATTTGGATTTCATACCACCATTATTCGTCGTCTTCAAAATACTTAGCGATGACTCCAACCACATGGTTAAATGAAGTCATACCAGCCTTCCATCTCTTCATTTTTCTCGAATCCTTTTGGTTCCTTACGGCATGCCCTCTTTTTCGATTTTGCCTGCAAAACCGCCATCCACTTCAAGGATGAAGCCAGGGTTGCACAAGAGCTTCGTGACGCCGCCGGCTCCGATCCCAAGATGCACGCCAAGGTGCAACCGGCGCTCAACTCCCTCAGGAAATACGGGCTCATATAGCCAAGCTCTGGCTACGCCAACAGCTCCCACTACCGTTCCCGAAAGCTCTCACCCCGCATCTTTGGACCCCAAGTCCAGGGGCGCTCGATAATTACGGGAGAATGATGCTCATCCCGCTGACGTGACGCCGAGTGATGATCTCATCCAACCCGGCTCATCCTTGTTTGCTGCCCCTTCAGCAAGCCAGCTGGGTTGGCACATTCGCCTCCCCGTTATCGTTCAAGCTGGGCGGCTTATGCGGAATTATGACAACGATCCCGCTCCCGCTCCCCATATAGCCAAGCTCTGGCTAGTTCCGCACCACACTGGCACACGGATTTCCACGCGTCTTCACCGTTCGCCTCAAACTGCCGCGCTCTCCGGGGGAGAAGGTACAGAGCGCTTGCGTGGCGCGCCTAAATACTACGACCGCCTTTCCAAGGCACATCCTCCAATTGCAAAGACAAAGGATATTGACGATGAAAAGGATAGAAAACAATGTTTCTGAATTCGATTTTGTGGAATGCGGCCGAAAGCATGAGCTTGGCAATACCACTGTTGAAGCTCACGTTCCTCATTTCGACGATCTCCTCGGATGGGCAGGGGACACCAAGTTTGCGGCCATTCTCGCCGATCCCCCTGGCGCTTTCAGAACAGCACAGGAAAGGTTGCCCCCGAGCATAAACGCCTGAGACGCTATGCCACGATGTCTCTCAGGGAGATCCTGGCGTTGCCCGTGAGCGACATCGCCCAGGAAACCGCCCACCTCTATTTGTGGGTGCCCAACGCGATGCTGCCGGATGGCCTCGCCGTGATGCAGGCCTGGGGCTTCACCTACAAGACCAACATCGTCTGGCACAAGATCCGCAAGGACGGCGGCTCCGACGGCCGCGGTGTCGGCTTCTACTTCCGCAATGTCACGGAGCTCGTCCTGTTTGGTGTGCGCGGGAAGAATGGGAGAACGCTTGCTCCCGGCCGCCGACAGGTCAACTACGTTGCCACCCAAAAGAGGGAGCACTCGCGAAAGCCGGATGAGCTTTATCCCATTATCGAAGCTTGCTCTCCGGGAGCGTATGCAGAGCTATTTGCGTGCCGGTCACGCCCGGGGTGGCAATGCTGGGGCCTCGAGTGTGAGATTTAGAGCGAGCGTACGATGACGACGGCATTGACGAACACGATCGCCCCCCGGCAGAGACCGCAAGAATTGAGCCCAGCAGAGGGGGCGATAGAGTGCCCGATAGAGGATGGGATTGTCGCGGGTGATGGTGGTCTTATGCGCCGCCGCGATGGTGGCAAGGGCCGTCTCGGCTCTATGTGGGGCAAGCGAAGGCGAGCGCCCGCTACGCTCCACCCAAAGCGCGAGGCAAGGCCTAAGAGAGCGGTTTGCATCAGAACAACAGCCGAAGCTAAAGACATACAGTTTGGAAGTGACGCTTATAAATCTTTTCCGAAACCATGTATTCGTCTTGCTCCCTATGCCGCGCTTCCTCCACCATCCTCCCCCGCCATCTACCCTTACCGCATGCCCTCTCTCACAGCGGTCGGGATCATCGTCCTCGCTCTGCTTATCGCCGCAGCGCTTTTCCTAATGCAGCAGATAATAAAGCCGTGAGAGTAAAGGCTGCAAAATATTTTAGTAAGGTTGATTTATGTCATAGCAGTGCTGCGCAAGGATAGGAGAATATTCGCCAAGTTCCCGCACGCTATCTTCATAGCAAAGTCTGAGCTTTCGCAACGCAGAATCAGGCTGATGGAGTGTGTGTTGGTATCATTGCACTAGACTACACTTAGCTCGCAACAGTTGAGAGGAAGGAGACCTGTCATGGAGCCTCTCGTGGAATATGTGGAACGTGTGGATGTGTGGGCGGCGACCATCGAAGACAAACCCGGCGGCCTCGCGCATGTGCTGGCTGAGCTGCGGGACGAGGGCGCAGACCTGCAATTCATCATCTCTCGGCGCGCAGAACCCGGCAAAGGAGTCGTGTTCGTCACGCCGCTCCAGGGTGACAGGGAAATCGCTGCCGCCGCGCAGGTGGGTTTTAACGTTGCGGTTACCCTCCATTCCGTTCAAAATCATGGGCCAGGATCGGCCGGGCGTCGCCGCGGAGGTGACTCAGAAGCTTGCCGAGGCGGGAATTAACTTGCGCGGCTTTTCCCTCTCCGTGATTGGCAGACAGTATCTCGCCTACGCGGCGGTGGACTCGCTGGACGATGCGAACAAGGTGATAGAAATTCTGAAGGCCTGACAAACTCTGTCAAGCGGTGCTCATGGCGTTGGCAACTCAAGAAGCCGAAGGGCGAGGGCCACATCCTCCACGAGGAAGAGATCGATCGCTGGCCGGGCCAGCTGTGCGATGTTGCGCCTGCTTCTCGATCCACCGCCTCATCGGGCTGATTTACCATCAAAAGGCTCCCCCGCCGCCACCACCCGCTCCAACCGCGGCTTCGAATTATCGCCGCGGCTCCGCGCGTCGAAAATGGTGATGCGAAAACCGCTCCGCCGATTGCAGTGGGAGCAGCACAACCGGAATTGCAGATCGTAGACGAGAAAATCCGACGGCACCCAATGCCGACGCTGCAAGAAGCCCGGATGATTACCTCATGCGGCGCCAAATCGCCCAGCCGCAGCCACCGATCCCCTTTCTTCCTCCTGATCAGAAACGAAAACGTGAGGCGCGCGTCGAACGCACAACGGTCAAGATAATTTTAACGAATTTGCAGCAAAATAAAAAACAGTTGGCCTTTGAGCAACAGGACTAAGGCGTCTTCCTTGTCCGTTGTAGAAGAAGAGAAGCAAAACCAAGCGTCCAGTGAAATGATGACCGCTTTACCGATAAGAGCTTTGATGGCATCGCCGATTTTGCTAGCGAAGCGCAATCCGAGCGTCGCAACAAAAGGGGGCGACGGAGCCGGGCTGCTTCAGGTCTTGGGTAATCCATCTGACTGGAAATTCGCCGCTACGATCGCGCTCGTCTTCTTCGTTGCTTCTCTCACCGTAGCGCCTGCACTTGCACCTGATTACAGGAAATTAGCAGCAGGGATCAACAACGAAACCCTCAAAGCAGCGGCTGCAATCAAAATCTCCCCGAGGCTACCGAACCGCATCCGTGATTAATCGCATCAGCGCGCCACCTACTAATCGCAACAACTTGGGCTGAATGAGATCCCTAGCGGTTTGAGTAAGGGGGATTGGGCACCGCTAGGGATCGTGAGGGGCCTTACTACGGCCGTACCCACATACTTTGCACATTCCACTTGTCAATTAATTGAATTTCTGCCGTGATTCGTTTCTGGGGATAAGCTGTATAGAAAGCAAAAAGCGTAGTGCCCGCCAAAAAAGAAGCCGCGAACCCACGTCCAGCGGCTTAGAGATCCAGGGAGGAAAACCTAGAGTTTCTCACTATGGATTGAGTTCGCAGGGAGGAACAATTTTTTATTTTTAAGATGGTAACCGAAGACCCTGCCATCCCCCGCCTGCACAACCCCCACCGCCATGCTACCCTTCCCGGGTCGCCCTCTTCTCAATACCTCGCGACAGGACTACTCTTAGTATTCCTCAACGTAGCACCGGAGGAGGAAGTCATGGCCGAAAACCCGTTCGAAATCCCGCAGCAAATGCGCGATCTGGCCGAACAGAACATAAAACAGGCGCATGCCGCGTATGAGCAGCTCACAGATTTCGTAACCAAAGCCATGGACGCCTGGATGGGTGCGATGCCCGCAAGTCCCATGGCCGCTGGCCTCAAGGATGTGCAAGGCCGTGCTGTGGAAATCGCGAAGAAGAATGCCGAGTCAGCTTTCGCGCTGGTCGAAAAGATCACCAAGGCACAGAATTTCCAGGAGATTGTGACGCTTCAGACGCAGTTTGCTCAAGAACGGATGCAGGCCCTCGTCACGCAGACCCAGCAACTGTACAGCTTGATCGGAGAGGCTCTCCAGAAATCGGAACACGGCGTCGCCATGGGCACTCCGATGGGTGCGATGCCCTCAAATCTGATTCCCTTAAATCTGATTCCCTCAAATCTCATGACCGGCTTCAAGGACGTACGAGACCGCGCCGTAGCCATGGCGAAGACGAATGCCGAGTCAGCATTAGCCTTGGTCGAAAAGATCGGCCAGGCACAGAATTTCCAGGACGTTTTCGGACTTCAGTCCCGTTTTGCTCAAGAGCAGATGCAGGCTTACGCCGTGCAGACGCAGGAGATCCAAAAGCTGATCGGGGAAACTCTCCAGAAGCTCCAACACGGCTGATTTTCCAACAAAAGCCGCACCCGGAGGAAAAGGCGCGGCTTAAGTGGGCTGTTGTTCATGGCCCATGAAAGAACAACATCGCCGCAACAGGCGGGAGCCTGATTTGTTCCATCCCAGGGCGGGCCACCCCTCCGCTTTTTCTTCCCCGCCATGCTACCCTTACCGCATGTCCATCTGCATCCTTAAAACCATCCGATGTTTAAGGGTCATTGGAATACTCCGAGCCATAAACCTATTGATACTAGACCAAAAAATATACCAGCCAGGCCTAATAATGTGTCAGATGCAACAGGTCGCACAGTTCTTGAGTTCGTCTTTAGGAAGCCAAATTTGAACAACAGTAAAAAAGTACCTGCAGCGATGAATACGATCCCTGAAATCAAAAAGTTCAGTGTTTGCATACGATAGTATGGACTTTGACCATAACACTATTATAACTTCAAATCTTGATTATCTTCGCCCGCACCCCTCGCCATCCTCCCCCGCCATGCTACCCTTACCGCGTCCTCCAACCCGAGGTAAGATAGTTGCCGCAATAAACCGTACTCCGCCGGGAGGAAAAATCCGTGATACCGGGCAGAAACAAGCTCACGCGAACAAGCCTAAGGACGCCCAAGGCGGCTGCTTTCGCTGGTATTATCTTTTCTGTTCTGCTGGTCGTGATTGTCTTGCTGCTGCGCCTTTTCACGGCCACGGACCCGCTTGAACCCGGGGCGTGGCTTGCCACCAACTCAAGAACCGTGGCGTTTGCCATGAATCTCATTCCATTCGATGGCGTTGCCTTCCTATGGTTCATCGGTGTGCTCCGCGACCGGCTTGGCCACAGGGAGGACCGCTTTTTCTCTACAGTGTTCTTCGGCAGCGGGCTCTTATACGTCGCCATGCTGTTTACGGCCGCGGCCATAATCGCCGCAATCATCCTTGCCTTTGCCGCTGAGCCAAATCTTATGATCAACTCAGCAGCTTATCGCGTTGCCCGCAACATCTCATATGTCCTGACGAATGTCTATGCGATCAAGATGGCAGCCGTATTCATGTTCTCGACTTCGACCGTCATCCTTTATACTGGCCTCGCCTCGCGCGGGATTGCGTTCCTCGGCTTCGCACTAGCGTTGATAATTATGCTCGGTGGCCACTACATCACATGGAGTATTTTTATTTTGCCCACATGGGTATTTCTTGTCAGCACGTATATCTTAATCGACAATCTTGGGCGGCGGCCGGATGAAGCAGCGTCGTGGGAGATCCGGGAAATCTAATGTGACGCCAACGTGGCGTGACGGAGCCGGCCAAGCTCCTCGTGGTGTTCGTGGTCGAACGAACGAGACGGGACTGACGATCCCATTCGGGAACTGAGGTTTGGTTGAAAGCACAATGCGTCGGCGGAAAACGCTGCACCGGCTACTACTACAAGAACGGCGTACGCGTCCGCCGCACATACGTAGCCTGCCGCTAAAAAGCACGGGAGCAGTCATCGCTTCGCCAGCGCTCCTAAAAGGCGGTGCCTTCGAAAAAGTTGTGATGACGGGCGCAGCGTCGGCGGCGCCCGGTGAACGCTACTCAGCTAGCGGCGCCGCACGCCTACGGCTCTACTCGCGTAAACACGGCCTCCGCCGCGATAGGCGGCGCGATGCCCGTAGAAGCCTCTGCGGGCGTAGACGCCGCCGCGTCCATAATATCTGCCTCCGCGAACATAGACGCCCCTGCTAGCGTAGACGCGGGGCCTGTAATACCCGTAATAGCGGGGTCGGTAATAGCCGGATCCGTAATACCGGGCTCCGTAATATCGTGGTCCATAATACCCGGCTCCATAATACCTACCGCCTCTGACGTAAACGCCCCTCCTGGCGTAAACACCACGGGCGCCATAATACCGGCCGCCGCGCACAACGGTACGGCTGCGATAGACGCCGCGAGGACCTCTGACGGTTGTCCGTCTGACGCCCCGATAGGCAACGTCAGTGGCGGCTGTGCTTTTGTCGATCACAGGGCCCTTAGGGGATAAGACGGCCGGCGATGCAGAAGCCGTCAGCGTTGCGGCAATCGCCGCCGGCGCCAAGAGCGCGAATAAGACCCTTCGCATAAGATTCTCTTCCTCGTTGCGCACACTCCTTTCCTCGGCAACGCTTAGATTAACGAAAGAGTTAAGAAGTGCAAGCACGGCCCAGACTGCAAGCAAAGTCACGCGCAGTCCGGCTGGGCCCAGCTGCGGCACAGCGGTGCTTTGAGATTCATCAAAGCATTTGATGGCAGAGCAATAAAAATAGTAGGAAGCTCGGAAGCGGGAGGAGCGCGTCATGCGAGCCTCAAGCGTGCCAGCCTCCGTGAACTTTCTACCACTCCTGGAGGTTTTGATGTTCAAGATAGGTGTTGCCGGACTGACTGCCCTCTTTGTTACTGCCTCTTCACTAGCCTACGCGCAGGCTCCTTCCGCTGCGGAACCGGAGCAGGAGAATTGGAGGCCAAGCTCCGCAGACTTGAACGCCCTGACCGACGCGCGAATTGGCATAGTCAAGGCGGCATTGCAGCTAACACCTGAGCAAGCAAAATACTGGCCCGCTGTGGAGGAGGCTATCCGCGCCAGGGCCATCGGACGGCAAGGCCGTGTAGCAGCGTTAATGCGGCTTCGTGAGCAGCGTGAGAGTGACCCTGTCGAGCTTGTGCGTCACCGCGCCGACGCCCTGGCTCAACGATCAGCCGAACTCAAACAGCTTGCCGCTGCGTGGCAGCCGCTTTACGCGAGCCTCAGTCCCGAACAGAAGCAGCGGTTGCGCTTCTTCGCAGTACATATTCTTCGTATGTTGCCCTCTGCTGTTGAACAAGCCGTAGAACTTCGCCGTATGCAGGAGGAAGAGAGCGACGAAGACTAAAATGCGCACGAGGGCCGGTCTCCGGATCGGCCCTTTCCATCACGGCGACCAATGCAGGGCATGCGGGACCTGGTAGATGCAAAGCGGTTGCTTCGCATAACTTCATCGCGGCAACTTCGTCTATCCCTGGGGATGCGCCGGCGGCTTGTGCGCGGTAAGCGTCGATCAACAGCCATTCCCCGTCACGGTGCCGACGGAATCGCTCGCATTCCGGCGGTGGCAGTGGAGCTCCAACTTCTTTACCTTCCCGCAGTAGACAGCCCTCCCGAATCCACCCACCTTCCCCCGCATCACCGTAGATTCTGTGGTAACCCCAGGGCCGCGCAGTCACCCCTCGCGCGGCCCCTTTTTTCATTCAACCCCACGCCTTAAGCTCCCCTTCCGCCACTGCACGCTGGATTGCAGCGGCGCACCCATGGTAAAAAAATGCAGATAATGGCTTCATCGGAGCCTACGCATGCGCAAAATCAGGTTCGGTTTCGGATCGGTCGTGCTTGAGGCAGAGCTTCTACCAACTCCCACCGCGGAGGCGATTTGGAGAGCGCTTCCGATGAGGCGGTTGGCGACGTCCTATGCCTCAGAAATGTCGCAGCCGGAACTCAAGCCGTAGTTTCAGCCATTTGACTTCTATCCTCGCAGCACTTGCTCAGCGAGGTGCTCCAAGCGGCATCTCCCAACTCGCCTTCGGCAGTTCGTATTGGTGCTCAGTATTTTCGTGTTGGTGAAATGGCTCAATCGCAGCGACGTCAACGGGATTCACCGCATCCCTAAAGTAAGTCGTTCGAATCACGCCACTCCAGCGATCATTCTCTCTGCTAAAAGGGGAAAAAGAACACTGGGTGGCGCCGAGAGGAATAACGCGGGTTATGCCGCCTGTGCACAACTCTGGCATTCTTCCCGAGATCGATGGAGGCCTCTCTCGTCACCGTTGCCGGAGCTTTGTCCAGCGCCACGGGAGCCTTATCGGGCTTCCCTGTTAGCGATTGGGGCGGAAGGTAGGATTTATCGTCTTGCTCTTCGCCGGCGGCGAAGGCCAAAGCGAGAGGAACTAATGCCAATAACAGTCCAGTTTTCAAACTGAGGGAACGCATGACAACCTCCGTTCTTACAATTCTTCGCCTAGGTTCCGGCCAAGACTTGCGTGCAAGACTTATACGACGATACTTTTCAGTTAATTGTTGACCATAAATTCAAGAGCTAGGCAATACGCATTTAGCTCCAATTATTCGCGAAGCACGCTCAATATGCGAGGCTCGTCTCGACCTGGGTTGCCATGGTCGGCCCACCCATCCTCCCCCGCCATGCAACCATTGCCGGACGCCCTTCTCGTACGCCGTGACTTTCGCAATGATCAGTGATGAAGGTTGAAGATGTGCACCTTAGTAAGCCACTCACCGCCGGGCTCACGTTCAAAGATGCGAACGGTGTTGCCAGAAGCTTTTGTTGTTTCGCCGGTTGGCGTAGTCACCAACACCGTCCATTGAGCAATCTGATAGGCTAGTTTCCCGTCCTGCTGGACAGCGACGATCTCAAAGGTGTGATTCTTCCTATTGCCCGGCCTGAGGCGATTTTCCCAGAACTGCCCAATGGCTTGCCGCCCGTGTACGGGCTCACCGCCGGCTCGACGGACATATCCAGTTGCCGAAAGTCGTTCTCGGTGTAAGGTTTCGAGACGGGCTGGAGGTCGAAACCGCCAGTCACCAGCCCAAAGCCGCCGCCTGACCGCAAAGGCCATCACCAAAATTCGGCTATAGCTCCCGCACCCCTCACCATTCCCACTTGCCTTAGCACCCGGGACTTTCAGCCCGACTCGGGTACGTCGCCAAAAGAGCCTCAAGTGTCTGGAATGTTTCGAGATACGCCTTGCTCAAGCTCTGCCAGCCCGAGCAGGACGCAGGATACCAGTACTTCGCCGTGTGATACGAGGACGTGTAATAGGCCGCCGGCGATGCAGCTGCCGTTGTGGTGGCGTGCGGCGCGGGAGCTGGCGCGGACTGTACCGGCGCAGAAGTGCTCGATGCAGTGCCCTCGAATTCCTCTTGCCAGTAAAAGTACCAGTCAGAAACCATGCGACTTTGTGCCTCCGCCACGCTTATCGTGCCGTTGCACACCTGCCCATGTTCGAAGTTCTCAAACTGATCTTTCTGATGGAAACCCGGCGTGGGTGTCGCGGGCTCCAGCCATAAGTTCGTGAGGTCGTTTGAGCCACCAATTTCGAGCGGGATAAAATGGTCTACTTCGTACGCGCCCGACGCTTGCGGGTAGCTCTCACCGTATTCAGCGTATACCTGTTCTTTCGTCGCGGTGGAGACGTCCCGAACGCCCGAAGCGTATCCCGGCGTACAGATTGTCGAAGCATCCGTAGTGAGTACCGCTCCCGGGGTCAGCGATGGATCTGGATACACATAGGCGGGCCCGGCTTCCGTGCGTGAGGGAGCCAGCGACCCCATTTGTGGGCTCGGTGTTTTCGCGGCAGCTGCTTGAGCTAGGGGTGGGATGGTACCTTGCGCAACATCTGCCGAGATTGCCGTTGAGGCAAGAGCGGCATGTGCCTCGCTGATGGCATGTTGTGCGACCGCTGTCGCATTGTCCCGCATCGACTGCGGAAGCGAGGGATTCGAGGTAACGAGCGTAAGCAGTGAGAGAGCGGTTTGCAGCAGAACGACCGCCGAAGCTAAAGACATACAATTTGCAAATGAGGCTTATAAAGCTTTTCCGAAACTATACCATGTATTCGTCTTGCTCTCTATCCCGCGCTTCCCTCGCCATCCTCCCCCACCATGCTACCCTTAAGATATGTTTACAGTAAAAATTCCTATCGATGTAATTTCTAAGATAATTAATAAGCATGACCCCTTGGGTCTCATCGCCATCGGCGCTCCACTAGCAGGCTGCTGAAAAACTCGGGATCGTGTCGCCATAACCCCACGAATTGAGCTCTGTGGTCGAACTGAGGTGAGGAAGCTAGGCTCAATTGGTATTCAGCTCGCTCCTAGAGCGCGTTAGCGCAAATCGAAAAACCTTTTTCAGCAGCCGGCTTGCAGGTTAAGCTTTTCGAAGATATCGTCGGCGGCTTTGGTCCAGACGAAGGGCTTGGCGTGGCGGTTGTGATCGGCGATGTAGCGCTTGATGGCGTCTTCCAAATCGGCGACGGATTTGAAGACACCGCGCCTGATGCGCCTTCGGGTGATGGCGGAGAAGAAACCTTCGACCGCATTCAGCCAAGACCCCGAAGTGGGCGTAAAGTGGAAGACCCATCTCGGATGGTTTGCCAGCCACTGGTCCACCTTGGGGTGCTTGTGGGTTCCGTAGTTGTCCAGAATGACGTGAATGATCTTGCCAGCCGGGACCTTTCGCTCGACGGCGTTAAGGAATTTGATGAATTCCTGATGGCGATGGCGCTTCATGCAACGCCCCAGCACGGTTCCGTCCAAGACATTCAAGGCGGCAAACAGCGTTGTGGTCCCGTTGCGTTTGTAATCGTGGGTCATGGTTGCGCATTTGCCGGGTTTTAGCGGCAAGCCCGGCTGGGTGCGGTCGAGTGCCTGGATCTGGCTTTTCTCGTCGATCGACAGCACCACTGCATGGCAGGGCGGCGCCATGTAAAGGCCAACTACATCCTCGACCTTTTCCACAAAGGCCGGATCGGTAGACTTCTTGAATGTGCGCAAGCGGTGCGGCTGAAGGCGATGAGCCTCCCAGATACGCTGCACCGCGCGCAGGCTTATGCCAACGGCCTTGGCGACCGCCCGTCCGGTCCAGTGCGTGGCGTTTCCGGGCGGCTCGCAGCACGGCAACGCCAGCACCTTTGCCACGGTCTTTGCCGGCAAGGGCGCCTTACCGGGCTTGCGCGTCTTGTCGCGCAACAGACCATCCACCCCTTGTTCGGTGTAGCGCCGCTGCCAGCGCCATACCGCCGGGCGGGCGATGCCGCTTCGCCTCGCGACGTCGAGAACGGAGCGCTTTTCAGCCGAGTGAACAATGATCTTCGCCCGTTGAACATGCTTCTGTGGGCTGTTGCGATCTTGAATGACCGCCGCTAAACGCAAGCGGTCTTCGGGAGACAGGATGATGCAAACGGTTTGAGCCATGCGCAAACATTCGCCTGCTTCGCCCTAAATGTGAATCTTATGTTGGCATCTGTGCACTAGAGCGCGTTAGCGCAAATCGAAAAACCTTTTTCAGCAGCCTGCTAGATGAGTACAACATAGAAGCCAAAATCATATTCGACACGCTAAATCAAAACCGATTTGAAGACTTAATCGAGCCGGGCGCACTCGAAATGACCATTAGAAAAATATTTTCCGAAAAATTTGGCGCTTCAATTGTCAACCGTTCTTTGCCAAAATACAAAGAAATATCCAATCAATTGATTGAGGCCCTCGCCAATGCGAAGGTGATGGAGGGGTCGATTAAATCCGATACCAGTCATTAGACACCATCGCCCGCTCGCGCTCCTCCCCCGCCATGCTAACCAGTGGGGAGCCCCACCGCAGCCTCTACTCGACAATGTCCTGCCGTAAACTGTCCATGAAGCCCAGCACTTGCGAGCGCTCCTCAGCGGGCACTGCAAACTTGTCCAGCGTTGCGTTGAGATGGTTTACAAACACGCTCCAATCCTCGCCGTCGATGCCCATACCCCGATGCGAGGTTTTCATGTCCCGCCCCACATAATGGAGCGGCCCTCCCGCTGACGCGCACAGAAAGTCAATCAGCAATTGCTTCTCCCGCCGTAGTCCGTCCTCACCCCAATTCTGCCAAAAGCGAGCGAGCCGCTCATCCGACTGGAGCCGTGGCAGAAGATCGTCGGCGACCGCCGCAATCGCATCGTAGCCGCCCAATCTCGCGTAAAGTGTGCCGCTCATGATATTTCTCCAACAAACTCACTCTCGAACCACGTTGATCGAGGCGACAATTTCTTTTTGGGCGTTGCCAAGTCATGTCGCGCTCGAGGTAAGCTTGAATGAAAAATCGCCTGCAAGCTAGGGGCATATGCGGTATCCGCTCCCTACCTGCATCGCAGGGTAGCTCCCCCCTGTTACTCGCCCTGCGATTATTAATCGACCGCCACTGGCGAGACCGGCAGAGACCGCTCTTTATCGAAGGAAGGCAAAGGCACTGAAACGCGTCCGCGCGTCGCTAGCAACCCGCTGAAGAACGCCCCCACCATACAAAGAGAGACAAGCGTTTCGCTTATAACGGCGCCCGTCAGCGCGCATAGAAGCAGCAGAAACACCGGCCTTTGAGAGGTGGTGCGCATGCAAACCGCGCCAAGAGTACTTATCAGGAAAGAAAGGGCGAGACCTGCCCACCCGAGCAAAACACCTATAGGATCGACACTTGCCGTAGATCCTATACCTCCTAAGACGATCAAGGTAATTATTGCCGCTACGACGCCATATAACCCAGCGAAAAGAGCTAGTAGTCCGCCTGCTTTCCTCATGGGTCTCACGCATTACTGGAGTGCTTAGTTTGCAGCTGTATATGATAGCTGCAAAACACGAGCCGGCATAGTAAGAACTTTAACTAAAAGTTAATGAACGCCGCGTTCACCGCCCGGCCACCATTCCTGCACCGACGGACACTCCGTCTTTCGCCCCCCCGCCACGACCACCCGCTCCAACCGCGGCTTCGAACTGTCGCCGCGCGTCCGGTTGTCGAAGATGGTGATGCGAAACCCGCTCCGCTGGTTGCAGTGCCGGCACCGCTGACTCGCAAGCATGCGAATTTTCGGATATTATTTGCGTGAACTCCTTTCACATGCCTCTTTCTGCGAGTGACGGATCGGAACCCCTCATAAAAAGTCTGCCGCCATGACGATGGTCTATGTCTCGTTCTGCAAACCGGTCAATTTCGATACCGCGACGGCGTTGATACGGACATGTCGTGAAGTGGTTTCCGATGCCCAGCACAACTGGGACAAACTTCGCCTCATGATTTCAAGCAGCGGCGGGAACGTTACCGCGTCGTTCGCTGCGTATAACGAGATAAAGAGCATGCCTATCGAGCTTCAGACACTGAATACCGGTGCAACGGACTCGGCTGCCCTCATGATCTTTATGGCCGGAAAGAAGCGGTACGCGTGCACCAGATCCGCATTCCAATTCGGCCAGCTGTCCTGGTCGTTCCAAGCGAAGGACGATGTCACGCTTTCCGTTATCTCGGATGCTGCCAGGTGGCTGCAGGAATACCAACAGATGATGGCCGAAGCGATTGCGGATGGAACCGATGGCGGCCTGACGCGGGATAAAGTCGTCGAGATGATACAGGCCGGAACGACGTTGAATCCGCGACAGGCGAAAGACGTCGGTTTGATCCATGACATCGTCGAGCCGACAATTCCCGCGGACGCGCGCTGGTGGCAAGTGTAATCAAGTGGTCTTCCCCACTCACTCCCCCGCCACGACCACCCGCTCCAACCGCGGCTCCGAACTATCGCCGCGCGTGCGCCCGTCGAAAATCGTGATCCGAAAACCGTCCCGGCGATTGCGTCCCTTGCAGCGCAACCGGAACTGCAAATCGAAGACGAGCGTATCAGACGGCACCCGATGCCGGCGCTGCAGGTAGCCAGTCTACCGTTTTGTGCCGCGTGTCTCTGCGCCTGAACTGTTTGCGTAAAACATGCGCGCGAAAGCGGCGCCAGAATGGCTAAAAAACGAGATTGAGAATCGGTTATAGTTCTAGATGCGAGAAAGCGAGGTCGCAATGCATGACATGCTTTCCAGTGACATCTTACAAGTATTGATCGCCGTCGAAGGCCGCTATATCCAATGGGAGTGGGATCCGCAGACGCTCCAAAACGATTACATTACCTTGAGAGAGGCGGATGGCCACCCGGTTGTAAGACACGATAAGAGCGGCAGAGAGTTTAGCCTTCGTGTCGCTCGCGGCGTGATCCAGACGCTAATCGGCGGGCGCTCCGTTTATGAGGACGAATCCAAACGGGCCTCGGGTTTTCGAATTTACCGGCCAACTGAAGAGGGCTGGTCGCGGAGCGGCTTGCGAAAGGCATCTTAAGCATTGCAAGAGCGCTGGTGTGACGGCGACGGCTATCTCACCGCGTCCGAGATCGCGGCGCTGAAGCTCGACGCGGAACGGGTTGATCCTGTCGTCCGGCCTTCTGGGCACCCCCTATAGGCTCTCGAACTGAACTTCCTCCCCCGCCACGACCACCCGCGCCAACCGTGGTTTCGAACTATCGCCGCGGCTCCGCTCGTCGAAAATCGTGATCCGAAAACCAGCCCCGCCAATTGCTCTGTCCGCAGCGTAATCGAAACTGGAGCGTTCGTTCGGTGGTAGCGTGTAGGTACTATCCGCAGCTTGTGGATTGATAGCTTCATGGTCATGTCACCCATGAACAGTTCCAACCGAAGCGCGTTCAGAACAGGAATACCAAATGAACAAAGCACTTTTAACCGTGACAGCAATTGGCTTCGCACTGGCGCTTGCCCCGCTCGCGAGCCAGAAGGTTGCAGCTGCCTCCCAAATCCCCGCGGTTATCATGCACAATTCGCCGACCTCGGACGTTCAGCGTGCCGATTGGGAGGGTCGTGAACATCGGAATTATTGGCGTTTCGGGGAGCACCGCCGCTACCGTGAGCAGAACTACGGCAACTACGCCAGCCGTCACGAAGGCTATGGAAAAGAAGGCTACAGGCATCAGCGGGATTATGGACATCGCGAGCAACCCCGCGAAGAAAATAGGGAACGCAGAGGCTATTGACCTTAGCATTTTCGCCGAGAATATTCGTTTGAATTCTAAGGATAAACGGTCTCCTTCCTCGGAGGCCGTTTTTTCATTGGGGATAGCCGCCGCAAACAGTCCCAGCCCGGCGCGCCCTGAGCTGCTTGACCTGCGCCTCGAAAGCATCGAGAAGCTTGATGACCTTGACGTACTCGTTACAAAGCGCGTCGAAGCTTACGTCTCGCGCCACTAATTGGCGCACCGCCTCTTCGTCCTCCGGGAACCGCGCCAACAATGTTCGGATGCGCTCGACCACCTCTTTCCTCCATCTCCAAGGCATGAGGAGAAGGAAGGCTCCGTGCGACGCTTTTCCCAGGCCGAGATTCGGCAATGTCGGGCTAGTACTTCATGTTTCGAATCTCATCGACGATTTCGGGGTTGGCCAGCGTCGAGATGTCGCCTTCATTCTCGTTGTTCGAGATCGCCGCGAGCACGCGGCGCATGATCTTGCCGGAACGGGTCTTCGGCATGTCGGGCACGATCACAACACGGCGCGGGCGGGCAATGGCTCCGATCTCACGGACCACGGACTCCTGTACGCGCTTGATGATGTCCTCGCTCGGCTGGTAGCCGGGCTTTAGCGAGATGTAGAGGTCCGGGACCTTGCCTTTGATCTCGTCTCTGGCGGGGATCACGGCCGCCTCGGCGATCTCCTCTACAAGCAGACTTGCCGAACTCGATTTCCTTCGTCCCGAGCCTGTGCCCAGCGACGTTGATGACATCGTCAATCCGGCCCAGGATGCGATAATAGCCGTCGGCCGCTTGCACAGCACCGTCGCCAGCCATGTATGGCCAGTCGCGCCAGTCCCGGCTGTTCCGGTTCTTGCAGTAGCGCGCATAGTACTGTTGGACGTAGCGATCGGGGTCTTTCCAGATCGTCTGGAACGAGCCGGGCCAAGGGTTCTGGATACAGATGTTTCCGGCGCGGCCGGAGCGCGGAGGGATTTCGTTGCCGTTCTCGTCATAGATGATCGGATGAATGCCGGGCACGCCTGGCCCCGCGCTTCCCGGTTTCATCGGATGAAGGGCCGGCACCGTGCTGCACAGGAACCCGCCGTTTTCAGTCTGCCACCAGGTGTCAACGATGGCTACCCCACCCTTGCCCACCATGTTGTAATACCACCGCCACACCGCCGGCTCGATCGGTTCGCCCACCGTGGTCATGTGCTTGAAGCGGTGATGATATTTCGCCGGCTCGTCGGGCCCGGCACGGCGAAGCGCCCGTATCGCGGTCGGCGAGGTGTGAAAGATGTTGACGTCGAGTTCTTCGGCGATCCGCCACGGACGCCCCGCGTCAGGATAAGTCGGAAGCCCCTCGTACACAACCGAGGAGGCGGCGAGGGCCAACGGGCCGTAGACAATATAGGAATGACCGGTGATCCAACCGATATCGGCCATGCACCAGTAGACGTCCTCGGGATGGATGTCCTGAATGTATTTCGACGTTCCCGTCACGTAGGCGAGGTATCCCCCGGTGCTGTGCTGGCAGCCCTTGGGCTTCCCAGTGGTGCCGCTCGTATACATCAGGAATAGGGGGTCCTCGGCCGGCATCTCCACCGGGTCAATCCGCCGGCCTCGGAAGATCGGCAACACCTCGTTCACGACGAAATCGCGGCCCTCGACCAAGGGCCTCTTGCTCGAATTTTGGCCCGGATGCCTCTGCCACACGAGCACCTTCTCAAGCCTTACGCCATCCTTCTCTGCTTCCTCGAACGCGATGTCTGCTTTCTCTTTGTGATCGAGGAGCTGGCCACCCCGGTAATAGGCGTCCATCGTGATCAGCACGCGGCTTTCGGAGTCGACGATGCGGTCCGCCGTCGCCTTGCCGCTAAAACCGCTAAAGACCTGCGAGTGAATGACGCCGAGCCTTGCGCAGGCGAGCATCGTGATCGGAAGCTCCGCCACCATCGGCATGTGCAGCGTCACCCGGTCCCCCTTTTTGAGACCGCAGAAGTCTTGCAAGAGCGCGGCAAACTCGTTCACCCGCACGTACAGTTCTTGATAGGTGACGTGTTGGATGGATTCGTGCTCCGGCTCGGGCACGAAATGGATCGCCGTCTTGTTCTTGTACCTGGCGAGATGGCGATCGACACAGTTATAACTGGCGTTGATTCTGCCGCCGACGAACCATCTCCAGAAGGGCGGATTGCTTGTATCGAGCGTGACGTCCCAGGTCTTATACCAGTCGAGAAGATCGGCGTACTCCTTGAAACAGTCCGGGAAGTTGTCGAGACTGAATCGTTCAAAGACCGTTTTGTCGGTGAGGTTGGCCTGGGCAATAAATTTCTCTGGCGGGTGGACGTAGGCCTCTTCTTGCCAGTGGACCGCGATCTCGGCCTCGGACACTTCTAGGGTTCTATCCTGCGACATAGTCTACCTCCCGGTCGCCGGTGGCTGATCCGCCCTCCCCTATTGACGCATTCTATGCATCAGGCATGGCACGGCTTTGACCTTCGTCAAGGTCCTGTTTCGACTTTCGACTGCGCTAAGAAGACGCAGGGTGTGTGAGAACATCGCGGCTTGAGCGAGTTAAACACCTCGCAGAACGGGGCCAAATTAGACGGTCCAGCTGCCTCGCCCCAAATGCCGCCATATTGACGGCTCCGAAAAGAGCGCCTGTATGTCAGGCGAAGGCCGATGGCTCACTTCAGGCGCACGGGCATGATTTGTGCGGACAACTGGACATTGTCGCCCATGCCGTAGAAATAATAAGCCGGTTGTGAGATCTGACGCAGGATCAAAAACAGCCTGAGCCGCAGATGGCCGAACACGCCCATTCTGCGAGAGGGGAGCAGCTTTTCGACCGCAACATGCACGGTCCAGCGGTGCAGGGCCGTCGGCAGGTTGATTTCGCGGTGTCTGGCCATCTCTTCGAGCACCGTCTTCGACGTTCGGCTCCTCCATGAAGCCGAATTGCACGGTCACGGCGATGATGCTGGAGCACTCGTCCTTGTGGAATACGGTGATCTCGTAGCGGCCCTCGTGGATGTAAGGCACCTTTCGGTGGACCACCTGCACAAAGATCAGGTGGCGCGGCAATATTCCGTAGCGGTCATACATGAGCTGCACGAGGGCCGGCGCCTTGTCGTTCAAGGACGTGAGGCGCCTGGGCGCCATCAGCAACCCGATGCGCTCCGTGTAGGAGCGTTCGCTTTTGTGAAGCTCGACGAGTTTGCCCATGGTCATGGTACGTTTGGCTTCATAGGCCGCAAAGGTTGCCCTTCGGCCCCAGCGCCAGGTCAGCATCACAGCGAAAACCGCAAGGCCGATGCCCAAGGGGATGTATCCGCCGTCCAGAAGCTTCAAGGAACTCGCGATGCAGAACAGGGCGTTGACGAGCGTGAAGACGCCGAAAAGGCCGCCGCTCGCCAATGGATTCCATCCCCAATACCGCGTGCCGACCGGGATCATGGCGGCGGATGTGACGACCATGACGCCCGATACGGCCAGGCCATAGAGCGCCGCCAGAGCTTCCGTGGAGCGGAAGCCGAGCACCAGCGCCGTGCAACCAGCGAACAGCGTCCAATTGACAAAGGGGATGTAGATTTGGCCCTCGTGGCCGTGGTGGGTATGGATGATGCGAAGGCGCGGAAACAGGCCAAGCGCGACCGCCTGGGAGGCCAGGGAAAACGACGCTGAAATAAGGCCCTGCGCGGCGATGACGGTTGCGAGGGTGGCGAGCGCGACCACGGGATAGAGGAATTCGCGCGGCGCCATGCTGTAGAAGAGTTCGCCATTGTGGGCCGGGGGATGCTCAAGCATGAGCGCGCCTTGACCCAGATAATTGAGAAGAAGCGCCGGAAACGCGATGGCGAACCACCCCACCCGGATGGGGAGCGCGCCGAAGTGCCCGAGGTCCGCATACATGGCTTCACCGCCGGTCACGACGAGCATCAGCGCACCAAGGGTTATGAGGACGCTATATGCTTTCGTTTCCCGCAGAAAGGCGACGGCGTAAGCGGGATTGAAGGCCCTCAGGATATCAGGGTGGGACTGGATTTGCCACACGCCCAGCACGGCCAGGACAATAAACCAGATGATGAGGACGGGGCCGAAGATCGGCCCCACCCCCGACGTCCCTCTGTGCTGCACGGCGAAGAGCAGCGCGAGAATGCCAACCGTGATTGGGATGACGGCCCCGCGGAACATCGGCGTCGCGACCTCAAGGCCCTCCACCGCCGCCAGCACGCTGATGGCGGGTGAGATGATGCTGTCCCCGCACAGGAAGCCGGCGCCGAGCATGAGCCCGGCGAGCAGCAGCGGAAGATACGCCGCCTCTTCCCGGTAGTTGTGCAGAAGGCTGTAGAGCGCGAAAACGCCGCCTTCCCCGTCATTGTCCGCACGCAGGATGAAGACCGCGTATTTCAAGCTCACGATCAGCGTGAGCGCCCAGATCGCGAGCGAGATGCAGCCTAGAACGTTGTCCGGCGTTGGGGCGAGATGCGCCGGCCCATAAAAGATCTGGTCCACCGCGTAAAGCGGAGACGTTCCGATATTCCCTAAGACGACGCCGATAGCACCGATCGTCAGCGCCGCCTGCCCGCTATAGGATTTATGGGACAGGCTCGAAGCAATCGACCTATCGAGGGCGATATTGGTCACATTCCACATCCCCGGGCGGCCCTGGGCGGCCTGTGTCGCTTACCCAGGACGGCCGAAGCTTCGGCTCACCGCTCCGGAGAGCAATAAAATTGCGGAAAATTGCTGCTCAGCACGATGAGCGTGCTACTAAAGTGCTTATTTTATAGCATGCCAAGTCGTGCCGCTCCTTGACTTGGGTCAAGCGTTACGCGCGCCCGAGCCTGAAAGCTTGGCAAAGTTCAGGAGCGCAAAAGTGAATTGGAACGCCATTGATTTCCGTCAATGGAAGAGAGGCTGCGATGGCTGGAAAATTTGATTGCTTCTTAATTGTTCAGGCCTTGGGGAGCTAAGCGCCGGGGGACGCTGTTTGAAGGTCTTAGTTCTCAAGCTAACCCCGGGACAAGGCTTTCCTTCGCGGACGGAAATGAAGCTGAGTTACGCCGGTTGTTGGCCCGGACGTCGGCAAGAGATTCAGCGATCACCGTTGCAAAAGGGGCGGCTCAGTAAAAGGAGGAACGCTATGCCAGCACAACTCTTCAGGCGGATACGCCGCCTCGGAGTCCTGACCGGCGGCGGCGATGTGCCCGGAATCAACGCGGCCATCAAGGCGCTGGTCTATCGCGCCCACGATGACGACATCGGCGTGCTCGGCCTCAGAGGAGGATGGGAAGGAATAACGTTCCTCGACCGCTTTTTAGGCCGGGACCGGCTCACATTTCGCTTCGATATGCCAGAGACGTGGCAGCAGGGGTATATCATGCCGCTGACGCGTCTTTCGACGCGGACGATCGATCGTCAAGGCGGCACGATATTGGAATCGACACGGACCAATCCCGCCAATGTCAAAGTCGCCAACCTGCCGCCTCATCTCGCCTCTTATGGTGAAGGACGCAAGCCGGAAGAGCGCGTCGATTTGACGGACGAAGTCCTGCAAAATATGCGCTTTCTGGAACTCGATGGTTTGGTCGTTATCGGTGATGACGACACCCAGAGCTTCGGAGCGGTGCTGGCGGCGCAGGGCGTGCCCGTCTGGGGCATCCCGGAAACCATGGATAACGATGTTCCCGGCACCGAGTACTGTCTCGGCTTCCAGACCGCGATTGACCGGGCGGCCGAATATATTGGCCGTATCCGTTCCACCGCAGGCTCGCACCGCGAAACCATTTTGTTCCGGATGTTCGGCCGCAACGCCGGCTTCACAGCTCTTGAAACCGCCATCGTCGCCTCGGTTGACCGCGTCTTGATCCCAGAGGTGCCCGCCAATGTTGATCGGCTGGCAGAGCTGGTGGCCGCCGACCGCCATAACCCGCACAACTATTCCACGGTTGTTCTCTCAGAAGGTGCTAACCTAGGGATACCCGTGCCGAAGGAGGAGCCTGCTGACGCCTATGGGCATCGCGGGAAAGCCAACATTGCCGAATTCCTGGCCGAAGAGCTTGGCAAGCGTTTGCCAGGTGTGCGGTTTCTGCCGATGGACCTGACCTATATTCTACGTGCCGGCGAGCCCGTGGCCCGCGATAGGCATATGGCCATCTTTTATGCCAATCTGATCATGAGCCACCTGGAAGCGAAGCGGTCTGGTGTCATGGCGGCGTACCGCGATGGGCAATTCATCGTGACCGATATTCCCGGCAAGAACCACCCGCCCCGTCGCGTCAATCGTGCGGGCTACCATTCCACGCAGTATCGCTTGTGCTACGAATACATCAGCGGACCCTACCTGCCGCAGCCAGGGGCCTAGAAGCGAAAGAATCTGTTCAGGGTCGTGTGTCACGAGTAAAAGCCGGTCCACACGGCTTTACGCAACTGTATCAGAGATGCCGCACCGGCCAGCAAAAGGCAAGAGCGGAAGGGAAGTGTTTCGCGGTCGTAGCCGGCCGCGATGGGCGAGCTGCAGGACAAAAGGCTGCAGCTCGCCTTCTCCTGTCATTGGCCTTCAAGGACGCAGACCAATTTGAGCTGTTTTCCAATGGCAGCGGCACCTATGCCGGACTCGCAAAGGGCTTTACCCAAAACGGACGCGCTCAAGGCGCAATCAATCTGCATCGGAGCGTTTACCGCATCATTGAGGCCGCGGAGGCGAAATGATGCCTCCATTGGCCTGAATAGCCGCTCCTCATCTTCTCTCGTCATGCGTCAATCCCCCCGCCGCAATCGCGAAGGCGTAGGGGTCGCCCGCGATGCGGAATAGTTCGTCCATGTCGCGGTCGTACTCGGTAATCTCTTCCGCTGACATTTCTGGCGTATAGTCTTTTCCCCTTGTGTCGGGATGAAAGCCGCCGCCGATGCGGGAAACCCACTTGGCGCAGATTTCGTACGCGCGAAGCTCGACGGCGTTTTCATCAAGAATGACCGTTGAGAAGCCGTTGGCGAAGCTGATCAGCCCGTTTTCATTAGGCTCAAGCCCTTCGAACGCCTCGGCGTATCCCTGACTTGCGGAATATCGTTTGATTTGCTCAAGAACCTCTGGTGTCACCGCGACATTATCAAAGCCATTCCAGGTTGAGCCTAGCGCGTAGCCATCAAAAGGAACGCCGTCATCAAAGCAAAACTTGCAAGGCGTGAGTTTCATTGTCGTGTCCCCTCAGTCGGATCGTGTCCCGGGACGTGGTGTAGCTGACGGCTGGCGTCGGCGATGACCGGCAGGGCCGGGAAGGTCAGGCGGCCGCGGCAGGCAGCCCAGCGATGGGATCATCGCTCAAAGGCGCGATGGTTTCCAGCGTCATATAGCGGGCACGGTGCACGGCCCATTCGTCGTTCTGTTCGAGGAGGATCGCGCCGATCAGGCGGGTGATGGCGGCTTCGTTCGGGAAAATGCCAACGACTTCGGTGCCAATAGCAATCTTTGGATTGCGGTCTTTGCGCCCCCCAACTGTGATTAGCCCGGCGCCTTCCAACGCCTTAAAACCTCTATACTTCGCCTTGCGGCTGACGTCGAATTGTTCCAGCAAGTCATTGGCAAGGATGACGGTGTCGTTAGCCCACAGAGATACCAGAGAACAAAGGAGTTGACCGGCCACCGTCCAAAACAGATATCGTCCGCTTGCAGCCGCCTGCGGCGTGTAAGGGTCGGGCGTGCCGGCTTTGATTGGCTGTTCCTTACCGAACGCGACCCCCGCGAGTGCCTGAAGAGCCCGATGCTTCCTCCGCAATACAATTGGGCACCGAACCTTTACTTTTTCGCCTCCGAGCCGCTGTGAGGCTTCACTTTCGAATACGAAGTGGATGTCGCAGCTGCTTTGGGCTTCGCCGTTTGGGTTTCTTCGGTTCGCGGTTGCTTCTTTTCTGCCCTTTCGCCATCTTTGCCTCCTAGTCTAACATGAGAAAGTCCGGTCGATTACCCAAACTTCGGCTCACGGGCCTAATGCGTACTCTGCAGGCTATTGCGGGGACAACCCTGAAAATTAAGAAGCAAAGATGGGTCTCCTGCCCGCCGAGCGTCCGGTACGCGCCCGCGCGCGACTGGTATGTGGTATGTGGTCTGCCAAAACCTGATGTGGCAAGGTGCGAAAGAGGCAGAAGCGCGCGACTTGACCGTCATTGAAGACGACACATAGTACAGCTCAAGTATATCTTCAACACTTTTCAAATAATCATAACACGCCAGGCGCGCCGTTCAACTTAATGCCGTGGTGCGATTGACCGCGGCGTGATACAAGAGAACCAACATGAACCGAGCCGAATTCCTGTTCGACGAAATGGTGCTGAGCGTTTTTGGAGGCGGTGGCGATTTCGAGCTTGCCTGGAATGCCTATCGCGATCCGAGCGGCCGATCTGCTGATGCCTTGTGCTCGCTGCTATGGATCTCGACAGCCGCCGTGCCATCCGACCGCAATTGCGGAGATAGCGGGATACCCGCAGGCAAAAACCTATGGCGAGCTGGCCCAACGCATTAGACCGACCCAAAGCGAATCGGGGCACCATCCACGACACGATGGCTCGCTCGTCGGTCTATCGCGTCCTTGAAGGCCAATGAAGGCGAAAGACGGCCCACTGTTCAAAGCGCTATAGCGGGTATATAGGCTATTCTGGCCTGGCCTCGGCTTCAATCTTGCCTACCGGGCGGCTGTTGGCGTCAAAGATCGTGTGATGAAACTCCCAGGGATCGCGATCGTTAGCCGCCAAGAGCGCCTCCATTGCCTTGTTTCACGGTCCATGCGAACTCATGGGACGATGGCGTGTCCATTTCAACGGAAATCCGGCATTTCAATGGGGTGATCCTTTCTCGGCGGCCATTCCTCTGCCTCGATTAAGATATCGGACGACCGCATAACCCAGGAATTGCATGATCAAAAACAATGTAACTCCCGTCCCAACCATTATGGAAAGGTCGAAAAATTCGTGAACATGCATTCCTTACTCCAAACCTTTACTCAACAACAAGCAAACTCGATGGTCACTCGATTACTCTGCTTTTTCGCCATTTGGCCCCGATCGGAAAAAGCCGCCTCAGAGCCGTGTTTGACGCGCGAGGCTGGCACAGCCGCGCCCCGGCGGCTGTGCCAAAGGCATTTTCCCGCTTCTCGACAGCAGAAAGCCAAAACAACGGCCACGGGGGATTCCGCGGCCGTCTGAGACGCTATTACAAAATTCACTTTTATTGAAGATCGCCTTTAGGTGCGCCGCTCAGGCGATGAGGCGTCCGATCCACAAAATTCCCCTGATGGCTTCCCAGGTAATTCCTGCCAAGAGGTATGCCGCAGCGCCCCAAAGGATCAGTTCCTTAAACCCTTCCTTAACGTGGTTTTCCCTACGCATCATCACTCACCTGATTGAAACGCAATGCTGCCATGCGTTAATATTATGTTGCAGTGCAGCAACAGTTTCAAGAGGGGAGGGGTTAGGACTTTTCGAGATCAACGATTTGTCGGCCCAGAAGGATTCATGACTTGATGTTGTTCTTAGCTGGACGCAACTGAACAACCCTCAGCTACAAGCTGAGGGGTTCGGTTTGCTTCGCAAACCTGTTCGGCTAACGCCGACTAAAGCATCATATCGCCTCAAGGCGAGGGGTTTGCTCCCATTAGAGAGACACTAAACGCCTTAAGACGCTATCCGGCGAACGAGGCTTACCAGGAACAACAAAATGATGGCGCCAATCGCAGCGCTTATGATCTGGCCGACGATCCCCGAAAACTGCAAATAGCCCGGCAAAAAATAGCCCGCGATGAGAGCGCCGAGAATGCCCACGATAATGTTGCCGACAAGCCCAAATCCCGCGCCGGAATAGACAAGCCCGGCAAGCCATCCTGCAACAGCGCCGATCACGAGCATGATAATAATTGCAACGGGATCCATCGGATTTCCCCCTTGTGATTCGTGTTTAAAAAGTCTGCGTGTGCAAGAAGAACACATCAACAAGAAACGCTAATGTGCGCACAGATCCTGCTTTGATCGTATGAATTACAACACAGTGTGCGATCGCGCATCGATCTGTATGGTAAGTCAAAGGTTCGGGCGTTGTAACGATATAGGAAGAGAAAACTTTGGCCGTGTCTTTCGGGAGACGCGGCTTCTTTTTCTGACCGTGAAATTTGGGGATTTGCGGAACTAATTTTCTGCTAGCGCCCTGGTATTCATGAATGGGGACGCCATGAATTTCCGCCTTCGAAAAAAAGAACTTTTGGAACGCGCCAAGCTTGTCGAGCAAGACGCCTATCGCGTGAAAACTGCCCAAGCGCAAGACATCCTCCACCTCCTGGCCGCACTTTACCGCGACATGGCAAGAGAGCTCGATAAAGGTTCGGAAGTGCGAAAATACATGCACTGACTAAAAGGTCTTGAAAAGTGGCAAAAGAGCACATCTAGCGCAAGCTAGTCTCTTAATTGAGTAACTCTTAAGCTAGACAGCTTGGCATGTACTTTTCGGCGCGGGGCTGAGCCAAGCCCCGCTCATTCACGCGCTCGCCAATCCGCGAAAGCTTCAATGTGCCAATCTCTTCGAAGCTCGGCTGCGATAGCCTTCACCTCTTTACACAGAGCCGCCCTTTCTTCGAAGGACAGGGTGTGATCGAAGCGGGGATGCTTTAGAGCTTGCGCCGCGGTGCGAAGGCGATGCGCAAGCTCGGTCAGATGTGTCCCGGATGGCATTGCTCCATTGATACCTTATTGAGAGTGAGCAGGCTTCTCCAATTGGGAAGACGCCCAATATGCTTCCGCCCTAGCTGGAGGCTATTGCACGGCTCTCAATCAGCGAAGCTTAGCTTTTGTTCCCTGTGTTTGAGACTAAATTTCCAAATGAAAACCGAGGCGCGTTTGCGCCACGAGGCCGGATATGAAGCGAGAGGAGTATGGCTGGGAGGATAGCGAGGGGCATGCGGTAGGTGGGACAGCGTGAGCGCAATTTATTGAAGATTTTCTGGAATACGCGAGTTAATGTCGATGCAGGAAAGCTCATGTCGGGCCGTGAGCACCACGAGCAATGGCCATACGTGGTGAAGGCCTGCATCCGGTCTTGAGTCGAACAAAACGACTGGTCTGCGCTTAGGATGCCCAACGCTCTCCGAATTCACGCGACATGATCACGAGGCTCTCGGTTAAGTCGTGATCGTTCCTGACGAAATCGGAGAGGAGGGCCTCAGTACGGAATCCAAGGCTTTTGAGAACATTTTGAGCCGCCTCTTGGCTGACTGCCATCCGCGCCCAGAGTTTTTTAAGCCCGCGCGCCCGCGCTATGGAGAAAATCTCGCCAGCGAGAGCCTTGCCGATCCCGCGGCCCCGGTGAGCGGCTGAGACGCTCATGCGCATTTCGCCGACATGGCGGATCCACGGCAGATTGTTGGTGTGGAGATTGCAGTAGCCAATCATTTGGCTGCCCTCCAGCGCGATCACGCCGATGATCTCGCCGGACTCGACCCTCTTCATCCAGCGGTTGATGGCTTGATCGTCGTGCACGTCTACCATCAAGTAGTAGTTATCCTTGCGGGGAAGCGATCGAATGAAGCTTTTGAAGAGCTCCTTATCCTCTACGCGCAAGGATCGGAAAATCACGGACATGGCGGTCTTCCTCGACAAAGTTTGTCAGGCCTTCAGAATTTCTATCACCTTGTTCGCATCGTTCAGCAAGTCCACCGCCGCGTAGGCGAGATACTGTCTGCCTATCACGGAGAGAGAAAAGCCGCGCAGGTTAATTCCCGCCTCGGCAAGCTTCTGAGTCACCTCCGCGGCGACGCCCGGCCGATCCTGGCCCATGATTCGAACGGAATGGAGGGTAACCGCAACGTTAAAACCCACCTGTGCGGCGGCAGCGATTTCCCTGTCACCCTGGAGCGGCGTGACGAACACAACTCCTTTGCCGGGTTCTGCGCGCCGAGAGATGATGAATTGCAGGTCTGCGCCCTCTTCCCGCAGCTCAGCCAGCACATGCGCGAGGCCGCCGGGTTTGTCTTCGATGGTCGCCGCCCACACATCCACACGTTCCACGTATTCCACGAGAGGCTCCATAACAGGTCTCCTTCCTCTCAACTGTTGCGAGCTAAGTGCAATCTAGTGCAGTGATACCAACACACACTCCATCCGCCTGATTCTGCGTTGCGAAAGCTCAGACGTTGCTATGAAGATAGCGTGCTGGAACTTGGCGAATATTCTCCTATCCTTGCGCAGCACTGCTATGACATAAATCAACCTTACTAAAATATTTTGCAGCCTTTACTCTCACGGCTTTATTATCTGCTGCATTAGGAAAAGCGCTGCGGCGATAAGCAGAGCGAGGACGATGATCCCGACCGCTGTGAGAGAGGGCATGCGGTAAGGGTAGATGGCGGGGGAGGATGGTGGAGGAAGCGCGGCATAGGGAGCAAGACGAATACATGGTTTCGGAAAAGATTTATAAGCGTCACTTCCAAACTGTATGTCTTTAGCTTCGGCTGTTGTTCTGATGCAAACCGCTCTCTTAGGCCTTGCCTCGCGCTTTGGGTGGAGCGTAGCGGGCGCTCGCCTTCGCTTGCCCCACATAGAGCCGAGACGGCCCTTGCCACCATCGCGGCGGCGCATAAGACCACCATCACCCGCGACAATCCCATCCTCTATCGGGCACTCTATCGCCCCCTCTGCTGGGCTCAATTCTTGCGGTCTCTGCCGGGGGGCGATCGTGTTCGTCAATGCCGTCGTCATCGTACGCTCGCTCTAAATCTCACACTCGAGGCCCCAGCATTGCCACCCCGGGCGTGACCGGCACGCAAATAGCTCTGCATACGCTCCCGGAGAGCAAGCTTCGATAATGGGATAAAGCTCATCCGGCTTTCGCGAGTGCTCCCTCTTTTGGGTGGCAACGTAATTGACCTGTCGGCGGCCGGGAGCAAGCGTTCTCCCATTCTTCCCGCGCACACCAAACAGGACGAGCTCCGTGACATTGCGGAAGTAGAAGCCGACACCGCGGCCGTCGGAGCCGCCGTCTTTGCGGATCTTGTGCCAGACGATGTTGGTCTTGTAGGTGAAGCCCCAGGCCTGCATCACGGCGAGGCCGTCGGGCAGCATCGCATTGGGCACCCAGAGATACAGGTGGGCGGTTTCCTGGGCGATGTCGCTCACGGGCAGCGCCAGGATCTCCCTGAGAGACATCGTGGCATAGCGTCTCAGGCGTTTATGTTCGGGGGCAACCTTTCCTGTGCTGTTCTGAAACCGCCAGGGCGGATCGGCGAGAATGGTGGCGAATTTGCTGCCCCTAGCCCATCGGATGAGATCGTCAAAATGAGGAACGTGAGCTTCAACAGTGGTATTGCCAAGCTCATGCTTTCTGCCCCATGCCGCAAAGTCGAATTCATAAACATTGTTTTCTATCCTTTTCATCGTCAATATCCTTTGTCTTTGCAATTGGAGGGTGTGCCTTGGAAAGGCGGTCGTAGTATTTAGGCGCGCCTCGCAAGCGCTCTGTACCTTCTCCCTCGGAGAGCCTGGCAGTTTGGGGCGAACGGTGAAGATGCTTGGAAGTCCGTGTGCCGTTGTGGTGCGGCATTAGCCAGAGCTTGGCTGTATTCCTGGGGAGTGAGCGGGGGCATGACGTTGTCATAATTTCCGCCTCGTAACCGCGAGCGGACGGACAGGTCTGCTGCATACGCCGGTCCAGCTTGAGCGATGCCCGCAGGCCAATGAGTTAGCCTGCGTGCCCAGCTGGCTGGACCGGCAGTGAGGCGGGTTGGATGAGACCATCACTCGCTGTCACGTCAGCGGGATGAGGATCACTCTCTTCGTAATTATCGAGCGAGGGATAAAGATGCGGGATGGGGGCTTTCGGGAGACGATGGTGGAGGCTGTTGGGAGGAAGCCAGAGCTTGGCTATATGAGTCTATTTCCTGAGAGAGTTGAGCGCCGGTTGCACCTTGGCGTGCATCTTGGGATCGGAGCCGGCGGCGTCACGAAGCTCTTGTGCAACCCTGGCCTCGTCCTTGAAGTGGATGGCGGTTTTGCAGGCAAAGTCGAAGAAGATGGCATGCCGTAAGGAACCAAAAGGATTTTGGAAAAACGAAGAGATGGAAGGCTGGTCTGACTTCATTTGATCATGCGGTTGGAGCCATTGGTAGGTATTTGGAGCATGACGAATAATGTGGTATGAAATCTAAATCTCAAGTTGGGTTTGATTGCTGATATGTGGTCCTGTGCAATTGAAGAGAAAACACTAATAAAGAAACGGAATTCTAGGCAAGACGACGCTCCCCTTCACCTCCCTCCCGAAAAATGTTTCCGAGAGGCACAGCCCAGCAGAGGATACTAGACCTAGAGGTTGTAATTTTACTGTATTCCTATAACCCAGTTCAGAGTTGTGGTACTCTGGAAACCTTCACCTCCCTATCAAAATACAGATCAGAACACATATTCTAAATCCATATTTCCCTTAAAATTCCATCCAAATTTGGATCATATCAGGGATAGGGACCTTATACGGGGATGCTTGACAATACTTTACTCGACCAACTTCCAGAGAAATTCCCCAGCCGAGGAGTATTCCCTTCCAGTGATTGCTCACCTTCAGGGTGGGTTGCTGCTAGAGCCTTACAAAACTCATCGCAGGGTCGGAGCCGTCTTTCGACGTGAGTGCCCCGGAATACAAACCTATTTTTGGTTTGAGAATAAATTTCGTTGATCAGACCTTATTTATTTACTCACTAAAAGAAGAATAGGAAAAACTACTCGTAAAAGAAACTACTTAAACAAACACATTTTCGACTCGATTGGAACTAGTCCAGGTCTATTAATGTGTATAATACTATTTAGTATAGACAGATATGCAGGAACTTAAACTCAGGTATGAGTTTAAGTCATGCCTTTACAAATTAATTATGATAAAAAGAAATGTGGCGCAATAATGAAAAGAAGTGTCTCGTGCGGGCTTTCTCCAAGCCCCGGCGAAGAGAGTGAGACTTTGCTCGTAGCTCTTGGAGACGCCATTGACTTCGAGCATGGCAGCCCAACATCCTGCCGGCGCGGACATGGCCGCGCGTTATTCGCCCAGCACCGTGACAACCACGGTCCGTTCACGGGGCCGGACGTCGCATTCGATGTGAAAGATCTGCTGCCAGGCGCCGAGCACGGGCCGGCCGTCGCGCACAGGCACCGTCAGGCTCGGACCGAGCAGCGTCGCTTGCAGGTGGGAATGGCCGTTGCCGTCGTGCCAGGTTTGCTCGTGGGCGTAATCCCGGCTGGGTGGAATCAAGCCGCCGCAAAAGCGCCGGCAGGTCTTGCTTCAAGCCCGGCTCGAACTCGATGGCGCCAATGGCAGCAGTGCTGCCCACGTTGAAGATTTGCACGATGCCGGTGCGCACACCCGAACTCGCTGACAATGCGGCTGACCGCGTCGGTCAGGTCGTGCATCTCGCCGGAGCTGTGCGTGTGAAGCGTCAGTTCTCTTTGGAAGACCATACGGTCATTATAATACGACGACCGGATCGCGGGGAACTATTTGGGCGCATGAAGGACATCAAAACACGCGGTTCAGGCCGCAAGCGGTCAAGCCAGGCTCCTTTGTAGTATTTCTGTTGATGGGGTTAGACCGGTCGACTTTAGTGCGGAAGCCGCCATGTCCGCTAGCATTTCGACCGCACTCGCTGGATCAAAATCGCTCGCTGCTGCCGATTTCCGGGTCTCTCTCCTTTCCTGAGCCACAAACCGCAATTTGAATGGCGTTCGCGCGCAAGGATCCGAGGAGTTGGTATCATGCCGGCACTCGCTATTGCTGGCAGGGCTCATGCAAAGCGCGTTGACATCAAGCTCAGGCGTGGCTCACCGGGAGGAAACGAGAAGTGACAACCAAGGTTCTACTTTTACTCGGAACAAAAAAGGGCGCCTTCATCTTTGAGAGCGACAGAGCACGTAGCGACTGGCAGCTGAGCGGCCCCTATTGTGAAGCATGGCCCATCAACCATGTAATTGCCGACCCCGAAACCGGCGTCATTTATGCAGGTGGCGGAAACGCCTGGTTTGGGCCTGCCGTGTGGAAGACTACGGACTTTGGCGCGAACTGGACCCATTCAAGCGAAGGCTTGGCTTATGCAGAGGGTGAAACGCCGGTAAGCTCCGTTTGGAGCCTTGCAAAGGGCACGCGCCTTCTCTTTGGCGGCGGCAAGGGTGGCGGCGAAGATGCGGGCGTCCAGGAGCTGCCGCCAGCGATGGAGGACGCGCCGGTCGGGCAAGCCGTTTTGTCCCGCGATGGGCAAAGATGTCTCAGATCTGCGACATCTTTTGGACGGTCCGCTGCCCCTCTTCTCGCCCATCCTGTCCCACCACAGGACAAAGTTGCGCTGTTCCTTCAGCTTCGCCTCAATGGCTTTGCTCAGCCCATCGAGGTTTTTGGCGCGAGCGAAATGTTTATGGGCGGCTTCGGCTGCCGCCAGAGCGAGCAACCCTTTTTCGGGGTCGTAGCGTTGCAAGCCGGAGGGAGTGTTCGTGGGAATGATAAATTGATTCATTGGCGCCTCTCCTCAGCACACAACACGGAGAGGAAACATTGCGCGCGGCATTCTGCTCGGTCCCACGCAGCTGGCTCGTAAAGCGTCCACATCGCTGCTCGGCTTCCGGCCGTTGTAAACAGCTAAGCTTACGCTTCCTGTTTGAGAAATGGCATGCTTATTGCCTCGCCTATGCCCGGTGACGCGAACGCCTGCTTCAAGACCGCGCGTGCATGCTGCCGGTATCGATGCGTTGCTCGGTGGACTTAAGCGAAACGGCTTTACCTTTACGCCCGCGCACCATGCCCTGAGAATTTTCCAAAGTGCGCGCAAGGCGGTCGATGTGCATCAAGTCGCTCTCGCATGGAAGCGCGCACTTCCCGTTGCGTTGAAACTCCGCGAGGTCGAAAAGGCTGGCAGGGTCATAATAAGTCGGAGGTTTACGATCTGGATGTTAATTTCATGTATAACCAAAATCGTAATTTGAAAAAAAAAATTAATGTGGGATATGGAAAAGGCGGCCAGAAAATGACCGTTAATATTATTAATTATACCTATTACATGTGCGTTAAGGCAAACTTAAGCTTAGATACTATTATGATTGTGGCGATATGGTAGTTTATCAATGAGAAATTATACTATGACAAAGTATAAAATATATATTGAATGCTTTGCATGCCATAAATCTGAGAAAAGTCAAGCGAACAATATAAAGTAGTGCCCCTTGCCAGGACGAGGAGAGCTGCTAAATCATCGGTCATCAGTGACAGACTTGACGCGGCTTGAAATACGCCCTTTATGTCTGCCGAGAGACTTCAGGAATATCCCTGAAGACAGCCTTAATCGTGAGATCGTGCACACCGTGCGCGGTCACTGGCCGCGCAGGGCAGGGAACTCCAGAACCCGACGAGGGTGCCTTTGCGGTGGCACAAAACGCCGGTCGCGTAAATAACGTCTGAAAATAACACCCAGAATGACAGCAACGAAAAACAGGGGAAGTCCCGTCGAAGATTTATACGCGCCCGCCGTCGCCGTGCCGCCAGCCGTCATCGCGAATCCGGTCGTGAGGTGCAGAATGCGTAGCGCCGCAGCGGAGTTCGAGGCAGCCATGGCAGCGGCCGGCCTTAAGGTTCCGCCGGGGGGCGTGAAAGCCGACGGCAAGATCCATCGCTGCGACGTGGAAGGTGAAGGTGGCAAGGGTGAAGGCGCATATCAGCTTGACCTCGAGGGCATCCCAGCCGGATCGTTCCAGAACAACCGCGACGGCGCTCGCCCCCGGAGATGGCACGCCCGGACAGGGCGAAAATTCACCTCGGCCGAGATTGCAGCCTTCAAAGAGAAAGTCCAGGTTGCAGAAGGCCGCGCGCGACGCCTTTCTCGCGCAACAACAGGAGCAGACAGCGAAGCGAGCTGCGGCTCTGATTGAGGGCAGCGAAGACGCCCCTGCCTCTCACCCGTACCTTAGCAGAAAGAAGGTCCAAGCACACGGCTTGCGCTATTCGGCCGATGCCGGTCGCAATCTCGCCATGGCGCAACTCGGCACCGGATGTTCTGATTGTGCCGATGCGCGACATCGAAGGTACGCTTTGGAACGCTCAGCTGATCGACGCAAGCGGTGCGACGGACTTTCTGAAGGACGGTCGCGTGAAAGGCTGCTTCTATGTCATCGGCAAGAGGGGGCGACCGCAGAGCGGCTTAAACCCAATCGGTCTCAATCTCATCTGTGAAGACTTCGCAACGGCGGCGTCATGCTTCGAGGCCATGGATGTGCCGGCCGTTGTCGCATTCGACTGTGACAATTTGCTGCCCGTGGCTAAAGCTCTGCATGCCGCGTATCCAAAGGCGAGGTTCATTATTTGCGGGGACGACGACTGGAAGGCGCAAGACCCCGACGGCAAGCCCATCAATCCTGGGCGCACCCATGCGATGAATGCCGCCCGCGCAATCGGCGCAGAGGTCGCGTTTCCTGTTTTCAGTCCCGGTCACTGCAGGAGTGACGGAGGAGACTCATTTCAATGACCTCGCGCTTGTCGAAGGGCTGGGCAGCGTGCGCGCCTGCGTTGAGGCTGCGGAGGCGGTGGAGACAATCGAGGCGCGCGCCGAGGAGCCCGCGAACGCGGCGATCGAGGCCGCAATCGAGCGATTGGCCGCGCTTTCCGATGCCGATTATGACTTAGTGCGAGAGGGCGAAGCGAAGAGGCTGGGCTTCCGTCCGACTTTTCTGGACAAGGTTGTTAAGAAAACGAGGGCGGCCAACGCGGGAGCGGCGCTGGACCCAGCCGGCGAAATGGCAAAACACCTCCCACCAATCGAGCCATGGCCGGAGGCCGTTGACGGTGGGGCGCTGCTCTTGGAGCTGGTGACGGCAATCCGGGCGCATGTGGTCATGGAGGAGAATGCCGCCATCGCCGTGGCTCTCTGGATTCTCCATGCGCACGCGCATGATGCAGCGGCGATTTCGGCGATTTTGGCAATTATCAGTCCGCAAAAACGCTGCGGGAAAACCACTCTTTTGAGTTTGCTTCAAGAGCTGACGCCGAATCCGCTCGCAGCATCGAACATCTCGGCCTCTGCTGTTTTCCGCGCCGTCGAGGAATGGCGCCCGACGCTCATCGTGGATGAAGCCGATACCTTCCTCGCGAAGCACGGCGAACTGCGCGGCATCCTCAATAGCGGGCACAGTCGGCGTACCGCCTTTGTCGTGCGCGTCGAAAAATCGGCAACAAGCAGACGCCGGTGAAATTCTCCACATGGGCGCCGAAGGCGATTGCCTCGATTGGGAGCGTTGAGCGACACCTTGCAAGATAGGAGTATTGCGATACGGCTTCACCGTAAGCTGCCTTCCGAGAAAGTTCGAAACTTTCGTGCCGATAACGTGCAGCATCTAACCAACTTGTGCCGGATGGCGGCGCGTTGGGCCACAGACAATTTGGATCAGCTTCGCAAGCTCGACGCTCCCGTACCGGCTCAGCTCCATGACCGGCAAGCCGACAATTGGAGAGCGCAGTTCAACATCGCTGAACTGATCGGCGGAGAGTGGCCGGCCAAGGCGCGCGCGGCGGCGCTCGCCATCGAGGGCGCAGCGTGCGAATGCGAAAATGCCGGCCAGACATCGGCGTCCGGCTGCTCGCCGATTGCCGGACAGTATTCGAAGACCGGGGCGCAACGGAGCTATCCGCCGCCGATATCATCGCTGGGATTTGCAGCCTGGAAGAGAACCCTTGGGCCGATTACCGGTCGGGTAAGCCGATTACCGAAAGGGGCTTCGCTGCACATCCTGGAGCCGTTTGGGATCAAATCGAGACGCAAAACTTCCGGCGAAGGACAAAGGCTGAAAGAAGTGGCACCGGACCGACTTTGAGGACGCTTGGCGGCGGTATTTATCATAAAGGGGGTCTAACCCCTCTGAACCCTTCACTGGCTTCACCGGCTTGAAAAATAAGGGAAATCCGGCTTCCGAACCCTTCACCACAGTGAAGGGTTGTGATGGCGAAACATTCAATGATTTCAACGAAGTGAATGGAGTGAAGGGCTATCGCCGTTATAAAGGGGCGAGCAATACGGAGTCTGTGCCCTCTTTCCTTTCCATCGTTGGCTGTGAGGACGAGTGGGCTGAGTGAGAGGCAATGATTAGCGCCAGGAGCGGCTCCTAAGAAAATGCGCTCGCAGCCAGCCTTTTCCAACTGTCAAGCTGAAGGCTCCGTGATCGTGCATAGCCGATTTTCGGGCGGAGCCGTTTTCACTTCTTCCAAGGACAAAAGAAACGGCTTCCTACCTAGAGCGGCACAACGCGAGAAATCTTCGAAATTAACATTCTAGCAAGCCTCCGAGAACACTTGCGGTGTCTTCGGCTACTCGTGAAATATTCAAATGTCTGAAGCTATACCTCAGCAACGGGATAACGCATCAAAGTAAAGCTTAGGTTTTGGTGTAAGCTGCACCTTGAAGCGTCATAATTATATCACAATCTAGAGTCATTGTAGCAACACTCACAAGCAAAATGAAGCTTACAAACCTTGGCTGGCATGCATCCCATCGCGATGCGGCCAAAAATTCCCGTGAGCGGCGAGCGCAGGTCGTGCGAGACGGCGCGCAACAGCGCAGTTTTCACGAGGTCGCTCCGGCGGAGGGTTTCGGCCTCGACGGCTTCCTGTTCGAGCCTGCTGCGATCGAACGCCACCGCGAGCAGCGCCGCGAGTGCCGGCAGGAACCGTATCCCGGCGGCCAGGTCGGGGTGCCCGTCCGGGAGGGGGTGTAGAGCGTGCCGACGGTGCGACCCTCGACCTCGAGGGGGATAGGTGCATCGGCTCCGCGGCGTTTCGGCCCGCCCAGACGACCTCGGCGTGCTTGATGCCCAGCACCGCAGCCGCCTGCTCACCCACCCAGCCCAGCTCGGTCTCGAGCGGCCGGCCGCCGAGCAGGTGCGTCGCGATCTCGGCGAGCAGCGACGATTCGCGCTCGCGCTGCTCGGCATCCGCCGCGCGGCGACGGTTCCGGGCTGCCAGCTCGCTGACGACGACCGCGGTCCCGGAGTAAGCGAGCAACGCGAACCAGTTCGTCGAATCGGCCAGCGTGAACGTATGGACCGGGGGAGAAAGAACCAGTTGAAGGCGAGCATGCTCGCCACCGCGACGGGCAGCGACCAGCCGATTCCCCACGCGATCGCGACGGGCAGCACCGCGAACACGTAGAGGACGCCGAGACTGAGCGTCGGCGCGAACGGCTCGAGCGCCCAGACGAGCAGCGTGGCGACGGTCACCGCAGCGACCGAACCGGCAAGCTTCACGAGCATGCCGGGACGGTACTCCGTCAGCCCGATACCGGCACTAGGAGCCGAAAAACACGCCGAGCGTGACGAGCAGCAGCAGAACCGACAGCGTCGAGGTAGCCAGGACGGTGCCACCCGCGAGCAGGTTGAAGGTGCGACTGTTGGCGGTGCTCGCCCATCAACTCGCGGTTGCGCGACAGCCGCCAGATGAAGAAGAGGTTGATCGGTAGGAGCACGCCGTTCACGACCTGGACCGCGACCAGGAATGAGATCACCGGGATGCCGGGGATCACGGCGACGATCGTCGATACCAAGATCATCACGGTGATCAGCCCCATGAAGACCGGCGCCTCGGACGGGCGGTGCGAGAGGCCCTTCTCGAAGCCGAGCGACTCCGACACCACATACGACGTCGCGACCGGCAGGATCGCCGCCGCGAGCAGGCTCGCGCCCAACAGGCCGATTCCGAAGAGCGCTTCCGCATAGCGCCCCGCGAATGGCTCGAGCGCCTTCGCCGCATCGGCGGCACCGCCGATTGAGTGGATGCCGTGCGTGTAGAGCGTCGCGGCGGTCGCGATGATGATGAAACCGGCGATGACGTCGGCGAAGATCGCCCCGCCGACCGCCTCGCGTTCTTCCTTCTGTACCTCGTCCACGCCGCACTCCGCGCTCGACGACGGCGGACTGCAGGTAGAGCTGCATGTAAGGCGTGATCGTCGTGCCGGCGAGCGCGATCAGCAGCAGCAGGAACGCCGGATCCGAGTGGATGTGCGGTATGACCAGCCCCTTGCCCGCCGCGGCCCAATCGGGATGGCCAAGCACCGCCGCGATCAGGTAGGCGAAGAACGGAATCGTGAGCACGATGAACACGCGCTCCGCCGTTCGGTACGAGCCGCGGACGAGGATCAACCAGATGCCGACCGCGGCGATCGGCACCGACACCTGGACCGGGATCCCGGCGAGGCCGCAGGCGGCGCCGACGCCGACGAAATCCGACATGCAGATGCCGAAGTTGGCGATCAGCACCGCCAGCGTCGCGAACGCCGACCAGCGAATCCCGTAGTTCTCGCGGATCAGCTCCGCGAGTCCCTTGCCGGTGACGGCGCCCATGCGCGCCGCGAGCCGCTGGACGGTCGACGAGCGAGAAGGTGATCAGCACCATCACCCAGAGCAGGTCGTAGCCGTACTTCGCGCCCGCTGTCGAGTAAGTCGCGATGCCGCCGGCGTCGTTGCCGGCGTTGGCGGCGATCAGCCCCGGGCCGAGGAGACCGAGGAAGACGAAGATGCGGCGCTTTGGCGCGGCTACGCGGCCGGCCGAGACGGCCGTGGCGGAGGGCTTCGCCGAGCCGGCGAAGCGCTGGTACTCGGACCATCGGTCCAGTTCTCGCTCGCCGGCATCGTTACTCGTCCTCGCCCAGCATGCCGAAGCGCCGCCGCCATCCCTTCGGCAGCAAGACTTCGAGCACGTCGTCGATCGTCACCAGGCCGATCATCTGACCGCTGTCGTCGATCACGGGGATCGCGGTCAGGTTGTAGTCGGCGGCGCGCGCGCGATCTCCTCGAAGTCGGTGGTGGGTGCGAACCCGACTACAGACGCGTCGAGCCCGGCGATGCCGTCCTCGGGGCTTGCGCGCAAGAGGTCGGCGATCGGGACTGCCCCGACGAGCTCGCGGCGCGTGTCCATCACGAAGAGCGTGGGTCAGAAGTCGGCCGGCACGATCACTGCGGCGCAGGCGCTCGAGCGCTTCCGCGACGGTCGCCTGGCGGTACACCGACACGAAGTCCGTTGTCATCAGTCCGCCCGCCGTCGCCGGGTCGTAACCGAGCAGCGCGCGCACCTTGGTGCGCTGCGGCCGGGCAGGAGCTCGAGGACTCGTTCACGTTGCCGTCGTCGAGCTCGGCGAGCACGTCGGCGGCGTCGTCGGGAGCCATCCTCGCGAGCGTCTCGGCAATGTCGACGTCGGGGCGGTCTCCAGGAACTCGACCTGGTGCTGCTCGTCGAGTTCCTCGAAAACGTCCGCCTCGAGCTCGCGGTCTGCTCGCACGGCCGCCATGATCTCCTCGCCCTCGCTGGTGGGAGGCCGCCTCGACCAGGTCAGCGACTGTCGGCCGGGTGGAGCTTTGCGAGCCGCGGATGCGGGACGCGCAGCTTGACCGTGGGCACGTGGCCGACGAACGGCTCGATGCTGGCCCAGTCGAGGAACTCGCCCGGGCCGACCTGCTTCGCCAGCCGGCGCGGCAGCAGCCGCCGCACCGCGCCACGCGGGCTCGTGTCGACGCCGACCACCCGCCACCAGCCGCCGACCCGGCTCAGTTCGATCTCGTTCGCGCGCACGAGCCGGGCTCCGTCGACGTTGATCAGCTGGCGGTCGAGCACGTCTTTCTTGAGGAGAACCTCTTCGGACCTGCGCTCGAAGGGCTGGACGTCGAGTCGCGAACCCGACAGTGTGACCGCGCCGTCAGCGACATCGGCAACCTGCTCCGCCGGCACGAACGACTGTCGCCCGGCGAAGGTGACGAGGAACCCCGTGATCGGCGGGTAGCCGCGCGCTTCGAGGCGCACGATCAGGTCGTCGACACGGCCGAGCTTCCGTCCCGTGCCGTCGATCAGATCCGAGCCGACGATCAGGGACAGATGCAGCACGCGAGGGATCACCGCGGCCAAACTTTCCATCACGCAAGGATAGAACGCTGCGCAGGGGCCTGAGCCCCCGCGCAGCGTTCAGCATTCGTCAACCGTGGATCGAGACGATCAGCGGGATGATCAGGATCGCGACGATGTTCGTGATCTTGATCATCGGGTTGATCGCCGGGCCGGCCGTGTCCTTGTAGGGGTCGCCGACGGTGTCGCCGGTGACCGACGCGGCGTGGGCCTCGGAGCCCTTGCCGCCGTAGGCGCCGTCCTCGATCGACTTCTTCGCGTTGTCCCAGGCGCCGCCGCCCGAGGTCATCGCGATCGCGAGGAAGAGGCCGGTGACGATCGTGCCGATCAGCAGGCCGCCGAGCATCTTGACGCTGATGATCCCGACCACGATCGGGAAGCCGATCGGGATCAGCGCCGGCGCGAGCATCGAGCGGATCGCCGAGCCGGTGACGATGGTGACCGCCCGGCTGTAGTCGGGCTGCTCGGTGTAGTCCATGATCCCGGGGTGCTCGCGGAACTGGCGGCGCACCTCCTGCACGACCTCGCCGCCGACGCGCCCGACCGCCTGCATGGCGAGCGACGCGAACAGGAACGGCATCAGGCCGCCGATGAAGAGGCCCGGCGATCACCCACGGCGTCGGAGAGCGAGAAGATCGTCGGGAGCCCCTCGCTCGGCGAGGCCGGTCGTGTACGAGTCGAAGAGGATCAGCGCCGCGAGCGCGGCCGAGCCGATCGCGTAGCCCTTGGTGACGGCCTTCGTCGTGTTGCCGACAGCGTCGAGCGGATCGGTGATCGCCGCGCACGCCCTCGGGCAGGTCGGCCATCTCGGCGATGCCGCCCGCGTTGTCGGTCACCGGGCCGTAGGCGTCGAGCGCGACGATCAGGCCGGTCATCGAGAGCTGCGCCATCACGGCGACGCCGATGCCGAAGAGGCCGGCGAAGTGATGCGCGACGAGGATGCCGGCGACGATCACGATCACCGGGCAGCGCGGTCGCCTGCATGCCCATCGCGAGACCCTCGATGATGTTCGTCGCGTGGCCGGTCTGCGACGCCTTGGCGATCGCCTTGACCGGGTTCCAGCGTGTGCCGGTGTAGTACTCGGTGATCGCGACGAGCAGGAAGGTGACGATCAGCCCGACGATCGCGGACAGGTAGAGATCGCGTGAAGCCGAAGCGGCCCGCTGTCGAAGCCCATCGTGACCGGGATGAAGCCGATCGCGGACAGGATCGTCGCGACGAGCACGGCCTTGTAGAGCGCGTTGATGACCGCGTTCTCGCCCTTGCCGAGCCGGGCGAAGAACGTGCCGATCACGGACGCGATGCCGAGACGCCGCCGAGCGCGAGCGGGTAGAGGTAGAGCGTTCGCGTGCCGGGAACGTGCGTGCCGAGCAGCATCACCGCGACCGCCGTGACGGCGTACGTCTCGAACAGGTCGGCGGCCATGCCGGCGCAGTCGCCGACGTTGTCGCCGACGTTGTCGGCGATCACGGCCGGGTTGCGCGGGTCGTCCTCGGGGATGCCGGCCTCGATCTTGCCGACCAGGTCGGCGCCGACGTCGGCGGCCTTCGTGAAGATGCCGCCGCCGAGCCGGGCGAACACGGAGATCAGCGAGCCGCCGAAGGCGAGCCCGACGAGGTCGTGGATCGCCGAGGTCGGCGAGTTGTCGAGCCGCCGGTGAGGAACCAGTAGTAGCCCGACGACGCCGAACAGGCCGAGGCCGACGACGAGCAGGCCGGTCACCGAGCCGGCGCGGAAGGCGACGTTCAGCGCCGGCGCAGGCCCGTTGCGCGCCGCCTCGGCCGTGCGGGCGTTCGAGCGCACGGCGACGTTCATGCCGATGAAGCCCGCAGCCGCCGAGAGGACGGCGCCGATCAGGAAACCGAACGCGGTGCCCCAGCCGAGCTTGTCGTAGAAGCCGAGCAGGATGAACGGCACGATCGCGACGATCGCGATCGTCGTGTACTGCTTCTTGAGGTAGGCCGCAGCGCCTTCCTGGACGGCCTGCGAGATCTCCCGCATCCGCTCGTTCCCGGCCGGCTGCTGGAGCAGCCACCAGGTCAGGTAGAGCCCGTACGCCACGGCCACGCCGGCACCGACGAGGCCGAGCGAGCACGGCGTGATGCATGAACCAATCCATCGGTTTCGCTCCCTCACAAAGTCAAGCGCCGAAGGGCTTCGGCGCGGGCGATTATGTATCACAATGTCCGGCTGGAGCTAGGGGATCGCCGCGCTCGGCGTAGGCCAGCTGGAGGTTCGTCAGCGCCAGCGCCAGGTCGTCCTTCAGCTCGCCCTCGAGCGTGCGGCAGGAGCGCCGCCAGGGCGTCGATCGCCTTGCGGGCCTGGGCGAGGTCGCTCCGCTCCGAGCTTGGCGAAGGCGAGGCTCGCGAGCGTCGAGGCGGCCGAGACGAGGAACTGGTCGACGTCGAACGCCGCCAGCTGCGTCGGCGAGCGTCCGTCGACGCTCGTCGGCCTCGTCAGCCACCGACTCGACCCCGCCGGCTCTCCCGACCTGCTCGGCGTAGATCTCCTGCCAGGTCGCGCCCTCGGCGAAGCGCGCGATCTGCCGCTCGGCCGCGTTGCGCTCCGGGACGGCTCAGGAACGGCGCTGCGCCGATCTCGTCCGCGACGGGCGCCACCCAGTCGAGCAGCTGCTCGATTCTGGCCCGCGCGGGAACCGGCTCGCCGCGCTCGAAGTCGAGCAGCTCGCCCGAGAGGCCGTAGCGGATCGCCCGCCACAGGTTCTCCTCGAGCAGGCGGTGCGGCAGGCTCGGCAGCGGCTCGCCCTCGTCGAGCGCGCGCGCGCACCGGGCGGCCAGCGCGTAACAGAGCGCCGCGAGCGACTGCGCCTCGCCGAGGTCGGGCTGGCCGTCGCAGATGCGGATCTCGACCGTCGGGTAGGCGAGGTGCGGGCGCACGCTCCACCAGATCTGCGTGTGCTCGGTGATCGAGCCGGTCCGGTAGAGGAAGGCGACGTAGTCCTCCCAGCCGCGCCAGTCGCCGTACGCGTCGGGGATGCCGCAGCGCGGGAACATGCGCGTGAAGATCTCGGTGCGCGCGGAGTGCAGGCCGGTGTCGACGTTCTCGACGAACGGCGAGCTGGCCGAGAGCGCGAGCAGCTCGGGCAGGAAGTTGCGAAGCGCGTCGTGCACGGCGATCGCGCGGTCGGCGCCGGCGATCCCGACGTGCACGTGCAGGCCGAAGGTGTTGTTGCGCCAGACGACGTAGCGGAGGAGCTGGTTGTTCCGCCGGTAGTGCGGCGTGTCGATGATCCGCTGGTCCTGCCAGCGGCTCCACGGGTGCGTCGCCCGTGCCGCCGAGGCCGATCTGCAGCTCGCGCGCGACGGCGTGGAGCTGCTCGCGCCGCTCCCGCATCGCGTCGGCCGCCTCGCCGAAGCTCGGTCGCACTGCCGGTGCGCACCTCGACCTCGGACGCGATCAGCTCGCCGACGATGTTCGGTGCGAGGTCCGTCTCGAGCGCCGCCGCGTAGAGCTCTTCGAAGCGGTCGGTCAGCTCCAGCGAGTCGGGGTCGAGCAGCGCGAACTCCTCCTCGACGGCGAGCGTGAGAGTCGGTGCCGGCGTCGAATCGTCGCGTGCGCCGTCGCGAGAAGCTCCTGCCAGGAGACGCGTTGCTCCTCACCCATCGCGCGGAGCGTAGCCGCGCGGGGCTCAGACCGGCTGAAGGAGGCGTCGGGCGACGCTGCGCCACGACCAGCGCTCGACGACCGCCTGGCGCGCCGCGCCGCCGGAGCGCGTCGTGCTCGCCGGCGAGAGCGCGAGGATGCCGCCAGCTTGCGCGCGAGATCGCTCGGGTCGCCCGAGCTCGAACGACGCGAGGTCGCCGGAACCGCTCCGGGTACTCTCCTCGAGCCCTGCCGCGACCTCGGCGAGGCCGGAGTGGCGTGCGACGAGCGGGCGGCGAGCCGGCGGCCGCAGCCTCGGCCGCGACCATGCCGAACGCCTCGGGGAAGATCGAGGGCACGACGGTCGCGTCGCGAGCGGGAGCAGGTGCACGAGGTGCCGGTGCTCGAGCGGGCCGGTGAAGAGGCGTGCGCTGCGGCGCCATCGCCTCGAGCTGCAGCCCGGTAGGGGCCGAAGCCGACGACGACGAGCCGCGCGTCGAGCCTGCTGCATCGCCTCGAGCAGCAGCTGCACGCCCTTCTGCTCGATCAGCTTCCCGAAGTAGACGACGGTCGGCGCGTCGACCGGCGAGGAACTCCTCGAGCCGCTCGGCGTTTCCTTCGTCCGGCAGCCGCTCGTCGCGCGCCGGGTTCGGCGGATCGTCGCGCGCCTCGGCGAGCAGGTCTGCGAGCGCCGCCGCCCGATCCTCGAGCACGAACACGTCGACGTCGACGCCCGGCGGCACCTCGATGCACGCGATCGACTGCGCCGACGACGTCGGCGAGCACGCGCCGGATGTGCGCGGAGCCGACGTAGGTCGACCTCGGCCTGCGCGAGCGTCTCGCGCCCCCACTCGCCGAGCTCCGGCCGGCCGCGCATCGAGTACTCGAGCTCGGAGCCGTGCGCCTTGACCCGGAACGGCGCGACCGCGTCGCCGCGCCGACGGGGCCGCCGAGCAGCACGTGGTTGGTGAAGACCAGGTCGGCCGGGCAGAGCTCGCGCAGCGCCGCCGCGTTCGCTTCGACATACGCACGCCTGCTCGGCCTCGGTGAAGTCCTGCAGGAGCTTCGGCGCAGTCCCTCGTAGCGGTCGAGCACGAAGACCGGCAGCAGGCCGCCCGGGAGCTCGAGGGCGACGACCGTCGCGCCGCCGAGGTCGAACTGCTCCGGCGCGCGCTCCTGGCAGACGACGACGACCTCGTGCCCGGCGCTGCTCCACTCGCGCGCGAGCGCGCGCGAGTAGACGTTCGAGCCGGTCCCTCCGAGGAGGTAGCCGTGCCAGAGCAGGATCCGCACGCGGCGGACGCTAGGTGAGGTGGAAGTACAGCGCGTGCAGCAACTCGACCGCGGGGTTCGAGGTGTGCACGGTGACGTCGCCCGGGACGTCGAGCAGCGCTTCGGAGTAGTTGAAGATGATCCGCACGCCCGCGTCGACGAGATCGTCGGCCACCTTCTGCGCGGCGCCGGCGGGGACGGCGAGCACGCCGACGACGATGTTCTTGTCGCGCACCACGTCCTTGAGCCGGCGCTCGTCCTCGATCGGTCGTGCCGCCGAGCGTCGTGGCCGATCATGTCGGGCTCGGGTCGAAGACGGCAGCGATGTTGATGCCGTGCTCGGCGAAGATCGGCGAGCTCGCGATCGCCTGGCCGAGCCGGCCGGCGCCGACGAGCGCGATGTTGTGCTGGCCCTGCGTGCGGAGGATCTTGCGGATCTCGGCGAGCAGCGAGTCGATCGAGTAGCCGACGCCCCGCTTGCCGAACTTGCCGAAGTTGGAGAGGTCGCGACGGATCTGGGTGGCGTTGATGCTCGTGTAGTCGGCGATCTCCTGCGAGGAGATGCGGTCCTTGCCCATCTTCTTGGCCTGGGTCAGGACCTGGAGATAGCGCGAAAGCCGGGCTGCGACGCCGACCGTGAGCCGTTCGGGGGCCTCGCCTGGGACGGGAGATTGCAACATCACGACGCATTGTGCCCAAGGCTCACAGACAGCCGTACGGTTGTCACAAACTACGGAGTTTGTGACAGCTTCCGGCGCAGGGCTGCCTCGTCGACGTAGTAGACGAACGCGCGCTCGCCGTCGATCTCGACCACCGGCAGCCACTCGCGATAGCGCGCCTCCAGCCCACGTCGTCCGGTGATGTCGACCTCCGCGTAGGGAACGCCGAGCTCGCGATGCAGGCACGACCTGCGCACGGGCCCGCTCGCAGAGCGAGCAGCTCTGCGCGTGGTAAGAGGGTGACTTGCCCGCGCGACTAGGGATAGAGCCCGCGCGTCACGGTCGCCTCGGCGACGCGCTGCACGGCGAGGCCGTACGCGGCCATGCGCATCGAGTCTTGCGGTCCTCGACGGTCGCGCACGTCTCGTCGAACGCGCGGCGTGACGATCTCGTGCAGGCGGGCGGTTGACCTCGTCTTCCTTCCAGAAGTACTCCTGCAGTCCCTGCACCCACTCGAAGTACGAGACGACGACGCCGCCGGCGTTCGCGAGCACGTCCGGCAGGACAGCACGCCGTTCGCCTCGAGAATGTCGTCGGCGGCCGGGGTCACGGGCCCGTTCGCACCCTCGACGAGGATCTTCGCCTTCACCTCGGTCGGCGTTGTCCTGCGTGATCACCTGCTCGAGCGCGCACGGCGCGAAGAGCGTCGCAGTCGAGCAGCGAGCAGCTCCTCGTTCGTGATGCGGTCGCCGCCCTTCAACTCGGTGAGCGAGCCGCCGCCGCGCTTGTGCGCGAACGCGGCCGCGATGTCGATGCCGTTCGCGTTGTGGATGCCGCCTGACGAGTCGGAGATCGGCGACGACCTTCGCGCCTTCCTCGGCGGCGAACTTCGCGAAGAACGAGCCGACGTTGCCGAATCCCTGCACCGCGATGCGGACCCCGTCCAGCGACCGGCCCTGCTTCTCGAGCGCGGACTGAAGGCAGAAGAGCGCCGCCGCGCGCGGTCGCTTCCTCACGACCGAGCGAGCCGCCGATCGTCAACGGCTTGCCGGTGACGACACCGAGCACCGAGTGGCCCTTGTTCATCGAGTACGTGTCGAAGATCCAGGCCATCGTCGCGGCGTTCGTCCCGACATCCGGGGCCGGGATGTCCTTCTCCGGCCCGATCTCGTTGATGATCTCGGAGGTGAACCTGCGCGTCATGCGCTCGAGCTCGCTGCGCGACATGGACTTCGGGTCGCAGATGACGCCGCCCTTGGCGCCGCCGAAGGGCAGGCCCATCAGCGAGCACTTCCACGTCATCCACATCGCGAGCGACTTGACCTCGTCGAGCGTGACGTCCGGGTGGTAGCGGATGCCGCCCTTGGACGGGCCGCGCGCGACGTTGTGCGTGACGCGGTAGCCGGCGAACGCGCGCACCGAGCCGTCGTCCATCGAGGTCGGGATCGAGACCTCGACCGCCTTCTTGCACTGCGGAGCACGCTGACGAGCTGCTCGTCGATCCCGAACGTGTCGGCGACCTTCTGAAGCTGCCGCTGCGCGAGCTCGAACGGGTTCTCGCGCAGGTGCGACTCGGGCGCAGCCGTGGCCATCGACTGCGCAATCTACTCGATCTGGAAGCGGACTTGCGCCCTGCTCGGCTTCGGCGTCGCGCGGGCAGCGTCGGCCACGCGGCCAGCCGCAACTCGTAGCCGCCGGGCGGCAGCAGCGGCTCGACGGCCCGCGGCCCGTGATCCCGAAGCTGTACGCGCCCGGCAGCAGGTTGCGCAGCCGCGCGAGCGTGCCGATGAACCGGCCGCTCGCGGAGTCGTAGAGGAGCACGTCGAGCCGCGCGACGGGCTGGATCTGCAGCCCGTCGTCCCGGACCGAGGTTCCCGGCCTGGATCGTGAAGAGCGCCGGTGACGTGTCCGACGGCGCGAAACGACTTCTTGTTCGAGCGACGACGTGCGCGAGGAGGTTCGCCGGAGTAGCGCCGGAACCCGAGCGCCCACGGCACGCGCAGCGTCTGCAGGCTGCCCGGAGACGGCGGCTGCGATCGTGCCCGTGACGATCCGCTCGCGCGGCGCGGCGGGCTGCCCGCACGGTCACCTGCACCTTGCGCGAGCGGCCGCTGCGCAGCAGGAAGTGACTGGGGCTGACGTCGAACTGCAGCGCCTCGGACTCGCCGTCGACGTCGGCCTTGAGCGAGAGCTCGAGCCGCCGCGTCGAGACGTTGCGGACGACGACGGTGCGCGTCGCGTGCCAGCGCGGGCCGCCCCAGAGCCCGAAGCCGAGCGTCGCCGGCGAGGTCGCGACCTCGCCGACCGCCGACGGCGCCGAGCCGGAAGATCCCGTTCCCGACCGCGAGCGCCGACGCGCGGCCGCGCTGCGAGTACCCGGCGAGCAGGCTGCGGAGCGCCGGGCCGTCGAGCGCCGGCCGCATCTGCGCGAGCAGCGCGGCTCCGCCCGCGACGGTCGCGGCCGCGCCGCTCGTGCCGTTGATCGAGCCGTAGAGCGGCGAGCCGTCGTGGCGGTGCCGGGCACCGACGTCGCGAGCGCGACCCCGGGGGCGGCGACGTCCGGCTTGACGCTGCCGTCGAACGCGAGGCCGAGCGACGAGAAGCCCGCAACCTGGCCGCGCGTGTCGTTCGTGTCGTCGTGCGCTGCGCCGACCGCGATGCCGACGTCGATGCCCGCCCGCTCGGCGGCGAGCAGCTCGACCGCGGCGGCGGCCGGCACGACGACGACCGGGGCGCGCTCGTCCTCGGCGACGCGCAAGCGAGCCGGGCGGCAGCGCGTCGCCGTACAGGATCACCGCGGCGGCACCGGCACGCGACGCGGCGAGCGGCGAGCCCCTGCGGGTCGGCACCGACCGGCGCGACGACGGCACGGCCCGCGACGATGCTGAAGCCCTTCCGATCGAAGAAGTCGGCGCTCGACGTACCGGCGAGGCCCCGGGTCGAGCGCGGCGTCGCGACCGCCAGGGTCATCGCGTGCGGACGGCGCGACGGCGCCGAGCAGCGGCACGCGCTGGTCGAAGATCACATCGAGCCCGCGGCGCAGCACGACGCGCACGCGCGGCACGGACGGTGCGCGCATCGGTGGCGCCGACGGCGAGCGCGCCCGCGCCGCCCGCCGGCCCGGCGATCGAGCCGAACGACGGGCCGGCGCCGCCGTCGTTGCCGGCCGGTGCGACCACGAGCGTGTTCAGGTCGAGCGCGCCCTGCACGGCGCGTGCCTCAGGGCTGTCGGTGAATGCGGCGTACGGCTCGGCGACGCCGACGAGGGCGACGCGCACCGCGTCGTGAGCGTCGCCGTCGCCGTTCGGGTCGACCGCGCGCTCGAGCCCGGCGATCAGCTGGTCGCTGCGCGCGTAGACGAGCTGCGCGGCCGTCGGCGGCCGGCTGCCAGCCTGCGATCCGGATCGGCAGGACGGTCGCGCCCGGCGCGACGCCGTGCAACCCGCCCGGGCCGCCGGCACCGACGAGGATGCCGGCGAGCTCGGTGCCGTGCCGCTCGACCTGCGACGGATCGAGCGGGTTCGAGCGCGCAGTCGCGTCGTCGTTGCGGTCGACGAGGTCGATCCCCGGCAGGATCTTGCCGCGCAGATACGGATGCGCCTGGTCGACGCCCGTGTCGAGCAGCGCGATCGTGACGCCGCGACCGTCGTAGCCCGGCAGGTCGGCGACCGCACGGTGGCCGCTCGACGGGCCGAACCGTTCGAGGAGAGCAGCGTCTCCGACTCCGAGGCCGGGAACGCGGTGCGCACCGGGTAGACGCCCACCACCTCCGGCATGTGCTCGAGCAGCGCGACCGCGCGCGGGTCGAGCGCTGCCGAGAAGCCGTCGAGCACGCGGGCGTAGCTGAACTCGCGGCGCACGGCGATGCCCTGTGCCGCGAGCGTCGTCAGCACCTGCTGCTGCGCCGCGAACGCCTGAGTCGTCCAGGAGCGCTCCTGCGCCTCGGTCGCGTAACTTGGCCTTCGCGAGCGCTGCGCGACCGACGGCGTGTTCAGGACGACGATCGAGCGCTGGCCGTTCGGCACCGCCGCGCGCGGCTCGCCGACGAGGCCGCGCCAGCTGACGGTCGACGAGGCGACCGTGCCGTCTCGCCCGCGGGCCGAGACGGTCGCGACCAGCACGACCGTGAGCATCGCGACGACGAGAAGCCTGAGGGCGCTACGCCGAGGCACGTGCATCGAGCGAAAGGTACCCCGGGTATGGGATGGGGTCCGTGTAGCGGGCCGCGGAGGCGATCATCGCGGCGTTGTCCGTGCAGAGCGCGAGCGGCGCCAGGGCCGCCTCCGGGAGCGCCGCCCGGAGCTCCGAGTTCGCCGCGACCCCGCCCACGACGGCGATCCGCTCGGCTCCCGTCGGCCTCGACCCGCTCGACGAGCGCCCGCACGATCGCCCGCTGGTAGGAGGCGGCCAGATCGGCCCGCCGCTCCGCCAGCTCCCCGTCTGCGAGGCCCCGCACCCGGTAGAGGAGCGCCGTCTTCAGGCCGGAGAAGGAGAAGTCGAGCCCGGGCACGCGTGCGACGGGGAAGTCGAAGGCGCGTCGGATCGCCCTGCCGCGCGAGCGCGTCGATCTCGCGGCCGCCCGGGTAGCCGAGGCCGAGCAGCCGGGCGCCCTTGTCGAACGCCTCGCCGGCGGCGTCGTCGAGGGTCGTCCCGAGCACGCGGAAGCGAGCCGCGGTCGGCTGACGTCGAGCAGCATCGTGTGGCCGCCGCTCGCGAGCAGGCAGGTGAACGGCGGCTGCCAGGTCGAGCGGCCGCAGGTAGAGCGAGGCGACGTGGCCGTGCAGATGGTCGACGGGGATCAGCGGCAGGCGATGCGACCAGGCGAGCGCCTTCGCGGCGGAGACGCCGACGAGCAGCGCGCCGATCAGCCCGGGCCGCACCGTGACGGCGACCGCGTCGACATCGCCAGCTCGACCCGGCTCGCCGAGCGCCTGCTGGATCACCGGCGTGACGAGCTCGAGATGGCGGCGGCTCGCGACCTCGGGCACGACGCCGCCGAAGCGCGCGTGCAGCTCGTCCTGCGAGGCGACGACGCTGGAGCGATCTCCCCGTCCGCGCTGACGACGGCGGCGGCCGTCTCGTCGCAGGACGTCTCGATCCCGAGGATCACGGCGTCGGCGGCGTGCGTCGCGCCACATGATCAGCGCGTCTTCGCGGTTGTCGGTGTAGTAGCCGCGCCGCAGCCCGCGTGCCTCGAAGCCGAGCTTCTCGTAGAGGTGGATCGCCTCCTCGTTCGAGACGCGCACCTCGAGCGTGTAGCCGCGGCGCTCGTCGTCGCGCGTCAGCTCGAAGAGCCGTTCGAGCAGCCGCGTGGCGACACCGCGTCGCTGGTGCCCGGGGTCGACCGCGACGTTCATCACGTGCCACGCATCGACGTACCGCGAGTTGACACGTAGCCGACGAGGTCTTCGCCCTCGAACGCGCCCAGGCAGATCGACGTCGGCTTCGCGAGCTCGGACGCGAACATCGAGCGCGACCACGGCGTCGGGTAGGCGCGCCGCTCGATCACCTCGATCGCGTCGAGGTCGGCCAGGTGCGAGCGGACGGATCTGGACGGCGACCGCGGTCATGGCCGCGGCCTCGCGTCCGGCTCGCGCACGTAGAGCGGCTCGACGAGCTCCGCCGGCCCGAACGCGCCCGCGCGGTCGATCAGCAGCCTCGGCTCGGGCAGGTGCGATTCGTCGTCGTCGGGCGGCACCGTCGCGCCGCGCTGCCTCGAAGAGCTCGCGGTAGCGCACCGCGCCGTCGCCGACGAGCGTCTGCCCGGCCACGTCGAGCTCGTCCGGCTTGCAGACGCGCGGCCCGACGGTGAACACCTCGCCGCGCCTCGCGTCGAGCACGGGCGTCCCACCGCCGAGGGCGTCGAGCGTCGACGCGCCGGCCACCGGCAGGTCGAGCGCGAACGCAAGCGACCGCGCCACGGCGAGGCCGATGCGGATGCTCGTGAAGCTGCCGGGCCCGCGGCCGACGACGATCCCCTCGAGCCGCGCGGATCGTCGATCAGCTCGTCGATCGCGAGCAGCAGGTCGCCGGCGCGGTCGGCGCGCGCGCGGCGGCCCGCCGCCAGACCCGCAGACGGCGCCGAAGGACGTCGCGGTGTCAAAGGCCAAGATCGTCTTCACTGTCGATCCGAACGCGGCGGTGCGACTCGTCGACGTGGTCAAGCGTAACCGTGACGCGCGCGGCCGGGAGCCAGTCGCCGCCGTGCTCCGGCCATTCGACGAAGGCGACGGTGCCGTCGAAGTACGGCTCCAGGTCTCCCCACTCCTCGGCGATCGAGCCCGGTGATGCGGTAGAGGTCGAGGTGGGCGACGGGCATCCGCGCCTCGTAGCGGTGGCCGATCGTGAAGGTCGGGCTGGAGACGGTGCCGGTGAACCCGAGCGCGCGCGCCGCGCCGCGCACGAAGGTCGTCTTGCCGGCGCCGAGCTCGCCCGAGACGGCCACGACGTCGCCGGGCGCAAGCGCGCGGCCAACCCGGCCGCGAGCGCCTCCGTCTCCTCCGGCGAAGCCGTCACCAGGTCCACCCCGTGACCTTAGAGGCCGAAGCCGCGCCCCAGACGACCTTGGTCTGACCACCAGACGCGCCTCGGGAGGCCCTGGCCGGTCGATCACCGAGCCGCGAGATCATGCGGGGCGTTGCTTCCTGTGGAATGTCTCTTGCACTTCTGTGACCCTTGGTCTGACCACGAGACGCGCCGGGCGGACCGCCTCGCCGAGACGAGGCCGGAAGAGCCGATGGGGGCCAGCGGCCGCGCTCGAAGCTCGAGCTGCGCTCGAAGCTCAGGGCCGGCTCGAAGCTGCGCTCGAAGCTCGGGGCTGCGGCTCGCAGCTCAGGGCCGCGCTAGAAGAGGCCGAGCTGGGTCGGCTGCTCGAGCACCGGCTCCGGCGGAGCGCGGCGCGACGGGCGCAACGGGCGCGCGGCGGCCGACAGCGCGGCCGAGCAGCTCCGGGATGCGCGCGAAATCCTCCTCGAGCACCTGCAGCATCCGCGGGGTGTAGAGCGCCGCGGCGGGATGGAAGATCGGATAGAGGGTGCACCGGGTCGTCCGCCGAGCACGACCTGCTGTTCGCGCCCGTGCACCTGGGTGATGCCGTCGGCTTGCCCGAGAGCAGCTTCGTCGCGAAGTTGCCGAGCGTCGCGACGAGCCGCGGCTGGATGATCTCGATCTGCCTGAAGAGGTGCGGCTCGCAGGCCTCGATCTCCTCCGGCTGCGGGTCGCGGTTGCCCGGCGGCCGGCATTTAAGACGTTCGCGACGTAGACGTCCTCGCGCGTGAGGCCGATCCCGTCGAGCAGCTTGCCGAGCAGCTTCCCGGCCGCGCCGACGAACGGGACGCCGTGCTTGTCCTCGTGGAAGCCGGGCGCCTCGCCGACGAACATCAGGTCGGCGGTCGGCGAGCCGGAGCCGAAGACGACCTGTGTGCGCGTCTGCGGCGAGCGCGCAGCGCGTGCAGCCGGCGACCACGTCGCCGTAGGCGAGCAGCGAGAGGATCAGCCAGCAGCTGCCACAACAGCCGCCGCAACAGCCGCCGCCACCGAAGGTGGGCTGTCCGGAGGCGCCGTGCGCTGCGAACGACGATGCTGAACTGCTTCGCGACCTTCAGCGTTCCCGCAGTCCGGGCAGGCCGGATCGGGATCCGACATGCCGACGAGCTCCTCGAAATGGGACTCGCAGCTCATGCAGACGTATTCGTAGATCGGCATCGTGAGAACCCTAGCAAGGGGCCATCGTCCCGCCTCGGCCGGACGGACCCGCGGCGTCCGGGTCGGCTAGGCTGGCGGTGCCCGGTATCCGCAAGGAACTGGAGCACCCCATGTTCAACAACGTCACCGTCATCGGCGCCGGGCGCGCCGGCTCGGCGATCGCTGCGCGACTCCGCGAGCGCGGCATCGACGTGCGCGACGACGGGGAGCTCCGGCTCCTCTGCGTGCCCGATCGGGCGATCGCGGAGGCGGCACGGTCGATCGAGCCGGGGCCGTGGGTCGCCCATGTCTCCGGAGGACGCCGCTCGCGGCGCTCGGTCCGCACGCGCGCCGCTTCTCCGTCCATCCGCTCCAGACGCTCGTCAAGACCCGCGGCCCCGAGCAGCTCGACGGCGCCTGGGGCGCCGTCACCGGCGAGGACGACGAGGCTCGCGCCCGGGCGCTCTGGCTCGCCGAGACGCTCGGGCTGCGCCCGTTCCCGCTCGCCGACGACCGTCGTGCGCTCTACCACGCGGGCGCCGCGATCGCGTCGAACTTCCTCGTCACCCTCTACCAGGTCGCGTCGAGCCTCCTCGAGGAGGCGGGGGCGCCGCCCGAGGCGCTCGTGCCCCTGATGGAGCGTACGATCGAGAACGGGTTCGAGCTGACCGGGCCGGTCGCCCGCGGCGACTGGGAGACGGTCGACCGCCACCGCACGGCGCTCTACGGCTCGGGGTTCGAGCAGGCCTACGAGGCGCTCGTAGAGGCAACGCGCCGATGAGGTGCAGGCGGCCATGAGAGTCGTGCGCGCGATCGCGGAACTCGACCTGCCCCGGCACGGCGTGGTTGGCCTCGTCCCGACGATGGGCGCACTGCACGGCGGTCACACGGCGCTCTTTCGGGCCGCACGGGCGCGAGTGCGACGTGCTCGTCGCATCCCTGTTCGTCAACCCGACGCAGTTCTCGGAGGGCACCGACCTCGCCGCCTACCCGAGCGACCCCGAGGGCGATCTCGCGCTGGCCGAAGCCGAGGGGATCGACGTCCTCTTCGCGCCGAGCGTGTCGGAGATGTACCCACCCGGCTTCGCGACGTGGGTCGACCCCGCCGGCGCGGCCGACGGCCTCGAGTCCGCGCACAGGCCACAGCATTTCCGCGGCGTCGCGACCGTGTGCCTGAAGCTCCTGAACATCGTGCGGCCGCAGATCGCGTGGTTCGGGCGGAAGGACGCCCAACAGGTCGCAGTGGTGAAGCAGCTCGTCCGCGACCTCAACCTCGACGTCGAGATCCGCGTCGTCGAGACCGTTCGCGACGACGACGGGCTGGCGCTGTCGTCGCGCAACGCACTTCTGTCACCGAACGAGCGCGAGCAGGCTCTCGCCATCCACCGCGCGCTCGCAACCCGCGATGAGACGAAGGCCCGCGGCATCCTCGCCGACGCCGGCCTCGAGCCCGACTACGTCGAGGTCGCCGACCTCGACGGCCCGACGCTCGCGATCGCGGCCAGGGTCGGTTCGGTCCGGCTGATCGACAACATCCTGCTCCCGGAAGGAGACCACTCGTGACGACACGTCCCCGCAAGCCCGCCCCCGGTACGCCTGCCCCCGGAAAGCTCGCGCTGCCCGAACTGCTGGAGATGAAGCGACGGGGCGACCGCATCGTGATGGTCACCGCGTACGACGCGCCTTCGGGGCGGATCGCGGACGCCGCGGGCGTCGACGTGATCCTGGTCGGCGACTCGGCCGCGATGGTGATGCTCGGCCACGACTCGACCGTGCCCGCCACGATGGACGAGATGATCATCCTGACGCGCGCGGTCAACCGCGGGGCGCGGCGTCCGCTCGTCGTCGCCGACCTGCCGTTCGGCTCGTTCCAGGTCTCGACGAACAGGCACTGGAGAACGCGATCCGCTTCGTCAAGGAGGCGGGCGCAGACGCGGTGAAGCTCGAAGGAGCCGGCCGCGATGCCCTCGCCCGCGTCCGCGCGCTCGCGGGCTCCGGAGATCCGCGTGATGGGACACGTCGGCCTGACGCCGCAGTCGGCGACGAAGCTCGGCGGGTTCAAGGCGCAGGGCCGCACGGCGGTGAAGGCGGTGCAGCTCTACGAGGACGCGCTCGCGCTTGCAGGAGGCAGGATGCTTCGCCGTCGTCCTCGAAGCCGTGCCGGCTCCGGTCGCAGAGGCGATCACCGAGGCGCTCGAGATCCCGACGATCGGCATCGGCGCCGGCGCGGCTGCGACGGGCAGGTGCTCGTCTGGCACGACCTGCTCGGCCTCTACGAGGGCATGCGCCGCGCTTCGTCAAGCAGTACGCAGAGATCGCAGCGGTCATCCAGACCGCCATCGGCAACTACGCCGCGGAGGTGCGCAGCGGTTCGTTCCCCGCCGAACAACACACGTATTCGATCCCCGAAGAGGAGCTTGCGCTCTTCGAGGAAGCACTCGCGGAGGTTCGCGCGAGGAGTTAGTTCAGGAGCTCGTGGTCCAGCGCCCAGCGGACAACATCGGCACGCGAATCGGCCGCCAGCTTGCGCATCGCGTTTGCGCGATGCATCTCCGCCGTCCGGACGGAGATATTGAGCCGGTCTGCAATCGCCGTGTTGGTGTAGCCGTAAGCGAGGAGCGTCGCGACCTGCCGCTCGCGGGGCGTGAGCGTCGTCGTTGTCGTCATCATGGGCCCCACACTGCGCCGATCGCAGGGACTCGGCATCCGCAGCCTCCACGTTCGGGAGCGGTAGTTATTACGGGTTGCGGCGAAAGCCGCGCGAGCTAGGCGGAGAGAACGAGCCCGATCAGCACCGGCGCGACGATCGCGATCGCGCAGGCTGCGGCCGCTCGCCGCCACGTCCAGCCGTGCACTGCGCGGACTCCGATCACGAGCAGCGCCGCCGACCAGAGGAGAAATCCGGCCTCCAGCACGTCGAAGGCGCGGGCACCTGCGCCGTGGTCGCTGCCGCCACTGCGGAAGAGGGACTCGCCATACAGCGCCAGCTTGACCGGCCAGAGAACGAGCGAGAGCGCGATGGGCGCGGCAGCGAACGCAAGGACATGGCGAGAGCGGCGGTAGCTGCCTTGCGAGCCAAGCGCCTTCGAACCACCGAAGAGCAGGGCGCCGAGGGTGAAGTACCCGAAGACGCCGTAGAGGCTGCCCGCGAGAAACAGCCAGACCGCGAGGACGAGACCACCGTATCGAACCGTCGTCGAGCAGGTCCCGGCGGTCGCGGTCGGGAGCAGCGCCGCGATGCCGGCCAGCAGGACGATCGCGAGGATCGGCTCGGACCGGTCGGCGACGGATTCCTTCGAGTCGTCGCGCAGCGCGACGAACACCGGCCGCGGCCGTTGCAGGACGAGCAGTGCTCTCAACCACCAGTCGCGCATCAGCCGGGCGTCGTCACAACGCGGCCGTCATGACAGCGGTACACGATCTGCCCGAGAATGCCCCCGCGCTGGGAGACCGGCGGCTTGCCATCCCGGCAGATCGTGTGGTGGCGGTTGTTCCAGGCGGCTGCCATCCCGGCCACGAACACCACGAGGCAGGCCGCGCCGACCAGGAGCAGCACCGAACGCTTGCTGTGCCAGTTCACGCGGCGACGGCGCTGCGCTCGAGCAACGACCGCAGGAACTGCCCGGTGTACGACTCCTGGCACCTGCGCGACCTCCTCGGGCGTGCCGACCGCGACGACTTCGCCGCCGGCCTCACCACCCTCGGGGCCGAGGTCGACCAGGTAGTCAGCCTGCTTGATCACGTCGAGATTGTGCTCGATCACGAGCATCGTGTTGCCGCCGTCGACGAGCCGCTGCAGCGTCTCGAGCAGCTTCTCGATGTCGGCGAAGTGCAGACCGGTCGTCGGCTCGTCGAGGATGTAGAGCGTTCGCCCGGTCGAGACCTTGCAGAGCTCGGCGGCCAGCTTCACGCGCTGCGCCTCGCCGCCCGACAGTGTCGTTGCGGGTTGCCCGAGCGTCATGTAATCGAGGCCGACATCGTGCAGCGTCTGCAGGCGGCGGCGGATCTTCGGGATCTTCGAGAAGAACGCAAGTGCCTCTTCGACCGACATCTCCAGGACGTCTGCGATCGTCTTCCCCTTGAAGCGCACCTCGAGCGTCTCGCGGTTGTAGCGCTTGCCCTTGCAGGTCTCGCACGGCACGTAGACGTCGGGCAGGAAGTGCATCTCGATCTTGATCTGGCCGTCGCCTTTGCACGTCTCACAGCGGCCGCCCTTGACGTTGAACGAGAACCGGCCCGGCTTGTAGCCACGCACCTTCGCATCGGGCGTCAGCGAATAGAGCTCGCGAATATGCGTGAAGAGGTCGGTGTAGGTGGCCGGGTTCGAGCGCGGCGTGCGTCCGATCGGGCGCTGGTCGATCTCGATCACCTTGTCGAAGACCTCGATGCCGTCGACCCCTCGTGCTCGCCGGGGCGCACGCGCACCCTCGAGAGCTGGTTTGCAAGCGCCTTGTAGATGATCTCGTTCACGAGCGTCGACTTCCCGGAGCCCGAGACGCCGGTGACGGCGATGAACTTGCCGACCGGGAAGTCGACGTCGATGCCCTTCAGGTTGTGCTCGGCTGCTCCGAGCACCGTGAACCAGCCGTTGTCCTCGGTGCGTCGCTCCGGAACCTTGATCGCGCGCGAGCCGGCCAGGAACTGGCCCGTGATCGACTTCTTGTTGCGCTGCACCTTCTCGGCGGTGCCTTCGGCGACGACATGACCGCCGTGCTCGCCGGCGCCCGGCCCCATGTCGACCAGCCAGTCGGCCACGCGCATCATCTGCTCGTCGTGCTCGACGACGACCACGGTGTTGCCGAGGTTGCGCAGCCGCTGGAGCGTTCCGATCAGCTTGTCGTTGTCGCGCTGGTGCAGCCCGATCGACGGCTCGTCGAGGATGTAGAGCACGCCGACGAGCTGTGAGCCGATCTGCGTCGCGAGACGCAGGCGTTGCGCCTCGCCGCCCGACAGCGTCGCCGACGCACGGTCGAGCTGGAGGTAGCCCACTCCGACGTCGTCGAGGAACGTCAGGCGCTCGCGGATCTCCTTGACGATGCGGTGGCCGATCAGCTGCTCGGTCTCGGTCAGCTCGAGCGCATCGAGGAACTGCAGCGCGCGGGTGATCGAGAAGCGCGTGAACTCATGGATGTTCTTCTCGCCGACGATCACCGCGAGCACCTCGGGCTTCAGCCGCGCGCCCTTGCAGACCGGGCACGGCCTGAACGACATGTACTCCTCGATCCGCTCACGCTGCGTGCTGGAATCGGTCTCGCGGTAGCGGCGCTCGAGCGAGGAGATGATCCCCTCGAAGTCGATCATGTACGAGCGGCGTCGGCCCATCCGGTTGCGGTACTGGACGTACACCTTGTCGCCGCCGGTGCCGTAGAGGAAGTAATCCTGCTGTTCGGTGGTGAGCTCCTGCCACGGCACGTCGGTGGGGATCTCGTAGCGGTCGGCGATCGCCTGGATCACCGACTCGTAGAACCCCGAGCCGCCGACCGCCCACGGCACGAGCGCGCCGTCGTCGATCGAGAGCGTCGGGTCGGGCACGAGCAGGTCGGGGTCGATCTCCTGCTGCGCGCCGAGACCGGTGCAGCGCGGACAGGCGCCGTGCGGCGAGTTGAACGAGAAGATGCGCGGCTGGAGCTCGGGCAGCGAGACACCGTGCTCGGGGCAGGCGAAGTTCTGGCTGTACGTCATCGTCTCGCCGCTGTCGACCAGATCGACAGCCACGAGCCCTTCTGCGAGCGCAGCTGCGGTCTCGACGGACTGCGTCAGCCGTGTGCGCAGGTCTTCCTTCATGACCAGTCGATCGACGACGACCTCGATCGTGTGCTTGAACTTCTTGTCGAGCGCCGGCGGCTCGTCGAGCGTGTGCTGATCGCCGTCGACTTTGATCCGCGAGAAGCCCTCGTTGCGAAGCTCCTCGAAGAGCTCCCGGTATTCGCCCTTCCGGTCGCGGACGACCGGTGCGTTGACGGTGAACCGCGGCGCCGGCCGGCAGCGCGAGAATCTGCTCGACGATCGAGTCGATCGACTGGCCGGAGATCGGCCGTCCGCAGACCGGGCAGTGCGGGCGCCCGACCCGGGCGTAGAGCAGCCGCAGGTAGTCGTAGATCTCGGTCACCGTGCCGACGGTCGAGCGCGGGTTGCGCGACGTCGTCTTCTGGTCGATCGAGATCGCCGGGCTCAGCCCGTCGATCGAGTCGACATCCGGCTTCTCCATCATCTGCAGGAACTGCCGCGCATAGGCGGAGAGTGACTCCACGTAGCGCCTCTGCCCTTCGGCATAGATCGTGTCGAAGGCGAGGCTCGACTTACCCGAGCCCGAGAGGCCGGTGATGCAGATGAGGGCGTTCCGCGGGAGCCGGACCGTGATGTCCTTCAGGTTGTGCTCCCGGGCGCCGTGGACTACAAGCTCGTCGGCCGCCATCGAGAACGCCATTGTACCTCGCGAACGTGTGTTCGTATAGGGTGGGTTTTGGTTGCTGGAACGAGTGGGAGGCGTAGATTCCGGCGGGTGACCGCCGCCACGCGCGATCGTGACCTGCGGATCGTCGCCGGGGCGATCGCCGTCTCGTCGATCGGCGACTGGGTCGCCATGATCGCTCTGTCGCTGCGGGCGAACCAGCTGTGGCACGGGGCCGGGGTCGCTGCGCTGCTGATCTGCCTCTGGGCGCCGCTCGCGGTGCTGGCGGGCCATGTCGGCGTGCTCGTCGACCGGGTCGAGACGCGTGCGCTCGCGATCTGGTCGGCGATCTTCCAGGCGGTGATCGTCTGCGGCCTCGCCTTCGCGCACTCGCTGGCGACGATCCTCGTCCTGACCCTCGTGCTCGGCGCGGGTGTCGCGGTGTCGCAGGCGTCGGAGTTCGCTCTTGTCCCGCTGCTCGCCGGCTCGCGGGAGCTCGGGCGTGCGAACGGCCTCGTCGAGTCGACGCGGTCGATCGGGTTCATGGTCGGGCCGCTGATCGGCGGCGCGCTGGCGGCCGGTGCCGGCATCCGCGTGGCGCTGTTTGCCGACGCGGCGACGTTCCTGGTGATCGCTGCCGTTCTCTTCGCCCTGCCGGTCCGCCGTCGCATCGTTCAGGTCCCGGGCGTCAAGCCGGGCGCCCGCGACGGCTTCGAGCTCCTACGCAGCGAGCGGGTGCTCGCGATCGTCCTCGGCGCGGGCGCGGTGACGCTGGTGTTCATGTCGGCGTCGATCCCGGGGGACTTCGCCTACGTCGCAGAGCTGGGGTACCCGGATGCCGGGATCGGCATCGTCTTGAGCGCGTGGGCGATCGGAATGATCGCAGCGTCCAACTCCATCCCACAGCGAATCCCGCTGCAGGCCTTGGCAACCGCGACGCTGCTGGCGGCTGCCGTCCAGGGCCTCGCCAAGTTCATCGCGCCGTTCTGGACCGTGTTCCCGTTCATGGTCGCCTGGTGGTTCGTGGGCGGGATGGGACACGGCGTGAAGAACACCGGCTTCCGAACGCTCATCCACCAGCGCGTGCCGCCGGAGCAGCACGGGCGCGCGTTCGCGGCCTTCAACGGACTGCGCAACACCGCCGAGCTCGTTGCGCTCGCAGCCGGGGGCGTGCTGGTCACCACCGTCGGCGCGCGCGGGACGTTGTGGATCGCCGGGGGCGTCTCGGCCCTGGCGGCGCTCGCCGGCGTGGTCGCGCTGTCTCGGCGCGGCGAAGAGCCGGCCGCGGTCGTGGATTAGCGGGCCTACGCCTTGCGCCAGCGGCCGAACAGGAGGCCGCCCAGCGTGAACCCGAGGCCGAACGTCCCGAACGCGAAGCCGCCGATCGCGACGCCCTTGCGCCACGCCGACAGGCGTTGCCAGCGGCCGAGCGCCTCGCGCTCTTCGCTCGTCAACTCCTCACCGCGGCGCTGCTTGCGCAATGCTCCGCCCGCGCGCAAGCCGAGGTAGAGGTCGTCGAAGATCTCAGTCGACTGTTCGTCGGCCATCCCCGTCACTGTATAGCCTGCTTCGGCGGTGATTACTCGCATCCTGCACGTCTCCGACCTCCATTTCGGGGCGGGAGACGACCCGGTCCTCGGGCCGGCGCTCGCAGGATTGATCGAACGGCTGGCCCCAGAGCTTGTGATCGCAAGCGGCGACCTGACCAACCGGGGCCGCCGAGACGAGCACGAGCGCGCCGCAGCGTTCCTGCTCGGGCTCGAACTGCCGGTGCTGGCGGTTCCCGGCAACCACGACATCCCGTACACGTTCCCGGCCCGCTTCACCGCTCCGTGGCGCGAGTTCGAGCGCCAGTGGCAGACGACGGAGCCCGAGCTGATCGGCGAGCATGTGCACGTCGTCGGTCTGAACTCCGTGCGGCCCTGGCGACACCAGTCCGGTGGGATCAGCGACGCGCAACTCGAGCGCGTGGCGAGCAAGCTTCGGCGCGCGGCCCCGGGCTCGCTCCGCGTCGTCGCCCTTCACCATCAGATGATCGGCGCGCCCTGGCGCTCGCAGGAAAAAGCCGGTCGCGCATCGCAACCGGGTGCTCGCGGCTCTGGTCGACTCGGGAGCGGAGCTGATCGTCGGCGGCCACATCCACCAGGCGACGGTCAGCGAACGCCACGAGTTCGAGGTGATCACCGGTGCTGCGCGCGGTGTCGTGATCTCGATCGCTCCCGGGCTCGGGCAGCCGCGGCCGAAGCGTCGCGGCGAAGCCCGCGGCTGCGTCGTCTACGGCGCCGACGAACGGACACTGGTCGTCGACACCTACATCTGGCGCGACGACGACTGGGGCCTCACGGCGACGCGGCGCTTCCCGCGCGGGCTCGAGCCGCTCGCCGTCGCAAATCAGGTACCTGGTACCTGAGGTACCTGGTACCGAGCCCGGCGAACCGCCTAGCATCTAAGGCGTCCGTTGGCTGTTCGAGACTGGAGGTCGTGGATGGCTGGTATTCGGGTTGGTGTCGACAACTTTGCTCGGGCAGAGACCGATCGGATGTTTGCGTCGCTGCAGGCTGAAGCCGGCGGGGTGAACAGGTTGAAGCACAATCGGGTGCCGACCCCGGTCGACCACCAGCCGGTGATCCGGATGAACCGCGACACGCTCTACAGCATCGCGATCGTCGACATCACGGAGGGGGCAACGATCACGATCCCGGACGGCGGCGATCGTTATGTCTCGGTGATGGTCGTCAACCAGGATCACTACATCAATCGGATCCTCCATCAGCCGGGGGAGCACCGGCTGACCCTCGAGGAATTCGATACGCCCTGGGTTGCGGTCGGTGCGAGAGTGCTCGTCGACCCGGGCGATCCAGGTGACGTGGCAGAGGTCAATGCGCTCCAGGATCAGTTCGAGGTCGCAGCAGCGTCGTCGAAGCCGTTCGAGTCACCGGACTACGAGGTCGCCGGTCTCGATGCAACGCGGAAGCTGCTGCTCGAACTGGCGAAGGGCCTCAGCGGCTTCGACCATGCCTTCGGCGCGAGGTCCGAGGTCGAGCCGATTCATCACCTGCTCGGAACCGCGGCCGGATGGGGCGGCCTGCCCGACCACGAGGCCTCCTACATCAGTGTCGAACCGGGCAAGCCGGTCGGCGAGTACACGCTCACCGTCAAGGACGTTCCCGTGGACGGCTTCTGGTCGATCTCGCTCTACAACGCGGACGGTTTCTTCGAGCCGAACGACCGCAGCGCCTACAGCGTCAACAACCTCACGGCCACAGCCAACGACGACGGCTCCGTGACCGTGCACTTCGGAGGCGCCGACGACGACAAACCCAACTGCCTCCCGATCATGGAGGGCTGGAACTACACCGTTCGCCTCTACCGCCCACGCCCCGAGATCCTCGACGGATCCTGGACCTTCCCCACGATCGACGGAGCGTGAGCCGGCACTGAACGTCGGCGTTCGCCGAGTGGCTACGCGGTTCGCGAGCCGCGGCGTGCGTTGCCGACGACGCCGACGAGCACGGCGGCGATCACGACGGCGAGGACGAAGCCGAGCAGCCCTCCGATCAGCAGGCCCGCGATCAGCGACGCGGCGACCCCGATCAGGATGGTCAGCCAGATCGGCATCGGGTCCGCACCCGGATGCACGAGCCGCCCGAGGGCGCCGATCACGAGTCCAGCGACGATCAGTCCGATGATGAACACGCTGCGAATCGTACGGCTTGGAGCTCAGCGTTCGTCGAGCATGGCGCGCTTGGTTGCGAGCTCCTCGTCGCTCAGCACGCCCGCACGATGCAGCTCCTGCAGCATCGCCTCGAGGCGCATGCGCTCGGACTGCGCCGGATCGGGGCGCAGCGCGTTCGGGTCGATCCCGAGCTTCTGCAGGCGCTCACGCTGCTGGTCGACACCAAGCCCTCGGTCGGGGAAAGCGAGCGCGCCCGGCCCCCAGATCGGGCGCTTCTGCACGAATCGCCGGTACGAGGCGACGAGCGCCATCGCGATCCCGAACGAGAGGAACGAGACGAGATAGCCGTTGTTGTGCGAGATCGCGTTCCCGATCACGGCGCCGACGATCGATCCGGTGAGCCCGATCGCGATCGTCAGCCAGATCGGCATCGGATCCGGCCCCGGGATCGCGAACCGGGCCAACCCGCCCGTGATGAACCCCGAGATCAGGATCGCCAGGACGAAGCCGAGGCTCATACCCGCTCCAGCACCGGCAAAGCCGGCACTTCCGCTCTTTGATCGGCTCCGTCGAGCCTACGCCTCATACCCGCTCCAACACCGGCAAAGCCGGCACTTCCGCTCTTTGATCGGCTCCGTCGAGCCTACGCCTCATACCCGCTCCAACACCGGCAAAGCCGGCACTTCCACTCTTTGATCGGCTCCGTCGAGCCTACGCCTCATACCCGCTCCAACACCGGCAAAGCCGGCACTTCCACTCTTTGATCGGCTCCGTCGAGCCTACGCCTCATACCCGCTCCAACACCGGCAAAGCCGGCACTTCCACTCTTTGATCGGCTCCGTCGAGCCTACGCCTCATACCCGCTCCGGTTCGGCGAACGCGAGCAGCTCGCGGCGCAGCTCCTTGATCTCGTCCCGGAGCTTCGCCGCGTACTCGAACCTCAGCTCCTCGGCCGCCTGGAACATCTCCTCCTCGAGGGTGATCGCCAGCTTCTCGAGCTCCTCACGGCTCATGCCTTCGGCCTTGTCGCCGCGCCGGCGGCGCGAGCTGGGCACGTGCGGCTGTTCGAGGGCGAGGAACTCCGCGATGTCCGAGACGCCCTTGGTGATGGACAGCGGCTTCGTGCCGTGCTCCTCGTTGTAGGCGAGCTGCGTCGAGCGACGGCGGTTCGTCTCGTCCAGCGCTCCCTTGATCGCCTCCGTCTGCTTGTCGGCGTACATCAGCACACGGCCCTCGAGATGGCGAGCCGCGCGGCCGATCGTTTGGATCAGCGCCGTCTTGCCGCGCAGGAAGCCCTCCTTGTCGGCGTCGAGGATCGCGACGAGCGACACCTCCGGCAGGTCGAGCCCCTCACGCAGGAGGTTGACGCCGACGAGCACGTCGTATTCACCGAGCCGCAGCTCACGGATGATCTGGATCCGCTCGAGAGTGTCGACCTCGGAGTGGAGATAGCGCGTCTTGACGCCCGCCTCCAGCAGATAGTCGGTCAGGTCCTCCGCCATCTTCTTGGTCAGGGTCGTGACGAGCACGCGCTCGTTCCGCTCCTCGCGATGCCGGATCTCGTTCAGGAGGTCGTCGATCTGGTTGCGCGTCGGCCGCAACTCGACCTCGGGGTCGACGAGGTAGGTGGGCCGGATCAGCTGCTCCACGATCTTGGTCGACTGGCGCATCTCCCAGGCGCCCGGCGTCGCCGAGACGAACACGGCCTGCGGCACCTTCGAGAGGAACTCGTCGAACCGGAGCGGGCGGTTGTCGAGGGCGCTCGGCAGGCGGAAACCGAAGTCCACCAGCGTCTGCTTGCGCGAGCGGTCGCCTTCGTACATGCCTCCCACCTGAGGAACGGTCTGGTGCGACTCGTCCACGAACACGACGTAGTCGGACGGGAAGTAGTCGAGCAGCGTGTGGGGCGCCGATCCGGCCGGACGGCCGTCGAGGATCCGCGAGTAGTTCTCGATCCCGTTGCAGAAGCCGAGCTCGCGCATCATCTCGAGGTCGTACTCGGTGCGCTGCCTGATCCGGTGCGCCTCGAGCATCATTCCCTTCGCCTCGAAGTGCTTCACCTGCTCCTCGAGCTCGTGCCGGATCTCGACCGCTGCCCGCTCGATCGTCGGCGCCGAAGTGACGTACTGCGTGGCCGGGAACACCGTGATGTGGTCGAGCTTCGAGAGCACCTCACCGGTGAGCGGGTCGAAATGTGAGATCTGTTCGACTTCGTCGCCGAAGAACGAGACGCGGTATGCCGTCTCGGAATGCGCGGGCTGGATCTCGATGATGTCGCCCTTCACGCGGAACCGCCCGCGCCCGAGAATCGTGTCGTTGCGGGCGTACTGGATGTCGATCAGCTTGCGCAGGACCAGGTCACGGTCGGTCTCCTCGCCGGCGGTCAGGAAGACGATCTTCTTCTCGTACTCCTCAGGCGACCCGAGGCCGTAGATGCAGGAGACCGACGCGACGATGATCGTGTCGCGCCGTGTGAGGAGGTTCGACGTCGCGGCGTGGCGTAGACGGTCGATGTCGTCGTTCCGCGAGCTGTCCTTCTCGATGTAGAGGTCGGCCTGGGGAACGTACGCCTCGGGCTGGTAATAGTCGTAGTAGGAGACGAAGTATTCGACGGCGTTGTCGGGGAAGAACTCGCGGAACTCGTTGCAGAGCTGCGCAGCGAGCGTCTTGTTGTGGGCGATCACAAGCGCCGGGCGCTGCACCTGCTCGATGATCCACGCCATCGTCGCGGTCTTCCCGGTCCCGGTCGCGCCGAGCAGCGTCTGGTACTGCTCCCCTGCCCGCAGCCCGTTCGCCAGCGCCTCGATCGCCTGCGGCTGATCGCCGGTCGGGACGTACGACGTCGATGTCTTGAGGGGCGGCACCAAGGGACAGGGTAACCCGCAGGCGCGCCCAGAGACCCTGCAGTCCTGAGCGACGGCTACCCTGCCGCGGTGCGCCGGCTGGGACTCGTCGTTGCGGCGGCACTCGTCGTCACCGCTCATGCGCAGGCGGCGACGCTGACCGTCGTCCCGCAGAACTTCTCGCCCGTCACAGCGACGCTGCGTGTTTCTGCGCAACTCTCGCTGGAGCGAGAGGTCGGCGTGCGGCTCGTCACGCTGAGCGGCAAACCGGTGGGATGGATCACTCCGCCGTCACACCGTCGCACGCTCGCGATCGGTTGGGATGGTCGCATCCGCGGCAAGCGCGTGCCGGACGGCAACTACGACGTTCGCCTCGTCTACCGCTCGAGCGTGCTCGCGACGACACGCCTGCGGATCGACACGCATCCGCCGCAGCTCTATCGCCTGGACGCCGACAACGGCAACACGCCGTTCGCCGGCGACGGCGCCTTGCTCACGACGATCAGCCCGAACGGCGACGGATTCCGGGAGACCGCGAACATCTCGTTCACGCTCAAAGAGGCGGCAACGGTGACCATGGACGTGACCCGGACCGTGAAGGCGCCCAGGGCGTTCTACACCCTGACTGCGGCGTTCGGCCGCGGTCGCCACACGATGACCTGGTCGGTCGGCTCGAACCTGAACCCACGCACCTACCTGATCCGACTCACGGCCGTCGACCGCACGGGCAACCGCATCGTCTACGGCGCGCCCAACGCGTTCGTCGGGCGCCAGCCGACGCGGGGTGGTCGTGCGGATACAGGGCATCGACGCAGGCTTCTCGAAGCCCAACTATCTGCCGGGTGATGTCGCCCAGATCCACATTGCCACCGATGCGCAGTCGCTCTCGGAACGCGTCTTCCAGTCGGGCCCCGAGAAAGTGGTGACCTACGCGGACAACCAGTTCGCCGGCGTCGAGGTCGATGAGGGGCCGACGGAGATCGACTGGTCGGCCTGGCGCAGCGTGACCCACACGATCACGTTCCGCGTCCCCGACCTGCCCAGCGGCCTCTACTACGTCCAGTTCACTGCCGCGGACGGACGCGTCGGCTACGCACCGTTCGTCGTGCGTCCGGTGATCCTCGGGCAGACAAGCCGCGTCCTCGTCGTGCTGCCGACGAACACCTGGCAGGCGTACAACTTCCAGGACGTGAACGGGGACGGCTACGGCGACACGTGGTACGCCGGGCCGCCGAACCGCACCGTCGACCTGGGCCGCACCTACATCGCTCGAGGTGCGCCGCCGCGGTTCTACCGCTACGACCTGCCGTTCCTGCACTGGCTGTACTGGTCCGGCAAGCAGGCAGAGTTCATCTCCGACTCCGACTTCGACAACATCGCGACGGGAGAGCAGCTCGCCGCGAGCTACGACCTGATCGTGTTCGAAGGCCACGAGGAGTATGTGCGACCGCACGAGTACGACGTGGTCCAGCGCTTTCGCGATCTCGGCGGCAACCTGATGTTCCTCTCGGCGAACAACTTCTTCTGGAAGGTTCAGAAGTCGCAGAACAAGCTCGTGAAGATCGGCCGCTGGCGCGACGCGGGACGTCCGGAAGCTGCGCTGATCGGCGTCGAGTACCGCGCCAACGACGACGGCCAGAGACAGGGCCTCTTCACGGTGCAGAACAGTGCGGCGACCCCGTGGCTCTGGGAGGGCACGGGCCTCGGCGACGGCTCGACCTTCGGCCAGTTCGTCGGCGGCTACGGGATCGAGATCGACTCGATCGCACCCGAGTCGCCGCCGGGGACGGTCGTCGTCGCACAGATTCCCGACTTGCTCGGCCCGGGACTGACCGCCCAGATGAGCTACTACGAGGCAGCCGGCCGGCGCCAAGGTGTTCGCCGCCGGCACGCTCGACTTCGGCGGCTCGGCCACGTTCTGGCCGGTGAAGCGCATGCTCGACAACGTCTGGGCCAGGTTGTCGCAGCCGTGAGACTCGCGAATCTGGTTCGGCTCCGCCGAATCAGATTCGAGTCGAGGTCAGTCGCCCCAGTCGAAGTCGCGCGAACGCGACCAGAGGTTCTCGTCGGAGGGCTGGTCGCCCTCCGGCACCGTGGCGGCTGCCTCTTCGGTCGCTTCGGGAACCGCGGCCGGAGCGGGCTCGTCGATGAACGTGTCCTCCGTGGTCGGCCAGTCGAGCGAGGTCTCCTCCGCCTCGATCCCGGCGACACCATCCATCGTCTCCTCGATCCGCGCCTGTTCTTCCGTCTTGAAGAGCGGATGATTCTCGAACGGATCGTCGGTCATGTACTTGCTCGAGCGGCATCTCGTGCTCGAGCGCCGCGTTGCGCCGCTTCAACTCGAGATGGTCCTGGATCACCTGCGCGAACATCGACGGAGCGTCGACGGCCATGGAACCCTCCTGCTCTGACGCCAGTTCTCTCCGACGCGGCAGTTTAGACGATCTTCGAGACCCTCGATTCGGGCGACACCGCCACCCGGTTCCGGCCGGCGTGCTTCGCCTCGTAGAGGGCCGAGTCGGCCGCGGCGAGCAGCTCGCCGAGCTCGCGGGAGTCCGGGTAGGCAGCGACGCCGAAGCTGGCAGTGACGGACACTTCCTCTCCGGTCGGCATGAGCACCTTGCAGGCCTCGATCGCGGCGCGGGCGCGCTCGGCAAGGTGTGCGCCGCCGATCGAGCCCGTGCCCGTCAGCACGAGCGCAAACTCCTCGCCGCCCCAGCGGCCTGCGACGTCACTCTCGCGTACGGTCTCCCGCAACGCGACCGCGAAGGCCTTGAGGACCTCGTCCCCGGCCGCATGCCCGTAGCGGTCGTTCACGTCCTTGAAGAAGTCGAGATCGGCAAAGACGACGCAGACCTCGTCGCCGAAGCGTGCCGCACGAGCGAGCTCCGAACGCAGCGTCTCCTCGACACTGCGGCGGTTCGCCAGGCCGGTGAGGCTGTCGACCAGCGCCTGCCGCTCGACGAGGCGATGCAGCCGCGCATTCTCGAGCGCCACGACGACCTGATTCGCCAGCGAGGCCGCGGTCTCGACCTGATCCGCCTCGAACGAGTTCGAGCGCGAGGACGAGCGACCGAAGTCGGACGAGCCGATTCGGAGCGGGAACGCGATGCGCTCCGTGCCGGCGCTCGGGGTCGCCGATGCACGCGCCAGCTCGCCGTGCGGGCCGAGCACCACGCCGCCCGTTGCCCCGGTGGACTCGACCGCCGACTCGACCATGACGCTGGACGAGCTGGCCCGGATCATGGGTCGCCATGAGCGCTTCGCCGAACCGCGTCGTCGCGTCGCGCATCCGTGCTGCGCTCCGTCTCGAGCTCCGCCAGCCGCTGCTCGAGCTGGGCGGCCATGCCGGTTGAACGCCGCTGCCGAGCTCCGCGAACTCGTCGCGTCCGCGCACGTCGACACGCTCGCTGAAGCGGCCGCTGCGCGATCGCGTTGGCGGCGTCGACGAGTCGGCGCAGCGTGCCGCACGATCGATCGGCCGAGGAGGTACGTGACGACCCCGAACACCATCAATGACGCCAGCAGGGCGGTGAGCAGCCGCCCTTCGGACGCCCGGCCAGCGGCGTCGATCGCACTCTGTCGCTCGAGCACGGCGAAGACGAGCCCCTTGGGCCGCGTGAGCGGAGCGGTCTGCAGTGCGCGGTACTCGGTGCCGTCGACGCGGACACGAGCGGGCCGGCCCGGATCGAGCGCGAACGGGGCGCCGCTGGCGATCCCGGCAACGATGCGTCCGCGGCGGGCGACGACGAGAGCGTTGGTTGGGGAGAGCCCGGCCGCGAGTGAGCGCACGAGCAACGGGTCGACCGGGACGGGCACGGACACCGAACCGAGCACTTGCCCGTGGTCGACGACCGAAGCGGCGCCCTCACCGCCGGGCCCGAGGTCGAACCGTGCAGTGGGATGGACGGCGGCGATCTTGGCCAGCGCAGCCGGGTCGCGGCGGTGCAGCGCCTTCTGCAGCGCAGGATCGGCCGCCAGCCTCCGTGCCTCCGCCGTCGCCGCGGCCAGCCGCGCCGCGTAGCCCGCGACCACGCCGCGGAGCCCGGCCTCGAGCGAAGCGTCGGCGCGTCCGGTCTCGCTCCGCCGGGCCAGCGAGTCGTACCCGTAGAACGCCACGGCGAGCGGCAGCAGCGCCAATAGGGCAAACCACGTCACTAGTTTGAGTTTGAAGCTTCCCATTTGTCCTCAAGTGATCGGCTCAGCGTGCCGATACTCTTTTCCACTAGTCGTTGTCGGCCAGAATGGGGGAAACCATGAGGGGGGTTTGGGCGCAGACGGCGGCAGGAGCACTTGCCTGCGTAGTCGTGGCCGGTTTGCTGCTCTTGCCCGGACATTTGCTGACCTCCGGCACGCAGGGCGCACCGCTGCGGCTGGCGGCTCCGCAGGCACCGGCTGTGGTCCAGGTGGCCCCGGGGCTCGTCGCGGCCAAGCGCCGGGCCGTCGCCCGTGTATCGACACCGACGGTGACCGCCCCGGCCGCGCAGCTCGCGAGCGTCGTCGTGCAGCAGCCTGCCCTGCCCGTCTCGCGCCCGGTCGCCGTCAGCCAGCCGGCGGCGCCGAAACAGGCCACGGCCCCGAGCACCGGCCCTGTGCCGCTCCCGGCCGACCCCGACCCCACTCCCGCGCCGACGCCCACCCCAGCGCCGGCGCCGGCACCGGCGCCGACGCCTGTCCCCACTCCGGTGCCCGAGCCTGCCCCTGCTCCGGGCCCGGCCGACACGCCCGCCGCCGTACCGCCCCCGGCCCAGACGGCCGTCCGGGATCCCCTGGTCGCGTCGAACGCGACGCCCACTGCCCCCAACGCGCTGTCGCGCATCTTCGCGGCCGTCCTCGCCGCCGCGGCCGCCGGCCCGTCGGGCGGCGGCCAGGCGCCGCCGTGCGACCCCGGCAATAGCGGCGGCACCGGCGGCACCGGCCGTCCCGTCATCCCGATGAGCCCGGTCACCACGGTCAGCCCGGTCACCACGACCGACCCGGTCACCACGACCGACCCGGTCACCACGGCCGACCGCGGCGACCACGGCCGACGCAGTCGCGTCCGCCGGGCCTGCGAGCCCTGACGGTGCGGGCGACGAGAGCGGCAGCACCCCCCGGAAGTAACAGGCATGGGCACAATGGGGCCATGCCTCCGCTGAAGGTCACTCGCGGGCTCGGCCCGGTCAGCGCCGCGCTCGCGGCCTACGACATCTGGCGTCGCCTCCCGCCGAAGCAGCGGCGGTGGCTCGCGCAGCAAGCCCGCTACCACGGCCCGCGCATCGCCAAGCAGGCGCTCGACGCCCAGCGGAGCCGGCGCGGCCGCTAGGGCAGGAGGGCTAGACCGTCAGCGCGTCGCGCGCGATGCGGTCTTGCTCGATCAGATGGGCGGTCGGGTAGCCCTCGGACGGGCTCGCGCGCCAGGTGCGCCCGACGTAGCGCAGCGGCGCCGCTCCTGAGGCCTCTTCGAGGCGGTGGCGGATCGACCGCCACGGCCCCATGTTCTGGGGCTCTTCCTGCGCCCAGACGACCTCGTCCAGAGCGGGATACGACGCGACGAGGGCGGCCACGGCATCCGTTGGGAACGGATAGAGCTGCTCGATCCGCGCGACGGCGACCGAGCGCGCAGCCGCGTGGGCCTCGTGTCCGACGATGTCGTAATAGACCTTGCCGCTGCAGAGGACGAGCCGGCGCACGGCGTCCTTGTCCTCGCGATCGTCGTCGAGCACCGGCTGGAACCCGCCGGTGGAAAGCTCGGCCAGCGTCGAGGTCGCGTCCTTCAGCCGCAGCAGGCCCTTGGGCGTGACGACGACAAGGGGACGTGCGGTCGCATCGAGTGCCTGCCTGCGGAGCAGATGGAAGTACTGCGCAGCAGTCGTGCAGTTGACGATGCGCAGGTTCTCCTGCGCGCCGAGTTGCAGGAAGCGCTCGAGCCGCGCGCTCGAATGCTCCGGTCCGTTGCCCTCGTACCCGTGGGGCAGCAGCAGCGACAGACGCGACGTCTCGCGCCACTTCGACATGGCCGAGGAGATGAACTGGTCGATCACGATCTGCGCGCCGTTTGCGAAGTCGCCGTATTGCGCCTCCCACAGTACGAGCGCCTCAGGAGCCGCGACCGAGTAGCCGTACTCGAAGCCCACGCACGCGTACTCCGAGAGCGGCGAGTTGTAGACCTCGAACGACGCCGTCGCACCGTCGAGATGCTGCATCGGCGTGTAGGTCTCGCCGGTGTGCACGTCGTGCAGGACGAGGTGGCGCTGGGCGAATGTCCCACGCTGCACGTCCTGGCCCGTGAGCCGCACCGGGATGCCCTCGACGAGCAGCGACGCGTAGGACAGCGCTTCCGCGTGGCCCCAGTCGATGCCACCCTCCTCGAGCGCCGCCCGGCGCCGCTCCAGCTGGCGCGCGAGCTTCGGATGGACGGTGAATTCCTCCGGGGTCGCGAGCAGAGCCTCGTTCAGCTCCACGAGCTTGTCCGCCGCAACCGCGGTGATCGCCTCGGCCCCAGTGGAGCGCGGAATCGCGCCGTCGTGCTCGTCCTTCTCCGCGTCGCCGAACGACGCCTTGAGCCGGTCGTGCGCGGCCCGCAACATCCCCTCGACCTCCGAGACGAAGCCGGCGGCCTCGTCCGGTGTCAGCACTCCCTCCTCGATCAGCTGCGCCTCGTACAGCTCCCGTACCGACGGATGGGCGTTGATCTGCTCGACCATCAGCGGCTGTGTATAGGCGGCCTCGTCCTGCTCGTTGTGACCGAAGCGGCGATAGCCGACGAGATCGATCACCACGTCCTGGCCGAACCGGCGCCGGTAGGCCATCGACAGCCGCGTGGCCGAGATCGACGCCTCGGGATCGTCGGCGTTGACATGGATGATGGGGACGTCGAAGCCCTTCGCGAGATCCGACGAGTAGCGCGTCGACCGGCCCTCGTTCGGATCGGTGGTGAAGCCGATCTGGTTGTTCGTGATCAGGTGCAGCGTGCCGCCGGTGGAGTAGCCCTCCAGACCGTGCAGGTTGAACGTCTCCGCGACGATCCCCTGTCCGGCGAAGGCGGCGTCGCCGTGCAGCAGCACCGGCAGAGCGACCGACGGGTCGTGCGCGCCGTTGCGGGTCGAGCGGTCGGTCTGCTCGGCGCGGGTCCGGCCCTCCACGACCGGGTCGACGGCCTCGAGGTGACTCGGGTTCGCGACGAGCCGAACGCCGACCTGGCCGTTCGACGTCGTGCGGGTGCCGTTCGCCGCGAGGTGGTACTTGACGTCGCCGGTGCCGCCTTCGGGATCGACCGCGACTGCTTCGATCGTCCGCTCGCCTTCGAACTCGCGCAGGATGTACTCGTACGGCATCCCGATCGTGTGGGCGAGCACGTTGAGCCGCCCGCGATGCGCCATGCCGAGGACGACCTCGTGAGCGCCCGCCTCGGAGGCGAGCTCGATCGTCTCGTCGAGCATCGGGATCATCACGTCGAGGCCCTCGAGCGAGAACTGCTTCTGACCGAGGAAGCGCTTGCGTAGGAAGCGCTCCATCCCCTCCACCTCGCACAGGCGGCGGAAGAGCGCCTTCTTCTCCTCGGTGGCGAGCGGCTGCCGGTACCGGCCGGATTCGATCGCCTGGCGAAGCCAGACGCGCTGCTGATGGTCGGAGAGGTGCTCGAGCTCGTAGGCGATCGTGCCGCAGTACGTCTCGCCGAGCTGAGGCAGGACGTCGGCGAGCGTCTCGCCCGGGACGTGCACGCGCAGGACCGACGCGGGAATGCGCGCCTGCAGCTCCGGCGTCAGCTTCGGTTCGAGCCGCAGCGGCTCGAGGGACGGGTCGCCGACGGGCTCCGACCCGAGCGGGTCGAGGCGGGCTGCGAGGTGGCCGTGCGTGCGGTGGGCCTTCACGAGCGCCATCGCCGCGGCGACGCCGCCGAGCAGCTGCGTGTCCGGTGTGACCTCCGCCACCGCGACCGGCGCGGGCGCCGGACGCTCGCCGTGTCCGTTCCCCGGCGGGGTGGCGGCCGGCAAGGCCTCGAGCAGCCGCGCGATCCCGGGGTGGCTCGCGACCAGCTCGGAACCGCCGCTCTCGAAGAGCGCGCGCCACTCCGACGGCACCGCCTCGGGATTCTCGAGGTACTCGTCGAGCAGGGCGCGCGCGTAGCCGGCGTTCAGGCCGTCGACGTCGTGCGTGCTCACCCCTGTGTTGTACCAGGGGCATGCGGGCTGTCCTCCCTGGAGGGCTTCGCCAAGACCTCCTAGTAAAGGGGGTGGTGCGTGAGGACCTGGATCGCGGCGCCCACGACGAAGCCGATCCCGACGACGGCGTACGCGACCTTGATCAGGCCCTGCTGCTCGCGGCTCATCATGGTCGCGACGATCAGCATGATCACCGCTGCCGGCGCGAGGCGGAACGGCCGGTAGAACAACTCGAACGCACCGAGGAACAGCGCGCCCGCGGCCAGCAGGCCCGCGACGGCCTCGGCGGGGCGGGTGTGGTCGCCTGTCGTCGAGGTCACGGCGCGACTCTATCGCGACGCGCGCGCACCACGCTGACCGAATCGCGCCTGCCGTGCGGTCCGCCGCGCCGCGGTCGCGGGCTCGACGGGCGCCGCCAGGGCCGCCACACCGAATACTCGCTCGGGTCGACTCCAGGCTCAGGCTCGGCGCGGATCGCGTACCAGACGACGAGCGCCAGGTAGATGATCGGGATCTTCAGGATCAGCATCATGAAGACCAGTTCCCAGGCTTGACCCGACATTCACGAAGTGTAGGAAACCCGCAGGTGCCGACGGCCGGTCGCGGTCGACCTTAATACAGGGCGTAGCTCGATGGTGCGAGCGCGGTGGGCGGCTCGACGCCTCGGGACACCAGGAGGAGGCCCGGGACCGGCGCGAGGCGCAGGCGGGCCGCCAGCGCGACCTCGACCAGCGGGCGCGCCGATCCGGGGACGCGAACGCGCACTTCCCCCTCAGCTGCCGCGAGCTCGCCGGCGAGCGCCGCCGCGGCCGCGGCCGGCGTCGCACCTGCCACGGGACCGATCTCGCCGCCGGGGAACACGTAGGAGTAGGCGTCTCGCCAGTCGGTTCGGCGCGCGTGCTGCGACCAGTGCAGGTGGTCGACCTCGCGGTCGAAGCCGTAGGCGAGCTCGTCGATCCTGCGGATGTCTGCGGCGTGTCGCTCGGCCGCGGCCTCGATCTGCGGGCGTCCGGAGAACGTCAGCACCGGCGTCGCCGGCACGAGCCCTCGCCGCCCGTAGAGCGTGTTCGAAATGGGCTGGATCGCGTCGGTCATCGTTCGGCGGCGTTTCGCGTCGGTCCACACCGCGTCGAGCAGCGCGGAGCCGACGCCCTGTCCCTGGGCGGCCGGGTCGACGAAGAGCGACGCGAGGAACCAGTCGTCACCGCGGGCCCACGAGGAGCCATAGGCAACCACTCGTCCATCCTCCTCTGCGACCACGGACGTCCCCGTGCGCCGAATGTGCCCCTGCAGATTCGAGAAGGTCGCGAGCGACGGCGCCGGCGGGTCGAATCCGTGCGGAACGAAGACGCTTCCGATCGCGGCCACGAAGATCGCATGGAGCGCAGGCAGATCGCCGTCGGTCGTGGGGCGAAGCTCCACGACCCGCGACGATACGTCAGTGCAACGTGGCGCGAATGACGAAGTCGAGGGTGAGGCCGACGACAAGCCACACCACCACCGTCACGATGAGCCACTTCGGCAGCATCTATCCCGACGGCACCGTCAACGTCAGGACGTCGTTGTTCGTGATGAACGGCGTCGTCGTGACGGTCCACGTGGCGTGTGCCTCGAATGTCGCCGAACTGAACCCCACGCCACCGCCGGTCTGCCAGGCCGGGCCGCTGTGACATGAGACGAGCCCGCTGGTGTCGCAGCCGTGAGCCGCGATCGAGACGCTCGTGATGATCCCGTAGTGCTTGCAGTAGTTCACGACCAGGAAGTGCCTGATGTTGGCCAGGAACCCCGCGCTGCCGGAATGCGAGACCGTCATCTGCGTGCATCCCGTCCAGCCGCCGCTGTTGTTGCATTGCCCGCAGGCGACGGGGGGCGGTGCCTTGGGGGGTCGGTGCCTTGGCGGCCGCCGCCGCCGGGACGGCAAGTGCCGCCACCAGTCCGAGCATGAGAAGCGCTTTGCGCACGTTCGCCTCCTTCCGTTGTCTAGTACGACAACCGTACGGTGAACGAGCGCGCGTGTCTGTGCAGGCTTCGTGCCAAGAGCGTGACGATGTCGACGACATCGCGCTAGTGGCGGACATGGACAGGTCCGGAGGTGGCGCTTCGGTTCGAGCTACAGCTCAGAGACCTCGACCCGGATCGGGTCGAAGTCGGAGTCGTCCCGAGCGAGCGCGCGGAACGACGCATCGAGCTCGATCGCACGCCGCAGACCGGCGAGCGCCGCTTCGCTCCTGCCGGCAAGCGACTCGTAGCACGCGAGGTTGTAGAGCAGCCCGGGGTCCTCGCCTCGTGCGATCGCAGCGCGCAGGGTGTCGGCCGCACGGATGCTGTCGCCGCGCTCGTAGAACGCGTGTGCGCGCCGCTGCGCGTCCCAGGCGGTCCAGATGCCGACGAGGCGGCGCAGCTCGACGATCGGCTCGGTGTGATCCTCGACGCGCAGGTCACAGACACGGTCGATGCCCTCACGAGAATCCAGTCGCGCTTCGGTGCGCTCGACGACGACCGCCGCGGACTGCTGACCGCGCTTGTCGCCACCCGCAGCCTGGCCCGCTTCCAACGCCGTGACCAGTCGCTCGACGAGCGAGCCGACCGTCTCCTCGTAGGCCCGCGCCATCTCGTCGACCACGGCCTGGCCCGCGAGGATGTTGCCCTGCACCGCGAAGCCGGCGCCGATGCGATGTCCGGCCCAGTCGAGGCACTGCGCACCGGTGAAAGCGGCGGCGCGACCGTCGGCGGTGACCACCCCGAGCTGACGCGTCTCCCGGCCGTCGTCGCGGGCAAGGACGCTCGCCAGCGCCTCCTCAGGGGACGCGCCCCCCTCGAGCTCCGCGAGTGCGAGCCGGCCGAAGACGGCGACACCCGCCGCTTGCGTCGCGACGGCGCCGACCCCGGCGCGCGCCCACGGCACGACGGAGCCGACCGAGAAGTAGCGCGACTGCACGGCGCAGCCCACCTCACCCGCCTCCAGGTCGGCAGCGACGATGGAGAAGGTGCTCTTTCGCCGAGCGACGCTCACCGTGCCCGCACTCTGGCACGAATGCAGAAGGCGGCGCAGCTCCGAAGCCGAAGCTGCGCCGCCGATCTCCCCCGGTCCGCTCGAATGAATCGCGGAGCGGCCCAACGTAGAACCCGCCAGGTGATGCCGGAGCCGCGCCTGCGGCAGCGCGACTCCGGCAACCACTAGGGAGTCATACGGAACTTGGAGACGCCGGTTCGCAGCGGTGGTTGATCGAAGTCGGCGATGTAGGTGATCGAAGATCTATGCGATCGAGGTCTCGCGCAGCCGCTCGGTCGCGGACGCCGAGCGCGCGGCCTCGACGAAGGCGGCCGCGTCGGTCGAGAGCGGCTGAAGCCGGCTCCAGACCGCCGCGACGGTACGCGAGGTGATCACACCCGGGGCGAGCTCGACCACCTGCGTCTCCGCGCGGCGCTCGTCGGTCGCGAGCCGTGGCAGCACCGCAGCGCCGAGGCCCGCCGCGACGAGGCCCTGCACGCCGGCTCCCGTCTCCGCCTGCAGGACGAAGTTCGGCTCGATGCCGTGCGTGCGGAGCTGCTCCTCGACGTGCCCACGCGACGGTGCATGGGCGACGAGCGGCAGTCGCGCCAGCTCTTCGCGTGTGATCGGCTTGCGATGGCGCGTCAGCGGCGCTCCCGACTGAAGCATGACCACGAACGGATCCGTGCAGAGCGCGGCGGCATCGAGCGGCCCTTTCGGCAGGGGTGTCTCGGCAAGCGCGAGGTCGATCTCACCGCGAACGAGCGACGTCAGCAACGCGACCGTCGACGAGTTCTCGTTCAAGGTGACCGGCGCCCCGTATACACGCAGGAGCGACGGCACGAGGCGTGCGAGGAGGTCAGGGGTGGCCCCGACCCGCAGCGCCGCATTGCCGTTCCCGTCCAGCGCCGCGAGGTCTGCCTGGGCAGCGCGGATCCGCGCGATCACCGCGTCGGCGTGCGCGAGCATGATCTCGCCGGCGTCCGTCAAGGCCAGCGGCCGTGTGCCTCGCGACCGGTCGATCAGCCGTTTTCCGGTCAGGTTCTCGAGCGCAGCGATCTGGTGGCTGATCGCCGACTGCACGTAACCGAGGCGCGTCGCGGCCCGCCTGAACGACCCCTCACGCGCAACCGCGTCCAGGGCCACCAGGTGTCGCAACTCGACTCCGGACCACCATTCGCCTGCCATTTCAGGGGTGTGACGTCCGTCACGAGCGCGAGGCCGTGCAAGTTCGGCTGCATAACGCCCGCTTAACACGGATCTCCGTGGAACTGCCGGACGCCGGGACCTCTAACTCGATTCAACCGTTCGACGTTCTAAGAGCGGAGAGTTGCCCCAAGCCGCTTCCTCCGCGAACGAGAGGTACCCGAACTGTTCGACATGCAAGTCACAACGAGCCATGACGAGGCGGAGAGCCTGGTGCATTACGTCATGACCCGGGCCAACACTCGGATACGGACGCGTGTCCGAACCGTTACTTGTCCGATTCATCGGAGAACGTTCGCGGTCAGCGTGCGCGGCCTGGAGATCGGGGTGCTCGACGAGGCTTGCTGCAAGGATGGAATCGAGCGGGCACTCGAGCACGCCGTCGAGCAAGCACTCCGTTCGGCCCCGAACGGTCAGTAGCGCCTGCTGTCCCGCCTCTCTTCGCGGCGCTGGAAGATCCATTCGACGATGAGACACAGCCCGACGAAGAGGGCAATGGCGAAGACGAGATGGCCCATCCAAGGACCGTAGAGCGAGTTCAGCGTCGTCGCACTGAACTTTCGGATTGACTTCGCTTCCCGCTGGTCGCAATACCCGCCCAGGACTGAAAAAGAAGCCCCCGGGCGGGGGCTTCTCAGTGGACCCAGCCGGGCTCGAACCGGCGACCTTTTGGCTGCCAGCCAAACGCTCTCCCAACTGAGCTATGGGCCCGGGCAGCGGGGTCAGTGTAGCGTCGGAACGTGTCCGACACCCTTCGTGTCAGTCACCGCTACGCGGTCGCGACCGTCTCGTGCGGGACGTCGTCCCACAGATCCTCGAGCCGGTAGAACTCGCGCGCCTCCGGGGTGAAGACATGCAGCACGACGTCGATGTAGTCGCCGACGATCCACGTCGCCTCCTGCTCGCCTTCGACCGAGCGCGGCAGCAGGTCGTGGTCGTGCTTCAGCCGGCCGTGCACCTCGTCCCAGATCCCCTTCGTCTGGCGTGCGTTGCCGCCCGTCGCCACGACGAAGTAGTCGGTGTACGCGCAGACGGGCTGCATGTCGAGAATGACGACGTCGCGGCCGAGCTTGTCCTGGACGATTGCCGCGATCCGGCGTGCCTGTTCGAGTGGGCTCAAGCCGCTGAAGTGTACCCGTGTCTACGAGTCATAGAGGCGCTCGCGGGACGGATGATGTCCCCGACTGCGGACGGACACGTCCTCCCCGACGAAACGGCGCCGCAGCCCGCTGGAGGAGACCGGGGTCGGCTCGATCTCGAAGAAGAGCACCCGCTCCGGCTGCGCCAGAGCCGCGAGCACGGCCTCGAGCCGTTCGCGTGGGAAGCCCGGCCGAGTCGCGACCGCGATCCGGGTCGGCTCCAGCACCTCGTCGGGCTCCTTCCAGGTGAGGAAGTCCGCGAACTGGTCGGCGCCGATCAGGAAGACCGGGTCGACCCACTCAGGATGCGCGCGCAGCGTGTCGATGGTGCGCGCATGGTCGTCGAGCACGACCTCGTCGTCCGGGAAGGCGGCGCGTGCCAGCTCGAGACGCACGTCGACCGGCGTGTCGACGTGCTTGTGGCCGGGCTCGGCGGCGACGAGCACGACGAGCCGGTCGAGGCCGAGCTCGGCCTTGGCGCGCCGCGCGAGCTCGACATGGCCGCGATGCGGCGGGTCGAACGCGCCGCCGAAGAGGCCTAGCATGAGCCGTAGGCTCGACGGAGGCTCGCAAAGAGCGAAGGTGCCGGCTTGGCCGGCGCCGGAGCGGACATCAGGCGAGCTCGAACTCCTCGTCGCCGATCTCGACGGTTACGCCGTCCTTCGCCCCGGCCGCGCGCAACGCGCGCTCGAGCTCCTCTTCGGAGGGCGGCGTGCCGAGCACGCGGAAGCCGTCCTCGGTGCGCAGCAGGCGCCAGCCACGTGCCTTCGGCTGCGGGCGATAGACCAGGTAGTCGGCTAGCTCGTCTTCGCTGCGCTCCTCTCCCTCCGGCTCGGGCACGAGCGAGAAGAGCCTGCGCCGGAAGTCGTCGAGGCCCTCGCCCGTCGCGCACGAGAGCCGGAAGACGGCGGTGATGCGCGGGTCGTCGATGGAGAAGTCGGGGTCGGGCGCGATGTCGATCTTGTTCAACACGACGATCTGCGGCCGCTCGTCGAGGCCTGCGCCGTACGCGCCGAGCTCGGCATCGATCGTGCGCCATTGCTCGTCGGCCGGTTGCGATGCGTCGATCACGTGGATCAGCGTGCGGGCCCGTTCGAGGTGGGCGAGGAACTCGTGGCCGAGCCCGACCCCCTCGCTCGCGCCTTCGATCAGCCCCGGCACGTCGGCGATCACCAGCTGGCGGCCGTCGGGCGCCTCGACGGTCCCGAGCACGGGCTGCAAGGTCGTGAACGGATACTCGGCGACCTTCGGCTTCGCATTCGAGATGCGCGAGATCAGTGACGACTTGCCCGCGTTCGGCAGTCCGACGAGCGCCGCGTCGGCGAGCAGCTTCAGGTGCAGCTCGATGTCGCGCTCGTCTCCGGGTGGCCCGACCTCGGCGAACCGCGGAACCTGCCGCGTTGACGAGACGAAGCGCGCGTTGCCGCGGCCGCCGTGTCCGCCGTGCGCCAGGACGACCCGCGCGCCGGCGTGCGCGAGGTCGGCGATCAGGTCGCCGTCATCGGTGAACACCTGCGTGCCGACGGGGACGCGCAGCTCCGCATCGTCGCCGTCGGCACCGTGCTTGCGCGCCCCGCGACCGTTGCCGCCCCGCTCCGCCTTGATCCACTTGCGCCGCTGCAGCGATGAGAGATCGCGCAGCGACGGATCTGCCAGCAGCACGACGTCGCCGCCGTTGCCGCCGTCGCCGCCGTCGGGTCCGCCCTTCGGCACGAACTTCTCGCGGCGAAAGGACAGGCCGCCGTCGCCGCCCTTGCCGGCCTGAACGTGCAGCGTGGCGCGGTCGCTGAACATGTGCGAACCGTAGCGCGCCGTCTCCACAGGACAGGGCCTCGCGAGACCAGTCTCGTGGTCAGACCAAAGGTTACGAGACTGCAACGATCGATCCACAGAGCTGCGGTGCGGCATCACTCCGTCGGCTCGGGACCGCCCGGACTTGGCGGCGCCGGACGCGTCGCTTGGTCAGACCACGTTCGGAGCGCGGAGCGCTACGCCGGCTGATCGACGACCGACACGAAGCGGCGTTCGCCGCTCGTTCGGAACGAGACCGTGCCGGGGCGGACGGCGAAGATCGTGTCGTCACGGCCGATCTCGGTGCCGGGGCCGGGGCGGAACCTCGTGCCGCGCTGGCGGACGATGATGTTGCCGGGCTGCACCGTCTGGCCGGCGAACATCTTCACCCCGAGGTACTTGGGGTTCGAGTCGCGGCCGTTCTTCGAGGAGCCGAGGCCCTTCTTGTGTGCCATCTAGCCGTCCTCCTCCTTCGCCTTCAGCGCCGACTCGAGCGCCGAGATCGCGCCCTTGCGCGCTGCATGCGCCTGTTCGTAGGCGAGAGCCGCCTCGAGCATCGGCCGGTTCCACGTCTTCGCACCCTCGGACACCTGCACGACCGTCATCTCCTCATACCCGCTCGGCATGCCCTTGACGTGATCCTCGGGCGCAGCTGTCGCGGGCGCCTCGGCCTTGGGCGCCGCCTGAGGTGCGGCAGCGGGCGTCTCGGTCTTCTTCGCCGCTCGCTTCGGTGCGCCGAGCGAGATCTCGATGCGAGACGTCGCGGCACGGAAACCGTTGTGGCGCTTGTAGCCGGTGCGCTTGCGGTACTTGCCGATGCGGATCTTCGGCCCGCGCTCGTGCGCGAGCACCTTGGCCGTGACCGTCCCCTCGCCGAGCAGCACCTCCGGCGAGAACGTCTGACCCTCGTCCGTCTTGACGCGGTCCACGATGAGGTACTCGCCCTCGCGGACGCGGTACTGCTTGCCGCCCAAACGGATGATTGCGTATTCCATCAGCATGAATGCCCGCAGGCGGAAGCCCGCGAAGCGGTCGCCAGTGTAGCGACTGCGGCTCTTACTCGTCCAACCCCCACTGGCTCATCGGCGTGTAGCCCCACTCGCCGTCGCCGTTCTCGGACGGATCCTGCTCGGGCGTCGCAGGCTCGGGAGCTTCCTCGACCTCCAGGTCGACGGCCTCGACCTCCGCGTCGGCCAGCGTCTCGGGCTCGGCGGTCGCGAGCGCCGCGCCGCCCGCCGGCTTCTTGCGGCGGTTCTTGCCGCCGCGCGAGCCGCGGCGCGTCCGCTTCTTGACCGGTGCGGTCCCGCCGCCGTCCTCGTCCTCCCCGTCGAGGTCGCGGTCCGGCAGGTGAATCACCGGGGCGGCCGGCCCGGCCTCCGGCTCGGGCACCGGCACCGGCTCGGGCACCGGCTCGGACAAGCGCACGGGCTCGGGCGCGAGCTCCGGCTCGGCTTCGGCCGAGACGGCAGCCTCGCCTCCGTTGGCCGCTGCCGCGGCGACCGCCGGTTTCTTCCTGCGGTTCTTGCCGCCGCGCGAGCCGCGGCGCGTCCGCTTCTTCGGCACGGCGGGAGCGGCGTCATCGCCTTCACCGCCGGTCGCGGCAACCGCATCGAGCGCTTCCTCGGGCTCGTCCGCGAACTCGAGCTCGGGCATGCCCTCCTCCTCGGACTGAAGCTCGGGCTCATCTTCGACCACGGCGATATCGACGGTCTCGGCGCTCTTACGCGCCGGGCTTCGCCTCGCGCGCGTCGGCTTCTCGGCCTCCGACTCGGCCGTGAGCGGTTCGTCCGGGACCTCGGCGGGGGCGACGAGCTCTGCCCAGGCGAGCCCCTCCGTCACGGCGGTGATCGTCGCGGTGACCTTCTTGCCGACGAGCTTCGCTGCGTCACCGACGACGATGTCGATGTCGCCGACCTTGCCTGTGCCGGCATGAGGATCGTGCAGCCCGACCTCGCCGAGCTTCACCTCGACCTGCTGGCCGATCTCCAGCGGGAGCTTCGGTGCGACCTTCTCGAGCGTGCCCTGGTCCAGCACCCGCATGTGGTCGAGATGCTCGCCTTCGACGCCGACGAGGAAGAAGCGGCGCTTCGTCGTCTCCTCGAGCTCGTGCAGTCGAGTTCCGCCGGGCCCGGCAACGAGCCAGGCGACCTTTGCGGAGACCTCGACCTTGAACGCCTTGTCGCGCGATCCCGGGGTGACGAGCGAGCGCAACCGGCGCTCGATGTCGACGGCGGCCGTATGCTCGGAGATGACGATCCCGTCGCCGCCGCAGGTCGGGCACTTCTTCGTCATGACCTCGCGTGGCCCGTCGGTGACGTTCTGACGTGTCATCTCGACCAGGCCCAGCGGCGAGATCTCGACGACGTACGTCTTCGTCCGGTCACGCTCGAGCTCCTCGCCTAGCGCCGACTCGACAGCCGCGCGATTCTTCGGGCTCGCCATGTCGATGAAGTCGATGACGATGATCCCGCCGATGTCGCGCAGGCGCAGCTGGCGGACGACTTCCTTCACCGCCTCGAGGTTGTTCTTCGTGATCGTGTCCTCGAGCCGAGCGCCGGACTTCCTCGACCGCGAACCGACGAAACGGCCGGTGTTGACGTCGATCACCGTGAACGCCTCGGCGTAGTCGAAGATCAGATAGCCGCCGGAAGGAAGGTCGACGCGGCGGTTGAGGGTCGAGCGAATCTCCTGGTCGACGCCCATCGCCTCCATCAGCGGCTCGCGCTCCTTGTAGCGCGTGACCCGCTCCGCCATGTGGGGCGACGTCTTCTTCAGGTACCCGACGATCCGCTTGTGGGTGCGGTCGTGATCGACGAGCAGCCGTTCGAAGTCGCCCGTGAACAGGTCGCGCACGACGCGGAGCGGCAGTTCCGCCTCCTGGTAGACGAGCGACGGCGCCGTCGACTCCTTGGCCTTCGCCTCGATCGAGCGCCACAGCCGCTGGAGGAAGTCGAGGTCGCGCTCGATGTCCTCGGCCGAAGCCCCTTCGGCGGCCGTGCGGACGATCACCCCGCCCTGTCTTGGGTGCGTGCTCCTTGAGCACCGCCTTGAGACGGTTCCGCTCGTCGTCCTCGAGCCGGCGTGAGACGCCGAGCCCCTCACCGTGCGGGACGTAGACGACGAAGCGGCCGGGAAGCGAGATCTCGGTGGTGAGCCGGGCGCCCTTCGTCTTCATCGGGTCCTTCACCGCCTGGACGAGGACGTTCTCGCCTCTCTGGATCAGATCCTGGATCTTGCGCGCGCCCTTTCGTCCCTCGAGCTCCGGGCCGACGATCTCGTCGACGTAGAGGAAGCCGTTCTTCTCGAGGCCGATCTCGACGAACGCGGCCTCCATCCCCGGCAGGACGTTGTCGACCACGCCGAGATAGATGTTGCCGGCGATCGATCGGCGTTCCGGCCGCTCGAGGTAGACCTCGGCGACCTGATCGTCCTCGAGCACGGCGACACGCTTCTCGCCCGCATCGACGGACACGAGCAGCTCTCGCTTCGCCTTCGGGAGCGGCGCCCGCTTCGGCGGCGTGCGCCTGCGGGTCTGGGTGGAGGTGCGCGGCTTGCGCTCGGCCTTCCGCGGCTCGGTCTTCGGCTCGGCGGGGGTGGCTGCGGCAACCGCCGTGGCCGCCGTCGCGCCGCCGCCTGCGGCCGTGCTCTTCTTCCGATTGCGCCCTCCGCGCGTGCCGCGGCGACGCTTCTTCGGTTGGGTGGTGCTCGATTGTCCGTCGGTGTCCGCCGGTGCGGCGGGCGTCTCGACGGTTAGCGGTTCAACTTGGGGAAGTTCCGGGGCGCGCGTGAGCGGCGCCTGGTCCTCCGACTTCTTGCGTCGGAAAAACGACAGTGGCAAACGATCTCTCCTGTGAGGAGCGCACGCGCAGCCTCGTGTCACACGGGCGCGCGGCGCTGTTGATTGGGAAAAGCCTTGGCATAGGCCTTCCCCCAGGGTATCAGTGGCTCGTCAGGCTGCTTCGGCGGCCGGCCGGAGCTTCGCTCTGCGGGTGCGGATGGCGCGTAGACGCTGAGCGAGTCGGGCCCAGGCCCAGGGCTCGACCTCGACGTAGCGCACGGCCGACTGGCCCCGCGTCGTCTCGAGGTACTCGAACCAGGCGTCCGCTTCCTCGATCAGCAGTAGCTCTTGCGCCTCCTGGTGTCCGGTCAGGGCCATGCGGGCGTCACCTCCGTTTCGATGGAGAGAGCCTAGGACCAGGTCCGGACGGCACCTCCCGGCGTCAGGTCTGGCTGCGCGCCTCGAAGTAGCGCAGCGCCGCCTCACCGACCGCCCGCGTGCCCGTGTACGCCACCGCGCCCTTGACCGCCCATCCGGCGAAGGGGACGACGTCGAGCAGCTCGCGCGCAACCGCCCGGAACCCGAACCCCGCCCCGACGACGCCGAGCAGCTCCAGCGCGCGCGCGTTGTCCAGCTCCTGGCCGTGGGCCAGGCCGATCCGCAGGACGAGCCGCACCTGGTTGAGCGTCAGCAACGGCATGTCGACGCCGGGGATGAACACCGCCGCGGCGATCAGCGCGTTGCGCTTGGAGAACGCCAGGATCAGCTCCTCGCAGACCGCGCCCCGCAGTGCCGGCAGACGCGCGGCGAGCGAGGTGCTGTCCTCACCGAGGCGCCGCGCGACGGCGGCTGCGATCTCCTCGACCGGGAAGCCCGCGCCGGGCGGCACGCGCACGAGGTCCGTCGCAAGCACGTACGGGACGGTCTCCGCCTCGGTGACCGCGATGATCGGGACGCCGCGACGCGACGCATCGCGCAACGCATCCTCGTCCGTGGCTCCGATCCAGATCAGCACCGCAGCATCCTCGAAGTGTCCCTCGACGACGGCGCCGGCGTCACCGCCCGCGCGCAGCTCACGGGCCAGCAGCGGCACGAGCTCGCGGGCACCGGCGATCGCGAGCGGCCTCGGGTCGCCGGTGCCGCGACGCAGTTCGCGCACGAGGGAGAGGATCGACAACGGAGTGAGCTTCAGCTTGCGTTTCTTCACGCGCGCCGCCTTCCAGGACGTCGGAGGTAGATCGCCTGCAGGATCCCGATCGCCAGGAAGTTCGTGATCATCGACGAGCCCCCGACCGAGACGAACGGCAGCGGAATGCCGGTGATCGGCGCCACCCCCATCGTCATCGCGCTGTTCACGAAGACCTGGAACATGAACATGAATGCGAGTCCACCCGCCACGATTGCACAGTAGAGGTCACGGGCGCCCGCGACGATCTTCAAGGCTCGCCAGACGACGAGCAGGTAGAGCAGCAACAGGATGGACGCGCCGAAGAATCCCCGCTCTTCGGCGAGGGAGGCGAACGCGAAGTCGGTCGCGTGCTCGGGCAGATAGTTCAGGCGCGTCTGTGTCGCTCCGAGGACGCCGCGGCCGCGCAGTCCCCCGGCGCCGACTGCGGTGATCGACTGGCGTAGGTTGTACGTCGCGCCCTGGGGGTCGGTGCTCGGATGCGTGAACCCCGTCAGACGCGCTGCCTGGTAGGGCTTCAGGACGTTCACCCCGGCCGCCGGCGCCAGCCAGAGGACGGCGAGTGCGACCGCGACGGTGAGTGCGACCAGGACGGCGAGATGAGCCCAGCGCACGCCGGCGATGAACAGCACGGCGGCAAGCGCCGCCATGTACACGAGCGCGGTGCCGATGTCCGGCTGCACGAAGATGAGCGCAATCGGCACGAGGCCGTATCCGATCGCGGCGAGCGCGGTGGCAGCCGAAGTGATCGAACGCGCCCGGTCGGCGAGAAAGCCCGCCACGACCAGCACGAAGAGCACCTTCCCGAACTCGGAGGGCTGGAAGGTGAAGAAGCCGACGTTGATCCAGCGGTGCGAGCCCCGCGTCGCGGCTCCCGCCGCGAGCACGAACACCATCACTCCCAGCGTGCCGAAATAGATCGGCCGGCGGAACCGCCGGTAGGTGTCGGGATCGATCAGGAGCACGACGACGAAGAGCAAGGCCCCGACTGCGGCGTACAAGCCTTGTCGCGAGGCCGCCGACCCGCCGACGTCGTGCTTGGTGATCCCGTCGATCGCAGACAGCCCGTAGCCGACGACACCTGCGAGCGCGAACATGAGCACCCAGTCGAGCCGCCGCAGCATGCCGCCGAGGCCGAGCGCCTCGGTCTCGCGTCGATTGCGCAGTCCGCGCGCCCTGGTGTCGACTGCCTCGATCGCCATCAGTCCGAGGCGTGCTGGGTCGTGGTGGCGGTCTTCTTGAAGTACTGCTCGAAGACCCGGAGCGCCGCCGGTGCGGCAGCCGTGCCGCCGTGGCCGCCGTTCTCGATCACGGCGCAGACCGCGATCGTGGGCTGGTCGTACGGCCCGTAACCGCACCACCACGACTGCGTCAGGTTCTGCGGATAGATGTCGCCCGGCAGGGTCACGTTCTTCTCCGCGCTGCCGGTCTTGCCCGCGATGTTGATCGGGAAGTTGCCGAACACGCCCACGCTGGTGCCGAACGGCGAATGAGTCGCCTCGTCGAGCCCCTGCTGGACGTAACGCAACGCGGTCGGGTCGACCCCGGTCGGCTCGGCCGGCTGCGCGCCGAAGCGGCGTAGGACGCGCGCCGGCTGCCCGTTCGGGCCGGTCAATTCGACGTCCCCCGCCAGATGCGGCGTCACGAGCTTGCCGCCGTTCGCGATCATCGCGTAGAGACGCGTCATCTGCAGCGGCGTCACGAGGATCTGCCCCTGGCCGATCGCCATCTGGATCGAGTAGCCCGGCTTCCACGTACGGTCGATGACGCCGTACCCCTCGCTCGCGGGGTACCTCTTCTTCAGATACTCGGGCGTGGGGATCAGTCCGCCGGCCTCGGGGCTGATGTCGATGCCGGTGAGGCCGCCGAGCCCGAAGCGGCTCGCCCATCCCTGCAACTGGTGGCCCTGGTCCGACGGGAGGTTGTAGAAGCGCTTTCCGAGCTCGTAGAAATAGGTGTCGCACGACATTGCGAGCGCCTGCGGAAGATCGATGTACTGGTCGATCAGCGGCGTCCAGTTGTGGAAGGTCTGGCCGTGATCCTTGAAGTCGGGCGAGCAGAGGATCTGGTCGAACGGACGGACGAGGCCCGCCTGCATCGCCGCGAGCGCCGTGACGGGCTTGAACGTCGAGCCGGGCGGATAGGTCGCGTCGATCGCCCGGTTGATGCCGGGATGGTTCAGCTGCGCCGCCATCTTCGGGTCGAGCACCGGCGCCAGTTTCTTCCGGTTGGGATGGCCCACGTAGATCGACGGCTGGTAGGTCGGGTACGACGCCATCGCGAGCACCGCCCCGGTGCGCGGGTCCAGCGCGACGATCGCGCCGCCGTCGGCGTGGGCGCCCTCGAGACCGGTGTGCGCAAGGCTGACGCCGTAGCGCAGTGCCTTCTCGGCGGCGCGCTGGAGGCCGATGTCGAGCGTCAGGCGGAGCGACTCGCCGGGGCTCGGCTGCGCCACGAGCGTCGCCGGCCCCTTGGGGCGCCCACGCGAGTCGACCGTCAGCTGTGCCGTCCCGTTCCTGCCGCGGAGATACGTGTCGTAGGCGGACTCGACGCCGGCCTGGCCGATCGAGTCCGTCGGCTGGTAGCCCGCCTTCTTGCGCTGCTTGTACTCCTCCTCGGAGATCTGGCCGACGTAGCCGAGCACCTGCGCGCCGAGTGACTGGTACGGGTACTTGCGCAGGTAGCTCTCCTGCGTCTGCACACCGGGGAACTGGGCGGCGCGCTCCTCGAGGTAGTCGATCTGGTCCTGCCGCAGCCCCCGCTGGATGACGATCGGCGTCAACGGGTCGGAGCCGTGCTGCTTCAACTGCGCGACCATCCCGGACACGGCCGTGCCCGTCACCTTGGAGATCGCTTGCAGCTCCTTCAGCTGCGCGCGCCACGTCTTCGGCAGATCGGCCGGCCAGAGCTCGAGCCGGGTGCCCGGCACGTTCTCGACGAGGATGTGCCCCTTGCGATCGAGGATCGGCCCGCGCGGCGCCTCGAGTCGCAGCGTCCGGACGCGGTTGTCGTTCGCCTGTGCGAGATAGCGGTCACCGGAGAGCACCTGCAGCGCCCAGAGGCGGAGGAAGAGAACGGCGAAGATCCCGAGCGCCAGGAACGCGAGGATCGCCACGCGGAGCGCGGTCTGAGGCGTGAGCCGGTAGGGCTCGGAGGTCCGCGGGTCGCCGGGCAGGAAGCGGCCGCGGCCGCCGACGGTTCCACTAGCCAAGGAGCCGGACCTCGCGTACGCGGTCTCCGAGCTCGAGCGGCGGGAACAGCTTCCGGATGAGGGTGTAGACCGGCAGGGTCAGCAGCAGGTTCACGAGCAGGGCGAGCGGCAGTCCGTTCGCGACGAGCCCCGCCGGCGCGGGCTCCCCGAGCATGAATTGCAGGATCACCTGGCCGAAGGCGTAGAGGACGGTGACGACGGCGACGGAGAGGAACGGCGCGTGGAAGCGGTCGCGCGCGGTCGTCTCACCGTAGCGCCCGATCCAGAAGCCGCCGACCGTCAGCAGCAGCGACGTGACCCCGAGCGTGCCGAGCGTTGCGGTGTCGAGGAGGAGCCCGGTCATGAACCCGGCGACGGCCCCGAAGACCGACCCGCGCAGCAGCGCGATCGAGAGCAGGGCGACGACCACGATGCTGGAGGTGCGGAAGAGCCGGTAGTCGGTCAGGACCGACAGTTGCAGCAGCGCCGCCACGAACAGGACGAGTGCGGCTTTCACAGCGTCCATCAGCGATTCGGCACGAGCACGATCACGGACTGCAGCGACGAGAAGTCGACCAGTGGCGAGACCTGGATGTTCTTGAAGGCGTTCACGTCGTTGTTGCTCCAGCTCTTGACGGATCCGATCGGGATGCCGTGTGGGAACATCGACGGCAGCGAACCTGCGCCGATCGTTCCGGCTGTGATGATCGTGTCGCCGACGTTGACGTTCTCGTTCTTCGACACGCGATCGAGGATCAACACGTCGCTGCCGCCGCCGCCCCGCTTGATCACGCCGACGGCGCTCGGGTGGGTGAGGTCGGCCGCGGTCGCGGCGCTCTGGTCGTCCGTGAGCAGCGTCACTCGCGAAACACCTCCCGCGACACGCGCGACGGTACCGACGAGGCCTCCCGAGCTCGCGACGACGACGTTGCCGACGTGGACCCCGTCGTGCGACCCCGCTGCGATCTCGACGCTCTGGTCGATCGCGTTTTGCGGGTTGATCGCGACGGCGGCACGCACCTGGTGGAAGTTCGCGATCGACGCGGGGCCGTGGTAGTTGAGGGCAGCCTTCAGCTGCACGTTCTCCTGCACCGCCCCCTCGTCGAGGATCAGCTGCTCGCGGAGGTCCGCGACCTGTTTGCGGAGCTTCTGATTCTCGGACTTCGCGTCGATCAGCCCGCGCGTCCAGCTGACGGTGTCGCGAAACGGCCGCGCCACGCGGTCGGCCGCCACCTCGAAGGGGCGGAGGATGCTGGCTCCAGTCCCCTGAACACCGTCGAGCGCGCTGGAGCGGAACGAGATCGTGATCAGGACGAGCGAGAGCAGCACCAGGACGCCCACGACGATCCGGCGCCGGAGGGCACTGGAGCGACTCGAGGGATAGCCGGAGGATGCGGCGCGCTGGACCGAAGAGCCCAGGACCGCAAGACGGACGGTCCGGTTGCGAGGCACTCGGGGGAGCGTAGCCGCAGCGCCGGGAGGATCGCAGTCCCGGCGCTGCGGCGGCGCTCAATCGTCGACGTGCGACACGTAATAAGCGAGGACCGCGTCCCAGCCGACCGTGTAGCCCTGGAGCTCCTCGTCCGCGACCTCGGCGAAGCTTTCCCAGCCCGCGTGGGTGAGCTCGACCCTCGTCCCGTCGCCGTCCGCGAAGAACGCGACTTTCAGCTCTGTGGGCGGCTTTTCGGGATTGACGCGCCAGCGCAGGCGGAACGCGGTGGGCGGGTCGTATTCGAGCACGTCGGCCCATTCGAACCGCTCGCCGGCCGCCGTCTCGACGGCGAGGCCGCCGACGCGCCAGTCGACCGCGATCGTGCCCTTCGCCAGCGAATGCGTCTCCATCGGCCACCATTCCTGCAAACCGGCCGTGAACACCTCAAACGCCCGTTCGACCGGCACGTTGACATGGATCTCCTTGCGGATCACCAGATCCTCGGCGTCGACCATCATCTGTCACCTTCCTTCCTCTCGGCCGCCGTCTTGTAGGCGTCGAGTGCCTGAGACCAGAACTGCTCGAAGTAGGCGCGGAGCTCGGCGAGACCGCGCGGGGCGAGCTCGTAGATCCGCTTCGTCCCCTCGCGGCGCTCGGCGACGAGCCCGGCCTCCCTCAAGACGCGCAGGTGCTGTGACACAGCGGGCCGCGAGACCGGCAGCCCGGCGGCGATCTCGCCGACCGACCGCGGCCCGGAGCGCAACCGCTCGTAGACCGCCCGCCGCGTCGGATCACCAAGTGCGTTCATGACACTTTCGTAAGCCATGACTTACGTAAGCATAGACTTACGTTAGCTGGGTGTCAAGCCGTCTCGATCACACAGTGAGCACGGTCGTCGTCAGCGTCGAGGTGGGAACGAAGCCGATCTGGGTGTTGATGTGGCGCATCGCGACGTTGTGCTCGGCGTTCATCGTCGAGACCGTTTCGACCTCTGGCCGCTCAGCGCGGAGGCGCCGTAGCGACTCCACCTTCACGGCGCGCGCGAGACCGATCCCGCGAGCCGGCGCGATGACTGCGGTGTCGTCTGTCGCTGCCGCTGCGTCCCCAGGGGTCGCGCGCAGGTCGGTGAACGCGCCGATCTGGCCGTGGTCGTCGAGCGCGACGGTGACGCGGACCTCCCGGCCGCGCGCCGCTGCCGTCTGCTCGATTCGACGCACCTCCTCGACGGTCGTCGTCCAACCTTCGACGCCTGCCGGCGCGGGCGCGTCGTTCATTGCGTCGCGGGCAGCCGCGAACGACTCGACCAGCTCGTCCGGCGCGGGGCCGACCCACGAGAGCAGCCGCCAGCCCGCCGGAACGGCAGGCGCCGGCAACAGGGCAGTGCGCAGATCGAGCACGGCACGAACGTCACGCTGGTCGTCGTTGGCGCCGATGTGCGCCGCGAACCCTGCGCCGGCCTCATCCCAGTGATGGCCGAAGAACGACCGGATCCCCTCGTCACGCGCGGCACCACGGGCCGTCTCGAGCAGTGCCGAGCCGATGCCGCGCCGCCGCTGGTCCGGGTACACGAGGATCTCGACGAACACGAAGGCGGGCCCGTGAACGAACAGGGCGGCAGACCCTGCGAGCTGGCCGCCGTCCTCGGCCAGCCAGCGCCGCCGTACTGCACCGGCCGGCCAGTGGCGGTAGAAGGCGAGCGACCGCTCGGGTGCCCGAACGGGCTCACCGGGCGGCCCGCAGGCTTCTTCGAGCGCATGCAGGGCAAGCAGCTCCTCGTCGGCCGCGCTCGCCGCGTCGAGCTCGCGAACCTGCATGACCGGCTAGTAGCGGCGGCCGTTGCGACCGCGCGAGCGCGGGCGGGCGCGCGAGCTGCGGTGGATCGCGTCGAACTCCTCGAGGCTGCGCCCCGAGCCGACGGCAACACAGGTGAGCGGCGACTCGGCGAGATGGACGGGCATGTGCGTCTCGTGCCGCAGGCGCTCGTCGAGGCCTTGCAGCAACGCTCCCCCGCCGGCGAGCACGATGCCGCGGTCCATGATGTCCGCGGCGAGCTCGGGCGGCGTCTTGTCGAGCGTCGATTTGATCGCATCGATGATCTGGTTGACCGGCTCCTCGAGCGCGTGACGGACTTCCTCGCTCGAGAGGATCACGGTCTTCGGGAGGCCGCTCAGCATGTCTCGGCCCCGCACCTCCGCCTGCACCTCTTCCTTCATCGCATGCGCCGAGCCGACTTCGAGCTTGATCTCCTCCGCCGTCTGCTGGCCGATCAAGAGCTTGTACTCACGCTTGATGTGATTGATGATCGCCTCGTCCATCTCGTCACCGCCGACACGCAGCGACTGCGAGACGACGATCCCGCCGAGCGAGATGACGGCGACCTCGGTCGTGCCACCGCCGATGTCGACGATCATGTTCCCCGTCGGCTCGGCGACGGGCAGACCGGCCCCGATCGCCGCAGCCATCGGTTCCTCGATCAGATACGCCTTGCGGGCGCCGGCCGAGAGCGTTGCCTCTTCGACCGCGCGCTTCTCGACGCCCGTCACCCCCGAAGGCACACAGACGACTACCCGCGGATGGGCGAAACGGTGCTGGTGGACCTTCTGGATGAAGTGACGGAGCATCTGCTCGGTGACGTCGAAGTCGGCGATCACGCCGTCCTTGAGCGGCCGGATCGCGCTGATCGTCCCGGGCGTGCGCCCGAGCATGCGCTTCGCCTCGAGCCCGACCGCGTGCACCTCACCGGTGCGCTGGTCGATCGCGACGACCGAGGGCTCCGAGAGGACGATGCCGCGCCCGCGCACATAGACGAGCGTGTTCGCGGTGCCGAGGTCGACCGCCATGTCGCGACCGCCGAAGCCTGTGAGGTAGCTGAAGATGCCCATCGACCCGCGGGCACTCTAGCCTGCGAGCACTTCGGCCAACCAGCGTGTCGCCTCGGCGTGGATGGCTGGATTGTTTTCGGGGGTGTAGTAGCCGAGTGCGATCAGGGCCTGCGAGACGCACCAGCCCTGCGCGCGGAGCCAGGTCGCATCGTCCACGTCGAGTAGCTCGCGGAAGCGATAGCGCTCCTCGCGTGAGACGAGCTTCCAGGCGACCTGAACGTCCACGGCGGGGTCGCCGATGCCGACGCTGCCCCAGTCGAGCACGGCGGCGAGGCGACCGTCGCGGGCGAGCACGTTGCGCCGGTCGAGGTCGCAATGGATCCACACGGGCGGCGCCTCCCATTCAGGCGCGACCATCGCCTCCTCCCAGAGCTCGACGGCCCCCGGCGCGTCGATGTGCGCGAGCGCCTCGCGCACCCAACGATCGCGACGCGCGAGCGGCTTGCCGCGTCCGCCGGCCGGCTCGGGGCCGTCCGTCGAGTCGAACCGCTGCAGCGCGAGCACGAACGCCACGACATCCTCGAGCGGGAGCGGGCTCCCGGGGAGCTCACCGTCGAGCCAGGTGTGCACCGACCAGAACCACGGGTAGCCCGCCGCAGGGCGACCGCGCGCGACCGCGCCCGGCACCTCAACGGGAAGGTGGGGCGCGAGCACCGGCAGCCAACGGAGCTCCAGGTCGTCCTCGGTCGTCGGCCCGTTTCGCCGCGGCAACCGTACCGAGAGATCGTCGCCGAGGCGGTAGATCACGTTGACCGTCCCGTCGCCGGCGCGCTCGAGCGGCAACTCTGCCCACTGTGGGAACTGCTCGGCAAGCAGCGCACGCACGAGTGGCTCGTCGATCTCGAGCTCGTCGACGTGGACCTTCATCAGCCGAATCCGTAGGCGCCCGGAAACCGTGAACCAAGTAGCCGCACCAGTAGCGCGCCGGGCAGGCCGACCACGTTCAGGAAGTCGCCTTCGACCCGCTCCACGAGGCTCGCACCAAGCCCCTGGATCGCGTAGGCGCCTGCACGGTCCTCCCACTCGGCCGCTGTGAGGTAGTGCGCCAGGTCACGCGGGGTCAGCGTGCGAAACGTGACGAACGTCGATTCGAAGTGCAGCTCCTCCCAGGCGGGCGTACGGAGGCAGAGGCCCGAGCAGACCTCGTGCGTCCGCCCCGAGAGCGCCTCGAGCATCGCTTCGGCTTCGGTCGCGTTCGCCGCCTTGCCGAGCAGTTTGCCGTCGAGGAGCACCTCGGTATCGACGCCGAGCACGGGTCGCTCGCCACCGTCGACGGAGCGGGCCTTGCCGGCCGCGCGCTCGAGCGGTGACGTGCCGGGCGCTTCGTGGAAGTCGGGCGCGACGGCGTCGAAGGGGATCCTGAGCTGCGTGAGGATCGCGCGCCGCTGGGGCGAGCTCGACGCGAGAACGAGCGTCTCGCCCATCAACGCTTGCGTGCGACCCAGATCTCCTCACAGGGCCACTTCTTCGCCCACTCGGCCGTCACGTAGGAGTAGTAGTGATGCGTCTCGGCGTGGGCGGGCGCCTGGATCTCGGCCAGCCGCTCGATCTCGAAGCCGTTGGCGCGCAGCACCTCGATCCACTCGCCGTGGGGAAGGTGGAATTCGACCCCGCCGTCCGGCCACTCGAAGCGGTGCATGCCGAACTGGGGATGGACGAGGTGCTCCTTCGCAGGCACCTCGTCGTCGGAGCAGAGGATCACGAGGGTCGAGTTGCGGAGGAACGCCAGCCTGCCGCCCGCCCGCAACAGCCGCGCGGCCTCGGGGATCCAGCGATACGGGTCGACCCAGATCGACGCGCCGTACTCCGAGACGACGAGGTCGGCAGATGCATCGGGCAGGCCTGTCACCGCCGCGTCCGCCTCGATCAGCGGGAACTCGATCCCCGTCTCCGCCATCATCCGGCGCGCCGTCGCGAGTTGCGCCGGCGTGACGTCCACACCCACCGGCCGCGCACCCCGCTTGGCGAGCCACGCCGAGAAGTACGCGGTGCCGCAGCCCAGCTCCACGACGTCGAGGCCGCTCACGTCACCCAGGACGTTCAGCTCGGATTCGTCGATTCCCCAGATGCCCCAGGAGATCTCGTCGAGCGCCCAGTTGGCGGCCGCGTGCTCGTCGGTGTACTCGGCGTTCGACTGGGCCCAGAGCGCTGCGTTCTTGGCAGCGTCGCTACGCCAGTCCATCCGGGAACCAGATCCCGATCTCGCGCTCCGCGGACTCGGGCGAGTCCGACCCGTGCACGAGGTTGTTCGGCATTGCCAGCGCGAATTCGCCACGGAGGCTGCCCGGGTCGGCATCAGCCGGGTTCGTCGCGCCGATCGTCCTGCGGCACGTCGCGATCGCGCCTTCGCCTTCGAGCACGAACGCGAGGGTCGGGCCCGAGGTGATGAAGTCGACGAGCTCGCCGAAGAACGGCTTCTCGCGATGCTCGGCGTAGTGCGTTTCGCCGACGTCGCGACTGGCGGCCACGAACCGTGCGGCGCGGAGCTTCAACCCGCGGCGCTCGAAGCGCGCCAGGATCTCGCCCGCAAGGTTTCGCTCGACGGCGTCGGGCTTCGCAAGAATGAGTGTGCGCTCGAGCGCCATGCGGCCGCGGAGGTTACCTAGAACGCTGCCGCCGCGGCGGGCGCTGGGCCTCGGTGAACGGCAGCGCAGTGTCGTCCGGCTCGATCGGCGTCTCGCAGAACGGGCAGACCTGCCAGAGCGCCTCGAGCGGCCTGCGGCACGTGACGCAGGCCTGGCGGAGCTTCGTCGTGCAGACCGGGCAGATCAGGAAGTCCTCTTCGACCTCAGCGCGGCAGACCGGGCAATGCAGGTTGCCGCCGCCCAGGCGCTTCTCCATCGCCTTGATCTCGAGCTGCCGCTCACGAACGTCCTCGACGTACTCCGGCGGCCGGAAGAGCATGTAGATGAGCGGGCCGATGAACGGGATCACGCCGAGCAGCGTGGAGACCCAGACGAGCAGTGGATCCTCGATCCGCCGCTTCGCGTCCTTGTGCACCCAGTAGATGGTCGCGATCCAGAAGACGACCACGAAGAACCCGGCCAGGTTGCGCATGACGTACCACGTCGACGAGTGGAAGAAGTCGTGCACGCTGCCGAAGCTCGCCGCGATCACAGCAGGATCCTGCCTAGCCCGTAGCCCGCGGCGAACGCCAGCCCGACGAAAAGCGCCAGGAGAAAGAGGGCGAACAGAAGGACGCTGATTCGTTCACCGGAGCGCGACATCGTATGCATTTCACTCGTCAGCGGTCAGGTCGGCAAGCAGGTAGAGCGAACCGGTGACCAGAACACGCCGGCCGAGAGCCCGCGCGAGCCGAAGAGCGTCGAGCGGATCGTCGACGATCTCGACGGTCGGAAACCAGGGTCGCGCCCGCGCAGCGACCTCCGCCGCGTCCAGCGAGCGGTCGTTCGAGGAACGCGTGGCGACGAGGATCCGGCCTGCCCGCGCCAGCCGCTCGAGGATCCCGTCGGCATCCTTGTCGCGGAGGATCGAGGCCACCACGACGTAGTCGCCGGGCTCCGGCAGGCGCTCGAGCAGCCAGTCGACGGCCTCCGGCGTGTGCGCGCCGTCCCGGACCTCGTCGCCGCGCAGCTCGAGGCGGCCCGGGAGCGTCGCCTCGGCGAGCCCGTCGACCGGCCTGCCGAGGAAGACCTCGGCAGCTACTCGGGCGTCTCCGATCAGTACCTCGCGCCCCTCGGCGAGGGCGGCGAACTCGTCGTCCGGCAGCACCACTGTTGCGCCGGGCCGCGCGACCGCCAGCTTCTCCGCCGCAATCTCCTCGCGGGTCTCGCCGAGCACGTCGGTGTGCTCGAGCGCGACGTTCGTCAGCAGTACGACGGGCGCGTCGATCACGTTCGTCGCGTCGTGGCGGCCCCCGAGCCCGGCCTCGATCGCTGCCGACCGGGCTCCACGCGCCTCGAAGTCCGCAAATGCGGCTGCGGTGACGACCTCGAACTGCGTGGCTCCAACCGCCCGTGCAGCGGAGCGCACCCGGGCGACGGCCCGCTCGAAACCCGCGCGGTCGGTCTGCAGGCGCTCATGCCACCCCGAGACGTGAGGCGAGGTGTACGCGAGTCCTCCGATCGTCGCGGCGATCCGGCGAGCGGCAGTCGACTTGCCCTTCGTCCCGACGACGTGCACCGAGCGGAAGCTTCGCTGCGGGTTGCCCAGTCGCACGAGGAGCTCGGTCATACGCTCGGTGCCGAAGCCGTCCGTCGGCCAGGGACTGAGCGTCTCGAGCCAGTCAGTCGCCGATTGCATCGAGCTCGCGCCGGTAGCGCTCGAGCTTCTCGCGCTCGGCCGCAACGACGTCGGCCGGAGCGTTCTGCACGAAGCGTTCGTTCGCGAGTTGCCGCTCTGCGCGGGTGATCTCCTTGCGCAGCCGCTCGCGTTCCGCGTCGGCGTTCCCGTTGGTCTTCGCGCGCTCGGGCTTGACCACCGCAGCGAAGATGCGCTGCTCCTCCCCTTCCAGCGACGGCGCGACGCCGGAGCGGCGGAACATCTGCGCGAGGTCCTGGACGCGCTCCAGAGCACCCGCCTGCGACTCGTCACCGGCCTCGGGCCACGGCGCGACGATCAACCGCGTCTCCCGGTTGGGCAGGCTCGACCAGATCTCCTCGGTGACGTGCGGCATGACCGGGTGCAGCAGCTTCAGGAGGCGCTCCAGGGCTGCCGTGGCGGTCGCACGCGCATCCGCGTCACCGTCGTAGAGGCGTTGCTTGACCGCCTCGGCGTACCAGTCGCAGAAATCGTCGAAGGTCAGGTGATAGAGCTCGTCGACGAGGTGCGAGAAGTCGAACTCGCCGAGGTAGCGCTCCGCAGCACGTTGGGACTGCGAGAGGCGAGCGAGCATCCAGCGCTCCTCGAGCGCGCGCGGACGTTCGTCGGGCGCGGCGCCCTCGCCGGCTTGGAGGATCAGCCGCGCGACGTTCCAAAGCTTGTTCGCGAGCTTGCGGCCCTCCTCGATCGCGCCCTCCGAGAAGCGCACGTCCTGCGACGACGCCATCTTCATCAGCCCGTACCGCGTCGCATCCGCACCGTGCGCATCGATCTGCGCGAGTGGGTTCATCCCGGTACCGAGGCTCTTCGACATTCGACCGCCGGTCGGGGCGTGCACCGTCGAGTGGATGACGACGTCGCTGAACGGGATCTCCCCCATCATCTCGAGGCCTGCAAAGATCATCCGGTTCTCCCAGAGGCGGATGATGTCGCGCGCGGTCGTGTTCATGTCGCCCGGGTAGAAGGTGCGCAGGTCTTCGGTGTCGTCCGGCCACCCCAGAGTGGCGAACGGCCACAGCGCCGAGCTGAACCACGTGTCGAGCACGTCGGTCGAACGCGTCAGGTCGGCGGACCCGCACTCGCGACAGGCGTCCGGCTCGGTCTCCTGGACGATGCACATGCCCGTCGGGACACTCCCAGAGCGGCAGTTGGTGCCCCCACCAGATCTGCCGTGAGATGTTCCAGTCGGGCGCCTCCTCGAGCGAGGCGATCGCGAAGCGATGCTGCGACTCGGGATGGAAGCGCACTCGGCCCGAGCGCAGGGCTTCCAGTGCGGGCTGCTTCAGCTCCGCCATCGAGCACCACCACTGCAGCGAGATCCGAGGCTCGATGCGCGTCTTGCAGCGATCGCAGAGCGCAACCGTGTGCCGGTACGACTCGCGCTTCTCGATCTGGTCGCGGTCGCGGAGCCAGGCGAGGATGCGCTCCTCCGCCTCATCCTGTGTCAGCCCGGCGAGCTCACCGGCCGCGTCGTTCATCCGTCCGTCCGGGCCGATCACAGTCAGCTCGGGAAGGTCGTGGTCGAGACCGATCTCGTAGTCCGTCGGGTCGTGTGCCGGCGTGACCTTGAGTGCTCCCGTTCCGAAGTCGCGCTCGACGCGCTCGTCGGCGATCACCGGAACGTGACGCTCGACCCACGGCACGACGACCTGACGGCCGATCGAGTCCCGGTAGCGCTCGTCGTCGGGATGGACCGCGATGGCCACGTCGCCCAGGATCGTCGGCGGACGGACCGTCGCGATCGTGATGTGCCCGTCCCCGTCGGCGAACGGGTAGCGGACGTACGTCAGCGCGTCGTCGACGTCCTCGTGCGCGAGCTCGAGGTCGGAGAGGGAGGTCAAGTGGTATGGGCACCAGTTCCCGATCCGGTTCGCACGGTAGATCCAGCCCTTGTTCCAGAGATGTACGAAGAAGCGCATCACCGCCCGGACGTAGGCGTCGTCCATCGTGAAGCGCTCGCGGCGGTAGTCGAGCGACGCGCCGATGCGGCGGAACTGGAGCATGATCTTGCCGCCGTACTCGCGTAGCCATTCCCAGACCCGCGCTTCGAACGCCTCCCGCCCGAGGTCGTGCCGGGTCTTGCCTTCGAGCGCCAGGTGCTTCTCGACGGCGTTCTGCGTCGAGATCCCCGCGTGGTCGTAACCCGGCTGGAAGAGGACGTTGAAGCCCTGCATCCGCTTGGTGCGGACGATCGTGTCGGCCAGCGACAGCTGCAGTGCATGCCCGAGGTGCAGGTCCCCCGTCACGTTCGGTGGCGGATGCGCGATCGCGAAGGACGGACGCGAGTCATCCGGGTCCGCGTTGTAGAGGCCCTCGGCCTCCCACGTCCGTTGCCAGCGCTCCTCGACGCCCCGAGGCTCGTATCTGGGCTGCATCTCGACTGTGCCGTCACCATTCATGGGCGGCCCATGCTACGCGTGCAGGGATCAGGTCAGGCAGCGACTATGCGTGCCGATCCGGGCTGAGTCATGACTACCGCGCGACGGCATAGCCCTGCATGCCCCGCGCGTTTGCGGCGGCGTGCAGCTGATCGCCCTCGCGCGCGACAGCGCTGACCCGTCCGAGCGACCACGGACCGGCCACGGTGACGTCGTGGCCGCGGCGGCGGAGGTCGTCGATCGTCGCGGCTCCGAACCGCGACTCGATCTCGAGCGAACGGGGCTCGAAACCACGCGGGTAGAACGACGAGATCAGATGGTCGGTGTGCCACTCGGGGGCGTCGATCGCCTGCTGCAGGTCGAGCCCGCGGTCGACATGGCGCAGGAGGACGTGCAGCGCCCATTGCTCCTGCTGGTCGCCGCCCGGAGTCCCGTAGGCAAGCCACGGCTCGCCGTCGCGGAGCACCAGTCCGGGCGAGAGCGTCGTGCGCGGGCGCTTGCGGGGCGCGAGCGACGACGGCAGGCCCTCCTCGAGCCAGAACATCTGCGCCCGGGTGCCGAGCGGCCAGCCGAGCTCGGGGATCGTCGGCGAGCTCTGCAGCCAGCCGCCGCTCGGGGTCGCCGAGAGCAGGTTCCCGAAGCGGTCGGCGACGTCGAGGTGGACGGTGTCCCCACGCGTCGGCTCTCCCGAGCCGAGTGACGGACTGGTGCTCGCTCCGAACTGCGGCAGCCGCCCGAGGCCGGGTCGGAGCTCCGCGCTCGCCTCCTCGCCGATCAGGGCACGGCGGTCGTCGGCGTACTCGCTCGAGAGCAAGTGATGTAGCTGTACATCTACATCACCGTAGTTCGCGTCCCTGTCTGCAAAAGCCAACTTCGCGGCCTCGGTCACGACATGCACGAGCTCCGCCTCGCCGAGCGATGCGACGTCGAAGCCCTCGAGCAGGCGCAGCTGCTGCAGCGCGACGGGGCCTTGCCCCCACGCCGCCGTCTTGCAGACGGTCAGGCCGCGGTAGTCGACGGTCGCCGGCGGCTCGATCGTCGCGCGCCACGCGGCCATGTCCGCCCCGCTCAGGAAGCCGCCCTCCTCCTGCGAGAAGCGGTCGATCTCCTCGGCGACGAAACCCTCGTAGTAGACGCGCCGCGCGCTCTCGACCGTCCCGTCGGATTCGTCGAGCAGGCGACGCCAGGTCGCGGCGAGCCGGGGGTTGCGAAACGTCGCCCCGGGTCGGGCGCCGGCAGGTACAGGTCGGCAGATCCGGCCCACCCGCGCAAGAGCGGCTCGGCGCGCTCGATCGTCGCCGTGATTCCCGGCACCACCGGGTAGCCCTGCTCGGCATAGCCGATCGCGTACGCGAGCACCTCGTCGAACGACCACGTCCCGAACTGCTCGAGCAGCAGCAGCCAGCCCCCGAACGAGCCGGGCACACACGCCGCTTCGACACCGGTCCCGGGCACCAGGACATGCCCGCGCGAGCGAAACGCCTCGATCGTCGCCGCTGCCGGTGAGACCCCCTGCGCGCAGAGGACGAGCGGCTTGCCGGACTCGGCCGGCCAGAAGACGGCCGGGAGATCGCCGCCCGGCCCGTTCAGATGCGGCTCGACCACCTGGAGGACGAAGCCCGCCGCGCAGGCCGCGTCGAACGCGTTCCCGCCCCGCTCGAGCACCGCCATCCCGGTCTGCGTCGCGAGCCAGTGTGTCGACGCAACAGCGCCGAACGTCCCGCGCAGCTCGGGACGGGTCGTAAAGCTCAGGTTCGAGCCCAGTCGGCGCCGACGTGATCCAGGATCGTCGTCAGCAGCTCGAAGGAGTGCATGACGTGCTCGTGCGCGAGCACCCTCGCCCCGGCGACGGAGCCTGCGGCGAGTGCCTGCCGGATCGCGCGATGTTCCGCCTGGTTGCGCTCGTAGAGACGCTCGAGCTCCTCGTCCACCGGCGCCCAGACGGTCGGCCCCGAAAAGGTGCGCCGCGCGCTCTTCGCCACGGACTCGATGAACGGCACGTCCGCCACCCGGTAGATGACGTCGTGGAACGCGTGGTTGGCGCGCATCCAGTCCGCCATCAGCGAGCGGCGCTCACCGCCGGGCTCGTGCGAGCGGACTTCCTTCGTCAGGCGAGCGAACCGCTTTTCGCACTCCTCGAGCTCTGCCATCGCTTCGGGCGTCCACTTCCGTGCGGCGATCTCGGTGACGAGCGCCTCCAGTTCGGCGCGAACCAGAAACGCCTCGCGGAGGTCGTCGTGGGACAGCGTGCGCACGCGGACGCCCTTGTTCGGCTCGAACGAGACGAGCCCCAGCGCCGCGAGCCGCCGCAGCGCCTCGCGGACCGGAGTCCGCGAGACGCCGAAGCGCTCGGACAGCTGCTCCTGGCGGAGCACCGAGCCGGGCGCAAGCTCGCCGGAGACGATCGCCTCCTCGATCACGACCGCGATGTCGTCCGCCTTGGTGGATTCAAGGGTCATCTGAGCAAATCGTACGCCGAGACGGTCAGGAAGTCCTGCAACGGAATCGAGAGCGCGACGTCCGCGAACACCTCCTTCGCAGCGTCGGAGGCATCGACGACGGCGATCTCCTCGCGAACCCGCGCCTCGTCGAAACGTCCCGCCTGCACCCACGACCAGACCTGGGCGCGCGAGATCTCGGCCGTCGCGGCGTCCTCCATCAGGTTGTCGATCGCGGCGGCGCCGACGCCCTGCAGCCAGGCGTCGACGTAGCGGACGCCGACGCTGACGTTCACGCGCAGGCCCTCGTCGGTGATCGCGGCGCCGGGGATCTCGAAGTCGACGAGCTCCGCCTGCGGTGACCTGAACGTCGTCGCGCTTGCGCTCGACCTGATTCGGTCGCTCGCCGAGCACTGCATCGAACTCCGCCATCGCCACTGGCACGAGGTCGGGATGCGCCACCCAGGTGCCGTCGAATCCGGCTCCCGCCTCACGGCGCTTGTCCTCGGTCACCTTCGCGAGCGCGACCGCGTTCACGTCCGGGTCGCGCCGCGAGGGGATGAAGGCCGCCATGCCTCCGATCGCATGCGCCTCCCGGTCGTGGCACGTCTTGACGAGCAGCTCCGAGTAGGCGCGCATGAACGGCACGGTCATCGTCACCTGGGCGCGGTCGGGAAGCACGGCGCCCATCCTCTTGATGCAGCTGAAGATGTAATCCCACCGTCCCGCGTTGAGCGCGCACGAATGGTCGCGCAGCTCGTAGAGGATCGCGTCCATCTCGTAGGCGGCCAGGATCGTCTCGATCAGCACGGTGCACTTGATCGAGCCGTGCGGCAGCCCGAGTTCCTCCTCGGCCAGCGCGAACGCCTGTGGCCCACAGCCGCGCCTCCTCGTGCGACTCGAGCTTCGGGAGGTAGAAGTACGGGCCGGTCCCCCGGTCGAGCTGCTCGCGCGCGTTGTTGAAGACGACGAGACCGAAGTCGAACAGCGAGCCGCTGATCGGCGCGCCGTCGACCTCGTGGTGGCGCTCGACGAGATGCCAGCCGCGCGGGCGAATGAGCAGCGTCGCCGTGTCGTCGTTCAGGCGGTAGCTCTTCTCGCCGGTGTCGAGCTCGATCGTCCGCCGCACCGCGTCGTGCACGTTGCGCTGCCCGTCGCGCACGTTGTCCCAGGTCGGCGAGTTGGCGTCCTCGAAGTCCGCCATGAACACCTTGGCGCCCGAGTTCAGCGCGTTGATCATCATCTTGCGCTCGACCGGGCCGGTGATCTCGACCCGGCGGTCCTGCAGGTCGGCAGGCGCCGGCGAGACCGTGAAGTCCTCCGGTGCCCGCACGAACTGCGGCTGCTCCCCCGCCGCGCCTCCCGCATCGCGAGCAGGCGCTCGCGCTCGGGATTCAACTCGCGGTGGAGACGCTCGACGAACGCGAGCGCCTCCGGCGAAAGCACGTCTTACTTCAGTCGCGAATTGCGCTTCCTCCGTCGATCCGTGGAGCGCCAACGTGGACGAGTCCTTCGACACTGCCTGCATCACCCGGTCGAAGTATCCCGCACCGACTTCACGCTGGTGCCTGGTGGCGGTGTAGCCGTCCGGCTCGAGGGCGAACTCGCGCTCCTGCAGGTCGACATAGGCGCTCATCCCGCGGTCGCGATAGCCGCGGGCGAGCTCGAACATGCCGGCGTTCAGCGAGTGGAAACCGGCGAGGGTGATGAACTGGAAGCGATAGCCCCACTCTCCGAGCTGCTGCTGGAAGCCGGCGATCTCCTCGTCGGAGAGAGCCTTGCGCCAGTTGAACGACGGCGAGCAGTTGTAGGCGAGGAGCTTGCGTGGATGGCGTTCATGGATCGCCTGAGCGAACTCACGTGCCTCACCGAGATCGGGTGTCGATGTCTCGAACCAGAGGACGTCGGCGTACGGCGCATACGCGAGCGACCGCGCGATCGCGGCCTCGAGGCCGTCGGTGACGTGGAAGAAGCCTTCGCTCGTGCGCTCGCCCGTCACGAATGAGCGCGTCCTGTTCGTCGATGTCCGAGGTGAGCAGCGTGGCGCTGAGCGCATCCGTGCGCGCGACGAGCACCGTCGGCACGTTGAGCACGTCTGCTGCAAGCCGCGCAGCGGTCAGCGTGCGGATGAACTGCGACGTCGGGACAAGCACCTTCCCGCCGAGATGGCCGCACTTCTTTTCGGCCGCGAGCTGGTCCTCGAAGTGCACGCCGGCGGCTCCGGCCTCGATCATCCCCCGCATCAACTCGTAGGCGTTGAGCGCGCCGCCGAAGCCTGCTTCTGCATCAGCGACGATCGGAGCCAGCCACTCCGTGCCGTTGTGGCCCTCCGACCAGTCGATCTGATCCGCGCGCAACAGTGCGTTGTTCAAGCGCCGAACGACCTGCGGCACCGAGTTCGCCGGATAGAGGCTCTGGTCGGGGTAGGTCGAGCCTGCGAGGTTCGCGTCGGCGGCCACCTGCCAACCCGACAGGTAGATCGCCTGCAGGCCGGCCTTGATCATCTGCACCGCCTGGCCGCCCGTGAGCGCGCCGAGGGCGTTCACGTGCCCCTCCCCCGTGAGCAGCCTCCAGAGCCGCTCCGCCCCGAGGCGGCCGAGCGTGCACTCGGGGACGACCGAGCCGCGCAGGCGCACCACGTCGTCGGCGCCGTAGCTGCGGCTGATCCCGGCCCAACGCTCGTCTTGCGACCACTGGGCTTCCAGGCTGGGATGTCTGTTCTTGGATCCGAAGCTTCGATGTTCACGAGCGCGCCCTCCCTGACTGCTGATGGATTCTGGATCCTAGATTGAACAATATCAGCTGTCAATCGGCGATAACCGCTCGTTCTTATGCGTATTCTGGATCCCAACTGCAGACTGTCCTGGATCCGAGAGGAGACCTTGGAGATGACAGAAGCCACCTCCCAGCTTGCCGAAGACGTCACTGCCGAGCCTGCACCGACGCCCCAGTGGGAACGCGCCGAGTGCACGTGCCCCGACTACTGCGAGCGCGACCACGAGCTCGACTAGCTGCGGCCGAACCAACGTGCCGCGTCAGTACCCGTCGAGCTCGCCGATCTGAATACCGAACGCCAGTCCGGCCGTTCGAATCCGATCTGCACCTCGGCTCAGGTACCGGTCGGCCCGTCGTGCATCCCGCGTCGCCGCCGCGACCTCCCCCCGGTCGTTCTCGCTGAAGTCGATCTGGCTCCTGACCCCCTTCCGAGTCAGCGCGAAGCCCACGAGGGCAACCTCTCTCGCGCGTTCGACCTCCGCGGTGGACCCATGCTCACCGCGAAGACTCTCGACAATGTCGCCCAGCTGAGCATGGAGCCTCTTTCGGTCGATGGTCGACCGAATCTCGTCGACACCGCGGAGCAGGTCTCGCTTGATCGGTGCATCCGCCGCGTGCACCCGTGGCCTCGAGGTCCCACAGCCGCAGCCCAGCACGAGAACCATCAGCGCTGCCGCACCCCAGTGAACGACGACCCCCGGCCGCGGCCCGTCGGCCGTCCTCATCGCCCCGGCTCCTAGCGTGCCGTCCAGCCGAGGTCGATCGGCACCGGGACGCCCGTGATGCCGCGCCCCGCCAGGGCCGAGCAGGAACGCGACCACGTCTGCGACCTCCGCCGGCTCGAGCAGCCGCTTCACCGCCTGCCGTTCGAGGAGCACCTCCTCCAGCACGCGCTCCTCGTCGAGGTCGTGCGCTCGAGCCTGGTCGGCGATCTGCGCCGCGACGAGCGGCGTCCGGACGTAGGCGGGACAGACGGCGGTCGCACTGATTCCCACGCCGGCGCCTTCGAGCGCGAGCGTCTTCACGAGGCCGATCACCCCGTGCTTCGCCGAGACATAGCCGGCCTTGAACGGAGAGGACGCCAGCGCGTGTGCGGATGCGATCACGCAAATGCGCCCGTCGCCCGAGGCCGCGAGCGCGTCCCAGGCGTAGCGCGCGAGCAGGAACGGCGAGGTCAGGAGCAGCGCAATCAGCTTGTCCCACTGCTCCTCCGGGAAGTCCCGAATCGGTGCAACGTGTTGAAAGCCTGCGTTCGGGACGAGCGCGTCGAGCCGGCCGAAGCGCTCGATCGTTGCAGCCACGACCTGCTTGTTCCCATCCCGGGTCGTCAAATCGCCGTCGTCGACGTCGACCGCGTGCACCGCCCACCCGTCCGCCTCGAGCCGCATGACGATCGCGGCGCCGATCCCGCCCCTCGCGCCCGTCACGAGGGCAACCCTCACGTGTAGTGGCGGAAGACGACCTCCGCGACGCAGACCGGCTTCTCGCCGCCCTCCCGCTCGACGAGCGCGGTCATCGTCACCTGGCCGCCGCCCTCGAGCTCCTCGACCTGCAGGACTTCGAAGGTGCCGCGGAGGCGTGAGCCGACCGGGACCGGGCGACGGGAACCGGACACGATTGAGCCCATAGTTGATGCCCATGCGTCCTTGGCGTGGAACGACCTCGTACGACATCACCGGGATCAGCGAGAGCGTGAGGTAACCGTGACCGATCGTCGTTCCGAACGGCCCGTCCTTGGCGCGCTCGGGATCGACGTGGATCCACTGGTGGTCCCCCGTTGCCTCCGCGAACGCGTCGATCTTCTCCTGTGGCAGTTCGATCCAGCTGGACGGGCCGAACACGTCGCCGGTCTTCATACCGCCGCGCCCCAGCGGACCACGGTTGCCGCCCAGGTGTAGCCGGTGCCGGCCGACAGCAGCAGCACCGCGTCGCCGTCTTGCACGCGACCGTCCCGCACCGCCCGGTCGAGGCCGAGCAGCGGGTCGACGCCGCTCATGTGGCCGGTGTCGTCGAGGTACACCGCCTGATCTTCGCGCATTCCGAGCTCCGACAGCAACGCCTTGAACATGGACCGTTTGGTGTGGAGCGGACAGACGAACGCGAGCTCCGCGAGCGTGAGCCCGGAACGCTCGGCGGCGCCGCGCGCGGCGGCGACGAAGTTCGGCAGAGACTCCTGGTCGAGCCCGTCCTTCATCTCCGCGGGATCCTGCACCTCGAGGAACCCGTACCCGTCCGGTTCGACCGAGCCGCCGCCCCCGATCTTCACCTGCAGCGAGTACGCACCGTTGGTGATCGCGTGCGAGCCCAACACCTCGTTGTGCTCGCTGTCGCCGACGAGCAGGCCGGCGACGGCGCCGTCGCCGAAGTTGAACATGAAGCGCGACTTGGCGTTTCCGTAGTCGAGCAGGTACGACTCGCGGCAGGCAGCGACGACGAGCACGTTCTCGAGCTCGGCCTCTGCTCGAAGAAGGTCGCGGGCGACGCGGAGAGCGATGGGCGTGCCGTGAGAGACGTTGTCGTACTCCATCGCGAAGGCGTTCGTCGCGCCGACGCGATACGCGATATGCGGCGCCGCCTGCCACACCGAATAGTCCCGCCACATCGAGCCGTAGTACATGACGACGTCGATCTGCTTCGGATCGAAGCCCGTCTCGTCGAGGAGCCGCTCGATCGCCCGCACGGAGAGATCGCTGACGTGCTCGTCGGCCGCCGCAATGTGCTTGCCGCGCAGACCGAACTTCTCCACGATCACCGATTCCGGGATGCCGGAACGCTCGGCAACCTCCGCAGCGGTCATCCACCGCTCCGGCAGGTACGAAGCGGTCGCAAGCAGGCCGACGCGCCTCATTCCCGCTCCGGCGCCTTGGCCTCGAGAATGCAACGGATGATCCGCTCCAGTTCGTCCGACACGCGTCGCGGGAGCGAGCCGCCGTCACCCCAGAGGATCCAGCGCATGCCGACCAGCTCGCCGAGCCCCATCAAGGCGTAGGCCGTGACCTCGGCGTCGATCGCTCCGATCTCCCCCGACTCCGTCGCCTTCTCGAGCGCCGTCACGTAGCCCTCGGCGACGCGGTCGTAGTGGTAGCGGAGCATCTCCGGGGCCACGAACTCGGACTGGCGGATGATCCGGTAGAGCGCTGGATGCTCGGAGGTGAACCGGAAGTACGCGTGGAAGCCGAGGATCTCCGACTCGATGCGCGTGGTGCCGAGCGCAGCACCCTCGCTCATCGCATGACGAATGCGGCGGTTCAGGTCGCGCATCAGCTCGACGAAGATCGCCTTCTTCGAATCGAAGTAGAGGTAGAACGTGCCGGCCCCGACGCCGGCCACGTCGGCGAGCTTCACGATCGACGCGTCGTGGTAGCCGAGCTCACCGAAGACCTGCTCGGCTGCGTCGAGCAGCCGACGGCGAGTATCCAGTCCGCGCTTGGAGAGCGGCCGGCCGTCGACGTTGGTGATGGCGTCCGTCACGCGACCACCTTCAAGTCCGACTTCTGGAGCTTGCCCATCGAGTTGCGCGGCAACTCGTCGACGAACGTGAACGACTTGGGCACCTTGAAGCGCGCGAGCTGGGCGAGGCAGTGCGTCCGCAGTTCGCCCTCGGAGACCGGAGCGGAAGCGACGACGAAGGCGGCGCAGACCTCGCCCCACGTCTCGTCGGCGACCCCGACCACCGCGGCGTCAGCAACCGCAGGATGCTCGTGCAGCACGGCTTCGATCTCGGCCGGGTAGATGTTCTCGCCGCCGGACACGACCATGTCCTTGAGCCGGCCGCGAATGCGGTAGTTGCCCTCGTCATCCCGTTCGGCCATGTCGCCCGTCAGCAGCCAGCCGTCGCGGAACGCGTTCGCAGTCGCTTCCTCGTTGCGCCAGTAGCCGGGAAAGACGTTCGGCCCGCGCACGAGCAGCTCGCCTTCCGCAGACAGGTCGCACGCGACGTAGGGATACGGCTTGCCCGCGTAGCCCGCCTTGCGTCGCGCGTCCTCCGGAGGCAGGCAGAGGACGTTCGGCGCTGCCTCGGTGAGCCCGTAGCCCTGCACGATCTCGATCCCACGCGCGGCCCACACGTCGAGCAGCGCCACGGGCATCGGCGCACCACCGACGACGACGAGCCTGAGCGAGCTCAGGTCCGCCTCGGCGAACCGCGGCTCCTGTGACATGAAGAGATAGTTCGCCGGCACGCCCATCAGTGAGGTGATCCGCTCTTGCTCGATCAACTCGAGCGCGCGCAACGGGTCGAAGCCGCGCTCGAGCACGATCTTGGCGCCTTTCCACCACGCGAGAATCGACTGCACGTTCCACCCACCGCAGTGGAACTGAGGCAGCACCTGCAGGATGACGTCGTCGGGACCGATCCCGGTCGCCAAGTCGAAGGAGAGGTTGGTCCAGAAGCAGTTCGACTGCGTGAGCAGCGCGCCCTTGGGCTTCCCGGTCGTTCCCGAGGTGTAGATGAGGAGGAGCGGGTCATCATCGGAGACAGGCGACGCACTCGAATCGGGCTCGGCCCGCGAATCTGATTCGAGTGTCAGAGCCGGCGTCACCCTCGCGAGCACGAGCGCGGCCTCACCGAGCTCGCGGTGCTCGTCCTCGATCAGGAACACGGCCGGCTCGGCGTCGTCCAGCTGGAACGCGATCTCCGCCGGGGCGAGCCGCCACGAGATCGGATGCAGGATCGCACCCGCCTTCGCGCACGCGAACATCAGTGCGACGTGTTCCCCGGAGTTGCCCGTGAGCGTCGAGACACGATCGCCGTGCGAAAGGCAGCTTGCAAGCTCATCGGACCGCGCGTCGAGCTCGGCGTAGGTCGCACGTGCGACCGCGCTCGTCGATCGCGATCCGTCCCGGAGTGATCCGGGCGCGGTCGCGGATGATCTTGTCGATCGTGTGCTCGTTCATTCGAGGAACTCGTTGATGATCCTGACCGACTCGCCCGGCTGCTCCCAGAAGAACAGGTGCCCGGCGCCTTCGAGAACCTCGACACGAGCACCCGGGATCCGGTCCGCGAGCACCTGCGCGTTGCGATGGTCGACGACGTTGTCGGCGGTGCCGCCGAGGATCAGGGTCGGGGCGGCGATCTCCGCTTCGACGCCCTCGAACCCCATTCCTGCGGCCGCCTGAGCCTGCCAGCCGGCGGGATCGGGCGGATTCGCGACCCTCCGCGCGAACAGCTCGTCGACGAGCTCGGGCGGCGGATCCGCCCCGAGCGCGTTCTCGACGAAGCGCCGCAGCGCCACCTCGGGCGCGAGGGACGGTGCCTCCGCGAACAATCGCATAGTCACCTCGGGCATCGGCACGGTCGCAGGGCCGCCCGGCGTCGTGCAGCAGAGCACGAGCCTGTCGACCCGCTCGGGCGCGGCAACGGCGAGCTCCTGCGCGATCATGCCGCCCAGGCTCGCCCCGAGCACGTGCGCGCGATCGATACCGGCTTCGTCGAGAACCTGCCGCGCATCTTCGGCCATCTGCGCGGCCGTGTACGGCCCTGCCGGTTTGTCGGACTCGCCGATGCCGCGGTTGTCGAACGAGACGACCCGGTGGCGCGCGGCGAGGCCGGGCAGGATCGGCTCCCAGCCCCAGCGGCCGTAGCCGAGCCCCTGGATCAGGAGCAGCGGCGAGCCCGCGCCCACCGATTCCCACTTGATCTTCATGCAGCCTCCTCCTGAGTCGCGGGCCGGCGCAGGATCTTGTCGAGCCGGACACCCACCTGTCCGATCCGCGTCAAACCACCTGGAACGAAGAACACGACGAGAATGAACAGCACCCCGAGCACGAAGAGCGGCTGCTGCAGCGGTGTCCGTATGACCGAGGGCAGCGTCGACACTGCGTGCGACGAGGAGAGATCGCCGAGCCGGTGATTTGCATAGGTGTAGAGGATGCCGCCGATCATCGCGCCCCAGCGCGACCCCGTCCCGCCGATCACGACCATGAGCAACAGTGTCAGCGTGAAGCTCGCCGTGGTCACGTCGGTGTTCGCGCCACCGAGCAAGAGCAGGTAGACGATGCCACCGACGGTCGCGAGGAACGAGGCGAGCACGTATGACATGAGCTTGTAGGTGTACGGCTTCAAGCCGAGCACCTGGACGCGCAGCTCGTTCTCACGGATCGCCTGCCAGACGTGTCCCGGTGAGGAGTGATCGCCCAGCGCACGATCGCGAAGACCGCCGCGGCGTAGGCGAGCGCGATCCAGTACAGATGCTTCGTGTTGAGGATGCCGACGGTCCAGGCCGGGAGCTGGTGATAGTCGACTCCGAATCCCTCTTCGCCCCCGGTCCAGTTGTACGGGTTCTTCAGGGCGAGGATCGAGCCCGCCTGCGCGAACGCCAGTGTGACCATCGCGAAGGCGATCCCGCCGACCCTGAGCGACACCGAGCCGAGCACGAGCGCAAGCAGGAATCCGACGAGGGCGGTGAACAGGACCGACAACCAGAAGTCCCAGTGCCAGCGAGTCATCGCGATCGCCGCGATGTACACGCCGACGGCGAAATAGAGCGCATGGCCGAACGACAGCAGGCCGGTGAAGCCGAAGAGCAGGTCATAGCTCAAGGCGAGCCCGCCGAAGAGGAGACAGAGCGCCATCAGTTCGAGCGTGCCCGGAGTGTTCAGACCGCCCTGAAAGAGGTACGGGACGTCGATCGCCAGCTTGGGCAGGAACGCAAGCGCGACGACGATCGCAGCGGGGATCGCGACCCGCTTCACGCGAAGCTCCCGGACAAACCGCGCGGTCGAGCGATCAGGACGATCCCGAGCAGCAGGACGACGCTGAGATCGCCGAGCCCCGACGAGGCGTAGTAGTTCGCGTACTGCTGGACGAGGCCGACGAGCACTGCGGCCCAGAGCGTGCCGCGAATCGAGCCGAGGCCGCCGATCACGACGACGATGAAGGCGAAGATGACGAGCGATGTCCCTTGTTGCGGGTCGACGGTCGTCGAATAGAGCGTGTAGAGAACGGCGGCGATGCCGGCGGCGAGCCCGCCGATTGCGAAGACGAGCGTGAACGCCTTGCGCACGTCGATCCCGAGCGCGGTCACCATCGCGCGGTTCTCGACGCCTGCACGGATGATCAGCCCGTAGCGCGTCCGGCGGAGGAACGTCTCGAGCGCGAACAGGACGATCACCGCCGTCGCGATCTCGAGCCAGCGGTCATTCGGGATGTTCGCCCCGAAGATCGTCGTCGTTTCGCCGACCCACGTAGGAGCGGCGACGACCCGGGCGTCGCTGCCCCAGATCGCAGTGACGAGTGCCGTCACGCCAGTGCGAGGCCGACGGTGACGAGCACCTGCTCGATGTGGCGGCCGTACAGCGGGCGAATCAGCACCAGCTCCACGAGCGCGGCGAACGCCGTACCGACGATCAGACCCACGAGCGCGGCGACCAGGAACCGCGGGCAGCACCGAGCAGACTGCCGAGCTTCGACTCGGTGAACCAGAGCGTGTACCCCGTCGACGGTGATGAACGACTCCGTGCGCGAAGTTCAGAACGCCCATCAATCCGTAGATCAGCGACAGCCCCGATGCGACGAGGAAATACATGGCACCGAGCCCGAGACCTGTGATCGTCAGCAGAAGGAACGTGCTCATCGCCACTCCGAGCATGCCGATGCGATCATCGGCTTGTCGTCGAGCAGCTCCTTGCGCCGGTCCGATGTGCACGACCCGGCCGGTGTCCAGCACGACGGCGTCGCGCGCGACGCGCTGCACGACGCCGAGGTTTTGTTCCACGAGCAGCACCGTGGTCAGCTCCGACACGCGCTCGAGCACCATCGCGACCTCGGTGACGAGCAGCGGCGAGAGGCCCTTCGTCGGCTCGTCGACGAGCAACACGCGGTTCTCGTTCAGGAGCGCCCGCCGATCGCGAGCATCTGCTGCTGGCCGCCGGAGAGCGTGCCGGCGAGCCTGCTTGCCGCGCTCGCTGAGCTCGGGGAACAGGTCGTAGACGAGGTCGTACTGCGGCTCGGCGTCGCGCTCCGCGAGCCGGAGATTCTCGTCGACCGTCAGGGCCGAGAAGACGTCGCGGTCTTCGGGGACGTACCCCACGCCGCGCTGCGACGATCTTGTGCGTTGGCACCTGACGGATGTCGTGGCCGGCGAGCTCGATCGTGCCTCGACGATCGACGAGGCCCATCAGGGCTCGCAGCGTCGTCGTCTTGCCGACGCCGTTCCGGCCGAGGAGAGCCGTGACTCCGCCCTCGGGGACGTCGAACGAGATGCCCTGCAGGATGTGCGACTCGCCGAGATGGACGTGCAGGTCTTGAACCGAGATGAGCGGCATCCGCTCCGGCACCGGCAAAGCCGGCACGTCCGCTCCTCCACCGGCTCCGTCGAGCCCACGCCCGATCACAGCTCTTCTCCGAGATACGCCTGCCGCACCGTCTCGTTCTCATGATCGCCTCGGGCGTGTCGACGGCGAGCAGCCGGCCGTGATGCATGACGGCGATCCGCTGGGCGAGGCCGGTCACCACCTCCATGTGGTGCTCGACCATCAGCACCGTCTTGCCCTCGTCGGCGTGCACGGAGCGAATCAACTCCACGAGCTCCGGGACGTCCTCCATCGACACACCGGCCATCGGCTCGTCGAGCAGGAGCACCCTGGGCCTGGCCGCCAGCAGCATCGCGAGCTCGAGCTTGCGCTTGTCCCCATGGGAAAGGAGCCCGGCCGGCCAGGGGTCCCGCCCTGCCAGTCCAACGCGTGCCGATCGCCCACGTGCGCGCGCTCAACGGCCTCGCGGACTGCGGTTCGCCCGCCGCCAGATGCGCATCGTCCCGCCGATCGCCGCCTCGGCCGACGAGCCGGACGTTCTCGTGCACCGACAGCAGCGGGAAGACGTTCGACACCTGGAACGTCCTGCCCAGCCCGGCTCGCGCGCGCCGGAAGGGCGGCTGGTCCGTGACGTCGACGCCGTCGAGCTCGACGCTGCCGCTCGTCGGCCGGTGCAGACCGGAGACGAGGTTGAAGAGCGTCGTCTTGCCGGCCCCGTTCGGGCCGATCACGGCGAGCAGTTCGCCCTCGCCGACCTCGAGCCCGACATCGGCGACGATTGTCGCGCCGCCGATGTCGAGTCCGAGGTTCCTGGTTGCGAGGATCGGAGATGCGCTCACGCGCTGATTCCGGATCGCCTTCGGCCTTCTAGCCCTTCATCGCCACGATCGGCGGCGCCGTGTCGTACGGCGAAGCGGTGCCGAGCACGTTGGCGACGAGGCGACCGCTCTTCTTCACCAGCGCGACGCGGAACATCGGCTGCAGCATCGCGTGATCCTGCGGCCGGATCGCCTGGAAGCCCTTCGGGGCGAGGAACTTGTACCCCTCGAGCGCACTGATCATCTTGTCGACGTTGTAGTCGCCCTTCTGCAAGGCATGCACGAGCATCTGCGCGAGGACGAATCCGTCCGGCGTGAAGATGTCCGGCACCTGACCGCGCTTGCGCAGCTGCTGCACGAGCCAGTCGTTGACCTTGTTCTTCGGAGCGGTGTAGACGTAGTGCGACAGGAAGTGGATCTTGGTTGCCTGGTCACCCAGGGCGCTCCAGGTCGCGCGCTCGGCGAGACCGGTCACGACCTCGCGTGCCGTGAACACGTTCTGCTGATCGAGCGCCTTCCACATCGCGCCGGCGGTCGTGCCGGCCCAGGCGACGAAGATCAGGTCGGGATTCGCGTTCTTGGCCTGCTGGGCGAACGGCGTGAAGTCGCTCGCAGTCAGCGGCACGGAGATCTCCGTGACGTTGTGGCCGGCGAAGAACGCCTTGACGGCCGCGTAGTTGCCGTGTCCGAAGACGCTGTCCTGGTCGAAGACGACGACCTTCTTGCCGGTCGTCTTCCGAGGAACGACTTCGCGTCGAGCACGTCCTGGATGGTCTGGCGACCGGCCCGGAAGGTGTACTTGTTGATACCGGTCATCGCATCGGCGGCTGCGGGGCCGGAGATGTAGAGCACCTGGTTCTGCGCTGCGATTCCGCGCGACCTGCACGCGACGCCCGACGAGCCTGTGCCCATCAGGATCTTGATGCCCTGGCCGATCAGGTCCTTCGCCTCGGTGACGCCGGTGGCGGCGACGCCCTGATCGTCGATAGGTGATGTTGAGCGTCTTGCCGTTGACCTTGCCGGTGCCCTTCGTGGCGTACTGGAGACCGTCCTTGAAGCCCTGGAGCTCCTCGGCGCCGTACGCCCCGAGGATGCCGGTGCGTGGATAGACGAAGCCGATGTTGTACGAGGCCGACGCGTGGTGCGAGCGCGCGGCAACCGTGGCCGTGCTCGCCGAGCAGCGCGAAGAGCTGCGGCCCCGAGCAGGACCTTCGTGAAGCGATGACGCATGAACGCATCCTCCTGGTGTGATGATGCCCGAACCTGAGACCCGATTCAGGTGTGAGTTTTCCCGATCGATGGACGTGTCAAGCACGGTGTCAAGGGCCGCCGTGGTCTGGGCGGTCCAGGGGCCGCCGCTTCCGGGCACGCGCAGAAGCGTCCGACACCGCGGTGTCGGACGACCGGCGAGAATCGGCTAGGCCGACTCCTCGGCGAGCTCGTCGGGCTCGCCCACGTCGGCACCGGCGCTCGTCACGAGCGTCGGCTTGAGGCCCTTCTCGATCGTCTCCTTGGTGATCACGCACTTGGAGACGTCCTTGCGCGAGGGCAGCTCGAACATCACGTCGAGCAACGCGTTCTCGATGATCGAGCGAAGGCCGCGGGCGCCGGTCTCGCGATCGAGTGCCTTGTCGGCGATCGACCACAACGCATCGTCCGTGAAGACGAGGTCGATCGAGTCGTAGTTGAAGAAGCGCTGATACTGCCGGGTGAGCGCGTTCTTCGGTTCGGTGAGGATCTGCACGAGGTCTTCGCGCTTGAGCTGGTGAACGGCGCTGAGCACGGGCAGGCGGCCGATGAACTCGGGGATCGAGGCCGAAGTTCAGGAGATCCTCCGGCATCACCTCGGCGAGCAGTTCCGCGCTCGCGGAGTCGCGCTTCGACGAGATGTCGCGTCCGAAGCCGACTGCATTCTTTCCGACGCGCTTCGCGATGATCTTGTCGAGGCCGGCAAACGCTCCGCCGCAGATGAAGAGGATGTTCGTCGTGTCGATCGAGAGGAACTCCTGGTGCGGATGCTTGCGGCCACCCTGCGGCGGCACCGAGGCGACCGTGCCTTCGAGGATCTTCAGCAGCGCCTGCTGGACGCCTTCGCCCGACACGTCGCGCGTGATCGACGGGTTGTCGGCCTTGCGCGCGATCTTGTCGACCTCGTCGATGTAGATGATCCCGGTCTCCGCCTTCTTGATATCGAAGTCGGCCGCCTGGATCAGCTTCAGCAGGATGTTCTCGACGTCCTCACCGACATAGCCGGCTTCGGTGAGCGCAGTCGCGTCGGCGATCGCGAACGGGACGTTCAGGATCCGCGCGAGCGTCTGCGCGAGGTGCGTCTTGCCGCAGCCGGTCGGGCCGAGCAGCAGGATGTTCGACTTCTGCAACTCGACCTCGCCGTCCTCGACACCCATCTGGACGCGCTTGTAATGGTTGTAGACCGCGACCGACAGCGTGCGCTTCGCCTCTTCCTGGGAGACGACGTATTCGTTCAGCGAGGAGTAGATCTCCTTCGGCCGCGGGAGGTTCTCGAGGTCGAGCGAGGTCGGAGTGGTCAGCTCTTCGTCGATGATCTCGTTGCAGAGATCGATGCACTCGTCGCAGATGTAGACGCCGGGACCGGCGATGAGCTTCTTGACCTGCCGCTGCGACTTGCCGCAGAAGCTGCAGAGAAGCTGCTCGTTTCCTTCACTCGCGCGCGCCATCCCTGTCTCCTTTTACCCCGATTTCGCCTGAACGGCTAGTGCGGTCGTATTAAGCCGCGGCCTCAGTGCGGACTGTGTCGCGATGCGTGATCACGGAGTCGATGATGCCGTAATCGCACAGCTTCCGTGCGGGCTGAGGAAGAAGTCTCTCTCCATATCGCGTGAAATCTCCTCCTGGGTCTTGCCAGTGTGCTCGGTGTAGATCTCCTCCAGACGCCGCTTGAGGCCGATCACCTCGCGGGCCTGAATCTCGATGTCGGTGCCCTGGCCCTGGAACCCGCCGGACACCTGATGGATCAGGATCCGTGAGTTCGGCAGCGACATGCGCTTCCCTTTCGCGCCGCCGGCCAGGAGCAGGGAGCCCATGCTCATCGCGATCCCGACGCAGATCGTCTGGACGTCCGGCTTGATGAACTGCATCGTGTCGTAGATCGCCAGACCGGAGTAGACGGAGCCGCCCGGAGAGTTGATGTAGAGGAAGATGTCCTTGTCGGGATCCTCGGACTCCAGATGCAGGAGCTGGGCGATGATCAGGTTCGCGATCTGGTCGTCGACGGGGGTCCCGAGGAAGACGATGCGCTCTGCGAGCAGGCGCGAATAGATGTCGAAGGCGCGTTCGCCGCGCGACGTTTGTTCAACGACCATTGGGACTAGCGGGCTCATTGCTCTACTCCTTGCTGCCGGGGGTCCACAGTTTCGGTGACTCCGCCGGTTCATCCTTCTCCGGCGTCCAAATCGACTCGCGCGCCTCGTGGAGCTCGGGCGCGATCGGCTGCACTTCGGCCGCGATGCGGTCGAGCGCCTTCTTCAGGCGAATGTCGTCGCGGACGCGGTCCGCGCCGCCCTCCGCGACGAATGCCTCGATGTCCTCGTCGCTCTCTCCTGCCGTGCGCAACTCGTCGCGGATCTCGTCGTCGGTGACCTGGATCTCGAGTTGGTCGGCAACTGCCTCGAGCACGAGCTCGCGCGAGACCGACAGCGACGCCTCGGCGCGCAGACGCTGCTCGAGCACCTCGGGCGTCTGGCCGGTGAGCTGCAGGTAGGTGTTGGCGTCGATCCCGCGCTCTTGCAGACTGCGGGCGAGGCCGTTCAGGAGCTCACGCGTACGAGCTCGACGAGCGGGCCTGCGGCGGTGAAGTTCGAGGCGCGAACGAGCTCGTCGACCGCCGCGGCGCGGAACGAGACCTTCGATCTCGTCGTCGATCTGCGCGCGCAGGCGCCCTTCGATGTCGGCGCGCAGCTCGGCAAGCGTCTCGAACTCCGACGCCGCCGTGGCGAGATCGTCGTCGAGCGGCGGCAGCACACGCTCCTTCAGCTCCTTCACGGTGACGGTCGCCGCTGCGTGTGGTGCCGTCGGCGAGCTCGTACGCGATCTCGCGGCTCTCGCCGGCGCGAGAGCCCGCGAATCGCCGTTCTCGACCTCCTCGACGAGCCGCTCCGAACCGAGCTCGACGACGTAGTCGCGCTGCGCGGTCCCGTCCTCGGCCGCGAGGTCGATCACGACGGTGTCGCCCTCCTGCGCCGGGCGCCCCTCGACCGGGATCGATCTCCGCAGCGATCCGCTGCAGCGTCTCGAGCTCGGCCTGCACGGCCTCCTCGGGAACCTTCGCCTCGACCTTCGGCACCTCGAGCGTCGTCCAGTCGGCCGGGATCGGGCTTCGGCTGAACCTCGACGGTGGCCGAGAAGCTCCAGTCCTCGGTGTCCGACGTCGGCAGGTCGTAGTCGTACTCGGGCTGCGCGATCGGGTTGACGCGCGCAAGTGCCGCTGCGTTCCAGAACCAGCCGCCGATGTGGCTGTCGACCGCCTCCGCATAGAGGCGCTCCTTGCCGACGCGCTGAACGAGGAGCGGCCGGGGCACCTTGCCCTTGCGGAAGCCGGGGATGCGAACGCTGTCGCTGCGAGATCGGTGGCGGCATGCTCGACGGCGTGGTGCACGTCGTGCGCCGGCACGTCGACGGTCAGCTTGACCTTGTTCTCGGGGAGCTCCTCGACTTGTGCCGCCATGTGAGGCCATTGAACCAGACCTCCAGCGGCAGGAAGCGGGATTAGTCGCGCCTACGGCTGGTGGCTGAGGCGCGGCGCGGCTCCCGCCGGTCGGGATCGGCCGTAGTTCCGCCTACGACCCTCGCAGCGCCCGCCGCGAGCCGCTTGGCCTCAGCCATCCCCGCAGACACGCCATCCGGCTTCCTGCCGCTACCGTCACGGGCAGTGGACGCCGAAGCTGCGATCAGGGCCCGCAGGACGCACAAACAGTACGGATCGGCGCCCGTCGACGGCGAAACGGTCCGGCAGCTCGTCGACCTCGCCCGCTGTGCGCCGAATCACAAGCTCACCCAGCCGTGGCGCTTCCGGGCTCTGGGGCCCAGGATCCGCAGCCGGATCGACGAGCTCGCCGGCGAGAAAGAGGCGATGAAGCTCCGGCGGGCGCCGACGCTCGTGCTCGCGACAGCTCTGCTCTCGGGCGACCCCCACGTCGACGAGGAGGACCTGCACGCGACGGCCTGCGCGGTCTACGCGATCCTGCTCGGAGCGACCAACCGTGGCCTCGCCTCGTACTGGCGCACGCCGTCGTGCTTCACCGAGCAGCCCGTTCGCGAGGTCCTCGGGCTCGCCCACAACGAGCGCGTGGTCGCGCTCATCCACCTCGGACCGGCCGTCAGCGAGCCGCCCCCGAAGGAGCGGCTCGCTCTCGACTCGGTGCTGCAGTTCCTGCCGTAGCGGCTGCTACGGAGTGACCGGCGCTGCCACCGGCGGCGACGCGGGCGGCGTCGCCACGGCCGGAGCAGTCTTTCCGGCGTTCTTGAAGCTCTGGCGCAGGGCGAGCACTGCGGCGCGAGCCCGCAGCACGCCGGCCCGCATCTCGAGGTTCGAGGCACGGATCTGCAGATTGGCCTCGCGTACGAGCGGCCGGATCTGGCCCCGTCCGAGACCCGCGGCATGAGCGGCCGCGATGTCGGTGCGCAGCTTGAGGCGGTCGCTCAGGCACACGGAGAGCAGCGAGCGCCAGTCGCCCGTCAGCTTCAGGACATCGATCTTGATCTTGGCCTTCGCCGTCGCCTTGTCGGAGCCGACCAGGGTCTGAGCGTCGGCCTGCAGGGTCTGGGCGTCGGCGAGGACGGCGTCGTGCTTCACCTTCACGTCGGCCTGGAGCTGCGTGATGTCGGCCTTGATCGCCGCGAGCGGATCGTCGGCCAACGCCGCAACGGGGACGATCACCGCGACAGCGAGAGCGAGCACGATCAGGTAGAGGAACTTGTGCATGGGGGATTCTCCTTGGTTCTTCTCGGTTGCTGATGCGCGCATCGTGGGCGCGTCGCGTCAACCGTGCATCTCGCCGACGTAAGACGGTCGTAAAGGCCGCGCCGCGCACGGGAATGCGGGCGAGAGGAGTCGAACCTCCAAGAGCCGAAGCCCACCGGGACCTAAACCCGGCGCGTCTGCCAGTTCCGCCACGCCCGCGTGGTCGAGCGACAGCGTAACCTCGGCTCGGCGGCCGCTGCCCACGCCTTGCGCGGGTGGTGGACGGAGCGGCCCCGGGTGGAATCGAACCACCGCACGGAGCTTCGAAGGCTCCCGCTCTGTCCTCTGAGCTACGGGGCCGAGCGGTGGAAGCCTAGCGGCGAGCGCGGAGCCTGTTTCTGGGAGCCGCTGCGTGCTAGGGCTGCGTGCGCTCGAGCAGGTGGTGCCGGTCGATCTCCTTGCGTTTGGCGTCGGTGTCGAGCCGAGTGTGGGCTTCCAGGCGGCGGCGCCAGTGCAGACGACGCGCCCGCCCCCCACTGAGCGCTTCTCGCAGGCGCCATTCGGCCTGCTCGGTTCTCTTCGAGGGCGGCACTTCGCACAGTGTGCACACATTCCGCCCGGAGCGAGTCGGGGAAAGCGTGATGGTCGATGCCGTTCGGCCTGTGACTAGAGGATGATCTGCCAGTAGGGCACGCGGCATCTCCAGTCGAACGACGTCTCCGGTGCCGCCGTCCCGTCGGGATTCCACGTCCAGAACGTCATCTCGACGTCGTTCGAGTCGTTGACGAGGGCGTGGTGAACCGTGACAAACGACGGTCGCTCGCCCGAACTGGGAGTCGCAACGACGTTGACCGGTTCCACGAGCGTTTCGCTGAGACAGATGAAGTCACTCAGGAGCAACGTCACCTTCCCGTCACTCCCTGTCACCCACCAACCGCTGACATCGAGAAGGTTGATGAAATTGCACTGCTTCGGGCGGAACGGGAGGCGGCTTCTGATCGTCTGCCAACTGTCGGTCGTCGTGACGTTGTAGGACGCGGCCGGATACCAAAGGATCTTCTGCGCGACTGCTTCGGGAACCTCGAGTGGCTTCTTGGACTCTTTCGGGCTCACGGCTTCTCCCTTCGTCGGAACTTCACGAGTCCCGTCAGGTGGCGACACGCAACGCGGATCGGCGATTTGCGGCCCATCGGGGCCGGCGGCGGATCACGCCTCGACACAGATGGCAGCAACGATTGCCCGATTGCACCAACTCCTGTGCCGCAGTTCGCGGAGTCCTGCCGAACAACCGATTATCTCGCGCTCGAAACCTCTGTCAAGCAAACCGAAAGCCCGCTTCCGGAGCGGGCTTTCGAGGGGTGGCGAACGGGACTCGAACCCGCGACCACCGGGACCACAACTTCGCTTGGCTCGAAGCTCGAGGAGTCACGATTGGTCGAGGCCGCGTCCCGACGCGACTCGTGACCTCACCCGGCACCCGGCACGAGTCACGGCTCGTCACCGACTGTTGCCACAACGTTGCCACCACCAAACCGACAGGGGTCGTAATGAATCCGCCCCCTTGCCCGTACAGGACGGCTGGTCGTCGGGCTCGGGGGTGCCTGCTGCGGCCCCTCGAGCCACTCACCAGGTTGCTGGTACCTCCCAAATTGGCTGGCTGGGCGTTCAGCTTGATGCGCTGGTCATCCATTCGAGGTGATGACCGGAGAGCGGAGACGTGGTCCCTTGGATTGAGCCAATCTCGGAACTCGCCGGTCCGGTTCTGGCAACAGCGTGAGCTCGGTTTTCGAAGACTCACTGATCAACAACCGGTGAGAAGCTCAGGGAGGACTTCGCATGAGCACCAATCTCACAGAAGTCGACCAGCATGTTGAAGGGCGATCGAGGAAGGCGGGTCGCGTCGAGCACCCGAACGAGGCGGAGCGTGTAGCCACGGGCAAGGCAGCTCGTGTCGAGGTTCCTCGCTCCGAGCATGCGGCCTGGGAGCCGGCGTCAAACCGACCGAGCCCGGTCGATCTGCTCGAGGAGCAAGCGCAGACGCGCGTGCCGGAGTTGGTGCCGATCCGCTACGGCCGCATGCTCGTCTCTCCTTTCACGTTCTATCGCGGTGCCGCCTATCTCATGGCCTCCGACCTAGCGAACATGTCGAGAACCTCCCTGCGTACTCAGCTTTGCGGAGACGCGCATCTCTCGAACTTCGGTGTCTTCGCAGCACCCGATCGGCGGCTCGTCTTCAGCATCAACGACTTCGACGAGACGCAGCCGGGCCCGTTCGAATGGGACGTGAAGCGGCTCGGCTGCGAGCTTCGCCGTCGCAGGGCGCGATCGGGGATTCGACGACAAGAAGCGAGAGACGGTCAATCTTGCGGTCGGGAGTTCGTATCGGGCGGCAATCGCGCTATATGCCGGCATGCGGAATCTCGACCTCTGGTACACGCGCGTCGACATCGTCGAGCTGCTTGCCGAGCTGGGGAAGTTCGCGACTGCGAAGGAGCGCAAGCGGGCAGACAAGAACCTCGCGAAGGCGCGCAGCAAGGACAGCCTGAAGGCGTTTTCGAAGCTGACGGAGAGCGTGGACGGTGAGCCGCGGATCATGGGAGATCCGCCGGTCGTCACGCCGATCGAGGACATCCTCGGCGACCGGCTCGACGAGTTCGAGACCTTCCTCCACAATGTTCTTCGTTCGTACCGTCGAACGCTGAGCGGCGATCGTCGGCGACTACTTGAGCGCTACCGTTATGCGCACGCGGCCCGCAAGGTCGTCGGCGTCGGCAGCGTCGGCACGCGGGCATTCGTCATGTTGCTGCTCGGCCGCGACAACGATGATCCGCTCTTCTTGCAGTTCAAGGAGGCGGAGGCATCGGTGCTCGAGCCGTTCCTCGGCAAGAGCGCGTTCGCAAACCACGGCCAGCGCGTCGTCGAGGGACAGCGGCTGACCCAGGCCGCCAGCGACATCATGCTCGGCTTCATAAGCGCCGGCGGGCGTCGACAGCGTGAAGCGGGACTACTACGTGCGCCAACTCTGGGATGCGAAGGGCTCCGCACTTGTCGATGTCATGGAGCCGAGGGTCATGACCCTCTACGCACGCGCCTGTGCGGCCGAGCTCGCGCGCGCACACGCTCGCTCGGGTGATGCAATCTCAATCGCGAGCTACCTCGGCACGAACGACACATTCGACCGCGCGATCGCGCTCTTCGCCGAGTCGTACGCGAACCAGAACGAACGTGATTACCGGACACTGACCAGCGCAGTCGCCGACGGACAGATCAAGGCCGAGACGGGGATCTAGCGGAACCACCGACCTGACGAAGGCGCGTGGGTGTCGCACTGCTCTGAGAGTCAGGGTGTGTCGAGCCCTTCACTGGCCCATGCCTCGGCCTGCGGGCGTTCTCGGCTCGGGAACAGCTTGAGCTCGCCTGGATCGACCACCCGGCGAGAGTCACGCAGTCGGTGGATGCTTTCGGAGTCCGTGACGACTGCGATGCGCTCGAATGAGAGCGGGTTGGCGAGGCCGAGCATTGCGTCCTGCAGCGCGCCACCGGCGGTGTAGCCGGTGAAGCGGTCGTCGAGGACGTGGATGAGTCGGATTTTGGGGTGCCGCTCCAGCGCCTGCTTCACGGCTGGTGTGACCACGGTTTCGTAGTCGGTGGCGTCGACCTTGCCAACGGCTTCGAATCCAACGACTCCGTCGGGAAGGCCTTCGATCAGCCCGATCATCGTTTTCAGCCCGCCGAGTCCGGCGGATGCCTCCTTCAGGCCCGCCTTCAAATCCTCGGCGGAGGCTTTTTCGATCTGGGCGATCGAGGTGCGGATCGCATTGGTAAGCGCGCCGGCCACGGCGTCAGCTCCGGCGTGCTCGTAGATGGCGATGATGCCGGCCGATCCCGGTGGGAGAGCGTCGTCGAGTTTGTCGCCGATCCCTGCTTGCACACGGTGTTGGGCGAACTTGCCCGCCAGTCCGCCGACGGCGGCTCCGACGACTGTCGCCGCGAGGAGCGGGGGGGCGAAGAGCCCAATCACGAGCCCGACACCCGCGCCGGCCTTCAGTCCCTTCCGCCCGAGGTGGTCACCGGTTTCCTGGACGTGCACCTCGCCCTCGGTGTCCTTGATGACGAGCGCCACCCCGTCGGTGACGATCTGTTCGTCCTTTGCGAGCTTGGTGTAGGCGTCGAAGTCCTGCTGCGCCAGGTCGGGGATCAGATAGACGGCCACCAAGACGTCGAGTTTCCCGTTGTCACTCATCGTGCTCCTCTCTCGTCTTCTCAGGCGCTCGCCGCGTGTGCCGCCAAGGCTTGCGCTGCGTGTTCGTTGAGCACGTTCGCGTCTTCGTCGCTGAGGTTCGGAGCGACGTCGAAGACGACTTGCTTGATCTCGCCGGTGAACGCGAACGGTGCCTTGTCGGCGTAGCTGGGGTCGACGACGAGGCCGTTGTCGCGGCCGATGTCCATGCCGGAATAGCCGGAGAAGCGACCCGGGACGGTGTGTTCCATCCGCCCGTTCGCGACCGGTTCGCCGTTGACGAGCAGCGTCACCTCGCCACCGGTTGCCGGCTTCGGCGCATCGGCGGTGAAGACCAGTTCGACGTTGACCTCCCCGGCTGGTAGCGGCTGCTCGGCGGCCTGGGTGTATTCGAGCACTCCGAGCATCGAGTAGGTGTGCTTGAGCTTGCCGTCCTGCACGAAGAGGGAGAATCCGCCCAGGTGGTCGGCCTCGGCGACGATCACGCCCTCGGCGCCGCCGTCGGGGATGACCAGGTCGGCGCTGATCGTGTACGAGTGGTTGTAGATGCGCGGGATCATCCCGCTCGGGATGTTCTGGATGTTTCCGCGGAAGACGAACTTCGACTCCTCCGGCAGCGGCGGCACCATGCCGAAGAACGAGGTCAGCCCGCCGAGCAGAGGCAGAACGCTGTTCGCCTCGGCTTCCTTCCAGAAGAGCTCGCTCAGCTCCTTCACCTTGTCCGGATGGTCGGCCGCGACGTTGTGCGACTGAGTGAAGTCGTCAGGTAGGTAGTACAGCTCGATCGGCTCGTCGTCCGGGTTCCAGCCCGGCCCGAACGTGCGCAGCTTCTCGGGGTCGAGGTCCCAGGGGATCCGCTGCAGCCGCTGCGTCAGCAGCCAGCCGTCCTTGTACATGCCGCGGTTGCCGAGGATCTCGTAGTACTGCTGGGTGTGCCGCTCCGGCGCCGAGGCGTCCTTGAACGAGTCGGCGAAGGTGACGCCGTCGAACGGCTGCTGCGTGATCCCGTCGATCGAGTCGGGCATCGGGATCCCGGCCAGTTCGAGCACCGTTGCACCAACGTCGTTCACGTGCGTGTAGTGGCTTCGGACCGCCCCTGCATCAGCGATGCCGGCTGGCCAGTGGACGACCATCGGGTTGCGGGTGCCGCCGAGATGCGAGGCGACTTGCTTGCCCCAGTCGAACGGGGCGTTGCCGGCCCAGGCCCAGCCGGCCGCGTAGTGCGGGGCGAGCTGCATCGTCGCCCCAGGCCTCCAGCCCGCCGTGCTTGAAGATGAGGCCGAGCTGCTGCTCGGGTGTGAGCGGGATTCCGTTCAGCGTCGTCAGCTCGTTGAACGTCCCCGTCAGCGTGCCTTCCATGCTCGCGCCGTTGTCGCCCCAGATCCAGATGACGACGGTGTTCTCGAGTTCGCCCATCTCCTCGATCGCGTCGATGATCCGGCCGATGTTCCAGTCGGCGTTCTCGGAGTAACCCGCGTAGACCTCCATCTGCCGGGCATAGAGCCGCTTGTGCGTCTCATCGAGCGAGTCCCAGGTCGGGAACGCATCGTTACGTGGCGACAGCTCCGCGTCGGCGGGAACGACGCCAAGCGCCTTCTGACGCGCGATCGTCTCCTCGCGCATCACATCCCAGCCCTTGTCGAACGCGCCGCGGTACTTGTCCGACCACTTGCGCGGCACGTGATGCGGCGCGTGGCTGCAACCGGTCGCGACATAGGCGAACCACGGTGTCTTCGGCTTCTCGGAACGAACACGATGCAGCCAGTCGATCGTCTGCACCGCCAGGTCGTCCTGGAAGTAGTAGTCCTCGCCCTCCTTGGCGTCGGGCACCCCGATGATCTTCTGGTTCTCAGCGATCAGCGGGTCGTACTGCCCCGCTTCACCACCGAGGAAGCCCCAGAAGTAGTCAAACCCGAGCCGCACCGGCCAGCGGTCGAACGGGCCTGAGAACCCCTGCTGATTATCCGGCGTCAGATGCCACTTTCCGAAGCCGCCTGTGAGATAGCCGTTCTCCTGCAGGATCCGCGGGAAGGTTGCGCAGTCGTGAGGGATCGTCGCGTTGTAGCCCGGGAACGGCCCCGAGAACTCACCCACCATCCCGAACCCAACGCGATGGTGGTTGCGTCCGGTTAGCAGAGCCGCCCTCGTCGGCGAGCACAGCGCCGTGACGTGAAAGCGGTTGTAACGCAACCCGTTCTCCGCCAATCGCGTGTAATTCGGCGTCTGGATCGGACCGCCGAACGTGCTCGGATTGCCAAAGCCCGCGTCATCGATCAGAACAAGCAGCACGTTCGGCGCACCTTCGGGCGGCGTCACATGGCTCGCCTGATTCCAGTCCGGAGCCGAATCGGCAAGCGTCCGGGTTGTCTTGCCCGCGAACGGCGGACGCCGGATCGGCAGGCTCCCGCGGTCAATTCCTACGTCCGGCATGATCCACTCCCATTCCTCTCGACATTCGGGCGACTGCGGCATGCGGTCGTTTCAGGAGCGAAACTAGACCGGCGCTCTGTGGTGAGCATCATCCGGTTCGGGTGACCGACCTACGTCTGTCGCGCAACCCGGACGACCCCTTGGGATACCTCTACTGCAGCTGCGGCACCTGTCTCCTCTGGCAGGACGCAGTCCGCGACGGCTAGCTGTTGCCACGGTGTTGCCACGGGGCGATCTGGAGCCATTGACCCCGACCCCCGAGAAGCAGAAAGCCCACTTCCGGAGCGGGCTTTCGAGGGGTGGCGAACGGGACTCGAACCCGCGACCACCGGGACCACAACCCGGGGCTCTACCAACTGAGCTACCGCCACCGTGCGCCGCTCATCGTAGCGGCGTCCTGCCGGGGGCACCTGCTGCCCGCACATGACCGCTGCTCGCACGGCCGGTCAGTTCGGCTCGATCATCTCCCCCCAGCGGGTCTCGATGCGGCGTGTCTTCCAGAGGATCACCGAGCCGGCCCACGTGACGACGAAGAGACCGACGACGACGTAACCGATGTTGCCGAAGTTGAGCTTGTCGAGGAACGCCCAGAACGGGCCGTCCAACGAGAGCTTGGCCGCGAGGACCTGCAGGAGCTCGATCGTGCCGATGAGCAGCGCAACCGCGACTGACAGGCTGGTGACGGTGATGTTGTAGTAGACCTTGCGGATCGGGTGGGAGAAGGCCCAGCCGTACGCGTTGCTCATGAAGGCCCCGTCGATCGTGTCCATCAGGCTCATCCCGGCGGCGAAGATGATCGGCAGCGAGATGACAGCCAGGAACGGAACCTCGTGCGTGGCGACGCCGGCCGCGATCGCGAGCAGCCCGATCTCGGTCGCGGTGTCGAAGCCGAGCCCGAAGAGGATGCCGAGCGGGTACATCTTCCAGCTGGCGTTGATCCGGTCGCCGACGCGCTTGAGGAAGAAGCGGCTCATCAGCCCCTGGTTCTGGAGCGCCTCTTCGAGCTTCTGCTCGTTGTAGACGCCGCGCTTCATCTGCCGGAAGACGCCGAGCACGTCGAGCAGGACGACGAGGTTGAGCAGACCGATCAGGATCAGGAACGTGCCGGAGACGGAGGCGCCGATGTAGCCGCCCACATTCTGGAACCCGGGGATCCTCGAGTTGACCGTCTTGGCCGCGACCGCAAGTCCGGCGGCGAGGGAGAAGACGATGGTGGAATGACCGAGCGAGAAGAAGAAGCCGACGCCCATCGAGCGCTTGCCGTCCTGCAGGAGCTTGCGAGTCGTGTTGTCGATCGCCGCGATGTGGTCCGCGTCGAACGCATGGCGCAGGCCGAAGGTGTAGGCGAGCGAGCCGAGCCCGGCGAGAGCAGGGTTGTGGCGGGCGTAGTAGAGGAACAAGCCCCAGCCCAGCAGATGCAGGAAGAGGACGGCGCCTCCGAACCCGGACAGCCTGATCCATTCCGCGCGAGTGAGGACCTTGGTCCAGCGAGCCATCTGCGTTCTCCTTGACGATGGTGGGCTTGGCGTCACTCGCTTGCCGCAGCGGGCGAGTATGCGGCCCATTCGTCGGGGAACGCAGAGCGGTTCGAAAGGCGTTTACCGCGGCACGACGGCCACGGTGGCATGCCCCGTCCGGGCCGCTCTGGCACTCACGAACATCGTCGCCTTGACCGGCTGCGAAGCGGGTGAGAGCCGCCAGACGCAGGTCACCGCTCCCTGTGCGAACCGGCGAGCGACGACGTGCAACTTCCGGCCGCCTGCCGAAGCGCCGCACCCGGTGCTTCCTTTGCGCAAGGGCTGCATCGCCGGCGCGAGCACCGCACGGGCGTGCAAGACCAGGCGGCCCGTCCGCTGAGTCACGCGCAGCTTCTGCAGGATGATCTGACGTTGAGCCGGCGGCACCGCCTTCGGCGTTCCGTTCGAGCCCGAGTCGTCTGCCAGGCCGAAGTCCTGCGCCCACAGCGTCATGCCGCCGGCGGACACGGAAACGCCTGCGCCGGTGACGACGTACGATCCGTTCTCGATGTTCGCGCGGTGGCCCGGCGACTGCAGCCAGGCGGCGAGCACCGCCCCGGGGGTCGCGTAGCCGACGGCGACGTTCTCGCCCCAGCCACCCACGTACCCGCAGGCGGTGATGCGTTCGCCGGCGGTTCGAGCAACCGGTGGTGCCGGATCGTCGTGCGCCATGTAGCCGTAGGTCGCCATGTGCCGCGCCTTCCACACCGCCGAGGCCGTGAGCGCCGGCGACACCTTCAGCGCGCGCAGCCCGAGCGCCGCCCTGTGCTCGTTGACGAGCCGGATCACCTGATCGGCCAAGCCGACGTTCGCCGGACGGAAGTTGGCACCCGGGGTGCAGTCACCGGCGACGGCGGCGGGCGAACCGAGCGGGACGAAGACAACAAGGGCCGCGGCGCATGCCGCGAGCACTGCTGGGAGGGGCCGAACCACGAGCCCGGCCACCGTAGCAGCCCCGGGGCGTCGGCTCGGCACCTAGGCCCGGACGTCGGCATGTCGCGCAGCACGGCTACGCGTGCTGCGCGCGGAAACGCTGGAGGGTGTCTGACACCAAGGGTGTCAGACACCAGTGCGCCCGGGAGGATTCGAACCTCCGACCAACGGCTTAGAAGGCCGCCGCTCTTCCACTGAGCTACGGGCGCGCCCCCTGAGCGTAGCCGCCGCTTCCTGCTAGCGGCGGACGCCGAAATCGGCGGTGACGATCGTCACCCGGAGCCCGTTGTACGATGCCGGGCGCTCGCGCCAGCGTGGACGGCGGAGACGCCGATCTCGCGCCAGTTCGCGTCGAGGATGTTCGCGCGGTGCTCCGGCGAGCTGCATCCAGACGTCGAGCGGCCGCGCCGGACCGACGCCGTGGCGACGACCAGAGCAGGTTCTCGCCGACCGACCAGTGGCCGTAGCCGCCCGCGCCGTACCAGTGCCCGATGCGCTTCCAGAACGAGGTGCCGTCCGCGCGAGTCGTGCTCGAAGAAGCCGACCGCGCCCATCTGCTCGGAGTGCTCGGCGGCGGCCGCGGTCAGACGGGCGCTGAGTTCAGCGGCAGCGAGGCCGTGCTGCGCCGGATCTGGTTCATCTGCCCGAGGACGCCGGACTCGAGTGACGTGAGCGCGAGCTGCTGCGCCGGCACCGCCGGTCGGCGCCGCAACGGCACCGCACAGCGTCGCGAGCACGACCGCGACGGCGAGTCTCTTCACCGACCCGCCGACTATCTCGCCGCTGCGCCGGAGGTGCAACTCGGAACCTACGGCGGCTGCCGCGCTTCGGCAGCCGTCCCACGTCGCGTCGCCAGCTGGTCGCGCACGATCACCTGGAGCGTGCCGGCGACGGGAATCGCCGCCAGCGCCCCGAGGACGCCGGCGAGCTCGGCGCCGATGAGCACCGAGATGAGGACGACGAGCGGCGAGAGCTGCACCGTGCGGCCGTAGATCACCGGCTGCAGGAAGTGGTTCTCGAGCTGCTGGTAGACGATCACGAAGACCAGGCGCGACGATGCCGGCGGGACCGAGTGCAGGAACGCGACGTCGACGACGATGATCCCGGCGATCGTCGCCCCGGCGAGCGGAACGAGGTCGAGGAACGCGACGAGGAGACCGAGCGCGACCGCGTACGGCACCCCCATGATCAGCAGCACGACCGTCGTCGACGCGCCCGCGATGAGGCTGATCAGGATGTTGCCGGTGACGTAGCCGCCGACCGTCTTGTAGATGTCGTCGCCCGACGCGTCGCCAGCGTGGCTGCGATCGCTCGGGGAAGAGGATGTAACGCGCTCGACCCAGCCCCGCCCCTCGAGCAGCATGAAGAAGGTCAGGAAGATGATCGTCACGGTCGCGAGGATGATCGTGATCACGCTCTTCGTGACCGAGAGCGCCGCACCGGACAGGCCGAGCAGCCTTCTTCGCGCCACCGTGTCTCGACCTGCTCGCGCACCTTCTCGACGACGTGGTACTTGCGCTCGAGGAAGCCGAGCCGGCCGCGCCCGTGCGTCAGGTCGTGGACGTAGTTGGGCGTCGCCTGCGACGAAGCCGTTGACCTCGTCGATCAGCTTGGGCAGGAACGTCGCGGCGACACCGACGATCACGATCAGCACCAATAGATACGCGACGATGATCGCCGGCGCGCGGGCCATCCTGCCGCGCCGCTGGATCGAACCGACGAGCGGGTTCAGCGCCAGCGCCAGGAACAGGGCGATCACGACCCAGGCGAGCACGTGGCGTGCGATCCAGAGCACCTCGAGTGTGACCGCGACCGCGAGCACGAGGAAGACCACGCGCAAGATCGTGCGCGGCCGCAAGTCGACCACACGCTCGGGCGCATCCTGGTAAGGATCCCCGGCCGACCGGACGTTGTTACGGTGCGCACCGTGAGCCTTCGCTCCGCACCGGTGATCGAGCATGCGCGCCTGCCGAGCGGCGGCAGCGTCACGGTCTGGGTCGGCGTCCCGGACGATCCGTACATCAACGACAAGTCCGTTCTGAAGACCGTCGACATGCAGTTGCACGAGGGCGATGCGGTCATCGCGTCGCTCTCGACCGTGCTCGAGCCTGGACAGTCTCGCGAAGCGCTGGCGCTGGCTCGCGAGGTGAAGGCGGCGCTCGAGGCGGGCCGGATCGGCCTGCACGCCCACGAGCTCGAACCGTTCGCCGACCAGCTGCGCTAGGCGAAGAGCTCACGCTCCCACCAGGCGAGCGTCACCTCGAGCAGCTCGTGCTCCGCGTGGTGACCCAAAGAAGCGGGTGGCGGGAATCGAACCCGCGTAATCAGCTTGGAAGGCTGGAGCTCTACCATTGAGCTACACCCGCGTGTGCCCTCTAGGTTAGCCAGCGTGCTGCTCGCTCACACGCACTCGCCGTACGCATGGCAGGCGGACGTCGACACAACCGTCGTTGTGCCCGTGTTGTCGCTGCTCTACCTCTTCGCCGTCGGTCGGCTCGGCGCTCCACATTGGCGAATCGCCTGTTACGCAGGTTCGATGGCGCTGCTCGCGGTCGCGTTCTGGTCGCCGCTGCATCACCTGGCGCTGCACTACCTCCTCACGGCGCACCTGCTCCAGAACGTGATCCTTGCCGAGTGGGCGCCGCTCCTCGCCGTGCTCGGACTGTCCCGGCCGATGGCCGAAATGCTCGCGCGTCTTCGCTGGTGGCGCGCGGTCACGCACCCCGCGGTCACGTTGCCGCTCTGGGTCGGCAACTACTTCTTCTGGCACGCGCCGCCGGTCTACGACGCCGCGCTGCGGCACCAGGCGTGGCTGATCCATGTCGAGCACGCCTGCTACTTCGCAACCGGGATCCTCTTCTGGTGGCCGCTCGTCCAGGATCTGCCGCGTCGCCTCCCCTCCGGCGCTCGCGCGGCCTACACCTTCGCGGCGTTCGTGCTGGCGGCGCCGCTCGGACTGCTGCTCGCGCTGCTCCCGAAACCCGCGTACGGCTTCTACGAGACCGCGCCGCGGCTGTGGGGGCTCCAGCCGATCACCGACCAGCAGGTCGCCGGTGTGACGATGGCGGCCGAACAGGCGATCGTCCTGTTCGTCGTCTTCCTCTACTGGTTCCGGCGGTTCCTCGCGGAGGAGGGCGCTATTTGAGGCAGCCGCTGATCAGGTCGAGGTCGGGCTGGCTCCAGTGGGTGTGCCAGAGCATGACGGAGTTCTGATCCTGGTGGAGGACATCGTCGACGCCGACGTTCTTCGCGGCGAACCGGCGGTAGGCGGCGGCAATGTTGTCCGCATCCGCCACCGTCTTGCCGAAGACGAGCGTCAGGAAGTTGTCGTTCGTATGGATCTTCACCGCTCCGCCCGTGGCGGTGCTCGCGACGAAGTCGAGTGGGCCGCCGAGCCGCACGGGCTGCGTCTTCAGGCAGTCGGTCGTCTTCGGGAGCGAGTAGATGCGCTGCGAACTGCTCCCGCAGCCGGCCAGGATCGCCGCAAACACCGTTCCCACGAGGAGCATCCGTTTCACGGCGGGTCAGTGTACGGGGCAACTCGGCGAGGTAGCTACAGTTCCCCGCCGTGTCAGGAGCCGATGAGCGTCTCGAGAGTTATGCGCGCCTTGCCGTCCAGGTCGGCCTGAACCTCCAACCGGGCCAGATCCTCGGGATCAACGCCCTGATCGAGCACGCGCCGTTCGCCCGCGCGATCACGCGCGAGGCCTACGCCGCGGGCGCCAGGTACGTCGACGTTCTCTATACAGATCAGCACGTTCGGCGCGCGCACATCGAACTTGCCGACGCGGCGCTCCTCGGCTACTCGCCGCCGTGGCTCGTGGCGCGCCTCCGAGAACTGGGCGAGATCGGCGGAGCCCTCTGCGCGATCACAGGAAACCCGGAGCCCGAGCTGTTTGCCGACCTCGACGGGGCGCGCGTCGGCAAGGCGCGCATGCACGCGGTCAACGAAGAGTCGCTGAAGCTGACCGACGGTCTCTGCAACTGGACGATCGTGGCCTACCCGAATGAAGGCTGGGCGCGCACCGTCCTCGGCGAGCCCGACGTCGAGCGGCTCTGGGCGGCAGTCGGGCAGGCCGTGCGCCTCGATCAGCCGGACCCGGTCGCCGCCTGGCGCGATCACATCGGCCGCCTGCAGGATCGCGCAGCCGCCCTGAACGAGCGGCGCTTCGCCGAGCTGCGCTACCGCGGGCCGGGGACCGATCTCTCGATCGGCCTCCATCCCGACGCCGAGTGGCAGGCCGCGCTCGACGAGTCCAACGGCATCAAGCACGTGGCGAATATGCCGACCGAAGAGGTCTTCACCACGCCCGACGCCCGTCGCGTCGAGGGCACCGTCCGCTCGACCTTGCCGCTGCAGATCCAGGGCAACATCGTGCGTGGGCTCGAGGTGCGCTTCGCAGACGGCCGGGCCGTCGAGGTGCACGCCGAGACCGGCGAGGAGGTCATGCGCGCGCACATCGCGACCGACGACGGCGCCACCCGCCTCGGCGAGGTCGCCCTGGTCGACGGCCACTCCGCCGTCGGGAAGACCGGCCTCGTCTTCTACGACACACTGTTCGACGAGAACGCGTCGTCGCACATCGCCCTGGGAGCATCGATCGTGCAGGCACTGCCATGGGCCTCGGACCTGTCGGCGGAGGAGCGGCACGAGCGCGGCGTGAACCACTCGTCGATCCACACGGATTTCATGATCGGCTCGAACGAGCTCGAAGTCGACGGCGTCACGGACAAGGGCGAAGCGGTCCCGATCCTCAGAAACGGCGACTGGCTCTTGTAGGGAACCGCGGGGGAAACGCGGTTTCCCCCGCGCCGATCGGGACGGTCGGATTCGAACCGACGGCTTCCGCCTCCCAAAGGCGGCGCTCTGACCAGGCTGAGCTACGTCCCGTCGCCCGCGCAGTGTAGGCGCACCACGCCGGTAGCTTCGAGTTCGTGAGCGAGCCTCCGTTTCCCTTGGGTCGGACCCCAGCCGCCCTCAGTGGATCAACGGCGGGCCTAGGACTATTCGCGCTCGAGCAGCAAGCGCAGTTCGGACAGCTTCTCGCGGCGCAGCTCGTCTCGCTCGCCGCGCTCGACTCGCGCGATCAGGTCCCGGACGAGCGGTGCCAGCTCGACCGGGTTGAACGGCTTCGTGACGTAGTCGACACCGCCCAGATCGATGCCGCGAGCTCGATCGCGCAGCTCGGCGCGCGCGGTGAGGAACACGATCGGGATCTCCTCGGTGCGGAGGTCGTCGAGCAGTTCCTCGGCGACGCGCCACCCGTCGAGCCCGGGCATCATCACGTCGAGCAGGATCACGTCGGGACGCTCGACACGCGCCTTGTCCAGCCCACTCGGGCCGTCGGCGGCTTCGAGCACCTCCATCCCCTCCGCCTCGAGGTTGACCCGGCAGAGGAGCCGGATCGGCGATTCGTCGTCGATCACCAGCACGCGCGTTGCCATACGGCTCGTTATGCCTCTCTGGTCGAAACTCACACCGCGTCATCCTGAGCGACGGGAAGCTCGAATGCGAACCGAGACCCGCGTCCCTCCTCCGAGTCGACCCAGATCCTGCCGCCCATCTCGCGCACGAGGCCCTGGGCGATGAAGAGCCCGAGACCGGTTCCCTGTCCACCCCCGGCCTTGTAGAACTTCGCGAAGATCCGCTCGCGCTCGGACGCCGGGATCCCCATTCCCTCGTCCGCGACCGCGACCTCGACCGTGTCCTGCCGCCGCTGGGCGGACACGCTGACGAGGCCGCCGTCCGGCGAGTACTTGACGGCGTTCGAGACGAGCTGGTCGAGGACCTGCCTCAGCTTCTCGGGATCCGCCTGGGCGGCGAGCGGCTCGGGGCCGACCTCGGCGACCAGGCGATGTCCGTTCCCGGAAGTCCCGGCCGCGGCCACGACGGCCGTCACCACCGACGCGACATCGGTCGGCACGAGCGAGACGGTGAGCTCGCCGGCGTCCAGACGCGCGACGTTGAGCAGCGCGTCGACGATCGACGTCAACCGCTTCGACTCACGTGAGATGAACTCCATGAAGGTGCGGCGCTCCGCGTCACCGAACGTGATGTCCTCGCGCAGCAGGGTCTGGGCAAAGCCGTAGATCGTCGTCAGCGGCGCCCGCAGCTCCACCGAGACGGTCGAGACGAAGTCGGACTTCATCTGCTCCACGGCATGCTCGGAGGAGATGTCTCGGAACGCGAAGATCCGACCGGCGACCGCCCCCGCGGGATCACGCATCACTGCCTCGGAGAGCGAGAGCCAGACCTCACGGTCTCCGTTCACGATCGCGATCTCGCGGCTCGTTCCGCCGTGCTCCGACTCGAGATCGCGCTGCAGCACCTGGACCGGTGTGCGCCCGATCGCCTCGGCGGCCGGCACCCCGGTGATCTCCTCGGCCGCGCGGTTCCAGAGGACGACGTTTCCCTCGCGATCGACGGCCACGATGCCGTCGGCGATGTTCGCGAGGATCGCGACGCTCTGCTCGCGCTCGACCGCAACGTGCTGGTAGAGCTCGGCGTTCGACAGCGCCACGGCAGCGTTCGCCGCGAGCGCGGCCAGCGCCTGCGTCTCGTCCTCACGCCACAGGCGCGGCTCGCGGGAGTAGACGGAGAGGACACCGTGCAGTGCGCCCTCCCGACCGGCGAGCGGCACGCCGAGGTACGCCCGATGGCCGAGCGCGAGCAGCGCATCCGACTCGGCCAGACCGTCGTTCTGGGCCGACGTCCTCGTAGGCGACCGGCGCACGCGACTGGACCACGTCGCCGGCGACCCAGCCGGTTGCGGCGGAGCGGGCACCGAGCGCCTGCTCCGCCCCCTCCCCGGCGGCCGCCGTGATCACGAGCTCGTCCCCCTCGAGCGCCGCGAGCGCTGCGGCGTCGACGCCGAGCAGGCTTGGCCGCCTCGGTGACGACCGCCTCGAGCACGGCGATCGGATCGAGCTCGGTCGCGAGCAGGCTCCCGGTGCGCGCGAGCTGCTGGGAGAGCGACCGGGCGGTGCGCTCGGCCTCGAAGAGCCGGCTCCGGTCGAGCGCTCCGCGTCGCCGCGCCCGCGACCTGGTGCGCGAGCTCGAGATCGTCGCGAACGAAATCACGCTCCTCGTCGAAGAAGACGAGCACGAGCCCCGCGGTCTCGCCGCCGACCGGGATTGCGAGCAGGGCCGCAAACGGGGCGTCGCGCCAGCTGCCCATCGAAGCGCTCGTCGTCCGAGATCCGGCTGGCGGCGAGCAGGTGGCCCTCGAGGGCTGCGGCGTCGAGCGCACGTGGCAGCTCGAGCGAGCGCACGGCCTCGGGCAGCGCGTAACCGCCGACGAGACCGAGACCGGCAGGGGCGCGCACCAGCACGGCGGCGAACTCGTCCGCCGAGCGCTTCGGCGGCCGCCTGCGCAGCCGCGTCATAGGTCTCCGCCAGCGAGAGCGGCTCCCCGAGCAGTGACGCGATGCGATAGAAGCCGCGCTGCACGCGCGCCTGGCGCGACCGCTCGGCGAAGCTCTCTGCGTTGCGCAGGGCGAGCGATGCGAGCGACGCGAACGCCTCGAGCAACTCGACGTCGCCGTCCGAGAAGCGACTCGTCGTCGTCCCGGATCCCGACCCCGAGGACGCCGCGCGTCTCGCCGGCCCACACCATCGGCGCGACGAGGGCACGCGCGAAGCCGTCGTAGGCCGGGTTCGGAACGGGGGCGGCGATCAGGCCGTAGTCCTCTGCCGCGACGGCGCCGGCCCGCGCGAGCGCGGTGCCGCGACAGTCCCTGCGACGGGGAGAACTCGAAGCCGACGAGTGAGGCATCGAACCCGTGGACTGCGGCGCAGCGACAGCACGCCCCGTTCGGCGTCGAGGAGGTAGCAGTCGGCCGCGTCCGCGTCGAGCAGCTTGGTCACTTCCTGCACGAGGCGTTCGAGCACTGCTTCGATCTCGAGCTCGCTCGTCACCACCTGCGCGGCATGCAGCAGCGCCGCCTGCTGGTCCAGCCGTCGCCGGTTCTCGGCGAGCAGGCCCGCAGTGTGGAGAGCCGCGTCGACCTCGCGTTCGACCGTGTCGACGAAGAACTGCTCGCCGGACGAGAGCTGGCGATCGGGGCTCACGCGCACCCCGCGCTCGACCGAGATCGAAACGGAGCGCCAGGTCGCAGCAGCGCGGCGCAACTCGTCCCGCGCGACCTCCAGCACGGCCGCGGGCTCGAGCTGCGCACGAATCCGCCGGACGACCTCTCCGACGAGCTGCTCCCGCGCCAAGCGCCTCCGTGAGCTCAGCCGCCGAACGAAGCCGCTCGAGCGCGAGAGCCGCCTCCGCTGCAATCGCCTGCAGGAGCGCCAGCTCGTCGGCGGGAAAGGTGCGCTTCGCGTCGGTCGATGCCGAACGACGAGCACGCCGATGACCTGGTCCTCGGTCGATCATCGGCACCCAGGCCCCGCTGTGGGCGCCGACCTTCGCGGCCAGCCGAGGGCTGATGCGGGGCGAGCTGGCGATGTCGTAGACGGTCACAGGTGCCGCGTCGAAGACGGCGCTCGCGATCCCGGACGGCTCGTTCTCGAGATCGACGCGCAGGTCTTCCCACCAGGGAGCCGGCTCGCCGTTCAGCTCCGCGTAGACGCCGGTCGCCTCGTCCCCTCCTTCGCCACGATCACGACGCCCGCAAACCCGACGCCGAGCAGGGCCGTGACGTGGCGGACGAGCGGGCGCGCTGCGTCTGCCGGAGTCCGCGCTCGCGCCAGTGCGTTCGAGATGTCCGCGACCGCCTCGAGCTCGCGGTCGCGAACCGAGGCTCGCGCCTCGGCCGCGCGGGTGCGGCCGATGCCTCCCACGACCAGCGCGCGGTCGCGCCACCGCGCGAGCAGCAGCGCGGCGGGCGCCAGGGCGACGAGCGCTGCCGCGAACGAGAGCCACGTGTGACCTCCGAACGGACGGCGCTCCTGGACGACGAGCACGCCGAAGATCGCGGCCGCGACCGCGATGCCCGGGAAAGACGAGCACGACCGCCCAGTCGAGCGGGTGCGCCTGGGCGCGCTCGACGCCAGAGGATGGGCAGGAGCGCGCGGTCACGGCGGCATAGGCGGCTGCCAAGCAGCAGCAGCGGCACGCCGTTGAAGAGAAGTGCTTCGGTTGCCTGGCTCACAGCGCGTCGACCATGTAGGCCGACAAATGGTACGCCGACCGATGGACACGCGTGTGGCTTGTAAAGATGGGCCTTCCGGCCTATTTCATCCGGCGCTCGGTCCCGTTAGCGTCATCCGGGCTGGGCAATGCGATCCGCGGCGGCTCGTTCCTGGCCATGCGCCGTGGTGAGCGATCACGAGAGGCCCGCTGCTACGACCCCCCGAGCAGCGGGCCTCTGTTCTTCTTCACGCCGGCGGGCTACGCTGGCCGCATGGTGCGGAAGGTGCTCCTCGCCTCGCCGCGCGGCTACTGCGCCGGGGTCGAGCGCGCCGTCGAGACGGTCGAGAAGGCGCTCGATCTCTACGGACCGCCCGTCTACGTGCGCAAGCAGATCGTCCACAACCTGCACGTCGTGCGCGATCTCGAAGCGCGGGGCGCGGTATTCGTCGACGAGGAGACCGAGGTGCCGGAAGGCGAGACGGTCGTGTTCTCCGCGCACGGCGTGGCACCGTCCGTGCACGCGAACGCTCAGGCACGCCGGCTGAACACGATCGACGCGACCTGCCCGCTCGTGACCAAGGTGCACGTCCAGGCCAGGCGCTACGCCGCCGACGGCTACACCGTCGTCTTGATCGGCCACGAAGGGCCACGAGGAGGTCGTCGGGACGATGGGCGAAGCGCCGGAATCGATCGTTCTGGTCGAGTCGGTCGAGGACGTCGCACGGCTCACGTTCGCGCCGGACACGCGGCTCGCGTACGTGACGCAGACGACGCTCTCGGTCGACGAGACCGGCGAGATCATCACTGCGCTGCGCGCTCGCTTCCCGAACATCTACGCGCCGAAGAAGGAAGACATCTGTTACGCGACCTCGAACCGCCAGTGGGCGGTGAAGGAGATGCTCGGCGAGATCGGCCTGCTGCTCGTGATCGGCTCACGCAACTCCTCGAACTCGAACCGGCTGGTCGAGACGGCGCGCGCCGCAGGAGTCGCGGCGCATCTGATCGACGACGAGACCGAGATCGACGAGAGCTGGCTCGAAGGGACCGAGGTGGTCGGCGTCACCTCGGGCGCGTCGGCGCCCGAGAAGCTCGTCGAACGCGTCTGCGACTGGTTCCGGCTCCGCGGCGTGACCGAGATCGAGCCCTACCGACTCGTCGACGAGGGCGTCGAGTTTCGCCTGCCGACCGAGTTGCGCCGCGAGCTCGCGCTCGCCGAAGAACAACGCTGAACGTTACGAGGTCGAGGGCGGCGGTGTCGAGCCCGGCGTCGACCGGGCACTTGTCCGCGCGGTAGTCGCGGAACCGCGCCGGCGGCAGGATCCACGTCCACTTGCCCGTTCGCCGCGACGACGTGGACGGTGTGCACGAGGTGGAACCCGCCGGCGAAGCCGAGGCGCACGTGCACCGCCTTGCTGTCCACGAACGAGCCGTCGCCGATCCCGACCGACTCGCTGCTCACGCTCAGCACTTTCTCGTGCGCGGCGCGGTGAGCACCGGCGACCGGGTCTCGCACTGCACGTACTCGCCCGCCGGCGCGACCTTCTGGTCGGCCGGAACGAGATCGTCCCAGACGGCGCTGTAGCGGTTGTGCACGATCTGGTCGACGACCTTGACGGCGAACGCCGCGGGGTCGTCCTTCGGCTGCGCGTTCGAGCCTCCGCAGCCCGCCACCGCGAGCCCGACCGCCGCGAGCGGGAGCACGAGACGCTTCATGCCCGCTCGATTCGCAGCTCGCCGAGCTCGACCGAGACGGCGAGCGTCTCCGCCGCGAGCCGGTCGCGCGTAGCGCTCGATCAGAGCGTCGTCGGGCAGCCAGAGCCTGATGCGGTCGGTGATCGCCAGGCCGGAGTCCTTGCGCAGGACGTTCACCTCGTGCACCCGGTCGAGCAGGTTCGCCTCGAGGCGGAGCTCGTCGTCGAGCGCCGTGTCGAGCGCGACGGTGACGCCGTCTTCGCTCGCGACCGCCCAGCCCTCGCGCCCGACGCGCTCGACGAGCACCTCGTCCGGCTCGAGCACGTGGCCGTCGACCTGGAAGCGACCGCCCGCGAGCTCTTCGAACTCCCCGCGCTGCAGGCGCTCGCGCACCTCGCGCAACGCCGGGCCGAGTTTCGGGCCGAGCACCGGCAGATTCGGCTTCACCCGCAGCTCCGAGGCCTCGACGTCGCCGAACTCGACCTCCTTCACGCGCAGCTCCTCGGCGATCTCGTCGGCATGGCTCTCCGCACGCGAGGCGCCCGCGACGACGAGCCGGCGCAGCGGCTGCCGGAGCTTCAGCTGCGAGGCGGAGCGCGCCTGGCGGCCGAGCTCGACGACGCGCCGCACCTCGGCGATCTCGTCGAGCAGCGCCTGGTCGGGCTCCACCGGGTCGGGCCAGCCGCGCGAGGTGCACCGACGCGGGCCCGTCCGGACGAGGTTGCGCCACAGGTGGTCGGTCGAGGAACGGCAGCACCGGCGCAGACCACCCGCAGCGACTGCACGAGCGCGTACCAGAGCGTCCGGAACGCCGCCTCGTCGAAGGAATAGAAGCGGCGCCGCGAGCGGCGGATGTACCAGTTCGAGACGTCGTCGACGAACGACGTCGAACGCGCGCGATCACGTCGACGGTCAGGGTCGCCTCGTAGCCGTCGGTCGCCTCGGCGACGAGCTGCTTCGTCCGTTCGACGAGCCAGCGGTCGAGCGGTCGCAGGTCGCCGTCGGGCTCGAGGCGCTCCCAGGACGGCGCGAAACCTTCGATGTTCCCGTAGTCGACGAGGAACTTGACCGAGTTCCAGAAGGTCAGCAGCTTGCGCTTGATCTCGTGCGCCGGCCCGAACCCGAAGAGCAGGTTGCGGTCGGGCGGCTGCGCGCAGTACTGCCAGCGCATCACGTCGGCGCCCATCTGCGCGAACGCGTCCTCGGCCGGGATCGTGTTCCCCCACGAGGCGTGCATCTCACGTCCCTGCTCGTCGAGCATCTTCTCGTAGCCGAGCACGCGCCGGTACGGCGAGCGCCCGACGAGCACGACCGACATGAAGAACTGCGAGTAGAACCAGAGCCGGATCTGCTCGCGCATCTCCGAGACCCAGTCGGCGGGGAACCACTGCTCCCAGTACGCGTGATCGGGCAGGTCGGCCTTCGTCAGCCCGCGCGCGGCGCCCGTCGCGTAGCCCTCGGTCGATCCACTCGGGTTCTCCCAGCCGAGCGTCGAGAACGGGACGATGCCGGCGTCGAGCCAGACGTCGCCGACCTCGGGCACCCGCGTCGACCGTCTCGCCGCACGCCTCGCACGCGGATCGGGACGCGGTCGACCCACGGCCGCCGCAGCTCCTCGAGCTGGTCGAAGCCCTCCGTCGCGCGCTCGCGCGAGCTCGGCCTTCGAGCCGACGACGTTCAGGTGGCCGCACGAGCACGGATAGAACGGCAGCGGCAGGCCGTAGTAGCGGCGCCGCGAGATGTTCCAGTCGCCCATGTTGCGCAGCCAGTCGTCCATGCGCTTGCCCATGTACTCGGGCACCCAGTGCACCTTGGCGTTCTCCTCGAGCAGCTGTCGGGCGGATCTCGTCGACCGCGATGAACCAGTCGTCGGAGAGCCGGAAGATCAGCGGCGTGTCGCAGCGCCAGCAGTGCGGATACGCGTGTGTGTAGAGCCCCGCCTCGACGAGGAAGCCGGTCTCGCCGAGCCGCCGATGATCTGGTCCGCCGACTCGGTCGTCGAGAGTCCGTGCAGCCAGCCGTAGTCGTCGTAGAAGCGGCCCGACTCGTCGACCGGCGTCAGGACCGGCAGGTCGTGCAGCTTGCGAGAGCTCGAAGTCCTCGCCGCCGGCACCCGGGCGCGATGTGGACGATGCCGGTGCCCTGGTCCATCGTCACGTCCTCCCAGGGGATGACGCGATGCTCGACCTCCGAGCCGGGCGTCAGGTCGTCGAACGGCCCGCGGTAGCGCCAGCCGACGAGCTCGGAGCCACGCAGCGCGCTCGACGAACGTGTCGTCGGGGAAGAGCTTGACGGCGACCCACTCGCCGTTCTCGCGGCGGCCGTACTCCTCGTCGGGGTGCACGGCGGCGGCGACGTTCGCCGGCAGCGTCCACGGCGTCGTCGTCCAGATCACGACCGACTCGCCCGCGCGGTCGAGGAGCGGGAAGCGAACGAAGAGCGACGGGTCGGCGCGATCCTGGTAGACGCCGGACTGCGTCAGCTCGTGCTGCGAGAGCGACGTGCCGCAGCGCGGGCACCACTCGGTCGAGCGGTGACCCATGTAGAGCCAGCCGCGCTCGTTGACGATCTTCAGGAACTTCCAGATGTACTCGATGTTCGTGTCGCTGAACGTGAAGTAGTCGTTGCCCCAGTCCATCCACTGGCCGAGGCGGATCGAGCCTCGCGTCAGCGCCGTCGGACGACTGGACGACGACCTCGCGGCAGCGCCGCGCGAACTCCTCGAGCCCGTACTCCTCGATCTCGCGCTTCGAGTTCAGCCCGAGCTAGCGCTCGACCCCGACCTCGATCCAGAGCCCCTGGCAGTCGAAGCCGTTCTGGTAGCGCTGGTCGAAGCCGCGCAGCGCCTTGTAGCGCTGGAAGACGTCCTTCAGCGTCCGGCCCCAGGCCGTGTGCACGCCGAGCGACGACCTGTTCGCCGTCACCGGGCCGTCGACGAACGACCAGCGTCGGCCCGCCGCGGTTCCGCTCGCGCAACTGCGCGAAGGTCCCCTCCCGCTCCCAGAGCTCGAGGATCTCCAGCTCGAGCGCGGGATGGTCGGGTTTGTCCGGCAGCGGGCGCGAACATGCTTCGATCGTACTCGGGCGGGAACAAACGTTACGGCCGCCGCGTTTGCACTCTGGTACGCCTCGACTGCGAAAGGAACCGATTGATGGCAACGAATGCAACCAGCGACACCTTCGACAGCGAGGTCCTGAAGTCCGACGGCAAGGTCCTCGTCGACTTCTGGGCCGAGTGGTGTGGCCCGTGCCACGCCGTCGCGCCCGTCCTCGACCGCATCGCCGACGAGCACCAGGTGAAGGTCGTCAAGGTCAACATCGACGAGCAGCAGGATCTCGCGCAGCGCTACGGCGTCGCAGTCGATCCCGTTCATGGTGCTGTTCGAGGGCGGCGCGCCACAGGCCTCCGCCGTCGGCGCGATGCCGAAGGGCTTGCTCGAGAAGGCGCTCGGGCTGGCGCGAGGCGCCTTGCAGCGCCTCCGTCGAGGCCTGCCTCACGTCCGAGGCTTCGTCGAGGAACGTCTGGAACGCCAGGTGCTTCGCGAGGTAACTGCTCGATCGCGTCGACGCCGTCGCGGGCCAGGTCGCTCGACCCAGGTCTCGGAGAGATCGTCCTCGATCCAGATGGAGAGTGCCGCTGTCGTCCATGCGCACGATGATCGGCGGTGCCGCGGATGCGTGCATGAGCCGATCGGCCCATCTTGGGGCACCGGAGTGCCCAGGGCGGGCGCTCGGCTACGCCCGCGCCTGACAGGCTGGCCCAGTCGCGCGAGCACGAGGTTCTTGTCCCGGGAAGGCCATCTCGGCCGGAACTCGCCGGGCGCGAACCAGCGCAGTTCGGCGACGTCGTCGGCGGGCGACCGGGTCGCCGTCGCCGCGGACGAGCCACGTGACCGAGAACACGTAGCCGGCCGCCGTACGGCTCGATGTCGATGCGCAGGAGCCGCACCGGCTCGATCGTCGAGGCCCGTCTCCTCGTGGAACTCGCGCCGCAGCCCGTCGAGCGGGCGCTCTGCCGCCTCGTGCAGGAAGCCCCCGGGAGATCCCAGTAGCCGCGCCGCGGCTCGACGCCGCGGCGCGCGAGCAGCACGCGGCCGTCACGTTCGAGGATGCCCTGCACGCCCGGAACCGCGTTCGCCCAGTACTCGCTCGCCGCACGTCGGGCACGCGAGGTGATCCTCCACCGGCACGAGACCACCGCCGCAGCGGGGACAGAACCGCCAGCCGTCGAGCGCACCCATGAGGTCACATGATGGAGAATCGACGCTGATGCGCCAAGCTCGTGCTCTTGCACTCGGCGCTCGGCGACTCCCGTCTCTGGCGACCGCCAGGTCGACGGCGCTCCGTGACCGACTTCGACGTGGTCACCCCCGATCTGCCCGGCTGGGGCACCGACGCCGCTGCCGACCGAGCCGTTCTCGCTCGTCGACTTCGTCGCCGCGAGCATCCTGCCCGCCGCGCTGGTCGGCAACTCGTTCGGCGGCGCGGTCGCGCTCCGCACCGCGCTCGCCCACCAGGACGAGGTGGAGCGACTCGTGCTCGTCGCGGCCGGCCTGCCGGCCTGGGATGGACGGAGGAGATGCGCGACGTACTTCGCGGCGCGAGGAGGAGGCGATCGAGTCCGGGCGATCTCGACGCCGCGACCGAGATCAACCTGGAGTTCTGGGTCGCGCCGCGAGCACCGCGACGAGGTTCGCCCGCAGCAACGCCGCGCGCTCGAGCTGCAGACCGCACACGAGGAGCCCGAAGTGCTATGGCCGGAGATCGCGCCGCTCTCGACGCTTGCGGATGCCGACACTCGTGGTCGTCGGTGAGCGACGACAAGGACGGACTTCCTGCGCGATCGCCGCAGCACCTCGCCGAAGAGATCCCGGACGCCGATCTGGCGCTCGTCCCGGGCGCCGGTCACCTGGTCGGCGTGGAGCAGCCCGAGGAGCTGAACGCGCTGCTGCTGGAGTTCCTCTCCTAGAGCCCTAACGCAGGATGCCCGTGTGCCCGAGTGAGTAGCGGCCCGGCTGTGGCCAGACACAGCAGGCCCGTGCGGCCCAGCGCCGACGGGGATGCGTGGCGAACAGCTGCCCGTCGCGCGTCGAGATCGCGTAGACCACGCCGCTGTAGCGGCCCGACAGCCAGAGCACCTTGCCGTCGGCGGAGACGCCGCCCATGTCGGGGCTGCCACCGCCCGGGAACCGCCAGGTGCGCACGACCTTGCGCGTCGCGAAGCTGAGCACCGAGATCGAGCCGGCGCCGCGATTCGAGACATACAGGTAACGCGCGTCCCGGCTCGGATAGAGGCCGTGCGCGCCGCGACCGGTCGTGGACGAAGCCGAGATGACGCGGAAGCTCGTCGCGCTCGACGATCCACACGCCGTTCGCGATCATGTCGGCGACGTAGAAGACCCGACCGTCCGGCGACAGCTTCACGTCCTGGGGCATGCCGAGCGCCGCCGCCGGCCGCGAACACGCTGCACGACGCGCTGCGCGCGACGTCGAGCTCGAGCAGCTGTCCCGAGAACTCACAGCTGACGAGCGCCTTCGTGCCGTCGGCGGTGAAGTCCATGTGATCGACCCCGCGGCAGGGAGTCGAGACGGACTTCACGAGCGCGAAGGTCTGCGCGTCGCGGAAGTCGAACCGTGCATTGCGCTCGGCGACGACGATCGCATACCGACCGTCGGGCGTGAAGTACATGTTGTATGGATCGTCGACCGGGATCGTCGGCGCGGGCGCGCCGGTGCGCGGATCGATCTCGGTGAGCGTGTTGCCGGTGTCGTTCGTGACGTAGAGATGCGCGAGGTCATACGCCGGGACGACGTGCTGCGGCAGGCCGCCCACCGCGAAGTGATCGACGATCTTGAACGTGTGCGGGTCGATCACGTCGACCGTGTTCGACTGCGAGTTCGGGACGTAGACGAGCGGCCGTGCGCGACGCGCAGCACCGGTCAGGTTGCCCGGGCGGTCGGCGGCGTAGACATTGTGCGCATCGACGAGCTTGGGCACCGCCGACGTCGTACGGCGTGTTGGGCGAGAGCTCGGAGATGGTCGCGACTGTCCCGGAAGGGCCACGGCCGCCCGCGAGCAGGATCCGGCCCGGGAGACCGACGCGCCGGCGAGGTCCGAGCGGGCCGAGTCGAGCAGCCCCGCCGGCACGACCTTGCGTGCGATCGGATCGACCGCTTCGATCGCGGCGGTAGGCGTGTCGACCGTCGCACCGCGGCCGCCGATCACATACACGCGGTCGCCGATCACCGCGGCCGCAGCGTGCGTGGTCGGGCTGGGCAGGCGCCCGATGCGAGTGACACGCCCCGTCGCCGGATCGAACGAGAGGACGGCGTCGCTGGCCGTCCCCGCCGGCGTCGAGCCGCCCGCGATCACGATTCTCCCCGAAACCGAGGCGACCGCGGCGTAACGCAGCGCCACCGGCAGATGGCCGACCACACGGGCCGGCCGGCCCGGACGCCAGCGGACGATCGTGTTCAGCCACCTCGAGCCGGTGTAGCCGCCGACGACGTACTCCGCTCCGCCCCATGCCGCGCCTGCCTGGTCGGAGCTCGGCGCCGGCAGATGAGCGACGGTGGCCGGCGCTCCCGGCGTGACGCGGATGATCCCGTCGAGCTGATGCACACCGTCGCCGCCGCCGAACAGGTAGACGGCATCGCCCAGCGCAGCGGACGTCGCATCGTGCAGTGCGAGCGGAAGCGGCGGCGCGCTTCCCGGCGCGCGGACGAGCACCACGTTCGAGGTGGACGTGTCGGCCGCTGTGAGCCCGCCGGCGAGGATCACGCCTCCGCGCCACGGAGCCGAGGTGGCGTCCTGGACCGGAGCGGCCAGATTCCCGAGTCGATGCTCTCCGACGGTCACGGGGACGGCCTGAGCGACCGGGTCCGGCTTGACGACCCGCTGCGTCGTCGTCGCGGCGTGCTTCGAGGAGGCACCGCAGCCTGACGCAGCGAACGCGACGGCTGCGAGCAGGACGAATCTAGGCGTGGACATCGAGCGTCCCGGCGTTGAACTGCGGCCCCTGTTCTTCCTCCCACGCTGCGTGCACAACTCGCCTCGTCCCGTCAGGCGCCCGGCACAAACCTCTGAACCCGAGCGAGTCCACGTGCGTGACGTGGCCGTGACAGCGCATGCCGCTCGGCAGGAACTCGAGCTCGAATGAGGTCGCGCGCAGACCACGGGGCTCGACCAGCAGATCCGCGCGCATCAGCACACGCTGCTCGCCGTCGCCCGTTGCCGTGACCGACACGAGCTCGCGGGTCGGACCGGCGTTGCGCGAGATGACGCCGACGAGACTGTCGTGGAACGTGCGGGCGTTCCACGCACGGGGGTGGAACGGGAACACGACGAGCGCGAGCACGATCACGACCGCCGCCGCTCCGCCGCCGGCTGCAAACGCCGCCGGCAACGTCAAGCGGATGCGTTGCGCCGTCAACGTCACGACGACACCTGCCGCGACGGCGGTCAGGGTCATCAGCCAGACACTGCTCCGGTCGGTGCCGCTCGCGAGCCCGTGCACCGTCGCTGCCGTCCAGACCGCGAAGTTCGCGTAGTGGAAGGCGCGCCAGCGTCGGTAGGGCATCCGCTCGCGCAGACGATTCGTGACCGCAAGCGCCAGCAGGAGCTCGGCCGCGACGATCCCGAGCGCAACCCACAACGGCCGGTACGAGGCGGCGAACGGCACGAGGATCGCAGTAAGCGAGAACCGCAGGTACGAGTCGATCGCGATCGTGACGATGTGAATCACGATGAACGTCCCCACGAGGATCCCGCCGAAGCGATGCACCTCCTCGAGCGCGAAGCGGGGCCAGCGCTCGAGCCTCCGGCGTGAGGACATCGTCAGGCCGAGCGAGACGACGAGCGTCAGGAGCACGTAGGCGACCACGCCCGCTGCGCGGGCCGCATACCAGTCGACGGGGCTCGAGGTCAGGTGCAAGGCGCCGCCTGCAACGCGTCTGTCCAGGCGGCCGTGGTCACGACGCGGCCACCTCCGACGAACCGCCCCGGCAGGCCGTGACGCTCGAGCCAGGCCGGGCCTTCGTCGCAGAGGAGCAGGGCGGCCTTGGCCGCGACGTCTGCAGCAAGACAGGTCGCGCCGCAAACCGTCACCTCCGACCACCGCGTGCGCGCGGGCCGTCCGGTGCGCGGGTCGATCAGGTGGTGCTGGACCTCCCCCGCGCGCAGCCATCGTCGCCGCGTCGTGCCGCTTGTCGCGAGGCCGCCGTCCAACCGGACTGCATCGCCGCCGCTCAGCGCAACGTCGACGGCGCCGCGGGTCGCGAGGTCTCCGCCCGCCGAGACGAATCCCTCGCCGCCCAGGAACGCCGATGCACGATCGACGGTGAGCGCCTTGACGACCCCGTTCAGGTCGAGCTGGACGCCCGGCCCGAGGCGCAGCACCGGGCCGAGCCGTCGAAGACTTCTACCCGCGGCCGCGACAACGGCCGGCTCGTCGCTGTCGAGACCATCCCTGAAGTCCCGGTCGTAGCCGGCCGCCACGACGGCTGCGCCGACGCACGGATCGACGAGCCCGTCCGTCTGCTCCGACGCCCACAACGCGACTTCGAGCACCTCCCGGAAGAGCGGCGACATCGCGCCGCCACCAGCTGTGTTCAGCAGCGAGAGCTCGCTCGCCGGACGGAAGCGGCTGAACACGGCGTCGTAGCGCTCGAAGAGCGCGCGCACGGCGTCGAGACCGTCGGCGGATGCCGCCTCGACGACGATCTCGCAACCCATCGACCGGAAGACCGCGCGGCTCACGACGGCGCCGAGCCGATCCCCGGTGGAGCCTCGGCCGGGGCGAGGATCCCCGCCTCGAGCTGGTTACGCCGGACGACGTCGACGAACGAGGCAGGCGGCGAGAGCGGCGTCACGCCGTGCTTGTGATGCCCGGGAAACTGGGTGCGGGCCAGCGCCATCGTGGCTCCGAAGACGACGATCGCCCCACCGACCAGGATGCTCCGTGCGAGGCGAACGCGGCGGCGGACCGGTTCGAGCCGGAACGACATTGCCTGACCGTAGGCCGATCAAGGTAAAGCCCGGCTAAAGAGTCAGCCAACCCCCGCGAGCACCGCGTCGCGAGAGCGCGGCCACGCCTCGATCGCCCAGTCGCCGAACGCAAGGTCGGTGAGCGCGCCGAGGGCGATCCCGGCGACGGGGTCGACCCAGAGGAACGTGCCGCTCCGGCCGAAATGGCCGAACGTCTGCCGGGGCGTTGGCGGCGCCCGTCCAGTGTGGCGACTTCGCGTCGCGCAGCTCGAAGCCGAGCCCCCAGTCGTTCGGGTCCTGCCGACCGAAGCCGGGCAGGACGCCGCCGAGGCCCGGGAACTGCACCGCCGTCGCCTCCGCGAGCGTCTCGGGCGCAAGCCGCGCTCGGCGTCTGCAGCTCGCGCGCGAGCGCGAGCAGGTCGGCGAGCGTCCCTGGACGCTCCGAGGCCGGCCGAGCCGCGCAGCTGCGGCCGCCGTGCCCTGCCACACGTGCGCGAAGTACGTCGTCGAACGGCATCTCGGCGCGCTGCTCGACGAGCGCGGCCGCGACCTCGAAGCCGTAGTTCGAGTAGACGCGCCGGCCGCCCGGGCTGCGAGATCGGCGGCCCGGCTCGAACGGAAGCCCGGAAGCGTGCGCGAGCAGGTGGCGGAAGGTCGAGCCGGGCGGCCCCGCGGGCTCGTCGAGGTCGACGAGCCCCTCCTCTGCGGCGACGAGCATCGCGACCGCGGTGGCGAGCTTGGTCACCGACGCCCAGGCGAACCGCCGGCCGCTCGTCGCCGTGCGTCGCCTCGGCGGCGCCGGTCACGCAGACGGCGACGTGCTCGCACGGCCAACCGTCGACCTGGCGCAGCGCCTCCACGATCGGCGAGACTACGAGCATGGAGCGGCGGCTGATCTCGTCGGGCGCCGCGTTCGAGGAACGCGTCGGCTACTCGCGCGCCGTGCGGGTCGGCGATCGCGTCTGGGTCTCCGGGACGGCGCCGATCATGCCCGGCGACGCCGACCCGCCGGCCGGCGCCGTACGAGCAGGCGCGGGTCTGCCTGTCGATCATCGAGCGCGCGCTCGCCGAAGCCGGCGCGTCGCTCGACGACGTCGTGCGGACCCGCATCTACGTCACCGACGCGGCGTCGATCGACGAGGTCGGCCGCGCGCACGGCGAGGCGTTTGCGAACGCCCGTCCGGCGACGACCGGCATCGTCACGCAGCTGCTCGATCCGCGCTGGCTCGTTGAGATCGAGGCGGAAGCGGTGATACTCGACGCCGTGAAGCAGATCTTTCCCCCGTCGATCACGGGCAAGGGCGCGATCGGGACCGGCACCGGGCACGCCAGCGTGCTCGACCATGCGTTCGGCAAGAGCGACCCGTACACGCTCGGCGTCGAGGAGGAGTACATGCTGCTCGATCCGGAGACGTGGGACCTCGTCCAGCACATCGACTCGGTGCTCGCGGCCGCCGAGCACGGCGAGCACGAGGATCGGATCCACGCCGAGCTGATGCAGTCGGTGCTCGAGGTGACGACGCCCGTCTGCAGGACCGCCGGCGACGTGCATGCAAGTCGCTGGCTCAGCTGCGCGGCTACGTCGCCGAGATCGCCCGCGCGGAGGGCTGCCGGTTCGGCTCGGCGGGCACGCACCCGTTCAGCCTCTTCGAACGGCAGCGCATCACCGCGCGGGATCGCTACCGCCAGCTCGTCGACCAGCTGCAGTACGTCGCGCGGCGCGAGCTGATCTTCGGCATGCACATGCACGTCGCGGTCGACGATCCCGAGAAGGCGATCCAGGTGATGAACGGCCTGCTCGTGCATCTGCCGCAGATGCTCGCGCTCTCCGCGACGTCGCCGTTCTGGCGCGGCGAGCCGACGGGCCTCTCGTCGAGCCGCCAGATGGTCTTCGCGGCCTTCCCTCGCTCGGGGCCGCCGCCGCGCTTCCGCGACTACACGGACTTCGCCGACGTCGTCGGCCAGCTCGAGCGCACCGGCTGCATCGCCGACTACACCCACATCTGGTGGGACATCCGGCCGCACCCGCGCCTGGGCACGATCGAGATGCGCGTCTGCGACGCCGTCACGCGCCTCGAGGACGTCGTCGCGATCACCGCGTTCTTCCAGGCGATCGTGAAGATGTACTGCGAGCTGTACGAGGCCGGCAAGGAGATTCCCGAGCTGGCACCGCATGCTGACGACGGAGAACAAGTGGCTCGCCGCCCGCTACGGGCTCGAGGCGCCGGTCATGGATCTCGCGACGGGCCGCCGCAACCGCGTCCCGGTCGCGCAGCTGATCCGCCGAACACTCCGTGACGTCGAGCCGCACGCCCGCGAGCTCGGCTCCGAGCGCGAGCTCGAGGGCGTGCGCGAGATCCTCGCGCGCGGCAACGGCTCCGACCGCCAGCTGCGCGTGTGGAACGCGAACCGCGACATCGTCGAGGTCGTGCGCGAGATCTCGATCGCGACGGAAGAGGGCGCCTAGCGGCGACCGCAGCGGCGACGCGGCTACCTGGACGTCCGGAGCCTCCCGGTCAGGCGAGTAGCCGAGCGCCGCGGCCGACGGACTTGCGCGCCGGGACGAGCTTGCGCTCCGTCAATCCGACGACCGCCACCGTCTCGCCGTCCGCAAGGGCGATCCGGTTGCCGTCCGGCGAGAGAGCCGCGCGCGTGCCGTTCCGCGTGCCCAGTACGCGCCCTGGATCCTGAAGGCGCGCGTCACCTTGCGCGCGCGGACGTCGATCGCCGACGACGCGGCCCTGGGACGGGTTCGCCGCCCAGAGCGTGCGGCCGTCCGCGAGCGAGCGCGAGCGCCCACGCCGTCGACGCGAGGTAGTCGCCGTACCGGGCAGGTCGATGCAGCGAGCCTTCGCCGTGGCGAGGTCGAGCGCATGAACCATCGAGCCGCCGTTCGAGCCGATGTAGAGCGTGAACAGGTAGCGCCCGTCCGTCGACGCGAGACGCGAGTAAGGGCTAGGCCCCAGATCGTCCCGGACTCGTGCGGGTCCTTGAGCGGCTTCGCCTCGAGCTTGCCGCTCGCCAGGTGCAGCAGCCGCACCTGGTAGCCGCCACCTGACAGGTACTTGATCAGGAAGAGGTTGTCGCCGCGCAGCGCGTCGAAGTCCCACTGCCGGCCGGGCACGTTGAGCTCGCTGCCGCCCTCGCCGGAGGCGAGCGCGAATGTCGTCGACCGCCGTCTGCGTGGCGCGAGCCGACCGCGCGGCGTGCCGTCCTGCGAGACGCCGACGAGGCGCGCAGCCCGCCGGCAGCTCGGCCGTGGCCGACGGTCTCGCCGGTCGTGGCGTCGTACCAGGTGAGCGTCGTTCCCTGCTGGTGCACGAGCAGGTCGCCGCCGACGACGCCGCTCGGCAGCGCGGCGCGCGTCTTCCCCGTGTGCGAGGTCGACGATCCTGACCGGCGCAGTCGAGTTGCTGCGGAACCCGAGCAGCTGGCCGTGTGCGAGCGAGAACTGGCTCGGCGCGCAGTTCAGCGGCGAGCAGGCCGCGCCGGCGGCTGCGCTCGGGAGCAGGAGGGCCGCGGCGGCGAGGACGAGCGCAAGACGTTCATGCCCTGACTACGTCGGCGGGACCCCAGGAGGTCCCGCCGAGGCGTATGGACCTCGTGGACGGTCTGCGTCGTACAGTCGGCGGGTGGCGGAGCGCGCCTGGATCAAGGGTGCCCAGCAGGGGTCTGTCGCCGACCTCGAGCGGCTCTTCCGCGAGCACTGGCCTCGCGCGTTCCGCGCCGCGCAGCTCGTCACCGGCGACGCAGCCGCCGCCGAGGACATTGCGCAGGAGGCGTTCCTCGCAGCCATCCGCAATCTCGACCGGTTCGACCGGCGGCGGCCGTTCGCACCCTGGCTGCACCGGATCGTCGTCAACCGGGCGATCGACTGGACGCGGGCACGCAAGCTGCGCGGCGAGGTCGAGCTCGGCGACCATTATGCGGCTCCGCCCGCACCCGAGCTCGCGGGCGGCGACGCTCGGGCGGATCGCCGACCTGCCGCCCGAGCACCGGGCCGTCGTCGTGCTCCGCTACGTGCTCGAGTACACGCCGGGCGAGATCGCGAACCTGCTCGACCTGCCGCGTGGCACCGTCAACTCGCGACTGCGACGCGGCCTCGACCGGATGAAGGAGGAGTCGTGAGACCACCCGAAGAGGAGCGTTCCTGGGAGATCGTGCGTCGCGCGTACGAGGAGCGCACACCGCAGCCGCGGCACGCACGGTCGCGTCTGCTGATCCCGGCGCTCGTCGTTCTCGCGGCCGGCGATTGCCGCGCGCCGTGCTCTCGCCGCCCGGCCGGGCAGTGTTCGAGCGTGTCCGCGAGGCGGTCGGCGTCGAGCACGCCGCATCCAGCGCTCTTCTCGCTGCCGGCACGCGGAAGGCTGCTCGTCGTCTCGACCGACGCGGCGGGGTCTGGCTCGTCCGGGCCAACGGCTTCAAGCGGCGGCTTGGCGCGTTCGAGGACGCGCAGTGGTCGCCGCACGGCCTCTACGTCGTGGCGACGACCCGCAACCAGCTGCTCGCCCTCGACGACGACGCTCACGTGCGCTGGACGCTCGCGCGCCGCACGTGCGGCGCTGCCCGCGCTGGGCCGGCACGCTGACCGACACCCGGATCGCCTACCTCGCACAGAGCGGGCTGCGCGTCGTCGGCGGGCGACGGGCCGGCGACCGACTGCTCGACCCGACCGCGACGCAGCAGGTCGCGCCGGCCTGGGTGCCGGGCCGGCTGCTTCGACCTCGCCTACTTCACGGGAGCGGCACGATCGTCCGGCGCGAGCGCTCTCGGGCGCCGATGCGCTGGCGGCGCCACGGCGAACTCCTGCCGCTCTCGCTCGAATGGTCGGACGACGGACCGCTGCTCGCCGTCACGTCGGCGAGGCGCGTCGTCGTGCTCGACGCCGACGGCCGCGTCGTGCGCACGATCGCGCTCGCTCGGCGCGACGTCCTCGTCAGCGTCGGCGTTCCGCCCGCACAGCCATCAACTCGCCGTCGCGGTCGGCTCGGGGCCCGGAGCGAGCTGAAGCTCGTCGACGTCGATCGTCCGGGTCACGCGCGCCTGCTCTTCGCCGGGCCCGGCGCTTCGGCGACGTGGCTGGTCGCCGGACGGGACGGCGGCTGCTCGTCGACTGGCCGACGGCGAACCAGTGGGTGTTCCTGCGCGGCTCGAAGGTGCACGCCGTCGGGAACATCCGCGAGGAGTTCCCGCGCGGCGACGAGCTGCGGCCCGCCTGCTCGTCTGGCGGGTCGCTGGTCGCCCGTTAACCTCCGGCGATGCTCACTGCCGGTGACCGCGTCCCCGACGCAACGCTCTTCCTCGGCCCGAACGAGCCCGTGACGATGTCGAGCTGGTGGAGGACGGGCCGAAGCTGCTCGTCTTCTATCCGTTCGACTGGTCGTCGACCTGAACGAACGAAATGGAGCTCCTGCGTGACAGGAGAGAGGCGTTCGACGAGCTGGGCGTGCAGCCGGTCGGGATCTCGCGCGACTCGCCGTGGGCGCACATCGCGTGGACGCAGGCGCTCGACCTCAACTTCGGCCTGCTCTCCGACTGGAACGCGGAGGCGGTCCGCGGCTTCGGCGTCGAGATCGAGTTCCGGGGCTTCCGCGATGTCGCGGGGCGCTCGGCGTTCCTCGTCGACGCGGACGGGCACGATCGGGAACGCTGGAGCTACGACACCGGCGAGGTGCCGGACGTCGAGGAGTGGCTCGAGGCCGCGAAGGTCTTGAAACTCGCGCGCGCATCTGGCTAGATCGCCTGATGGCAGCACCTGCGACAGAAGCCGCGGCGCCCTGCCGCGCCGGCGGAAACGCTCACGAGCTACGCGCTGCTGGCGGCCGTCATCGTCGTCTCAGCGATCGTGCGCCGTTCTCGACGAACGCGTTGCCGGACCACTGGTACGCCGTCTTCAAGACCGTCCACGTGGTCTTCGCTGTCGCCTGGATCGGCGGCGGTTTGCTGCTCACGATTCTCGGTCTGCCGCCCAGCGTGAGACGGATCCGGCGAGCCGTGGTCACGGTCGCCCGTCAGGCGGCCTTCGCGGGCGAGAAGATCTTCGCCCCCGCGGGCCTCGTCGTCTTCCTGATGGGGACGCGATGATGATCGACCCGGACTGGGGCTGGGGCACCTTCTGGGTCGATCGAGGCCTCGTCGGCTGAGCGCCCACTGAGTTCGTCGCCGGCATCGCGGTCGCTCTCGCCCTGCGCGAAGAAGAACGAGCGTCGCCGCCGAGCACAACGGCCCCGAGCATCCGGAGACGATCGCACTGATCGATCGCATCTTGCTGATCGCGCGGTGTCGACGTCGCCGTGCTGCTCCTGGTGATCGTGGACATGGTCACCAAGCCGTTCAGCTAGGTCAGCTAACTCTAGGAATCTGGTTCGCTTCGCGAATCAGATTCCAATGTGATCGCGGCCGTCGAGCCCCCGATCTACATGCCCATCGCGTGGTAGCCGCTGTCGACGTACAGCGTCGTGCCCGTGACGTTCTCGCGCCGTCGCCGAGCAGGTACTCGGCGGCGGCGCCGACGTCCTCGGCGTCGACGTGGCGGTGCAGCGGCGCGCGCTCCTCGACGATCGACTCCATCGTCGGGAAGCCGGCGATCGAGCGCGCGGCGAGCGTCCGCACCGGGCCGGCCGACATGGCGTTGACGCGGATGTTCTTCTCGCCGAGGTCCCACGCGAGGTATTTGACGGACGAGTCGAGCGTCGCCTTGGCGACGCCCATCACGTTGTAGTGCGGCACCGCGCGCTCACCGCCGAGGTAGGTCATCGTCACGATCGAGCCGCCGCCCGCAGCGACCATCAGCGGCTCGGCGGCGCGCGTCGTTGCGACGAGCGAGTAGGCGCTCACGTCGACCGCCATCCAGAAGCGGTCGCGCGGCGTGTCGGTGAAGCGGCCCTCGAGATCCTCGGCGGCCGCGAACGCGACCGAGTGGACGAGGATGTCGAGCTTCCCGTCGAACGCCTCGGCCGACCTCGCCGAAGACCCGCTCGATCGCCGCGTCGTCGCGGACGTCCAGCTCCGTCACGAGCGGGCTCGAGACGGTCGCCGCCAGGTCGCGCACGTTCTTCTCGATCCGCTCGCCCTGGAAGGTGAAGGCGAGCTCGGCGCCGCCGTCGGCAAGGCGACGGGCGATCGCCCAGGCGATCGAGCGCTTGTTCGCGACCCCGAGGATCAGTGCCGTCTTTCCCTGGAACATTTGGCCGCCGACTCTATCCGCTTCGGATACTGTGCGGGACCTTGCGTCGCCTCCTCCTCGTCTCGGCGGCGTTCGGACTCGTTGGTGGCGACCTCCGCGTCGGCCGCGCTGACGCCGATCCGCCGCCCCATCGGGCGAGACATCGCTGCCGCGCGTTCGCGCCGGCGTGATCCACGATCCCGGCCGCGCAACGCACAGGGCTGACGCGCGTGATCGTCCGGCTCGCCGCAGCCGCCCGCTCGCCGCGTGGCGCAGCGAACGGCAGCTCGCCTTCGCCTCGCGCGCGCAGCGACCTCGACATGCACAGCGCGAGCTCACGGCGCCTACCTCGCGCAGCTCGCACGCCGCAGGCCGTCGTCGCGGCCCAGGTGCGCGCGGCGATCCCGCAGGCACGCATCCAGGAGCATTTCTCGATCCTGCTCGACGGCTTCACCGTGCAGTTGCCGGCAAGATCGCTGCCGCGGCTGCTGCGGCTCCGGGCCGATCGACAAGATCTATCCGAGCCTCACCTACACGCGCGACGATGGACCGCGGGCCCGAGCGTGATCCATGCCACGGAGCTGCAGGCGGCGACGAGCGAGAAGGGGAGGGAATCAAGATCGGCGTCGTCGACACGGGCGTCGACTCGTCGAGCCCGTTTCTCAACCCGAGCGGGCTTCACCGCTCCGGCCGGCTTCCCGAACGGAGACACGAAGCAGACGACCACAAGGTGATCGTCGCCAGCGTCTTCCCGGGGCCGGTGCGCGACAAGAACGAGCAACAAGGCCTTCGACCCGACCGAGCCACACGGGACGCACGTCGCGGGGATCGCCGCCGGCGACGAGAGGACGAGCGCACCGGCCGGCAGCGACCACCCGCCACCGCCGAACCTGTCCGGCGTCGCGCCGCAGCGCCTGGATCGGCAACTACCGCGTCTTCACCGTGCCGACGCCGCTCGGCCACCAGGCGAACACACCGGAGATCGTCGACGCCTTCGAGGCCGCCGTCGCCGACGGGATGAACGTCATCAACTTCTCGGGCGGCGGCCCGGAGACCGATCCCGCGAACGACGCGATGTACGAGACGATGCGGAACACCGCACTCGCCGGCGTCGTTCCGGTGATCGCGGCGGGCAACGACCGCGAGGACTTCGGCCTCGGCAGCGACAGGCTCGCCGGGGACGGCTCCCGACGCGATCTCGGTCGCAGCGACGTCGAACTCACACGTCTTCGCCCCGGCGCTCACCGTGACGGGCGGGCCGCCGTCACTCGGCGCCGATCCCGATCCAGGGCGCGGGAGGCAGCCAAGCTCCCCGGCGCGTGGTCGACCGCTCGACCAGCCGCTCGTCGACGTCTCGAGCGTCGCTCGGCAGCGACGGCAAGCCCGTCGACACGCATCTGTGCGGCTCCGCGAGCGATCCGAACAGCAGCCTCGGCACGATCGTCGAAGGACTCGCTCGCCGGGCAAGGTCGTCCTCGTCTCACGCGGCATCTGCACGTTCGTCTCGAAGGCGGCGCGCGCGGTGATCGGCGGCGCGAACGGGCATCGTCGTGATCGACAACCGCTTCGGCGAGGCGAACGCCGATCCCGATCCCGCTGCAGCTCCCGACCGGGATGATCTCCGACCTCGACGGCGCAGCATCTGCGTGCCTATGCGGCGGCGCACGGCGGCCAGGCGTCGATCCGGGTCACGAGCGACATCCGGGAGCTGCAGACGAATCGTGCGGCGTCATCACGAGCTTCTCGTCGGCAGGGCCCGACCGACTTCGGCCACATGCTCGAAGCCGGACGTCTCGGCGCCCGGGCTCGACGTCCTCTCGTCGACACCGCCGCTGACGACCGGCTCGACGTTCTCGGTCTTCGCCGGCACGTCGATGGCGACACCGCACGTCGCCGGCGCGGCCGCGCTGCTTCTGCAGCAGCATCCGGGCTGGTCGTCGTGGCAGGTCAAGTCCGCGCTGATGTCGACCGCCGGAGCGGCCTGGGGCGACACCGCGCGCACGCAGGAGGCGCCGGTGCTGCTCGAGGGCGCCGGGCTCGCGAACCTGTCACGGCGCGAACGATCCGAAGGTGTTCACCGACCCGCAGTCGCTCTCGTTCCAGCAGATCGACGTCTCGACCGGCGCGCAGCGCCGTCGACGCTGCTGACGCTCGCGACGCCGGCGACGGCGCCGGGAATTGGACGGTGCGCGTCGCCCCTCAGTCGCAGACGACCGGCGTCACGATCGACGTGCCGGGCACAGTTGCGATCGTCGCCCGGCGGCGACGTCGCCATTCCCGTCGTCGTGCGCGTCGCCGCGAACGCGACGGCTGGGCGAGAACTACGGCTTCGTCGTCCTGACCGCAGAACGGCGTCCAGCGGCGCGTGCCCTACGGCGTTCCTCGTCGAGCGCCCGGCGCTCCGGAACGTGCCCGCGGTGAAGCTGCAAGAAGCTGCAGACCGGCAGACACCGCAACGGGGCCGAAACGGGTCGGCCAGTACTGCTGCCCACTCGGCGCCGTTCGGCCCGCCGCCGAGCTACACGGGCGTGCCGATGAACGAGGACGGCTCGGAGCACCTCTACTACACCGACATCAACGAGCCGATCGTCAACTTCGGCGTCTCGGTGCTCGCAGCAGCCCGGGCGCGCTGATCGACCCGTTCGTACTGGGCTCGAAGGACGAGAACGACGTCCAGGGCTATGCGGGCATTCCGACCGACGTCAATGGGCTCACCTTCGACGCGAACGATCGACATCGGCGCTGCGGGCGTGCAGTTCCCACGTCTGCAGCGCTTCTACATCGCCGTCGACTCGCGCGCCGACGCGTTCACGAACCGCCCGCAGAAGGGCAAGTACATCCTGAACGCCTGGATGAACGACCTGACGCCCGCCGGCCGTCCGCGTCCTGACGACGAGGGTCACCGCCGGCCGCCCGCTGCTCGTCGCCCAGGCGGTCGACCTCGGCGTCGGGAGTCGACCCGCTCTCGCTGGTCATCAATTACAACCGCGCGCTCGTCGGCGCCTCCGCTCTACGACCCGGACTCCGGGGCTGGTCGTCTTCGGCATCCCGGCGGCTGCGCCGAAGTTCAAGGCCGGCAAGACGACGGCGATCGTCGCGCGCCTCCGACTACCAGGAGGCGAAGAACATCAACACCGTCGGGAACGACACTACCCGAACACGGCCTTCCTGCAGACTCGAAGCTGACCGTCGTCAACGGGCCGACGGTGACGTGGATCGAGCCGCCGTCACACGTCTGCGCGTTCAAGAGCGACCGCCTCTCGTGGTCGCCGGCGCAACGAAGAAGATCAAGAACGTCACGTTCTCGGACGGGAAGGCCGCATCGGCGTGGACAAGTCCGGCCCCGGCGGTGTGTACTCGTGGCGTGGAACACGAAGAGCCTCAAGAAGGGCACCAGGCACCTGCTGGCGACGGTGACGGACGCGTCGGGCCACCAGGCCGCGGCCGGCCGCGCACTGAAGATCTGCAAGTGACCTCCGGTTCCTCGGGCGCCGAGGGACGCGAGGTAGCCGTTGTCACCGGGGCGAGCTCGGGAATCGGTGCGGCGCTGGTCGGCGCCTTGCAGGCGAGAGGCATGCTCGTCGTCGGTCTCTCGCGCCGGCCGTCGGACGCGGACGAGCACGAGGAGTGCGACGTCTCCGACCGCGAGGCCGTCGACGCAACTGCGGGCCGCGTGCTCGAACGCCATCCGCGCATCGAACTGCTCGTCAACAACGCCGGCATCGCGAGCGCGGGACAGCTACCTGGAGGCGGGGCCGGAGACGATCGAGCAAGTGATGCGCGTCAACTACCTGGGCAGCGTGTGGTCGACGCTCGCGTTCCTGCCCGGGCTCGGCGAGGGCTCGCACCTCGTCAACCTCGTCTCCGTTGCCGGCAGCGTCGCCGTCGGGCCGTACTCGGCGTCGAAGCACGCGCAGCTCGCGTTCTCGCGTTCGCTGGCCGTCGAACTGGCGCCGCGCGGGATCATGGTGCACACGGTCAGCCCCGGCTTCGTCGAAACAGACGGGCTTCCCACAGCACGAACGGTTCGCGGGCGCGCTCCCCGCCTGGTGATCGATCCGCAGCTCGTCGTCGAGCGTCTGCTCGGCGCGATCGACAAGGGCAAGCGCGAGATCGACGTGCCCCGCTGGTATCGCCCGGCGGCCTGGGCGCAGGCCCTCGCGCCTGGCGCAATCGCTAGCGTGAAGTAGCACGTACCACCCGACGACGGCCTCGTACCCTCTAGGCGCGAGATTGCGAGCGTGCTCGCGCTGCGGCGCCTTCGCAACCGGCGAGGTCCAGGTATGCCTCGATGTCCCGCGGCTCGCGGATCACCTCCTGGCGGCGCAAGACGAGGTTGTTCGAGTCGAACAGGCCACGCATGTCGACGTCCGCGAGCAGCCGCGTCGTCGTGGGATCTCGGGCGTGCTCGAAGCGCGACAGCTCGATCGAGGCGAGCGGCTCGTTGGGGGCCAGCTGGTCGACGACGAGAAGCGTGCCGCCGGGCTTGGTGACGCGTGTGAGCTCGGCGACGAGCAACTCGGCCTGCGGGTGTGATGAAGCGTGCGCAGCGTTGCGGCGACATCGAAGGAGAAGTCCTCGAACGGCAGATGCTCTCCGTCGCCGACCACCACTTCGACGTTCGCCGGCGCGTCCGCCTTGGCGCGCGCCGCGGCATCCCCGTCGACTTCGAGCGCGACCACCTCGCGCGCGCGCGGCGCGACGGCAAAGGCGAACGCACCCGTGCCTGCGCCGACGTCCAGCACCCGCTCGTCGCCTTTGAGCGGCAGCAGGTCCTCGAGTCGCTCACCCAATGCGGCCGCGCGCTCCGCCTGCAGCGCTGCGCGCTTGTCCACCTTGGTCATGTTGCGCCCACGACGACACGACGTGCACGCGGCGGCGAGGACTGGATCCCACACGCGAGCTCGTACGTGAGCGTCCCGGCAACTCGAGCGTGCTGCTCGAGCTGGAGCCCCGGCCCGACGAGGGTCACCGGTGCTCCGGGCGGCAGTTCGCGATCGAGCTCGACGGCGGTGGCGTCCATGGACACGGCACCGACCACTTTGCACGTTTCTCCGGCCACCCGCACCTCGGTCCCCGTCAGGTCCCGTCTGAAGCCGTCGGCGTAGCCGAGCGGCAGGATGCCGATCCAGGTGTCGCGCTCGGCGACGAAGAGCCTGCCCGTAGCCGGTCGACTCACCGGCCCGCAGCAGCTTCGTCTGTGCGAGCTCGGTCACCCACGAGAGCACCGGCTCGAGGCCGTCGTCGGCCGGATCCTGCCCGAACGGCGAGAGGCCGTAGAGGGCGATCCCGCACCGCACGGCGTCGAAGCGCGATTCGGGGATCCTGCAGCGCCGCGGCGCTGTTCGCGACATGCCGCGTGAGGTGCGCCAGGGGGTCCGTCGCGGCCCGGAACCGCTCGATCTGAGCCAGGGCGAAGTCCGGGTCGGTGTCTGCCGTGGCCAGATGTGTCATCAGGCCGACAACTTCCCGAGTCGGTGCCGGCAGCTCCGACACGCCCCACCGGCCCATCCCCGTGTCGAGCTTCACATGCACCGAGACGCCCTCGGGGATCCGGTCGCTCGAGAGCGCAAGCTCGAGGCCGGCCTCGCGCGCGTCGGCGACCTCCCCGTTCGACGCCGGCCCGAGCACGAGCAGGCGCGCCTCCGGAAACTCGCTGCGCAACGCGAGCGCCTCACAGACGGTCGCGACGCACAGGGCTCGCGCGCCTGCGGCGAGCGCAGCGCCCGCGCAGTCGCGTGCGCCATGGCCGTAGGCGTTGGCCTTCACGACCGCCCAGACCTCGGCTCCGCCGGCTGCGCGCACCAGCGTGCTCACGTTCCGCCGCAACGCCCCGAGATCGATCGTGATCTCGGACCTCATGCGAGCGGCGCGCGCTGCAGGCCGTGCCCGGCGAGCGCGAGCTGGAGCGCCGGCAGCAGGTCGGAGGCAATCACTCCGCGCTGCGGCTCGACGAGCTCGGCTGCGACGCCGTGCGCGACCGCCGCGGTGGCCGCGGCGAACCGCGGCTCCATTCCCTTCGCGAGAAACGCCGCGACGATGCCGGTGAGGACGTCGCCCGAACCGGCGGTCGCGAGCGCCGGAGTGCCGTAGCCGGCGACGAGCGCTCCTTCGCGGGGCGAGACGACGATCGTGTCGGCTCCCTTGAGCAGGACGACCGCACCGAAGCGAGACGCGGCTCTCCGCGCGGCATCGAGCCTGTGCGCGTCGATCTCGCGACTCTCGCTGCCGAGGAGGCGGGCCAGCTCGCCGCTGTGTGGCGTGAGAACCGTGGGCGCGGCGCGCGCGAAGGGCTCGAGCTCCCACAGCGCGTCGGCGTCGAGGACGACAGGCAGATCGAGCCGCTCGAGCAGAATGCGCACCAGCTCGACCGTGCCGTCGCTCCGACCGAGACCGGGGCCGATCGCGACGGCGTCGGCCTTCTCGGCAGCGGCGAGGATCGCGTCGGAGGACCGTGGCAGCAAGCGACCGGAGGAATCCTCGGGCAGCGGACGCTTCACCACCTCGAGCAACGTTGTCTCGAGCACGGGCAGTGTCGATTCGGGCGCGGCCACCGCGACGTAGCCGGCGTCCGCACGGAAGGCAGCGAGCGCGGCGAGCATCGGCGCGCCCGTGAGGCCACGCGACCCGCCGACCACGAGCACCGAGCCCGCCGTGTACTTGGTCGACTGGGCGCGCTTGCGCCGGCACCTCGAGGAGCGCGGACGCGGGGACGAGCGCGTGCTCGTGCTCGCGCGGGCGCAAGCCCACCGGCGCGATCTGCACCGTGCCCGCGTGGAACCGTCCGGGCGCGATCGCGAGGCCGACCTTCGCGGCGCCGAACGTGACGGTCGAGGTTGCCTGGACTGCGACTCCAGGCACCTCGCCGGTCGAGGCGTTCACTCCTGACGGCACGTCGATCGCGACCACCGGACGGCCGCTGGCATTGATCAGCTCGATCATCCGCGCGGCGTCCTCTCGCGGCGCATCCTTCAGGCCGATGCCGAGCAGGGCGTCCACGATCACGTCCGGGTCGCCCAGGTCGCCGAGACTCTCGACCAGCGTCACGCTGCGCCCGGCCTTGGTCAACACCCGCGCGCACACCTTGCCGTCACCGCCGTTGTTTCCGCCCCCGCACACGACGGTGACGCGGCCCGGATACTGGCGCAAGACATGCTTTGCGACCGCCGTGCCCGCCCGCTCCATCAACTCCTCCAGCGGTCCCTGATGCGCTTCCTCGGCCCGACGCGTCTCGTCGGCGGTCAGCAAGGGCTGCAATCTCATCTGGGAGCCACCACCGCGACCGCCGCCGCGAGCTCCCGTGAATGGGTCATCGAGAGCTCGATCGCCCCCGCGCCCACCTTCTCCGCCCATTGCGCGGTGCGCCCCGAGAGAAAGACGCCGGGCTTCGGCCGGCCGCGGATCTCGATCTCCTTCCACGTGAAGTACACCCCGGAGCCGAGCGCCTTCCCAACCGCCTCCTTCGCTGCGAACCGCCCTGCGTAGTGCTGCGGCGGATTGGGCTTCGAGTCGCAGTAGGTGCGCTCGGCCGCGGTGAAGCAGCGCTCCTTGAAGTCGTCCCCGTGGCGCTCGAGCGCGCGGCGGATCCGCTCGATCTCGATCAGGTCGACCCCGACCTTCATCAAAGATTGGCTTCGAGCCAGTTCGGCAGCTGCGCGATCGACGAGACGATCCCCTCCGGCTGCACGGCCGAGCGTTCAACCTCGTCGGGCCGGAACTTGCCGGTGCGCACGAGGATCGTCTTCATGCCAAACCGGTGCGCGCCGAGAATGTCGCCCTCGAGGTCGTCGCCGACCATCCACGTGATGCTGGGCTCGGCGTCGATCGTCTCGATCGCCGCCGTGAAGTACGGCGCTCGAAGGCTTGCCCAGGACGGTTGCCTCGGTCTCGGCGGCATACTCGAGCCCCGCGACGAACACACCAGTGTCGAGCCGCGGGCCGTCCGCGGTCTGCCACCACTTGTTCTTGTGCAGGCAGTAGAGATCGGCGCCGGCCTCCAGCTCGTGGAACGCCCGGTTCAGGTTGAGGTACGAGAAGATCCGCCCAACCTCTTCGCCCTCGTCGGCGCCGCCGATGAGAACGGCGTCGACGTTCATCCCGACGAGCTGCAGCCCCTCGAGATCGTCGAGGATGCCCGGCATCGTGAGTGCAAGGACTCGCTTGTCCTTCAGTTCCCGTGAGGCGACCGAGCCGGTCGTCTGGAGCTCGTCCTCGACGATGTCGAAGCCCATCAGCTGGAGCTGCTGAGCGAGTTGTTGCCGCGACAGGGTGGTCGAGTTCGTGACGAACCGAAGCCGGTGACCGGCATCGCGCAGCGTTCGCACCGCCGAGACCGCCCCGGCGATCGGGACGCCCGAGACGTGCAGGACGCCGTCCACGTCGAGGAGAATGGCCGCCATGGAGATCGAGTCTATTCGCTCCGAGATCGCCTTCAGGTTCTCCCGGTCGAGCGGCCCAGGCGGACAACATGCACAGAAGAGCTCGACGCGTGTCGAGGCGCTGTTCGACGTCGAGGATTCGACGGGCCTCACTCCGGCCGAGCGCCGGCGCGTGCTCGAACGCCTCGGACCAGTGGTGCGGGCGATCGCACAGGACGAGCGGTCGCAACTGCGAAACCGGGAGCTCGCCACCGACCGGATCGTCGAGCAGCTGCGCGAGGCGGTGAAGGTGCGCAGGCCGCGTCGGCCGACGAAACCCACGGCCGCCTCCAAGGAACGGCGCCTCGACGAAAAGAAGCGGCGCGGGCAGACGAAACGACTGCGCCGCGAGACCGACGACTAACCTGGGCCGCCGTGGACGAGTACGCGGTCATCCTCGATCAGGCCCGGGCGAGCATCGCCGCGGGCCGCGCCCCCGACTGGTCGGTGCTCGAAGCGCGCGTGAAAGCCCTGGCGCAACGTCCTCGCGGGCAGGCCGACCCCGAGCGGGAGGCCCAGGCGCTGAAGCAGCTGCAGCTGCTGGCCTCGGTCCAGCGGGCGCGGGCCCGTGTTTCGCCGGCCGCACCCGAGCGGGCGGCGCGGACGCAGCGGCCGGTCGCGCTCCGAGAGCGGCCGAGCATCACCGGGAACATGGAGGTCCGCCGCGACACCGACGGCGACGCATTCCTGCTCCGTTGGGATGCCGCGCCGGGCGTACTCGAGTGGGTCGTCCGGCTGAGCGAACGGCGCGATCCGCGCGGCGGCTACGTCGTACGTGAGGAGCGGGAACTGCCGCCGGGCGCGACGTCGGTCGAAGTCCCGCTCGGCGCGAACGCGCTCCGCGTCCATCTGCTCGGACGGGGTCGCGGCGGCAAGCTCGTGCGGCGCGCCGTGCTGTCGACCCTCACCCCGGAGTCGTGGGGAGAGCGCTGGCAGCGCCGGGCGAGCGCAGCTTAGAGCTGGCGGCCGGGGCGGTCGAAGCGTGAATCGACGCCGTAGCGGGCGCCGAGCACGCAGACGGCGACGCAGGCGATCAGGAAGCCGATGGCGATCATGCTCTGACTATGCCCAGCAGGGACTATCAGCGCAAATCCTGATAGTGTTCCTCTTGATTATGGAACCTAATAGTTGGCTGGGAGTCGAGCTGCGGCACTTCGCGGCGCTGCGGGCGGTCGCGTCGGCCGGCTCGTTCGGCCGGGCGGCAGAGCGTCTCGGCTACACCCAGTCTGCGGTCAGCCAGCAGATCGCCACGCTCGAGCGGATCGTCGGCGAACGGCTCGTCGAGCGGCCGGGCGGGCCGCGTCCCGTGTCGCTGACGGAGGCCGGCCAGCTGCTCCTCCGCCACGCGGACTCGATCGTCGCGCGGCTCCAGGCGGCGCAGGCCGATCTCCAGGCCCTGCAGGCGGGCGAGGCGGGGACGCTCCGCGTCGGCACGTTCCAGTCCGCCGGAGCACGGCTGCTGCCGGAGATCATGCGCCGCTTCACCTCACAATGGCCGCGGATCGAGGTGATGCTGGAGGAGCACGACGACGAAGAGGTCGCGGATGCCCTCGAGCGCGGCGAGCTCGACGTCGGGTTCGTGCTCCTCCCCATCGGCGATGCGCCGCTCGAGACGGTCGAGCTGCTGATCGACCCCTACGTGCTCGTGGTCGCCGCCGGCTCACCGCTCGCGGACGGCCCTCCCTCGTTGCGCGAGCTCGCCCAACAGCCGCTGGTCGGCTTCCGCTCGGGCAGTTCGACCGATCCGATCGAGAACGCCTTCCGCGCCGAGCGTCTCGAGCCGGACTGGGCCTTTCGCTCGAACGACAACCAGACCGTCCAAGGCCTCGTGGCGGCGGGGATGGGATGCGCGATCGTCCCGCTGCTCACCGTCGACCTGGGCGATCCGCGGATCGAGGCGGTCGATCTCGGAGGAGCGGTCCAGCCGCGCGTCGTCGGGATCGGCCGGCATCGCGATCGCTACGCGTCACCGGCGGCGCGGGCGTTCATCGACACGGCACTCGCGGCCTAAGGCGGCCCGCCGGGCGTCGTCTACTCGACGGTGACGGTCTTCGCGAGGTTCCGCGGCTGGTCGACGTTCAAGCCGCGCAGTCGCGCGATGCGGTACGCGAGCAACTGCAGCGGCAGGATGGCCAGTGCTGCCTGCAGGAATGCGGGCGACTTGGGCACGTAGATCACGTCGTCGGCGTGATGCTGGATGTCCTCGTTGCCGTCCGTCGCGATCGCGATCACGTGCGCCCCGCGTGCGCGAGTCTCCTGGATGTTCGAGACGATCTTCTCGTAGACGTGGATGCGCGTCGCGACCACGACCACCGGCGTTCCCTCTTCGAGCAGCGCGATCGGGCCGTGCTTCATCTCACCCGCCGAGTAGGCCTCGGTCGGGATGTACGAGATCTCCTTCAGCTTCAGTGCCCCTTCCAGCGCAACCGGCAGCCCGATGTGCCTGCCCAGGTAGAGGAAGAAGGGCTTGTCGTAGAACCGCTGGGCGATGTCCTCGATCGGATGGTCGGCGTCGAGGAAGCGCTGCATCTTCGAGGGGAGGTCGTAGACCTCGTCGAGGATGAACTCGACATCCTCCTTCGGCAGCGTCCCGCGGCACTGGGCGACCTTCAGGCCGATCAGGAAGAGCAGGGCGATCTGCGCGGTGAACGTCTTGGATGCCGCAACGCCGACTTCGAGACCGGTGCGCGTGTAGAGCACCGAATCGACCTCGCGCGTGATCTGCGAGCCCATCATGTTCGTGATCGCGACGGTGCGCGCACCTTTCTCGCGCGCAAGCTTCATCGCCTGGATCGTGTCGCGGGTCTCACCCGATTGCGAGATGCCGATCACGAGCGTGCCGGGATCGATCACCGGGTTGCGGTAGATCCACTCGCTGGCCACGTCCGGCTCGACCGGCACGCGTCCCCACTCCTCGATCGCGTAGCGACCGACGACGCCGGCGTGGTAGGCAGTGCCGCAGGCGACGATGACGATCCGCTTGAGCTCGCGCAGCTCTTCCTCCGACATGCCGAGCCCGTCCAGCACCAGGTGACCGTGGCGGACGCGATCGCCGATCGTCTCGGCGACCCCCTCCGGCTGTTCGAAGATCTCCTTGAGCATGAACGTCTCGTAGCCGGAGCGCTCGGCTGCGTCATCGTCCCAGTCGACCTCGAGGACGTCGTGCTCGACGGTCTCGCCGGTCGTGGCATCGGTGAAGGTGACGCCCTCGGGTGTGATCGACGCGATCTCGCCGTCGTTCGGGAACTGCACGCGGCGGGTCTCGGCCAGGAAGGCCGCCAGGTTCGACGCGAGGAAGTTCTCACCGTCGCCCAGGCCGACGACCATCGGCGTCTGGTGCCTCACACCGACGAGATGGTTCGGATGGTCGTGGTGGATGAGGACGAAAGTGAAATGTCCCTCGAGCCTCGCGTACGTGGCGCGCATCGCCTCGACGAGGTCACCGTCGTAGGCGTCCTCGAGCAGATGCACCACGACCTCCGCGTCGGTCTCCGACGTGAACGTGTGGCCGGCCGCGGACAGCTCGTCGCGCAGCTCGCGATAGTTCTCGACGATCCCGTTGAGGACGATCGCCATCTTGCGCTCGTCGCACGGCGTCAGCGGATGAGCGTTCAGCTCGGTGACGCCGCCGTGGGTGGCCCAGCGCGTGTGGCCGAGGCCGGTGGTCGAGACGGAGCCGTTCGATCCGGCTGCTTCCTTCAGGAACGCGAGGTTCCCGACGGCGCGGACGTACTCGAGGCCGTCCTCCTCCAGGAGCGCGATCCCGGCCGAGTCGTAGCCCCGGTACTCGAGGCGCTGAAGTCCCTGCAGGAGCAGCGGCTTCGAGGCCCGACTGCCGACATATCCGATGATCCCGCACATCCAGAGCCTCCTTCCACCCGGCGAACCGCCGGAATTTGCCACCCAGAAAAGCCTCCTGGAAACGCAAAAGCCCGGCTGCGGGCCCGCTCCTGCGCTGGAGCGGTCAGCCGAGCTCTCGGCGAACGAGCGCTGCGATGCTAGCACAGGCCTCCCGCGCCACCTCGGCATCTTCGGCCTCGGCGAGAACGCGGATCAGCGGCTCCGTGCCCGAGGCGCGCACGAGCACGCGGCCCGCGGCCGTTCCAGGCCCGGTTCAGCCGGTCGACCTCGTCCAGCACGTCCGGCGTCAGCTCGCGGTCGGTCACGGGGACGTTCTCCTTGTGCTGCGGCCAGCGCGACATGACCGAAGCCGCCTCGCTGAGCGTGCGGCCCTTGAGCGCGCCACAGAGCAGGAGCCCGGCTGCCAGGCCGTCGCCGGTGACGTGGTCTCGCAGATAGATGACGTGGCCCGACTGTTCGCCCCCGAGCAGCGCGCCCTCACGTTGCAGCGCCTCGAGCACGTAGCGGTCGCCGACGTCCGTGGTGTGCACGCGGATGTCGTGCTCGCGCATCAGGGCGTGGAAGCCCGAGATTGGTCATCACCGTGACCGCCACCTGGTCGACCTGTTGATCGAGTGCGAGGATGGCGACGATCTGGTCTCCGTCGATCGCCTGGCCCTGCTCGTCGACCGCGAGCATGCGGTCGCCGTCGCCGTCGAACGCGATACCGAGATCGAAGCCGCCCTCGACGCACGGTCTGCTGTAGCAAGTCGAGATCGGTCGCGCCGCAGCCGACGTTGATGTTCGAGCCGTTGGGCTCGTCGCCGATCGAATGCACCTCGGCGCCGCAGCGCTCGAACGCGTGAGGCGCAAGCCCCGAGTACGCCCCGTTCGCGCAGTCGACGACGATCCGCATGTCTGACAGGTCGACGCCGAACCGCTCGAGGATGTGCTCGAGGTACGAGTCGGTCGCGACCTCGACGTGCTCGATCAGGCCCTGGTCGATTCCCGGCGCCGCCGCGAGCAGCTCCTCGATCTGCTCCTCCGAGACGTCCGACAGCTTGTGGCCCTGCGAATCGAAGAACTTGACGCCGTTGTACTCGGGCGGGTTGTGGGACGCCGAGATGACGACCCCGAGATCGAGAGCAAGCAGCGCGACCGCGGGCGTCGGCAGCACACCGCCGAGGATGCAGTCGCCGCCGGCGGAGATGACGCCGCGCGCGAACGCCTCCTCGAGCTCGACTCCGGATGCGCGTGTATCCCGGCCGACGAACACCTTGGCCGCGCCGGTCCAGAGCGACGCCGCCCGGCCCAGCCGCTCGACGAGCTCGGGCGTGAGGAACTCGCCCACGACGCCGCGCACCCCGTCGGTGCCGAAGTACTTGCGGGCCACGATGGAGCGCTTAGCGCTTGCTGAACTGCGGCGCCTTGCGCGCCTTGTGCAGGCCGGCCTTCTTGCGCTCCACGATACGCGCGTCGCGCGTCAGGAAGCCGGCCCGCTTCAGGGGCACCCGTAGCTCGGGATTGACCTCGACGAGCGCGCGGGCGATCCCGTGCCGCACCGCGCCGGCCTGGCCCGAGGGGCCGCCACCGTGGACGCGGACGCGAAGGTCGTACTGCCCGTCGAGGCCGGCCGTCTTCAGCGGCGCGGTGGCGAGCATCCGGTGCACCATGCGCGGGAAGTACTCCTCGATCGACTTGCCGTTCATCCACGTCGCGCCGTCGCCGGGCCGAAGGATCACGCGCGCGACGGAGGTCTTGCGCTTGCCGGTGCCGAGATACTGGGCTGGGGTCGCCATTTACACCTCCAGAGGGGTCGGTTCCTGCGCCTCGTGCGGATGCTCCGGGCCGGCGTAGATCTTGAGCTTGGTCAGTTGGGCGCGGCCGAGCTTGTTGCGGGGGAGCATCCCCTTGACGGCCTTGCGCAGGACTTCGGTCGGCTGCCGTTCGAGCTGCTCGCGAAGGTGCGCTCGCGCAGCCCGCCCGGATACCCTGAATGCTTGTAGTACATCTTCTCGTCGAGCTTCTTGCCGGTGACGGCGATCTTCTCGGCGTTCACCACGACGACGAAGTCTCCGGTGTCGACGTGCGGCGTGAACGCGGCTTCCCCTTCCCGCGCAGCCGGTCTGCGATCTGCGTGGCGATTCGGCCCAGGGTCTTCCCCTCGGCATCCACGAGATACCAGTCGCGCCGAATCTCGCCGGGCTTGGCGTTGTAGGTCTTCATACGGAGAAAGGGCGGACTCCAGGCGGTCGGCCGGGCGGGATGGTAGCAGCGCAGGCCCGTTTCCGGCCACCCAGGCGGCCACGACAGGCTGAGCCCCGCGGCCACGAGCGCGAGGGGAACCGAGCCGCCGCCCCCGGTGTAGACGACGCCGCCGCCGAGCGCCAGGGCGGCGGCGCAGAGGCCGACAGGAGATCGGTGAGCCCGACCAGGCGCCCGCGCTCGGAAGGCGCAGCCAGGTCGACCAGCTCGGTGTTCGCGGCGACGTAGGCGAGGCACCAGCCCAGGCCGAGCCCGAAGAGGCACGATGCTCATCCCTGCGATCGAGTCAAGACGGCCAGGCCGGCGTTCGAGGCGGCCATCGCGAGCAGGCCGGTCACGATCGCCGTCCGCCGGCCGATGCGGTCGATCACGTCGCCGGCGACGAGCACGAGCCCGTACATCCCGACGATGTGGAGGCTGATGATCGTGAAGATCGAGCTCTGCGCGTGGTGGTGCCCGACGGCGACGTAGCCCGCGAGGGTCATCACGCCGGCCATCACGGCGAAGCTGCCGATCGCGGCCACCATCGCGGTCAGCGACGCCGGGCCGGCGCAGGATCTCCCGCAGCGGCGCGGCCGGTTCGCGTCCAGCTCCTCGGGCGAGGCGTAGACGGTCGAGAGGTCCTTCGGGTCGGGCCGCACGCCGAACGAGATGAGCAGCCCGGCGGCGGTGAACGCGCCGGCGGCAAGCCACGGGACGACGAGGTCGTGCGGCGGTCAACTGCGGCCGGCGAACATCGGGCCGAACACGAGCGGCCCCCAGATCGCGCCGGAGACGACCCCGAAGAGGACGATCGACATCCCGCGCGCGCGTCGCTCCGGCGGGAACATCTCGGCGGCGGCCGCGCGCGAGAGCAGGACGATCGACTGCGCCGCGCCGCAGAGCGCGAGTCCGAGGAAGACGAGCACCCCGGAGTCGAGGTCGCGCAGCCGGCGGCGGTGACGAGCGGCCCGACGATGCCGAGCACGAAGCCGCTGCGGATCACGGGCATGCGGCCGACCCGGTCCGAGATGCGGCCCGCCGGGCCGACGGCGAGCCGCACCGGCGAGCAGGAACACCGCGGGGCCGAGGCCGAGGATCGCTCGACGCCGGTGACCGCGACGATCGTCACCGTGCCGAGCGCAACAGCGAGCTGGATCATCCCCGACTGGAAGACCAGGCCGGAGGCGAGCAGGAGCGCGTTGCGGCGGACGGCGTCACAGGCGATTACAGCAGCCAGAGCGCTCGGCGAAGGCGCACGGCGCCGCCGTGCGACGGGTGGCGGACGTACGGCGCGCCGAGCGTCGGCCTGGCGAACCGGCCCGACGGTGACGACCGTGCGGTGCCGCGTGCGAGCTCGAACGCGAAACAGCCGAGCCGGCGGTGATCTCCGCCGCGCGTCGGCGCGCGGTTCGACGTGGTCGTGCCCGGGTGCGTCGGGACGACGTTCCAGAGCAGGACGCTCTCGGTCGAGGCCCAGCTCGGCGAGCACCCGCTGCACGATCGTCGCGGTCGCCTCGGCGGGGCCCCGGCCCGTCAGCTGGCGCTCCGAGGTGAACGGGAGGCCCGAGACGCGGGCGCCGCGGTAGCCCGGCGCCTCGCCGACGAGCAGGATCGGCGCGCCGGCCCGCTGGCTTCGAGGTACGCCGCGAGCCGCTCCCGAGTCGCACTGCGGCGCCGGCGCCGTCCCGGTAGAAGTTGGTGGTCCGCCCGATGCGGGCGGCGACCGAGCCGATCAATGAGCGAGCGCATCGAGATCCGAACTCTGACGGACGGCGGGCAGCAGCCGGGCGAGATCGCGCCGCGCGTGGCTGAGTTCGTCGACGCGGCGCAGCGCATCGCTGGACCTCGCGCAGTACGACTTCGCGCTCGGCGCGGAGAACGCGCGCGATCGTCGGCGACGCCGTGCGGCGCGCCGCCGGGCGCGGGCGTGCAGCATGCGCTTCGCCTACAACGTCGATCACGCGAGCCCGATCCCGGTGCCGCCGCCGCCCGAGCCCGACGTGCAGCTGATCGCGCGCCTGCCGGTCGACGGCAAGGCGATCGCCGGCGTCCCCGACCTGATGCACCACAAGTACGTGGTCCGCGACGGCACCGACCGTCTGGACCGGCTCGACTGAACTGGACCGACGACTCGTGGACGCGACAGGAGAACGTGATCGCCGTCGTCCACGCCGAGGCGATCGCGAAGGCGTTCACGCTCGACTTCGAGCAGCTGTGGACGACCGGGGAGGTCGCTCGCAGCGGGTTCGTCGATCCCCGCTGGGACGACGGCGTGCGCGCGTGGTTCACGCCCGGCCACGGCGAGGATCTCTCGGTGCGGATCGCCAAGCGCATCCGACCGTGCGAAGCGGCGCGTGCGGATCTGCTCGCCGGTGATCACGACCGGGCCGGTGCTCGGCACGCTCGCGCAGGTCGTCGCCGACGGCCGGTCGACGTCGCGGGCTGCGTCGACGCGACGCAGGTGCGCGACGTGATCCACCAGTGGCGGCTGAACGGCAACGCCGCCTGGAAGCTGCCGCTCCTCGCAGCGGGTCCTGGCCGGGCCGTTCACCGGCAAGGAGTCGACGCCGTTCGGCGGCGGGTCGGTGCACGACTTCATGCACGCGAAGGTGACGCGTCTGCGACGACACGGCGTTCGTCGGATCGTTCAACCTCTCGCGCAGCGGCGAGAAGAACGCGGAGAACGTGCTCGAGATCGAGGATGCGGCGATCGCGGAACGGCTCGCCGGCTTCGTCGACGCCGTGCACGCGACCTACGGGCCGGTGCGCTGCCGCCGGCGGAGGGACTACCAGTGCTGCCAGTGCACGAGATCGCCGGGCGCCGCTGCCGTTCCTTCAGGCGCGAACCGGCCGGCGGATCCTCGCCGGCGCTGCCCGATCAGCGCGAGCCCGATCGGCACGACGTCCTCGGGCAGACCGAGCAGCTCGTCGAAGATGCGCTTCTGCTCTGGATGGCCGATGAACGCGCTCGCCAGGCCCTCGTCGATCGCGGCGGCGAGCACGAGCATCATCAGCGCCCCGGCGTCGACGAACCAGTACGGCACGGGCCAGGTGATCTCCACCCCGCCGGTCGCTTCGAGCTTGTCGGCTCGTTGTAGCGCGCGTGGTAGAGCGACTCGTTCGCGGAGATGATCGATGTGCACGGGCGCGTCGGCGATGAAGTTGCGGCCGCCGCGCGAGTAGTGGTCGTCGCCGAACGCGGCGGCGATTGCGTGCGCGCTGCTCGTCGTCGGTGACGACGACGATGCTGCCGCCCTGGCTGAAGCCGCCGGACGGCGCGCGGCGGATCACGTTCGCGATCCGCTCGATCTGCTCGCGCGGGAGCGGGTCGGGCAGGAACGCGCGGTGCATGCGGCGCCGCGCAAGGATGTCGCGGAACTCCATGGCCGCCACCGTATAAGGTCGCCCGCATGAAGATTCGAGGGAAAGACGGCACTGGTCACGGGGGGCGCGAAGGGCATCGGCGCCGCCACCGCGACGTTGCTCGCGCGTGAGGGGGCGACGGTGGTCGTCGCGGATTTCGACGAGGCGGTGGCGCAGGAGACGGCGACGTCGATCGGCGGTCACGCGGTCCGCTGCGACGTGACGAAGCGGGAGGACGTCGAGGCGGCGGTCGAGGCGGCGGTCTCGCACGGCGGCTCGCTCGACATCCTCGTCACGTGCGCCGGGATCATCCGCGACAACATGCTCTTCAAGATGACCGACGAGGACTGGGACGCCGTCATCGACACGCACCTGAAGGGAACGTTCTACGCCGTCCGGGCCGCGCAGAAGCAGATGGTCGAGCAGAAGTCCGGGAAGATGGTGCTCATCTCGTCGACGTCGGCGCTCGGCAACCGCGGGCAGACGAACTACTCGACGGCGAAGGCGGGCCTGCAGGGAATGACGAAGACGCTCGCGATCGAGCTCGGCCCGTTCAACGTCAACGTCAACTGCGTCGCACCCGGGTTCATCGCCACGGCGATGACGCAGCAGACCGCCGAACGCATGGGCATGCCGTTCGAGCAGTTCATGGAGGCGGTCTCGGCCCAGGTGCCGCTGCGCCGCGTCGGCCAGCCGGAGGACGTCGCGGGCATGATCGGCTTCCTGTGCTCGGAGGACGCGAGCTACGTCAGCGGCCAGGTCATCTACGTCGCGGCGGGCCCTGACCTAGATATACCAAGTTGTGTTACACACTTTCGTATAACACAACTTGGTATAGTCATTCAGGGATGCAGCGCCCGAAGAACCCGTTCACCTACGGCGACCTCGTCTCGGACGAGGCGTTCACCGACCGTGAGGCCGAGCTCACTCAGCTGACGAGCGACCTCCGGAACGGCCAGAACGTCGCCCTGATCGCACCTCGCCGCTACGGCAAGTCCTCGCTCGTCAAGGCGGTGCTGAGCCGGGTGATCACGGAGGGCGTGCTGGTCATCGAGGTCGACCTGATGACCACGCCGACGAAAGAGCGGTTCGCGGCGAAGCTCGCCAAGTCGATCCACGACGACGTTGCCTCGTCGCTGATGAAGGCCAAGGAGGCACTCCGGTTCTTCAGCACGCTGCGCGTGGTGCCGACGGTGACGGTCGACCTGGACGGCTCCGTCCGCTTCTCCTTCGCAGCGTCCCGCGGCTCGTCGGACATCGACGCGACGATCGAGCGGCTCCTCGAGCTGCCGGCGGAGCTCGCCGCCGACCGGAACCGGCAGCTCGTCGTCTTCTTCGACGAGTTCCAGGAGGTGACGTCGCTCGATCCTCGCCTACCCGCGCTGATGCGCTCGATCTTCCAGACGCAGCGCGACGTCGCGCATCTCTATGCGGGAAGCAAGCGCGAGATGATGCACAGCCTGTTCAGTGACAGGAACGAACCGTTCTTCCGCAGCGCGAAGATCATGGAGATCGGCACGATCCCCGCTCCGTTGTTCGCGGACTACATCAGAAAGCAGTTCGACCGCACCGGTCGCGGAGTGAGCGATGAGGCCGTCCAGCGTCTACTCGCCGTGACCGACGGTCACCCGTACGCGACACAGGAGCTTGCGTTCGCCCTCTGGGACGAGGCGCCGGAGGGCTTCACGGCAACGGTGGCGGACTTCGAGGAAGCGCTCGAGGCGGTGCTGCGTTCCGAGAACGCCCGCTTCACGCTCGTCTGGGAAAACGCGACCCAGCCCCAGCGACTGCTCCTGCAGGCGCTCGCGTCCGAGCCGGGCCGGCTGTTCAGCAACGGCTACCGCGTCGCGCACGAGCTGCCGCCGGTCTCCGGAGTGCAGCGCGCGCTCAGGCCGCTCGTCGAGAACGAGCTCGTGCGCAAGACGCCCGAGGGCCTCTACGAGCTCGCAGAGCCGTTCCTCCGCGAGTGGGTGCTCGGCTACGCGAGCTGGTGGCCGACGCGTCGTAGGCGACGTACTCGTATGCCGCACAGGGCGAACCGACGAGCTCCTCGCGGAACATCGTCAAGAGTGACAGTCACGGCGAGGGCCGTCGTCGTCGGCAGCCGGCGGCGCAGGATAGCCTCGTGCGTGAAACCGAGCTTGCGCGGCACCTTCTGGCTGCGCTCGTTCTCGCGGATCGACGTGGATCTCGATCCGGTCGAGCCCGAAGAGCTCGAAGCCGGCGCGGGTCAGCACCGCGCTGAGCTCCGTTGCGATGCCCTGGCCGATCGCGTCCGCGGCGACCCAGTAGCCGATCTCGAGCGCGCCTTCGCCCCGCCTCGTGTGCAGCCCGGTGCCGCCGAGCAGCGCGAGTCGTCGGGCGAAGAGCCGTATGACGAAGTCGTCTCCGAGGTCGTAGCGCCGCCCGGAAACCGCGCAGCCGCTCGTAGACCGTTCGGCGAGCGTCTGCGGCTCGAAGCGGGTCCACGGCATCCACGGCCGCAGGTGCTCGAGGCTCGCGGTCGACCGCGTCCTTCAAGCAGCGGCGCATCGTCGCGGGTCGTAGCAGCGGATGCACCAGACCGCTCCGTCTCGATCCGGTAAGGGCGGTCGTCAGCTCTTGACTCTACGCGCGCTGCTCTCGCTTGCTGATTACTCCCACTCGATCGTCGCGGGCGGCTTCGACGTGACGTCGAGCACCACCCGGTTCACGGCGGGGATCTCGTTGATGATCCGCGACGAGACGAGCTCGATCAGGTCGTACGGGAGCCGCGCCCAGTCGGCGGTCATCGCGTCCTCGGACGTGACGGCGCGGATCGCGATCGGGTAGCCGTAGGTGCGCGAGTCGCCCTGCACGCCGACCGACCGGATCGCCGGCAGCACGCAGAAGCGACTGCCACAGCTCGCGGTAGAGACCGGCCTCGGCGCACCTCCTCCTGCAGGATCGCGTCGGCCTCGCGCAGCGTCTCGAGGCGCTCCTCGGTGACGTCGCCGATGATGCGGATCGCGAGGCCCGGCCCGGGAAGGGCTGGCGCCAGACCATGCGCTCCGGCATGCCGAGCTCCTCGCCGACGCGGCGCACCTCGTCCTTGAACAGCAGGCGCAGCGGCTCGACGAGCTTCATCGTCATGTCCTCCGGCAGGCCGCCGACGTTGTGGTGCGACTTGATCGTCTCGGCGACGCCGTCGGTGCCGCCCGACTCGATCACGTCGGAGTAGAGCGTCCCCTGCACGAGCCAGCGGACGTCGCCGAGCTAGCGCGCCTCGTCCTCGAAGACACGGATGAACTCCTCGCCGATGATCTTGCGCTTCTGCTCCGGGTCGGTGACGCCGGCGAGCTTGCGAGAGAACCGATCCTGCGCCTGCACGTGGACGAGCGGCACGTGGAAGAGGTCGCCGAACGTCTCGACCACCTGCTCGGCCTCGCCCTTGCGCAGCAGGCCGTGGTCGACGAACACGCACGTGAGCTGGTCGCCGACCGCCTTGTGCACGAGCAGCGCGGCGACCGCGGAGTCGACGCCGCCGGAGAGCGCGCAGAGCACGCGCTCGCTGCCGACCTCGCGCGCGGATGCGCTCGACCTGCTCCTCGATCACGGCAGCCGGCGTCCAGACGGCGCGGCGCCGGCGACCTCGTAGAGGAAGTTCTTCAGCACGTCCTGCCCGTGCGGCGTGTGCACGACCTCGGGATGGAACTGGACGCCGTAGAGCTTGCGCGCGCGCGATCCTCGAACGCGGCGACCGGCGTGTGCTCGCGACGTGGCGACGATGTCGCCGCCCTGCGGCGGCGCCATGACCGTGTCGCGGTGCGACATCCACGCCGTCTGGTCGGCGGGCAGCGACGCGAAGAGCGCGCCTCCGCGCGATGCGCATGTCGACCTTGCCGTACTCACCGGCGCCCGTGCGGTCGACGCGGCCGCCCAGCTCGAGCGCGAGCAGCTGCGCGCCGTAACAGATGCCGAGCGTCGGGATGCCGAGCTCGAAGATCGCGGTGTCCATCTTCGGCGCGCCGTCGGCGTAGACCGACGCGGGCCCGCCGGAGAGGATCAGCGCGATCGGGTTCTGCGCCGCCGGATCTCGTCGACGGTCGAGCGGTGCGAGACGAGCTCCGAGTAGACGCGCGCCTCGCGCACGCGCCGCGCGATCAGCTGCGAGTACTGGCCGCCGAGATCGACGACGAGCACGGGCCGTTCCTCCGGAGAGGCCTCCGGGTGCAGCGGCGACGACCTCAGCCGCGACGGTAATTCGGCGCGTCCTTCGTGATCGTGATGTCGTGCGGATGCGACTCGCGCAGCCCCGCGCCGGTGATGCGCACGAAGCGCGCATCCTTCATCGCCTCGATCGTCGCGGCGCCGCAGTAGCCCATCGCCTGGCGGAGGCCGCCGACGACCTGGTGCAGGACACCGGCGAGCGGCCCCTTGTACGGCACACGGCCCTCGATGCCCTCGGGGACGAGCTTCTCGACGTCCTCGACGTCGCCCTGGAAGTAGCGGTCCTTCGAGTAGCCGCGCGCCTTCATCGCGCCGAGCGAGCCCATGCCGCGGTACTCCTTGAAGCGCTCGCCCTGCTGCGAAGACGACGTCGCCCGGCGACTCGTCGGTGCCCGCGAGCATCGAGCCGAGCATGACGGTGTCGGCGCCGGCGGCGATCGCCTTCGCGACGTCGCCGGACGAGGTGATGCCGCCGTCGGCGACGACCGGCACGCCGTGCCGCGCCGCGGCGTCTGCGAACAGTCGAAGATCGCGGTCACCTGCGGCACGCCGACGCCCGCGACGACGCGGGTCGTGCAGATCGAGCCCGGCCCGATGCCGACCTTGACCGCGTCTGCGCCCGGCGTCGATCAGCGCCTCCGCCGCCTCGCCGGTCGCGATGTTGCCCGCGACCACCTCGAACTCGCCGCTGAGGCCGGCGACCCGCGCGACCATCTCGATCACGCCGCGCGAATGGCCGTGCGCGGTGTCGACGACGAGCACGTCGACGCCCGCGTCGATCAGCGCCTGCGCACGCTCGACGGCGTCGGGCCCGACGCCGACCGCGGCGCCGACGCGCAGGCGGCCGTGTGTCGTCCTTCGTCGCCTGCGGGAACTCGACGCGCTTCTGGATGTCCTTGACGGTGATCAGACCCGTGATCCGTCCGTCCGCGTCGACGATCGGCAGCTTCTCGATGCGGTGCCGATGCAGCAGCTGCTCGGCCTCCGCGCAGTGTGGTGCCGACCGGCGCGGTGACGAGGCTCGCGGGCGGTCATCAGCGCGGAGACGGGCTGCGTCGAGGTTGCGCTCGAACCGGAGATCGCGGTTCGTGAGGATGCCGACGAGCCGCCCGTCGTCGTCGTGATCGGCACGCCGGAGATGTGGTAGCGCTCCATCAGGTCGACCGCGTCGGAGACGAGCGCGTCGGGCGCAGCGTCACCGGCTCGACGATCATCCCGGCCTCGGAGCGCTTCACCTTGTCGACCTCGCCGACCTGCGCCGCGATCGAGAGGTTGCGGTGGACGATCCCGAGGCCGCCCTCGCGCGCGAGCGCGATCGCGAGCCGCGCCTCGGTGACGGTGTCCATCGCCGCGGAGACGACCGGCACCTCGAGCACGATCGTGCGCGTGAGCCGGGTCGCGGTCGAGACGTCGTTCGGCAGGACGGAGGACTCGGCCGGGCACGAGCAGCACGTCGTCGAAGGTGAGCCCTTCCTTCGCGAACTTCTCCGGGAGGCTGCGGTTCCCGCAGGGTCGAAGGCCGAGCTTCTCGACGTCCATCCGGAGAGGGTACCGGCGGCGGCGGATGAGGGAGCTTCGCGCCTGCCTAGGCCTGGCTCGGGACGGGCTCGAGCTCGCTGACCTCGACACCGGCCTGCAGCCGGCCCGCGTGCCGCGGGTCGAAGCGACCGGCTCCGACCTCGAGCGTCGACGCAGCGCCGGCGGCGACGGCCGCGCGCAGCGACTCCTCGTGCGGAGCGGCCGCCGTGACGGCGCGGCGAGGTAGCCGGCGAGCAGCACGTCGCCCGAGCCGACGGTCGAGAGCGGCTCGACCTTCGGCGCGACCGCGCGGAGGCGCCGGATCTCGCGCTCCTCGCGCAGGAGCGCGACACAGCCGTCCTCGGTCGTGATCAGCACGTTCCGCGCGCCCATCTCGGCGATGCGTGTCGAGCGCCAGCCGGAAGTCCTCCTCGTCGTGGAACTCCTGGCCGACGAGCGCCTCCGCCTCGCTCTGGTTCGGCGAGACGAGGAACGGCTCCGCCTCGACGCCGAGCCGCATCGGCTCGCCCTCGGAATCGATCACGACCGGCACGTGGCGACGCGTCAGGTCGCGCACCGCCTCGGCATAGAAGTCGTCGGCGACGTCGCGCGGCAGCGAGCCCGCGAAGACGACGAGCTCGGCGCCTTGCGTCAGGTAGTGCAGCTTCTCGAGCAGCAGCTCGAGCTCCTCGTCGTGCACCGCCGGGCCCCACTCGTTGATCTCGGTGTAGGTGCCGCCTGTCGTGTCGACGACAGCGGTCGACGTGCGCGACTCGCCGCTCGATGTGCACGAAGTCGTTGAGGATCGCCTCGTCGGTCAGCTGCTCGACGATGCGCGTGCCGGTGCTGCCGCCGACGAGGCCGGTCGCGACGACCGGGACGCCGAGCGCCTTCAGCGCGCGCGCGACGTTGATCCCCTTGCCGCCGGCGAGCGTGACGCCGTCGCTCGCGCGATGCCGCTGCCCCCGCTGGAAGTTCGGAACGGTCAGCGTCCGGTCGATCGCCGCGTTGAGTGTGACAGTGACGATCATCAGAAGAGGTTCCCAGGTGGTGGAGCGTCCTGCCCGGCGTCCAGCGTACTCGCCCGACCGAGGCCGGGCTTGTTAATCGTGCGAGAAGCAACGAGGTCGCGCGTCCCCACAAGCGTGATCCGCGCCGGATCTCGACGCGGCCCAGCACGTCGCCCTGCCGGACCGGCAGCGAGACGGCACGCCGGGCGACGACGGTCTCCGTCAGCGGCCGCCCGAGCCGCGCGACGGTCAGGAGCGGACGGGCCGCGACGAGCTCAACGCGGCGCCTTGCCGTAGCCGACCGGCGCGGTCGTGCGTACGCCCGCCCCAACTGGACGGCCGGCACGACGCGGAACTGCGCGAGCCCCCAGATCAGCAGCGACTGCGAGGTCGCCGTTCCGCTCGGCCCGCGTCGGGCTGCCGAGCAGCGTCGCGTAGACCGTGACGCCGCGGCCGCGCGCGGCGGCCACCTGGCACCAGCCCGGCCAGGCTCGTGTGGCCGGTCTTGACGCCGATCGTCTGCCGGGAAGATCGAGAGCAGGTCGTCCCACGTGTGCAGCGTGCGGCCGCCGGCGATCGACGAGGTCTCCTGCCGCACGGTCTCGCGGATGAAGCGCGTGCGCATCACGATGCGCGCCAGCTTCGTCACGTCTGCGGCGCTCGACACGTGTCCCGGCGCGTCGAGCCCGTCGGGGCGCACGAAGTGCGTGTCGCGCAGGCCGAGGCTGCCGCCTTCGCGTTCATCAGGCGCGCGAAGGACGGTGAAGTCGGGGGCCACCGAGAGCGCGAGCGCATCGGCTGCGTCGTTCGCGGACTGGATCAGCGCAGCCTTGATCAGGTCGCGGATCGTCAGCGCTCACCGCCGACGCAGGCCGACGCTCGACTCGCCGACGGCGGCCGCGCGTGGATCGACGGCGACGACGTCGGTCGAGCTTGTGGTGCTCGAGCGTCGACGAGCACCGTCATCAGCTTCGTGATCGACGCGATCGGGAGCCGGGCGTGCGCGTCGCGAGGCAGCGAGCACCTCGCCGGTGCGCGCGTCCTGCGACGATGTAGGCGCTGCGCGTCGACCGTCGGGCGGGCGCGGCCCGTGCCGCGAACGGCAGCAGCCGCGGCGACGAGCACGGCGAGCAGGAGCGCGCGCGTCACCGGAGCCGGATCTTCTCGCCGATGAAGAGCGACGTCGAGGACGCGTTGGGATTGAGACGCTCGATCGTCGCCACTGGGACACCGGTCTTGGTCGAGATGACGCCGAACGTGTCGCCGGCCTGAACGATCCAGAATGCCTGTGACGACCCGGTCGTCGTCGTCGCGACGCCTGGTGGTCGTCGTCGTCGCGACCTGCTTGCGGGTGATCGTCGGCACGGCGCCCGTCGCGGCTGCCGGCGTCGTCACCCGCGTCGATCCCGGAGCGGACGAGGACGATCGCGATCGTCGCCGCGAGCAGAAAGGCCGCCGGAGCCGCATAGCGGCGCCAGTCGTCGCGCGCGCACTACCAGCCGGAGGCGGCCCAGACCTCGCGCTTCAGGCGCGACGCCTCGGCGCCCGCCGCCTCGCGGAAGTCGGTGCCCGCTCCCTGGAACGCATAGATGACCGAGCGGGAAGCCGAGACGAGGGCGCTCGCGGGGCCGCTCTGGAACGCGCGCGCCGAGGTCGGCCACCGAGCCGCCCTGGGCGCCGACCCCGGGCAGCAGGAAGATCGTGCGCGGCATCAGGCGCGAGCCTCCGCGACGGCCTGCGGATGCGTCGCGCCGACGACCGCGCCGACGGACGACAGGCCGACGTCGCCGATCATGCTCCTCGCCCCACTCGTCGACGAGCGACGCGACGTGGTGCCACATCGGCCGGCCGTCGGTGAGGATCGCGTCCTGCAGGTCGCCGCTCGCGTTCGAGGTGCGGACGAGCACGAAGATGCCGGCTCCACCGCGCCGGACGGCGCCGAGGAACGGCTCGACCGCGTCACGCCCGAGCCACGGGTTGACGGTGAGCGCATCCGCGCGCGGCGGCGTCAGCCCTCGAGGTATGCCTCGGCATAGGCACGCGCGGTCGAGCCGATGTCGCCGCGCTTGCCGTCGGCGATCACGAGCAGCCCGGCCCGGCGGGCGTAGGTGCAGACCTGCTCGAAGGCGGCGATTCCGCCGGCGCCCGAGCGCCTCGAAGAACGCAAGCTGCGGCTTCACCGCGACCGCGTGCGGCGCGACCGCGTCGATCGATCCCGCAGCAGAACCGCGCGACGTCCCCGCGCAGCTCGACCGGCATCAGGTCGAGCGTTCGGATCGAGCCCGACCACGAGCTGCGACCGCTTGCGCTCGACCTCGGCCGCCAGCCGGTCGGCGAAGGTGATCGTCGTGGCGACGATGCCATCGCCCCGCACGGTAACGCGCTCCGGCGGCCGTTCGGCGCGAGAGCGGTGTCAGAACGACGGAGGGCGGCTTGCGCCGCCCTCCTGGCTCGTCGTGCGGACGGCGCCTAGCTCTTGAGCGCGGCCTTGAGCTGGCTGCCGGCCGAGAACTTCGGCACGGTCGTCGCGGCGATCTGCACGCGCTCGCCGGTGCGGGGGTTGACGCCCTGGCGGGCGGCACGCTGCGACGGCGAGAACTTGCCGAAGCCGGTGAAGTTCACGGTGTCGCCCGGCCTTCAGCGTCTCCGTGACCGACTCCATGAACGCGTCCACCGCCTTGCCGGCGTCGCGCGCCGAGAGCCCGCTCTTCTGGGCGACCTTGCTGATGAAATCCTGCTTGGTCAACGAACATCCTCCTACGTCGGGGACTGGGGATCAGACCTTGGCGCGAAACCCTAACAACGAGTCCGGACGAAACGGCTCAACCAAGCGGATTTTCGGCGCATTTCCGAGGAGTTCTGAGGCCGTGAAGAGCGGCCGCAGACGCACCGCATGGCGCGCGAGCTCGTCGACGCCGCCCTCCTCGCGGTCGACGACGCAGATCGCGTTGGCACACGCAGGCCCGCCTCGCGGAGCGCCTGCGACGGCCTCGATCGCCGCACCGCCGGAGGTGACGACGTCCTCGACGAGGCAGACGCATTCGCCCCCTCGGCGTAGACGCCCTCGAGGCGGTTGGCGGTGCCGTAGTCCTTGGCCTCCTTGCGGACGATCAGGAACGGCAGGCCCGCCCGCGAGCGACGCCGCCGCGGCGAGCGCGACCGCTCCGAGCTCGGGCCCGGCGAGCCGCACGGCCGCCGGCTCGTGCTCGCGCGACCGCAGCCGCGAGCGCGTCGCCGAGCGGGCCGAGCAGGTCGGGGCGCGTCTCGAAGCGGTACTTGTCGAGGTAGTACTTCGAGCGCCGGCCCGAGCGGAGCAGGAAGTCGCCCTCGAGGTAGGCCGCCTCGCGCAGCGCTGCGCCGAGCTGCGCGCGGTTCAGCGGCCGCGAGGAGCTCGTGCGCGATCGGCAGCAGACGACGCGCTTCGGGCGACCCTTCGGAGAACGAGTGCATCGAGCCGTCCTCCGCGTAGAGGTCGACGCGCTCGCGCTTGCGTGCGGCCCGCGCGGCGGCGGACGAGCACCGAACCGGCGAGCGAGCCCGCGGCGAGCAGCATCCCGGTGACGAGCTTACGAGGCGGCATCGCCGGTCGCCTTCTTCGGTTTGCGCGCGCGCGGCGCCGCGGCTTCGCGTCGGCTCGGCAGGCGCCGCCTCGGCTCGGGGGCCGTGGAGCCACCGTCGCCGATCGAGCGCAGGCAGGTCTTCAGGTCGTAGAAGACGAGCCCGACGGTCGGCTCGGGCGTGGTCGTCGCGGCGATCAGGCGCTGCCCGTCGCGCACGACGAAGACGCTGCCGTCGAGGGTGGCCGCCTCGAGCTGGGCGACCCCTGCGCGGAGCGCCTGCGCCTGCCTCGAGGAGCCGCTTGGCGCCGGTCGCGAGCCGCTCCGCGGCCGCCTCGTCGCTTCGACAGGTTCGAGCCCGTCAGCGCAGCCGTCCGCCGCGATCACGACGACGTGCCGTCACCTGGGGCGAGATCTCGGTCAGGTCGCTGATCGCCTGGGTGCATCCATGGCGGCCGAGCATACTGCCGCCGAGTGAGGCGAGTCCTGCGCAAGTTCTTCGCCGACCGCGGCACGCACCTCGCCGCGATGATCGCGTACTTCGCGCTGCTCTCGTTCGTGCCGCTCCTCTTCTCTGTCGCTGGCGCTGCTCGGCCTCGTCCACCAGGCGGACGAGGGCTCGTTCTTCGTCCGCGAGCTCTCGAAGACGTTCCCGAACACGTCGCTCGACTCGATCCTGCGCGCCGTGCGCGCGCATCCAGGCGAACGCCACCGCGCTCGGCATCGTCGGCGGCGCGTTCCTGCTCTGGTCGTCGCTCTCGTTCTTCAGCGTCGCTCGAGAGCGCGTTCAACATCGTCTACGGCCGCCCGAACCGCGGCTTCCTGCACGGCAAGGCGCTCGCGACGATGATGATGGTCGGCTCGCTGTCGTCCTGTTCGCGTCGCTCGTCGATCGGCTCGATCGGCCAGGAGGTCCTGAAGCGCTACTTCGGCTTCGCCGGCAACGCGACGTCTCGCCCGTGTGGTCGCGATCGTGCGTCTCGACGCTCGGCCTCTTCGTGTTCCTCACGTCCGCCTACTACGTGCTGACGAACGTCGACGCTGACGCTTGCGCGAGGTCCTGCCGGGCGCGATCGACGGCTGCCGGTGATCCTGGAGGCGACGTTCCAGCTGCTGCCCGAGTACGTCGACATCTCGAAGCACAACCCGGTGCTGCAGACGCTGTCGGGCCCGGCGATCCTGCTCGTCTGGCTCTACGTGATGGCGAACGTGATCGTGCTCGGCGCCGAGGTCAACTGGTGGCGCGCGCGACCGCGCCCTGCGAGCGACGTCAGCCGAGCGTCGAGTAGCGCCTGCGCCGCCTGGGCGCGGTGCGAGTTGACGCCTTCCACGCGTCGCCGAGCTGCGCGACGGTCTGCGTCTCGCCGCGCGGGACGAAGACCGGGTCGAAGCCGAAGCCCTCGGCCCCTGCGGCCCCGTCGGCGATCGTGCCCTCGAGCATCGCCGCGTGCCGCGCAGCTCGCGGCCGTCGGGCGAGAGCAGCGACGAGCTCGCACACGTAGCGCGCGCGCCGGTCCTTCGCCGGCCGCAGCGCGTCGAGCGCCTGCTCGACGTGGCGGCCCTCGGCCCAGCGGGCCGTGTGCGACCCCGGGCGCGCCGCCGAGCGCCGCGAGCTCGATCCCGGAGTCGTCGGCGAGCATCCAGCGGTCCGGCGGGGCCGACGGCGCGGCCGTAGCTCGCCTTGATCGCGCGCGTTGTCGAGGTACGTCGCTCCGTTCTCCTGCGGGTAGCTCGTCGCCTCGAGCAGCTCGAGCTCCCAGCCGGGAAAGAGCGCCGAGAACTCGGCGAGCTTGTGCGGGTTCCCCGAGCAGAGGATCGCCTGGAGCCGGGCCACGCTCAGTCGCGCGGTGCGGCGACGGCGTCCTCCTGGAACTGCTGCAGATCCTCGATGCCCGGCCGCGGCGAGGTCGAGCAGCTCGTCGAGCCGTGCGCGGTCGAACGGCACCTGCTCGGCGGTCGACTGCACCTCGACGAACCGGCCGTCGCTGCGTCATGACGACGTTCACGTCGACGTCGGCGTTCGAGTCCTCCGAGTAGTCGAGGTCGAGCAGCGAGATCGCCGTCGACGACGCCGACCGAAACGGCCGCGACGCAGCCCGTCAGCGCCTTCGAGAGCCCGAAGCGGTCGAGCGCGCGACTGCGCCGCGACGTAGGCGCCGGTGATCGCAGCGCAGCGCGTGCCGCCGTCGGCCTGCAGCACGTCGCAGTCGAGATAGACCGTGCGCTCGCCGAGCGCCTGGAAATCGACGACACCGCGCAGCGCGCGGCCGATCAGCCGCTGGATCTCGACCGTGCGGCCGCCCTGCTTGCCGCGCGCCGCCTCGCGGTCGGTGCGCTCGCCCGTCGACGCGGGCAGCAGCGAGTACTCGGCCGTCATCCAGCCGCGCCCGGACCGGTAGAGCCAGCGCGGCACGCCGTCCTGGACCGAGTCGCCGTGCAGAGGACGCGCGTCTTGCCCTGCGACCAGAGCACGACGCCGTGCGGCTGCTCGAGGAACGCCGGGTCGGCGCTCGACGGGCGAAGCTGGTCGGGCCGGCGCCCGTCGTTCCGGCTCATGCGACCGCCTCCAGTTCAGCGACGTCGACCTGCTCGACGTCGCCGAGCGGCAACTGCAGGAAGCGCTCGCCGAGCGTGCGGAAGAGCGCCGGGTCGCCGGTGGTCAGGAAGCGGTATACGCCTTCGCGCGTCGCGTCGTTGTCGAAGCCCTTGCGCGCCAGCGTCTCGGCGACCTCGCGCGCCGTCTCGTCGGCGGAGAAGACGAGCGTCACGTCGCGACCGAACGCGCGCTGGAAGACGGGACGCAGCAGCGGGTAGTGCGTGCAGCCCGAGGATCACGGTGTCGCAGCCGGCGTCCTTGAGCGGCGCCGCGTACTCGCGCACGGCCGCGACGATCTCGTCGCTGTAGGTGTCGCCCGCCTCGATCAGCGGCACGAGCTTCGGGCAGGGGACGGCGGTGACGCGCGCGCCGGCGTCGAGCGTGTGCACCAGCGCTCTCGTAGCGGCCCGCGCGCGACCGTCAGCTCGGTCGCGAGCAGGCCGATCGTGGCGGTTCCGCGTCGCCTGCACGGCGGCGTGCGCCTCGGGGACGATCACCGAGACCACGGCACCGTCGAGCTGCTCCTGCAGGTCGGGCAGCGCGACCGACGTCGCGGTGTTGCACGCGACGACGACCATCTTCACGCCCTGGCGCTCGAGGTACGACGCCGATCTCGTGCGCGAAGCGCCGCACCTCGTCACGGCTGCGCGGCCCGTACGGCAGGCGCGCGTGGTCGCCGAGGTAGACGAAGTCCTCGTGCGGCATCGTCACGAGGCACTCGTGCAGAACGGTCAGGCCTCCGACTCCCGAATCGAAGACACCGATGGGCCTGGCGTCCGCCATAGCCGCGATTGTAGGAAGGCGGCTACCCTGCCGCCGTCGTGAGGCGCCTTCTGCTCATCGCCGTCGCGGCGCTCCTCTGGGTCGCGCCCGCTCAGGCCTTCACGAAGCAGACCGGCACGCGGTCGATGAAGGACGGCACCTCGATCGCCTACGACCTCTACGAGCCCGACGGCGCGACGCCGGCCGGCGGCTGGCCCGGCGTGGTCGTCCTGCACGGACTCGGCGGGTCGAAGGACAGCATGGCGCCGATCGCGCAGGTGTTCGTCTCGCACGGCTACGCGGCGCTCGCCTACACGGCTCGCGGGCACGGGACGTCGACGCGGCGACGTCGAGCTCGCCGGGCCCGACGAGCATCGCCGACGAGCTCGCCATGGCGGCTTCTTCGCGGGCCTGCCCGAGGTGAGCGACACGAAGATCGGCGCCTGGGGCATCTCCTACGGCGGCGGGCCAGACCTGGAACGGCCTCGCCAAGGGCATCGCCTACAAGGCGGCGGAGGTCGTCGAGACGTGGACCGACCTCTACAGCGCGCTCTGGCCGCAGGACATCGCCAAGTCGGGGATCGTGCTCGGGTTCGCGAAGGCCGTCGAGGCGCGCTCGCCGTTGATCGCCGTCGAACGAGGACGCAGCGATCCACTCGACCGAACATGTCCGCGATCAAGGCGCTCGTCGCGGCCCCGCTCGGCGCTCACTGGCATCTACAACATCACGACTCCGATCTACATGTTCCAGGGCCGCGTCGACTACGCGTTCGACGTCACGCAGGCGCTCAACGGCTACAACCGGGTCAACGCGCCGAAGCATCTCTACATCGGGCAGTTCGGCCACGCGCCCTCCACGTTCCCGGGACCCGACTTCGCCTACGTCATCTCGCAGGGGTCGCGTGGTTCGACCACTACCTCCGCGGCGTGCCGAACGGGATCGACAAGTCGAAGCCCGTCACGATCGCAGCGGCGAAGGGCTCGAAGCGCGATCTCGTACGCCGCGACTTCCGAAGACGAAGGTGATCGGCGCGGGCTTCCGCGGCACGGCGCTGCGCCGCACCGGCCCGGTGTTCCGGCAGCCGCTCGAGACGTTCGGGGTCTCGCTGCTCAAGGTGCAGGTGCCGAAGGTCACGAAGTACCCGCGGCTCGTCGTCGACCGTCGTTCGCCGGCAACCGGGTGATCACCCACGGCGCGATCGTGCCGAAGCGTCGGGCTGCAGACGATCAGGCTCGCGAACTACGTGCAGTACCTGCCGAAGGGCACGCGGCTTGACGGTCGTCGTTCGGCAACTCTTCGGGCAGCGCGGACATCGCGTACCTCGGCTTCGGTGACAGGGGACGTCATCTCGCTCGGCGCCGCGTTGCTCTCGCTGCAGACACTGACGAAGCCGGTCAGCGGTTGACCCGCGCACTGCTGCATCGTCGGCCTTCGCGGTCGCCGTCCCGGCTGGCGCTCGCCGGCGGTCAGGCGCAACCCGGCGTCAGCTCGATCGACGATCACGATCGGCGGCACGGTGCCGATCACCGGCCCGGCGGCGCTCTTCGGCTCCGTCGGCCGCGGCGCCGACGCGTACTTCAAGTACGTGAACGCGCACGGCGGCGTCAACGGCCGCAAGATCAAGTACGTCTACCTCGACGACGCCTACGACCCGTCGCAGCACGGTGCAGCTGACGCGCCAGCTCGTCGAGCAGGAGCACGTCTTCGCCGATCTTCAACACCGTCGGCACCGACAACAACCTGGCGATCCGCGACTACCTGAACGCCGCCAAGGTGCCGCAGCTCTTCGGCGGCACCGGCACGTCGAAGATCGGCGACGACCCGCAAGGGTCATCCGTGGACGATGGGCTACCTGCCGAGCTTCCGCGCCGAGGGCGTCATCTACGGCCGCTCGATCGCCGCAGCTGCCAGGACGCGAAGGTCGCCGTGCTCTACGAGGACTCGGACTTCGGCAAGGACATGGCGACGGGCCTGAAGAAGGGACTCGGCGCGAAGGCGTCGTCGATCGTCGCCTCTCAGGCATACGAGCCGACCGACTCGTCGATCGACTCGCAGATGTCGTCGCTGCACGCCTCGGGCGCGAACGTGCTCGTGCTGAACGCGACGCCGCAGTACGCGATCCTGGCCTACCTCGCGGCACACAAGTTCGGCTGGCACCCGAGGATCTACGTCAGCTCGGTCTGCATCTCGCCGAACGTCATGGACATCGTCCGCGCGAGCGTCGGCACGCTGGCGAACGGCTCGCTCTCGATCGCGTTCGTCAAGGACCCGACCGACAAGGCCTGGGCGAAGGACGCGACGGTCAAGCTCTACCGGTCGATCCTCGCGAAGTACGCGCTCGGGCGCGAAGCCCGAGGACGTCTACAACTTCTACGGGATGGGCGTCGCGTTCTCGATGGTCGACGCGCTCAAGCGCGCGGGCAAGAGCCCGACGCGCGCATCGCTGCTCACAGGCGGCGACGCACCTGAACGAGGTCAATCCGTTCCTGCGGTCCGGGCATCAGGATCGTCACGAGCCCGCGGGACTACTACCCGATCTCCAAGGCCCAGCTCGTGCGCTACGACAAGGTGCACTGGGTTCCGGTCGGGCCGCTCGTCTCGCCGGCTGACCTCATGGAATCCTGCATTCGTGGGCGTTTGGCGCCCACCGGGAACGGTGAAACTCGCCTGCCACAACCCCCCTGGATCTATCGACAGTTCGATCTCTCGATCTCTCCTGATCGAAGAAGGAAGGGGCACTGAATGAGGAAGTCAATCCGTGCGGCGCTCTTCGCATGCGCCGCGCTCTCGACGCTGGCGCTCGCGAGCTCTGCGCTCGCGGCGTACACGTCACCCAAGCTCGTCGTCGGCAGCCTGACGCCGCAGGCAGCCGGTTCGGGCGGCCCGGTGCGCGTCGGCGTCACGGTCGCCAACACCGACGACCCGACCGCGACGCGTGCAGATCTACATCCCGTGCCGGGTACCAGATCGGCACCCCGGCCGCGGGCACCAAGCTCGGCGACGTGACGGCGACCGCCGCCGCCGCCGACCTCGGTGGCGCGATCCTGCCGCTGACGGGCGAGCTCGAGGCGGTCGCCGCGAACGCCGACGAACGCCGGTGCAGCTCAGTGCGGCGTCGCCGCGTCGCAGACTGGAACCTCCACCTGACGGCCGCCGGCCAGACGCTGGACATCCCGCTGCTACGTCGTCGCGGCAAACGCGAACGAGACCGCGTCGGGCTACCAGGCGAAGCTCGTCGTCTGCCTGCCGCCGCCGGACGTGCCTGCCGGCACCCCGGGCCGCGCGACCTTCGGCGCGAAGCTGCTGTCGGCGATCGTTCGGCGCCTCCTCGATCACGCAGCCGGTCGCTTCCGGCGACTACCGGTGGACGTCGCTCTTCACGCCGTACAACCCCGGCAAGGGCACGCCGAATCCGGCGGGCACGGTCGAGACGCAGTCGATCCGCCACATCCCGACGCGGCTCAAGCTGAACGTCACGAAGAAGAAGCTGACGTCGTTCAAGAGGATCAAGCGCAAGGGCAAGAAGGTACGCGTCAAGGTGATCCGCACGCGCATCACGTTCTCGTCGACCGTGACCGCGGGCACAGGCGCTCCGGCGACCGCGACGATCACGACCACGGCCGGCGGCAAGAAGGTCGGCGGCGCGACGGGCATCGTTCATCCTGCGACCGCCAAGTCGGCGACGCTGACGGCGACCGCAGTTGTCCTGACAGCGACTCGGGTCGGTTCCGACCGGTCAGACGGCGAATCCGGCGAACGACTCTACTACCACGCCTCGGGCATGCCGCCTGCACCAAGACGGCCGCGTTCGGCGGCCTCCCGTGTGCGGACGCCACCGTCGCCGGCGTCGACACGTGCAGGCGACGTCGTCGTCAAGGGTACAGCGTAGCACCTGACCAGCGAGCTCGACGAGAGGGGCCCCGGCGGGGCCCCTCTTCGTATCCTTGACTCGATGGCGGCGCCGGTCAGGATCGGGACGTGCTCCTGGGCGGACGACGCCCTCTCGAAGCACTGGTACCCGCCCGGCACGCCGCCGAAGGAGCGGCTCGCCTACTACGCCGAGCGCTTCTCGACCGTCGAGGTCGATTCGACGTACTACCGCGTCCCGACCGGAGCAGATGGTGCGCGGGCTGGGACGAGCGCACGCCGGCCGGTTTCGTGATGCACGTCAAGGCATTCGGCCTGATGACGCGGCATCCGGTCAAGCTCGAGCAGGTGCCGCCCGAACTGCGCGAGGGCCTGCCGGTCGACGCGCGCGGCCGCGTCGACCGGCCGCCGCGCGAGGCGCGCGCGGCGGTCTTCCGCGAGTTCCTCGAGCGCGCTCACGCCGCTGCGCGAGTCCGGGCAAGCTCGGCGGCATCCTGTTCCAGATGCCGCCGTACGTCGTCTGGAAGCCGTCGTCGCTCGACTACCTCGAGTGGGCGCGCGACCAGGTCGGTGACCGACGCCTTCCTGTTCGAGCCGCGCCATCGCTCGTGGTACGCGGAGGACATCCGCGACGAGCTGTTCCGGTTGCCTCGAGGAGCGGCAGATGACCTGGGTCGTCGTCGACGCCCCGAAGGTCGACGCGGGGAACGTGCCCGGCGACGCTCTGGTCGCGACCACGACGCCGATCGCGTACGTCCGGTTCCACGGCCGGAACGCGGCGACCTGGAACACGCGCGGCGGCTCGGCCGCACAGCGCTTCGACCACCTCTACTCGGAGGACGAGCTGCGCGAGTGGGTGCCGGCGACTGCGCGAGCTGTCGAACGCCGCGGAGGAGGCCTACGCCTTCTTCAACAACAACAACCAGACGAACGGTGTCGCTCAGGCGCCGGCCGGTGCGCAGTTGCTGCGCAAGTTGCTGGACGAGGAAGAGGATCCCGACCGCCTGATGCCGTGCTCGCCGTCACCCACGGGCCGCTCGTGCGGCCCGAGCTGTTCGCGGACGTGATCGAGGAGGAAGGCCACGAGCTGCTGGCGTGGGACATCCGCGCTGCAGGGGGCGCCGCCGCGCGAGTTCGACGCCGTGATGGTCTTCGGCGGCGACCAGAACGTCGGCGAGGAGGTGCAGTATCCCTGGCTGCACGACGAGTACGAGGCGTTGCGGCACTGGGTCGATGCAGAGCACGCCGCTGCTCGGCGTGTGCCTCGGAGCGCAGACGCTCGCGCACGCGCTCGGCGCGCCCGTCTCACCGGCGGGCTCGACGCTCGCCGGGTTCTACGAGTCGGCGCTGACCGACGCCGGGCATCGCCGACCCGGTGCTCGGAGTCCTGCCGCCGTCGCTTCGAAGCGCTGAACGCGAACGCCTACCGCTTCGAGCTGCCGGACGGGCGCCGTCGAGCTCGCCCGCGGGCCCGTGGCCCACAGGCGTTCCGGGTCGACGGCTCCGCGTGGGCCGTGCAGTTCCATCCCGAGGCGCGGCACCACCAGCTGCTCGAATGGTTCCGCGACGAGCCCGACGCTGCCGAAGTCCGCTCGAGGCGCTCGAAGCTGAGCTCGACGAGAAGCTGGCTGCGTGGCAGGAGCACGGCCGACGCGCTGTGTCGTGCGTTCCTCGCGCGTCGCCGCGCTAGCGCTCGAGCGGCAGGTCGTCGTGTCGCGACCACTCGTGCCACGAGCCGACGTAGTTGCGCGCGTCGTAGCCGAGCGCCCGCAGCATCTGCGTCGCGATCGCCGAGCGAGAGCCGCTGTGGCAATACGCGACACCTCGCTGCCCGCCTCGATGCCGAGCGCCGCCTCGATCTGGTTCGAGCTCGAGCTGCATCAGCCGGTAGACCTCGACGTTCCGCGCACCGGGGATGTGCCCCTGCCGCGGGTCGCACGGCTGGCCGAGCGACCCGTCGTATTCCTGCACCGTGCGCACGTCGACATCGCGACGTCGCCGAGCCGGCCGCGCAGCTCCTCGATCGCGATCTCGGTCATAAGGGCGCGACGATCGCGACCTCGGCCGCGATCGACGGGCGCTGCTCGAGCTCGGCCGAGCCAGGCGCGATCTGCGCGGGCAGCTCGACGCCGAGCAGGTCGCGCGCGCGGATCACCCACGGCACGAATGCGACATCTGCGAAGAGGCTCTGCCCGACCTCGAGCTGCCTCCAGCCGCGCGTGCCAGATCGTTGTCGTCGCCGCGGCGGAACGCGTAGTAGTCGTCGCCGAGAAGGTCGTCGAAGCGATGCACGAGCAACCGAGCCCGCGCGCGCTCGCCCGAGCGTCGGCCGGCAGCAGCGCCGGCTCCGGGATAGCGCTCCTCGAGGTACGCCATGATCACCTCCGACTCCGGCAGGACGAAGCGAAGCCGTCGTCGAGCACCGGCACGCGCCCGCGGGGCGGGTTCAGCTCGATCGACCCAGCGCGGGCGGTCACTCAGGTCGATCTCGACCGCCTCGTAGTCGATGCCCTTCTCGGCGAGCGCGATCCGCGCACGCGCGCAGTACGGGCAGCGAGCAGCGTCGATCAGCTTCACGGCTCGAGCCCCATCAGCCGCGCGATCTGCTCGAACAGCTCTGCCGCCGGCGGCAGCTCCGCCGGCGTCGCCGCCGTGCGGGCGATGCGCCGAACGTCGTCGCGCGAGGCGCCGGTCAGACCGCGACGACGAGCGTCGGGTTGGCGGCGAGCGCGAGTTCGTCGCCTTTCGGGAGCTCGCCGTACCAGGTCGGCACCGACAGGTACTCGTCGACCATCCGGCCGCGCTCGTAGATGCCGAAAGCGCACGACCTCGCCCTCGAGCGCGAGCGCGATCGTGACTGCGCCGAGCCGGTCGGAGAGCTCGCGCGCAAAGCGGCCATGTGCCTCGCGGTCGCGGTCGAAGCACCGGGTCGGCGACGCGGATCCAGCTGTCGTTGGTGCGAACGTCGGCGTGCTCGAGCCGGGGGATGAACTGCGGCGACGGCGCGCTCGACGCGACACCTCGTCGTCGCTCTGCACGTGGGTGATCGCACGCGCCTCGCCCGCGTCCTCGGCTCCTCGAGCCGCGCGTCGAGCGCTCGAGCGGGGTCGCCATGGCTCGACCCGCACTCCTCGAAGCCGAGATGCGACCAGACGACGCGAGCCGCCTCGTTCGACGTGCAGCACCTCGAGGCTCACGATGCTGTCGCGCCGCGTGCTCCGCGCGTGCCGCACGCACTCGCGCGAGCAGCGCCTTCGCAATGCCTTGCCTGCGGGCGCGCGGCTGGACGTGGACGAGCGTGGACGTGCGCCCGTGCCGCGCGACGGCGCCTCGACGCGCGCGACGCCGACCGGACGCCTTCGCTCGTCCTCGGCGAGGAAGACGCCGCCCGTGTCGCATGTCGTCGAGCGTGTCCTTCCACTCGTCCGTCCCAAGTCTCCGGCTCCTCCGACCGGCAACGGCACCTCCGCTCGAACTCCTCCCAGAACTCGCGCAGGATCGGCTCGTCGGCCTCGGTCGCACGGCGGATCGTCACGGCTGCGTCAGCACAGCCGATCAGGAGGTAGTGCGCAGCAGAGATTCTGGAACGGATCGAGGCGGGCTGCCGAGCTCGGTCACATGGACACCGTAGAGACTCCCGGGCAGCCTTGCGCAGCGCGAGGTCGCCCGCGGGCCACGCGTGCGGGCGGGCGAGATGGCGGGCGAGGAACCACTCGGCCGTCCACGGGCCGAGCCCACGCAGCGCGGTGATCCGCGCGCGCACCTCGTCGTCGTCGAGCCGCGCCAGCGCGGCGAGGTCGAGATCGCTGCGGGCGAGGCCGACCGCGTACTCGGCCTTGCGGTCCGCGTGAAGCCGACCGCGAAGAGCACCTCCTCGTCGGCCGCGGCGATGCGCTCGCGCGTCGGAAACGCCCAGGCCTCGCCGACCCGGGCGCCGAGACGCTCGACGAGGCGGTTGCTGAATCGCGACCGCGCTGAAGAGCGAGACCTGCTGGGCCGTGATCGACGTGATCAGCGCCTCGAACGGATCCGGCTGCAGCGGCGGACGAAAGCCGCGCAGCCGCTCGACGACCGGTGCGAGCAGCGGGTCGGACGCGGCCCACGTCGTAGAACGGCGGCAGGTCGAACGGCGCGCCGAGCAGGTGCAGGACGACTGGCCGCGTCACCGTCGTCGAGCGGCTCGACGTCGACGCCGCCCGGACGGGCGCCTGGATGCGCACCTCGCGACCCGGCGACGGCGCGGTAGAGCGTCCTCGTCGACGAGCCGGTTCGCCAGGTCGGTGCCGAACGCGCGGAAGCGTCCCGTCGAGAGCTCGAAGTCGTACGGCTCAGGAAAGCGCAGCAGCGACATCGTGCAACGTGTCGTAACGCTCGTACGGGACGCCCTGCTCGTCGAGGTAGCGGCGAGGCCGTCGCGCGCGAACACGCGGTCGGCCGCGAGCGACGCGCAGCGATCGGACTAGCCGTCCCCGACGAACACGTAGCGCTCGTTCGGCGAGCGCGCGGCGCTTGCAGCGCTCCCCGCAGACCGGGCACACCGCTCGTCTCGCCAGATCGGCCGCCAGCCCTCGGGCCGCACGTCCAACCGGTTCGCCCGGACCTCGAGCTCGACGCGCTCACGAGCAAGCACGGGCTCGATCAACTCGTGGAACCCGCTCGAGAGAATGATCGGAGAGGCGCACTCGGCGAACTCCGCGAAGCCGGGGCGCAGTGTCGACGTGCTCGCGCATCCAGTCCACCGCGAAGTCGAGCGGCAACGTGATCGTGCCGATCTCGGTAGCGATCACCTGGTGCAGGGTCAGACCGTTGCCGAGCACGCCTTCCATGTGCTCGTAGACCTCTCGGTCACCGAACTCCTCCAGGAGCATGTGCAACCCGTCGACCTCCGTACAGGTCCCGTCCCAGTCGAGGACGATCTGCACTAGAGGTGGGAGGTGACGCCGGCCTGGTCGTCCGGCGACGCGTCTTCGGCCCACGAGTACATGTACTTGCCGTCGTCGAGATCGCCGGCGAGCGGCGTCAGCCGCAGCGGGTTGAACGTGTCGCACATCACCGCGTACTCGTGCGTCTCCGTCAGGCCGAGCGACTTCTCCGCGAACCCCGGCTGCGGGCCGTGCGGAAGGCCCGACGGGTGCAGCGTGATCGAGCCGACGTCGATCCCCTTCCGCGACGAGAAGTTGCCGTCGACGTAATAGATCATCTCCTCGCTCTGGAGATTCGAATGGTGGTACGGGATCGGGATCGCCTCCGGGTCGAAGTCGAGCTTGCGCGGGCAGAACGAGCAGATGACGAAGTTCGGGCCTTCGAACGTCTGGTGAGACGGCGGCGGCATGTGGATGCGCCCGGTGATCGGCTCGAAGTCGTGGATCGAGAACGTCCACGGATAGACGTAGCCGTCCCAGCCGACGACGTCGAAGGGGTGGTAGTCGATGACGTACGTCTGATACCCGCCCCGCACCCGCACCTTGACGACGTGCTCGCCCCGGTCGCGATGCGTCTGCAGGTCGGTGGGCGGATGGATGTCGCGGTGGTAGAACGGCGCGTGCTCCATCAGCTGCCCGTGCTCGTTGCGGTAGCGCTTCGGGATCGTCGATCAGTCCGGGCGTCTCGAACACGAGGTAGCGCTGCTCTCCTTCGGGCGCGAAGCGGTAGGTCGTTCCGCGCGGGACCACGATGTAGTCGCCCGGCTTGTACGGCACGTCGCCGAAGATCGTCTCGAGCGTGCCGGAGCCCTCGTGCACGAAGATGACCTCGTCTCCCTCGCCGTTGCGGAAGAAGTAGTCCATCGTCTCCGTCGGGACGCGCGAGCGAGATCTCGACGTCGTTGTTCCACATCAGCAGCTCGCGGCCGGTGATCGCATCGCCGGCGGCGGACAGGTCCCAGGTGCGGATGTGCCGGTGCGCGTGTGCGTCGGGCACCCACTCCTCGCGCACGATCGGCTCGAATTCGCCGCACTCGATCACGCGGCAGGGCGACTGGAGGTGGTAGAGGATCGACTCGAGGCCCGAGAAGCCCTCGAAGCCCATCACCTCCTCCGTCAGAAGCGTGCCGTTGTCGCGATGCACGATGTGACGCTTTCTCGGCAGGTCGCCGAGTCGCTGGTAGAACGGCATGGATGGAGGATATCGCCGCGCGGATCGAGCGGGAGGTTGCGCTCGTGGGAGGGCATCACGACGCACGCTCATCGCTTCGGCGGCGTCGAGTTCCGCCTCGGACGACGCGAGATCGGCCACCTGCACGGCGAGCGCTGGGCCGACCTGCCGTTCCAGACAGGGATCCGCGACATGCTGGTGGAGACCGGCCGGGCTCAGCCACATCACGTCCTGCCGGAGACGGGCTGGGTGTCGCGGCAGATCCGCAGCGACGAGGACGTCATGGAGGTGATCGAGCTCTTTCGTCTCAGCTACGAGCGAGCTCGCGTGGCGCAGAACGTGCGCGAGTCGCGCGGCTAGGCAGCCGGCCCGCCGTGGCGTGGTTTCGTCGGACGAGCACGGACGTCCAGGATCGAATCGCGCCGCCGCGGTCGCGACCTGTCCCCTTCCACCACACCGCCGCGGCCGGCTGCAGCAGGGCGTCCGAAGCGTACGAGCGACTCACCATTTCGGCAGCCGAAGTTCCACATTCGACACACATCTGCGCGCGTCCCGCTGCGGTGGCTGCCACCAGACTGGTCTCGCAGGGACATGTCCGGAGGGATGCCGGGGCGTGACGGAAGCGGCACGAGAGAGGGTCAGGCAAGGAGCTCGGCGAAGCGCTCCGCAGAGACGTTTCCGCCCGAGATGACGATGCCGACTGACGGCGCCTCGACGAGCCCGACGAGTACGGCCGCGATGCCGACGGCGCCGCTCGGCTCGACGACGAGCTTCAACCGCTCGAACGCGAATCGCATCGCGTCGACGATCTGGGCGTCGGTGACGGTGACGATCTCGTCGACGAGCCGCGAGGCAACTTCCCAGGTCAGCGTTCCCGGCGCGCTCGTCTGCAGCCCGTCCGCGATCGTGCGCGGCACGTCGATCGTGACCGGGCGGCCGACTGCGAACGAGCGGCGCCAGTCGTCGCCCGCCTCCGGCTCGACGCCGACGACGCGCCGCACTCCGAGCTCCTTGCCGATCGTCGCGGAGCCTGCGATCAGCCCCCCGCCGCCGACGGGCACGACGAGCGTGTCGACGATCCCGGCGTCCTCGATCAACTCCAACACGGCCGTTCCCGCGCCGGCCATGATCAGCGGGTCGTCGTAGGGGCGCACGAGCTCCAGACCGCGCTCCGCCGCCAAGCGCGGCGCCGAGCGCCTCGCGATCCTCGGTGTACCGGTCGTAGGTCACGACCTCTGCGCCGTAGCCGCGCGTCGCGTCGAGCTTCGACCGTGGCGCGTCGGTCGGCATCAGGATCGTCGCCGGTGACCCGAGCAGCCGCGCCGAAAGGGCGACGGCCTGCGCGTGGTTCCCGGACGAGTAGGCGAGCACCGGCGTGCCGGTCGGGAGCGCAGAGATCTTGTTGTACGCGCCGCGGAACTTGAACGCGCCGGCGCGCTGGAGGCATTCGGGCTTGAGCACGACGTGCTCGCCGAGCGTGCGCGAGCGAACGACCGGCGTGCGATGGGCAATCCCATCGAGCACGCGGGCGGCCGCGCGCACGTCCGCCGCGCCGATCATGCGACCGTGTTGCGCAGCACGCCGATGCCGTCGATCTCGAGCTCGACGACGTCTCCGCGCTGGAGCCAGCGTCCGTCGCCGTGCTCGAGGATGCAGCCGTTGCCCACGGTGCCCGAGCCGATCACGTCCCCGGGGCGCAGCGCCGTGTTCTGTGCAGCGCGCGCGAGCAGCGCCTCCCAGTGGTGGTACATCGCACCGAGCTCACCGCGCGAGCGCTCCTCACCGTTCACCCGCGCGATCATCGTTCCCGCACTGCCGTCGAACTCGTCCGGAGTGACCAGCACCGGCCCGAGCGACGTCGCAAAGTCCTTGCCCTTCGCAGGGCCGAGACCGACCCGCATCTCCTGGCGCTGCAGGTCGCGCGCCGACCAGTCGTTCAGGACCGTGAACCCACCGATCGCTCCGTCCGCGCCGATCACCGCCGCGCATTCGAGCTCGTAATCGAGCTCTTGCGTCCCGTCCGGCTACGGGATCACGTCCTCCGGGCCGAAGATCGCAGTCGGGTTCGAGAAGTAGAAGACCGGGATCTCGTACCACTCCTGCGGAACCTCCCAGCCGCGCTGCCTGCGCGCAGTCGCCACGTGCTCTTCGAACGCCATGAAGTCGCGCACGGCGGGCGGATGGAGGACCGGCGGGCGCAGGTCGACGTCGGCGAGCGCATACTCGGCGTGCTCGCGCGCCGAGCCACCGCCGGTGAAGAACGATTGCAGCGTCTGCGCGGCGAGTTGGATCACCCTGTCGCCTTCGATGCGCCCCGGCCAGCCGCGCTCGAGCGCGAGCTCCCTGGGCGTGAACATGCAGAGCTTCACGGCTCCGTATGAACTATCACGTCGGCGATGTCCGGCCGCTCGCGCCGGATACGCTCCTCGATCTCGCTGGCGCGCTCGTGGGCCTCGTCGAGGCGGTGGGTGCCGTCGAGCGCCGAGCGTGAGGAAGGCCACCAGCCCATGCGTCGTGTTGAGAAAGCGGAGCTCGCGCGGCTCGGCTTGCCGGTCGCCTCCGCGAACGATGCGCCGGACGAGGGCCGCCCCCTCGGCCTCGACCTCGCGCGCCTCGCGTCGCCTCGGCGAGCGGCTCGAGGTGAGTCTGCACGCCGGCGATCTCCGGTACTGCAGCGCAGATCGCCGCCTCGAGCTGCTCGGCGATCTCGTGCGCCTCGTTCAACGAGAGGTCGCCCGGCAGCTTCACGTGCAGGGAGAGCTCCGTTCTGCCCGTCGACCTCGACGAGCGCAAGGTTGTGCACCTCACGGACGCGTGGCACGGCGAGGGCCGCCGCGTGTACGCGCTCGCGCAGCGTGGAGTCCTCGATCGGCTCGACATGCACGACGACGTCTGCCTGCGGCAGTGCCCGTTCGACCGCAGCCTCCACGGCGTCCGCGGCCGCGTGGCCCTGGCCGACCGCCGCGCCCGGGCGAGACCCCGATCACGATGTCGGCGAACTGACGGCCGCCCGCCTGGCGCATGCGGATCCGCCGCACCTCGACCGCGGGCTGCAGTTCGCCGATCGCAGCGAGTGCCGCTGCCTCGGCCTCAGCGGGCGCCCGATCCATCAGCACGTCGACATTCGACCTTGATCAGGCGCGCAGCAGCGAGCAGAACGAGCACGCCGACGAAGAGTGCCGCGATCGGGTCGCCGTTCTGGTAGCCGTAGTACGCGAAGACGAGGCCGACGAGCACGGCGAGCGAACCGAACAGGTCGCTGCCGAAGTGGAGTGCGTTCGAGGCGAGCGCAGCGCTCTCGTACGGCGCGCGGTTCGCCAGGAGACGACCATGCGGCTGAGGTCGATCGCGATCACGATACCGAGGACGACGAACGCGTACCAGGTCACGTGGACCTCGCGTGGGTGACGCCGGCGAGCCGCTCGATCGCCCGCGCGGAGATGAAGATGCTGACGAGGGCGAGGAACCCGGCCTCCGCGAGCGCAGACAGGTGCTCGGCCTTGCCGTGGCCGAACTGATGCGTCACGTCCGCGGGCCGTGCGGCAACCCGCACGGCGAAGTACGTGAGCAGCGCGGCGACGAGATCGGTGCCCGAGTGCGCGGCTTCGGAGATCAGGCCGAGGCTGTGCGTCGCGAGACCGACCGTCAGCTTCAGGACGACGAGGACGGCGGCCGCGGCGACCGAGAGGAGCGCCGAACGGCGTTGTGGCGTCATGTGAGCCGGCGGCGCGTGAGGCTAGAGGTTGCCCCGGAGCGCCTGTTCGCGCTCGATCGCCTCGAACAGCGCCTTGAAGTTGCCGTCGCCGAAGCCACGTGCGCCGTGGCGCTCGATCACCTCGAAGAAGAGCGTCGGCCGGTCCTGCGCGGTCTTGGTGAAGATCTGCAGCAGGTAGCCGTCGTCGTCGCGGTCGGCGAGGATCGCAGACGTCGCAGGTCGTCCCAGTTCTCGTCGATCTCGCCGACGCGCTCGGGCGTGTCCTCGTAGTACGCGTCGGGTGTCGTGAGGAAGATCACGCCGCGACGCTGCAGTGCCTCGACGGTCTCGACGATGTTCGACGACTGCATGCGCGATGTGCTGCGCGCCCGGACCTTCGTTGAACTCGAGGTACTCGTCGATCTGGCTCTTGCGCTTGCCTTCGGCCGGCTCGTTGATCGGGAACTTGACCTTCCCCTGGCCGTCCGTCATCACCTTCGACATCAGCGCCGAGTACTCGGTCGAGATGTCGTCGTCGGAGAAGTGGATCATCTCGGTCATCCCGAACACCTGCTCGTAGAAGCGGACCCAGTGGTCCATGCGCCCGAGCTCGACGTTGCCGACGATGTGGTCGATCGCGAGCAGGCCGATACCGTCGTCTGCGCCGTTCGCCGACTCCTGCGCGACATAGCCGGGCAGATACGCGCCTTCGTAGCCGCCCCGCGCGACGAAGGTGTGCACGACCTCGCCGTAGGTCGCGATCGTCGCCAGCTCGACCTCTCCGAAGTCGTCCTTCACGACGTGTGGCTCGACGACCCCCTCGGCGCCGCGCGCGACGGCCTCGCGGAACGCCGTCTGCGCATCGGGCACGCGCAGCGCGATGTCCTTCACGCCGTCGCCGTGACTGAACGCGTGGCGGCCGATCGGAGTGCCGCTGCGGATCGCGCTCGTGACGACGAGGCGGATCTCGTTCTGCTCGAGCACGTAGCTCGCACGGTCGCGCACGCCCGTCTCGGGGCCCGCATACGCGGTGCGGCGAAAGCCGAACGCGTGCTCGTAGTAGTAGGCGGCCTGCTTGGCGTTCCCCACCCACAGCTCGACGTGGTCCCAGCCGTCGAGCGGCATGAAATCGTGTGTCATAGCCCGCTCCGGCGCCGGCCAAGCCGGCGCTTGCGCTCCTTCGAGGCTCCGTCGAGCCTACGTCTCGCGTTCATGGCTCGGAGTCTATCCCCGCCGTCGCGGGTGTACCCGCTGCCGCGTCCGCCGCCGAGACCTCGTCCAGCGAGCGGCGGAGGCGCTGCTCGTGGACATAGCGAACGGCGATCAACCAGACGATCGAGGAGACGCATGCTGCGGCGAAGAACGCCGGCCGGATCGCATCTGCGAGACCGACGCGCGCCCGCTCGGGCAGACTGATGGACGCTCGTGAGCTCGCCCGTGCGCGACCCCGGACGGCAGGCCGTGGTTGACGATCACGCCCATGATCGTGACGCCGAGCGTCGCGCCCATCTGACGACCGAACTGCGTCAGCGCGGTCGCCGAGCCGATCTTCGAGCGCGGCACCGCGTTCTGAACCGAGATCACGAACACCTGCATCATCGATCCGATCCCGATGCCGGCGATCACCATGTTGCGCGCCGCCTCGGCGTTCGTCGTCGATGATGTTCATCCGCCAGAGCAGCAGCATCCCGATCGTCAGCACGAGCAGGACCGAGGATCACGTTCCAGCGGTAGTGCCCAGTGCGCGAGACGAGCTGCCCGGTCAGAAGTCGACGTCGCGACCGCGCCGAGCGTCAGCGGCGTCAGGACGACGCCCGACGACGCGGCGGAGGTGCCGATCACGCCCTGCACGAACAGCGGGACGTAGGAGATCGTCCCGAACATGACCATCCCGACGAGCGCCATGCAGGCGACGCTGCCGGCGACGATCGGGTTCCGCAGGATCTCGAACGGCAGGATCGGCTCGCGGGCGCGCCGCTCGACGAAGGCGAACACGGCGAGCAGCGCGGCTGAGACGGTCGAGTGCGCCGACCACGTGCGTGCTCGTCCACGCGTACTGACCTTGCTGCCCCAGACCAGGCCGAGCAGGAGCGCGCCGATTCCCGCGGCGAGCAGGCCCGCCCCCAGCCAGTCGATCGTGTGGTCGGTCAGCGGCGCGCGCCGCGGCATCGTGATCGAGATGACGATCAGCGCGAGGCCGCCGATCGGCAGGTTGACGAGGAAGATCCAGCGCCAGCTCGCGTTGTCGACGATGAAGCCGCCGACCGCAGGCCCGATGATCGACGAGGCAGCGAACACCGCGCCGATCAGGCCCTGCCACTTGCCGCGGTCGCGCGGCGGGACGATGTTCCCGATCACGGCGAGCGAGAGCGGGAAGAGCCCGCCGGCGCCGATCCCTTGCACCGCCCGGAAGAGCACGAGCTGCGTCATCGACGTCCGCCACGCCGCAGAGCGCCGAGCCGACCAGGAAGACGACGATCGCGAAGAGGAAGAGGTTCTTGCGCCCCCAGACGTCGCCGAGCTTCCCGTACAGCGGCACCGTGACGGTCGAGGTGAGCATGTAGGCGGTGAACACCCACGAGTACTGCGTGATTCCGCCGAGGTCGCTGACGATTCGTGGGCAGCGCCGTCGCGACGATCGTCTGATCGAGCGCGGCGAGCATCAGCGTCACCATCAGCCCCGCGTAGATCGCGAGGATCCGCCCGATCGTGAAGTTGTAGCCGGGCGGCTGGCGGCGGAGACGCTCGCGCAGATTCACGACTATTAGTTAACCAGGTTAATGCGGTCAATCACCCGGCGGCTCGCGGCACCGGCCGCCTCGAGCCGCTCGACGAGCACCGCGCCGAGGATCGCTGCGCCGCCGACCACCTCCCAGCGAGTCAGGTGCTCGCCGAGGAGCAGGAGGGCGAAGAGCGACGCCGAAGAGCGGCTGCAGTGTTCGAGAAGAGGGACGCCCGTGACGGGCCGACGCGGCTGATCGCGGTGAACCAGAGGATGTTCGTCAGGAACAGCGGCCCGATCACCGCGAACGCCAGGCAGATCCACATCAGCGTGCCGAAGTGGAAGGTCTGGCTCGCGGTCTGCCGCAGCCCGGTGATCGCGAGCGGGATCCAGCCGAAGAGCAGCACGAGCGAGCTGATCCGAAACGGCGAGTAGCGCCGCATCAACGGGGTGATCAGCAACCGAGTACCCCGCCCAGGTCACCGCGGTCAGCACGGCGAGACCGTCGCCGAACAGCCGTCCGGAGAACCCGCCGGAACCGGAGGCCACGAAGCCGACGCCGATCAGCGAGACGATCGTCGCGATCCAGAAGCCGCGGCCCATCCGCTCGAGCCCGATCACGCTCGCGAGCACGCCGATGAAGATCGGCGTCGCTGCCGAGGAACAGCGTCACCGTCGCCGCCGAGGTCTTGTCGACCGCATAGATGAAGCAGAGCTGGTTGCAGATAGATGAAGAGCGCCGCCAGCAACACGAGCCGCATGTCGCGGAGCGCGATCCGGAAGCTGCGCTCGCGGGCGTAGGTGAAGCCCCAGAAGAGGATCGTCGCGCGCGCGTAGCGGATGGTCGCGTAGGCGAGCGGCTGGAAACCGTGCGTGAGCACGTAGCGCGTGACGGTCGCGTTGAGCGCCCAGAGGAGAACCGTGCCGAGGAGCATCAGAGTCGCACGAACGGGCTCAATCGGCGCACCGCGCGACCCTAGCGCTAGGCTCTCGCCGGCATGGATCGCGAGCCGACACGCGACGACGTCGACGCCCTCGTCGGGCCGGCGACGCCCCACTTCGCCTTCCAGATCGCGCGCGGGTCGCGCGAGCTCGTCGACGGCCTGCCCGCCGACCACGACGTGCGCGCGTTACGCCGAGGCGCAGATGGGCGCGCCTCGACGACCTCGGCTATGCGTCGTCGAAGGCGGACGAAGGCCCGCGCGAATCGGCGGAGCCGCATCGGCTGGGACGAGATCCCCTCGTCGGCACGCGGCGACGAACCGCTCCCGCGCCGGCCTGTGAACGTCTTCGTCTCGGGCGGGTCGCGCGGCATCGGCCGCGCGATCGCCCTGCGGTTCGCACGCGACGGAGCCGACGCGGGTCGCGATCGGCTACTTCCGCAGCGACCGCGCGGCCGAGGCGACGGCCGAGGAGCTGCGCGCGCTCGGCGCCGAGCCGACGCTCGTGCGCGGCAACGTCACGTCGGAACGCGTGCTCGGCGAGGTGGCCGCGCTCGGGCCACTCGACGTGCTCGTGCACAACGCCGCGACGGGCGTGATCCGGCCGGCGCTCGAGGCCGAGGACGAAGCACTGGGACTGGACGATGAACACGAACGCGCGGGCGCTGCTGCAGCTCGCACAGCGCGGCAGCGCCGCAGATGACCGAACGGCTCGTCGATCGTCGCGATCTCGTCACTCGGCGCACAGCGCGTGCTCGAGAACTACGACGCTGGTCGGCACGTCGAAGGCCGCGCTCGAAGCACTCGTCCGCTACCTCGTCCGTCGAGCTCGCGCCGCGGATCCGCGTGAACGCCGTCTCCGGCGGCGTCGTCGACACGGTGCGCTCGAGCACGTTCCCGAACCGCGAGGAGATGCTCGCAGCCGGCGCCGCGAATCCGGTCGGCCGGATCGTCAAGCCGGAGGACATCGCCGGTGCGGTCGCGTTCCTCTGCTCGGCGGACGCGGACATGATCCGCGGCCAGACGCTGATCGTCGACGGCGGCTTTTCGCTCCTCGTCGGCGGAGGCTGAAGGTCGAAACTCGTGAATCCGGTTCGGCTCCACCGAAATCGGATTCAGTGGCGAAACATCCGCCCGAACAGGTCGCGGGCGGCGTAGCCCGCCAGCTTCGGATTCTCCTGCAGCCGCCGCACCGAGTACTGGTACCAGTGCGTGCCGTACGGAACATAGACGCGCAGGCGATGCCCGGCGGCGACCAGTTCGTCCGCCCGGTCGGAGCGCACACCGAGCAGCATCTGGAACTCGTACCTGTCGGAAGGCAGGTCCCGCACGATGCGGAGCGCCTCGCCGATCAGCTGCTCGTCGTGGGTCGCGATCCCCACATATGTCGCCTTGGTCGACGAGCGACTCGAGGCAGCGGACGTAGTTCGCGCGCACCTCGTCATCGTCCTCGAAGGCGATCTCCGGCGGCTCGACGTAGATGCCCTTGCAGAGCCGCACGTTGTGGAGTCCCGCGGAGATCAGCCTGCGTCCGTCGCAGATAGGTCTGCAGGACGACACCGACGTTCTCGTGGCCCTCCGCACGCAACGACCGATAGAGCTCGAGCGCACGGTCGGTGGTCGTCGAATCCTCCATGTCGATCCGGACGAAGTTCCCACGCGCGGCTGCGTCGATGACGACGGCCTCCAGGTCGTCGCGACAGAGCTCGAGATCGAGCTCGAGCCCGAGCCCCGTCAGCTTCACCGACACGTTCGCGTCGAGGCCCTCCTCGTCGATTCGCGCGAGCACGTCGTGGTACTGCCCGGTGATCGCGCGCGCCTCGTCGACGCTCGTGATCTCCTCGCCGAGCACGTCGACGGTGGCGAGCTTGCCCTTCGCGTTCAGCCTGCGAACGACGCGAACGGCATCGTCGAGCGAGGGGCCTGCGATATAGCGCGACGAAAGGCGCTGGACGACAGGCTTGGGGACCGCGGGCAGGAGCCAGACGATCGCGCGATCGAGAAGGGTCACGTGCGGCCGGGATGGTAGTCCAATCCGCTTCGTGGCAAGCTCCGTAGTGGCAGGCATGAAGCTCACCCGCCCACTCATCCTGGCGGCCGCCCTCGCGGCTGCCCTGGCAGGCGCCGCGCTCGCCGGTGTCGTCACCCACAGGAGCGCGACCGTCAAGACGATCGGCGTCACCGAGAAGGAGTTCCACATCTCTCTCTCGACCCGGAAAGGCGCCGTCGGCTCCGTCCGGTTCGCGATCAAGAACACGGGCCGGCACTCGCACGCCCTCGCGATCTCGGGCCCGGGCGTGAAGCTCAAGAAGACGGCGCTGATCAAGCCCGGCAAGAAGACGACTCTCACCGTGACCCTCAAGGCCGGCACGTACGCTCTCTGGTGCACCGTGCCGGGCCATGCCGCACAGGGCATGAAGACCTCGATCACCGTGCCCGGAACGACGACCGGCGGCTCGGGCGGCTCGGGCGGCGGCACGACGTCGACGTCCGGCACGACCACCGACGGTGAGGCCTGGGGCTAGCGGCTCTCCGCAGCACTCCTGACGCGACGGCGGGATCTCCGATCCCGCCGTCGCTCTATCTCGGCTTCGCGATCGCATCGATCGGCGGCCCGCTCGCCCTGGCGGTGATCTACGTGCCTGCTGCGGCCGACATGAGCTCCGCGGGTCTCGTGACCGCGATCGGCGCCGCGCTGTACGCCCTGCCGCTCGCGGTCTGGGTGCGGTACAGCGATGAGATCGTCTCGGCCGGCGGTCTGGCCGCCTTCGTCGAGGCGGCAGTCGGGCACCGCCTGGCGCTGGTACAGGCCGCGATCTGGGCGTTCAGCTACTTCCTCTACCTGCCCTACACGGTCACCGACATCGTCTACGAGATGCTCGCGGACGTCTTCCCCGGGATCGAGCCGTGGCGGTGGCTGATCGAACTGATCCTGCCGGTGGCGATCGTCGCGCTCGTGCTGCTCGGGACCAGGCCCGTCCTCCAGTTGCTCCTCGTCTCGGCCGCGCTCCAGCTGGCGCTGATGCTCGCCCTCGGCTTCGTGATGTTGGCGAAGTCCGGAGCGCCCACGCACTCGTTCACGAGCTCGCCGGGGCCGCACGGGCTCGTCCGCGGCGGCGCGAACATCGCGTTGCTCTTCCTCTGCGGCAGCCTCCCGATCTTCCTGGGCGCGGAGGTCGTCGGCGGCTCCCGGACCGTCCGGCGCACGCTGGTCGGGGCGGGGGCGATCGTCGCGGCGTATCTCGTCTTCGCGGCCTTCCCGCTGGCCGCCGTCGACCCCTCCCTCAGAGACGCCAACCTCCCCGGCTACGCCATCGCCTCCGCGTACTCGACCCGCTGGTTCGCGATCGCGATCGGCGTCGGCGCAGCTGCGAGCGTGGCGGGCCTGATCCTGGCCGAGTACCTTGCGCTGTCACGGCTCCTGTTCTCCGTGACCGGCATCCACGTGCGTAGGCTCCTCGCGTGGATCGCCGTCCCGTTCGTCGCGATCGACGCGTTGAGCATCGCCGACCCGGAGTCGTTCGACGAGAACGTGCTGCGACCGGCACTGATCGCGCTCTTCCTGTCGCAGCTGATCGTCTTCGGCGTGTTCCCGATCTACCGCCGCCGGCGGGGCAGACTGACGCCCGTCGACGTGCTGCTCGCGGCCGGCGCGTTCGCGCTCATGGCGTGGGGTCTCTATCGCGCGATCAGCGCGCCTGTCAGCACATAGAGACCGCTCTACGACTCGCGCATGAACCCCTGGCGCGCGGCGCTGACGAGCGCCACCGCCTCGGGGAACAGCACGCGCATCGCATCGCGCATCACGATCGACTGCTCTTCGCCGCCGCCCTGCGCCTGGATCTGGGAGAGCGCGGCCGCCGTCAGCTCGACGGCGGTGTTGAGGGTCAGCGTCGCGAACTGCTCGCGCTGGGCCTCCTGCACCGATTCCGCCTGCTGCTCTGCGAACTCACGCAACCCACGCAGCAGATCCTCGGGGTCGCCGCCGAACGGGAATCCGAATCCACCTTCAGACATACGACCAAGTTAGCGCAGCTCGAGCAGGTAGCCGCGCTCGACGTCCTGCACGAACTCGTCCACCGTGCCGGCCGCCGAGCGAATCGCCGCCGAGAACGGCGACGACAGCTCGCCGAGCGCCTGTTCGAGCGCGCGAGTCGCGACGCCGACCTCGTCGAGATACGCCGGCGTGGCGACCCGCGGCGGCGCGCCGATCGCGCGCTCGAGCGCGAGCGCGGCCTCCTCCGCCGCTTCGATCCCCGGCGGCTGCTCGCCCATCCGCACCTGGGCCAGCTGCGAGCGGAGGCTCTCGAGGTCGCCGCCGCCGGCGAGGTCGCCGGCGAGCTCGCACATGGCGACGATCGACGCCGTGTCGCGGACGTCGTCGCGCCGGTCGACAGGTTGCGCGTCCTGGTCGAGCACGATCCAGCGCCGTCTTTCATCCGCGCCGAGAGCGACGAGGTAGAGACGGCGGCCGCGCGCCGGCTCCGCGGCGAGCACGCCCGCCACCTCGCCGTGTTGCGCTGCGGCGACGGCAATCTGCGCCAGCTCCTCCTGTAGGGCCATAGAGTCAAGCGTATGGATGCGACCGACGCTCTTCGCGCCGCTCGGCCCCGGCTACGACCGCTGGGGCGCGGTGCTCTCGTTCGGGCAGGACCCGCGCTGGCGCCGCTTCCTCGTCTCGCGGATCGACGCGGCACCGACCGACACGGTGCTCGACGTCGCCACCGGCACCACGCTGGTCGCCCGCGAGCTCGTCCGCCAGAAGGATTGCTTCGTCGTCGGGATCGACCAGAGCCCCGAGATGCTCGAGGAGGGCCGAAGGCGGTTGGCGCTCGCTGCCGCGACCCGGAAGGTGCGGCTGCAGGAGGGCGACGCGCGGAACCTGCCGTTCGAGGACGGACAGTTCGACGCGCTGACGTTCACCTATCTGCTCCGCTACGTCGAGGATCCGCCCGCGGTTCTGCGCGAGCTCGCGCGGGTCGTCAAGCCCGGCGGCACGATCGCAGGGCTCGAGTTCGGCGTGCCGAGCGGCGATCTGGCGGCCGCTCTGGGAGCTGTGGACGCGGGTCGGCCTGCCGACTGCCGGCCGAGTGATCGGCGACGGCTGGCACGAGGTCGGAGCGTTCCTCGGGCCGTCGATCAGGGGCCACTACGAGGAATGGCCGCTGCCACGTCTTCTGCAGGCCTGGCGGGATGCCGGGATCGAGGACGTGCGGGCGAAACGGCTCAGCCTCGGCGGAGGGATCGTCACGTGGGGACGACGGACGAGCTGAAGCCGGCGTTCTACGCGCTGGAGCGCGGCGGCTGGCGCGACTACGTGACGCTGCTGCATCCGCCGTACACGCTCTGGCACCTCTCCTACGTCGCCGTCGGAGCGGCGCTCGCGCCGCACTTCCACCTCGACCGGATGCTGTGGGCGCTGGCGGCCTTCTTCCTTGCGATGGGCGTCGCCGCGCACGCGCTGGACGAGCTGCACGGCCGGCCGCTGAAGACGCAGATCCCGAGCGCGGCGCTCGTCGCGATCGCGGTCGTCGAGCCTGGCCGGAGCGGTCGCGATCGGGATCGGTGCCGCGGCCGCCTGGGGTTGGGGGCTGCTGGTGTTCGTCGGGGTCGGGGCGGTGTCGTGCCCGCCTACAACCTCGAGCTGGCGCTGCACACCGACTGGGGCTTTGCGCTGTGCTGGGGAGCGTTCCCGGCACTGACCGGCTATTTCGTCGAGGCGCAGACACTGCGCGTCGAGGCGGTCGCCGCCGCCGGCTACGCGTTCGCGCTCAGCCTCGCGCAGCGCGCGCTCTCGACGCCCGTCCGCGAAGCACGCCGGGAACGCTCGACGACCGAAGGGACGGAGCCGCTCGAGCGCGCGCTGCGCCTGCTCGCACTGTCCTCGACGTTGATCGCCGTCGCTCTCGTTGCGGCGCGCCTACGATGACGGCGTGACTGCCGCCGTCATCGTCGCCGTCGTCGCAGCGGGCGTTGCCGTGCTCGCATCGGCGGCCAGTGTGGTCGTCCTGCAGAAGGTTCGCTCGCACCAGCGGCTGCTCGAACGCGAGATCGAGCGGGGCAAGGCCGCGTTCGACGAGATCGTGGCACACGAGCTCGCCCTGCGTACCCAGGAGCTCGAGCACACGCTGGCGCGCCTGCGGGCGGACTCGCTGTCGCAGCTCGCGGAGGAGGAGCGGCGGATCGCCGAGGAACGCCGCCGCGACGTCGCCGAGCGCGAACGGCTCGCGACCGAGCGACTGGCGACCAACTCGTCTCGGTCCAGCCCGCGGTCGAGCAGCGCGTCGCCGACTGGGCGAGCGACGTCGGCAAGCTGCAGGAGGGCCTGGCGGACGACTGAAGCGCGTCGAAGCGCGGCAGCACGGCGCTGATGACCGAGGCGAACGTGAAGATCGGCCAGGACGCCGAGCCGGTTGCAGGCCGGTCGAGGAGCAGCGGCAGCTCGTCACGCGGCTCCGCGCCGAGCTTCGCACGCGCAGGCGAAGGAGGTGATGCAGCAGGCGAACACGGAGCTCGAGCAGCACGCAGCCGAACGACGGCACGCGCTGCACGAAGTCGCCGAGCGGCTGCGCAAGCGCGAACACGACCTCAAGGAGCTCATCGAGCGCGAAGGGAACGAAGCGACGCAGCGCATCCAGCTCGCCCTCGGCGACATCGAACGCCGGCAGGTCGAGCAGCTGCAGCGCATCGTCGACCGCGAGACGGCCCGCTACGCCGAGGCGGCGTCGGCTGCAGTTCGACACGAGCGATCCGCACGCGCCCGCGAAGAAGCCGCGCGCCGGCTCAGCCGCGAGCTCGACCTCGCCGTCGAGCGGTTCGCACGCGAAGCCGAGGGCGTGCTGACCGAGCGGCTGAACCATGTCAGCGACGCCGCTGCGACCCGGGTCGAGGAGCGGCTTGCCCGACTGCGGGCCGGCTCTGGAGCGCCAGCGAGACGACGCGCTCAACTCACTCGAGGAGCGTTCGCACCAGGTCGAGGCCGGTCTCCGCGAGCGTCTCCAGGAAATTGCGGCCGATGCCGAGTCCGAGCGGGCCGTGCTCGAGGCCCGGCTGCACGAGTTGAGCCGTAGAGCTGGACGAGCTCACCGCACGTGCGTAATGGTTCTGTTTGAGCTATCCAACTTCCGAGGCAGGGTTCGTCTAGGAGAGAGCGAAAACCCGCACACCATGCCACAGACGATCGAACAACCTCAGTCAGAGCGCGAAAAGGTGGAGTCCTGGCGGCTCCACGTGCTGATCGAGGCCGGCTATCCCCTGCCGCTCGCCGAGAAGCTCGCGCACTCCGAGGCCGATCTGCACCGAGCTGTCGAGCTCATCCGCGCCGGCTGCACGTTCGAGACGGCCGCCGAGATTCTGCTCTAGAGCCTCTACGCATCGGCACCGGTGTGAAGGTCGAGGCGATCGGAGGTCGAAGGGCGGAAGGTCTATACCGTTCGCGGCTTCAACAGCGGCGTCGCGCGCTAGCTGAACAGACTGCCGACGCTCTGGATGGAGGGCGAGGTGACCGAGCTGCGCCGCCAGCAGCGGTGGGCGTCCGTCTTCTTCACGCTCAAGGATCCGGAGGACGGCGCGGCCTGCCGGCGCAGATGCCGCGCGGCCAGTTCGACGCGCTGGAGCTCGAAGCTGGCCGACGGCGAGCGCGTGCACGTCTTCGGCCGCGCCGAGCTCTACGAGCAACGCGGCGAGCTGCGCCTGAAGGCCCTGACGATCGAGCGCTTCGGGCTCGGCGCGCACCTCGCCGCGCTGGAGCGGCTGAAGGCGAAGCTCGCCGCCGAGGGCCTGTTCGACGACAGCCGCAAGCGGCCCCTGCCCCGCTTCCCGCGCGCTGATCGGGCTCGTCACCGGCAACGACGCCGCGGCGAAACGCGATGTTCTGACACACATCGTGCAGCGCTTTCCGCCTGCGAACGTCGCTCGTCGCCGAGACGTACGTGCAGGGCCCGCGCGCGGCTGCGGCGATCGCGACCGCGATCGGCGACCTCTGCGAGCGCGGCGCCGACGTGATCGTGCTCGCGCGCGGCGGCGGGAGCTTCGAGGACCTGCTGCCGTTCTCGGACGAACGCGTCGTGCGGGCGGTCGCCGAGTGCGCGGTGCCGATCGTCTCCGCGGTCGGCCACGAGCAGGACACACCGCTCTGCGACCTGGCCGCCGACGTTCGCGCCTCGACGCCGACCGCCGCCGCACGGCTCGTCGTCCCCGACATCGCCGAACTGCGCGACCGCCTCGAACGCACACGCAGTCGCGCTGCACCGCGGCGCACAGCTCGCCGCGGCGAGGTCAGCCCAGCGCCTCGCGACGACGCACGAGCGGCTCCAGCGGGCACCGCTGCTCGCACTCGAGCGCAGGCGCGCGCGACTCGACACGCTGCACGGCGAGGCTCGGCGCACTCTCTCCGCTCGCGGTGCTCGAGCGCGGCTACGCAATCGTCCGCCGCGGCGACGACGTCGTCCGTGCCGCGGCGGAGGTCGCGGCGGGCGACACGATCGACGTGCGCGTCGCCGAAGGCAGCTTCGGAGCGACCGTTGACTGAGCCGACGTTCGAGGAGGCGCAGAAGGAGCTGGAGCAGATCGTCGAGCGCCTCGAGCGAGGCGACGCCGGGGTCGACGAGCTGACGAAGCTGTGGGAGCGCGGCGAGGAGCTCTACCGCCATCTGCGCGGCGAAGCTCGACAGCGTGCGCGGCAAGATCGAGGAGCTAGCCCGCGCCGACGAGAGCGCGGGCTAGCTCCTCGCCGAGCCGAAGAGGTCGTCGCCGACCAGCGCCCGGCGGCCGGACAGCGCGTGCGCCGCATGCCGCTCCGGACGAAGCCGCCGAAGAGCTCGCAGCGGACGCCGAGGCGCTCGCAGCGGCGCGACGACGGCGCCGGGCGCCTTCCCTCGAGCGTCGTCGCGTCGACGGTGCCCTCGCCGGTGACGACGAGCGGCGCCGCGGGCACGCTCGTCGAAGCCGATCGTGTCGAGCACGAGCTCTGCACCCTCGACGAGCTCGCCGCCGAGCGCCGCGAACGCCGCGCCGAGCCCGCCGCCGGCTCCCGCCCCGGGCAGGTCGCGGTACGGAGCGAGCTCCTCGATCGCGGCGAGGCGCGCCTCGAGCTCCTCGACCGCCGCGGGACCCGCGCCCTTCTGCGGGCCGAAGACGCGCGCCGCGCCTCGCTGCACCGAGCAGCGGGTTGCGCACGTCGCAGAGCGACGCGGATCGGCAGGCCGCGCAGCCACTCGCCGACGACCGCGCGCATGCCGCGCCGCCGTCGACGGTCGCGGTGCCCGCCGACGCAAACGAGCAGCGCCGCCGGCCGTCGTCTGCAAGCGCGGCGAGCAGCAGTTCGCCGAGCCCGCGGCTCGTCGCGCGCAGCGGGTCGAGTTCGCTCCGGCGCGAGCAGCGGCAAGCCGATCGCCTCGGCGGACTCGACGACCGCAGTGCCGTCGTCCAGCAGCAGCCAGCGGCCGCGACCGGCCGGCCGAGCGGATCGCCGACCTGCGCGGTGTGCCAGGCGCCGCCGAGCGCAGCCGTGAGCACGGCAGCCGTCCCTTCGCCGCCGTCGGCAACCGGCAGCTCGTCGACGTCGAGGCCGGGCGACGCGACGCATCCCGGCGGCGAGCAGCGACGCGGCCTCCTGCGGCGACGAGAACGCCCTTTGAGGCTAGCCGGGGACGCGAGAGCGAGCACGCGCGGGCTCCTGTTCGAGGACTCGCTCCTCGGACTCGACCGGTCTCGTCGATCGTCTTGAGCATCGCGTACGAGAGACCCTCACGTGCGAGGAAGATCAGGCCGACACCGACGCCCGACGGAGGCCTCGATCGCCTGCAGCCCGATCCCGAACGCGAACCCGCGCGCGTACGGAACGCCGTAGTTGACGAGCGGGAACGCGATCGCGATCTGCACGAGGCCGAAGTTGCCCGGCCAGAGCGGGAAGAGCGTCGCGACGTTGATCAGCACGAGCACGAGCCCCGCGGTGGAGAGGGGCAGGTGGATGTGGAACGCGAACATCGCCGCCCAGACCGCGAACAGCTGGCAGGTCCAGCCCACGGACTGGAACGATGCCGCCGTCGCGGCGGCGACCGGAGAGCGCATCACGCCAGCCCGAGCCGCGCCCGCGCGAGCAGCTGGCGCACAGGCCCGAGCCCTTCCAGCGCGTCGCGATGCGCCCGCCGTGCGAGCACCATGGCGCACGAGGAACAGGAGGAGGCCGAGGGTCAGCACGAGCGCGATCGACGTCAGTGCCCAACCGGGGATCTTCGCGGTGAGGAGGACCCAGATCACGAGCGCCGTCGCCGGGAACACGTCGAAGATGCGGTGTGCGAACACCGAGCCGATCAGGGTGGCCGTCACGCCGCGCCGACCCGGCAGACGCCGGCGGAGCACAGCGACCCGCGCGAGCTCACCGACCCGCCCCGGCAGCACTGCATTCGCGAACAGGCCGACCGAGAAGGCGGAGAAGACGAGCGGGAAGCGCGGACAGGGCGGGTCGAGCGACTGCTTGATGGTCGTGTCCCACGCAGAGGGCCCGGGCGAGCACCGAGAGCAGGTTGAGACCGATCGCCGCGATCACCCACCGCCACCGCACGACCGTGAACGCGTCGTGGACGAGGTGCCAGTCGGGCCCGCGGAAGATGAAGAGGGCCACCCCGGCGGCGATCAGCGGGACGACCAACAGTACGCGCAAGCGGGGGTCGCGGAGCATCAGGCCGTGACCTCGCTCGTACGTCTCCTCGAGACGCCGGGCAATGTCGTCCCACGCGTAGTTCGCGAGTGCGTGCGCCCGCGCGGCGCGCGCCCATCTCGACTCGGCGCGGCTCGTCGGAGCAGCACACCGATCACGGCTGCCGCGAGCGCACCCGGGTCGTTCGGCGGGACGAGACGCGCGGCCTCGGGCGTCGCGACGGCGGCGTAGCCCGGGAATGTCGGAGGCCACCGACGGGGTCGCGCACGCGAACGCCTCGGCGAGCACGAGGCCGAAGCTCTCGCCGCCGAGCGCAGGTGTGACCGAAGACTTGGCGCGCTCGAGCTCATGGGTCCGCACCTCGTTGGGCACGATCCCGAGCACGTCGATCCCCGCCTCGTCGACGCGCAGGCGCGCGTTCAGCAGGCGGTACTGCAACGGGTCGGTGCCGATCAGCCGCAGCCGCGCTCCGGTCTGCGGCATGGATCTCCGGCCAGCGACGCGGAGCAGCGTCGGCAGCCCCTTGCGCGTGGTCGTGGCGACCGATGAAGACGACGGTGTTGTCACGATCGGCCGGATCGGCATCGTTCGGGGATCAGCACGCCGTTCGGGATCACGCGGTAGTCGCCGGGCAGCCAGCGCGCCGCCGATTCCGCCGCCATCGGCGAAACGGCGATGCGCGCGTCGACCCGGTCCATCAGGAAGCCCCAGAAGCGCAGAGCGGGGCCCATCCAGCCGAGGTCGCCGTGCGCGTGGTGGGTGACGACGATCGGGCATCGGGCGTACGAGAGCGCCGCGACGCAGATCGCCGGGGTCATCGGCTCGTGGCAGTGGATGACGTCGAACTGCTCGTCCTCGAGAACGCGGCGGATCCGGGGGATGGCGCGCGGGCGAGAGCACGATGTTCGGCAATGAGCCGTTCGCCGGCACGACCACCGACCGGCCGACCGCGATGATCCCGTCGGGCAGAGGCCCGTGGCGGCCCGTGCGAGGGTGCAGCAAGCGCGTGAAGAAGCCGGCCGGGTCGTTGCCCATCAGGACCTGCACGTCGTGACCGCGACGCCGCGAGCGCCGCCGCCTGGTGCTCCGAGTGCTCGACGACGCCGCCCCAGTACGACCACGAGAACGGGACGACGATCCCGATCTTCATCGGCCTGAGCCCGCTCCGGCGCCGGCGGCGAGCGCCTGCCGGAGGCGCTCGGCCCCGAGCTCGATCGCCTCGTCGTCGACGGCGAGCGAGAGCCGGGCCCAGCCGGCGCCGCTCGGCCCGAACCCCTCGCCGGGAGCGACGGCGATGCGATGCTCTTCGAGGAGCCACTCGGCGGTGAGCCCCTCGGGCAGATGGAGCCAGACGAAGAACGTGCCCTCGCAGACCGGTGGCTCGGGAAGCACCGAGGCGATCGTGTCGCGTCGCCGCTCGTAATCGTCGACGCGCTTGCCGACGGAGTCCTGCGGCCCTTCCAGCGCTGCGATCGCCGCTCGCTGCAGCGGCTCGAAGATGCCGACCCGGTTGTGGTCGTTCAGCAGGTTGATGCGCTCGACGATCTCGGGGTTGCCGACGACGAACCCGATGCGCCAGCCCGCCATCCCGTAGGTCTTCGACATCGACCACATCTCGACCCCGACGTCCTTCGCGCCGGGCGTGGCGAGAAAGCTCTGGGGCCGGCGACCGTCGAAGACGATGTCGATGTACGCGGCGTCGTGCACCACCGCTCCGCCGGTCCGCTCCGCCCAGCGGACGGCGGCCGCAAAGGTGCCCGGGGGCGCGCAGACCGCGCACGGGTTCGACGGATAGTTGAGGTAGAGCGCCGCTGCTTCGGGAGCGGCCTCGAGGTCCGGGCGACCAGCCGGCCTCGGCTCGGAGCGGCACCGTCTCGAGCCGCGCGCCCGCGAGCGCCGGCCCGGACGGATAGTCGGGGTAGAACGGGTCCGGGAGCAGCATCCGGTCCCCGTCGTCGGCCAGCGAGAGCGCGAGCTCGGTGATCGCCGTCTTCGTGCCCGGGACGACCGCGATCTCGCGCTCGGGGTCGAGCTCGACGCCGTAGACGGCGCGGTAGCGGGCGGCCAACGCTTCCTTCGTGCGCGCGAGCCCGCGGATCGGTGCATAGCCGTGGACGTCGCTGCGGACGGCGCTCTCGGCGAGCGCTTCGACGACGTGCGCCGGCGGCCCCACTTCGGGGTTGCCGCGACCGAGGTCGACGAGCGGCGGACCGGCCGCCGCAGCTGCGGCGGCGACGCGACCGAGAAGCGCGACGAAGTACTGCTGCGGCAGCCGATCCAAGCGTTTGGGTCTGGCGCGCACCTCGCTGGACTCTAACTAGGCTGATCCTCGTGAACCTCGTGGAGGCACTGGCGGGGGAGATCGGGCCGCGGACGGCCGGGAGTGCCGACGCCTCGCGCGCGGCCGACACTGTGGCCGAGGCGTTCAGGGAGCTCGGCCTCGCGGTGCGGTTCCAGGAGTTCCCGCTGCTCGGCTACGAGCCGGATGAGCCGCTGCTCGAGGTCGAGGGCGAGCGGTGGGACGCCGGGCCGTGCCTGTACTCGCATGCATTCGACGGCGAGGGCACGGTGCGCCGCATCGGGTGGAGCAATGCACCCGTCGGCGACGGGCGCCTTCCCAACTTCGCGGTCGTCGATGCCTCCGGGCGGGAGGTCGCGCGCCTGCTCACGAGCCCGTTCTCGCTCGGGGCGATCCCGTTCATGTCGAGCCACGCTCACATCACCACGCCGCCCACCGCATTCGTCTCCCGGGCGGGCTCGGAGCGGCTCCTCGACGGGATGCGCGTGCGCATTCGGGTCGGCGGCCGCTTCCTCCCAGGGCGTCTGGAACGCAACGTGATCGCGGACATCCCGGGCCGCGGGGAACAGCACGTCATCGTCGGCGCGCACTACGACTCGGTGTGGCACGGGCCCGGCGCGATCGACAACGCATCGGGCGTGGAGGGCGTGCGGCGGATCGGCGAAGCCCTCGCCGGCCGCGACCTCGAGCGCGGCGTCCGCCTGGTCGCGTTCGCCGCCGAGGAGATCAAGCTGACCGGCTCGCGCTACTACACCGACGAAGCGAAGCTCCGGGGAGAGCTCGGCCAGGTCGCCGGGATGGTGAACCTGGACTGCATCGCCCACGGCGAGAAGCTGAACGTCCTAGCTTCTCCGCACGCGCTGCTCGATCGCGCGACCGAGACCGCGCGTTCCCTGGGCCTGCTGGACCGGTATGAGCTCGTCACCGGCCCCGCGACGGGCGGCATCGATTCGCAGTGGTTCGTCGAGAACAAGATCCCAGCGGTGGCAGTGCTGCACTTTCCCTACGACGAATACCACCTGACCACGGACGTGCCCGGGCTCGTCGACGAGCAGCAGTTCGAGGACGCGACTGCGCTGGGGCTGGCGCTCGTCGAGTCGCAGGTGGCCGAGCCTGTGATCTAGAGTCGGCGCATGTTCGAAGAGGGCCTCGCCGAGCTGCACACCCACCTCGGCGGTTCGGTTGCCTCGGACATCCTGTGGAGCCTCGCCCACGAGCAGGGAATCGCGTTGCCGACGCGCGACTACTGGGAGTTCGAACGGCTCGTGACCGTGTCCGACCCGCGCGGCGTCCCGGATCTCGACTCGCTCGACCAGATCTACCACCTGACCGAACTGATCCAGTCGTCGCCGCTCGCGGTCGAGCGGAGCGTGCACGCGGCGATCGGAGGCGCATACCGGTCGCAACGGATCACCACGCTCGAGCTTCGGTTCAACCCGATGAAGCGCAACCGCGGCGGCGAGCGCGACCTCGACCACATCATCCTCGCCGCGATCCGCGGTCTCGATCTCGCCTCGCTCGAGTATTCGCAGGTGCGGGCGGGGCTGATCCTGATGATGGACCGCACGTTCACGTCCGATCAGAACATGGTCATCGTCGAGAAGGCGATCAAGTACATGCCGCGCGGGGTCGTCGGTGTCGACATCGCCGGCCCGAGGCCACGAGGCGCGCGTTACGACTACACGCAGATCCGGGAACACGTCGACCTCGCACGCGAGGCCGGACTGGGTGTGACGATCCACGTCGGCGAAGAAGGTGGCGAGCACGGCGTGCAGGAGATCGGCGAGGTGGTCGAGTCGCTGCGGCCCGACCGGCTGGGGCACGGCATCCTCGCCGCGCGCGACCCGGCCCTGATGGAGGCACTCCGGGCTGCGGACATCACCCTCGAGATCTGCCCGACCTCGAATCTGCTGACCAAGGCGCTTCGGGACGAGGACGAGGTTCGCGAGACCTTCCGAACCTTCGTCGAGCACGGCGTGCCGTTCACGATCGCAACCGACGGTCCCGAGATGATGCGGACCCACCTCCGGGACGAGCTCGAGCTGCTGGTGCGCATCGGAGCGCTCGACGAGACCGAGATCCGGCTCGCGAACGAACGGGGCCACGACGCCTCGTTCGTCGCCCGGCGCGCGCACGCGGCCGCCTAGGCGCGCACGGCGCCTGCCCCGGGCGGCGAAAAGTCGTTTCCTCGTGCAACGCTTAGGTCGGAGCGCTACCGTCCTGCCTCGATGGAACTCGGTCTGCGCGGCAGGACGGCGATCATCTGCGGAGCTTCGTCCGGCCTCGGACTGGCATCCGCGGAAGCGCTCGCAGCGGAAGGCGCGAACGTGGCGATGTTCGCGCGGCGCCGGGATCTCCTCGAACGGGACGCCGATCGCATCGGCGCGCTGGCGGTGCGGGGCGACGTGACGAACGCCGCCGATCTCGAGCGGCTCGTCGAGCGGACGGTCGAGGCCTTCGGCGGCATCGACATCCTCGTCTGGAACTCGGGCGGGCCGCCGGCCGCGACAGCCTCGGAGATCACCGACCTCCAGCTCGAGTCGGCGTTCGAGCTGCTGCTGCAGCCGGCGTTCCGGCTCGTGCGGCTCGCACTGCCTCAGATCCGAAAGAGCGAGGCCGGCCGTATCCTCTTCATCACCTCCGTCACGGTCAAGGAACCGACACCGCACCTCGCGTTGTCGAATGCGCTCCGCCCCGGCCTCACCGGTTGGGCGAAGACGCTCGCGCGGGAGCTCGGGCCGGAGGCGATCACGGTCAACTGTGTGGCGCCCGGCCGCATCGACACACCGCGCATGACGGAGCTCTACGGCGCAGACGGCCCACCGCCCGAGGAGCTCGCCCAGATCCCCCTCGGCCGTCTGGGCAGCCCGCGGGAGTTCGGCGACGTCGTCTGCTTCCTCGCCTCGGCCCGCGCCGCCTACATCAGCGGAACCACCGTCCTCGTGGACGGTGGCGGCTCACGCGGGCTCCTATGAAGCTCGTCACCCCCGGCCGGCTCCTCGTGCTGGGGGTCGTCCTGTTCGCCGTCGCCCTGGCGCTCTACGTCGCGCCGTCCAACGAGTACATCTTCCTGCCCGACAAGGCGCACCCGGTCGCGCCGCTCGTCACGGTGCGAAACGGGCAGGACCCGGTTCAGGGCAAAGGCGGCGTCTACTTCGTGGACGTGATCGTTCGCAAGGCGACGATCCTCGAGAAGCTGTTCGGCGGACTGCACAAGGGCGCCGACCTGTATCCCGCAAAGGCCGTCAACCCCCCGGGCGTCGGCGACAATCAGCGCCGGCGCATCGACCTGCAGGACATGCAGCACTCACAGCAGGTCGCTGCGGCCGTCGCCCTGCGTGCGGCCGGCAAGCATGTCGTGCTGCGCTCCGCCGGCGCGCTCGTCGACGAGGTTGTCGCGGGCACGCCTGCCGCCGGGAAGCTCGAGCCCGACGACGTGATCGTCGCCATCGACCGCCGGCCCGTGCACAGTCGACAGGACGTCGCCGTCGCGATGTCGTCCCACAAGATCGGCTCGATCGTCGCGATGACCGTGCGGCGCGGCAAACAGACGCTCATCGAGCGAATTCGAGACGATCGCCTCCGGCGGGAAGCCGCCGCGGCGCGCGGTCGTCGGGATCCTCGTCGAGAACGCAGTGGACATCAAGCTGCCGTTCCCGGTCAGCATCGACGCCGGGGGTGTCGGCGGCCCGTCGGCGGGCCTCGCCTTCGCGCTCGAGGTGCTGCAGCAACTCGGCCGCAACGTCGTCCACGGCCACAAGATCGCCGCGACCGGCGAAATCTTCCCGGACGGCTCGGTCGGGCCGATCGGCGGCATCAAGCAAAAGACGATCGGCGCGCGCGAAGCGGGTGTGGACGCTTTCCTGGTGCCCGCTGGGGAGAACGCGCAGGATGCCCGCAAGCAGGCGGGCGGGCTACGGATCATCCCTGTGGAGAGCTTTCCACAGGCGTTGCGCGCCCTGGCGACACTCCGTTAGCGAGACAGAAAACAGCAGTTTTCGGCGCATTCGAACTTGCCGGAAAATGCACGTTTTCCATTCAGGCAAGCCCTTTGCGCGGCCGATAGGCAGTCGTAGCATGGCCCTCCCCCACCCCCACGAAAGCCCCCTGGAAGGGACCCCCATGACCCGTCAGAACGTTCCGACCTGCGACGACTGCTACTTCCGCCGTCATGCTCTCTGCGCGATGGCCCCGGAGCGTCCATGCCCCACCTTCCGCGCTGCGACGCGCACCCTCCAGCCTCCTCGCCAGCCTCGCCTCGTGCCGCTCGGCGGCGTGCCCGCAGCGGCCGCGGTGGCCGCCGCCTAGCGCCGGCCGCCGGGCTAGGCGGGGACGGGCAACGCGGCGGCTAGCCGGGCGACGCCGTCGCGGATCTCGTCGAGCGAGACGAAGCTGAAGGCGAGGCGCGCCGTGTCGGGCGCACCGCCGAAGTCCGTCCCCTTGACGAAGGTGACCCCGGCCTGCTCGGCCCGCACGAGGAGGCCGGATGCGTCGATGCCGGCGAGCTCCAGCCAGAGGAAGTAGCCGCCTGCGGGACGCGTCGTGCTCACGCCTGGCAAGTCACTGTCGAGCGCGTCGAGCATCGCGTCGCGGCGGGCACCGAGCAGTCCCTTGACGCGCTCGAGGTTCGGCTCGAAGCTGCCTCTCCGCACGAACTCGTTGACCGTCGCCTGGCCGAGCAGCACCGGCGTGATGTACGTCGCGGTGGCACTGGCCTCGATCTGCCGCGCCAGAGCCTCCGGGAACACGAACCAGCCGACACGCAGACCCGGCGCGACCGTCTTCGAGAACGACGAGCTGTAGGCGACGTGCCCACCCGACAGGTCGAAGAGCGACGGCAGCGCCTCACCCTCGTAGCGCACGAGACCGTAGGGGTCGTCTTCCAGCACGAGCAGGTCGTGCTCCTGCGCCAGCTCGACGATCCGGCGACGGCGCTCGAGGCTCAGAGTGCGCCCGCTCGGGTTCTGGAAGGTCGGGATCAGATAGAGGAAGGCGGGCGGCGCGAGGCCGCTTCGAAGCGCCTGCTCGAGCGCGTCGGGGTCGAGTCCCTCGTCGTCGCAGGCGAGCAGCTCGACCTCGGCGCCGAGCTCACGCAGGATCTTCAGCGGCCGGTCGTAGGTGGGCAGCTCCGCGAGCACCCGGTTGCCGGGCGCGAGTCTCTGGGCGAGGAACACGAAGCCCTGGAGCGAGCCGTTGGTCAGAAAGACCCGCTCGGGCTCGACGCCTTGCCGGTCCGCGATCCATTCGCGCAACGGCGCGTAGCCGGGCGACGGACCGTAGGAGAGGATCGTGCGGCCGTCACGCTCGAGCGCGACGCGCGCGCAATCCGCCAGCTCGTCGACCGGCAGGCATTCCGGTGCGGGCACTCCGCGCGCAAACGAGATCGTCGCCATTCCGCCAGGTTACCGAGCCGGCATGCGTTCGCACGCATTAGCCGGCTCTTAGGGATTGCCGACACAATGCGGCAATGACGACGCGCGTTCTCGTGGTCGACGACGACCCGGCAGTCCGCTCTGCGATCGCTCGCGCGCTCCGAGTGGACTACGAGGTCGCCGAGGCGGTCGACGGCGCCGACGCGCTGGCGCAGCACACCTCGAGCCCGGCCGACGCGATCGTCCTCGACCTCTTGATGCCCGAGATCGGCGGCCTCGATGTCTGCCGTTCGCTGCGCCACCGCGGGGATCCGGTCCCCGTTCTGGTCGTCACGGCACGGGACGCGGTGGACGACCGGGTCGAGGGGCTCGACGCCGGTGCCGACGACTACCTCGTCAAGCCGTTCGCCGTCGAGGAGCTCCGCGCGCGTGTCCGCGCGTTGCTGCGCCGAACCGGCGCCGGCAGCGACGTCGTCCAGTTCGCCGACGTTACGCTCGACGTCGCGACGCGCGAGGTCCACCGCAGCGAGCGCCGGCTACAGCTGACGCGCACCGAGTTCAACCTGCTCGAGCTCTTCATGCGCAACCCGAGGCAGGTGCTGACGCGTTCGCAGATCTACGAGCGGGTGTGGGGCTACGACTTCGGCGCGACCTCGAACGCGCTCTGGGTCTACATCGGCTACCTGCGCCGCAAGCTCGAAGAAGGCGGCGAGCCGCGCCTTCTGCACACGGTCCGCGGCGTCGGCTACGCGCTGCGCGAGGAGCCGTAAATGAGCTTCAGACAGCGGTTGATGCTGTTCACGGCGCTCGCGATCGCCGTGACGGTTGCGGGAGCCTCGCTCGCTGTCTGGATCGTCGCCAAGCACGAGCTCTACGCCCAGGTGAACCAGTCGCTCGGAACGCAGGCGTCCCTGGCAGCCGTCAGCGGACGCGACCAGGGACCGTTCGGGGGACCGATCGTCTACAACCGGCTTGCTCCGGACGGTGACCTGCTTCACAACACCCTCGCGGTTCCGGTCACTTCTCGCCAGAAGCAGGTGGCGTCAGGTGCTTCGACCTCGTATTTCACAGACATGCACATCCGCGGCTACCACGTCCGTGTCTATGTCGCGCAGCTCAGGGCCGGGCCAGGGATCGGCAACGGCGGTGCGATCGTGGTCGCGACTCCGCTCGACGGCACGGACCATGCGCTCAGACGGATCCGGTTCTGGATCCTGCTCGTCGGCGGAATCGCCATCGCGCTGGCAGCCGGCCTGGCTGCGCTCGTTGCGACGGCGGCTCTTCGACCGGTGCAACGGCTGACCACCGCGGCCGAGAACGTCACGGCGACCGGCGATCTGAGCGAACGCGTCGAGGTTTCTGGCAGTGACGAGCTCGGCCGGCTCGCGACGCGTTTCAACGCGATGCTGGCCGCGCTCGAGGAGTCGGTGGGACGCCAGCGACGCCTCGTCGCGGACGCGTCGCACGAGCTGCGGACGCCGCTCACCTCCACCCGGACGAACATCGACCTGCTGCGCGAGGGACGCCTGCCGCCGGACGAGGCCAAGCACGCCCTCGATGAGGCGTCCGTCGAGCTGGCTGCACTGACGACGCTCGTGTCCGACCTCGTCGAGCTCGCACGCGGCGAGGAGCGCAAACTGCGGGTCGAAGACGTGCAGCTCGACGATCTCGTCGCTGGAGCAGTGGAGCGCGCGAAGTCACGTGCCCCCGAGGCGACGTTCGTGACCTCGCTGTCACCTACGCTCGTGCGGGCCGATCCCGTGCTGCTCGAGCGCGCAGTGCTGAACCTGCTCGACAACGCGGTCAAGTACAGCCCGCGCCGGCGCACCGATCGAGGTGACCGTCCGCGACGGTGAGGTCGTCGTGGCGGATCACGGCCCGGGAGTCGCCGAGGAGGACGAGGCGCGGATCTTCGACCGCTTCTACCGCTCGGCCGCAGCCCGCTCGAAGCCGGGTGCCGGGCTCGGGCTCGCGATCGTGCGCGAGGCGGCGCGGGCCCACGGTGGCGACGCGACGGTCGAGAGCTCGGCGAGCGGCGCGAAGTTCCGGCTGACGCTGCCCGCGGCCGTCTAGTTCGGTTCACCGCGCGGCGAACCGAATCCCGCCGCCGCGGTTCGAGACCAGTCCGTTCCACCACACCGCCGCGGCCGGCTGCGGGCGGGCAGGTCAGCGTAGGCAAGAACGGGATGGAACGCGGTGCAAAGTTCCACTTTTTTCCCGGTTGTGTGCGCAGTACGTCTGGGTGGCAGCCACCAGACGTGGCTGAATGAGACACGGGTCTGCCGGAGGGCCGGCGTTACGACTTCGTGCCTAGTTCTGCGCGGCGGCGACGACGAGCTGTGCGACCTCGGTCGGGGTGGTGCCGACCTTGATCCCGACCGCCTCGAGCGCGTCCTTCTTCGCTGCGGCGGTGCCGGACGAGCCCGAGATGATCGCGCCGGCGTGGCCCATCGTCTTGCCGGGCGGCGCCGAGAAGCCGGCGATGTACGAGAAGACCGGCTTCGACATGTGCTCGGCGACATGACGGGCCGCCTTCTCCTCCTCGTCGCCGCCGATCTCGCCGACGAGCACGACGTACTTGGTCTCCGGATCGGCCTCGAACTTCTCGAGGACGTCGATGAAGCTCGAGCCGACAACAGGGTCGCCGCCGATGCCCACGATCGTCGAGTTGCCGAGGCCGCGTTGCGCGACCTCGTAGCCGATCTGGTAGGTCAGCGTGCCGGAACGGGAGACGAGCCCGATCGACCCGGGGGCGAACACCTCGGCCGGGATGATCCCGACGTTCGCCTTGCCCGGCGACAGCACCCCCGGGCAATTCGGGCCGATCAGCGTCACGCCCTTCGGCCGGCTGTAGGTGTAGACGCGCAGCATCTCGTGGGCCGGGATGTGCTCCGTGATGCAGATGACGGTGCCGATCCCTGCGTCGACGGCCTCGTAGATCGCGTCGGGAGCGAAGCGGGCGGGCACGAAGATCAGCGAGGTGTTCGCGCGGGCGTCGGCGACGGCCTCGGCGACAGTGTCGAAGACCGGCACGCCCTCGACGTTCTGGCCGCCCTTGCCCGGCGTCACGCCGGCGACGAGGTTCGTCCCGTAGGCGCGGTTGCGCAGGCCGTGGAAGCGCCCTTCGGACCCGGTCAGGCCCTGGACGACGAGCCTGGTGTCGTTGTCGACGATGATCGCCATCTACGCCTGCGACTTCCTGGCCTTGAGGATCACCTTGACGTCGCTCCACGTGGTGCCGTCGTCGGACGACCACGGCGCAAGCAGTTCGCGCACGCGCTCTGCCTCGGCCCCGGCGCAGTCACAGCGCGCAAGCCAGTCCTCGAAATCGTGCGTCTTCGTGAACTGCTCCACGCGCTCGATCTCGAAGCCGGCGCTCTCGAGCAACTCGCGCCACTCCTCCTCGGAGTAGCTGCGGACGTGTGTCGGGTCGCGCAGCTTCTCTGCTGCTTCGACTTCCTCCGCCGTGTACCGGGTGTCCTCGATCACGATCGTGCGGCGCGCGACACGTCCCATCTCACCGATCGCCCGGCCGATGTCGTCGAAATGGTGCGGTGCGATCCGCGAGACGACCACGTCGAAGGAGCCGTCCGCGAACGGAAGCTCCTCCGCGCGGCAGACGACATCCGGCTCCATTCCCGGCGCCGCATCCGTGGTCACGACCTCGGCCCCGAGCGCGCGGAGCCTGCGAGCGACATGCCCGCCGCCGGTCGCGACGTCGAGCGCCTTCACGCCCTCGTGCGGGTTGCACATCTCGACGACGATGTCGAGGTCGGCGTCGGTCGCATGCGTCACCGAGGAGCGATACGCCTCCGCACGGCCGTCCCAGGGAGTGCTCATGCTGCGAGCTCCACAGCCTTCTTCGCGGCGTCGAGCATCGTCGGAGAGACGTACAAGTTGGGCGGAGCGGCGTCGGCGAGGATCTTTCGGCCCTCGTCCGCGTTGGTGCCGTCGAGGCGGACGACGATCGGGATCTCGATCTTCATCCGGTCGAGCGCCTCGAGGATGCCGCGCGCGACCTCGTCGCAGCGCGTGATCCCACCGAAGATGTTGAAGAAGACGGACTTCACCTGCGGGTCGCGCGTGATCACCTCGAGCGCATCGACGACGCCCTCGGCGCTGCCGCCGCCGCCGAGGTCGCAGAAGTTCGCCGGCCGGCCGCCCGCGACGACCACGACGTCGACTGTCGACATCGAAAGGCCCGCGCCGTTGCCGAGGATGCCGACCGAGCCGTCGAGCTTCACGTACGTGACGCCTTTCTCGCGCGCGAACGCCTCGAACGGATCTGCAGCCCCGGGGTCGCGGAACTCGGCGATGTCGGGATGCCGGTACAGCGAGCTGTCGTCGACCGTGAACTTGGAGTCCAGAGCCTTGACCGTGCCGTCGGGAGTGACGATCAGGGGATTGATCTCGGTCAGCATCGCGTCGCACTCGACGAAGCACCGGTAGAGCTTTCCGATGATGTCCGCGAGCTGCTTCTGCTCGTTCAGGTCCTCGACCCCGGCTCCGTAGACGAGCCTGCGCGCGATCCACGGCTGGTAGCCCTCGAGCGCGTCGACGTGCAGCCGCACGAGTGCGTCCGGGTCGTTCGCGGCCACGTCCTCGATCTCGACCCCGCCCTGCGTCGTGAACATGAACAGCGGCTGCTTCGCGCCACGGTCGAAGGTGATCGACAGGTAGTACTCCTTCGCGATCTCGGAAGCCTGCTCGATCCAGAGCTTCTCGACGACGTGGCCGCGGATGTCGAGACCGATGATCTCCCTGGCCTTCTGCTCGGCGTCGGCGGGATCCTCTGCGAGCTTGACGCCACCCGCTTTCCCGCGGCCGCCCGTCAGCACCTGCGCCTTGACGACGACCTGTGTCCCGAGCTCCTCGGCGACGGCGCGCGCCTGCGCCGGGGTCGTCGCCAGCCGTCCTTCCGACACCGGGATCCCGAACTGCCTGAAGAGCTGCTTGCCCTGGTACTCGAGAAGGTCCATCGGTCGGGCAATCTAGCCACGTCGCTAACCTCGCTGCAGATGGAAGCGATCGTCGTGCAAGAGCTGCGCAAGCGATACGGCGAGGTCCAGGCGCTCGACGGCGTCTCGTTCAACGTGCGCGAAGGCGAGGTGTTCGGGCTGCTCGGCCCGAACGGCGCGGGCAAGTCGACCACGGTTCGCGTGCTCGTCACGCTCACGCACGCCGACGAGGGCACGGCGGCGGTGGCGGGACATGACGTGCGCCGCGAGCCGAACGCCGTCCGCCGCACGATCGGCTACGTGCCGCAGGACTCAGGTGTCGACCAGTTCGGAACGGGTCGCGAGAACCTGATGCTCCAGGGCCGGGTGCAGGGCATGAGCGGCCGCGGCCTGCGGCATCGAGCCGACGAGCTGCTGCGGCTCGTCGGCATCGACGAAGCGGCCGACCGGGTCGTCAAGACGTATTCGGGCGGAATGCGTCGGCGGCTCGACATCGCACTGGGTCTCGTCCACCGGCCCAGGGTGCTGTTCCTCGACGAGCCGACGACCGGGCTCGACCCGGAGGCGCGCGTCGGGATGTGGACCGAGGTCTCGCGCCTCGCCGAGGCCGAGTCGCTGACGATCCTCCTCACGACGCATTACCTCGAGGAGGCCGACCAACTGGCCGACCGCCTCGCGATCGTCTCGCAGGGGAAGATCGTCGTGGAGGGGACGCCGGAGGAACTGAAGGCGAACCTGCGCGGGGACGCCGTGCAGGTCGAGCTCGCCAACGGGCGGCTCGAGGACGCTCAGCGCCTCATCGCCGCGATGGGCGCCACGCCGGAAGCGGTGATCGGCGAACGCACCGTCGTGGTGCGTGTCCCGGACGGCGGCGCGGCGCTCCCTGGGATCCTCGGCGCGCTCGATGCAGCCGGAATCGCCGTCGCCACCGTCGCGGTCTCGCGGCCGTCGCTCGACGACGTCTACCTCTCGTTCACCGGCAGGGACTTCGGCTCGGAGGACCGCGGCGAATGAAGACACTCAGCGACACCTGGTTCATGACCGTGCGCCAGGCGCGCAACCTGATGCGCGAGCCGATCTGGATCGTGCTGCTGCTCGTGCAACCGATGGTCTGGCTCGTGCTCTACGGGCAGCTCTTCCACAACGTCACGCGGCTCGGCGGCTTCGGCACGACGTCGTACATCACCTTCCTCGCCCCGGCGATCGTCGTCATGAATGCGTTCTTCGGCGCCACCTGGAGCGGGATGTCGATGATCAACGACCTCGACCACAAGGTGGTCGAGCGCTTCCTCGCGACGCCCGCGTCACGCTTCTCGCTCGTGCTGTCGCAGATCGTGCGCTCAGCGCTGACGGCGGCGATCCAGGCGATCATCATCCTGCTCGTCGCGACGGCCCTCGGCGTGCACATCCATACCGGCGTGCTCGGCTGGGTCGTGATCATCCTTGCGGCGATCCTCGTCAACAGCGCGTTCGCCGGCATCTCGCAGGCGATCGCCCTGTTGACCCGCCGCGAAGCGACGATGATCGCGGTCGCGAACTTCATCGGCCTGCCGCTGCTCTTCCTCTCGACGACGATGATCGCCCGCTCGCAGATGCCCGGCTGGATGCAGTCGACGGCCAGCTTCAACCCGGTCGACTGGGGCGTCAAGGCGGCGCGCGAGGTGGTGCTGCCGAACACCGACTGGAGCGTCGTCGGGTCGCGCCTCCTGCTGCTCCTCGCGCTGACGGCCGTCACCGCTGCGTGGGCCAGAAGCACGTTCCGCGCGTATCAGAGAAGTCTGTGAGGTCGCGCGCCGGCTACGCCGGCGCTCGAAAAGGTGTCTGACACCTGTCGGTGTCAGACACCGCGGACCGTTTCGATCACGCAGATCGCCTGCCCGCTCGTGACCTGCTGGCCCACCACGATCGAGAGCTCGGCGACGATGCCAGAACGATGGGCGGTGACCTCGTTCTCCATCTTCATCGCCTCGACGATGCACACGACCTGTCCGGCATCGATCGTCTCGCCGTCTGCCACTCGCACCTGCAGGACCGTGCCCTGCATCGGGCTCGTCACCCGGTCGGAGGCGCCGCCACCCGCGCCTGCGGCCGCGCGCTCCCGTCTGCGGCGGGCGAGCTCGCGATACGGCGGTTCCGGCAGGTGCACCTTCACCTCGATGCGACGCCCGTCCACCTCCGCGAACGTCGTTCGCTCGACGGTGCCGCGTGTGACGGACGAAATGCCGCGCGCCGGCTCGTCGGCGAGCTCCTGTGCCCGCAGAGCGAGCAGCTCGGACTCGACGATCCCGTGACACGTCTCGCCCGCGCGGAAGCACGGGTGCGAGAGCAGCGCCTTATGGAAGCCGATCAGCGTCTTGACTCCGACGATCTGGAATTCGCCGAGCGCGCGCAGCATCCGTCCGATCGCATCCTCACGGTCGGCACCGCGGACGATCAGCTTCGCGATCATCGGGTCGTAGAGCGGCGAGATCTCCGATCCTTCGGTGACGCCCGAGTCGACCCGCACTCCGGGGCCGCCGGGCTCGCGGTACACGGTGATCGTCCCGGGCGACGGCAGGAAGCCGTTGGCGACGTCCTCGGCGTTGATGCGGCACTCGATCGCATGACCCTGCAGACGGATGTGGTCCTGCGTGAACTCGAGCCGCTCGCCCGCGGCGATCTGCACCTGAGCACGCACGATGTCGACGCCCGCCACCACCTCGGTGATCGTGTGCTCCACCTGAATTCGCGTGTTCATCTCCATGAAGTAGTAGGAGCCGTCGGGCGCGAGCAGTCCCTCGATCGTGCCGGCGGAGCGGTAGCCGGCGGCACGCGCCGCGTCGATCGCGATCTTCCCGATCCGGTTTCGCAGCTCGGTTCCGACGGCGGGCGACGGCGTCTCCTCGACGAGCTTCTGATGGCGGCGCTGGATCGTGCAGTCCCGCTCACCGAGATGGATGACGTTGCCGTGGGCGTCGGCGAGCACCTGCACCTCGACGTGACGCGGATCCTCGAGATACCGCTCGACGTAGACCGAGGCGTCCGCGAAGTACGAGCGGCCCTCGCGTTGTGCGGACTCGAACGCCTGCACAGCTTCGTCGGCCGACCGCACGACCTTCATGCCCTTGCCCCCGCCGCCCGCAGCCGCCTTGATGATCAGCGGATAGCCGAGCTGCTCGCCGAGCGCTACGACCTCGTCCGCCGAGCCGACGGGGTCGGTCGTGCCGGGAATGATCGGAACGCCTGCCTCCTGCATCGCCCGCCGGGCGCGGGTCTTCGATCCCATCAGCTCGATCGCAGCCGGCGGAGGGCCGATCCAGACGAGACCTGCATCCTCGACGGCACGGGCGAAGCCGGCGTTCTCGGCGAGGAAGCCGTACCCGGGATGGACCGCCTCGGCGCCCGAGCGCGCGGCAGCGTCGAGCAGTTTCTCGACGACGAGATAGGTCTCAGCCGAGGAGCTGCCCCGCAGGGCAAGCGCTTCGTCGGCGTAGAGCGCGTGCGGCGCAAGCCGGTCGACGTCGGAATAGACGGCGACCGACCCGATGTCCATGTCGCGCAGCGTCCGGAAGATGCGCAGAGCGATCTCCCCACGATTGGCGACCAGGACTTTGGCGAACACACTCCGTATTCTCCTTACCCATGAGCTTCGCCGACCAGTTGACCGTCGCCCGCGCGATCGCGGTGCCGATCGTGATTGCCCTGTTCGCGATCCCGTTCCCCGGCCACGACTACTGGGCGACAGGCGTGTTCTGCGCAGCGATGGCGACCGACTGGTTCGACGGCCGGATCGCCCGGCGCAGCGGGCGCACCTCCTCACTCGGATCTCTGCTCGACCCCGTGGCCGACAAGCTGCTCGTGCTGACGACGCTGATCGTCCTGATCGACCAAGGCGTCTTTCCGGCCTGGATGGTCGCCGCGATCGTCGCGCGCGAGCTCTTGATCACCGGCCTGCGGCAGGCCGCGATCGAGCGCGGAGTCGTCATCGCCGCCCGCGACCTCGGCAAGCTCAAGACCTGGGCGCAGGCAATCGCCGCCGGAGTCGGCGGCCTGGTCGCCGCCGGCGTCTGGGGCACGCGTGTGTCGTGGTGGGCGTTGCTCGTGGCGCTCGTGCTGACCTGGATCTCCGGGCTCGACTACGCTCGTGCAGCACCGAGGGTGCTCCGCGGCCGGCCGGCCGCCGCGCCTTAGCCGCTACGGCTCGAGCGACTCCTCGAGCCCGGCCTGCCACCAGGGATCCGGAGCCGGTGGCGGCGCGGCGAGCGCCGCCTCGATCGCAGCGGCGACCTGGTCGGGCTGTTCCGGCGTGAGCTCGACGCCGATCGCGCTCACCCGCCGAACCAGCGCGCACGCCGGCTCGAGCCGAACTCCCGCTTCTCGTCGACCAGCGCCACGGACGGCTCACGAAAGGTCCCGGTCGGCTTCGGGCCGGAGAGGAAGTCCACGTCGACGCGGCCGATCCGCCCCGCCCCGAACTCGATGTAACAGGAGCCCTGTCCGCCGTACGCGGCGGGCTGCTCTGCACCGCGGAGGGTCGCGATCAGCGACGCGGCGACGACACGCGCCGCCCCCTCGGCGAACACGCCCGCCTTCGGCACGCCCACGGTGGCCACGTCGCCGACGGCGTAGACGCCCGGAAACCGCGTTTCGAGCGTCTGCGAGCTCACCGGGATGTAGCCGTCCTCGGTCAGGCCGCTCTCGATCACGACGTCCGGCGCGCGATGCTTGGGCACGCCGAGAAAGAGATCGAACGGCAACTCGCTGCCGTCGTCGAGCCGGGCGACGCTGCCGCCGGCATCCAGTGAGGCGATGCGGCGGCCGGGGACGAACTCGATGCCGCGCTCCACGAAAGCGGCGACGAGCGCCGCCGATGTGTCCGGCGAGGGCGGCACCGGCGTCCCGAACGGGATCACGATGGAGATCTCACAGGCAGCCCGGACGCCGCGCACCGACAGGTAGTCGTGCAGGAGCAACGCTGCCTCGCTCGGCGCGGGCGGGCATTTGAACGGCGCCCCGCAGACACCGATGATCGCCCGGCCGCGGGTGAACTCGGGCAGCAGTTGCGCCAGCCGCTCCGCGCCTGCGACGGAATAGAACTCGTTGCCTGCCTCGGCGAGCCCCGGCGTGGCGTCCAGGTCGTAGTCGGCGCCGAGCGCGAGCACCAGGACGTCGGCCTCGTGGCTCCCCGCGTCGGTGGTCACCCCGCGCGCCTCGGGATCGATCGAGGTGACCGTCTCCTGGAGGAAGCGGACGCCCGGCTTCACGAGGTCGCGGTAGGGAAGGCGAACCTGGTCGAGCGTCGTCCGCCCGAACATCACGTCGAGCTTCGAGTACCCGAACACGAACGCATCGCTCTTGTCGATCAACGTGACGGCCGCCTCGTGACCGATCGCCTCCGACAACATGGTCGCGAGCTCGAGGCCCCCGAAGCCCGCTCCCAGGATCACGACTCTCGACGCCGGCATCAGAGCGGGATGTTGCCGTGCTTGCGAGGCGGGCGGGGCTCGCGCTTCGTGATCGAGGTGCGCAACGCGTCGATCAGGACCGAGCGTGTCCGGCGAGGCTCGATCACCTCGTCGACGTAGCCTCGTTCGGCGGCGCTGTACGGGTTTGCGAACCGCTCCTTGTACTCGGCGATCAGCTCGGCGCGTCGCGCATCGGGATCGTCGGCCTCGGCCAGCTCATGCCGGAAGATGATGTTGACGGCACCTTCCGGCCCCATCACTGCCACCTCGGCGCTCGGCCACGCGAAGTTGAAGTCGGCGCGGACGTGCTTCGAGCTCATGACGTCGTACGCGCCACCGTAGGCCTTGCGCGTGATCACCGTCAGCTTCGGCACGGTGGCTTCGCAGTAGGCGTAGAGCAGCTTGGCACCGTGCCGGATGATGCCGCCCCACTCCTGGGCCGTGCCCGGTAGGAATCCGGGCACGTCGACGAACGTGACGAGCGGGACGTTGAACGCATCGCACGTGCGCACGAAGCGTGCCGCTTTCTCCGACGAGTTGATGTCGAGGACACCGGCGAGCGCCTTTGGCTGGTTCCCGACGATGCCGACGCTCTGGCCGCCGAGCCGCGCGAACCCGCAGACGATGTTCTCGGCGAAGAGCGGCTGGATCTCGAGGAACTCGGCGTCGTCGACGACCGCCGAGATGACGCGCTTGATGTCGTACGGCTTGGTCGGCTCATCGGGCACCAGGCTGTCGAGCTCCGGTGATTCACGGTCGATCGGATCCGTCGGCTCGTCGAAGGGCGCGGGATGCGCGTTGGACTGCGGCAGGAAGGTGAGCAGGTAGCGCGCATCCTCGAGCGCCGACTCCTCGTCGGGGGCGGTCAGGTGCGCGACACCGGACTTCGATGCGTGCGTGACCGCCCCGCCGAGCTCCTCGAACGTCACCTCTTCACCGGTGACGGTCTTCACGACGTCAGGCCCGGTGATGAACATGTACGACGTTCCTTCGACCATCAGCACGAAGTCGGTCATTGCCGGCGAGTAGACCGCACCGCCTGCACACGGCCCCATCACGAGCGAGATCTGGGGGATCACACCCGAGCTCTGGACGTTGCGCCAGAAGATCTCCGCGTAGCCGGCCAGCGACACGACTCCCTCCTGGATCCGCGCGCCGCCCGAGTCGTTGATCCCGATCAGCGGGCAGCCGTACTTGGCCGCCATGTCCATCACCTTGCAGATCTTCTCGGCGAACACCTCGCTCAGCGAGCCGCCGAAGACGGTGAAGTCCTGGCTGAAGACGAACACACGCCGGCCGAAGATCGTGCCGTACCCGGTGACGACGGCGTCGCCGTAGGGCCGGCGCTCGAGCATCCCGAAGTTCGGCTCGCGGTGACGGACGAAGCGATCGAGCTCGACGAACGAGCCCGGATCGCAGAGCTTCTCCGCTCGCTCGCGCGCGAGCAGCTTGCCCTCGGCCCGATGCCGGTCGACGGACTTCGGCGAGCCGGCGTGCCGCGCCTCGTCGCGCAGTTCGGCCAGCCACTGCAGCTTCTCCTCGGCGGTCTCGTGCCCGCGCTTCTCGGTCTGCGCCATCGGGTCAGCGTATAGCGCGGCGGCGCGTAAAGTCCCTCGCATGGAGCCGATCGACCGCGCGACGGTCTGGCCGTACGACGAGCACGGTGAGCCCGGCGAATTCGTCTACCAGCGCTATGCGCATCCGACGGGCGCCGCGGCCGAGCGCGCCCTCGGCCGCCTGGAGGGCGGCGACGCGCTGCTCTACGCGTCGGGCACGTCGGCGGTCACGGCGTGCATCTTCGCCTTCTGCCGCCCGGGCATGACGGTGGCGCTCGCCGCCGGGGCCTACTTCGGCACCGGAGTGACGCTCGGCCAGTTCGAGCCCTGGGGGCTCCAGGTGGCCGAGTTCGACCAGACCGGGCCGCCGCCCCCCGGCGCCGATGTGGTGTGGCTCGAAGCACCAGCGAATCCGCTGCTCACGGTGCCCGACTGGGAGGCGGTTCGCGCGCACCCGGCCCTCGTGATCTGCGACGCCACGGTCGCGACTCCGGTCTTCCTGCACGCACTCGACGAGGGAGCGGACGTCGCTTTGCACTCGGCGACGAAGTACCTCACCGGCCACAGCAACGCGATGCTCGGCGCAACCGTGACCCGCGGCCCAGAGCACGCCCAGGCACTCTACGACGTGCGACTGCGGCTGGGTCTCGCCGCCTCGCCCGATGCCGCCGCCGCACTGCTGCAGGGGCTGGAGACGCTCGAGCTGCGTGTGCGCCGCCAGACCGAGACCGCGCGCGTCCTGGCCGGCCGGCTGGAGACGCACCCCGCCGTGCTCCGCGTCCGCTACCCCGGCTTCGGCGGTCTCGTCGTGTTCGACGTCGCCGACGACGACGCGCGCGAGGTCGAGACGGCGACCACGCTGATCGCGAACCAGACGTCGCTCGGAGGGGTCAAGTCGTCGCTGGAGAGCCGCTGGCGCTGGGAGGGCGATCGGATCCCGCGCGGTCTGCTCCGCCTGTCGGTCGGGCTCGAGGACGTCGACGCGATCTGGGACGACCTCTCCTCGGCGCTCGAGCGTGTGCCGGTCGAGCCCGGCGAGTAGCCGATCGGCGACTCCAGGCCCCCGACAACCGGGGTCAGACCCCGGCCTTGTCCTCCCGAGACACGGTCACCACCTGGTCGAGCCGATCCTCGGCAAACGAGCCGGGCCGCCGAGCAACTCCCTGCGCTCTGGGGGACATGGCCCCGGGTCAGACCCCCGACGTGTCCGAAGCCGGAGGAGGGATTCGAACCCACGACCTATCGCTTACAAGGCGATTGCTCTGACCAACTGAGCTACTCCGGCGCAGCACCGGACATGGTACGCGGAGCTACTGAAGGACCTGCCGGCCCTCCTGGTGCATGAGGATCTTGCGCTTCACGCGCTGCAGGGCGTTGTCGATCGTCTTGGTGTCGCAGCCGAGCCCCTCGGCCATCTGCTCGTACGACGCACCCTCGAGGTAGAGGCGAAGCGCGTCGGACTCGAGCGGCGAGAGCGTCGTCGAGAGACACCCGACGAGTGACTGCAGTTCCTCGGTCGAGATCACGCACACCGACGGGTCGTTCACGTTCGGGCCGGGCAATGCATCGCCGAGCGTGCAGTCGTCGCCCTCCTGGCCGGCGGGCGTGTGGCTGAACGAGACGTACGTGTTCAGCGGCGCGTGCTTGAACCTCGTCGCCGTCTTGATCGCCGTGATGATCTGGCGTGTGACGCAGAGCTCGGCGAACGACCGGAACGAGGTCTCCTTGTCGGGCCGAAAATCGCGCACCGCCTTGTACAGGCCGACGAGGCCCTCCTGGATCAGGTCCTCCGAGTCGCCGCCGGCGAGGAAGTACGAGCTCGCCTTCAGCCGGACGAACGAGGTGTAGCGGCGCATCAGCTGGTCCATGGCGGCGCTCGAGCCGTTCCGCGCCTTCAGGACGAGCTGCAGATCCTCAAGCTCTCGTTGAGCCTTCTGCGGTGACTTGTGAGCGACAGCGGTGCGGACGGCCACGACGAATACCCCCGGTATCTGGGATGTTTTTTGGTGAGCCTTCCACTACGCACCGCCGAAGTCTCACCCTGAGGTTGAGGTGAATCTAGCAAGGAGCTGCAAAGAGCACAAGCCCCAATTGCAAGGGACCCGCTTACTCGCCTCGACGGAGGCGTTCCAGCCGGGCCCGCGTCTCGGGATCGAGCTTCCCCGCGAGGCCCTCGGGACGCTCGTCACGATGCTCGGCCGGCCGGAAGTCCCGGAAGAAGGTCTGAGACGACAGCTTCGCCACGTTGACGCCCGCGGCGGCGGCCACCGTCGCGTCGCTCGTCACGAGCAGCACCCGGGACTCGTCCCGATGCTCGGCGGCGAGCCGCTCGAGCACGGTGTCGGCATGTGCCGCGAAGCGCACCTCGAGCGGGCCGCGGACCGCATCCTCGCCAACGCCGTCGAAGACCACCACCCCGCGCGCGCCGCGCACCGCCACGTAGCTCGCCAGGGCATCGACCAGCTCGCGCGCATCTGCGAACGGACCGGCGTGCAGCAGGTTGTAGCCGTCGAAGAGGTAGAGCTCAGCCACGCTGACGGCGTGCTTCGTACAACAGCACAGCAGCGGCGACCGACACATTGAGCGACTCGATGTCGCCCGCGAGCGGGATCGAGACGAGCGCGTCACAGGTGCGCCGGACCAGGGGGCGCAGCCCCTTCCCCTCGGCGCCGAAGACGAAGGCAGCTCCGCCCGACAGATCGGTGTCCCACATCGACGTCGTCCCGTCGTCGCCGGCGGCGCCGTAGATCCACAGATCGGCGCCCTTCACCTCCTCGAGATAACGCGCCAGGTTCGTCACGACGGCAACCGGCAAGTGCTCGATCGCCCCGGCCGAGGCACGGGCGACTGCGGGCGTGACGATCGCCGACCCGTGGGCGGGGACGACGACTCCCGTTGCGCCGGCACCCTCGGCGCTGCGGCAGACGGCTCCGAGGTTGCGCGGATCGGTAACCCGGTCGAGCACGGCGAGCAGCGGCCGCTCGGCCGCAGCGAGCTCGTAGGCGTCCGCGTAGCGGTAGGGCTCGACGAGGGCGAGGACACCCTGGTGGTCGCGGGTGTCCGCCCGCTCGGAGAGCTCCCGGTCGGCCTTGGCCTTGGGCCGGGCTTCGGCGAGCCAGGGCTCCGCCTTGACCGCCCGCTCCGTCGCCCAGACCTCGAGCACCTGGCGGTTCCCACGCAGCGCCTCGCGGACGGCCCGGCGGCCGTAGACGAGGTCAGGAGTCACGCGGCGTAGGCTCGACGGAGCCGCCAGAGACCCTAATGAGGCTGTAGCCCCCAGGCTCGTCGCGCATCTGCCAGCCGAGCGCTGCGAGCTCGTCGCGCAGGCGATCGGCGGTCTCGAAGTCCCGTTCGGCCCGCGCAGCGAGGCGCCGCTCCGCCAGGGCGACCACCCCGGCGGGAGCCTCGTCGCGCTCGGAGAGAGATTCGAGCCCGAAGACCCGGAGGCCGCGCCGCAACAGCTCCAACTGCCCCGTGGACGCCCAGTCGTGCAGCACCGCGAGCGCGGCGGGCGTGTCGAAGTCGTCGTCCAGCGTGTCGGCAAACGCGCTCCAGGCCTGCTCGTCGTGCTCGGCCGCCCCCAGCGTGAACGCGTTTCGGAGCGTGTCGCGCCGCGACACGGCCTGCCGCATGGTCTCGGGCGAGAAGTCGATCGGCTTGCGCCAGGAGGCCGTGAGGAAGAAGACCAGCACCGCCTCGCGACCCCATTCGTCGAGCGTCTCGCGAATCGTCGCCACGTTCCCGACCGACTTCGACATCTTCTCACCCGTGAACCGGAGCATCCCGTTGTGCGCCCAGATCCGGGCGAACGAGTGTCCGAGCGCTCGCGACTGGGCGACCTCGTTCTCGTGATGCGGGAAGACGAGATCGAGGCCGCCGCCGTGGATCTCGAACGCCGGCCCGAAGATGTCCTCCGCCATCGCGGAGCACTCGATGTGCCAGCCCGGCCTGCCGCGCCCCCACGGCGAATCCCACCACGTGTCCTCCGTGGCGGGCTTGTTCGCCTTCCAGAGCGCAAAGTCACGCGGATCCTCCTTGTGCGGGCTCGGCTCCTCGCCCTGCTCGACCTGGTCGGGCTTCTGGCCCGAGAGCCGGCCGTAGTCCGCGAAGCTCGCGACCCGGAAGTAGACGTCGCCGCCGGCGGCGTACGCATGCCCGGAGTCGACCAGCTCCTCGATGAAGTGGACGATCTGCGGCACGCACTCGGTTGCCTTCGGCAGCCGGTCGGGCATGCCGAGGCCGAGGTCGGCGGTGTCCTCGAGGTACCACTCGGTCGCACGCGCCGCGAGCTCGGCGCTCGCGCCCGGCGCCGCGTCGTAGATCTTGTCGTTGATGTCGGTGATGTTGTGGACGAGCTGCGCTTCGTAGCCCGTTGCTCGCAGCCATGAGCGCAGCCACATCCCGACCACGAACGGCCGGGCGTTGCCGATGTGCGCTCGCGCATAGACGGTCGGCCCGCAGAAGTACATGCGGATCGGGCCGGGCACCGCCGGCAGCTCGACGAGTGACCGGGTGTACGTGTCGTAGAGGCGCATGCCGTTCAGGGTAGTGCGCGCCGCAACGCCTCGTCGCGCGGCAGCGCGCGCAGCACCGCCCAGAGCTCCGGACCGCGCTCCTCGCCCGTCAACGCGACGCGAAGCGCCCGCAGATTCCCACCGACCGCCTTCAGCTCCCGGACCACGGTCTTCGCCTCGTCCTTGCCGAGCACCTCCGGCAGGGCGGCCCGCAGCTCGACGAACCGCTCGAGCGTCTCCGGATGAAGTAACAGTCTGTTACTTGGTGGGTCGAGGACGGCCCGGGCCAGCGCACGCGCCTCGGTGAGATCGTGGGCGCCCCGCAGGAGCGGCGCGGCCTCGACGGGGACGCCCGCCCGCTCGGCCAGCTCCTCGTCGTCGAGCTGTCCGAGCACGTCCACCGACAGGGAGCGGATGCGGTCGAGATCGAGGTGAACGTCGTGCTTGGGCAGGCCGAGCTCGTCGAAGTACGCGCGAACCGCCTCGGCGGGGTAGCCGGCAGCTCGCAGCGACGCGATCGTCGTGCCTTCCGCGCGCTTGGACAGCTTCTTGCCGTCGGCGCCGACGAGGAGCCCGTGGTGGATCACCTGCGGCGGCTGCGAGCCGAGCGCCTCGTGCAGCGCACCGTGCAGCTCCTCGTTGGCGCGGTGATCGGAGCCGCGGATCACGTGCGTGATCCCGAAGTCGATGTCGTCCACCACGCTCGCCAGGTGAAAGGTCGGGGAGCCCTCGTCGCGCCACAACATCACGCCTTCGAATCGCTGTGGCAAGCCTGCGGCCCGGGCTGCCTCGAGATGCCGCTCGGCGCGATCGCTCTGGCGCACAGGTCCCTCGTCCCAGTCGATCCCGAGCCAGCGGAGGTCCGCGAGGATCGCCTCCTCGCCCCCCGGTAGGTTGCGCGCGAGATCGGTGTCGTCGATCCGGAGCAGCAGCCAGTCCCCGAAGCGGCGGTTCGCGACTGCGCTCATCGCGTTGCCGACATGCAGCGTGCCGGTCGGGCTCGGAGCAAAGCGAACGCGGGTCATGAGGCGACGTTAGTCCGCGGGGATCGAGGGTGCGCAGTGGAAGTGCTCGCTTCTTCCCCCAGTTCAGGGGCGGCCGGCATCGGGCTCGGCGTCCGCCTCTCGACCTGGGCACCTCTCCGACCGGCAAAATCAGTCCCTGTGGGAGCAATCGTCAGCGGCGGGCGGAACGCGGTCAGCTACCTGCGCGCGCGTCCGCGTCTGCTCCAGGCGCTCCAGTTGGTGCTCGTCACCGTTACGGTCGCCTTCTGCGTCTGGGCGGTACGAGACCAGTGGTCGAAGGCGGGCCCGCTCCTCGAGAACGCCAAGCCGGGCTACCTCGCTCTCTCGTTCGCGACGGTCGCCGCCTACTACCTCGTCTTCATCCTCGGGTGGATGCGAATCCTCGAAGCCTGGGACATCCGCATCCCGTACCGCATCGCCCTGCAGTCGGAGATGGTGTCGATGCTCGCGAAGTACATTCCCGGCGCGGTCTGGACACCGGCCGCCCGCACGCTTGCGCTGCGACGCTCCGCCGGCGTGACGGACACACCGGCCGTGCTCGCGTCGATCCTCGTCGAGGCTGGGCTGTCGGCGATCTCCGGGGTGATCGTGTTCGTCGTCAGCCTCGCATGGGTGCGCGGCGTGAACGCACCGCTGCTGCCGCTCGTCGGATTTGCGCTCCTCCTCGCGTTGGCGCTGCATCCTCGTGTGTTCCGCCCACTCGCGGAGAGGCTCCTGCGGCCGTTCGGAGCCCAGACGATCGAGCCGGTGCCGTTCGGCCAGACGATCACGCTCCTCGTCTTCTACTGCGGAACGTGGCTGATCGCCGGCGCGGCCGTCTACTTCATGCTGCGGAGCCTCGGCACCGACGTCGGCCTCGCGACGATCCCGTTTCTCGGCGGAGTCTCGGCGGTCGGCGCGATCGTCGCCGTGCTCGCGGTGTTCGTTCCGTCAGGGCTCGGCGCCCGCGAGGCGTCGATGTACGGGCTGCTGCTCGCAGTCACGACGTCAGGTCCCGCGCTCGGCGTGACGCTGCTGAACCGGCTGGCGATCACGATCGTGGAGGTCCTGCTCTTCGGAGCAGGCATCGTCACCTGGCGCCTGACCCGCGGCGAGCGGGCAGCGTCGACGTCGACATCGACGCCGTGAGGGTCGTCGAGCTCCACGCGGACGCCGTCGAGGCGCATCTGGACGAGTTGGCGCAGCTGCTGCTCGACGCCCACGCTTCGAACATGGCGCTGGGGCTCGCGCCGGGGCTGACCCTCGAGCGCGCCGCCGACGCCTACCGGCAGACCGCCTCGCGACTGGAGCCCGGTGAGCGCATCTTGCTCGGCGCACTCGACGGCGACACGCTGGTCGGTGCCGTTCACCTCGCCCGCGCGACGGCGGAGAACGGACGCCATCGCGCCGAGATCCAGCGGCTCGTCGTGGGTGCGGGCAGCCGCGGCCAGGGCATCGGCCGGTTGTTGCTGGGAGCCGCAGTCGGCGAGGCCCGCCGGCTCGGGCTCAGACTGCTCTGGCTGATGACGCACGAGGGAAGCGCGGCGGATCAGATCTACCAGCGGCTCGGCTGGACTCGCCTCGGGGTGATCCCGGCGTACTCGACCCTCCCCGACGGCTCCATGACCGGAAACGCCTACTACTACCTCGAGCTGCACTGAGGCGGCGGTGGGCGAGTTGGCGTTCGGTGGGGCACCCGGAGGCGCCCCACCGAACATCTGGTTCGGCTAGCCGACCGCCAGGGCGTTCAGATACGGCGTGCCGAAGTACGAGCTGTAGATCCAGTTCTTCGTCCGTGAGCTGACGAAGTAGCTGTTCGTCGGGATCAGGTACGGCACGACCGGCGCGTACTTGACCATCAGTTCCTGATCGAGCTTCTGGTAGGCCGCGGCCCGGGCCGCTCCGGAGAGCGAAGCAGCGTGATCGAGCTCGGCGTCATACGAAGCGTTGTTGAAGTACGTGTAGTTGTTGTTGTTCGAAGCCTGGATCTTGCGGCCGTCGAACAGCACGTTGAAGTAGTCGTACGGGTCGAAGTAGTCGGCGCACCAGCCGCCGTTGGTGACGAAGTTGTACGTGGTGCCCTTGGTCTGGATCACCTGGTAGTACGTCGTCGCCGGCGTCGGGACGTCGTTGATCTTGAACCCGACCTGCTTCAGGTTGAACTCCGCAACCTGGGCACGGTTCGTCGAATACGAGCTCGTCGTGTGCACGACGTTCAGCGTCGGAGCAGACGCGATCGCGGAGCCACCGACCTGCTTGGCCTTCGAGGGATCCGCCCCCTTGATCGCGTACACGTTGAACGCGTGGTAGCCCGGGATGCCGGGGACCAGGATCTGGTCGGTCCGCTTGCCGGCATACGCGCCGAGCAGGCGAACCTGAGCCGGGCGGTCGATCGCCCAGTTGACCGCCTTCCGCAGGTTGACGTTGTCGAACGGGGCACGGGCGGTGTTCATGCCCATGTAGTTCACGCACGACGTTGCGCCCACGAAGAAGCGGTCCTTGTTGACGCCGTACTCCTTGCCCAGATCCGAGGTCGCGGTCGGCGGGACACCGATCAGATCGATGTCGGCCTGCCCTGCCTTGACCTGCAGCAGCGACTGGTCGACGTTCACATTCGGCGTGAACACGATCTGGTCCGGGTTGGCCGGGCGGTTCCCCTTGTAGTACGGGTTGCGCTTCAACACGGTGCTGCGACCCGGGTCGCGGCTCGCGATGTAGTACGGGCCGGCGGCCGGATAGGTGTTCAGACCCTGAGCCGAGTACGGCATGTTCGCCTTGACCGCCGTGAACCACTGCATCGAGAGGATCGAGACGAACGTCGCGTTCGGCTGGACGAGGTGGAACGCCAACGTCAGGCCCTTGGCCGAGATGCCCGAGATGTGCTGAGACTTCCCGGCGAGGAACGCAGCACCGCCGGCGATCGTGTTCTGAAGGTTCAGGTTGACACCGAGCGGCGAGCCCATCTTCGGGCTCAGGATCCGCTCCCACGCCCGCTGATAGCTGGCCGCGGTGACCGGAGAGCCGTCACTGAACCTGAGACCGGGGCGGATGTGGAACGTGTAGGTCTTCCCGTCCTTGGAGACGGTCGGGAAGGCAGTAGCGGCCTGGGGGTACAACTGGCTGCCGGCGGCACCCGACTTCTCCGGGAAGCTCACGAGCTGCATCGCCGTGGTGAAGATCATCGACCAGTCGTCGGTGCGGTACGCGAGCTGCGGATCGGTGAAGTCGAAATCCGAGGTGTTCTCGTTGACCCGCAACGTGCCACCCTTGCTGACGCCCGCCTTGCCCGTCCGGTGAGTCGCCGAACTGGCGGCCCCCACGGTCGTGGCGGCGACGAGCAACGCAACTCCCAGAACAAGCATGAACAGGGAGAGCATCTGCTTCCTGCGCATCAATACTCCTTCCGCATGACTAGTGAAGACTTGGGCAAGGAGCGGAGACGGCCGGGTCGCGGAAAAGTCTGAACCTATTGAACCTTTCGATTTGTCCCTCGACGCGAAGAGATATGCGAGAGCGTCAGGTCGCTACGGCGCCGCGATCTCCGGCGTCGATCGCGAAGCCGATGAAACGCTCGACGACCTCGTTGGCGCGGCGGTCACGGTTCCACGCCAAGCCGATCAGCCTCGGTGGCTGATCCTCCAGCGTCAGCATGCGCAGCCTTCCTCGGGCGCAGGCCTCGAGATCCGCCTCGACGGCCAGTCGCGGAACGAGGCCGCAGCCGAGGCCGGCCGCGGCGAGCGTCAGCACGGAGCGATAGTCGGCGAGCCGTGTCACGACCCTGAGCTGTGCGCCTGCCGCCGACAGCGAGCCTTCGATGAAGCTCTGCGACCGGCACCGCTCGTACGTCACGAGCGGGAGCTGCGAGAGATCGTGCGGCGTCAGCGGCCGACGAAGACCGGCGAGCGGATGATCCTGGCGCACGACGAGCGTCCATGGATCTCGGAGCACCTCGATCGTCTCGAGCTCCTCGCGTGCGATCGGAAGCAGCACGAACGCAACGTCGAGTTCGCCCGCGACGAGCAGGTCGACGAGACGCTCGATCTCGGCGTCCTCTCTCAACGACGTGGCGACCGGCACCGGCTCCTGCAGAAGCCGCCGGAACAAGCCGGGGAGCAACGTCTGCGAGACGCTCTGGAACGTGCCGATGCGCAACACGGGCGCGCCGTCGTCACGAGCGCTGTTCAGATCCGCTCGCGCAGCACTCAGCCGCGCGTTGATCACCTTCGCATGATCGAGCAGCAGCTGGCCCTCAGGAGTGATCGCCACCTTGCGTGATCCGCGCAGCCGCGTGACGAGCCGGGCTCCCACGAGGCGCTCGAGTGTCGCGATCTGCCCGCTGATCGCGGACTGGCTGTAACCCATGCGCGCACCGGCGCCGCTGAAGGAACCTTCCTTGGCGATCGCCTCGAGCGCGGCCAGGTGACGGAGCTCCACGCCGTGCCATGATCCGCCGCCGTTCGTCTCCATGGGACGTTCGACGGACAAATCGAGCCCGGGTTGGGGAGTTATCTGCAGTCCAGATCTAGCTGCAGGAGGGTGAGGTCGCCGAGGAGGAAGAGGAGATTTCTCGGCGACCCCACCTGGATCCCTTCACGCCGAACAAAGAGTCGCGCACACGCGCCTGCTGAGCAACGCGAGGATGCGATAACCGAACTGCGGAATTCAGCGAGCGCTCAACTGCTACTTCTCGGCCAGGCGGCGCAGCGCAGCAACGAGACCACTCAGCTCGGCACCTCGGGCCGTGAGGCGGTACTCGGCACGAGGAGGCCGGGCCTCGACGACCCGGCGCTCGAAGATGCCCGCCCGCTCCAGTTCGTTGAGGCGCACCGTCAGGGTGGCCGGTGGAATCGAGCCGAGGCTCTGCATGAACTCGCCGAAGCGCACGGCACCGCTGTGCGAAGCCCAGATGATCGAGACGGTCCAGCGTCGCTCGAGGAGGTCCGCCGCGCGGCGGACCTCCTCGGGGATCGGAGTGCAGCTACGGCAGCGCATGCTCGTGCTCCGGCTCGAGCGCGAGGGCGAGGACTTCGCTGAGCGTCATCACCGGATGGAACGACATCTCCGTCTTCACGTCCTCGGGGATGTCCTCGAGGTCGGCACGGTTGCGCTCCGGGATGATCACGTCCGTGAGCCCGGCGGCGTGCGCGGCAAGGATCTTCTGCTTCAGTCCGCCGATCGGCAGCACGCGACCCTGAAGCGTCACCTCACCCGTCATGCCGACCGTGTGCTTGACCGGCCGCCCCGAGAGCAGCGACGCAAGCGCCGTCGTCATGGTGATGCCGGCGCTCGGGCCGTCCTTCGGGATCGCGCCGGCAGGCACGTGCAGGTGGAACGACCTGTCGTCGAACGGGTCACCGTCGATCCCGAGCTCATCCGCGTGCGAGCGCACGTACGAGAGTGCGATGCGAGCGGACTCCTTCATCACATCGCCGAGCTGGCCGGTGAGCACGAGGCCGTCCTTGCCTTTCATCGAGGTCGCCTCGACGAAGAGGACGTCGCCGCCGGTCCCCGTCACCGCGAGCCCGGTGGCGACGCCCGGCACCGCCGTGCGCTCGGCGGACTCCTGAAAGAAGCGCTGGCGTCCGAGCGCATCGCGGACGAGCTCCACGTCGAGCGCGACCGGCGCCTCGAGCCCCCCGGACACGATCTGCGTGGCCGTCTTGCGCAACAGCTTCCCGAGCTCACGCTCCAACTGGCGCACTCCGGCTTCTCTCGTGTACTGGCTCGCGATCGTCGCAAGGACTTCGTCCGTCACTGCGACCTCGTCCTCGCGTAGGCCGTTTCGCTCGCGCTGGCGCGGCCACAGGTAGTCGCGCGCGATCGCCACCTTCTCGTCCATCGTGTAGCCGTCGAAGCGGATGATCTCCATCCTGTCGAGCAGCGGGCCGGGAATCGTGTCGGCCACGTTCGCGGTCGCGATGAACACCACCTGCGACAGGTCGAGCTCGACGTCGAGGTAGTGATCGCGAAACGAATGGTTCTGGGCCGGATCGAGCACCTCGAGCAACGCCGCCGATGGATCGCCGCGCCAGTCGGCGCCGACCTTGTCCACCTCGTCGAGCAGGATGACCGGGTTCATCGTCTTGGCGTCGCGCAGCGCGCGGACGAGCCGCCCCGGCATCGCGCCGATGTACGTGCGCCGATGCCCACGGATCTCCGCCTCGTCGTGCACACCGCCGAGCGACATGCGAACGAACTCGCGGTTCAGGGCGCGGGCGATCGATTCGCCGACGGAGGTCTTGCCCGTTCCGGGAGGGCCGATCAGCGTGAGGATCGCGCCGGAGCGCTTGTCCTCCTCGACGCCGCGGTCCTGACGGAGCTTGCGGACCGCCAGGTACTCGACGATGCGGTCCTTGACGTCCTGCAGGCCTGCGTGGTCCGCGTCGAGCACCTCGCGTGCGTGCCCGGGGTCGAGCCGCTCCTCCGAGCGTTCGGCCCACGGGACGGCCAGCAGCCAGTCGAGATACGTGCGGATCATCTGCGACTCGCCGCTCTGGTCGCCCATGCGCTCCAGGCGGGCCACCTCCCGCTCGGCCTGCTCGCGCACCGCGTCGGGCATACCTGCGTCCGCGATCTGCCTGCGGTACTCCTCGGCGGCCGAACCGTCGTCCTCCCCGAGCTCCTTGCGAATCGAGTCCATCTGCCGGCGGAGGATGTATTCACGCTGCTGCTTCTGAGCACCGGATTCGACGTCGTCGCGGATGCGCCTACGAACCTGCAGCTCCGCGAGACGCTCACGCTGCAAGCGCAGCGCCAGCTCGAGCCGGTCGACGACGTCGATCTTCTCGAGCAGCTCGATCTTCTCCGCGAAGGAGACGTCGGGCGCATACGCAGTCGTGTCCGCCAGGGCACCGGCACCGGTGATCGAGCGGACGAAGTCGTGGATCCGGGCGTCCGCCTCGCGCAGATCGAGGATCTCCTCGACCACGGCGCGATACTCGCGCTCGAGCTCGGCCGTCTGCACGCGCGGCGGCTCCTCGTCGGGCCGCTCCTCGACCTCGACGCGCAGCCGGCCGTCGGAGCCGGTCTGCGCCGCGCCGGCGATCCCACGGTGCAGGCCTGCGAGCGTCGCCGCCCAGGCGCCACCGGGCAGCCGAACGACGTTCGTCGCCTCGGCGATCGTGCCGACGTTCGCGTAGACGCCGTCGTTGACGGGGACGAGCAGGACACGCTCGCCTTCGGCGACGTCGACCGTCAGGGTCACGGACATGTTCGGGAAGACGACGGTGTCCTCGAGCGGGATCAGCAGCAATTGAGACAAGATGACTCCTTCATTCAATCGTTGATGGTACTTCAACGAATGAAGTAACTATAGCCGCCCCGCCCGGCCTCGCGCCGGATTCCCAGGAGCCCGCGGGGCGGCCCTGGTCCTCTACGCTCGCAGCCGTGCAGGAGCGGCTCTTAGCCTGGTACGGGGACAACGGACGGGACCTCCCCTGGCGGAGGACAACGGATCCCTACGCGATCCTCGTCAGCGAGGTGATGCTCCAGCAGACCCAGGTCGAGCGCGTGATCCCACGCTGGCAGGCGTGGCTCGTCCGCTGGCCGACCGTCGAGTCGCTCGCACGTTCCACGCCCGCCGAGGTGATCGTGGCGTGGCAGGGCCTCGGCTACAACCGCCGCGCGGTCAGCCTGCACAGTGCGGCGCAGCAGGTCGCGGCTCACGGCTGGCCGGACGACCTGACCGAGCTGCCCGGGGTCGGGCCGTACACCGCAGCAGCCGTCGGCAACTTCGCGTTCGGCCGTGACGTGCTCCCCGTCGACACGAACGTCCAGCGTGTCCAGGAGCGCACCGGGGAGCTCTTCGACGGCTCGTGTGCGCAGGCGCTCTTCGACCTCGGCGCGACGATCTGCCTGGCGCGGATCCCGCGCTGCGGCGACTGCCCGCTCGAAGCCGCGTGCCCGGCGCGCGGCCGGCGCTACGAGCCGCTCCGCAAGCAGTCGAGGTTCGAGGGATCGTTCCGCCAGCGGCGTGCAATCGCCCTGCGGGCCGTCGCGGCCGGCGAGCACCCGGCGGACGGCGAGGCGCTCGTCTCGCTGGAGCGCGACGGCCTGGTGGTCCTGCGCGACGGGAGCGCCACGCTCCCCTCCTAACCCAGCGGCAGCAACGCGCCTTCGTGCTCGAGGAGAAAGCGCTTCAAGGGCAGCCCGCCGCCGAAGCCGGTCAAAGACCCGTCCGCGCCGATCACCCGGTGGCACGGAAGCACGACCGGCAGCGGATTCTGGCCGTTCGCCGCGCCGACGGCTCGCGCGGAGTCGGGGCCGAGCCCGATGCGGCGTGCCTGCTCGCCGTAGCTGACGGTCTGCCCGTAGGGGATCGTCGCGAGCGCGAGCCAGCAGTGCCGTTGGAACTCCGTGCCTTCGATGTCGAGCGGCAGGTCGAACGACGTCAACTCGCCGGTGAAGTAGGCAGCGAGCTGCGCCACCGCGTCGTCCAGGACGGCGCAGTCACCGTCGAGGTCGAGGCCGGCGGTCGACCACCTGACGCTGCTGAGACCGGCCGCCGAGCCGACCAGCCCGAGCTTCCCGATCGGGGTATCGACCGCGCGACTCGCCACCGGGCCAGCGTACCGAGGCGGTTGTCGCCCGCGCAGGCAGGTGTCAAGCGCGCTCGAGCAGGGCGACCGCGTGCGCGGCCAGGCCCTCCCCGCGACCGGTGAAGCCCAGGTGATCGGTCGTCGTCGCGCGCACGTTGACCTCGCCGCCGCCGAGCGCCTCCGACAGGCACCGCCGCATCTCCTCGCGATGAGGGGCGATGCGCGGCTGCTCGCCGACGAGAATGCAGTCGGCGTTGACGAGCCTCCACCCGGCCTGCTCGACCTGGCGGTACGCCTCGCACAGCAGGTCGAGGCTCGACGCGCCGTGGTAGCGCGCGTCGTCGGAGGGAAACAGGGAGCCGATGTCCCCCAGCCCCGCCGCGCCGAGCACTGCGTCGACGAGCGCGTGTGCGAGCACGTCGCCGTCGGAGTGCCCGGCGAGCCCCCGGTCGTAGTCGAAGCGCACGCCGCCCAGCACCAGTGGCACACCCCGTTCGAGCGCGTGCGCATCGACTCCGATCCCGACGCGAATCGTCACGGGAGAGCCGCCGGCAGCTCGTCGAGCGAGGCGATCCGGATCGCGCCGGCGGGGGGTTGCTGCAGATGGCCCCACGGGCCGCGGCGAATGTGCACGCCGATCATCCCGGCGGCGATCGCCGGGGCGACGTCGTTGTCCACGCGGTCGCCCACGTAGGCGATCTTTCCAGGCTCGACCCCGGCGAGCTCGGCGACCCGCGCGAAGAACGCCGGGTCGGGCTTGTTCACGCCCCAGCTCTCGGAGGACCCGACCGCATCGACGTGTGCCCGCAGGTCGTGTTCGACGAACGACGGCGTGTTGCCGGAGGCACAGACGCGGTAGCCGGCCGACCGCAGGCGCTCGATGCAAGGGAGCGCATCCGGATACCAGTCGTCCATCGTCCACGTGCCGGCGGGATGCTCGATCCCGAGCAGCTCCCAGACGTCATCGTGGGGCCGGCCGAGCGCGATCGTCGCGCCGAGACCGGCCATCAACGTGAATGGAGTCACACCGCCGGCCGCCGCAGCGCGCGTCCACATGTTGGTCTCGTCGACGAGCGTCTCGCCGACGTCGAAGACGACTACGCGGACAGCCATGCCGCCACGCGGTCGAGGTCGGCCCGCGTCGTCACTTTGAGCAACCGCTCGTCACCCGCGACGACCTTGATGCGGCCCCCGTTCGCCTCGACCAGCGAGGCACAGTCCGTTGCTTGTAACAGACTGTTACTTTCAGCCCGCAGCGCGGCTCGGAGGGCGGGGGCGGCGAACGCCTGCGGCGTCTGCACAGTGACCAGCTCGTCGCGGGCCAGCGTCTCGTGCACGGCGTCGTCGCGGACGCGCTTCACCGTGTCGACGACGGGCAACCCCGGCACCGCACCGTCGAAGCCCTCGGCGAGAGCGCCGAGCACGCGCCCGATCACATCGTCCGGGAGCAGCGGCCTGGCCGCGTCGTGGACGAGGATCACAGCCGCATCGTCCGGCACCTCCGCCACTCCCGCGCGCACCGAGTCGGCGCGCGTGTCGCCTCCGGGGACACAGGCTGTCACCTTCGACGCGCCGAGCTCCTCCGCAAGCAGGATCGCGGGCTCCTCCCACTCCGGCGGCGCCACGAGGACGACGGAATCGATCCAGTCGCTCTCATCGAGCCGACGCAGCGGCTCCGCGAGCAACGGCAGAGCGCCGAGGCGAACGAACGCCTTCGGCCGGTCCTCACCGAGCCGCTCCCCTCGCCCGGCGGCGACGAGGACGGCCCACGTCAACGGGTCGCGGTGGCCCTTCGAGTCGCCGGCTTCTTGGCCGCCGTCGTCGTCTTCTTCACCGCGGCGGCCGGCTTCTTCGCGACCGCCTTCGCCGGTGCTGCCTTGGCGGCGGCGGCCTTCGCGGTGGGAGCGGCTCTTCGCAGTCGGCGCAGGCTTCTTGGCGGATGCCTTGCGCTCGGCGGGGGTCAGCTTCGGCTTGGCGCCCTCGGTGAGCGTCATCTCGAGCCACTCGAGCGCCTCGTCCTCGCTCATGTTCTTCGCGTACATCAGCTCGGAGGCAAGGATCTTCTTCGCCTTGACGTACATCTGCTTCTCGCCGGTCGAGAGGCCTTTCTCACCGTCACGGAGCGCCAGGTTGCGAACGACTTCGGCGAGCTCGTAGATGTCGCCGGTCTTCATCTTGTCCCGGTTGTGCTTGAAGCGCCGGTTCCAGTTCTTGGGCATCTCGGTGCCGCCCGAGGTCAGGTACTTGACGACCTTCTTGACCGCTTCCTCGTCGATCACCTTGCGCAGACCGACGCGCTCGGCGTTGTCGGCCGGGACGTTCACGGTCATGTCGTTGTGCAGGATCTTGATCGTCAGGTACTCGCGCTTCTCGCCGAGCACCTCGCGCTTCTCGCGCTTGACAACCGTGCCTGCACCGTGGTGCGGGTACACCACTTTGTCACCGACCTTGTACAAGCTCCTCCTCCGGTTCCGTCTGTAGTCACGAAAGTGCCGGCGGCCTCGAAAAGGCTCCACCGGCGAGGAACGACAGGGTACCAGAAACCCTGCAAATACGCCATTTTTCGGAAAATGCCTGCTAGGCGGCGAAATCCGCCAGCGCGGCCCCGAGAGCCTGCCTGAGCGTCTCCGCCTCAGGCCCCACGAGCGAGGAAATGCCGAATTTGCGGCATTCCTCCGCGCGCCGGTCGTTCTGGGTCGCCGGACGGAGGCGCCCGGTCAGGCCGATCTCACCGTAGGCGGCCACCCCGTCGCGCACCGGGATGCCCTTCGCCGCCGACGCGATCGCCAGGGCGATCCCGAGATCGGCCCCGGGCTCGTCGATCCGGACGCCGCCCGCGACGTTGACGAACACGTCGGCGCCGCCGAGCGGCAGGCCGGCATGGCGAGAAAGCACGGCGACGATCATCGCGAGCCGCTTCGGATCGACGCCCGTGCCGACCCGGCGTGGCATCGCCAGGTCGGTCGGAGCCACGAGCGACTGGATCTCGAGCAGCAGCGGCCGGGTGCCCTCGAGCGCGCAGGTCACGGCAGCCCCCACCTCGCCCCCGTGGGTGTGGCCGAAGATCTCCGACGGGTCCGGGACGCCGACGAGGCCGGTACCGGTCATCTCGAACACACCGAGCTCGTTCGTCGAGCCGAAGCGGTTCTTCACCGCGCGCAGGATGCGGTGCGCGTGGTAACGGTCGCCCTCGAACTGGAGGACGCAGTCGACGAGGTGCTCGAGGACACGCGGGCCGGCCACCGAACCGTCCTTCGTCACGTGGCCGACGAGGAAGGTCGCGACACCGTTCTCCTTCGAGACGCGCAGCAAGCGCCCCGCTGCCTCGCGCACCTGGGAGACCGACCCGGGAGCAGAGCCGATCTCCTGCGACCAGAGCGTCTGTACCGAGTCGATCACGCAGACGGCCGGCCGTTCGCGCTCGAGCGTCTCGCAGACGACGTCGAGCTCCGTCTCCGCGAGGATCTCGACACCGTCGCAGCCGCCGAGCCGCGCGGCGCGCAGCTTCACCTGCGCAACCGACTCCTCGCCGGTGACGAGAAGCGCGCGCCGCTCCACCGAGATGGCGCCCGAGCGCGTTCAGCAGCAGCGTGGACTTGCCGACACCGGGCTCGCCACCGACGAGCACCACCGAGGCCGGCACGAGCCCGCCGCCGAGCACGCGGTCGAGCTCCGGCACGCCCGTCGAGATGCGCTCCGACTCCTCTGCGACGACGTCGACGAGCCGCAAGGGCGACCGGGAGCGCGCCGGCAGGCTTCACGCTACGAATCGGCACGGACTCGGCGAGCATCGTCCCGAACTCGCCACAGCCGGGGCAGCGCCCGAGCCAACGGCCGGTCGACGTCCCGCACTCGGTGCACACATGCTGGACGGCAGCGGTCTTCGCCATGGGTAGATGACGGTACTCCCAGGTCCCGACGGCAGGCGTGTCGCGCTCTGGAACGATCAGTCCCCATGAGATACAGACGGATCGGATCGAGCGACCTCACCGTCTCGGAGATCAGCCTCGGCTCGTGGCTGACCTACGGCGGCGGCGTCGGCGACGAGCAGGCGCGCGCATGCGTGGATGCAGCGTTCGACGCCGGCATCAACTTCATCGACACGGCGAATGTCTATTCGCTCGGTGCTGCGGAGGAGTTCCTCGGCGACGTGCTGCAGAGCCGTCCGCGCGAGTCGTACGTGCTCGCGACCAAGCTCTACTTCCCGATGGACGACACCGGCGAGAACCAGGGCCTGTCGCGGGAGCAGGTGCACAAGCAGATCGACGAGTCGCTGCGGCGGCTGCGCACCGAGTATGTCGACCTCTACCAGTGCCACCGCTACGACACAGGGACACCGCTCGAGGAGACGATGGAGGCGCTCACAGACGTCGTCCGCGCAGGCAAGGCGCGTTACATCGGCTTCAGCGAATGGACGGCGCCCCAGATCCAGGCCTCGCTCGACCTCTCACGGGAGCGAAACCTGGAGAAGTTCGTCTCGTCACAGCCGCAGTACTCGATGCTCTGGCGCGAGCCCGAGGACAAGGTGATCCCGCTCTGCCGGGAGAACGACATCTCGCAGATCGTCTGGTCGCCGCTCGCCCAGGGCGCGCTGACCGGGAAGTACCGGCCGGGTGCGCCTGCGCCGGCGGGCACGCGCGCGACGAGCGACCGGATGGGGCGGTTGATGAGCCGGTGGCTCGAGCAGGACGTGCTCGAGCGGGTGCAGCGGATCGTCCCGGTCGCCGAGCGGCTCGGGATCACCATGGCCCAGCTCGCGCTCGCGTGGGTGCTCCGTGAGGAGAACGTGGCCTCGGCGATCGTCGGAGCCTCCAGGCCCGAGCAGGTCCGCGACAACGCTGCGGCGAGCGGCATCGAACTGGATCCGGGCGCCTTGGCGGAGCTCGAAGGGATCCTGAGTTAGGTTTGTGTGCGATGTCGCGCCGCAAGCTCCGCCCGCAGGGCAAGGTGATCGAGCGTTGCCGCGTCATGCGCGACGAGCTCGAAGCCGCGCTCGCGCACGTGCCCGGTCAGGCGACCGAGCCTGCGGTCGTCGATGCCGTCTGGCGGGGCGAGAGCGCTCGGCACGCTGCTCTGGGCGCTCCAGCTGGCCGAGCTCCCGGCCTACGACCACCCCTTCGATCCGGAGGCCGTCGTCGCGCTCGAGCCCGAGCAAGGGCACGCCTGCGGGAAGCCGAGGACATCGAGCTCGAACGCGACTCCGCCCGCCTCTGGCTCTGGCGGGCGCGCACGACCGAGCTCCAGGCCACCGGCGAGCTCGAGCTGCCCGTGCGCTACGCGACGTTCGACCAGCTGATCGCCGCCACCGCGATGCGCGGCTACGAGCAGGGTGTCCTGCCCGCGCCGATGCGAGGCGACTTCCGCGCCTACGGCAAGGTCTACCGCCACCTGACGCCCGAGCAGCAGGCCGAGGCCCATTCGATCGCCGCTCGAGCGGCACCACGCGCTGAACTGGCTCTGTGGGGAGGGCACGAGCTGGGACGACGTTCCGCTCGACACGTGATATCGACTTCTCTATTGTCCTGTCCATGACACAACGCATCGATCGACTACGCCGACCTGATCGTGCGCGTCGGCGCCAACGTCCAGCCGGGCCAGACGTCTACATCCAGGCGCTCGTCGAGCACTGCCCCGCTCGTCCGGGCGCTCGGCCGCGCCGGCTACGCTGCGGGCGCCCGCCTCGTCGACGTCCGCTACGTCGACAATCACCTCCGCCGGGCATTCATCGAGCACGCCGCCGACGCCGATCTGAGCGCGTCGACGCCCTGGCTGATGTCCGCGCACGGAAGCGCTCGCCGACGGCGGCGCCTTGATCATGATCGCCGGCGATCCCGAGCCGGAACTGCTCGCCGACCTCGACCAGGAGCGCGTCGGCAAGGCACGGGCGATCGATGCGCTCAACCTGCAGCTCCGCGCACAGAACGAGCCAGACGGTCAACTGGACGATCGCCGCGTTTCCGACGGAGGGCCAGGCGCAGCAGATGTTCGGCGAACCGGATGTCGAGCGGCTCTGGGAAGCCGTCGCAAGCTCGGTGCGCCTCGACGAGCCGGATCCGGTCGAGGCGTGGCGCCTCCATGTCGCCCGGCTGGCCGCCCGGTGCGAGCAACTGAACACGCTGCCTTCGACGCGATCACGTTCACCGGGCCGGGCACCGACCTGACGGTCGGCTTGATCTCCGGCTCACGCTGGTCGGGCGGAGGCCTCACGACCGTCGACGGAATCGAGCACGTGCCCAACCTGCCGACGGAGGAGGTCTTCAACTGTCCCGACTGCGCGGCGCACGGAAGGCACCGTGCGCTCGACCCGGCCGCTCTCGCTCGGCGGCACGATCGTGCGCGACCTCGAGATGCGCTTCGAGGGCGGCGAGTGCGTCGAGGTCAGGGCCTCGACGGGCGCCGACGCAGTACGTGGCCAGATGGAGCTCGACGAGTTTCGGGACGCGACTCGGCGAGGTCGCGCTCGTCGACGGCGAATCGCGGGTCGGCCAGACCGGAATCACGTTCTTCGACACACTGTTCGACGAGAACGCGACCTGTCACATCGCCTACGGCTCCGCCGTGACTTTCGGGATCGACGGCCTCGACGGACTGAGCCCGATGGAACTGCGCGAGCGTGGCATCAACGTCTCGTCCGTCCACACCGACTTCATGATCGGTGGCCCGGAGGTCGCGGTGGACGGCGTGACCGCCGACGGCAGGCGCGTGCCGATCATGCGGGAGGACGCATGGCAGCTCTGAGCCCGGAGGAGCGCCTCGCGCGCTACGCCGAGTTGGCGGTGCGTGTCGGCGCGAACGTCCAGAGCAGGACAGACGCGTCTTCGTGCTCGCCCACATCGAGCATGCGGCGCTCGCGCGTGCCATCGCCCGGGCGGCCTACGACGCCGGCGCGACGCTACGTCGACGTGCGAGTACCGCGATCCGCACATCCGCAAGGCGATGATCGAGCTCGGCCCCGACGAGGCGCTGACCTACACGCCGGAGTGGCTGAAGACGCTCGCACGCGCGGGCGCGGCAACGCGCTGATCGCGCACGACGGGCGACCCAGAGCCGGAACTGCTCGTCCGACCTCGACGGCGAGCGCGTCGGACGTGCGCGGATGACGCGAGGTCGAACGAGATCGTCCGCGAGCAGATGGTCAAGCGCGCGATCAACTGGACCGGCGTCGCGCTATCCGAACGAGGGCTGGGCGCAGCAGGTGTTCGGCGAGCCCGATGTCGAGCGGCTCTGGGAGGCGGTCGCGTTCTGCACCCGGCTCGACGAGGCCGATCCCGTCGCGGCCTGGCGCGACCACATGGCGCGCCTCGAGTCGCGCGCGGCGCAGCTGAACGAGCGCTCGGTTCGACGCGCTCCGCTACCGCGGCCCCGGCACGGACCTCACCGTCGGCCTGCTCGACGACGCGCGCTGGATGTCGGCGCTGCTTCCACACGCGTCCGGAATCGAGTACGTCGCCGAACATGCCGACGGAGGAGATCTTCACGACGCCCGACTGCCGCCGCGCCGAGGGCACGTCCGCTCGACCCGGCCGCTCGCGCTCGCCGGCGACGTCGTCGAGCGGCTGAAGCTGACCGTCAAGGACGGGCAGGATCGTCGAGGTCGAGGCGGACGAAGGGCGCCGATGTCGTCCGCGGCGCAACTCGCGAGCGACGAGCACGCCGCGCGGCTTCGGCGAGCTCGCGCTCGTCGACGGCACGTCGCGTGTCGGGCAGACCGGGATCGACGTTCTTCGACACGCTCTACGACGAGAACGCGACCTGCCACATCGCCTACGGCTTCGGGATCCCCGAAGTCTTCGACGGCGAGCCCGGCGGAGGGGATGAACGTCTCGACGCGTGCACACCGACTTCATGGTCGGCGGCCCGGAGCTCGAGGTCGACGGCCTGACCGCGGACGGGAGGCCGTGCCCGATCCTGCGCAACGACGAATGGCAGCTACCCGATGACGCACGAGGCGGCTCGACCGCTACGCCGAGCTCGCCGTCCGGGTCGGCGCGAACGTCCAGCCGGGGCAGCTCGTCGAGGTGCTCGCGCGCGTCGAGCACGCGCCAGGTCGCCCGCGCGCGTCACGCGCGCCGCCTACGAGGCCGGCGCACGGTACGTCGACGTCTACTACTCCGACCAGCACATCCGGCGCGCGCTGATCGAGCACGCGCCCGGACGACGTCCTCTCGTGGACACCGCCCGTGGCTGCTCGAGCGCGCCGACGAGATCGGCGACGAGCACGCCGCGATCGTGGCGCTGACGGGAGACGCCGAGCCGGACCTGCTCGCCGACCTGCCCGGCGAGCGCGTCGGCAAGGCGCGCATGCTCGAGCTCGCCGACGAGAACAACCGCCAGGTCAACGAGCAGCTGAACAACTGGACCGTCGTCGGCGTGCCGAACGACGGGCTGGGCGCAGCAGATGTTCGGCGAGCCGGACGTCGAGCGGCTGTGGGAGCTCGTCGAGTTCTGCGTCCGGCTCGACGAGGACGATCCCGTCGCCGCGTGGCAGGCGCACGTCGAAGCGGATCGGTGCCGCGCGCGCGAGCGCTCGACGACCTGCGCGTCGACCGCCTGCGCTTCACGGGGCCCGGCACCGACCTGACGGTCGGGCTGCTGCCCGAGTCGCGCTGGCAGGGCTGTCGAGTCCGATGACCGCGGCGGGCATCCCCTACGTCGCGAACATGCCGACGGAGGAGGTCTTCACCACGCCCGACTGCGCGCCGCACCGAGGGCGTACGTGCGCTCGACCCGCCCGCTCGCGCTGTACGGCCAGGTCGTGCAAGGGGCTGGAGGTGCGATTCGAGGACGGCCGGATCGTCGACGTGCGACGCCGGACGAGGGCTGCGGACGTGATCCGCGGGCAACTCGCGACCGACGACCGGGCGCCGTACCTCGGCGAGGTCGCGCTCGTCGACGGGCATCTCGCGCATCGGCAAGACGGGCGACACGTTCTTCGACACGCTGTTCGACGAGAACGCGACCTGCCACGTCGCCTACGGCAGCGCCTACGCCGAGGCGGTCGAGGGCGGGCCGTGATCGACGGGCGTGAACGTCTCGACCGTGCACACCGACTTCATGATCGGCGGCCCGGAGGTCGTACGTCGACGCGCGTGCTGCGCGACGGCACCGAGGTGCCGCTCCTGCGCGACGACGTCTGGCAGCTGGCGTCCGACACCTGACGGTGTCAGACACCCTCTAGCCCTATCGCTCCGCTTCGGCCACCGGCGGTGCGTCCGGCGCCGCGGAGACGCCGATCACCTCGGGCGGCGCAGGCGGCACGACCGTGATCTCGACGTCTTCGTCGTCCTTGCGGGCGACGAGGATCGTCGAGCCCGGCTCGAGCTGCCGGCCGAGCACGAAGTCCGCGAGCGGGTCCTCGATGTAGCGCTGGATCGCCCGGCGCAGCGGCCGGGCGCCCATCGCGGGATCCCAGCCCTTCTCGACGAGCAGGTCCTTCGCCTCGGGTGTGAGCTCGATCGTCACTTCGTGCTCGGCCATCTGCACGCGCAGGCGGTTCATGAGCAGGTCGACGATCTGGAGGATCTCGTCCTTCGCGAGCTTCGGGAAGACGATGATCTCGTCGATGCGGTTGAGGAGCTCGGGGCGGAAGACCTTCTTCAGGTCGCCCATCACGCGGGTCTTCATGTCGTCGTAGGTCAGACCATCCTCGTTCGACATGTTGAAGCCGAGCGAGACGTTCTTCGAGATCGACGCCGACCCGATGTTCGACGTCATGATCACGATCACGTTCCGGAAGTCGACCTTGCGACCCTGCGAGTCGGTCAGCTTCCCGTCCTCGAGGATCTGCAGCAGGATGTTGAACACATCCGGGTGCGCCTTCTCGATCTCGTCGAACAGGACGACCGAGTACGGCTTGCGGCGCACGGCCTCGGTGAGCTGACCGCCTTCGTCGTAGCCGATGTAGCCCGGAGGCGAGCCGACGAGGCGGGACACGGCGTGCTTCTCCATGTACTCCGACATGTCGATCTGGATCATCGCGTCCTCGTCGCCGAACAGGAACTCGGCGAGCGTCCGGGCGAGCTCGGTCTTCCCGACGCCTGACGGCCCGAGGAAGATGAACGAGCCGGTCGGCCGCTTCGGGTCCTTGATGCCGGCGCGGGCACGGCGGATCGACTTGGAGACGGCGATGATCGCCGCGTCCTGGCCGATCACGCGCTTGTGCAGCTCCTCCTCCATCCGCACGAGCCGCTGCGACTCGGCCTCGGTGAGCTTGAACACCGGGATGCCCGTCCACATCGAGACGATGTCGGCGATCTCCTCCTCGCCGATCTCCGGCTGCTCGGTCTGCTCCTCGGCGCGCCACTGCTCCTCGAGCTCGCGCTTCTTCTGCGTGAGCTTGCGCTCCTTGTCGCGCAGCGACGCGGCCTTCTCGAACTCCTGGTTCTCGATCGAGGCTTCCTTGTCCTTGCGGACCTTCTCGATCTCCTCCTCGAGCTCGCGGTAGCGCGGCGGCGCGCTCATCGTCTTGATGCGCATGCGCGAAGCAGCCTCATCGATCAAGTCGATCGCCTTGTCGGGGAGGTGCCGGTCCTGGATGTAGCGGTCGGCAAGCGTCGCGGCGGCCTCGAGCGCCTCGTCGGTGATCTTGCACCGGTGATGCGCCTCGTAGCGGTCGCGCAGCCCGCGCAGGATCTGCACGGTGTCATCCGTCGTCGGCTCCTCGACGCGGATCTGCTGGAAGCGGCGCTCGAGTGCGGCGTCGCGCTCCAGATACTTGCGGTACTCGTCGAGCGTCGTCGCGCCGATCGTCTGCAGCTCGCCCCGGGCGAGCGCGGGCTTGAGGATCGACGCGGCGTCGATCGCGCCCTCGGCGGCGCCTGCGCCGACGAGATTGTGGAGCTCGTCGATGAACAGGATGATGTCGCCGCGCTGGGTGATCTCCTTCATCACCTTCTTCAGGCGCTCCTCGAACTCACCGCGGTACTTCGACCCGGCGACGAGCGCCGCGAGGTCGAGGGTGTAGATCTGCTTGTTCTTGAGGAGGTCCGGCACCTGGTTCGCCGAGATGCGGGACGCGAGGCCCTCGACGACGGCGGTCTTGCCGACGCCGGGCTCGCCGATCAGAACGGGATTGTTCTTCGTGCGCCGGCTCGAGGATCTGCATGACCCGCTCGATCTCGGTCTGACGGCCGACGACCGGGTCGAGCTTCCCCTCCTGCGCCTGCTTGGTCAGGTTGCGGCCGAACTGGTCGAGGAGCTTCGAGCTCTTGCCCTTCTCACCCGACGCGCCGGCCGTGCCGCCCTGCCGCCGGCCGGGGCCGGAGAGCATGCGGATGATCTCGTTGCGGATCTTCTCGGCGTCCGCGTCGAAGTCGAGCAGGATGCGTGCTGCAACGCCTTCGTTCTCGCGCACGAGCCCGAGCAGGATGTGCTCGGTGCCGATGTAGTTGTGGCCCAGCGACAGCGCTTCGCGCAACGCCAGCTCGAGCACCTTCTTCGCGCGAGGCGTGAACGGGATCTGGCCGGTGGTGACCTCGTCACCCTGGCCGACGATCCTGGCGACCTGCGCGCGGACTTCCTCCACGGTGATGTCGAGCGACTCGAGCACACGCGCGGCGAGACCTTCTTCTTCGCGCAGCAAGCCGAGCAGGATGTGCTCGGTCCCGATGTAGTTGTGCTTGAGAGCGCGCGCCTCGTCCTGCGCGAGTACGACGACCTGGCGAGCCCGTTCTGTGAACCGTTCGAACAAGTTGGAGACCTCTCTCCGCCTGAGGGCGGCGCGAAACGTTTGCCCTTTTCCGAGGCGCTCATCGTACTCCCCTCCCCGGGTGTGCCGCCGTGACACACTGGGGGATCCTGTCCCCCGCCCGTTTCAGCCTCGAATCGCCGGGCTTCAGCTCACGGATTCTGGCGTTCGCGCTGGGCCGGGAACAGGATCACGTCCCGGATCGAGTCCTTGCCGGCCAGGACCATCGTCAGCCGGTCGATGCCCAGGCCGATCCCACCGGTCGGAGGCATGCCGAAGGAAAGTGCCTCGACGTAGTCGGGGTCTCCCTGCTCCGCCTCCACGTTGCCACCTGCCCCCTCCTCGGCCTGCATGGCGAACCGCGACGCCTGCTCGCCGGCGTCGTTCAGCTCGGAGAACGCGTTGCCCAGCTCCATCCCGCCGACGTAGTACTCGAATCGCTCGACGATCCTCGGGTCATCGTCGGTCACGCGCGCAAACGGCGAGAGCTCGATCGGGTAGTCGTAGAGGATCGTCGGCTCGATCAGCCGCGGCTCGATATACGCCGTGACCGCCTTGTCGATGAGCTGCGACCATGTCTTGTCGCGTGACACGTCGACGCCTCGGCTCTCCAGACGCTGCTTGAGATCGTCGTAATCGGTCGTCCAGAGATCGAACTCCGCCAGTTCATCGACCAGCCGCATCCGCTTCCACGGCGCCTTCAGATCGACCTCGTGACCCTTGAACGTCACCGTCGTCGTGCCGAGCGCCTCGAGTGCCACGAACTCGATCAGGTTCTCCATGCGCCGCATGGTGTCCTGATAGTCGGCGTAGGCCTCGTACCACTCGAGCATCGTGAACTCGGGGTTGTTCTTGTAGGTCACGCCCTCGTTGCGAAAGTCCTTGCCGAGCTCGTAGACCTTCTCGAGCCCCCCGACGATCAGCCGCTTCAGGTAGAGCTCGGTTGCGATGCGGAGATAGAGATCCTGGTCGAGCACGTTGTGGTGCGTGACGAACGGCTCTGCGAACGCTCCGCCGTACCGCGGCTGGAGGATCGGCGTCTCCACCTCGACGAACCCCTCACTGTCGAGATAACGCCGGACCGCCGTGACGATCCGGGCGCGCAGCATGAAGTCGCGGCGCACCTCCTCGTTCATCAGCAGGTCGAGATAGCGCTTGCGGTAGCGCTGCTCGATGTCGGTGAGACCGTGGAACGTGTCCGGGAGCGGCGAGTGGTTGCGTGAAAGGAGCACGAGCTCGTCGACGATCAGGGAAGGCTCGCCGCGGCGCGACTTCGTCGGCTTGCCCGTCACTCCGACCACGTCGCCGAGATGGACGTCGATCTCGCCGGTGCGCGCCGCCGGGCACAGGAGCTGGATCCGGCCGCTGCGGTCGACGAGGTCGAGGAACACGAGCTTGCCCATGTCGCGTCGCGCCAGCACGCGACCGGCCAGCCGCCGCGACTCGGCTCCCTCCTCACCCGGCTCGACGGCCTCCGCCTCGTCGCGCACGCGCGCGACCTCGTCCCGGTCGGGGAACCTCTTCGGCGTCACGCTGTTGGACGACTCCGTCGAGCCTGCGTCGTTCACGGCCACTTGACCATAGCCCAGGCGTGCGGCCCGTTCTCGGGCGTCGATCCCTCGCGCACGACCTCGAAGCCGTGCTCCTCGTAGAAGGGGAGGTTGCGGGCGCTGTTCGTCAGAAGGACGGCAGGCAACCCGTCCTGAGCGGCGGCGGCGAGCCCCGGCTGCAGGAGCGCCGACCCGACGCCCTGCCGCTGCGCAGCGGGGTCGACACCGATCCCGGCGAGATACCAGTGCCGCCCGGGCATCGCCTCGGCCCGCAGCGCCTCGACCGCGCCGCCGTAGGAGAGGAACGGCCCGGTGGCGGTGCCGAGGCGCAGGGGCGTCGTGACGAGCGCCCGGAGGGTCGGCCCGACGCGCATGGACGTGCGGCCCGGCGGCATCCACCGCGCCGCGCCGAGCACTCGCCCGGACGTCGCCCAGACGTCGGCGGCGGTGACGTCGAAGCCGACGCGGAAGAGCCATGGCAGCACCCGCGCCCGCCGCTCGGCGTCCGGGATCAGCCAGACCCAGGCGGGATCGTCCTGGAACGCGCGTGCGAGCATTTCGCTCGCCTCGCCCAACCTCGCTCGTTCCAACCGCACGATCTCCACCGCGCGAGCGTAAAGGTGTCTGACACGACGTGTCAGACACCAGTTCTGCCCGGCGGGAGCCGACGCCGGCCCGGGGCGTCGTCAGGCGGCCTTGATCTCCATGATCTTGAATTTCAAAGCGCCACGCGGGGCGGTGACCTCGACGACCTCGCCCTTCTTCTTGCCCATGATCGCCTTGCCGACCGGCGATTCGTTCGAGAGCTTGTTCTCGGCGGGATTGGCCTCGGCGGAGCCGACGATGTGGTACTCGAACGTCTTGTTCGCCTGCATGTCGCGCAGCCGGACATGAGAGCCGATCGAGACGGCGTCCTTCAGGATCTCCTTCTTCGTGATCACACGGGCAGAGAGGAGGCGCTCCTCGAGCTGGGCGATCTTGTGCTCGAGCATCGCCTGTTCGTTCTTCGCGTCGTCGTACTCCGCGTTCTCGGCGATGTCGCCGAATTCGCGTGCGACGCGGATCCGCTCGGCCACCTCGCGGCGCTTGTCACCGCGCAGATGATCGATCTCCTGCTGGAGCTTCTTGTAGCCCTCAGATGTGAGGATGACTTCCTTCAACAGAACTTCCTCCTGTGCCCCTCAGAAACGGGCGGGAATGGTAGCGACCGCGTCAAGTCGGCCGCAACTTTGCCCGGCTACCCTGTACGGCCTGTGAACATCGACCTGCAAGCGACCTGGCAGATCGGCGCCGTCGACATCCCCGGCCGTCTCGTGCTGGCGCCGATGGCAGGGGTTTCTGTGCAGGCATTTCGCCGCCAGGGCCGCCGCTACGGGGCGGGCCTCGTCTGCTCCGAGATGGTCTCCGTCGCCGGGATCCAGCACCGGAACGAGAAGACGCTCGGCTATCTGCGGGTGAGCTCGGACGAACATCCGCTCGCGATCCAGATCTTCGGCTCCGACCCCGCGGCGATGGCCGAGGCAGCCCGCATGGTCGAGGCGGCGGGGGCGGACATCGTCGACATGAACTTCGGCTGCCCCGTGAAGAAGGTGACGAAGACCGGCGCGGGCGCGTCGCTGCTGGACGATTCGGACCACGCGTGCCGGCTGGTCGAGGCGGTCGCAGGCGCCACGCCGCTCCCGGTCTCGGTGAAGATGCGCCGCGGCGTCGAGAACGGATCACGGACCTGCCTGGTCGTCGGCCCTCGGCTCGTCGAGTCGGGCGCCGCATCGCTGACCTTGCATCCACGCTCCGCAAAGCAGATGTACACGGGCACCGCCGACCACTCGTTGACCGCCGAGCTCGTCTCGCTGGTCGACGTCCCGGTGATCGCCTCCGGGGACGTCACATCGCGAGCGCGGGCTCAGGCGGTGCTCGCGACCACCGGGGCGACGGCGGTGATGATCGGCCGTGCAGCGCAGGGCAATCCGTGGGCGCTCGCCGAGATAATGGGCGACGACCGCGAGCCCTCACGCGAGGAGATCGTCGCCGAGCTGCTGCTCTTCATGCGCGAGACGACGCGCGAGCTCGGCGAGCAGCGCGCGTTCGGGTTCCTGAAGAAGTTCTACGGCTGGTACCTCGGCCGCGGGCGCTTCCCGCGACCGTTCAAGCAGGAGCTCGTGCTGCTGCCGACGCTGGCCGAGGTCGAGCAGCGCCTCCTGGCGGCCGCGCCCGGCGCGCGCTTCATCCTCGAGCGGCTGCTCGACGAGATCCCCGACCCGCAGGACGAGGTCCTGCTCGACTCACTGCCGATCTCCATGTACGGGGGCGGCTGAAGAACCACCCGAATCTGGTTCCGGCTTTGCCGGAATCAGGTTCGGTTCCGCTCCCAGACGATCCGCAGGCCCTGCAGCGTCAGCTCCTGGTCGACGGCGGTGATCGTCTGCGAGTGCGGCGCGATCAGGTCGGCGAGCCCGCCGGTCGCGACGACCGGCGCCGCGGACGCACCGAGCTCCGCGCGGATCCGGTCGACGATCGCGTCGACCTGGCCGGCGAAGCCGTAGACAAGCCCCGACTGCAGCGCTGCGGTCGTCGTCTGGCTGATCACGCGCTCGGGGGCGACGAAGGGCACCTTGGGCAGCCGGGCGGCGCGTGCGAAGAGCGCGTCCATCGAGACCTCGATGCCGGGCGCCAGCACACCCCCCGCGAACTCGCCTGCCGCGTTGACGACGTCGAAGTTCGTCGAGGTTCCGAAGTCCACGACCACGGCCGGGGCACCGTGGCGCTCGCGCGCTGCAACCGCGTTCGCGATCCGGTCGGGCCCCACCTCGCGCGGATCGTCGTAGCGGATCGGCATCCCGGTGGAGACGCCCGGGCCGAGCACGAGCAGGTCGGTGCCCGCCCAGCGGTCGGCGAACGCCTCGTACTCGCGCACGAGCAGGGGCACGGAAGAGCTGAGGACGATCCCTGCGAGCGTCTCCAGGTCGACGAACGCCCGCAGCAGCACTGCGAGCTCGTCACCGGTGTGGGTGCGGTCAGTGCCGACGCGGAACTGGTCGGTCAGCGTCGCGCCGTCGAACAGGCCGAAGACGGTCTGCGTGTTCCCGACGTCGATCGCGAGCAGCATGGGGCAAGGGTGTCAGACACCGCAGGTGTCTGACACCTCTACAGGTCTTCGATCTCGCTCCGCCCCTCGCCGATGCGTTTGGCGAGCGCTTCGGCGGTCAGCACCGGCTCGTCGCCGTCGCCGCGCAGCTCCTCGATCGTCACGTCGCTCGACGTGTAGACCTCGGCGCGCGGGATCATCCGGGTCGGGCGGTTCTTGTCCCACACCCAGACGTCCTCCATCTTCAGGTGGAAGAACGGATAGTTCGGCTGCGGGACGTACTGCATGTCGAGCTTGTTGCAGAGGTACGTCGCATCCTGGGTGAGGACGCAGTACCGGAAGAGGGAAAAGACCGCCGCGTACTCCTTCTTGAGACGCAGCTCGGCCTCGGCCTCGAACTCGTCGAGCTCGTCGAGGTGGCTCACCCGGAAGATTGTAGCTCCGCGAGGGCTGCCTGGACCGTGCCCGAACCGGGGATTCTTCGTGACGGAGCGAGCTCGGCCAGCGGTTCGAGCACGAACAGCCGCTGCTCGAGGTGCGGGTGCGGGACGACGAGGCCGGGCTGGTCGATCTCCTCGTCGCCGAAGAGGAGGAGGTCGAGGTCGATCGTGCGCGGCCCCCACGGCCGCCCGGACCGTTCGCGGCCGAGGTGCCGCTCCACGTCGAGCAGCCGGTCGAGGAACGCGCGGGCGTCGAGCCGAGTCTCCACCTCGGCGACGGCGTTCAGAAACCGCGGCTGCTGCTCGTAGCCCCACGGCTCGGTCTCGATGATCTGCGAGAGCCGGGCGGCGCCGATCAGCCCGGCAGCGCGGCGGATCAGCGCCTCCCGGTCGCCGAGGTTCGAGCCGAGCCCGACGTACGCGACGGTCACGGCCGTTCGACGGTCACGGCCGAGTACTCGACCGTCAGGCCCGCCGGCGTGACCCGCGGCTTGCGGACGCGGACGCGCACCGAGTCCGGCGCGAAGCGCTCCATCAGGAGGTCCGCCGTACGGGTCGCGAGCGCCTCGAGCAGGTCGAAGCGCTGCTCCTCCGAGAGGTCGCGAATCGCGCTCGCGACCTCCGTGTAGTCGACCGCCTCCCCGAGCCGGTCCGACGCACCACGTTCGCCGACCTCGAGCTGCACGTCGAACAGGAAGAGCTGACCGAGCCTCCGCTCGTCCTCCTCGACTCCGTGGTAGCCGAAGACCTCGAGCCCACTCAGCTCGACGATCATCCGGCCACCGCCTTCGCGACGGCGAGCGCCTCGACGTGCTCGCGTACGTCGTGCACGCGCAGGATCGACGCGCCGCGGTCGAACGCCGTGACCGCGGCGCCGACGGAGGCGGCGGCCGAACCGGTCTTCGCGGCGGGGTCTCCGGTCACCTTGCCCAGCATGCTCTTGCGCGAGAGCCCGACGAGCAGGGGCCGCCCGAGCGCCGCGAGCTCGTCGAGCCTGCGTACGAGCTCGAGGTTGTGCGCAACGGTCTTGCCGAACCCGATCCCGGGGTCGAGGCAGATGAGCTCCTCCCGCACGCCCGCCTCGACCGCGAACGCGAGTCGCTCCTCCAGGAAGCGCTTCACGTCCGAGACGACGTCGTCGTACGTCGGGTCGACCTGCATCGTGCGCGGCTCGCCCTGCATGTGCATGAGGCAGAGATAGCACCCGGCGTCGGCGACGACGCCCGCGAGCTCCTGGTCGCCGCGGAGAGCCGTGACGTCGTTGACGAGCTCGGCGCCGAGCTCGAGCGCGCGCCGTGCAACCGCGGCCTTCGAAGTGTCGACCGAGACCGGCGCGCCCACGAGGTCGAGGAGCACCTGCTCGATCCGCTCGAGCTCCTCCGCCGCGGTCACCCCCTCCGAGCCGGGCCGTGTCGACTCGCCGCCGACGTCGACGACCGCGGCGCCGCAGTCGAGCATCCCCCACGCCGCGGTCACCGCCGCTTCGACACGAAGGTGGACTCCTCCGTCCGAGAACGAGTCGGGGGTGACGTTGATCACGCCCATCACCGACGGTGCGGGAAAGCGTTCGCCGATCGGCGCGCGGGCGTTTGACACACCCGAATAATGGCTTGATGGACCCGGGTTGGCGCTACCTCGGCACGATCTCGAAGCGGCTGCGGTGGACGATCGCCGGCGCGGTCGTCTCCGGCCTCGCCTGGCAGGGCGCCGTCATCCTCGCGCCGCTGCTGATCAGGCATGCCGTCGACTCGGGGATCGTCGCCGCGAGCCGCTCCGCGCTGTGGTGGTCCTGCGTGGGCCTGGTGGCGCTCGGCGCGGTGGAGGCCGTGGCGGGCGGGAGCCGGCACTACTTTGCGATCCGCAACCGCGCGCTCGCCGACGCGAACGTGCGAGATTCGATCTTCCGCCGGGCGCTCGACCTCGACGCTCGCTACCACGACCGCGTCGGGGCGGGCGAGCTCATCTCACGCGCGTCGAATGACGCCGAGCTGGTCGCCCGCCTGTTCGACTCGATCGGCCACACGATCGGCTACGTCCTCACCGTCCTCGCCGCGACGGTCGTGCTGGTCGTGATCGACTGGCCGCTCGCGCTCGCCGTACTCGCACCGCTGCCGCTGCTCAGCATCGGCTTCGGCCGCTACTCGAAGCGCTATGCGGAGCGGACGAAGGTGAACCAGGAGCAGCTCGCCGAACTGACGTCGCTCGCCGAGGAGACGATCGCGGGGATCCGCGTCGTCAAGGGGATCGGCGCGGGCTCGCCGCTCGCCGACCGCTTCCGCCGCAAGTCGGATGCCGTCGTGCAAACGGCCCTGGAGGTCGCCAACGTGGATGCCGTGTTTCTGCCGGCGCTCGAGGCGCTGCCGCTGATCGGGCTGCTCGTCGTGCTCGGGTACGGGACGCACCGGGTGCTCGCGGGCGAGATCACCGTCGGCACGTTCGCACTGTTCGCGTTCTACCTCGTCCTGTTGATCTCCCCGCTGCGTACGATCGGCCAGCGCGTCAGCACGGTTCAGCGTGCCGTGGCGGCCGCGCACCGCGTCTCCGACGTCCTGCGGGCCGAACCGGTCGTGGTGGAATCGCCCGCAGCGCGGCCGTTCCCCGAACGGGCCGACGTGCGCTTCGACGGCGTTCGGTTCTCGTACGGCGACGAACGGCCGATCCTCGACGGCTTCACGCTCGAGATCCCGGCGGGAACCTCGCTCGCGCTCGTGGGCAGCACCGGTTCGGGAAAGTCGACCGCCGCGGCGCTGCTCGCACGCTTCTACGACCCGAGCCACGGCTCGGTGTCGATCGGCGGAGTCGACGTGCGCGAGCTTCGGCTCGACGAGCTTCGCCGTGGGGTCGGGCTCGTCTTCGAGGAGACATTCCTCTTCGGCGACACCGTGCGCGGCAACGTCGGGTTCGGCTCGCCGGACGCCGACCACGACGCGATCCTGCGGGCGACACGGCTCGCGGGCGCCTCCGAGTTCGTCGAGGACCTGCCGGAGGGCTACGAGACCGTGCTCGGCGAACGTGGCTTCTCGCTCTCGGGCGGCCAGCGGCAGCGGATCGCGATCGCGCGCGCCATCCTCACCGACCCGCAGGTGCTGATCCTCGACGACGCGACCTCGGCGGTCGACGCGACGAAGGAGCACGAGATCCGGGCGGCGCTCGCCGAGGTGATGGCCGGGCGCACGACGCTCGTGATCGCCCATCGACCGGCCACGATCGCGCTCGCCGACCGGGTCGCCGTGGTCGAGGCCGGCCGCGTCGTCGAGCAGGGCGGCCATGCGGAGCTGCTGGCACGCTCCACCCGCTACCGCGAGCTGCTCGCGCTCGCCGAAGCAGAGGCTGCCGCGTGAGGCTGAGGCGTAGGCTCGGCGGAGCCTCACAGAGAACGAAGGTGCCGGCTTTGCCGGCGCCGGGCGCGGGGCTGCAGTCCATCGGCCCGATCCTGCGGCCGCAGCGGCGGTTGATCGTGCTGGCGGGGCTGGCGATGATCGGCGCGACAGTCGTCTCGCTGGCCTCGCCCCTGCTCGTGAAGCTCGCGATCGACCGCGGCATCGAGCACCACGACACGCATGCGATCGACCTGATCGTCGTGCTGTTCATCGCGCTCGTCGTCATACGCCCGGTGCTCGAGCGCGTGATCGTGCTCTGCAGCGCCCGCGCAGGCGAGCGGTTCCTGGGCGATCTCCGCGTCGCGGCCTACGAGAAGCTGCAGGCGCTCTCGATGCCGTTCTTCGAGCAGACGCGTGCAGGCCTGCTCGTATCGCGCCTCACCGCGGACGTGCAGACGTTGACGACCTTCACGCGGCTCGTGCTGGTCGAAGTTGTCGGCTCGGTGCTCTTGTTCGTCGTGTCGATCATCATCCTCGTCGCGCTGTCACCGCTGCTCTCTCTGGTGATGCTCGTGTCGGTCCCGGTGCTCGTGTGGTCGTCCCTGCGGTATGGCAAGCGCTCACGCCCGGCGTTCCTCGCCCTGCGCGATCGCGTCGCCGACACGATGTCGTCGCTTCAGGAAGGCCTGGCCGGCGTGCGCGTCGTGCAGTCGTTCGGGCAGGAGACCGATCGCTACGCGTCGTATCGCAGGCGGTCGAGCGCACAGGTCTCCGCCTGGCGGCGCATCTCACTCGTCAACATCGGCTTCTTCCCTGCGATTGCCTTCGCGCAGTCCCTGGCGCTCGCCGCCGTGCTGGTGGCCGGCGGCTACCTCGAGCAGCACGGACGCGTCACGGTCGGAACGATCGTCGCGTTTGCGCTCTACCTCATCTCTCTCTTCGATCCGATCGCCCGGCTCGGCGACTGGTTCAGCGAGTTCCAGTCGGGCCGAGCGGCGCTGGCGAAGATCGCAGCGCTCCTCGAGGAGCCCGTGACCGTCCAGGGCGGCACCGCAACACTCCCCGAGCGCGGGCAGCTGGTCGTGGAGAGCGTCACCTTTGCCTACGGCGGTGATGCGCCGGCCGTCGACGGCGTCTCGCTCCGGATCGAGCCTGGTGAGCAGCTTGCGCTCGTCGGCGCGACCGGCGCGGGCAAGTCGACGCTCGCGAAGCTGCTCGTGCGCGCCTATGACCCGAACGAGGGGCGCGTCACCTTCGGTGGAGTCGACCTCCGTCACGCGCGTCTCGACGAACTGCGGCGCCGGATCGTGTTCGTCCCGCAGGAAGGCCATCTCTTCTCCGGCACGATCGCCGAGAACATCCGGCTCGGCCGCCCGGACGCAAGCGACGAGGAGACCCGGGACGCGCTGCGCCGGCTCGGCGCGCTGGAGCGGTTCGAGACCCTGCCGGGCGGCCTCGCAACCGACGTCCGCTCGCGCGGGGTGCGGCTCTCGAGCGGCGAGCGGCAACTCGTATCGCTGGCTCGAGTCGCACTCGCCGATCCCGCGGTGATCGTGCTCGACGAAGCAACATCGTCACTCGACCCGCAGACGGAGGCCGCGGTTGAACAGGCGCTCACGGCGCTCGCGCAAGGCCGGACGGTGATCACGATCGCGCACCGCCTCTCGACCGCCGAACGGGCCGACCGGGTTGCGTTGATGGAGGCGAGCCGACTGGTCGAAGTCGCCTCGCACGAGGAGCTCGTCGCCCAGGGCGCCCGCTACGCCCGCCTGTGGGCGAGTTGGCAGGCCGGTCTCGTGGCATAGATCATGGTCGTCAATCCCAGATCGGAGGACTCATGGCCATGAAGCTCCATCGCTGCGGAAACATGTGGATCAAGCTGAACGGGCACCCGTGCTGGCGCGTCCAGAAGGCGCTCGACGACCAGGGCATCGACTACGAGGTCGTCGCCGGGCCGTGGCTCGGCCGCAAGGGCCGCACAGCGATCATCGAAGGCACCGGACAGTCGAGCTATCCGGCGATCGAGTTCGAGGACGGCCGCTGGTACCGCGAGGAGTCGAAAGAGATGGCGCAGACGATCCGGGACGGTCGCCTGACCGAGAAGGACAGCTAGAGGACTTCCGGAGGCGGGGAACTGATCCCCGGCTCCCAGGCATCCCAGAGGGCGTCGAGGTGCTTGAGCGGGAAGTGCCGGAGGACGAGCTTCCATTCGGTGGTCGGCGTCTGGATCGAGTCGGCCTGGTGCAGCGTGAACCCGTCGCCCTCGATGCTCACGAACTCCATCGGCTCGTCGGGCGGCGACATCGACACGTGCTTCAACCCGACGTCGTTCGCCCACACGTAGACGTTCCCGCCGTGCTCGAGCACGTACTCGCGCACGTCGGGCTCCGCTACGACCGTGACCTCAGCCATCGCCGGGAGCCTAGCGCTTGCCGCGGAACAGGTTGCCGACCCGGGTCATGAACGGCACCTTGCCCGGCCGCCAGGTCGTCTCCGGCGGCGGGACCTGGAACGGAGGGAGCGTCCCGGCTTCGGCTGTCGAGATCTTCAGTGTGACCTCGCCGGGGTAGATCATCCCGACCTGCTCACCCGCTACATAGCGAACCTGCTTCGGCTCTCCGGACTCGATCGCGAGGCCGTCGAAGATGTCGGCCTGCTTGTCGCCCTCGACCTGTGCGACCGCTCCGACGCTGGCGCCGTCCGAGGTGGAGACGTTCCACCCCTGCTGGATCTGAAGCCACGAGACGGGATCTGCCATCGACGGCCACCGTAGCAGGGCTTCCAGCAGGTTCACACCCGCTGATCCGCGGACTATGCTCGGTTGCAGATGGGAAGCGACGCGCTACCCCGGCTCACGAGCCCGGACGCCCTCGAGGCGTCCCCCGCCATCTTTCCGTCCCCGGCGCTCGATCGCCTCACGCGCGCCCATCCCGCCACGCCGGCCGTCGTGTTCCTGCCGGCCGTGGCGATCCTCGGCTTCCTGGCCGTCCGGGACCTGGGAGCGGCGGAGGCGCTGCTCGCGGCAGCCGGCGGCTACCTCTTCTGGACGCTCTGCGAGTACTGGGGGCACCGCACCGTCTTCCACTTCGAACCGGACCACGGCCTGGGCAAGCGACTCCACTGGATGATCCACGGTGTTCACCACGACCATCCGAACGATCCGCGGCGGCTCGTGCTCCCGCCCGCGTTCTCGGTCCCGCTCGCGCTGCTCTTCCTGCTCGGGTTCGTCACTGTGCTCGGGACACCGCTGGCGTGGGGAGTCGCCGCGGGCTTCTACCTCGGCTACGTCATCTACGACACGCTGCACTTCCTGCTCCACCACACCCATCCGAAGGGGCGGGTTGGTCGCCGGCTGCGCGAACTGCACATGCGGCATCACTTCGAGGATCACGAGCGTGGGTTCGGCGTGAGCGCGCCCTGGTGGGACATCATCTTCAGGACGCGCCCGCGCCGCAAGCGGGAGCCCCGGCTCAGCCCGGGAGCGACGCCCCCTCCTCGGTGAATGCGGGCGCCGTGTAGGCGCCGCCGGGAACACCACCGATCGCCAGCAGCTGTGCCGGCGCCCGGCCGGTCGTGATCTTGCGGGTGGCGTTCGGTGCGACGCGCGCGAATACTCCGGGCTCGAGCTGGAACTGCTCGCCACCGACGTGCAGTGTCGCCGATCCGGCCAGCAGCGTGTAGACCTCTTCCTGGCCGTCGTCGGAGTGGTCGTGCTCGGGAAAGTGCTCGAAGTTCGGCGGGAACTGCTCGACCTGCATCCCGAACGCCGTCACGCCGAGCCCCGCCCGGGCGCGGCAGAAGCCGCCGCCGTTCGGCGAGTCGAAGTCCTCGATCCGCTTGACCGTCACATCCGCCATCTCGTCCTCCTCAGGGTTGGTTCTCGGAGAACGACGAACGGGCGCGGTCGAAATCGACAGCACGCCGGCCATCGTGCATCCTCTGGGCCGATGGCGACGATGCGCGACCTCGACGAGCTCGCTCTGGCGATGCCCGAGACGACGAAGGAGGTCTCGGACGACGGCCGTCCGTCCTACCTCGTGCACGGCAAGGCCTTCTGCCTGCAGCGCGGTCGCCGGCCCGACGCGGTCGATCCGGAGACCGGCGAGCGCCTCGACGACGTGCTGATGTTCCGGGTGGACGGCGCCGAGGCGAAGGAGCTCGTGCTCGCCGATCCGCGCAACGTCTTCTTCACGACTCCGCACTTCGACGGGTATCCCGCCGTGCTGATCCGGATCCCGGATCTCGATCGGCTCGACCGCGACGAACTGTGGGAAACGGTCGTCGAGGCGTGGCTGACGCGCGCGCAGAAACGCGTGGCGAAAGCCTGGCTCGCCCAGCAGGAAGCGAGTCAATAATGCGGGACGACGAAGAGACCCGCGATCCCGACCGCGAAGAGGATGATCGCGAAGATCGAGTCTGGCCCGAGTCGGGCGCGACAGCGCAGCGGCCGGATGATCACCCCCATGGCAAAGATCGCCGTGAGCCCGACCCCGAGCGAGGCGAGCCAGGCATTCTGACTGCCGGCGGTGGGCAGCACAGGCGAGCCGGCGACCAGGTCGGCAACGAGAAACAGGCAGAGCTGGAATGCGTTGCCGCCGAAGATGTCTCCGAGGGCGAGCGCGTTGTCGCCGAGCCGGACCGCAGCGATGCCGGAGCTGATCTCGGGAAGCGCGGTCGCGCCTGCGAGGATCGTCGCGCCGAAGACGACGCCGTTGATCCCGGCCCGGTCGGCGAGAGCGTTTCCCGACATCTCGAGGGCGACTCCCGCGCCCAGTGTCACGGCGCAGGCCCCGGCGAAGATCCCGCCGACCTGGGCCGTCCTGCGACTCGCGAATGGATGCGCGGCAACGTCGTGCGGTTCGCGATGGTGGCGCCGTCCCGGACGGGAGCCTTCCATGGTGATGCTCCAACGCGGTTTCTTGCGAGCCCTGTTGATCACGTAGACACCGAGCGTCCAGACGACGACGATCCCGATCGAGGCGGGGCTGACGACGCCCCCGATCGCGGTCGACGGCGCCAGGAGCGCGCCCATCAGGACGCCCGACACGACCAGCACGACGAGCAGCCCTTCGAGCACCGGGCTGAGCGCGCCGACGAGGAAGGTCAAGGGCCGCTTCGGGCCAACTGCGAAGTCGCAGACGACGAGCACCATGGTCTGCACGGCGATGCCGCCGATCAGGTTGCCGGCCGCGAGGCCGAGGTTCCCCTGGGCCGCGGCCGAGACGGTGATCGCCAGCTCGGGCAGGCTGCCCGCAACGGAGAGCAGGAGCAGGCCGCCGAGCTCGTCACCCAGGCCGAGCCGCACGTCGAGGGCATCGGTCGTCTTCGAGAGGGCAATGCCTGCGATCCAGGTCGCGCCTGCTGCCGCGATGAAGACGAGAACGAGCAGCGGCGAGGCGAGCCCTGTCACGAGCCCAACTATCCCGCGCGGATCGGCTGGCGACTCCGGTCAGGAGCCGACGGGGTCTCCCATCTCCTCACACTCCACGCAGATCCAGTCGACGGCGAGCCCAGCCCGCGCGCTCAGTGCGGCAGGGACCATGGTCACGCCACACGCCGGGCAGATCGGCGGCCGTTCGTCACCCACTCGGATGCTCACACAGCCGAGATTTCGGCCGGGCGCTACGCGGGCTTGGCGTAGTTGGACATCCCCGTGACGTCGATCAGGACGCACCGCTCGTCGCCGACGATCCAGGCATCGTGACCGGCGGGCATGTGGAACGCATCGCCAGGCCCGTACTCGACTTCGTCGCCGTCGTCCATCCGGACGGCCATTCGCCCTTCGACGACATAGCCCGTGTGCACCGCCTGGCAGGAGTCTGTCCCGGCGAGCGGCTTCACATGGGTCGACCAGCGCCAGCCGGGCTCGAAGACCCCACGCCCGATCTGCAGGTCTCCGACGCTCACGATGTCGACCTTGCCCATGTCGTCGGTGAAGACACGAGTCTCTTCCGGCGAGTCGAATCGCTTCCTCGTCTGTGCCATTTCTCCTCCACTCCCTTCGTCGCTGACCCCGCAGCCGCAGAGTCTCGACCAGCGGTCCCCCTGGAGTCAACTCGGCCCGCTGAGCGGGTCACGGCTGCGGCGTCCTGCCGAAGTCGACATCCTGAGTCGCGACCGTGCCGGCCGTTCGCCCCGGAGCCGTCTGGTAGGTCCAGTACAGGTTCGTGTGGGCGATCACCTGGTCGGGCGGCGGCGCCCCCCAAACCGTGTGGTCCTCCGTCGTGTGGGCATCGCTGACGAGCGTCGCGTCGTAGCCCCTGACGAATGCGCCGTGCAGCGTCGAGCGGACGCACGCATCGGTCTGTGCGCCGACGACGACGAGTCGTCCGACCCCGAGGCCCGAGAGCACGGTCTCGAGGGTGGTGTCCTCGAAGGAGTCGCCGTGGTTCTTCGAGACGAGCGGCTCGTCTTCACCTGGAGCCAACTCGGGGACGATCCGCCACTCATCGCTCCCGCTCGCGAGCCCCTCATCCGAGTGCTGGACCCAGACGACGGGAACGCGTTCCTGCCGCGCCCGCTCGACGAGGCTGCCGATCTTCGCGACGACCGCGTCGCGTTCGTGTGCGCCGGCCACGACGCCGTTCTGCACGTCGACGACGAGGAGCGCGGTGTTCGGGCGGTCCGCCAGCGTGGTCATGGTCCCCTTGTCCTTCGACCGGACGCGCCGGAGTCGAGCCTTAACTCGCTTCAGGCTCTGGCGGCTGCATGGCTGCGCCGCCCGGGAGCGGGAACGGCCGCGGCTTCGCGGGGGCGGGACGACGCTCCGGCTCCTTGGCCGGCTCGGCCTCTTCGGGCTCGGGATCCGGGAAGACCGCGTCCTCCTGCTCGCCGGCGAGCAGCCGCTCGAACTGCTCCTTGTCGATCGTCTCGCGGTCGATCAGGATCTGCGAGATTCGATGCAGGTCGTCGATGTGCTCGCGCAGCACGCGCGTGGCGATGTCGTGGCCCTCTTCGATGATGCGGCGGATCTCGTCGTCGATCTCGCGGGCAACCTCGTCCGAGTAGTCCGGCTCGTGGCCCATGTCGCGCCCGAGGAACGGCATACCGGAATCACGACCGAGGACCCGTGGGCCGAGCTTCTCGCTCATGCCGAACCGCATCACCATCTGCTTGGCCGTCGCGGTCACCTTCTCGATGTCGTTCGCGGCGCCGGTCGTGACCTCGTTGAAGACGATCTCCTCCGCGGCGCGCCCACCCATCGTCATCGCGATCTGTTCGAGCAGCGCCTTGCGCGTGGTCAGGTACCGGTCCTCTGTCGGCAGCGAGACGGTGAGGCCAAGCGCCTGCCCGCGCGACACGACCGTGATCTTGTGGATCGGGTCGGTGTTCTCGAGGTAGTGCCCGACGAGCGCGTGGCCCATCTCGTGGTACGCGGTGATCCGCTGCTCCTTCTCGGAGAGCAGGCGCGCCTTCTTCTCGGGGCCCGCGATCACGCGCATGATCCCCTCCTCCAACTCCTCCTGCTCGATCACCTTCTTGCCACGGCGCGCTGCCAGCAGCGCGGCCTCGTTGACGAGGTTCGCCAGGTCGGCACCGGTGAACCCGGGCGTGCCGGCGGCGAGCGAGTCGAGATCGATCGACGACGCGAGCGGCTTGCCCTTCGAGTGCACCTCGAGGATCTTGCGGCGGCCGTTGCGGTCGGGCCGGTCGACCACGATCTGGCGGTCGAAGCGGCCCGGGCGCAGCAGCGCCGGATCGAGGATGTCGGGCCGGTTCGTCGCCGCGATCAGGATGATGTTGTCCTTCATCTCGAAACCGTCCATCTCGACGAGCAGCTGGTTGAGCGTCTGCTCGCGCTCGTCGTGGCCGCCGCCGAGGCCGGCTCCGCGATGACGGCCGACCGCGTCGATCTCGTCCATGAAGACGATGCACGGCGACGCCTGCTTGGCCTGCTCGAACAGGTCGCGGACACGAGAGGCGCCGACGCCGACGAACATCTCGACGAAGTCGGAGCCGGAGATCGAGAAGAACGGCACGCCCGCCTCGCCGGCGACGGCGCGCGCGAGCAGCGTCTTGCCGGTGCCTGGAGGCCCGTAGAGCAGCACGCCCTTCGGGATGCGCGCGCCGAGCGCCTGGAACTTCTTCGGGTTCTCGAGGAACTCCTTGATCTCCTGAAGCTCCTCGACGGCCTCGTCGACACCCGCGACGTCCTTGAAGCCGATCTTGGGCGAGTCCGGCGCCATCCGCTTCGCGCGCGACTTGCCGAAGCTCATCACCTTCGAACCGCCACCCTGCACCTGGTTCATCAGGAAGATCCAGAACCCGATCAGCAGCAGGAAGGGCAGGAAGGACCCGATCAGCGCCGTCCACGAGAAGCCGCCGGTGCCCTTCGAGTCGAAGTTGATGTTCTGCTTCTGGAGGACGTCCTGGAACTGCACCTGCGACTGGTCGCTCGGGTAGTGGACCGTCGTCGACTTGCCGTTCGCGAACTTGACGTTGATCGCGCGCTTCGCGGGATTGAAGGTGACCGTCTGGAAGTCGGCCGGCGAGGTCTTCGCCTGCGTGATCACGTCCGAGTACGTCCGCTTGACCGCGTTCGAGTGCTTCGGGATCAAGGTCTGGCTGGCCAGCCAGACCAGCAAGACGATCACGATGAGCGGGAAAAACGCGCTGCGGAAGAAGCGATTCACGGAATGTCTTCGCTCAGGGTAGCCAAGTGGATGTTCTCGGGGCTAGCGGCATAACCCTTCCGTGACCGGGGTCAGACCCCTTCCGGGAGCAAATCGGCGTGGAGGACGCCCACATAGGGCAGATTCCGGTAGCGCTCGGCGAAATCCAGCCCGTAGCCGATCACGAACTTGTTCGGGATCTCGAAGCCGACATACCGCACGGGAACGTCGATCTCACGGCGGTCCGGCTTCGTCAGCAGCGCGCAGATCTCGAGGCTGGCGGGCTCCCGGGATTCCAGGTTGCGAAGCAGATACGACAGGGTCAACCCCGAGTCGATGATGTCCTCGACGACGAGGACGTGCCGGTCCTCGATGTTGATGTCCAGGTCCTTGAGGATCCGCACGACGCCCGACGAGTCGGTGGCGGCCCCGTAACTCGAGATCGCCATGAAGTCGATCTCGCACGGAACGGTCAGCGAGCGCATCAGGTCCGCCATGAAGAACACGGCCCCCTTGAGCACTCCGACGAGTAGCAGCTCGCGGCCCGCATAGTCACGCGAGAGCTCGTCGCCGAGCTCGCGAATCCGGTCCTGCAGACGGTCCTCGTCGATCAGGATCTCTCCCACCCCACGTTCCAGCTCAGTCTGCGACACGAGTCGCGATCACCCCCTCCGCCTCGACGATCCCCGGGACCGCGACCACCTCGTCGCCGCGGACGACGAGCGGCCAGCCTTCGCGATCGGAGCGCGGGATCTTTGCATCGACGAACACATCTTGGACCTTCTTCGTCCGGCCGACCAGCCGGTCGCCCGGCCGCCAGCCCCGTACCTTGAGCCCCGGCACTCGCGACTCGATCCGCCACGCGCCCCACTCGACGGCGCCGTCGAGATCGCGCGGGCCGGACTCGAGCCAGACACGGTCGTACTCGCGCACGATCTGCAGCCCTGCGCCGAGGTCGATTCGCTTCGAGCCGGCGGGCGAGCCGAGCAGCTCCGCGAGCGCCGGCGGCATGGTGCGCCGCTCGTCGAGGACGCGCAGCACGTTCTCGCGGGCCGCCGGATGGATCCGTTCGAGCAGCGGCAGGATCTCGTTGCGAATCACGCCGCGCAGCGTGTCGGGGTTGGAGGAGTCGGTGCGCCATTCGAGCCCGCGCTCGCGGCAGTATTCCTCGGTCTCCTCGCGCCAGACGCAGAGCAGCGGCCGGACGACGCCGTCCGTCCGCCGCACCTCGATCCCGTTGGTCGTGCCTCGCGCGGCGAGCCGGTAGAGGATCGTCTCGACCTGGTCCGACAGGGTGTGGCCGGTCGCGCGCAGCTCACCGGTCCGAAAGGAGTAGCGGACATCGCGCAGCGCGGCCTCGGTGGCGCAGCGGGCCGCTCCTTGCACGACGTCGGCCTCGAAACGCTCGCAGCACCAGGCGGCGTCGGCGTCCGACTCCGTGCCGCGCAGGCCGTGGTCGACGTGGAGCGCCGAGACGCGGTAGCCGAGCTCGCGCAGCGCGTGGAAGAGGCACGTCGAATCGGCGCCGCCCGAGACGAGGCACAGCACCCGGCCTCCCGGCGCGATCAGATCGTGCCGGCGGACATTGCTCTCGATCCGCGCGAGCAGTTCCAGGCGGTCATTAGAGCATGCGCGGGCTCAGAACAGAATGCTGCGGTATTCGAGCACCCTGCGCATGCCGATCGCCTCGTAGAGCGCGATTGCGGGCGCGTTCTCGCTGCGGACGAAGAGGGTGACGTTCGGCGTCGTTTCGAGGAGGAGCCGGCAGAGATCTCGCAACCCCCTCGCACCGTGCCCGCGCCCGCGCGCCCCGGGGTCGACCCACACCTGCTGGATCTGCACGGCCTGCGGCGTCCACGCGGAGGCTTCTGCCTTGAAGAGCACGACGTCGTCCTCCAGCCAGACCCACGAGCGGCCCTCGTCGATCTGGGCCGCCGTGCGCCAGCGGAAGCTGTCGGCGTCGCGCGCCAGCGGGTCGATGCCGAGCTCGAGCTCGTGTGCCGCCGCGCACACCGGCACGAGCAGGTCGAGGTCGTGCGGCGTCGCGGCGCGCAGGCCGGTGTCCCCGGTCGCCGGCGGCTCGTCGATCGTGTAGACGGGCTGGTGCGGGCGATCCTCTCGCGGCTCGGGGAACAGGCCGCGCGCGGCTTCCCAGAGGTCGGTCACAGCGCCCGCCTCGCCGATGATCATCCGCGAGCGGGCGTTGCCGGCAGCCGCCGCGAAGGCTCCGCAGCCGACGCCCGACGGCACGAGGTTCGCGCCGGCGTGGCACAGCGCACCGAGCTCGCCGTCGTCGCCGGTGACCGCCAGGAACCTCCCGAGGCCGCGCCGCGCCACGTCCTCGAGAAAGACCCGCTCGACGGGGTCCCGGGCGCAGAATGCGAGCACCTGGTCGCGCGTCGGTTCAACCGTCTTCATATGCGAAGTCTCCTACAGACGGGCTTGTATAGGCTGCCCCGGTGCCGATCCACGTTCGCGCCGAGCCCGGACAGTACGCCGACGCGGTGCTGCTCCCCGGCGACCCGCTGCGGGCGAAGTACATCGCAGAGACCTATCTCGACGAGGTCGTCCAGCGGAACGCCGAGCGCGGCCTCCTGGGCTACACGGGCACGTACAAGGGGAAGCCGGTCTCGGTGCAGGGGACGGGCATGGGCTGCCCGGGAGCGACGATCGTCTTCGAGGAGCTCGTACAGCTCGGCTGCAAGAAGCTGATCCGCGTCGGCACCTGCGGCGGGCTCCAGCCCCACCATCAGCTCGGCGACCTGATCGTCGCGCTCACCGCGGTGCCGGCCGACTCGACGGCGATGCATCTCGTCGGGAACGAGCCGCATTGCCCGACCGCCTCGTGGTCGATCATCCACGGTGCAGTCCACACGGCCAAGGAGATCGGCCAGGAGCTCCACGTCGGCCCGATCGTGTCGAGCGACGTCTTCTACAACCCCGACGAGGGCCAGTACGAGCGCTGGTCGAAGCGCGGCGTCCTCGCCGTCGAGATGGAGGCGTCCGCGCTCTTCACCGTCGGCGCGATTCGCGGCGTCGAGACGGGCTGCCTGCTCACCGTCAGCGACATCGTCGTGGAGGGCGAGTTCAAGCGGATCTCGGACGACGACCTGCGCGCGTCGGTCGATCGCATGACCAAGATCGCGCTCGACGTCGCGATCTCCCATTAGCTCCGAGACCGTCTTCCTCGTCAACCCCGCGTCGGACGGCGGCGCCACCGGCAGGCGCTGGCCCGAGCTCGCCCACCGCGCGGCGCGCCTCGGCCTCGCCGGCGAGACGCTGTTCTCGGAGCGGCCGGGCCACCTGATCGACCTTGCGGCGGCCGCTGTCGACGGCGGCGCGGCGCTGGTCGTCGCGGTCGGTGGCGACGGGACACTGAACGAGGTCGTGAACGGCATCGCCCGCCGCGATGTCGAGCTGGCGACGATCCCGATCGGGACCGGGATGGACTTCGTCCGCACGTACGGCATCCCGACCGCGTTCGACGACGCCGTGCGCGTCGCCCGCGACGGCCGGCCGCGGACGATCGACGCCGGGCTCGTCCGCCACCGCACCTGGGGCGGCGAGGACGCCGAGCGCTGGTTCGCGAACGTCGGCTCGGTCGGCATGAGCGGCGCGGTCGCCCAGCGCGTCAACGGGATGTCGAAGGCGCTCGGCGGGAAGGCGACGTTCTTCTATGCGCTGACGCGCGTCTTCCTCGAGTGGGAGAACACGGAGGTCACGGTGCGGCTCGACGACACCGAGCGTCGCGGCCGCATGCACGACGTGATCGTCGCGAACGGCGTCTGGCACGGCGGGGGGATGATGCTCGCCCCGGGCGCGCAGCCCGACGACGGCCTGTTCGAGGTCGTGCTGATCGGCGACGTCGGGAAGCTGGACTTCCTCACCACCGCTCCGAAGATCTACAAGGGCAAGCACGTCGACCATCCCAAGGTCGAGGTGCTGCGCAGCAAACGGGTCGACGTCGACGCGGCAGAGCACCTGCCGATCGAGGTCGAGGGCGAGCAGGTCGGCACGACCCCGGCAGTGTTCGAGCTCGTGCCCGGCGCCCTCCGGGTGCGCGTGCCTACTCCTGCGTAGGGGGCTTCGCCGGCGCGCTCGGCTTGGCCGCGCGCTTGACCGCGCCCTCCAGCTTCGCCACCCGCTTCTCGAGCTCGGCGATCTGCTTCTCCATCGCCTCGAGGCCGCGGACGCGCTTCGAGAGATCGTCGACCCGCTCCTTCATCTGTATCGCGCTTTGCAGAACGCGGTTCGCAGTCGGGTTCTGCGACGCCTTGCCGATCACTTCCTCGCCGAGCGAGGTGAGACGGTCGATCGTGCTCTTGGTCATCTCGTTCCTTTCTTCGTTAGGGCACACGGCTGACCGTGTATGTGAGCTGGTAGCACCCCTCCATGTTCGACGGCGGACAGGTCGAGCCTCCGGTGGTTGCGTTCGTGACATGACGGCCGATCGCTGCACTGCGATACGTCAGTGTGATGGCTCCGGGGTAGTCGTCGCCCTTCGCATTGCCGACCTCGTTCGAGACGGGGCAGGGCGCCGTGGGATGACCCGGGCCGTCCCACCCCGGCAGGGCGCCGAAATCGCACTCTCGGGCCAGGGTCACGAAGGTCCACGGCCTGCCGGGCGCGACGTAGAAGTCGACGCTCTGCTTCCCCGTGAACACCGAGCCGTCATGCGCAGCGAGCGTCCCGGGCCAGCGCCCCCAGATCCCGTCGACGCTCCACATCAGTTGCCACTCGCCCGGGCCGGCCGTGATCTGCCCGAGCAGCGACGACTCGCCCGCGGCGGGGCAGGTGGGCTTGTCCGGCGGGCAGCTCGGGTCCATGGCACGGCGGACCAGCAGCCTGTCGAAGTGCAGCCGCAGGTGATCGAGCCCCGGCGAGTTGCCGCAGGCCGCGAACAACTGCCGTGCCACGAGCACGCGCTTGCCTTCCGTCGCGGCGACCGAGAACGTGACGTGCCAGGCCCTGCCCGTCCAGGCCGCTCGAACCCGGGGCGGGTCGAAGCTCGAGCGGTCGACCGTTCGCAGCGACGGATGCGCGCAGCTCGCGCTCGGCGCCGGCAGGTCGAACGCGTAGTTGCCGTTCACCGACAACCAGTCGGGGTAGGCGTGCGCGCAAGACTTGAACTGATCCGAGCCCTTCGTCTCGTGCGCACACTCCGCTTCCCGGCCGGCCGGAGTCGCGTCGGTCGAGACGAACAGATCGCCCTCCGACGTGAGCCGGGCGGCCCGGGGCGAGGCTGGGCGCACGATCCAGGCTGCTCGGAACGGGTGAAACTCCGTCTTCTCGCCGTTCGGCTGGTAGTGGTCGCAGTCCCAGACCCAGGAGCCCAGCGCCCGAACGTGGTCGCCCGGCCCGGGCCACGCCCACTCGGGGAACGACGACGACTCGCGCTCCATGTGGATCGTCCCGTGCTCGGACGTGCCGTCGCGGGAGACGCCGGTCAGGAAGTCGTCCGGCCGGTCGACCGTGACGTCGATGTTCACGTCGTACGAATGGTGGGTGATCGGGTCGTCCGAGCTCGCGATGCGCGAGGCGAGCAGGCCGGCCGCGCCTCTGACGGTCCCGCTCACCCACTGCGCCGCGGGCGGAGCACCGGCTGACGGGAAGTCCCGGTCGTTGACGTACGCCCAGTTGGGCGCGAGCCCTGTGTAGATCTTCGTAGTGTCGCGCTGGCAGCCGTCGGCGATCGCCTGCACGTTCGGATCGGGTTTGACGTCGGCGAGGCGCCACGCAGCTGCTCCCGCCGCGAATGCGAGCAGGCAGACGACCGTCAGGAGACGAGCCACCCGGGGATTATCACCCGCACCGGGCCGGCACCGGGATGCCCGCCACCGCCACACGCATCTCTACGCTCCTCCCATGATCGTCGCGCACCTCGACCTGGACGCGTTCTTCGCGGCCGTCGAGGAGCTCGAGGACCAGTCGCTGCGGCAGGTGCCGCTGATCGTCGGCGGCGACCCGCACGGGCGCGGCGTGGTCGCGACATGCAACTACGTGGCGCGCGGCTTCGGCATCCATTCCGCCATGTCGGCGGCGGAGGCGCTTCGCCGCTGCCCCCACGCCGTGTTCGTCCGCCCGCGGCACTCGCTCTACCGCGACTACTCGCGCGAGGTCTGGGCGACGATCCGCGAGATCGTGCCGACGGTCGAGCAGGCGGGCATCGACGAGGGCTACCTCGACCTCGGTGAGGTCGCGCCCGCCTTCGACGATGCGCGTGCGGTCGCAGAGGCGGTCCAGGCCGTCGTGCGGGCGCGCACCCAGCTCTCGTGCTCGCTCGGCGTCGCGACGTCCAAGGTGGTCGCGAAGGTGGCTTCCGACCGGCGCAAGCCGGGCGGGCTGACGGTCGTCCGTCCGGGCCGCGAGGCAGCGTTCCTGGCGCCGTTCCCGATCCGGATCCTCCCCGGGGTCGGCCCGCGGGCCGAGGAGCGTCTCGTCCGGCTCGGGATCGAGACGATCGGCCAGATCGCGGCGATGACCGACGACGACCTGCGTCAGGTGCTCCGGGGGAAGGTAGGTCGCGAGTTGCGCGACCGGGCACGCGGGATCGATCCCCGGCCGCTCGCGGTTTCGACGGAGCGCATCTCGGTCTCGCTCGAGGAGACCTTCGCCCGCGACATCTCCGACCCCGAGCGCCTCCACGACGAGCTCCGGCGGATGTCCCAGCGGCTCGCAGACCATCTTCGCGGCCGCGACCAGGTCGCCCGCACGGTCACGACCAAGGTGCGCTATCCGGACTTCGCGATCCGGACCCGCTCCACTTCGCTGCCGGTCGGCACGGACGACGCCGCACGGATCGGGGAGCTCGCGTGCTCACTCCTCGACCGCGCGCTGCGCGACCGGCCCGGCCCGCTGCGCCTCGTCGGGGTCGGGCTCTCCGGCCTCGAGGAGCACGTGCAACTTTCGCTGCCGGCGCTCGTCTGAATTGTCACCGACGGTCGACACCTTGTTCACCCGTTCGGTCTATTCATTCGATGCACTGCCCACTACTGTGAGAAGACGATGACCATGCGGCAGCCCACGAACATCCACGAGCACGTCGCGAAGCGCGTGCACGTGCTCATGCAGCGATCGGGCGTCCCGTACGAGATCGAGCAGCAGGTGTGCACGTCCTGCTCACGCATCCTCGACGAGAAGCCCGTCAAGCGCGCCGCCGCCTAGGTGTAGTTCCTAGGCAGCGCGCCACGCTGCGAACGCGCCGGCCGGCACAGCCGGCCTGCTCGGCGTGACAGCCTCGATCGTCTCGTAGCGAGAGCCGAGCGGCGGGCGCGGATCCTCGTCACCCCGGTTCGGCCAGAGCGAGCAGGCCCGCTCGGCCTGGGCCACGATCGACAGCGAGGGGTTGACGCCGAGGTTCGCGTTGACGGCGGCGCCGTCGACGACGTGCACGCCGGGCGCGTCGAGCAGGCGGTGATAGCGGTCGACCACGGAGCCGACACAGGCGCCGCCGAGGATGTGCGCGGTCGTCGGCGTGCCGAGCACGACCTCGTTGATCGAGCTCCCCGCGTCGCCGCCGACCAGCTCCGCGGCGATCCTCGCGGCCTCGTTCGCGACCGGGATCGTTCCCGGCACGTCGGAGTCGAGCGTCGTCAGGCGGCCGCGCTTCGTCATCCGGACGCGCAGCGCGTTCTTGCGCGTCTGCATCACGAGCAGGATCACTGTCCGCTCCGACCAGCGGCGCAGCCACAGGCTGCGGGCGAACGTGCCCGGGCGGCGCAGGGCGGCGCCGAGCCAACGGGCAGGGCCGGCCTCGTCGACGAGGATCGTCCCGAGGAGGCCCATCAGGTTGGAGCCCTTGCCGTAGCGAACGGGCTGGATCTGCGTGTGCTCGTCGGCACGGATCATCGAGGTGATCGCCACACCGCGCGAATAGTCGACGTGTGCGCGGCGCGCCGATGCGCCGACGATCACCTCCGAGTTGGTGCGCACTTCGTCGCCGACGTGCGGCCCACCGAGCCCCGACCGGAACAGGATGCCGAGCGTGCCCAGAACGCCTGCGGCGAGCACGACCTCGGGCGCGCGGAGCGCGCCCCGACTGGTCTCGATCCGCCACGTCCCCGGGTCTGACCCCTGGCCATGGCGCTCCGAGACGAGTCGCCGCACTCTCGTGTCGGCGTGGATCTGCACGCCGCTGCGCTCGGCGAGCCAGAGGTAGTTTCGGTCGAGGGAGTTCTTCGCCCCGTGTGGACAGCCGGTCATGCACGCGCCGCGCAGGTCGCAGCCGTTGCGCAGCGGGCCGGCGCCGCCGAAGTACGGGTCGACTCCGTCCTCCCCGAACCACACCCCGACCGGTGCGTGCTCGAACGTCTCGGCCACGCCGAGCCGCGACGCGATGCCGCGCATCACCTCGTCGGCGGGCGTATCGCCCGGGAACCGCGTGACGCCGAGCATCCGGCGCGCCTGGTCGTACCACGGCGCAAGCTCCTGCGCCCAGAGCTCGTCGGACCAGACGGACGAGGGCGGTTCGTACAGGGTGTTCGCATAGACGAGCGATCCGCCACCGACCCCGGCTCCCGAGAGGACGAGCACGTCACGCAGCGGCGTGATGCGCTGGATGCCCCGGCAGCCGAGCCGTGGCGCCCAGAGATAGTCGCGAACCTGCCAGCTCGTCCTCGGCAGGTCTTGTGGCTCGAAGCGGCGACCCTCTTCGAGCACCACGACCCGGTAGCCCTTCTCGGCGAGCCGCAGCGCGGCAACCGCGCCGCCGAAGCCGCTGCCTACGACGACGACGTCATAGTCTGCACGCACGCCTCGAGTATCCCTCCCGCCGAGCCGTGCAGCACCAGTGCCGCCCGGTCGTCGTACGGTGTCGGCTCTCGGTTGACGATCGCCAGGCGGCCGCCGTGCCGAAGCGTCTCGTCGGGCAGACCCGCGACCGGCCAGACCTCGAGCGACGAGCCGACCACGAGCAGGAGCCCAGCATCCTGGGCGAGCTCGGTTGCGCGATCGATCGCAGCCATCGGCAGCAGCTCGCCGAACATCACCACATCGGGCTTGAGCACCGTCCCGCAGGCCGCGCAACGCGGCAACGGCAGCAGCTCGCGAATCCGCTCGCGCTCCTCACGCCGCCCGCACGCGGGACAGCTCGCCGTCGCGATCGAGCCGTGCACCTCGATCACCTCACGCGACCCGGCGGCCGCGTGCAGGCGGTCGACGTTCTGAGTGACCAGCGCTCGGACGAGGCCGCGCGCCTCGAGCTCCGCCAGCGCCCGGTGCGCAGGGTTGGGCCGCGCGCCGTCGAGCACCTGCAACCTCCGGCCGTAGAACTCCCAGACCCGACTCGGGTCGCGGTGGAAGCCGTCGATCGACGCGACCTCGTATGGATCGTCGTCGGCCCAGATCCCGGTGGGGCTCCTGAAGTCGGGGATGCCGCTCTCGGTCGAGACGCCCGCACCGGTGAGAACGACGCACGGCTGATTCGCGACGATCACTTCTGCGAGCATTGCCCCCTCGTGCATGGGTTCAGTTTCGCAACGGAGGTGCGCGTCCGCTTCGCCGAGACGGATGCACAGGGCATCGCTCACAACTCGAACTACTTCGTCTGGTTCGAGGTCGCCCGGATCGACTACCTCGAAAGGCACGCCGGCGGCTACCAACGGCTGCGCGACACCGGAGTCGAGGCGGTGGTGCTCGAGACGCACATCCGATATCTCGTGCCGGCGAAGTTCGACGATCGCCTGCTCGTGCACGCCCGCTGCCTGGACGTGAAGGGAGCCCGCTTCCGCTACGAGTATGCGATCGAGCGCAGCGGCACGCTGATCGCCGACGGTTGGACGGCGCACGCGACGGTCGATGCCGCCACCTTCCGCCCGACGCGCGTGCCGGGCTGGCTGCGGGAGGCGATCGCTAGTGCGGAGGCGACGGCGCCGTCGTCGTAGGGGTCGTCGTGGTCCCCGTTGTGGTGGTGGTCGTGGTGGTGGTGGTCGTGGCCGGCTTCTTCTTCGGGCCGACGCGCACGATCTTCGGCGTCGAGCGGTAGCTCGAGTACCACTTCTCGTCGGAGAGCAGCTTGCCGCTTGCCGAGTAGACCTTCCGCTCGACGGAGGTCGACTGCGCCGGCGCCCCGGGGTCGTCGACGACGACCTGCCCCGGCTTCAGGGTGGCGTCGACGGTCTTGGCCACCGGCGGGGGCGCAACGATGACGAGTGGCGCGCTCGTCGTCTCGATCCTCCGGTGCTGAGGCGTGCCGTAGAGCGCGACCGTGAGCGACGACGATCCGACCCAGGTCCGCAGGAGCAGCCAATGGCCCGTGTCGTTCACGAACTTCAGGTCGGTGTCCGGATAGTTCACCGTCGCGTCGCGGCCGAGCGGATAGTGCGAGATGTACAGCGAGTGGTTCGTGCGCGCGGTGATCCGCAGGCCCGCCTCGTAGGCCGCGTTGAAGACGGTCGTCGAGACCTGGCAGACCCCGCCTCCGAGGCCGGTCTGCAGCTCGCCGTTCACGATCACCGGCGCTTCGAGGAACCCTTTCTCCGCGGAACGCTCACCGGTGGTGTCGTTGAACGAGAACGTCGCGCCGGGCGCGATCAGCTTGTTGTCGACCAGGTGCGCGACGAGCTGGACGTTGTGGATGCGGTTCGGATCGCCGCCGTACACCGTTTCGTAGCTCCCAACCGTGCCTTTGATCCCCATCGCCTGGGCGGCGGCGGTCGTGAGCTTGGGCTGCTGGACGGAGAACGCGAGCGTGGCCTCGCGATTCAGCGGCCGCTCGGCGGCGGCGAGCACGGCCTGGACCGACCGCGGGACGTCGAGGGTGAGCCCGGTGGCCGCGGGAACGACACTGATGCTGCCGCCGTCGACGGAGAACGACGCGTCCCGCGCAGGCCGGTCGACCCTGCGCTCGAGGCGCGCGAAGAACGCATCCGCGGCCGGCCCGACGAACCGCATCGTCTCGAGATCGAGCAGCTTGGCGAGCCGCCAACGCGGCACGCGGAAACGGGTTGGCCCGGAGACCAGCGTCACCGGGCCGGAGATGATCCGCGACGCGCGCCTCTGAGCGGCGGTCAGCGTCGCGACCGTCACCTGCGGCGCATCGAGCACGACGGGCAGCGGTACGGGCGCGCGTGAGAACGACGCCAGTGACTGGACGAGCAAGGTGCGCGCGCCGGCACGATCGAGGACACGGCCGGTCTTACCGGGAGAGATCGTGATGTGCAGGCCGCGCCGGACCAGTGCGGCCTGACGATGTGGCGTGTCGACCGCCTTGCTGAGCAGTCCGAGCTCGTAGTCGAGCGCGGCGCCGTAAGAACGAATCGGCGGTGAGACGTTCTGCGGGAACAGCTGGAGCTCGAGCCGCCGGTAGCCGCGTACGACGCCGAAGCCGCCCCCCTGGCGGGCGGCAGCGGCGATCGCGGTGTGCCAGTCCACCTGGACGCCCATCGAACGCGGCGTGATCGCGAACGTCCGGTTGCCTGCGACGAACGTCACGGGCACGGTGGCGAGCGCCGCCGAACGCTGCTCGAGCAGCTTCTGGGCCGCTCGGGGGCTCATTCCGCCCACGTCGATGTCCGCGATCTTGGTGCCGTCGGCGAGCCGGTCGGCAGAGCCGGCGAAGAAGAGGGGGACACCGACCGCGAGCAGTCCCGCGACAAGCCCCAGGATCGCGACCCTGGTCCAGAAGCGGGAGCGGACGACCGAGCGCCCGCGGACGGCCGAAGACGAGGCAGCCACGGCCTGCGCCATGGTAGCGGCGGCGGCCGCGGGCTAGAAGACGAACAGCTCGACGCCGCCGGAGACGTTCAGCTCGATGCCGGTGACGTACGAGGCGAGGTCGGAGCAGAGGAAGGCGATCGCGTTCGCGATGTCCTGCGGCTCGCCGGGCCGCTTGAAGACCGTGCGGCTCGCGATCCGCTCGTTCATCGCCGGGTTCGCCATGTGGAACGCCTCCGTGCCGATGATCCCGGGCACGATCGCGTTCGCAGTGATCCCGTGCCGGCCGCCCTCCATCGCCAGCGTCTTCGTCAGACCGAGGATCCCGGCCTTGGTCGTCGAGTACGACGCCTGGCCGAAACCGCCGAGCGTTCCGGCGACCGAAGCCATGTTGACGATCCGGCCCCACTGCCGCTCCTTCATGTGCGGCCAGACGGCCTGCGCACAGTTGAACGCCCCGCTCAAGTTGACACGCAGGTCGCGCTCCCAGAGGGCGGGCTGCTGGTCGGCGAACTGGCCGACGTGGTCGAGCGTGCCGGCGTTGTTGATCAGGATGTCGACGGAGCCGAGCTCCTCGACGGCACGAGCGACGGCAGCCGCAACCTGGTCGCGGTCGGTGACGTCGCAGCGGACGGCGAGGGCGCGCCGGCCCATCGCACGGATCTCTTCGGCCGCCGACTCGGTGCCCACGAGGCCCTGGGTCCGTGCGACCGTCGCGAGGGGGCCGTAGGCGTCGGTCTCCTCGGACAGCTCGGACTCGACGAGGAGATCCGCGATGACGACGTCCGCCCCGGCCCGGGCGAGGGTCAACGCATCCGCGCGGCCGAGGCCGCGCGACCCGCCGGTGACGAAGGCGACCCGGCCGCTGAGATCGATGTCGATTGCCATCCGGCGAATCTACCCGCGCGGCAGGAAGATTTCCTTGGCGATCACGAGCCGCTGGATCTGCGAGGTGCCCTCGTAGATCTGGAAGAGCTTCGCGTCGCGCATCAGCTTCTCGACCGGGTACTCCTTCATGTAGCCGTAGCCCCCGAAAACCTGCACGGCATCGGTGGTCACCTTCATGGCCGTGTCGGCGGCGAATCGTTTGGCGAACGAGGAGTACAGCGTCGCACGTTCCCCTCGGTCGAGCATCCACGCCGCCTGCCAGGTCAGGAGCCGAGCAGCCTCGATCTCGGTTGCCATGTCGGCGATCATGAAGTTGACGCCCTGGTGCATCGCGATCGGCAGGTCGAAGGTGACTCGCTCCTTCGCGTACTCCACCGCGAGCTCGTAGGCGGCCTGTGCGACCCCGACGGCGCCGATCGCAGTCCCAGGCCTCGTGACGTCGAGGGTCTGCATGGCCAGCTTGAAGCCCTGCCCTTCCTCACCGAGCCGGTTCGCGGCCGGGACGACGACGTCCTGGAGGGCGAATGCCGAGGTGTCCGTCGCGCGCTGCCCCATCTTGTCGAGGTGCTGCTCGATCGTCACACCGGGAGCGTCCATCGGGACGATGAAGGCCGAGATCCCGCGATGGCCCTTCGACACGTCCGTCTTCGCAAAGACGACCGTCCAATCGGCGTAGCCCGCGTTCGTGATGAAGGTCTTCGAGCCGTTGAGGACGTACTCGTCGCCCCGACGCTCGGCCGTCGTCTTCATGCGCGCCACGTCCGAGCCGGCGTCGGGCTCGGAGAGCCCGAACGAGCAGAGGATCGGCGCCTCGAGGAGCGGCGGGAGCCACGTCGCCTTCTGCCCATCGGTGCCGGCGATGATCACCGGCCCGGCTCCGAGCCCGTTTGCGCTGATCGAGGTGCCGATGCCGGTGCAGCCCCAGTTGACCTCTTCGCCGACGAGCATGCCGTCGAACGAACTGAGGCCGAGCCCGCCGTACTCGACGGGCACATGCAGGTTCATCAAGCCGACGCCGTGCGCCTTCGCGATCACCTCGGCCGGATGGCGCATCTGCACGTCGTGCTCGGCCGCGACGGGCCGGATCTCCTTGGCGGCGAACTCGCGCGCCAGGGCGCGCAGTTCCCTCTGCTCCTCCGTCAGGGCGAACGAGACGCCGCCCGCGACGGCCTGCTCTGTGGCGGCCATGTCAACGCTCCCTGTGGCTTGAGAAGACGGTGTTGATTGACGAGTCAGTCAGCCAGGGTAGCGGGCGTCCGCCCACCCGGCAACCCACGCCGCGTTCGGCCCGTCAGCTCGGCCGAACGGCCGGTCGTCACGGCGGTAGGCTTGCCGCCATGGACTTCGAGCTCACCGAGGAGCAGCGCCTGATCCAGGACACCGTCCGCACCTTCGTGGACGAGCGGGTGCTCCCGGTTGCAATCCAGAACGACATCGATCACAAGCTCGACCTGGAGCTGATCGAGGGCATGGCCGAGCTCGGGATCCTCGGCATCGTCATCCCGGAGGAATACGGGGGCGCCGGGCTCGACTTCGTGGCCGAGGCTCTCTCCTGCGAGGAGATCGAGCGCGGCGAGGCGGCCTTCCGGACACTCATCTCGGTGCACGTCGGCCTGAACTCGCTCTCGCTGCTCAAGTACGGCACCGAGGAGCAGAAGCAGCGGTGGCTGACGCCGCAGGCAAAGGGCGAGAAGCTCGCGTGTTTCGGTCTGACCGAGCCCGGCGCGGGCTCCGACGTCGCCGCCATGCGCTCGACGGCCCGGCGCGAGGGCGACGTGTTCGTTCTCAACGGCCAGAAGAACTGGATCTCGTACGCCTCGGTGGCCGACCATGCGCTCGTCTTCGCGAAGACCGATCCGGCGGCTGGCCACAAGGGCATCAGCGCCTTCGTGCTGGAGAAGGGCATGAAGGGCTTCACGACGCAGGACACCGAGCACAAGCTCGGCATCTGGGCAGGCTCGACCGGTGAGCTCTTCTTCGAGAATCTCGAGGTGCCCGCCGAGAACCTGATCGGCGAGGAGGGACAGGGCTTCGAGATCGCCATGCACTCGCTCGATCAGGGGCGGTTCACGGTGGCGGCGGGAGCCTGCGGGGTCGTCCGCGCCTGCCTCGAGCGGTCCGTGGGCTACGCCCGCGAGCGCGAGACGTTCGGCCAGGCGATCGGCAAGTACCAGTTCGTGCAGGACATGATCGCGAAGATGGTGCTCGGCTACGAGACCTCCAAGCTGCTCGTCATGCAGGCCGCGTGGATGAAGAACGAGGGCAAGCGCAACACTCGCGAGACGTCGCTGGCCAAGTGGCATGCGACCGAATCGGCCTTCGAGGCCGCGCACCTAGCCATCCAGGTATTCGGCTCCTACGGCTACTCGGGCGAGTACGGGATCGAGCGGTACTTCCGCAACGCCCGCGCCCCGATCATCTACGAGGGCACGACCCAGATCCACAAGATGATGCAGGCGGAGCACGCGCTCGGCTACCGCCGGCTGAACGGACGCGGCGGCGAGGCCTCGCCGATCTGCTCGTGGGCGCCGGCGCTGTCGCCCGTCCACGTGGGCGCTTAGTCACAACGCCTCTGCGCTTCCGGCACCCCTGGAGCACACTCACCGCGTGATGTAGCTGTACAGCTACGTCACGTGCCGCACCGCCTGCAGATCACCATCAGTGAAACCCAATACGCGTTCCTGGATCGGGAAGCGTCGCGCTCGAGCGTGTCGATGGCCGAACTGATCCGCCGCGCGATCGACACGACCTACGAGCCGTCGGGCACGCAACGGGTGCATGTGATCACCCACGTCCTCGGCCGGAGAGCCGGCGTCCGGCTCAGCGACTAGAGCTCGCCGTCCCAGTAGTCGACCGCGTCGGCGAGGCGGAAGAGCTTCCCGGGTGGCCATGCGCCGACCTTCCCCGAATCCGGGTACACCGACGTTGCGACCGGCAGGCGGTTCGACCAGATGCAGACACGGACGGTCTCCTCGGTGCCGTTCGTCACCTTGTGTGCTCCCTCCTCACCGGTCGGGAAGAACGCGCAGTCCCACGGCCGCAGCTGCTGCTCACCTTCCGGCGTCCGCAGCGTCGGAGCGCCGGCGAGCACGATCAGCCACTCCTCCTCGGCGTTCTCGTAGTGGTACGGGCAGATGCTCTGGCCCGGCGGCAGCTCGTACACCGACAGACCGAGCTGCTCGGCCCCGACCAGCGGCCCGACGCGCGCATACGAGGTGTTGTAGCCGTCGGGATCGTCGGCGTCCTTCTCCACCTCGACGCCGAAGAGGTTGACGTCGCTCACGATTCGCCCTCCCAGTAGTCGACCGGCTCGCCCAGCCTGCCACGGTGCTGGAAGCCAGGCCCGGAGACCTTGACCTTGCCGCTATCCGGGTACACGCAGGCGTCGCCGTAGCGCGCATTGCTGCACGGCATCGCGAAGCGCGCGGTCGACGCGCCCGCGTTGCGCATCGCGTGGGCACCCGCGGCGCCCACAGGGAAGCAGGCGACGTCACCGACGCGCAGGACGCGCTCGCCGTCGGGCGTGCGCAGCGTCACCTCTCCGGCGACGACGATCAGCCATTCCTCCTCGTTGAGCTCGAAGTGATACGGCCAGGTCGCCTCCCCGGCTCGAGCTCGTAGACGCCCAAGCCGGTGAGCGTCGCGCCGACCTGCGGTCCGAAGGGGGCCCCACGAAACCGATGTCCTGCCGGGCTGTCGTCATTCGCTTCGAGCTCGCACGTGAGCAGGTTGATGATCTTCGTCACGCGGCAAGCCCCGCATGCGTGACGTCGACGACCGTGGACACGGCCCGCTCGACGTCATGCTCCTCGCCCGGCAGCTGACCGAGCACCCAGCCGGTCAGGATCTCCTCGAGCGAGCCGTAGACGACCCAGGCCGCGAGCACCGGGTCGCAGTCCCGGCGCACCTCACCACGCTCCTGCGCCGACGCGATCATCCGCGCCAGGCCGAGGAACACCGCTCGGATCTCGTCGACTCGCTCGCCCACCTGGGGGCTGCGCGCGATCTCACGCACGAGCACCCGGATCGCGTCCGGGGTGACCAACCACGAGCCGAGGTAGAAGCGTGCGAAGCGCCGCAGCTGCTCACGGAGCGGCCCGTCCGCCTCCTCGATCCGCTCCGTCTCGACGACGAGCGCGCCCCAGGTGTCGCGAAAGATCGTCTCGAGCACGTCCTCCTTGGAGCGGAAGTAGTGGTAGAGCAGCCCGTGGGCGACCCCTGCCTCCTCGGCGATGTCGCCGACCCGCGACGCATGGAACCCTTTCCGCGCGAAGACGCTCGCCGCGGCATCGAGCAGCTCCCGCCGCCGGTCGATGGTCTGTTCGGCCACGCGACGGAGCATAATCGGCGCGCATGGGGTCGCTCTCCGGGGTCACGGTCGTGGACTTCACCCGCCAGCTCCCGGGCCCGTTTGCGAGCCGTGAGCTGCAGCGGCTCGGCGCGCGCGTCGTCAAGGTCGAGCCCCCGGAGGGCGACCTGATGCCCGAGAGCTGGTATCGCGCACTGAACCACGGCAAGGAGATCGTGTCGTGGGATGCGCGAGCAGAACCGCCGCCAGAGGCACTCGCGGACGCCGACGTCGTGCTCGAGGGCTTTCGCCCCGGCGTGTGGGACAGGCTCGGAATCGCGTTGCCGCCGACGACGATCCTCTGCTCGATCACCGGCTACGGCCCGACGGGACCGCGCGCGCAGGACGCCGGGCACGATCTGAACTACCTCGGGTACTCCGGAGCGCTCGCCGACACCGCGCCGGCCGTGCCTCCCGTCCAGATCGCCGATCTGGCAGCCGGCGCACAGAGCGCAGTCATCGAGGTGCTCTCGGCGCTGTTGGAACGAGAGCACTCGGGACAGGGAGCACGCATCGTCGTCTCGATGACGCACGCAACGCACCGCTTCGTTGCACACCGGCTGGCCGGAGATCCCGTGCCGCGCCTGCTCACAGGCGGCGTCGCGTGCTACCGGATCTACGAGACCGCCGACGGACGGCATCTGACCGTCGCCGCACTCGAGCCGAAGTTCTGGCGCAACCTCTGCGGGCTGATCGAACGTCCCGATCTGGTCGACCGTGCGTACGAGCCCGAGCTGCCCGAGCTCGCCGAGTTGTTCCGCTCGCGAACACTCCGTGATTGGCGAACGTTGCTCGAAGGCCAGGACACCTGCGTGGGACCGGTGCTGACGCTCGCCGAGGCGGCCGACGAGCTCGCGTGAACGGGCTCGCGGCACTCGCATTCGCGCTGCTCGGGATCCACGTCGGCGCGCACCGCGTACTGCCGATCGGCTACGCGCCGGCGTGGAGCCCGGACGGGCAGCGGATCGCGTTCGTCACGCGCGGCAACCTGTGGGTGGCGGACGCCGACGGCACGCACACCGGCGAGCTCGCAGACGACGCCGACCAGCCCGCGTGGTCGCCGAACGGCCGGCGGCTCGCCTTCACCCGCAGCGGCTCGATCTGGACGATCCGCGCCGACGGCCTCGACGAGCGCCGGCTCGGCACGGGGGCTCATCCGGCCTGGGCGCCGGACGGCGAACGACTCGCCTTCGATCGAGACGGAGAGGTGGTCACCGCCCGCTGGTACGGCGGCGACGCGCGTGTTGCGGGGACGGGCGAGGATCCGGCGTACGGCCCGAACGGGCAGCTCGCGGTCGTGCGAGAGGGCGAGATCGTCGTACGTGGCAACGTGGTGGCGAGCGGGACCGAGCCCGCCTGGTCACCCTCGGGGACGCTGGCGTGGGTCAACGGAAACACGATCTTCGTGGACGGGCACGCCGTCCACGCCGGCCAGCAGCCCGCGTGGCGGCCGGCCGCCCGCGCGCGTGAGCTGCTGCCGGACTTCGACCAACGCGCACCGACCGACCTGACGATCGCGGGAGGCCCGGGTCGCTGGCTGCTCGGGTTCACGTCGCTCGTCGACAACATCGGCATCGGACCGTCGGAGCTCGTCGGCGTACGCACGCCGGGCCAGAGACGCATGATCGGCACGCAGCGTGTGCGGCTGGCGAACGGCAAGGTGCGCACCTACAGCAACGTCGCTCAATTCCGCTACACGAACTCACCGCCGCATCACCACTGGCACCTGATGCGCTTCGACAGCTTCGAACTGCACACGCTCGACGGGCACACGCTCGTCCGCGACCGCAAGAGCGGCTTCTGTCTCGCAGACCACTGGGGAGCCGCACCGGGCCGCTGGCCGGGGCGCCGCCCGCACTTCCTCGGAGACTGCGCCCAGTACCACCCCGAGGCGACGCGCGTCGTCATGGGCACGACGCCCGGCTACACCGACCGTTACCCCGCCTTCTTCCACGGCCAGAACGTCGACATCACCAGGGTGCCTGCCGGCATCTACGACCTGACGCACCGCGCCAACGCGTCGATGCAGCTGCACGAGCTCCGTTACGACAACGACGCCGCCTCCGTGCGGCTGCGGCTCACGTGGCGGAAGGGTTACCCGAGGGTGCGCGTTCTGCGCAGCTGCCCGGCGACTGCGAACTGCTGAAGCCGCCCCTGCGCATGCCACCCGGCCAGCGCGAGCACGAACATCGCGCCCGCGGCCATGAGCAGCGCCTGTGCTGCGATGCCGAACGCCACGGCGTCGTCCGCGTGCACGCCGGACGCGACCAGGATCGCGGCGCCCGCCCCGGCCTGCATAGCGGCACCCGCGGGCGCAACCGGCAGCACGGCGGCCGCCGACGAGGCGCACACGAAAGCAAGCGCCAGAGCGAAGTCGACGCCGAAACCGAGTGCGGCCAGCAACACAAAGATCGCCAGTGCGCGCAGCACCCACGACGTCGCGACAGCGACCCAGGCCCACGCGGCCTCGCGGGGAGGTGTTGCGTTGTCGCCGACCCAGCCGGCGAGCCTGAACCGCGAGAGCATGCCGACACGGGCGAGCCGCGGCAACGTCACGACGACGGCTGCAGCGGCAACTCCGGCGACGGCGACCACGATCAACCCCGCCTGCATCCAACCCTGGACGTGTGCGACCGCGATCGCCACCGACGCCAGCGGCGCCAACGCGGCACTGTCGATCAGCCCCAGCAGGAACAGGGACAACGCGACAGCTCCGAGGCTCGCGCGGCGACGCCTGCATCTGCGCACGACCGCGACGCGGATCACCTCGTCACAGCGGCCCGGGAGCGCGATCCCACCGACCGATGCGGCGCCGCCCGCCGCGGCGAGCGTCAGCACGGCAGGGCGCTGTCCGCTCCGGAAGAGCCGCTGCCAGCCCCAGGCCTTCGCGGCGTACGCACCGAGCAGGATCACACCGGCGAGCCCGACGAGCCAGAAGTTCGCGTGCCGGAGCGGCCAGCCCGAGCGGACGAAATGCCGCACCACGAGGGCCGTCACCACGAGAGCCGCGAGGACGAAGACGGTGTTGAGCAGACGCTTCAGGAGAAGGGGCAACTACCGGGTCATCGGCAGTTGCGCCCTTACGTTGTATCCGACCCGTCCCCCGGTTGGGGGAGCAGACGCTCGGAGATGCCGCCGAGCGCCTTCGTCAGCTCGCTCGGGATCACCCAGACCTTGTTGGCGTCCCCCTGGGCGATCTGGGGCAGAACCTGGAGATACTCGTAGGCCAGGAGCTGCGGATCGGGGTTGCCGTCGTGGATCGCCTTGAACACGGTCTCGATCGCCTTCGCCTGCCCCTCGGCGGCCAGGATCGCGGCCTGCCGCTGTCCCTCGGCCTTCAGGATCGCCGACTGCTTCTCGCCTTCCGCGGTGAGGATCGCCGCCTGCTTGATCCCTTCCGCCTGCAGGACGGCCGCACGCTTCTCGCGGTCGGCCCGCATCTGCTTCTCCATCGTGTCCTTGATCGAAGGCGGCGGATCGACCGACTTCAGCTCGACGCGATGGACACGGATCCCCCACTTGCCGGTCGCCTCGTCGAGATTCCCCCGCAGCTGATCGTTGATCGTCTCGCGCGAGGTCAGCGTCTGTTCCAGCGTCATCCCGCCGATCACGTTGCGCAGGGTCGTCACTGTCAGGAGGTCGATCGCGTTGACCGGGTTGGCGATTTCATACGTTGCGGACTTCGGGTCGGTGATCTGGAAGTAGATGACCGTGTCGATGTTGACGACGAGGTTGTCCTCGGTGATCACCGGCTGCGGGTCGAACGAGACGGCCTGCTCGCGCAGGTCGAGCAGCGGCCGGACCCGATCCACGAAGGGAATCACGATCGTGAGCCCGGGGTTCAGGGTGCGTGAGTAGCGACCGAGGCGTTCGACCACTCCCGCCCGCGCCTGAGGAATCACCCGAACGGTCTTCCAGAGCGCGACCAGCACGAAGAGCACGACAACCACGGGCAGGATCAGCAGCAGCACGGCGGCCCCCTATTCGGCGACGAGGGCGGTGACGCCCTCGATCTGGATGATGTCGACGGTCTGTCCTTCGGCGAAGACCTCCCCGTCGAGGTACGAGCGAGCGGACCACTCCTCGCCGCCGATCCGAACGCGCCCGCCGACGGCGTCGACGCGATGGGTCACGATGCCCTTGCGACCGACAAGTGCGTCCGTCCCGGTACGCGAGAGGGACGGCATGCGGATGTGTCGACGGGCGATCGGCCGCAGGAGCGCGAGCGACGCGACGGAGCACACGAGGAAGACGATGAACGAGCCGATCGCTCCCGCACCGAGCAGGGAGGCGACCGCGGCGACCAGGGCGGCAAGCGCGACCGGCCCGAGGAAGAAGAGCCCGGGCGTCAGCACCTCGCCGATCGCCAGGGCGACCGCCGCGACGACCCAGATGAGCCAACTCACGACGTTGACTGTAGACGGTCGACGCCGAGCGCTGCCGGCAGAGATCGCAGATCCTCCAACCGTTCGGGGCTGTCCGGGTAGCGCCCTTCGCGGTCGACGAGGAGCGCGCGCATGCCGACGGCGCACGCGCCTTCGACGTCGTCCTCCAGCGTGTCCCCGACCATCACGGCCTCCTCGGCTTCGACCGCAAGCAGCTCGAGCATGCGCCGGAAGATCGTCTCGTGCGGCTTCGTCTTGCCGTGCGCGCGGGAGGTCAGCACCGCGTCGACGCTCAAGCCGTGGTGAGCGACGAACTCGTCGAGGTCCCGCGCGGTGTTCGAGAGCAGCCCGAGCTTCAGCCCCGATGCGCGCAGGCTGTTGAGCACCGGAAGCGCATCGTCGTAGAGCTCGAAATGATGCGCGTGCGCCCAGGCGCTCTCCATCTCGACGGCTGCGGCGTACGTGTCGCCGTGTCCGCCCATGCCCTCGATGATCCGCTCGGTGAAGAGCACCCAGATCTCCTCGTCGTGGTCGAGCTCCGGGTGCCGTTTCAACGTCGTGAACGCTGCGCGCCGAGCCGTGTCGTAGCGCTCGGCGTCGAGCTCGAGCCCGTGACGCCGTCCAAGGCGCACGTAGCCCTCCGGGCCGAGGTCGGGCCCCGGTCTGGCGATCGTGAAGTCGACATCGAAGACGACGGCTCTGAGCATGGGCCGACGATAGCCTCCGGCGGTGACCGAGCCCCGCCCAGGAACGCTCGCTGCCTTCGAGAGCCGCGACTTCCGTCTGCTCTGGGGCGGCCAGACGATTTCGTTCGTCGGCGACGCTGCGTTCATCGTCGCGCTCGGGTGGCGGGTCACCGAGCTGACGGGCAAGGCGAGCTCGCTCGGCTTCGTGCTCGCCTTCGAGTCGCTCGCGATGCTGGCGACGCTGCTCTGGGGCGGCGTGCTCGCCGACCGCTATTCCCGGCGCCTCCTGATGATCGGCTCCGACCTGGCCCGCGCGGCGGTGATGTTGGTCTTCGTCGTCATCGATGCGACCGGCCACCTGAACCTGGCCGCCGTTCTTGCCCTCGCGGTGTGTTTCGGTCTCGCGGACGGGTTCTTCCAGCCGGCGTTCGGCGGCATCGTGCCGCTCGTCGTCGAGCAGCCGATCCTGCCGTCGGCGAACTCCTGGCTCGGCATCGCTCGCAACGGGAGTGCGATCATCGGGCCGGCGCTCGCCGCCGGGCTGTACGGAACCGCAGGCCCGACCGTCGTCTGGGGCATCGAGGGCGCCTCGTTTCTCGTCTCCGCCGCTGCGCTCTGGCTCGCCCGGCCGCGGGCCATCCAGCCGAGCGCGCAGCTCGGCCTGCGCAAGGAGCTGGCAGCGGGCTTCCGGTATGTGATCAGCGTGCCGTGGATCTGGACCGGCATCGCCGCTGCGACCGTGATCTTGATGCTCGCGATGTCGCCGTTCACCGCCCTGCTGCCCGGAGTGGTGCAGTCGCATTACCACCGCGGCGTCGGCGCCTACGGTCTCCTCTTCAGCTCGATGGCGGCCGGAATGGTGGCCGGATCGCTGATCTGGGCGCGCTGGCATCCGCGCCGGCGGCGGGTCGCGATCTGCTTCGCGGCATTCGGCATCAATGACCTCGGGATCGTCGTCCTGGCGCTCTCGCCCTGGTACCCGCTCGCAGTGGTCGCGGTCACCTGGCGCGGCCTGTGGATCGGGATCGGCATCTCCGCCTGGCTGACGCTGATCAGCGAGCTCGTGCCGGAGCAGCTGCTCTCCCGAGTGACGAGCATCGACTTCTTCGGTTCGATCGGCCTGACCCCGGTCGGGTTCGTGCTCGCGGCCGTCGCCGCCACGGCAATCGCACCGACGACGATCCTCGCGGTCGGCGGGGCACTCGGGGCAATCCTCTGGTTCATGCCGCTCGGCTGGCGGAAAGTGCGAATCGTGAACTGACGACGCGGGGGAAACACCGTTTCCCCCGCGGTAATCGGGGTGCGGAGATTTGAACTCCGGACCTCTCCGACCCGAACGGAGCGCGCTACCAGGCTGCGCCACACCCCGAGACGCCCGACAGGTTAGCGGCTAGCCGAAGAACTCCAGGGCCGCCCGTCCGCACACGTCGGGCCGCTCGCCGATCAGCAGGTGCCCACAGTCCGCGATCACCCTGAGTGGCGCGCGCAGCCGGCGGGCGTACTCGAATCCGTCCGCGAGCGGCACCTGCCGGTCGCGGGCGCCCCAGAGGAGCAGCACCGGACAGCGCACGCGCTCGAGGTCGCGGCGCGGGTCGTCGGCGGCGAGCGCCAGCCCAGCGCCGATCGCATCCGTGTGCAACAGGGGCCCGCGCAGAAAGCCGTGCACGGCGCGCTCGGAGAGGAGGTCCGGGTTCGACACCTCGAACGGGCCGAAGACCACACGTCGCAGGAGGCGCGATCCCGCGATGCGCTGGACACGACGGCCGGCGATCCGGCCGGGCTGGACGAGCCCCAGGAAGGCGATCGTCAGCTCGGCGCGCCGCGTCGAGCTCGAGATCCCGGCGGCGGCGGCGACCACGAGCTTCCGCACGAGCGCCGGATGCCGCTCGGCGAGCCGCAGCGCGACGACACCGCCGAGCGAGTGCCCCAGGACGTCGGTGGGGCCGTCGAGGAGCGGTGCGAGCGCGTCGGCGTAGCCCCGGAGCGACGTCGTCGCCGGCAGCGGAGACGAGCCGCCGTGCCCGGGAAGATCCGGGACGATCAGGCGCCTTCCCCGCAGGTACGGCTGCAGCTCGGTGAAGTTCCAGGCGGCACCGCCGAAGCCGTGCACCAGCAGCAGCGGCGGCCCCTCGCCGCCCACGAAGGTCCGGATCCGCGCGCCGCGGTGCTCAGAGAGCCGCTCTTCGAGGCCGGGCAGAAGATCTGTCGCATCCGTCACCTGGATCGATTATTGTTCGTTGTACTGTGAGCTCGACGGCGACAAGGCGGGAGGTATGAAGATCCCCGCCCTGCGCCCAGACAAGCTGGAGATCCAAGCCCGCTAGCGCATCGTGCGCGGCGGGCTTTTTCGTGGAAGGAGCAGAATGGCGAACCACCTGACGCCCGACGAGCTCTCGAAAGAGGTCGGGATCGACCGGGACGAGGTGATCAGGATCTGCCTCGAGGAGCACGTGCCGATCTACCAAGGCAAGATCGACAAGACGCTGTTCCAGGCTCAGCTCCACGCGCTGGGGGCATTCCCCGCGTCGCACTGAGACGAACGACTATTTGCGGGAAGAGGCGGCAGCGCGCTTGCGCGGTGCCGCCTTTTTCTTGTCGTCCGTGGGCTGCTGCTTCTTCGCCGCCGCGGCGACGGAGGCCTTGAGCGCCTCCATCAGATCGACGACCGGGGCCGGCTCCTCCTCCGCCGGAAGCTCGAAGTCCTGCCCGGCGAGCTTCGCCTCCAGCAGCTGGCGCAACGACTCGCGATATTCGCTGCGCAGCGCCTCCGGCTCGAACGGTGCCGCGAGGGACGCGATGATCTGCTTTGCGAGCTCGAGCTCGGGGGCCTTGACCTCGGAGGTCGCGACCGCCTCGTCGATCTCTGCGTGGTCCTTCACGTCCTCGTGGACGAAGAGCGTCTCGAGCGCGAGCGCTTCGCCCATCGGCCGGATCAGGCACAGCTTCTCCTTGCCGGCGAGGACGAACCGTCCGAGCGCAGCCACGCCGGCATCCTTCATCGCCTCGAGCAGGAGCACGTAGGGGCGGCGCTGCGCCTCGGCGCCGGCCGGCACGAGGTAGTAGGTGCGGTCGTAGTAGACCGGGTCGACCTCCTCGAGGCGCACGAACCGGCTGATCTCGATCGACCGTGACGTGTCGTGCTTCTCGATCGCCTCGAGGTCGGCCTCCTCGACCGTCACGAACTGGCCCTTGGCCACCTCCCAGCCTTTCACGAGCTCGTCGGACTCGACGTCCCGCTCGTGCACCGGGCACCAGCGCTTCTGCTTGATCGGCGAGAGGCATTCGCGGTGGAGCAGCCGGAACGAGATGTCCGACTGACGGGCAGCCGGTTTCGTCGCCGGGGCGAGCCCGACGGGAATGCTGACGAGACCAAAGCTGACGGAGCCGTTCCAGGTTGTACGCATCTGCAGGGAGAATCCTATCGAGGGCGGGTCTATTTCGCCCCCGCGGGCCGTGTTCCTGCGGCTAGATTCCCGCAAGTGGCCCGCGCCCGGACGATCGCGAATCTGTGGCGGGACGCGGCCGCGGCCGCGCATCCCGACCCCGCATACCTGCACGAGGTGGACGGCGACTGGGTCGAGGTGACCTGGGCGGACGCGGCTCGGGCAGTCGACGAGCTCGCGAACGGGCTTCTGGCGCTCGGGATCGAGAAGGGAGAGGCTTTCGGACTGCTCGCGCGGACGAGTCTCGAGTGGGCGCTCTTCGACTTCGCGCTCGCGCTGGTCGGAGCGGTCGGAGCTCCGATCTATGCCTCGAGCTCGGCACGCGACACGCATTACGTCCTCGAGCACTCGGAGGCCGTGGGAGTCCTGGTCGAGGACGACGACCAGCGCGCCAAGGTCGCCGGCTCCGGCGTCAGCCATGTGATCTCGTTCTCGGAGCTCGGCGCGCTGCGGGAGCGCGGACGAGCGTACGCCGCCGAGCACCCGGCCGCGCTCGGGGAACGGGCCGACTCGATCGGCGAGGACGACCTCTTCACGTTCATCTACACGTCGGGCACCACCGGGCCGCCGAAGGCCTGCATGATCCGCCACCGCAACTACTACGCGATGGTGCAGAAGGGCGACGAGATGGACGGCCGCCTGACCGAGCCGGGCGACGTGATGCTGCTCTATCTGCCGCTCGCCCACAACTACGGGCGCCTGCTCCATCTCTCGTCGGCCTACACCGGCTTCACGATCGCGTTCCTGCCGGATCCTCTGCGCGCGGCGGTGGAACTGCCGCGCGTGCGCCCGCAGCTCTTTCCGAGCGTGCCGCGTGTCTTCGAGAAGATCCACACGGCCGTGGTGGGCGAGTTCGCCGACCAGACGGGCGCAAAGAAGGCGATCGTCGATTGGGCTCTCGACGTCGGCTACCGGGTGTCCGCACTGCGACAGGCGAAGCGGCCCGTCCCGGCGACGCTCCGCTGGCAGCATCGGATCGCCGACAAGCTGGTCTATTCGAAGGTGAAGGCGCGGCTTGGCGGCCGGCTGCGGGTCGCGAACGCCGGCGGCGCCCCCCTCTCGCGCGACATCGCCGAGTTCTTCTACGCGATCGACATCCTCATCCTCGAAGGCTACGGGCTGTCCGAGATCACGACGGCTGCGACGGTGAACCGGGCGGGTGACTTCAGGTTCGGGACAGTCGGGAAGCCGCTGCCCGGGGTCGAGCTCGAGTTCGCCGAGGACGGCGAGATCCTCATTCGCTCGAACACCGTCTTCGCCGGCTACTACCGCGACGCCGAGGCGACGAAGGCGACGCTGGACGACGAGGGCTTCGTGCACACGGGTGACATCGGATACCTGGACGAAGACGGGTTCCTCGTCATCACCGACCGCAAGAAAGACATCATCGTCACCGCCGGAGGCAAGAACGTCGCACCGCAGAACCTGGAGAACGAGCTCAAGGCGCACCGGGTGATCTCACAAGTGCTCGTCGTCGGCGATCGCAAGCCCTACGTTGCGGCACTGATCACCGTCGATCCGGATGCGACCGGGGGCATGAGCGACGCCGACGTGCACGAGGCGGTGCAAGGCGCGATCGACAGCGTGAACGCGGACCGGTCCCGCTACGAGCAGGTCAAGCGCTTCACGGTCCTGCCACGCGAGTTCTCGCTCGAGGAGGACGAGATGACGCCGACGCTGAAGCTTCGGCGCAAGGTGATCCTCGACCACTTCGCCCGCGAGTTCGCGTCGTTGTACGACTGAGGCTCTAGGTTCAGAGAATGCGGCGCGCGCCGACGAACGTCGCGGAGTACCAGCTCTCGTCGAGGCTGGAGATCTTGACCACGTCGCCGGTATGGGGCGCGTGCACGAACTGGCCGCCGCCGATGTAGATGCCGACGTGACCAAGGCCGTCGAAGAAGACGAGGTCGCCGGGCTGGAGCTGGTCGCGGGAGACCGGCACGCCGGCGCCGTACTGCGCATACGAGGAGTGCGGGAGTGAGACACCGACCTGCGCGTAGGACCACATGACGAGGCCCGAGCAGTCGAACCCGCCCGGCGCGGAGCCACCCCACACGTACGGCGTGCCCAGCTGTGACAGCGCGACGTTGGCGACGTTGCTGTGGGTCGGCGGGGGCGCGACAACCGTCTCTGCCGCCGGTGCGATTGCGGAGACGCCCACGACCGTGGCCGAGGGCTGCTGCTGGGAGGCGCGCTGCTGAGCGGCGAGTCGCGCCTGCGCTTCGCGGGCCATCTGCAGCTGTCTCGCAGCGTCGGCCGCGACGAGTTGCGCGATCTGGCCCTTGAGCGAGGAGAGCAAGCTGTTCTGCTGGTTGATCTTCGACTCGATCGACTGCTTCGCGGCCGCGCGTTCGGCGACCACTCGCGCCTGTGAGGCACGGGCGTTTGCGAGCAACGTGCCGTGGCGCTTCACCGCGGTCCGGAAAGTCTTCACCTGCGAGAGGATGCGCGTGTCGACTGCGGTGACGCTCTTCGCGCTGTCCATGCGGTTGATCATGTCGTCGAGGTTCTTTGCTCCGAGGATCACCTCGAGCGTCGAGGCCTGATCCGTCGTATAGAGCGTGACCAGGCGCTTCGCGATCGTTCGCTGGCTCTGGCGGAGGTTGCTCTTCGCGATCCGCAGCTCATGCCGGTTCTCGCGCAGATCGTGCTGAATCCGTGCAAGTTGGGCGTTCGCGGAGTCGTACTGGGCCCGCGCGTGCTCCAGCGAATCGGAGAGCTGCTGCAGCTGCCCCATGACCTGTTGCGCCTCTGCTCGCTTCGACGAGATCGAAGGGTTCGCAAATGCCGGGACTGCCGCCAGGAGGGCCACACAGATCCCTGCAAGAACGTACGGCGCCTGTCCCAGCCTACGAATGACAACCCCCGAGTCGGGGGCGGGACGGGCGCACCGGGTGGGGCCGGTACGTCACGAGGAGGCAGGTTAGCAATGTGTTCGGATCAGCGTCAACGTGGAAGACCGCAAACTTGCGGCGGAATGCCACAAACGTGCGCGAAACTTGTTCTTTTCTGCACGAAGTGCAGTCGTCCTGCTTCTGGACTGTGGTACGGTCCTGCCCCGTGCTAGGGCAGGCACAAACGCCGCAACGGCGCATGGTTGCGTTCGCCGTGATCGCGTTGGTGGTGTTGATCGCACCGTCGGTAGGTGGCGCGAACCCGTCCCAGAACACCGCGTCGCTCCGTGCGCACGATGCCGCGATCGTCGCGAAGTCGCGAGCAGCGGTGCTCGACCTTTATTCGCTCGACCAGCGGCTCGCCGTCGCACGGTCGAAGCTCACCTCGCTGCGCATTCAGGCGCAGTCGCTTCGCCTGCAGCGCCTGAGCCTGCGTCATCAGCTCACGATTGCCAAGCGAAGCACGCGCATCTCTCAGGCGCGCGTGGCTCAACGGCTGCGCATCCTCTACGAGGAAGGCAATGTCGAGCCGCTCGAGATCGTGCTCGGTGCGAAGAGCCTCGACGAGGCGCTGTCGAACCTCGACAGCCTGAATCGCGCGGCCGGCCAGGGGGAGGACATCCTGCGGGAGCTCGCCGGGGCACGAAAGGCGATCGCCCGGGCCTCACACGGCCTCGCTGCCCGGAATGCAGCTCTCACGGCCGAAACCCGCGCCGCAGAGGCCACAGCCGCGTCCCTGGCCCGGGCCCGGGCACAGCGCAGTTCGTACATCTCGTCGTTGTCCGCGCAGCGCCGACTGACGGAGCAGCAGATCTCGAATCTCGTCGAAGCGGCGCACGTCGCACAGATTCGCAGCGCCAGGTTCGTGCGCACCAGCGCGACCGTCTCTAGCCCGACGCTCTGCCGCGTGTCACGCCGCGGTAGCCGTGCGCTGACGGTGTCGGCGACCGGCTACGCGCTGCAGGGCAGCACAGCGAGCGGTCTGCCCGTCGGTTGGGGCGTCGCCGCGGTCGATCCGGCGGTGATCCCACTCGGGACCCACATGACGATTCCCGGTTACGGGGAAGCCGTCGCGGCAGACCGGGGCGGCTCGATCGTCGGTGCCACGATCGACCTGTGGTTCCCGACGGTGGCCCAGGCGAATGCGTGGGGCCGGCGCACCGTGACGATCGTCTTGCACTGACGCGGGCGCGGCTAGACTGACGCCCGGTCCCAATTGCCCCGTTAGGCCGAGTTGACCGACGACGCCAACAACCCTCAAGCGCCCGAGCCGCGCGTCCTGCTCGTCGACGACCACGATCTGTTTCGCACGGGCCTGCGCAATCTGCTCGAGGAACAGGGGGTGCAGGTCATCGGCGAGTGTGACAACGGGACCGACGCCCTCCATGCGGTGCGTGAGGTCGCACCCGACGTCGTCGTGATGGATCTGAACATGCCCGGGATCAGCGGCGTCGAGGCCACGCGCCAGATCTCGATGATCGCGCCGCTGACGCGCGTGCTCGTGCTCACGATCTCGGACCAGGACAGCGATGTGATGGATGCGATCCTCGCCGGTGCGTGCGGTTACCTGCTCAAGGACTCCTCGATCACGGATCTGATCAGCGGCATTCACGCCGCGGCCGTGGGCGAGTCACTCGTCTCGCCGGCGATTGCCTCCAAAGTGCTGCAGCGCGTGCGCGCATCGAGCGCGTCACCGCATGAAGCACAGTTGATTCAGTCGGAGCTCTCGGACCGCGAGATCGAGGTGCTGAAGCTGATCGCGAACGGCAAGGACAACGGGATGATCGCGCTCGAGCTGCACATCAGCCCGAAGACGGTGAAGAACCACATCTCGAACATCCTCATGAAGCTGCAGATCGACAACCGGATCCAGGCCGCGGTGTACGCGGTCCGCTCCGGAATCGTCTAGCCGCGGCTCAGGCCGTCGGGGAGCCGACGCGGACGTCATCGGCATGCCGGCGCAGCTCGGACAGCACGCCGCGCAGCCTCGTCAACTCGCCGCCGTTCTGCTCGAGCCGTTTCGCGACGTCTGCGAGCTCCCGCGCGTTTCGCGCGATGTCTCCGTCCTCGATCCCGTGGCTCAGCCCTGCCACCCGCCGTTCGAGGCGCCAGCGTTCTGCCTCGAGCGAGAGCGCACGGGCATAGCCGTCTGTCAGCGTGCGCTCGATCTGGTCGAGATCGCGGGTCGAAGCGCCGAGCAGCAGTGAGATCCGGTCGAAGAGGTCGGTCATGCCTACCGGGATCGATTCTCCGGTCGAGGTACCGCGGCGGCAAGGGCCGTGCGGCCCATTCCCCGGCGGAGCGAGGCCCAAGGCCGCCGCTCGCTCGGTCACAATCCGCAGGGTGCGTAGGGGTCTTGCAGCTGTCGCGCTCCTGCTGATCGTGGCGCCGGCCGGGCGGGCGTCGACCTTGCCGCTGACCGCACGACTTGCCCAGGCCCTCGCCGTCCCGGGCTACGCCAAGAGCACGTCCGCGGCCGTGGCGGTGGATCTGAGCACGGGCCAGCTGTTGTTCGCCCGCAATCCCGACCTGTCGCTTGCGCCGGCCTCGAACGAGAAGCTGCCGGTGACGTTCGCAGCGTTGCGTGAACTGGGAGGCTCGTATCGCTTTCGCACCGAGATCCTCGGGCGCGGCCACCAGAACGGCTCGACGTGGCAGGGCGATGTCTTCCTGAAGGGCTTCGGCGACCCGACTCTGAGCTCGGACGACGTGAACCGGCTCGCCGCCCAGCTCGCGCAGGAGGGGATCACGCGCATCACCGGCCGGGTGTTCGGCGACGAGTCGTGGTTCGACACACGCCGTACGGCCCCCGGCTGGAAGACAGGCTTCTTCATCAGCGAGTCGCCGCCGCTCTCCGCTCTGGCGGTCGACCGCGCGTTCTACGACCACCACGTCGCGCTCCGTCCCGCCCTCGCGGCGGCAGGGCGACTGCGACAGCTGCTGCGCCGGCACGGCATCGCGAGCGGCGCCGTCGGAACGCGGCGAGCGCCCCCGGATGCGCTTCCGCTCGCCCAGGTCCAGTCGGCTCGGCTGCCGGCGATCCTCCAGGAGATGGACCGGGAGAGCGACAACTTCACCGCCGAGATGATGCTGAAGGAGCTCGGCGCCGAAGCCGGCGAGGGCGGCACCACCGCGGCCGGTGCGGCGATCGTTCGGCGCGACCTCGCCGCTGCAGGCGTTCCCCTCGCAGGCGTCCGGATCGTCGACGGGTCGGGCCTCTCGCTCGACGACCGGCTGACCACCCGCGCGCTCTCCGCTCTCCTCGTCTCGGCCTGGGGCGATCCGGTCCTCCACCACGCGTTCTGGGCCGCGCTCTCGGTTGCGGGCGTGAACGGGACGCTCGAGCACCGCATGCAGTTCAGGCCGGCACGCGGCGCGGTTCACGCCAAGACGGGCACGACCGACCAGGCGTCGGCGCTCTCCGGCTATGCAGGTGCCCGGTTTGCGTTCTCCGTGCTCCAGAACGGGCAGCCCGTGGCGATCGGCCCAGCCCAGCAGGCTCAGGACCGATTCGCGAGCGCGCTCGCCTCCGTCTCGGCGCCCTAGGAGGCTTGGCCCGAGCCGACGAGAGCCTTCAGGTCGTCCTCGGTGAGCAGCGGCACGCCCGCCTTCTCCGCCTTCGCGACCTTCGATCCCGGGCTCTCGCCGACGATGACGCCGGTCGTCTTCTTCGACACGTTGTCGGAGACCTTCGCACCAAGTGCCTCCAGCGCTTCACGGGCTTGTTCGCGGGAGAACGACTCGAGCGTCCCCGTGACGACGTACTGCGTGCCGGTCAGCGGCCCCTCGACGGGCTTGTCCTCGTCACCGGACTCGAACCGGAGCCCGAGTGCACGCAAGTCCGCCACGAGCCGTTCGTTGTCGGCGTCGGCGAACCACTCGGCGATCGCCTCCGCCCGCTCGGGACCGATGCCCTCACACTCGATGATCTCTTCCTGTGTCGCCGCGGCCAGTCGGTCGACGCTCCCGAAGTGTCGCGCGAGGTTCTGCGCCGTCACCCAGCCGACGTCGGGGATGTTGAGCCCGACAAGCACTCGTCGAAACGGGATCTCCTTCGACGCCTCGATCGAGCTGATCGTGTTGGTCGCCGACGTCTCGGCGAAGCCCTCGAGCTCGAGCAGCTGCTCCTTCGTGAGCCGGTAGAGCTCCGGCAGCGACCGCACGAGACCGAGCTCCCACAGCCGGCGCACGAGCTGTTCGCCGACACCGTCGATGTCGGCCGCTGCCTGCACCCAGTTGATCAACGACTCGAGACCGCGCGAAGGGCACGCACGATTCGGGCAGCGGTGCATCGCCTCGCCCTCCGGCTTGACGATCTCGGTGCCGCAGAGCGGGCAGTTGGCGGGCATCTCGAAGGGCTTCGTCCCACGCCTGTGCGGCCCCGCCGGGCCGACGATCTGCGGGATCACGTCGCCGGCGCGCTGGACGATCACGTCGTCCCCCTCCCGGATGTCCTTGCGGTTGATGTCCTCCTCGTTGTGCAGCGTCGCGCGTGAGATGGTCACGCCGCCGACCTCGACCGGCTCCAGCAGTGCCCATGGGTTGAGCGCGCCGGTGCGCCCCACGCGGATCATGATCCTGTTCAGCCGGGTGGTCGCGGTCATCGGCGCCCACTTGAAGGCGCGCGCCCAGCGGGGGCGCTGGTGCAGTGCACCGAGACGTTGTTGCTGCGCATAGTCGTCGACCTTGATCACGATCCCGTCGATCTCGTAGTCGAGCTCGGTGCGGCGGCGCTCCCAGACCCGACAGCGCTCGGCGACCTCCTCGACGGTTTCGACACGTTCGGCAAACGGGTTGATCGGGAAGCCGTGCTCCCGCAGCCACTCCAGCGTCCGCCAGTGCGACGTGAGCACCGCGCCTTCGTGCGTGCCGACGCCGTAGGCCCAGAACGAGAGCGGCCGGCTCGCAGTGATCGCAGGATTCTTCTGCCGCAGCGAGCCGGCAGCGGCGTTGCGCGGGTTCGGCGTCGGCTTCTTCCCTTCGGCGATCAATCGCTCGTTGAGCGCGCGGAACCCCGAGAGCGGCATGTACACCTCGCCGCGCACTTCGATCTGGTCCGGTGCGTCGTCACCGAGCATGCGCAACGGGATCGCGGGAATCGTGCGGAGGTTGACGGTCACGTCCTCGCCGACCTCGCCGTCGCCGCGCGTCGCACCGCGTGCGAAGACGCCGTTCTCGTAGGTGAGGTTGATCGCGAGACCGTCGATCTTCGGCTCGAGCACGTAGGCGACCGAGGCGCTGTCACCGAGCCGCTTGCGCACGTCTTCGGCCCACTTCTCGATCGCCTCGTCGGTCGTCACCTTCTCGAGGGAGCCCATCGCGGTCAGGTGCTGCACCTTCTGGAACCTCGTCGACGCGGGCGCGCCGACTCGTTGCGTCGGCGAGTCCGACGTCACGAGCTCCGGATGTTCGCGTTCCAGTTCCGCGAGCTCGTCGTACGCGCGGTCGTACGTGGCGTCGTCGACCGACGGCTCGTCGAGCACGTGGTACTCGTGCAGCCACCGGTTGAGCAGGTCGCGCAGCTCCGCGGCCCTAGACGAGCTCAAGGAGCTCCTCGGGACGATCGACGACCACATCGGCCTCGCGCAGCTTGTCGGCCGAGTGGATGCGCCCCCAGCTGACGCCGATCGCATACAGCCCCGCGGCCTTTGCCGCCTGCATGTCGAACGGCGAGTCACCGACGTAGGCGGCATCCTCAGCCTGCACGCCGAGGCGCTCGAGGGCCAGCAACAGTGGATCGGGATCGGGCTTGTGACGCGCGGTCTCGTCACCGCCGACGACCACCTCGAAGAGATGCTCGAGCGGGAGCTTGGCGAAGGCGAGCGCGACGGTCACACGCCGCTTCGCCGTCACGATGCCGAGCCGGTGACCGCGCTCTCTGAGCTCGGCGAGCACGACGTCCATGTTCCCGCAGTACTCGAGCGTGTCGTGCAACGGCTCGTTGTGCGCCCGGTAGACGCGCACCAGCTCGTCGACGCGATCCGGATCGAGCGCGACCATCTGGGCCTCGAGCCCCGGCCCGCCGACGGCCTTCATCAGCTCGGCGTCGCTCCATTCCCCGCCGACGACGGTCTCGGCGGCGTGGCGCATCGACGCCAGGATGATCGCACCGGAGTCGATCACCGTGCCGTCGAGATCGAAGAGGACGACCGGGAAGCGCACGCGCCCGATCGTAGCGAGCAGCCTCGCGGTCACACGCCGGGGTCAGACCCCAGACACGTCCGGATACGAGACGTCCGTGAGGTACAGGCCGTGCGGCGGTGCCGTTGCGCCCGCCTCGCAGCGCGGGCGGCCCGCGAGCAAGGGCGCAAGCTCGCGGCCCTCGAGCATCGAGCCGACCAGCGTGCGCACCATGTGGCGCAGGAACGAGTCGGCCGTGATCTCGAATGCGACGACGGAGTCGTCCAGCTCGACCCACCGCGCCGACCGCACGGTCCGCACGAACGTGCGGTGCTGGGTCTCGGTGGGCGTGAACGCGCGGAAGTCGTGCTTGCCGGCGAGTGAGTCCGCGTTCTGGTTCCACCTGACGAGATCGATCGGCCGTGGCCACCACAGGGACCGCCTCGCCTCGAAGACCGACCGCTCGCGCCGCCGCCAGATCCGGAACCGATAGGACCTCGCCTGCGCATCGAAGCGCGCGTTGAAGCCGTCCGGCGCCTGCTCGACCATCGTGACCGCGACGTCGTCCGGCAGGACGGTGTTCAGCGCCTCGGCGGCGCGGCCGGCCGGCGGCCCTCCGAGCACGTCGACGGAGACGACGTTCGCGAGCGCGTGCACGCCGGTGTCCGTGCGACCCGCGACCGCCAGCTCGTTGAACGTGCCGTAGAGCTCGCCGACGGCTCGACGCAGCTCACCTTCGACCGTGCGCGCCCCGGGCTGCCTCGCCCAGCCGCGGAACCCGGTCCCGTCGTACTCGATCGTCAGCTTCAGCCGTGGCACGTCAGGTGGGCCTGACCTTTCTTGTAAGGAATGCCTGATGATCTAGTCACTTGCTATCCGATGTTTATAATCTACTCATGTCCGACGAACATCACTTCCTGCTGCAGCGGGTGCAGCCGGCGATGGTCGGCCTGATCGACGGATCCCTGTCCACGCTCGCGCCCATCTTCGGCATCGCGATCTACACGCAGAAGCCCCACGCGGCCTTCGTCGCCGGCCTCGCGACCGCCATCGGCGCTGCCATCTCGATGGCCTACAGCGAGGCTCTCTCGGACACGGGGGAGCTCACAGGGCGTGGGAGCCCCCTCATGCGCGGGCTGATCACCGGCGGCGGGACGTTTCTCGGCGGCATCCTGCACACACTGCCGTTCCTGATCCCGGACTACCACGTCGCGATCGTGACCGCGGCGGTCGTGGTCGGGTTCGAACTGGTGGGGCTGGCGGTGATCCGGTGGAAGTTCTTCGAGACGAGCTTCGCGAAATCGCTACTGAATCTCGTCGTCGGCGGTGCTGCCATCGCCATCGTCGGCGCTCTCGTCGGCACCGCCGGCTGAGTCGTCCTCGGCTTCCGCCGCCGGCTCCTCGGCGGCTTGCACTTCCGGCTCCGGCTCCTCGGCAGCCTCGGCTTCGGTCTCGTCGACCGCCTCGGCGGCTGCCACCGGCTCCGGCGTCCGCTCCTCACGCTGCGCCGCCACGTACTCCTCGTTGACCAGCTCGAGGTACGCCATCTCCGCCGCGTCGCCCTGGCGAGGGCCGATCTTCACGATCCGCGTGTAGCCGCCGGGCCGGTCCTTGAACAGCGGTGCGACGTCCGTGAAGAGCTTGTGCACCACGTCGCGCGAGCGCAGGAACGCCGTTGCCTGCCGGCGGGCGTGCAGGTCGCCGCGCCGGCCGAGCGTGATCATCTGCTCGGCGATCGGCTTGACGGCCTTCGCTTTGGTGACGGTCGTCTTGATGCGGCCGTGCTCGATCAGCGCACCGGCAAGGTTCGAGTAGAGCGCCTTGCGGTGCGCCGAGTCACGGCCGAGCTTCTTTCCTGAGCGCGCGTGACGCACGTATTACTCCGCCGCGCCGTTCCCGCCGCCGCGCAGGTTGAGGCCGTGCTGCTGCAGCGTCTCCTTGACCTCTTCGATCGACTTCTTGCCGAAGTTCGGGATCGCAGCAAGCTCCGACTCCGACTTGGTGACGAGGTCGCCGATCGTCTCGATGCCGACACGCTTGAGACAGTTGTACGAGCGCACGCCGAGCTCGAGCTCTTCGATCGGGAAGTTCTCCATGCCGCCGGCGAGTGAGACACCGGCGGCTTCGCCGTTGCCCTCGGACGACGGAGCGGCCGATTCGCCGTAGCCCTCGATCTTCTCCAGGTCGGTGAAGATCGCCAGCTGACGGATGAGGATCTCCGCACCCTGGGCGATCGCGTCCTTCGGATCGATCGAACCGTTCGTGGTCACGTCGAGGATCAGCTTGTCGTAGTCGGTGCGCTGTCCGACACGTGCCGCTTCGACGTCGTAGGCGACGCGGTTGATCGGGGAGAACATCGAGTCGACCGGGATGACGCCGATCGTGTGAGCCTGGCCACGGTTGCCCTCGGCGGGCACGTAGCCACGGCCACGGCCGATCGTCAGGGTGACCTCGAGGCGGCCCTTCGACGAGAGATTCGCGATCTCGAGCTCCGGGTTGAGGATCTCGAGGTCGGCGGGCGCCTCGATGTCCGCGGCCGTGACGATCCCCTCACCGCGCTTCGTCAGACGCACTTCCACCTCGGGCGACTCGCCGTGGAGGATGCAGACGAGCTGCTTCAGGTTGAGGATGATGTCGGTCACGTCCTCGCGGACGCCGGGGAGCGTCGTGAACTCGTGCGCGACACCCTCGAGCTTCACCGAGGTGACCGCGGCGCCCTCCAGCGAGGAGAGAAGCACACGGCGCAGCGAGTTGCCGAACGTGTAGCCGAAGCCGCGGTCGAGCGGCTCGATGACGAAGACGCCACGGTTCTCGTTCACTTCCTCGTGCGTGATCTTCGGCACCTGGAAATCGGTCGCGCGTACTGCCAACGTATGTCCTTTCTTTTGCGAAGCTCTACTTGGAGTAGAGCTCGACGATCAACTGTTCGGAAACCGGGGTGTCGATCTCGGCACGCTCCGGCCACTTCAAGACGGTCCCGCTGAGCCCGTCGTGGTCCGCCTGGAGCCACGGGGCGACAGCGGCGGTGAGGTCGGTCGCGTCACGGACGATCTGCTCCGCGCCGGACCCTGTCTTCAGCGAGACCTGGTCATCGGGCTTGACCTGGTAGCTCGGGATGTTCACACGACGGCCGTTGACGGAGAAATGGCCGTGCCGCACGAGTTGGCGGGCCTGGGCGCGCGACGCGGCGAAGCCGAGCCGGTAGACGACGTTGTCGAGGCGGGTCTCGAGCATGCGCAGCAGGTTGTCGCCGGTGATGCCGCCCTGCTTGTTCGCCTTCTCGTAGTAGGTGCGGAACTGCGTCTCGAGGAGGCCGTAATACCGGCGCGCCTTCTGCTTCTCGCGCAACTGCAGCAGGTACTCGCTCTGCTTGATGCGGCCGCGACCGTGCTCACCCGGCGGATACGAGCGGCGCTCGATGGCGCACTTCTCGGTCAGGCAGCGCTCGCCCTTCAGGAACAGCTTGATGCCTTCGCGGCGGCACTGCTTGCACTTCGGTGAACGATCCCTGGCCATTAAACCCTTCTCCGCTTCTTCTGGCGGACGCCGTTGTGTGCCTGCGGCGAGACGTCCTTCACTCCGAGAATCTCCAGCCCCGCCGCCTGCAGCGAGCGGATCGCCGTCTCGCGGCCGGAGCCCGGCCCCTTGACGAAGACTTCGACCTTCTGCAGGCCGTGCTCCATGCCCTTGCGGGCCGCCGCATCGGCGGTCACCTGCGCAGCGAACGGGGTCGACTTGCGGGACCCCTTGAAGCCGGCCGAGCCGGCCGACTCCCACACGATGACGTTCCCGTCCTTGTCGGTCAGGGCGACAATCGTGTTGTTGAACGACGTCTTGATGTGCGCCTGGCCGATCGCAATGTTCTTGCGGACGCGGCGGCGGGTGCGACCGCGCGTGGTCGCTGCTCTGCGAGGAGGCGCCATTACTTCGCCTTCTTGCCGCGGCCGACGGTCTTCTTCGGGCCCTTGCGCGTGCGCGCGTTGGTCTTCGTGCGCTGGCCGCGCGCCGGCAGGTTGCGCCGGTGCCGCAGGCCACGGTACGCCCCGATCTCGGACAGCCGCTTGATCGCCTGCGTGCGTTCGCGGCGAAGGTCACCCTCGACCTGCTCGTTCTGGTCGATGTAGTCGCGGAGCTTCGCGACCTCGTCTTCGGTGAGGTCGCGCACCTTGGTGTCGCGCGAGAGACCGAGCGCGTCGCAGATCTTCTGCGCCGTCGGCTGGCCGATGCCGAAAATGTAGGTCAACCCGATCTCGAGCCGCTTCTGGTTCGGCAGGTTGACGCCTGCGATACGTGCCATGTGTTGTGATCTACCCCTGACGCTGCTTGTGGCGAGGATTCGTGCAGATGACCATGGTGCGCCCGTGCCGCTTGATCACGCGGCAGCGCTCGCACATGGGTTTGACTGAAGGTCTGACTTTCATTCAGAGTTTCCTCGGAGACGTGGTGAGGTTGCGCACGCGGCTAGACGCCTCGCAGCGCGGGTCGTCATGGTACCAGGACCCCTGTGCCTGTGAGGATCCTCGGGCCGGCGGCCGTGACCGCGACCGTGTGCTCGAAATGCGCGGCCAGCGAGCCGTCGGTGGTCGAGATCGACCAGTCGTCGTCGTGGATGTAGACGTCGGGCCCACCGGCGGTGATCATCGGCTCGATCGCGATCGTCATGCCCTCCTTCAACTCCGGGCCCCGGTAGGCGGAGACGAAGTTCGGCACCTGAGGGTCCTCGTGCATCGACCGGCCGACGCCGTGGCCGACGAGGCTGCGGATGACGCTGTACCCCGCCTCCTCGGTCACCGTCTGGACGGCCTGCGAGATGTCTCCGACCGAGTTGCCGAGCCGAGCCTCCCTGATCCCCGCCTCGAGGGCCGCCTGGCACGTGTCGAGCAGCCGCTGGGCCTCGTGGGAGATCGACCCGACCGCGTACGTCCAGGCGGAGTCGGCGACGAAGCCGTCGAGCGTCACGCCGACGTCGACGGAGAGGATGTCGCCGTCCTGGAGCTTCAGCCGGCCCGGGATCCCGTGAACGACCATCGAGTTGGGCGAGAGGCACGTGGCGGCCGGGTATCCCTTGTAGCCCTTGAAGGTCGGCTCGCCGCCGTGTGAGCGGATGAACTCGTCAGCGAGGGCATCGAGCTCGCCCGTGGTGATGCCGGGCTGGAGCTGCTCCTCGACCAGCGCGAGCGTCTCGGCGACGACCTTGCCGGCCCGCGCCATCGTGTCGATCTCCTGGGCGGACTTGCGGATGATCATGCGACGACCTGGAGCAGGGAATCGGAGATCTCCGACCAGACCTCGTCGATCGAGCGGTCGGCGTGCAGCGGCACGAGCTTGCCGGTGGCGCGGTAGTGCTCGACGATCGGCTCCGTCTCCGAGTGGTAGATCTCCAACCGCTTCGCGATCACGTCGGCCGTGTCGTCGGCCCGTCCTTCCAGCTCGGCGCGCCTGAGGGCGCGCTCCATGCCGACCTCGTCGGGCACGTTGAAGAAGAGGATCGCGTCCAGCACTCGGCCGATGCCGCCCAGCATGGCGTCCAGCGCCTCTGCCTGGGCGAGGTTGCGCGGGAAGCCGTCGAGCACGAACCCGGCTTGCGCGTCGGGGCGCGACAGGCGCTCCTCGATCATCGCGATCGTCAGCTCGTCGGGGACGAGCCGGCCGGCTGCCATGATCTCGCCGACCTGCTTGCCGAACTCGGTGCCTTCGGTCTGTGCGGCGCGGAACATGTCGCCGGTCGAGACGTGCGGGATGCCGTACTCCGAAGCGATGCGCTTTGCCTGCGTGCCCTTGCCGGCCCCCTGCGGGCCGAGGACGAGGAGATTCACCGCAGGAAGCCCTCGTAGGAGCGCATCATCATCTGCGATTCCATCTGGCGCATGGTGTCGAGCGCGACGCCGACGACGATCAGCACCGAAGTTCCTCCCAGCGCGCGCGACGTCGCCTGAGAGAAGCCGAAGTGCTTGATGAAGATCGACGGCAGGACGGCGACGGTGGCGAGGAACAACGAGCCCGGCAGGGTCAGCCTGGTCAAGACGCGGTCGAGGTACTGCGCGGTCGGCGGGCCTGGTCGGATGCCGGGAATGTAGCCGCCGTACTTACGCAGGTTGTCGGCCTGGTCGACGGGGTTGAACTGGACCGCTGTGTAGAAGTAGGTGAAGACGATGATCAGCAGGGCTTCGACGGCGAGGTAGGTCCACGACGACGGCGAGAAGTGCGTGTTGATCCACGTCGACGACGACGGCGCGAAGGACGAGACCGTCTGCGGGAGCGCGAGCAGTGCGGCGGCGAAGATGACCGGGATCACGCCCGCCATGTTCACTCGCAGCGGCATGTAGGTCGCGCCGCCCTGAGTCTGGCGGCGGCCGACCATGCGCTTCGCATACTGAATCGGAATGCGCCGCTGGCCTTCCTGGACGAAGACGACGGCGACGACGATGCCGATCGCGATCAGCGGGAAGAAGAGCTTCTCGACCGCGCCGCCGTTGAGCCAGGCGTTGATGCCCTGGGGCATCGAAGTCAGGATCGAGGCGAAGATCAGGAGCGAGATGCCGTTGCCGATGCCGCGCTTCGTGATCAGCTCGCCGAACCACATCAGGAGGATCGTGCCCGCGGTCAGCGTGACGACGATCAGCACGAGACGGCCCGGGTTCGCCGGCAGCGCCCCCTGGGTGTGGAACAGATACGCATATCCCGTTGCCTGCGCCGCCGCGAGGAAGACCGTCAGGTAGCGGGTGTACTGGTTGATCTTGGCGTAGCCGGCCTCGCCTTCCTTCTGCAGCGCCTCGAGCTGCGGGATGACGACGGTCAGGAGCTGCAGGATGATCGATGCGGTGACATACGGCATGATCCCGAGCGCGAAGAGCGAGAACCGCGACAAGGCGGAGCCGGAGAAGAGGTTCAGGAGGCCGAGCAGCGAGCCGCCACGGCCGTTGAAGAAGCTCTCGATCTGAGCGGAGTCGACGCCCGGCGCGGGCATCCACGAGCCCATGCGATAGAGGGCGAGGATCCCCGCCGTGAACAGGAGCCGGCGCCGGAGCTCCGGGACCCGCCACGCATTGGCGAGCCAGGACAGCAAGGCTTAGGAGCCCTCGCCTTCTGCGGGCTCGGTGGGTGCGGCCTCGGCCTCCGGGGTCGTGTCCTTCGTCCTGCCCTCGGGACGCCGCTTCAGGTTCTTCGGCTTCCGGGGCTTCTGCTCCTTGAGCACCGTCAGCGAGCCGCCGGCGGCCTCGACCTTCTCGCGTGCGGTTGCCGAGGCGCCGTGCACGGTGATCGTCAGCTTCTTGGTCAGCTCGCCGACGCCGAGCAGCTTCACGTCCTTGCGGATCGAGCGGATCAGGCCCTTCGCCTTCAGCGCCTCCGGGGTCACCTCTTCGCCTTCGGCGAAGCGGGCCTCGAGGTCGCGCAGGTTCACGGGCTGGGAGTACGTGCGGAACGGGCCGATCGGCATCGCGTCGGCGGAGGTGTTACCGCGGAGCTTGGCCGTGCGCATGTGCAGCGGCATCTGGCCGCCCTCGAAGCCGGCGCGCATGGCATGCGAGCCCGCGCGCGACTTCTGGCCCTTGATCCCGCGGCCGGAATAGCGGCCCTTGCCCGAGCCGAGACCGCGGCCGATGCGCTTGCGATCGGTGCGCGGCTGCGCCGGCTGCAGATTCGACAGGTTCAGGTCACCGGCCATGCCTAGGACTCCTCCACTTTCACGAGATGGCGGACCTTGCGCAGCATGCCTGCAAGGACGGGCGAGTCGTCGATTTCATTCGTCTTGCCGATCCGGCCGAGGCCGAGCGCCCGCAGCGTCCCGCGATGCCGCTCCGACTGGCCGATCTGGCTACGCACCTGCGTCAGCTTCAACTTCGACACCCGTGCTCACCTCCTCGGCCTCCGGCTCGACGGGCTTCTTGTAGGGCAGGACCTCGCTGATCTGCTTGCCGCGCGCTTTCGCGACTTCCTCGGGGCGGCGCAACTGGCGAAGCGCCTGCTCGGCGGCCTTCAGCATGTTGATCGGGTTCGTCGTGCCGAGCGACTTCGCCAGCACGTCCTTGATGCCTCCGAGCTCGAGCACCGCGCGCACGCCGCCTCCGGCGATGACGCCGGTACCGGGCGAGGCCGGCCGCAGGAGGACCCGGGCTGCGTCGAAGCGGCCCAGCGACTCGTGCGTGATCGTCTGCCCGTGCTTCGGCACGGTGAACATGTTCTTCTTCGCGTCGTCGACCGCCTTCGAGATCGCCAGCGGCACCTCGCGCGCCTTGCCGTAGCCGACGCCGACACGATCGACCTCGTCGCCGATCACGACCAACGCCGTGAACGAAAACCGCCGGCCGCCCTTGACGACCTTGGCGACGCGATTGATCTCGACCACGCGCTCCTTCAGCTCGCGGGTCTCCTGCACGTCGATTGCCACTAGAAGCTCAGTCCTCCTTCGCGTGCGCCTTCGGCGAGAGCCTTGACGCGACCGTGATACAGGTAGCCGCCGCGATCGAAGACGACGCTTTCGACGCCGGCCTTCTTCGCCGCAACTGCGAGCCGCTTGCCGACCTCGGCAGCCTGCTCCGTCTTGTCACCCTTGAACGACTTCGGCAGCTCGAGCCACGACGCGGCTGCGAGCGTGCGCCCGGCGTCGTCGTCGATCAGCTGCGCGAAGACCCCGCGGTTCGAGCGGAACACGAGTAGGCGGGGACGCTCCGCCGAGCCGCGGACCTTGCCGCGCACCCGGCGATGCCGGCGCAAACGCGCTTCGCGAACTGAAAGCTGGCTCATGCGCGCTTCCCGACCTTCCGGCGAACGTGCTCGCCTTCGTAGCGGATGCCCTTGCCCTTGTAGGGCTCCGGGGGCCGCACCTTGCGAATCTCTGCCGCGGTCTGCCCGACGGCCTGCTTGTCGATGCCGCGCACGATCACCTGCGTCGGGATCGGCACCTCGAACTCGATGCCTTGGCGAGGCTTGATCTTGACCGAGTGCGAATAGCCGACCTGCAGCTCGAGGTCGGTGCCGGCGAGGGCGGCACGATAGCCGACGCCCTGGATCTCGAGGCGCTTCTCGAAGCCCTGCGTGACGCCCTCGACCATGTTCGCGATCAGGGTCCGCGTCAAGCCGTGCAGCGCGCGATCCTCACCGCGCTCGGTCGGGCGTGTGACGGTGATGACCGACTCGTCCTGAGCGATCTGCATGCGCTGAGGCACGTCCTGGCGCAGCTCGCCCTTCGGCCCGGACACGGTCACGCGGCCAGGGTCGATCGAGACGATCACGCCTGCAGGAACTTCAATGGGTCGCTTGCCGATACGAGACACGTGTCGTTACCAGACGTAGCAGATGACTTCGCCGCCGATGCCTTCGGCTTCGGCGGTGCGGCTCGTGACGACGCCGCGGGAGGTGGACATGATCGCGATGCCCATGCCGCCGAGCACGCGCTGACGGCGATCCTTGCCGGCGTAGATCCGCCGGCCCGGCTTGGACACGCGCTTGAGGCCGGAGAGAACGCGCTCGCGGCCGCGCCCGTACTTGAGCTCGACGACGAGCGTCCGGTGCGTGCCGGCATCCGAGACGTGAAAGTCCCGGATGTAGCCCTCCTCCTTGAGGATGCGGGCGATCTCGACCTTCAGCTTGGAGGTCGGCATCTCGGCGTTGTCGTGCAGCGCCTTGTTGGCGTTGCGAATGCGCGTGAGCATGTCGGCGACGGGATCGGTGAGCACTGTTCCTCCTACCAGGAGCTCTTGGTCATGCCGGGGATGACGCCCTGGTGGGCGAGCTCCCGCAGGCAGATACGGCAGAGCCCGAACTTCTTGAAGACGGCGCGCGGACGACCACAGCGGTTGCAGCGCGTGTAGTTGCGGACCTTGAACTTGGCAGGCCTCGCGGCCTTGACCCTCAGCGACTTCTTCGCCATTACCTGATCCCTCCGTCGGCAGCGAACGGAAGGCCGAGGGCGGTCAAGAGCGCGCGCGCCTCGTTGTCGTTCGTCGCGGTCGTGGTGATCGCGACGTCGAGGCCGCGGATCTGATTGATGCTGTCGTAGTCGATCTCCGGAAAGATGATCTGCTCGCGAATGCCCAGCGAGTAGTTGCCGCGGCCGTCGAACGAGTCGGGACTGAGCCCGCGGAAGTCGCGGATGCGCGGGAGGGCGATCGAGACGAGCCGGTCGAGGAACTCCCACATCCGGTCGCCACGCAGGGTCACCTTCACGCCGATGGGCATGCCTTCGCGGATCTTGAACTGCGCGATCGACTTGCGCGCCTTGCGCACCTGCGCGCGCTGGCCGGCGATGATCGTCAGCTCCTCGAGGGCGGCATCGATCTGCTTCGCATCCGTCTTGCCCTCGCCGACGCCCATGTTGAGCGTGATCTTGTCGACCGTCGGCGACTGCATGATCGACGGCAGCTCGAGCTGCTCGCGCAGCTCTGCGCGAAACTCGTCGTTGTAGCGCTGCTTGAGGCGCGGGGTGTAGGTCTCTGTCGCTGCCATTACTTGTCGATCTCCTGGCCGCAGCCCTGGCGCTTGCAGACGCGCACCTTGACCTGGCCGTCCTTGCTGTCCCTGAAGCGGTAGCCGACGCGGGTCGGCAACTTGCACGTCGGGCAGACGAGCATCACGTTCGAGACCGCGACCGGGCTTGCAAGCTCGATGCGGCCGCCCGGAGCGATCTGCGTGCCTCCCATGCGGCTGGCGTTGCGGATCGGACGAGGCTTCTGGTGCTTCGTCATCTGATTGAGGTTCTCCACGATCACCTTGCCGTCACGCGGGCGCGCGTCGAGGATCCGGCCCTGCTTCCCGCGATCCTTGCCGGTCAGCATCTGGACGGTGTCGCCCTTTTTCAGCTTGAGTGCAGTCGTCATCTCTAGAGCACCTCTGGAGCCAAGCTCACGATCTTCATGAAGTTCTTCTCACGCAACTCGCGGGCGACCGGCCCGAAGATGCGCGTCCCACGCGGATTGCGCTGTGCATCGATGATCACCGCCGCGTTCTCGTCGAACGAGATCAGTGTTCCGTCGTCCCGGCCGAAGGGCTTCTTCGTCCGCACGACGACGGCCTTCACCACTTCACCCTTCTTGACCGTCCCCTGCGGGGCAGCAGCCTTGACGGTGGCCGTGATGATGTCGCCGACACGCGCGTAGCGGCGCTTCGAGCCGCCCGCAACGCGAATGCAGAGTAGCTCACGAGCACCCGTGTTGTCGGCGACCTTGAGGCGTGTCTCCTGCTGGATCACTTCGCCTTCTCCACGATCTCGGCCAGCCGCCAGCGCTTCTGCTTCGACAGCGGCCGCGTCTCGATGATGCGGACCGTGTCGCCGACGCCGGCGGTGTTCGCCTCGTCGTGAGCGTGGAACTTGACGGTCGAGCGCACGACCTTCCTGTACTTCGGATGGCTCTTGATCACGTCGACCTTGACGATGATCGTCTTGTCGCCCTTGTCGGAGACGACCACGCCGCGGCGCTCCTGGCGCCGGCCGAGCTCGGACTCCGGCTTGCCGGTGCGGGTGATCGGCTTGCGCGTCTTGGGCTTTTCGCGCACGAGCTTCGTGCGCGTCCGGCGGGCGCTGCGCGGGACGTGCTTGAGTGAGCGCTGCTTCTTGGCAGGCGCTGCGGGCTCCGGCTCGGGCTCAGGCTCCGGCTCGGCCGCCGGGACTGCCTCAGCCACGGGCTCGGCCTCGTTCGCAGCCGCCTCGGGCTCCGCAACGGTGTCTGACACCTCGGTGTCAGACACCTCTTCGGTCTCGGCCACGGCGTCGACCGCGGGCGTCTCTTCCTCGGTTGTCTCGATGTTCTCTTCGTCCGCCATGCTCAGCTCTCGACCTTCTGCTTGTTGGAGTTCCTCTGGTGCTGCGTCGTCAGGATCCGCGCGATCTCGCGCTTGGCCAGTTTCAGGCGCGTGGTGTTCTCGAGCGCGCCGGTCGCGGCCTGGAACCTGAGGTTGAACAGTTCCTGGCGCGTGTCGGCGAGCCGATGCACGAGCTCCTCGTCGTTCAGGTCACGCAGGTCTCTAGCCCGCAAAGAGATCACCGCCCTCGCGCCGCACGAACTTCGTCTGGATCGGCAGCTTCTGGCCGGCGAGGCGCAGCGCCTCCCTGGCCAGCGGCTCCGGGACACCCGACAGCTCGAACATCACGCGGCCGGGCTTGACGACGGCGACCCAGCCTTCCGGGGAGCCCTTGCCCTTGCCCATGCGCGTCTCGGCCGGCTTCTTGGTGAACGGCTTGTCGGGGAAGACGTTGATCCAGACCTTGCCGCCGCGCTTGATCTTGCGCGTCATCGCGATCCGGGCGGCCTCGATCTGCCGGTTGGTGATCCAACCCGCCTCGAGCGCCTTGATCCCGTAGTCCCCGAAATGGACCGTGGTCTGGCCCGTCGAGGTACCGCGCCGGCGGCCGCGGTGCATCTTCCGGAACTTGGTCTTCTTGGGGAGCAGCATCAGCTATCCGCCTTCTTCTTGCGGGGAGCAGCCTTCGGCTTCTCGGCCGCGGGCGTGGCCTCCGGGGCTGCCTCGGGGGCCGGCGCCGGCGTGGCCTCGGGCGGCGCCTCGGCTGCCGGAGTCGGGGCGTCGACCTGCGGCTCGGGAGCCTGCGCCGGCGGCGCCTCCTGCGTGCGGGGACGGGTCGACGCGCCCCCGCGGGTGCGCGGTGCGCCGGGCCGGTTGCCGGCGCCGCCGCCGCCGGGACGGCTCTGGCCGCCCCGCTGGCCGGGACGGCCGCGGCGCACGGGGCCGAGCCCCTCGCGATCCTGGTTGCGGTTACGGCCGGACTCGCGTGAAGCGCCGAGGCCCTCGGTGACGCCGCCGCGGCGGCGTGCGGTGTCCTGGTCGCCGAGGCGCGTCTCCTTGCCTCCGCCCGGGATCCCGCCGTAGCCCTCGGGCATGATCTCGCCCTTGTTGATCCAGACCTTGACGCCGATGCGGCCGGTCGGGGTCCTCGCCTCGACGAAGCCGTAGTCGATGTCGGCGCGGATCGTGTGCAGCGGCACGCGGCCTTCGGAGTACTGTTCCGAACGGCTCATCTCGGAGCCGCCGAGGCGGCCCGAGCACTGCACCTTCACGCCGGCCGCGCCGGAGCGGATCGCCGATGCAAGAGAGCGCTTCATGGCGCGCCTGAACGACACGCGGTTCTGGAGCTGCTCCGCGATCGACTGGGCGACGAGCTTCGCGTCGAGCTCGGGGCGCTTGATCTCGTTGATGTTGATGTGCACGTTCTTCTGCGTCATCGCGTGCACTTCTTTGCGCAGCGCATCCACCTCGACACCGGACTTGCCGATGACGATGCCGGGGCGCGCGGTGTAGATGTCGATCGTGATCCGCTGCTTGTCCTTGCGGATCAGGATGTCCGACAGCCCCGCGTGCGAGAGCTTCTTGAGGATGTGCTCGCGGATCTTGATGTCCTCGATCAGCGCGCCTGCGAACTCCTTCTTGCCGACCATCCAGTTCGACTTCCAGTCGTGGATGACGCCGACACGCAGACCGCCGGGATGAACCTTCTGTCCCATTAGCTACCCGTCTCCTCGGTCTTCTTCCTGCGTGGCGTCCGCCGGGGCTTCTCGGCGACGGCGGGAGCCGCCGCGGAAGCGTCCTGCGCGACCTGGATCGTGATGTGGCACGTCCGCTTGCGAATCCGCGCGACACGGCCGCGGGCGCGTGCGCGCCAGCGCTTCAGCGTCGGGCCTTCGTCGACGAAAACGGCTGCGACGACGAGGTCGTCACCGTTCCAGTGCAGTTCAGGATTCGACTCGGCGTTCGCGACGGCCGAGCGCAGCACCTTCTCGACCTCGATCGCCGCCGCGCGCTCGGTGAACGCGAGAATCGTGCGCGCCTCGGGCACGCTGCGCCCACGGATGTTGTCCGTCACGAGCCGCGCCTTGCGCGGCGAGATGCGGACGAACTTCGCGGTCGCCTGCACGGTGCGAGGTGCGTCAACTGCGGTGGCCATCAGCGCTTCTTCACCTGGGTCTTCTGGTCGCCGGCGTGACCGCGGAAGTGGCGCGTCGGGGCGAACTCGCCGAGCTTGTGCCCGACCATCTGCTCCGAGATGAACACCGGCACGTGCTTGCGCCCGTCGTGGACCGCGATCGTGTGCCCGACCATGTCGGGGAACACCGTCGACGTCCTCGACCAGGTGCGGATCATGTTCTTGGAGCCCGAGTCGTTCATCTTCTGGATGCGCGCGAGCAGCCGCTCCTCGACGAAAGGCCCCTTCTTCGAAGATCTACTCATGGTTAGCGCTTGTCCTTCCCGCGGCGACGGCCGCGCACGATCAACTTGTCGGATGCCTTGTGCTTGGAGCGGGTGCGCTTGCCGAGCGTCGGCACGCCCCACGGGGTGACCGGGTGACGGCCGCCCTTCGACTTGCCCTCGCCGCCGCCGTGCGGGTGGTCGACCGGGTTCATGGCCGAGCCGCGGACGGACGGGCGCTTGCCGAGCCAGCGGCTCCGGCCGGCCTTGCCGATCGTCACGTTCTGATGCTCGACGTTGCCGACCTGGCCCACCGTCGCGCGGCAGGTGAGCAGGACGCGGCGCATCTCGCCCGAGGGGAGACGCAAGGTGGCGTAGCCGCCGTCCTTCGCGACGAGCTGCACGCCGGAGCCGGCGGAGCGCGCCATCTGGCCGCCCTTGGCGGGCTGGAGCTCGACGTTGTGGACGAGCGTCCCGGTCGGGATGTTCTCGAGCGGGAGCGCGTTGCCCGGCTTGATGTCGGCGTCGGCCCCGGACTGCACGTACGAGCCCACCCGCACCCCTGCCGGGGCGAGGATGTAGGACTTCGCGCCGTCGGCGTAGTGCAGGAGCGCAATGCGAGCCGACCGGTTGGGGTCGTACTCGATCGCAGCGACCTTCGCCGGCACACCGTCCTTCGTGCGCTTGAAATCCACGATCCGGTAGCGGCGCTTGTGGCCGCCGCCCTGATGGCGCGTCGTGATGCGGCCGGTGTTGTTGCGGCCGCCCTTCTTCGTGAGCTTCTCGGTGAGCGCCTTCTCGGGCTTCGACTTCGTGACCTCCGCGAAGTCGGAGACCGACATGTGGCGGCGGCCCGGGCTGGTCGGCTTGAAGCGACGGACTGGCACTAGATCTGAGCCCCCTCGAAGATCTCGATCGTGTCGCCGGCGCGCAACTGCACGACGGCCTTCTTCCAAGCCGGGCGCGTGCCCTTGAAGACGCCGCGGCGCTTCGGCTTCGCCTGAACCTTGATCACGTTGACGCGCTCGACCTTGACGCCGAAGAGCTCCTCGACGGCCTGACGGATCTGCGTCTTGTGGGCGCTCGAATGCACCCTGAACGTGTAGCTCCCGCGCGTCGTCCCCGCGTAGGACTTCTCGCTGAGAATCGGCGCGAGGATCACCTGAGAGGCGTGCATTACTGCGCCCTCCCCTGCACCAGCGGCAGCGCCGCTTCCGTGACGAGGAGCGACCGCGCCCAGACGAGCGCGGCGACCTCGAGCTCGCTCGGGCCGATGATCGCGACCCGTTCGAGGTTGCGGAAGCTCTTGCGGAGATTCTCCTCCTCGTGCAACGCGATCACGACGAGCGGCAGCTCCTTGCCCCAGGTCTCGACGAGCGACTTCGCCTGCTTCGTAGACGGCTCTGCGAACTTCGCCGCATCGACGACCGCGATCGACCCCTCGCTCGCATGGCTGGCCAGAGCCGAGCGCAGGGCGGCTCTGGCGGATTTCTTGTTCACCTTCTGGATGAACTGGCGCGGGACCTTCGCAAAGGTGTGCCCGCCGCCGGTGAACTGCGGCGCCCGGATCGTCCCCTGACGTGCGCGGCCGGTGCCCTTCTGGCGCCACGGCTTCGCGCGGCCGCCCGAGACGAGCCCGCGACTCTTCGTCGCGACGGTGCCCGCGCGGCGTGCGTTCTGCTCCGCGCGCACGGCCTCGTGCACGAGGTGCGGCTTGACCTCGGCCGCGAACACGGCCTCGTCGAGCGTCACCGTCGCGCTGTCACCCAGTTTGGGGGCTGTCGGCGACGCCATCTAGCCGCGCACCTCCACGATGCCGTTCTTCGGGCCGGGCACCGCGCCCTTGACGAGCAGCAGGTTCCGCTCGACGTCCACGTCGTGGACGGTCAGGCCGAGCTGCGTGACGCGCTTGCCGCCCATGCGGCCGGCCATCTTGATGCCCTTGAAGACGCGCGACGGCGTAGCCGACGCACCGATCGAGCCCGGCTTGCGGATGTTGTGCGAACCGTGTGAGCGCGGGCCGGAGCTGAAGTTGTGGCGCTTGATCGTGCCCTGGAAGCCCTTGCCGATCCCGATGCCGGCGACCTTGACCTTGTCACCGGGCTCGAAGATCTCGACCGTGACGGACTCGCCTTCCACCGCGCCGTCGATCCCGCCGCGGAACTCGACGAGCTTGCGGTAGGCGCCGCCGACCTTGAACTTCGCGAGGTGGCCGAGCTCGCCTCTCGAGAGCTTGCGGTCGGCGACCGGATCGAAGGCGAGCTGCACGGCGTCGTAGCCGTCCTCGCCCGCGAACTTCACCTGCACGACGGGGCACGGCCCGGCCTCGATCACGGTGACAGGGGTGACTCCCCCGGTCTCGGGATCGAAGATCTGGGTCATGCCGAGCTTACGCCCGAGAATGCCCTTAGCCATACGTCACAACCTTCGTGTCTGACACTGAAGGTGTCAGACACCTAGCGGAAGACATTCCTGTTCTCATAGCTTGATCTCGATGTCGACGCCCGCCGGGAGATCGAGGCGCATCAGCTGGTCGATCGTCTTCGGTGTCGGGCTGAGGATGTCGATGAGGCGCTTGTGGGTGCGCACCTCGAAGTGCTCGCGCGAGTCCTTGTCCTTGAACGGGCTGCGGATCACGCAGTAGACGTTCTTCTCCGTCGGCAGAGGGACCGGCCCAGTGATCGTCGCACCGCTGCGCTGCGCGGTGTCGACGATCTGCTGGGCCGACCGGTCCAGCTGTTGGTGGTCGTAGCCCTTCAGGCGGATCCGGATTTTTCCCTGTGCCATGACGTTTTCCCTTGGTTGACGAACAGTGTTGTCTGGAAATCGTCTTACTTGACGATTTCGGTAACGACGCCGGCACCGACGGTGCGGCCGCCTTCGCGGATCGCGAAGCGGAGGCCCTGATCCATGGCGATCGGCTGGATCAGCGTGATCTCCATGTTCGTGTTGTCGCCCGGCATGACCATCTCCTGGCCCTCCGGCAGCGAGACGGCGCCCGTCACGTCCGTCGTGCGGAAGTAGAACTGCGGGCGATAGTTGTTGAAGAACGGCGTGTGGCGGCCGCCTTCGTCCTTCGACAGCACGTAGACCTCGGCCTTGAAGTGCGTGTGAGGCGTGATCGAGCCCGGCTTCGCGAGCACCTGGCCGCGCTCGACCTCTTCGCGCTTGATGCCGCGGAGCAATGCGCCTGCGTTGTCGCCGGCCTGGGCATAGTCGAGCGACTTCTGGAACATCTCGAGACCGGTGACGACCGTCTTCTCCACCTTCTCGTGGATCCCGACGATCTCGATCTCGTTGCCGACCTCGATCTTGCCCTGCTCGACCCGGCCCGTCACGACGGTGCCGCGGCCCGTGATCGTGAACACGTCCTCGATCGGCATCAGGAACGGCTTGTCGGCATCGCGCACCGGCTCCGGGATGTAGGAGTCGACGGCGTCCATCAGCTCGACGATCTTCGCCTCCCACTCCTCGTCGCCCTCGAGCGCCTTGAGCGCGGAGCAGCGGACGATCGGGATGTCGTCGCCGGGGAACTCGTACTTCGACAGGAGCTCGCGAACCTCGAGCTCGACGAGCTCGAGGAGCTCCTCGTCGTCGACCATGTCGGCCTTGTTGAGCGCGACGACGATGTAGGGCACCTCGACCTGGCGGGCCAGGAGGATGTGCTCGCGCGTCTGCGGCATCGGGCCGTCTGCGGCCGAGACCACGAGGATCGCGCCGTCCATCTGCGCGGCACCCGTGATCATGTTCTTGATGTAGTCGGCGTGGCCCGGGCAGTCGACGTGCGCGTAGTGACGGTTCTCCGTCTCGTACTCGACGTGCGACGTGTTGATGGTGATGCCGCGCTGGCGCTCTTCGGGAGCGTTGTCGATCTCGAGCGAAGCTCTTCACCTGTCCGCCGCCGCCGCGCTTCGGCGAGCACGCTCGAGATCGCGGCTGTCAGCGTCGTCTTCCCGTGGTCGATGTGCCCGATCGTGCCGACGTTGAGGTGCGGCTTCGTGCGCTCGAACTTCTGCTTGGCCATTCCTTCCTTCCTTTACTTAGGATCCCGAGCCCTGCTCGGTGATCTCGGTCGCGATCGACGCCGGCACGTCTTCGTACCGGTCGAACTGCATGGTGAAATCTGCGCGGCCCTGTGACATCGACCGCAGGTCGGTGGCGTAGCCGAACATCTCGCTCAGCGGGACGCTCGCCTTGATCACCTGCGCGTTGCCGACGGGCGTCATCTCGCCGACGCGGCCACGCCGCGGAGCGAGGTTGCCCATCACGTCGCCGACGTAGTCCTCGGGCGTGGTGACCTCGACGGCCATCATCGGCTCGAGCAGCTTCGGCTTCGCGCGCTTCATCGCTTCCTTGAAGGCCATCGAGCCGGCGATCTTGAACGCGCGCTCGCTCGAGTCGACGTCGTGGTAGCTGCCGTCGATCAGCTCGACCTTGACGTCCACGACGGGGTAGCCGGCGAGCACGCCGCTCCCCATCGCCTCGCGGATGCCTTCGTCGATCGGCTTGATGTACTCCTTCGGGATCTTGCCGCCGACGATCTTGTCGACGAACTCGTAGCCCTGGCCCGGCTCCTGCGGCAGGAGGTTGATCACGGCGTCGCCGTACTGGCCGCGAGCCGCCCGTCTGCCTGACGAACTTGCCCTGGATGCGCTCGGCCGGCTTGTCGATCGTCTCGCGGTAGGCGACCTGCGGGCGGCCGACGTTCGCGTCGACGTTGAATTCGCGCTTGAGGCGGTCGACGATGATCTCGAGGTGGAGCTCGCCCATGCCCGAGATCAGGGTCTGGCCGGTCTCCTCGTCGGACTCGACGCGGAAGGTCGGATCCTCCTCGGCGAGGCGGGCGAGGCCGTTGCCGAGCTTGTCCTGGTCGGCCTTCGACTTCGGCTCGACGGCGACCGCGATCACCGGGTCGGGGAAGGTCATCGACTCGAGCACGATCGGGGCGCTCTCGACCGCGAGCGTGTCGCCCGTCGTCGTCGACTTGAGGCCGACGCCCGCAGCGATGTCGCCGGCACCGATCTCCGCACGCTCCTCGCGGTGGTTGGCGTGCATCTGCAGGATGCGGCCGATCCGCTCGGTCTTGCCGGTGGTCGTGTTGAGGACGCGGTCGCCGGCCTTGATCTTGCCCGAGTAGACCCGGAAGTAGGTGAGCTTGCCGACGTAGGGGTCGGACATCACCTTGAAGGCGAGCGCGCTGAACGGCTCGTCGGGGGACGCTCCGCGCGAGAGCTCGGCCTCGGTCTTCGGGTCGATGCCCTGGATCGCGGGCACGTCGAGCGGGCTCGGCAGATAGTCGATCACGGCGTCGAGCAGCGGCTGCACGCCCTTGTTCTTGAACGCGCTGCCGAGCAGCACCGGCGTGATCTCGTCGGCGAGCGTCGCAGCACGGATGGCGCGCTTGAGCATGTCGGCGGTCACCGAGGACTCGTCCTCGAGGTATGCGCCGAGCACCTCGTCGTCGAAGTTGGACGACGGCGTCGACCAGCTGGTGGTGGTACTCGTGCGCCTGCTCGGCGAGCTCGGCTGGGATGTCGGTCGTCTCGAACTCCTCGCCGAGGTCGTCCTTGTAGACGATCGCCTTCATCTCGACGAGGTCGATCACGCCGCGGTGGAGGTCTTCCTGCGCCGATCGGGAGCTGGATCGGGATCGCGTTCGCGCCGAGGCGGTCGACCATCGACTGCACGGCGGCGAAGAAATTGGCGCCGGTGCGGTCCATCTTGTTGATGAACGCGATCCGCGGCACCTTGTACTTGTCGGCCTGCCGCCAGACGGTCTCGGACTGGGGCTGGACGCCGGCGACGGAGTCGAAGACGGCGACGGCGCCGTCGAGGACGCGCAGGCTCCGCTCGACCTCGACCGTAAAGTCCACGTGCCCGGGCGTATCGATGATGTTGATGCGATGGTTGTGCCACATCGCCGTCGTCGCGGCGGACGTGATCGTGATGCCGCGCTCCTGCTCCTGCGCCATCCAGTCCATCGTCGCGGCGCCCTCGTGCACCTCACCCATCTTGTGGGTGCGGCCCGTGTAGTAGAGGATCCGCTCCGTCGTCGTGGTCTTGCCCGCGTCGATGTGGGCCATGATCCCGATGTTGCGGACGCGGTCCAGCGCCACCTCTTGTTCCGTTACGCCAAAACTCTCCTGTCCTTACCAGCGGTAGTGCGCGAAGGCCTTGTTGGCCTGCGCCATCCGATACATGTCGTCTTTGCGCTTGTAGGCGTTCCCCTGCTGCTCCAGCGCGTCGAGGATCTCGCCCGCCAGCTTGTCGGCCATGTGCTTCTCGCGGCGGTCGCGCGAATAGGTGACGAGCCAGCGCAGCGCGAGCGTGCGGCCGCGCCGCTGAGGCACCTCGACCGGCACCTGGTAGTTCGCGCCGCCGACGCGACGCGACTTGACCTCGAGCACCGGGGTGACCGTCTTGACGGCCTGCTCCAGCACCTCGACCGGCGGCCGGCCGGTCTTCTCTCCGACGCGGTCGAGCGCGCCGTAGACGATCGCCTCGGCGGTCGACTTCTTGCCGTCGCGCATCACGCGGTTCATCAGCTGCGTGACGAGCTGGCTGTCGTAGACCGGGTCCGAGATGACCGGGCGCGGTGTGATCTCTGCACGGCGCGGCATTACGAAGCGCTCCGCTTGGCGCCGTACTTCGAGCGGGCCTGCTTGCGGTCGGCGACGCCCGAGGCGTCGAGCGCGGCCCGGATCACCTTGTAGCGGAAGCCCGGCAGGTCCTTGACGCGCCCGCCGCGGACGAGCACGACCGAGTGCTCCTGGAGGTTGTGTCCCTCCCCCGGGATGTAGGTGCCGACCTCGAGCCCGTTCGTCAGGCGCACGCGAGCGATCTTGCGCAGCGCCGAGTTCGGCTTCTTCGGGGTGGTCGTCGAGACGCGCGTGCAGACGCCGCGCTTCTGCGGGGCTCCCGCAAGCGCTGGGGTCTTGGTCTTCGCGGGCTTCGACTTGCGGCCCTTGCGAATCAGCTGATTGACGGTGGGCATCCTGAGACGAGGTCTCCTCTTGCGGGTCGTATGCAGACGGGAAGGCGAGGGGGGAGCGCACGAAATGCTGCTCCCTCCGAGCCGGCGGGCATGGTACCGGACCTGCTTCGGGGGCCTGCAAACGCGTGCTCAGCCGAGCGCGAGGTACGGCAGCCAGTCCGTCAGGTCGACGGTTGCCGGCTGTGGCGGCTGGTCGTTCCGGCACGTCAGGTTGCCGAGGCTCTGGTTCTCGCGCCGGCGCGCCCAGACGGCGAACGCGGCACCCCGCTCCTGCGCCACGAGGGCCCGGCGGACCGAGGGCGCAGCCTGCGCGAACGGGAACGAGCCGAGGGGCGCCGCTTCGCCGAGTGCAGTCACCTGCACGCCGTCGATCTTCACCGACTTCCCCACCCCGAGCGTGAGCAGCCGGGCTGGGGCGACACCGGAGACCGCAATCCCGCTGCGCCGGTTGCCGAGCCAGGGCACCGCCTCGCCGGCCCGGACCGGGCGGGCGAGCATCGCTGCGTAGGTGTCGAACCACTCCCGATTGCGGCCGAGCTCGGGGCGGCCACCCGCAGCGTCGACTCGACCGCGCGACGCCGCAACTCGTCGCCCAGGATCCGGCGCGCGAGAACCGGCGTGGCCTTCGCGCGGGCGAGCGCGGCGAGATACGCAGCCCGGCTGCCGCCGAAGTGGTCGATGATCGTGTCGACCTCGGCCTGCAGGACACGCTTCGGGTCGGCCGCGGCAGCCTGCGCGAGCACCGCGTGCTGGAGCTCCGCCGAGTAGGCGAGGTCGCGGTTGCCCGTCAGGCGGCTCAGGGCGGAGACGTCGTTCGCGAGCAGCCTGGTCGAGCCGAGCAGGCAGAGAGTCCCCGCCGGCAGGGTCGCCCCGACGTCGAGCGACTGGTCGAACGCCGTTCCGGCCAGTGCCGGGGCGTCGCAGAGCGAGTGGTCACGCGTCCACAGCCAGGCGCACGCGGCCTTGGGCTTGTCGGGGTCGTTGCCGGCCGGGTTGAACGCCGCCCAGCCCCACGACCAGATGCTCGCGAGCTGGAGCTCGCCGGCCACCTGTCTGGCAGCGAGCGCCTCCCATTTGACGACGTCGAGCCACTTCGAGAGCGGCTGCAGCCCCTCGCGGCCGCCGGCCTTGGGCGTGGAGCTGAACGTGAGCATCAGCCCGAGCCGGTTCGTCGGCACGCCGATCTCGATCAGGTCCTCCAGGCGCGTGCGCATCGTCCCGCGCACCCGGCGGCTACCGGCCACCGCGCCCTGCTTCGAGATCTGGGGGCCCGAGAAGTAGACCTCCGGGACGATGTCCGCCACCTGCGAGGCCGCCTGCCACCACGCGTCGGCGTCCGGGTCATGTGTGTACGGGCGGTTCGAGAGCAGCAGGAACGGCCGCGCGCCCCGCTCGGAGAGCCGCTCGAGGTAGGCGAGCACGTTCGCGCGGTACTGCGCCGTCGTCGCGGTCCACGGCGTCGGCAGCTGCGCGCCGAAGAGCTCGTTCTCCGCGATCAGCGGGTGATCGCAGCCGGAGGACGTGACCGCGGTGTCGAAGAGCTTGTCCGCGCGCGCCTGGATCACGCCCGGGTCGGCCGGTTTCGACGGCGTCCCGACGCGGTTGTTGAGATAGAGGTCGAAGAAGACGGTCTGCGCGCCCTTGGCCCGCAGCTGCGGCGGCACGATGAACTGCGGACGCCGCCGCGACGATCCCCGGCCGGGCGAAGATCGTCGACCAGAACGGCACCATCCCGTCGGCGTAGGTCGACCCAGAGCGGCTGAGCCTGCGGCAGGCCGCACGGCAGCGGCCCGGGCGCCGCCGTGCCGCTGCCGCGGGCGACACCCACCCCCAGGGCGAGCCACCGACGCGGCCAGAACGGCACGGCACGAGCCGCGTTCACGCGCCGCGTCGTTGTCAGCCAAGGCGTCGCAAGGAGGCCTGTGTCTCGACAGCCCGGACGGCGGTGCGGCCTCGCAGTCGACGCACTCTGGCGCCGAGTTCAGTCGTCGAGCGGGCAGTCGACCTCCGGGATCTCGGTCGGCCTCGCCGGCGTCGTGGGGCAGGTCCCGTCCGCGCCCGGCTCGCCGCCGAAGCTCAGGTCGAGCCCTCCGAAGTCGACGGCGCCGCCGTCCTGGCCGATCTCCTCGAGGGCCTGGAGGAGCGTGTCCCGCTCGTAGGCCTCGCGGACGACCGGCTCGCTCGGCGAGATCTCGATGTTCCGGTACCGCTTCAGGCCGGTGGCCGCCGGGATCAGCTTCCCGATGATCACGTTCTCCTTCAGCCCGAGCAGGCGGTCGATCTTGCCCTCGATCGACGGCGTCCGTCAGCACCTTCGTCGTCTCCTGGAAGGAGGCGGCCGAGAGGAAGGACTCCGTGGCGAGCGATGCCTTGGTGATGCCGAGGATCAGCGGCTCGTACGTCGCCTTCTCGCCCTTGGCCTTCACCTTGCGCGTTCTCGCGCTCGAGATCGCCCTGTCGACGAGCTGGCCCGGCAGCAGGTCGGTGTCGCCGTTCGACTCCACCCGGACCTTCTTCAGCATCTGCCGGACGATCAGCTCGATGTGCTTGTCGTGGATCTCGACGCCCTGGCTCTTGTAGACCTTCTGCACCTCACCGACGAGGTACAGCTCGGTCTCGGTCGAGCCCTTGAGCGCGCAGCTTGTCGGCCGGGTTCTGAGAGCCCTCGTTGAGCGGATCGCCCGGCTCGACGACCTGGCCGTTCGTGACCAGGAGCCGCGTGCGCCGGGGTAGCTGGTACTCGACCGGGTCGACGAGCTCGCCGTCCTTGCCGATCTCGGTCGGGTGGACGGAGATTTTCGGACCGCGTTCGGTCTGCTCGATCTCGATGCGACCGCCGAGCTCGGCCAGGACGGCCGCGCCCTTCGGGTTCCGCGCCTCGAAGATCTCGACGACACGCGGCAGGCCGTGGGTGATGTCCGCGCCGGCGACTCCGCCGGTGTGGAAGGTGCGCATCGTCAGCTGCGTGCCCGGCTCGCCGATCGACTGGGCGGCGATGATGCCCACCGCGTCGCCGATCTCGCACATCTCGCCCGTCGCCGGGAAGATGCCGTAGCAGGTCTTGCACACGCCCGTCTCGGCGCGGCACTTGAGCACCGAGCGAACGGGGATCACGATAGTCCGGCCCCGAACTCCGCCTCGAGCCCCTCGAGCAGCGCCAGCGTCACGGTGACGCCACGCTTGATGAGGAGCTGCTTGCCGGGCTTGCCCGACGCGAGCGGCTTGTAGGTGTCGGCAGAGATCACGCGGCCGAGCAACGACTTGTTGAGCCCATCGCTCGTGCGGATCGGGAGCGCGATGTGGTCGTCGGTGCCGCAGTCGTCCTCGCGGACGATCACGTCCTGCGAGACGTCGACGAGACGCCGCGTCAGGTAGCCCGAGTCCGCGGTGCGCAGAGCGGTGTCCGCGAGGCCCTTGCGGGCACCGTGGGTCGAGATGAAGTACTCGAGCACCGACAGGCCTTCCATGAAGTTCGCCTTGATCGGGCGCTCGATGATCTCGCCCTTCGGATTCGCCATCAGGCCGCGCATACCGGCGAGCTGGCGGATCTGCTTCATCGACCCGCGGGCGCCGGAGTTGGCCATCATGAACACCGGGTTCAGCTCGTCGAAGTGGTGCTCCATGGCGGTGGCGACCTCGTCGGTTGCCTCCGTCCAGATGTTGACGATCGTCTCGTGGCGCTCGTCCTCGGTGATCAGGCCCGTGTCGTACTGCCCGTGCACGTCTTCGACGCGCTTCTCGTAGCCGGCGAGGATCTTCTCCTTGTCCGGCGGGATGACGATGTCGTTCTTCGAGATCGTGACTCCGGCCTTCGTCGCGTACTTGAAGCCCAGCGTCTTGATCGTGTCGAGCACCGGCGCCAGCGTGTGCGCGCCGTAGCGGTCGGAGAGCGACAGGACGTAGCGGTCGGTGTCGGCCTTCGCGAGCGTCGCGGTTCATGAAGTCGAACTCGAGCTCCTCGTCGGGCGGGAGCAGCTCGTCGAGCGCGCGGTACACGGCTGAGTTGATCAGGACGCGGCCGGGCGTGGTCAGGTGCAGCTCCTCGTCGAAGCGGAACTCGATCGGCTCCTGCAGCCCGACGGCCTTCATCTCGAGCGCAACCTCGATCTCGTCCGCCGAGTCGAAGCGCCGCGGATGCGGCTTCAGCTTCGCGGACTCCATCGACGACAGGTCGAGGTTCGAGTACGTCAGGTAGTAGATGCCGAGCACCATGTCCTGGGTCGGGGTCGCGAGCGGACGCCCGCTGGCCGGCGACAGGATGTTGTTCGAGCTGAGCATCAGGATGCGGGCCTCCGCCTGAGCCTCCGCGCTGAGCGGCAGGTGCACGGCCATCTGGTCGCCGTCGAAGTCGGCGTTGAACGCGTGACAGACGAGCGGGTGCACCTGGATCGCCTTGCCCTCGACGAGGATCGGCTCGAAGGCCTGGATCCCGAGCCGGTGCAGCGTCGGTGCGCGGTTCAGCAGCACCGGGTGCTCGGCGATCACCTCTTCGAGGACGTCCCACACCTCGGGCGTCATCGAGTCGACGTACTTCTTGGCCGCCTTGATGTTCTGCACGGACTTCCGCTCGACGAGCCGGCTCATGATGAACGGCTTGAAGAGCTCGAGAGCCATCAGCTTCGGCAGGCCGCACTGGTGCAGCTTCAACGTCGGGCCGGCGACGATCACCGAGCGGCCCGAGTAGTCGACGCGCTTGCCGAGCAGGTTCTGGCGGAACCGGCCCTGCTTGCCCTTGAGCATGTCGCTCAGCGACTTCAGCGGGCGGTTGCCCGGGCCGGTGACGGCGCGGCCGCGGCGGCCGTTGTCGAACAGCGCGTCGACGGCCTCCTGCAGCATGCGCTTCTCGTTGTTGACGATGATCTCCGGCGCGCCGAGGTCGAGCAGCCGCTTGAGCCGGTTGTTCCGGTTGATGACACGGCGGTAGAGGTCGTTCAGGTCCGAGGTGGCGAAGCGGCCACCGTCGAGCTGCACCATCGGGCGCAGCTCCGGCGGGATGACCGGGATCGCCTCGAGGATCATCCACTCGGGGCGGTTCTGCGACTTGATGAACGCCGAGACCACCTTCAGGCGCTTGATCGCGCGCTGTTGCTTCTGGCCCTTGGAGGTCTTGATCGTGTCGCGGAGCGTGGCGGCCTCGAGGTTCAGGTCGAGGTCGCGGAGCAGGTCACGGATCGACTCGGCGCCCATGCCGCCCCGGAAGTACACGCCGAAGCCGTACGGCGAGCCGAAGCGGTCCTTCAGCTCGCGGAACAACTGCTCGTCGTTGACGACCATCTTCGGCTCCAGGTCGCGGAAGAGCTGCCACGTCTGCTCGAGGCGGCGCACCGAGTCGACGGCGGCCTCGCGCGTGTCCTCACGGCGAGACTCGATGTCGAGGTACATCTCGCGCACCTTCAGCGCCCACTGGATCAGCGAGTCGAGATCCTCCTTCTGGATCTTCCCGTCGGTGCGCAGACACAGGTCGTTCGTGAGCTCGCGAATGTCCTGGCCCTCTTCCCAGGTGTCCACGGCGTCCTTGAGGATCCCGTTGCCGAGATCGCGAACCTTGTCGAGGTTCTTCGTGTCGACCTTGGCGACGTAGTCCTTGTCGTCCTCGTGGATCTCGTCGCCGGTCAGCAGCGCGTCGACGATGCGATGGATGTGCTTGGTGATCGCACCCTTCTTGGCGCCGGACGCCTTCTCGAGCTCCTTCTCGAGCGGCAGGATCGCGGCGAGAATCTGCTCGGCTGCGACCGCGACGTTCTCGAGCTCACGCGGGGTGAGCTTGCGGTCGTCGCGGATCGCCGCGTTGCGGACGAGCTCGCGGATCTTCTTCGCGTCCTCGGTCGTGATCTGCGGGACGAGCTCGAGGAACAGCCCCCCGACCAGCTTGCGGGCCTCCTCGAGCGGCGGCAGCAGCTGCTCCTCCGCCCAGGTGGCGAGGCCGCGGGTCCAGAAGTCGTCGTCTTCGTCGAAGCCCTTCTCCTTGCCCTCGGCGAAGAACGCGCGCCGCCGCGCGAGGCGCTTCTCGAGGTCGGCGAGCTGCTCGTCGCGGTCGACGTAGATCTGCTCCGACTCCGACTTGACCTTGTCCTCGAGGCCGTTCAGATCCTTCGCCCGCGCCTCGTTGTCGACGTTCGTGACGATCGAGGCGGCGAAATAGAGCACCTTTTCGAGCTCGCGCGGAGCGATGTCGAGCAGGTAGCCGATGCGGCTCGGCACGCCCTTGAAGAACCAGATGTGCGAGACGGGCGCCGCCAGGTCGATGTGGCCCATGCGCTCCCGGCGCACCTTCTGCCGGGTCACCTCGACGCCGCAGCGCTCGCAGATGATGCCCTTGTAGCGGACGCGCTTGTACTTGCCGCAGTAGCACTCCCAGTCCTTGGTCGGGACCGAAGATGCGCTCGCAGAAGAGACCGTCACGCTCGGGCTTGAGCGTGCGGTAGTTGATGGTCTCCGGCTTCGTGACCTCGCCCGACGACCAGTCGCGGATCTGCTTCGACGACGCGAGACCGATGCGGATCGCGTCGAACTCATTGATGTCGATCAAGTGTTCTCTCGCCTACTTTCGTGTGTCTTTAGATGCGTGGTCGTCGGTTCTCAGTCTTCGATGTCGACGGGAGCGTCGTCGTCGGCGGCGCCGACGGGCTCGGCGTCTTCCTCGTCGTCGGAGTCGTCGAGCTCGATCCCCTCGAGATCGACGAGCGACTCGTCCGCCGGCAGCACCAGCTCGCCGTCGGTGTCGACGCGCTCCTGGCCCTCCTCGGCCTCCTGCGCCGTGGGCTGCCTCGCAGCCGCGCGCAGTGAGCCGGGCGAGAGGTCGATCCCGAGCTCTTCGGCAGCGCGCAGCAGCTCATCGTCCTCCTCGCGGACCTCGACCTCGCCGCCGTCCTCGGAGATCACACCGACGTCGAGCGCCAGCGACTGCATCTCCTTGAGCAGCACCTTGAACGACTCGGGAATCGACGGCTCGGCGATGTTCTCGCCCTTGACGATCGCCTCGTATGCCTTGACGCGGCCGACGGTGTCGTCGGACTTGATCGTCAGCATCTCCTGCAGCGTGTACGCCGCGCCGTACGCCTCGAGTGCCCACACTTCCATCTCGCCGAAACGCTGGCCGCCGAACTGCGCCTTGCCGCCGAGCGGCTGCTGGGTGACGAGCGAGTACGGGCCGGTCGAACGCGCGTGGATCTTGTCGTCGACGAGGTGGAGCAGCTTGAGGATGTACATGTAGCCGACGGTCACTTCCTGCTCGAACGGCTCGCCGGTGCGGCCGCTGAACAGGCGGACCTTGCCCGAGGCCTGGCGGCCGAGCGGGGCCTTCGTGTCGGTCAGGATCTTGATCGGGCTGTCGGCGTTCTGCTTCGACCAGAGGAGCAGGGCGGAGTCGACGTCCTCGACCGTCGCGCCGTCGAAGACGGGCGTGGCGATCGGGGTCGGCTTCGGACCGTTGATGACGCGGCCGGCATTGCCGTCCATCGGCTCGATCTCGTCGCTCGCGAAGACGCCGTGCGCCGCCGACCAGCCGAGGTGGGTCTCGAGGATCTGGCCGATGTTCATGCGGCTCGGCACGCCGAGCGGGTTGAGGAGGATGTCGACGGGGCGCCCGTCCTCGAGGAACGGCATATCCGCCTCGGGGACGATCTTCGAGATGACGCCCTTGTTGCCGTGGCGCCCGGCGAGCTTGTCGCCCTCGGAGATCTTGCGCTTCTTCGCGACGTAGACGCGAACGAGCTCGTTGACGCCCGGGCTGAGGTCGTCGCCGTTGTCGCGCGAGAAGGTCTTGACGTCGATGACGACGCCACCCTCGCCGTGCGGGACCTTGAGCGACGTGTCGCGGACCTCGCGCGCCTTCTCCTTGAAGATTGCCCGGATCAGCTTCTCCTCGGCAGTCAGCTCGGTCTCGCCCTTCGGCGTGACCTTGCCCACGAGCAGATCGCCGGAGCCGACCTCGGCGCCGACGCGAACGATGCCGCGGTCGTCGAGGTTGCGAAGCGACTCCTCGGACCGGTTCGGGATGTCGCGCGTGATCTCCTCGTCGCCCAGCTTGGTCGAACGGGCGTCGATCTCGTACTCGTGGATGTGGATCGAGGTGAGCACCTCGTCCTTGACGAGCCGCTCCGAGAGCACGATCGCGTCCTCGAAGTTGTAGCCCTCGAACGGCATGAACGCGACCAGCAGATTCGCGCCGAGCGCGAGCTCGCCGTGATCGGTCGACGAACCGTCCGCGAGCACCGCGCCGGCGACGACCTTGTCGCCCTGGCGGACGATCGGCCGGTGGTGGATCAGCGTGCCCTGGTTCGAGCGCATGAACTTCGTCAACTCGTACTCGTCGCGGGTGCCCCGGCCCTCGACGACCACGCGGGTGGCGTCGAGCTCGATGACGGTGCCAGCGTTCTTCGCAACGACGACATCCCCGGAGTCGACCGCCGCGCGATGCTCCACACCGGTGCCGACGAGCGGCGCCTGCGGGATCATCAGCGGCACAGCCTGCCGCTGCATGTTCGCGCCCATCAGCGCGCGGTTCGCGTCGTTGTGCTCGAGGAACGGGATCATCGCCGTTGCGACCGACACGATCTGCGCCGGCGCGACGTCCATGAAGTCGATGTCCTTGGCGGAGGCGATCACGGCCTCGCCCTCGGACGAGCGGCACAGCACGTGCTCCTGCTCGAACTTCCCGCTGCGGTCGACCCGCTCCGAGGCCTGGGCGATCGTGTACTGCGCCTCCTCGGCTGCGTCGAGATAGAAGATCTCGTCGGTCACCTTGCCGTTCACGACCTTCCGGTAGGGCGTCTGGATGAAGCCGAACTCACTGACGGTCGCCATCGATGCGAGCGAGCCGATCAGACCGATGTTCGGGCCTTCCGGCGTCTCGATCGGGCACATCCGGCCGTAGTGGGTCGGGTGCACGTCGCGCACCTCGATCGGTGCGCGCTCGCGGGTCAGGCCGCCTGCGCCGAGCGCCGACAGCCGGCGACGATGCGTGAGGCCGTCCAGCGAGTTCGTCTGCTGCATGAACTGCGACAGCTGCGACGAGCCGAAGAACTCCTTCAGCGCGGCGACGACGGGCCGGATGTTGATGATCGTCTGCGGCGTGATCGTGTCGACGTCCTCGGTCGTCATCCGCTCGCGGACGACGCGCTCCATGCGGTAGAGACCGACGCGGAACGCCTCCTGGATCAGCTCACCGGTGGTGCGCAGGCGGCGGTTGCCGAAATGCTCGTACTCGTCGAGCTCCTGGCGGATGGGGTCGCGGTTCATGCTGATCCCGTCCGCGGCGTAGTCCTTCGACTCCTCGGTGAGGCCGATCGCGTGCGGCATGGCGACGAGCTTCTGGACGAGCGCGAGGATGTCCTGAGTCGTCAGGACACGCGTGTCGTCCGGCACGTCGACGCCGAGCCGCTGGTTGAGCTTGTAGCGGCCGACCTTGGTCAGGTCGTAGCGCTTGGGGTCGAAGAAGAGCGACTTGAGCAGGTTGCGGGCGTTGTCGAGCGTCGGCGGCTCGCCCGGGCGCTGCTTCTTGAACACCTCGATCAGCGCCTCTTCCTCGCGCGTGGTCGCGTCCTTGTCGAGCGTCTTCTCGATGAAGTGCGAGTTGTCGAAGAGCTTGAGGATCGCCTCGTTGGTCGACGTGTCGAGCTTGAAGCCCGTCGTCGGGTCCTCAGCCGGCAGCGCGCGCAGGAGCGTGGTGATCGGCAGCTTGCGCTTCCGGTCGATGCGCGCGTAGACGACGCCCTTCTTGTCGATCTCCAGCTCGAGCCACGAGCCACGGCTCGGCATCAGGTTCGCGGTGAAGACCTGCTTCGTCGCGTCCTTCGGCTCCATCAGATAGGCGCCGGGTGAGCGGACGAGCTGCGTGACGATCACGCGCTCGGTGCCGTTGATGATGAACGTTCCCCACTCGGTCATCATCGGGAAATCGCCCATGAACACCGTCTGCTCGCGGATCTCGCCCGTCTCCGTGTTCACGAAGCGGACCGTCATCGAGAGCGGTGCCTGGTAGGTGAGGTCTTTCTCGCGGCACTCCTGGATGGAGAACTGCGGTTCCCCGAACCGATACTCGCCGAACTCCACCGCGAGCGTGCCGGTGTAGTCCTGGATGGGCGAGATGTCGTCGATCGTCTCCCGGAGACCTTCGCTGAGGAACCAGTCGAAGGACTCGCGCTGGATGTCGATCAGGTTGGGGAGGTCGAGAACGTGCTTGAGGCGGGAAAAGGAGTGGCGCGCGCGAGGCGCTGTGACCGTCTTGGCCAAGTAGAACAGCCTCCCTTACTGGCTATGAGGTGAGGAGCGAAGCAGAGATAAAGAAAGGATGAAAAAGGCGTGCGGAAGTTGACGTGTCCGGACGTCGGCGCAACCCCCCACGATAGCGGAGGCGTCCCTCCAGCCGCAAGCGTGCGGCGAGAGACCCGCTGGGCCGACCAGGGGAAGGTAGCAAACGGAGGGTGGTGGGCGCCCCGAATCGGGCCGCCCACCACCTGATTTGGCTCTACTTGTGCGGCTTCAGGGCGTCGTGGCCCCCGTGCTCTGCGCCTGCGGCGCGCACGCTCCACGCAGTCAGCGTGGGCGCACCCGCACTCGCGCCGGGGCACGAGCGCGCCTTGACCCGGGCCCGATCGCCGACGTTCGGGCCGATCAGGGTGCCCTGGCCCTCCCACTCGACGCGGGTGTTCGCGTCGACGGCAATCGTCACCGTCTGCCCGACGAGCGACCGACCGTCGTCACCCGCCCGCTGCACGGTGAGCGTGAACGAGCTCGGCGAGACGGAGGCGAGCGTTCCGCGCAGCTGGATCCGCCGGCAGTTCGATTGCGTTGTGGTGGCGGTGGTCGTGGTGGTGGTCGCACTCGACGACGAGGTGGTCGTGGCCGTGGTCGTGGTCGACTTGTGATGGCCGCCGTCATGGCCGCCACCGTGGCCGTCCTCGGCGAGTGCGAACGACGAGCCCGCGCCGGCGACGGCCAGGGCGAGCAGGAGAGCTTTCAGCCTCATCGATGAACCTCCAGGGCTTGGGAATGGACTTGCTGACCCAAAAGACGCCTGGAGTGGCCGATAACTTGGTTGTAAGAAACGTGTGAGGCCGGGCGTTCGCCCGGCCCCACACGAGCCGACGGATCGAGCGGTCGCGCTCCTACTTGATCTCGACGGAGGCGCCGGCCTCCTCGAGCTGGGCCTTCACCTGGTCGGCCTCGTCCTGGTTCACGCCCTCCTTGACCGGCTGGGGAGCCGAGTCGACGAGGTCCTTGGCTTCCTTGAGACCGAGACCGGTGACCGCGCGCACGACCTTGATCACCTGGATCTTCTGGCCGCCGGCCGCGGTGAGGACCACGTCGAACGCGGTCTTCTCCTCCGCCGCAGCCTCGCCGCCCCCGGCGGCTGCTCCGCCCGCGGCGACCGCGACCGGAGCGGCGGCGGTGATGCCCCACTCCTCTTCGATCTTGTTCTTGAGCTCGACCAGCTCGAGCACGGTCATGCTCCCGAGCTGCTCGAACACCGTGTCAACTGCTGCCATCTTCGTCAGCCTCCTGGGTTTCGGTCGGTTCAGAGGTGTCCGACACCTCGGTGTTCGGACGACCCGGGTTCTGCGGCGGGTGCCCCGCCCTGCGCCTGCAGCTGCTCGATGCGGGCATCGATCAGCCCGTAGAGGTTCTGCAACGGCGCGTTCACGAGCGCGGCGATCGCGGAGAGCGGCGCAATGATCGCGCCGAGCACCTGGCCGCGCAGCACATCGATCGGCGGGAGCTTCGCGAGCTCCTCGACGCTCGATGCAGAGATCTCGCGGCCGGACATGACGCCGCCGCGGATCTCGAGGACCTTCGTCTCGCGTGCTGAATCGGCGAGCGCCTTGGCCACGGCGACCATGTCGCCGTCGGCCTCGATGAACGCGATCGCCGACGGGCCCTCCAAGAGCGCCAGCAGCGCATCCGCCCCCGCGGCTTCCGCCGCGCGGCGGGTGAGCGTGTTCTTGACCACCGAGAGCCTCGCCCCGTTCTCGAGCAGCCGCCCGCGCAGGGCGTCGATCTGGGGCATCGTCAGGCCGCGGTAGTCGGCGACGAAGAGCGTCTCCGCGTTGCGGAGCCTTTCCGTCAACTCGGCGACGACGCGTTCCTTGTCCTCTTTCTGCATTTCACCTCCTCTTTCATGCGACGAGCCCGCACGGTGTCTCGTTCAAGACGTGGCGGGCTCGCGAAGAGAAAGCGGTGCTTCCGGTCCTCAGGAGGCCGCCTCGGCTGGGCTTCTGCTCGGTGTCTTTGAACCGCAGTGTCCTCGAACTGCGACGGGACGAGCTGCCAGCTGTCTGTGGCGACGGGCTCTTTTACCTAGGCCGTAGCTTGCACGGCCTCCTGCGTCGTGCCATCCAGCTCGTCCACGATCGCGCGGGTCTTCGTCGGGTCGACGTGGATCCCCGGGCCCATCGTGGAGGTGAGCGTGATCTTCTTGATGTACCGGCCCTTCGCGACCGCCGGCTTCGCGCGCACGATCTCGTCGACCAGGGCCGCGTAGTTCTCGACGAGCGCCCGCTCGTCGAAGGAACGCTTGCCGATCGGGATGTGCACGTTCGCGCCGCGGTCGGTGCGGTACTCGAGCTTGCCCGCCTTCGCGTCCTTGACCGCCTTCGCCACGTCGAACGTGACGGTGCCGGTCTTCGGGTTCGGCATCAGGCCGCGCGGGCCGAGCACGCGGCCGAGACGGCCGACGTTGCCCATCTGGTCGGGCGTTGCGATGGCGACGTCGAAATCCGTGAAGCCCTCCTCGATCCGCTTCGCGAGGTCGGCCGAGCCGACGACGTCCGCGCCCGCCTCCTCGGCCTCGCGGGCCTTGTCGCCCTCGGCGAAGACGGCGACCCGCTGCTCGCGGCCGGTCCCGTGCGGGAGCATCAACGTCCCGCGCAGCTGCTCGTCCGCGTGGCGGACGTTGAGGCCGAGGTTCATGTGCACCTCGATCGTCTCGTCGAACTTCGCAGCCGGCTGCTCCTTGAGCAGGCGGACGGCTTCGACGGGCGTGTACATCTGCTCGCGGTCGATGGCGCCGCGCGACTCGCGATACCGCTTCCCATGCTGGGCCATCAGTTATCCACCTCGACGCCCATGGAGCGCGCGGTCCCGGCGATCACGAGCATCGCCTGTTCGACGTCGCGTGCGTTCAGATCCTGCATCTTCGTCTCGGCGATCGAGCGGAGCTGCGCCTGCGTGAGCCGGCCGACCTTCGTCCGGTTCGGCTCGGGCGACCCCTTCTCGAGCCGCAGCGCCTCCTTGATCAGGACGGCGGCGGGCGGCGTCTTCGTGATGAAGTCGAAGCTCCGGTCCTCGTAGACGGTGATCTCGACCGGGATGATCCGGCCGTTCTCCTGAGCCGTCTGCGCGTTGAACGCCTTGCAGAACTCCATGATGTTGACGCCGTGCTGGCCGAGCGCAGGGCCGACCGGCGGCGCAGGGTTCGCCTGCCCACCGGGGATCTGCAGCTTGATCAGCGTGAGAACTTTCTTCGCCATGTCAGTCCTTTAGTCGAGCTTCTTTACCTGGTCGAACCCGAGCTCAACGGGAACCTGGCGTTCGAAGATGTCCACCAACACCTTGAGCTTCTGCTGGTCGGGGTTGACGTCGACGATCTCACCGTCGAAGTCCGAGAGCGGCCCGGACGTCACCTTGACCGACTCTCCGAGCGAGTACTCGATCGTGGTGCGCGCGCGGTCGCCGCCGGCGTTCGCGCCGGTCTTCAGGATGCGGTCGACCTCGGGCTGCGAGAGCGGCACGGGCTTGGAGCCGGCGCCGACGAAGCCGGTCACGCCCGGGGTGTTCTTCACGACCGTCCAGGCGTCGTCGTTCAGGTCCATGTTCACGAGCACGTAGCCCGGGAGCACGCGCTTCTCAGCCTGCACCTTCTGGCCGTCCTTGGTCTCGATCACCTGCTCGGTCGGCACGACGACGCGGCGGAAGCGCACGCGCTGCCCCATCGACTCGATGCGGTGCTCGAGATTGGCCTTGACCTTGTTCTCATGGCCGGAATAGGTGTTGACGACGTACCAGCGAAACATTGGATTCCTTACTGACCGAGGAAGAGTTTGGAGACGACTTGCTTCCACACCTGGTCGTTGAGGTACAGGTAGGTGCCGACCACGACGCAGGCGACGAGCACGACGACCGTGCCCTGGATCACCTGGTTCTGCCCCGGCCACTCGACCTTCTTCAGCTCCGCCCACGACTCGGCGATGAAGTTCGACCTGCGGCGCTCGTCCGCGGGGCCGGGAGGATGGGGCTGCTGGCGCGGGGCCGTTGCCATGGCTGCCTAGCGGGTCTCCCGGTGCGCGGTGTGAGATCCGCACCAACGGCAGTACTTCCGGAACTCGACCCGGTCCGGCGTGTTCCGCTTGGACTTCATGGTCTGGTAGTTCCGCCGCTTGCACTCCGTGCAGGCGAGGGTGATCGCAACTCTGACTCCGGTCTTGGCCATGTCTCTTCTCTAAGGGTGAAAATGGGACGACCCGGGCACGCTGACGCACCGCCCTGGGGCCGCGGAAGTGTAGCGGGACCCGCGACGAAACATCTGCTCGGCGCAAAAGTCCCGCAAACCTGGCCCTTCGCTATTCTCAGTCACGTGCGCTCCTTGCGGGTCGGCTGCGTGGCAGCGTGTGCAATAGCGGCCTTCACCGGCTCGAGCGCGGGCAGGGCAGCTGCCGATCCCGCGGCACCGGTGTGCGTCGGCACCGGGATGCTCGCGTCGGAGCCCCCGAGTGCGAGCGTCCCGGACGCGGCCGGCCCGGCACTGCTCGGGCCCGACCGGGCCGGCACGACGGTCGCGAATGCCACGGAGCCGGCCGCCCACCTCTCGGTCGCCACGGTCTCGCTCGGAGTCGCGGGGTGCGTCGACACGCAGGGGACCCCGGGAGGCACGACGCTCCGTGCAGGCGCCTGGAGCATCCTCGGCGGCGCCGTCCGCGGCTCCTCCCTGCGCGCGGACCTCGTGCCGCGGCCCGCCGACGGCTCCGGCTGGTGGCTTCGGGCCGAGGTCGGCGACCTGGTGGTGGAGGGCCGTCCGGTGACCCTCGCGCCGGGCGAGTTGATCGACGTCGGCGACTGGGGAACGCTGAGCGCAGACCCCGCGCTCGCTCCGCTTCCTGCCGGCGCCCCCTTGCGGTGGTGGCGCGCCGCGCTCCAGCTCGAGCTCACGCGCTCGCACGCCGGGTTCGCGGCGGGCACCACGTTCCTGGTCGGCTGGGTGGCGGCCGATCGGGCGCCGCTCGCCACCGCCGCGCTCCAGCCGCCGCCTACGCCGGCGACCACCACGACCGCGAAGACGGCACCGCCGGCCACGACGACGAGCCCGGCGAAGCCGCCCGCACCGCCTGCGGCCGCGAAGCACACTCCTGCTGCAACCGCACCCGCTCGGACGACCCGGAAGCAGAGTCCGGCGACCCGCCACGTCAAGCACACCGCGGTGCAGCACAAACGTGCGGCGAAGGCCGCGAAGCGCACGGCTCCGCTCGTCGGGCAGCCGCTCGGCGTCACTCCGCCGCTCGGCGCGGGCGCGCGCACCTTCCCCGTCGTCGGCGACGTCGCCTGGGGCGACACCTACGGCGCCCAGCGCAGCGACGTCCCCGGAGGCTGGCATCACGGCGACGACCTCTTCGCACCGCTCGGTACGCCTGTCGTCGCCGTGACAAACGGCATCGTCTTCGCCGTCGGTTGGAACCGAGTCGGCGGCTGGCGCCTCTGGCTCGTCGACGCGGACGGCAACCAGTACTACTACGCCCACCTCTCGGGCTACAGCGCGCTCGCGCGGAACAACCACTTCGTCGAGCGCGGGCAGGTGCTCGGGTTCGTCGGCAACACGGGCGATGCGATCACGACGTGGCCCCACGTCCACTTCGAGGTGCATCCGAACGGGCTCCTCTACCTCGGCTATGACGGGGCGGTCGATCCCACGCACTATCTGGCGGGCTGGACACGCCTCGGCCGTGTCTCCTCGGTGCCGCCGCCCGTGCCGCTGCCGTCCGGCGCCCCGAGCGGCGCCGGCGCGATCCGGGACTTCCGGGCGCTGCTCGCGATCAGGCCGATGAAGGTCCCGCGCAAGGTCGAGGCGAGCGCGGCCAAGCGCTCCACTCCGACCGCGCGGCCGCCGCGGGCCGGGGCGACCGCCGCCTCGGTCCGGATCGCGCCCGCCCGCGGCAACGACGACGGCTACGGCGCGATCGTCGCCGGGGTGGCTTTGCTCGGCGGGGCGCTCGTCGCCCTGCGCCTCACGGCCCGCGCGGGCCGTGCGTAGCGTCGGGCGACCTGCAGAGCAGATAGCGGCGGGTCAGGCTCGAACGCACGACCGCGGCTTCTGACTCAGACGACGCGCAGCAACGTCGACAACGACCAGGGATAGCGGCGGGTGGGCTCGAACCACCGACCTTCGGCTTTTGACTCAGTCGACGCACAGCGTCGTCGCCAACGACCAGGGATAGCGGCGGGTGGGCTCGAACCACCGACCTTCGGGTTATGAGTCCGACGCTCTAACCAGCTGAGCTACGCCGCCACACGCGCCGCCATTTTAGCCATGCTCGACGGCGCAGGCCCGACGCCCGCTCAAGGAAAGCGTCCGTCGCGCCGACACGGCGACCATGGCGATTGCGGCGCTCGCGTTCCAACCGATCTTCGTCTACATCGCACTCGGTCTCTCGGGCCTGATCGCGTTCACCCGCATCGTCCTCAGCTGGGCAGTCGGGAACTGATGCGGCGCCGAGCGGCGCCAGGACTAGCCCTCCGAACGGGTTCAGCTAGCCGATGCGCAGGCGCAGGTCACGGGCCGGGGCGCGATGCTGGGCGCAACGGGCCGAGTGTGTCCCGGGTAGGCAGTGTCGGGGCCGCTCCCAACGCTGTCTCGACCCGCGAGCGGTGAGACATACTCGGCCCGTTCTTGACAAGTCGGTTCGAGCGCCCGCCCTAGCGGGGTGTGCCGCCGAGCCAGTCGCGCCAGTCGCCTGTCGCACTCCGATGGTGCCGCATGCCGGTCCTTTCCCGCAGTTTGCGGGTTCATCATCCCCCCTCAGGAGCGCGCTGTCGTCACCTGATCGGGTGAAGAGCGATCGGTGGGGATGCAGGCGACGGCGAGGAAGAACCACAGGATCGACAGCACGAGCATCGGCAACTCGGCGGCCGTGACCCAGAAGGCGCCTGCGTGCTGCAGCTTCGAGACCACGAGCAGCACCAGTGCGGCGAGCCAGCCCACCGAGACCGCCGCCAGAGCGATCCTCGGCTGCGTCTGCCCCACTGCACCGATCCGCCTGTGCCGCTGATTCTCGTACGCGAGGAGCTTGCGCAGACGGCGGGTGGCGATCCGCCGGCGGAGCCGGTGGCCGCGGATGCGATGGAGCTCGACGCGCTCCTCGGCCGAATCGATCAGCGAACGGAGATACACACGCCCGAACTCGGGCCGACCCGAGCGGGAACGCACCGGCGGGGCCATGACGTTCAACATACCGCGCTCTACCGCCGCTTTCGGCCGGCGGCGATCTTCTCAAGCCGGGGGCGAAATCGGTCGATACAGCTCGAAATGGCCGAGCTCCCGCTCATCCTGGTCGCCGACGACGACGAAGACATCCGGTTCCTGGTACGCGTGGTGCTGGAGCGCGGTGGGTACCGCGTGATCGCCGCTGCCGACGGACAGGCGGCGCTGCTCTTGGTCGAGGAACAGTGCCCCGACCTCGTGCTGGTCGATGTCTCGATGCCGGTCATGGGCGGCCATGAGCTCTGTCAGGCGATCACGGCGGGAAACCCTTCCCCGCCGCCTGTGATCTTCCTCTCCGCACACGCCACACCGGAGGATCGGGTGCGCGGTCTCGAGGTCGGGGCGACCGACTACGTCGTCAAGCCGTTCGACCGGGGCGAGTTGCTGGCGCGCGTCTCGTCGGCTCTGCGCACGAGGAACCGCATGACGGCTCTCGCGCAGGACGCGACGGTGGACCATCTGACCGGAGCGATGAATCGCAGCCAGCTGGACACACACCTGGCTGCGGCCGTCGGTCGAGCGAGCCGCTCAGCCGGCGAGCTCGGTCTCGTCCTCGTCGACATCGACAACTTCAAGTCCATCAACGACCGCTACGGCCATTCGACCGGCGACTCGATCCTACGGGTCGTGGCGATTCGGTTGATGAGCGCCATCCGAGCCGGGGACACGCTCTTTCGCTACGGCGGGGACGAGTTCTGCTTCGTGCTCGAAGGAACGGATGAACGCGGGGCTTCTGCGCTCGCGAGACGGTCGGTGGAGTCGATCGCGTCGGAACCGATCATGGACGTCGCAGTAACAGCCAGCGCCGGCGCAGCTCACTGGAGCCCACTGCTCGCCGATCCGCCGGCGCTCGTGAACGCCGCCGACGGCGCACTCTACGAGGCGAAGCGAACCGGGCGCGCTCAGGCGCGATCCTGGAGTGACCTGACGCCGCCGCTCACGCCGTTCCCGGCGTCTGCGTAGGCACCCTACTGAAGGTCCCCGCCCGGCCACGTGTCCGAGAGGAGATAGCCCTCGGGAAACGGATCCGCGGGATCGACGTACAGCTCTGCGGTGCCGGTGACCCAGGCACTGCCTCGGATCGCCGGAACGACGGCGGGTGTGCCGGCCACGTCGGTCGTCGAGACGATCCGGCCGTCGAACGTCGACCCGAGCGCCGAGGCGTGCGTCATCGCGTCACCGACACGCATCAGGCCCCGTGCGTGCAGCACGGCCATCCGTGCGGAGAGGCCGGTGCCGGTCGCCGAGCGGTCGAGCCGGCCCGGCGCGACGACCACCGCGTTGCGAGTCACCGCTCCGATGCCCTGCCACGGTTGCGCGATCTGAACGATCGACACACCGGCGATCGCCGGGTTCTCCGGATGAACACAGGCAAGCTGCTCGCGCGCCGCCGCGCGGATGAGCTCACCGACCCTCGACAACTCGCGCGCCTCGTGCGGCTCGATCAGGAACCCGAGCGCCGCGGCATCCACGATCGCGTACCACATGCCTCCGTAGGCGACATCGACGTCGATCGTCCCGAGCTCGTCGAGCTCGAGCTGCGCACCGAGGTGGGCCACGAACGACGGCACATTCGTCAGCTCGACGCTCTCCACGCGGCCGCCACGGCACGCTGCCCGGACCTCGACGAGCCCGCCTGGAGCCTCGAGCCGCAGCACCGTCTCGGGCTCGACCATGTCGACGAGCCCCGCCTCGAGCAGCACCGTCGCAACACAGATCGTGTTCGAGCCCGACATCGCCGGATACTCGGTCGGCTCCATGATGATGAAGCCCCACTCGCAGTCCGGCCTGTTCGACGGGACGAGCAGGTTGGCGTGGGTCGCCACGGAGCCGCGCGGCTCGTGGAGGAGAAACCGGCGGAGCGAGTCGTCGGCCGCGAGCGTCCGCATCTGCTCGAACACGGTCGCCCCGGCAGGAGGCGGGACGCCCGCAATGACCACGTTTCCGACTTCGCCGCCGGCGTGGCAGCCGATGACGGTGATCGCCCGGCGAGCGCGCATCGCCGGGCGACCATACCGCCTACGTCTCCTAGCTTCCCTTCGTCGGGTAGACCGGCGGGAAGACGAGGTCCTGCCACGAGGCGGGCAGCTTCTTGATCATCCCGATCTTGCCCATGAAGCTCGCGTACCGCATCAGACCGAGCGGGCGGGTGGTGAAGGTCAACCCGGACGCCCCGAGCCACTGCTTGTACTGGCGCCAGGTCGGCACGCCGTCGGAATCGTCCTGCAGCAGGTGCGCGACCTTCGTCGGGTTGGTGTTGATGAGTGTGACCGCCTTCTGCACGTCGCTGTAGAACGTCTTCGAGAACACCGGGTACTGGTTGTAGAACTTCGTCGTCTCCCAGGCGCTCAGGAACGAGCTCGCGCCGAAGTACTGGTTGCTGCGCGCGACGACATGCGCGCCGCGCACCTTTTCCTGCAGCTGGTACGGAGGCGAGGTGAGATGGGCGTCGACCTGACCGGTCATGAGCGCCTGCATCCCGGTCGGGTGGTCCATCGAGATGATCCCCGAATCGAGCGCGTGTGCATCCCCGAGCTTGACCTGCGCCATCTTGCGCAGGACGACGCCCTGGATCGACGTCGGGCCGGGCATCGCGATGCGCTTGCCCTTGAGGTCGGCAATCGACCTGATGCTCGGATCCTTGGCCATCAGCCAGAGATCGCCCCAGTCGAGCCCCGCGATCACCTTCCAGTCGACGCCCTGCGCCCAGCCGAGGATCAGCGGGCCGGTGCCGCCGGCGCCGACCTGGATGTCCCCGGAGATGACACCGTTCGTGATCGCGGCGCCGGATGAGAGAACGAGCCACGAGAAGGTCGTCCCCGGGAACTGCCGCTCGAGGGTCTTCTGTGTCTTCAGCACGATCAGCGGCGCGTAGCCGATGCCCGGCTGGTATCCGATCGTCACGTGGCTCGGCGCTGTGGCCTGCTGGCGTGCGGTCGCCGTGGTCGCGACGAGCGCGGCCAGCGCCGCCAGCGCAGCGACCACGAGCAGGGTCCGGCTTCTCAGTGTGGTCATGTCGACGTCCTTTCTGGGTGGTCGATCACGACGTCTTCATCCCCCACCGGACGATCGTCCGACGCTCGAGCACCCCGAAGAGCGACTCGAAAGCCACCCCGAGCACCGCGATCGTCACGAGCCCTGCGAAGACCCGCGGTGTCAGGAGATAGAGACGCGCGTTGTTGATGTAGTTGCCGAGGCCGCCCTTGCTGCCGGCGACCCCGAAGACGAGCTCTGCGGCGATCACGGTGCGCCAGCCGAACGCCCAAGCGGTCTTCAGCCCCGAGACGGCGTGCGGCAGAGCGGCCGGAACGAGCACGTCCGTGATCACCCGGATCCTCGACAGACCGATGTTGCGACCGACGGCGACGAGCGTCGGGCTGACAGTCTTGAACCCGGTGCTGAGGTTGATCGCGACGGGCCAGATCGTCGCGTTTGCGATCGTGAAGATGATCGCGTTCTCGTTGATGCCGAACCAGAGCATCGCGAGCGGCAGCACGGCGACGCCCGGGAGTGGGTTGAGCAGAGAGGTGAGCAGCGCGAGCAGGTCGGCGCCCATCGTCGAGAGCGTCGCGAAGACGGTCAGCACGATCGCGATCGCGATGCCGATGCCGAGGCCCTCGAGCAGGATGCGCAGCGTCGTCCAGGTGGGCCCGGCGAGCGAGCCGTTCGTCCAGTCGGTCCACATCGTCGAGGCGGTCTGCCACGGCGAGGAGAAGAGCAGGGGGCTGACGTGCGTGACGCTCACATAGGCCTGCCACACGCCGATCAGCAGCCCGAGCAGCAGCACGTACCGCAGCACCGGCGGCAGCGCACCCCAGTGAACGGAGCGTCGGGCGCGCCGCGGCAGGGTGGCGCTAGTCGAAGCGGTCGTCAACGTTCGCCTCCTCTGCACGGTCGACGGCGAGCAGCCCGCGGAGCCGTCCACGCATCTCGGAGTACTCCGGCGTCTCGGGGCCGCCCAGGCTGTGCACGTCGACCACCTCCACGACGTGCGAGGGCGCCTCGCCGAGCACGACGACGCGATCGCCGATGACGAGCGCCTCTTCGATCGAGTGCGTGACGAAGAGGAGAGTCACCTCGGTGCGTCCGACGATCCGGTTCAACTCGGACTGCAGCCGTTGCCGGGTGATTGCGTCGAGCGCGCCGAACGGTTCGTCCATCAGCAGGATCTGCGGCTCGAGCGCCAGCGCACGCGCGATCGCGACCCGCTGCTTCATGCCGCCGGAGAGCTCGTGCGGGTGGCGGTCGGCAGCGCGCTCCAGATGCGTCAGCGCGAGAAACTCGCGCGCGCGGGCCTCGGCAAGTCGTCGCCCACGCCCGTTCACGCGCAGCGGGTACGCGACGTTGTCGAGCACCGTTCGCCACGGGAAGAGCTGGTCGAACTCCTGGAAGACGAGCACGCGGTCGGGCCCGGGCGCGAGCGAGCGCCGGCCCGCTACGTCGATCGTGCCGCCGATCGGCTCGACGAAACCGGCGACCGCCTTGAGCAGCGTCGACTTGCCACAGCCCGAAGGGCCGATGACGACGATCCGCTCACGCGGCCACACGTCGAGGTCGATCCGGTCGACCGCGAGGTGGAAGCCCGCCGCCGTGTCGTAGCCGAGCCGCGTGCCGCGGAGCCGCAGGAGCGGGCCGACGGCGTGCGGACGAGCGAGCACGCGTTGAGCATGGGCGGTCGCAGCCACGCTTTTCACACTAAACCTGGCTAATTCCTGGGATTAGCTGGTTTCTACGGATCCGGGTGCGGCGAACCACGTTTGCCCGGCCGTCCGGCCCGGCGCCTACCCTGGCTGCGCGATGACCGAGCAGGAACTGTGCTGGCGTTGCCCGACGCCGATGGCCTGGGTGCACGGGACCTGGCAATGCCCCCGCTGCAAGTTCAAGCTCGGCTGCTGCGAGGGCGATCCGCAGACCTCATGCGACGTCTCGCGCGACGCCGGTCAGCGCCTGCTCAGCCCGAGCACAGCCCGCACCTGACGGGCGACGCCGGATGCGCTCAGCCGGCCGGCCGGCAACTCGACCGTGAAGCTCACCTCTCCGTCCGGGAGACGGCTCTGCCAGTTCGCGGCCGTGCCGTCCAGCCACGGGTGGTGGTAGTAGCGGAGGCCCGCGAGCTGCGCATACCGGCGGCCCGCCTGCGAGCTCCGGCCGTACGCCCAGACGAGGTCGAGCTGCTGGTGGAACCAGACCGTGTAGCGCGGGTGGATCCGGGCGACGAGCGCGCGAACGAGCTGCGTCTCGGGCTCCGACCACGGTCGGGCCCCCGCTGCGTAGACCGACCACGGAGGCCCGAACGGCCGCCACCCCGCCGGGAAGTTCCGGTTCAAGTCGACGCCGTGGGCGTTCTGCCGTGTGCCGTGCGCGAGGCCGTCCGGGTTGAACGTGGGGACGAGCCAGAGATCCTCGTGGGGCTGCACCTTGCGGAGCGCTGCGACCACGGCGAGACCGGCGCATTCGTTGCCGTGGATGCAGCCGACGACGAGCACCCGCGGCCCTGGGCCGGGGACGTGGACGAGCTCGATCGGCCTGTGCTGAACCGAATAACCCAGCACCGCGCTGATCGCTAGGGTCGAGAACATGGCGGTGATCGAGGCCATCGACCTGCGCCGGACCTATCGCACGACCACGGGCGTGATCCGGCGCAAGCCGCTCGAGGTCGAGGCGGTCCGCGGCGTGTCGTTCGCGGTCGAGCAGGGTGAGCTCTTCGGCCTGCTGGGGCCGAACGGCGCCGGCAAGACGACGACGATCAAGATGCTGATCACCCTACTGCTGCCGACGAGCGGGCAGGCTCGCGTGCTGGGCCACGACGTCGTGGACCACGCGAAGGAGGTGCGGCAGCGGATCGGCTACGTGTTCGGCGGCGATCGCGGCCTCTACGAGCGGTTGTCCGCCCTCGACAACCTCCGCTACTTCGCGGAGCTCTACGGCGTCTCGGGCAAGGCCCAGAGGCGTCGCATCGACGAGGTGCTGGAGCTCGTGGGCCTGAAGGGCCGCGAGCAGGAACGGGTCGAGGGGTACTCGCGCGGCATGCGACAGCGGCTCCACATCGCGCGGGGGATCCTGCACGACCCGGAAGTCGTCTTTCTCGACGAGCCGACGATCGGCGTCGACCCGGTCGGCGCGCGGGAGCTTCGGACGACCATCTCGGGCTTGATCGACTCCGGCAAGACGGTCCTCCTGACCACGCACTACATGTTCGAGGCCGACGCGCTCTGCGACCGGATCGCCGTGATCGCGAAGGGCCGCATCGTCGGCGCAGGGACGCCGTCGGAGCTGAAGGCCGGCGTCGGGGAGGGCCGCGTCACGGAGATCGAGGTGTTCGGCGTCGACCGTCCCACGGTCGACCGGCTGCGCGCGCTCGACGGTGTGACCGCAGTGACGGTCGAGGATCTCGACCAGAAGCAGCTGCTCGTGGTGCAGGAGAGCGGTGAGCGCGAGCTGACCGCTCCGCTGCTCGCAGAGCTCGGGTCCGTGGAGGTCGGGCGGGTGTCGACGCGCGAGCCGACGCTCGAGGACGCCTACATCGCGCTGGTCGAGGCATGAGCCGTAGGCTCAGCCGGCGTAGGCTCGACGGAGCCGGCATGAGCGCGTTCCGCATCGTCCGCAGCGGCTTCCTGACGAACCTGAAGATGCTCGGGACGTCCAGCTTCTTCCTGCTCACCTCGATCGTGCAGCCGATCATCTTCGCGACGGTCGCCTTCTACATGTTCCAGTCCGGCGGTCGTTCGGGGACGCTGCTCTACGCCGCGCTCGGCGCGGGGATGATGGGCGTCTGGTCGACGACGCTGTTCGGCTCGGGCGGGATGATCCAGTGGCAACGCTGGCAGGGAACGCTCGAGCTCGGCGTCGGCGCGCCGCCGTCGATGACACTCGTCTACCTGCCGTTCTCGCTCGCGAACGCCTTCACGGGCATGTACGCCATGGTGGCGACGCTCGTCTGGGGGCGAATCTTCTTCGGCATCCCACTGCACCTCGTCCATCCCTGGCTGTTCGCGCTCGCGTTGCCCGCGACCGTGCTCGCCCTCGGGCTGATGGGCCTCGTGCTCGCCTCGACGTTCGTGCTCTACCGGTACGCAAACGCCCTTTCGAATCTCCTCGAATACCCGGTGTGGATCGCATCCGGGCTGCTCTTCTCGATCGCGATCCTCCCCAGCTGGACGAGGCCGATCTCCTGGGCCCTGCCGCCCTACTGGGGCATCCTCGCGCTCCGGCACGCAGCGCTCGGCGGCGAGGTGTGGCTGCCGCTCGCGATGGTGCTGCTGCTCGGGCTCGCCGCGCTCGGGATCAGCGTCTTCACGTTCCGCTGGTTCGAGACGGCGGCCCGCGCCCGCGCGACCCTCTCGCTGACATGAGGAAGTGGTTTTCGATCTTCTTTGTGGGTGGCTTGATCGCATACCGAGGGCTGTTCAACTGGATTCGGCCCGCGATGTACATCCCGACGATGCTCGGCAGCCCGCTCTTCCAGCTGATCTTCTTCACGAAGCTCGGCCAATACGCGGGGGCTGAGTCGCCCGACTTCTACATCGTCGGCAACTCCGTGCAGGTCTGCGCGATGTCGGCGGTCTACGGCATGACGATGGCGGTCGCGAACGAGCGCTGGTTCGGAACGCTCGGGCCGCTGCTGGCGTCACCGGCGAACCGCGCGGCCGTCTTCCTCGGGCGCGGGGTGCCGGTCCTGCTGAACGGGCTGCTCGTTTCGATGTTCACCTTCTGCGCGGGCGTCCTGCTGCTCGGGTTCCGGCCCGGGCTCAGCACGGTGCCGTCGCTGCTCGTCATCCTGGTGGTGACGGTCTCTTCGTGTACCTGCTTCGGGATGCTGCTCGGCTCGATCGGGCTGCGCGCGAAGGACTTCTTCTTCGCGGCGAACCTCGCCTACTTCCTGATGTTGCTCTTCTGCGGCGTCAACATCCCGCTTTCGGTGCTCCCCGGCTGGATGAGCGCGATCGGACGCTGCCTGCCGCTGACCCATGGGATCGCCGCCGCACGCGAGGTCACTGCCGGGGCGTCGCTCGCCGACGTCTCAGGGCTCGTATGGACCGAGGCGGGGATCGGATGCGCCTACGCGGCTGCGGGGTTCGCGCTCTTCCGCTTCCTCGAACGCGAGTCGCGGCGCAGCGCCGTGCTCGACGCGTACTAGCCGGGAAAGCAGCACGGCCGTCACCTGGTCAGGCGATCAGCTGGTCGCGCAGCGCCCGGGCAACTGCCTGCGTCCGCGTGTCCGCACCGAGCTTGGCCATCGCCTTTCGCACATGGGAGCGGACCGTCTCCGGTGAGATGAAGAGCCTGTTGCCGATCTCCTCGTTCGACAGGCCGTCCGCGAGCAGCCGCAGGATGTCGCGCTCACGACGGGTGAGGTCCACGCGCTTGGTTCCTGACGGCGCGCCGGCGAGCGTCCCTGCCAGCACCGGGTCGATGTACGTCCCGCCGTCGGCAACCGACCTCACCGCCCGAAGGAGGTCGTCGATCGGGGCCTCCTTGAGGACGAAGCCCGTCACGCCGGCGTCGAGCCCTTCACTCAGGAGGGCGCGGTCGCCGTAACCGGTGTAGAGCAGGACTGCGGTCGACGGGGCGGACGTCCGGGCGCGACGAGTGAGCTCGACGCCCCCGAGCTTCGGCATGCGCACGTCGATCAAGGCGACGCGCGGTCGAAGCCGTTCGATCTGCTCCAGCGCCTCCTCGCCGTCGCCGGCTCGCCCGACGACCTCGATGCCGCCCTGGGCGAGAAACTCGGCCACCGCCTCGAGCACGGCCGGGTGGTCGTCGGCGATCAGGCACGTGATCTTCCCGTTCAAGCGCTCACCGCTCTCCTCGAAACGGCCTACGGGGTATCCCCAATTCGGGGGATGCGACCAGCACACCTCTAGGGATACAGGTTCCCGGCACCGATGCCAATAGTTGTCATGCAGGTTCCAATCCGAAACCGATGAGCACACGCATGCAGAGCATGGGGCCGAGCACGACCCGGGCCGGGGTCGCGCAGCAGCGCGAGCTGATCGACGCTGCCATCGCCGTCAACGAAGCCCCGAGCCTCGACGAGGCCTTTCAGGTGCTGGCGCAGGCCGGTTTGGCGCTCCTCGGCTGCGACCGGCTTGCGGTCGTCGCCTGGAACGACGACCTGACCCTCGGCGCCGTGCGGGCCGACACCGGGCCTTCCCTGGGCGAGCCGGTGCCGGCAACCCCGGGATCGGCGGAGGCGATCCGAAGCGCGGCCGTGTATGCGGGGGAGCCCCGGGTGGAGGGCTTCTCTCCCAGCCTGGCGGGCTCGCTGGAGCCGCTGGCGTTCGTTGTACGCGTGCCCCTCGTCACCGCGAACGGGATCGCCACCTTCCACGCACTCTGGGCCGAGCCGCTGACGGAGGAGGAGGCGGAGACGGCCGCGGACCTCCTGCGGACGCTCACCCGTCTGACCTCCGTCGCCGAGCGCTCGCTGCGCGAGGGAGAGCGCCTGAAGCTCGACTCGGTGCTCGACGGAGTCGCAGACGGCGTCCTCGTCTGCACCGCGGCGACCGCGACGCCGAACGCAGCCGCGCGCACCCTGCTCGCGATTCCGCCCGGCCTGGAGTTCAAGACCGCGCTGTTCAACCCCCGCGACCTGGACGGCCGCCCCTTCGAGCTGCCCGCGGGCCACATACCCGGCGAACAGACGATCGCCACGGGTGCCGGGGGCCGCTTCCGGATCCGGGCGAGCGCCCTCGACGGCCGTGAGCTCGTCCTCGACGGCAGCATCTCCCCGGCGCCCGGCGGCGCCGTGATCGTCTTTCGCGACGTCACCGCCGAGCACGAGCGTGAGGTGCTGAACGAGCGCTATCTCTACGCGCTCTTCAATTCGATTCCGATCCCGCTGACGGTCGCAGACGCCTCGACCCACGCGGTCATCTCCGCGAACCAGGCGTTCCTGGATCTGATCGGCTACGACGTCGAGGAGATCGCCGGCCTCACGCCACCGTTTCCCTGGTGGGAGCCCGACGAACGCGTGCTGTCCGGCTTCGAGCCAGGATCGGTCATCCGTCAGGTCTACCGGCGCAAGGACGGCCGCCCACTGCCCGTCGAGGTGGTCTCGCACGCCGTCCACGGCGACGAGGGCAAACCGGTGCTACTGCTCGGGGTGGTCAACGACATGTCCGAGAAACGGCGCCTCGACCAGCAACTCGTCCAGAGCGGGAAGCTGGCAGCGATCGGAGAGCTGGCCGCCGGGGTCGCACACGAGATCAACAACCCGTTGTTCGCCATCCTCGGCCTGACCGAATTCCTGCTCAAGGAGGCCGAGCCCCACTCGAAGGCACACCAGAGACTCGTGCTGATTCAGCAGACAGGCCTCGAGATCAAGGAGATCGTGCGCGCGCTGCTCGACTTCGCCCGCGAAAATGCCGAAGAACGTCACGTGGTGGCGCTCGACGACGTGGTTCGCTCGACGGTCGATCTCATCCGTCGGACGAACGCCCACAAGGCGATCGAACTGGTGGACACCTACGCCGACGACGGCGCCCTGGTGAGCGCCAGTCCGAACCAGCTCAAACAGATCTTCCTCAACCTGATCGCAAATGCCCGGCAGGCGATGCCGAACGGTGGCAGCGTCCACGTCGAGGTGCACCGCGACGGCGAGCACGTGCTCGCCGTTGTGACCGACGACGGGCCGGGCATCGAGCCCACGACGCTCGAGCGCATCTTCGAACCGTTCTTCACGACCAAGCGGCTCACCGGAGGCACCGGCCTCGGCCTGTCGGTCAGCCTCGGCATCGCCGAGTCGCACGGGGGAACGCTGACGGCGGCCTCGGAGCACGGGCGCGGTGCAGCCTTCACCCTCCGCCTCCCGATTGCCACGGAAGACGCTGCATGAGCCGCATCCTCGTGATCGACGACGAGGAGGTGATCCGCGGCCTGATCGTCGAGATACTCGAGACAGCCGGCCACACGGCGACCGGAGCAGAGAACGCCGAACGCGCGCTGAGCCTGCTCGACAGCGCGGAGTTCGATCTCGTCGTCAGCGACGTGATCATGCCCGGCCTCTCGGGTCTGGAACTGCTCGAGCTCGTGCGTGACCACCGTGCTTCGCTGCCGGTGGTGCTCGTCACGGGCGCCGGCACCTACGAAACGTTGAGCCAGGCGCTGACACGCGGCGCAGCGGGCCTCGTGACCAAGCCGTTCACTCACGCCGACCTGCAGGCGGCGGTCGCCGACGCACTGGAGCGGGCGAACCGAAGCCGAGAGGAGATCCAGGAGCGGCTGCTCACGCCGACGCTCGCCAGCGCGCTCGCCAATGCGATCGAGGCGCGCGACTCCAGCCTGCACGGGCACTGCGAGCGCCTCGCCACCCTCGCCGTGCGCATCGCCGAGCTGCTGGCGCTCCGGGCCGGTGAGGTCGAGACGGTCCGGCTCGGGGCGATCCTGCACGACATCGGCAAGATCGGGATCCCCGACCGCGTCCTGCTCAAGCCGGGACCGCTCGACGAGGAGGAGCGGCGGGTGATCGAGACGCACCCGGAGATCGGCGACACGCTGCTCGAGCCGCTCGACCTGCTCGCTCCGGCGCGCCCGATCGTCCGCCACCACCACGAACGCTGGGACGGCGCCGGGTATCCGGACGGCCTCGCGGGAGCCGAGATCCCCCTCGGCGCGCGCATCGTCGCCGTCGCCGACTCGATCGAGGTCATGTCCTCGCGCCAGCTGTACCAGAGCCCACGCAGCCCGGAACAGGTGCAGGACGAACTGCGCGAGCATCGTTCCCGGCAATGGGACCCGCAGATCGTCGACCTGGCGCTCGGGCTGATCGAAAGCGGCGAGCTGATCCTGAGCAGCGAGGGACTGCAGCTCATCGAGGTCGCCGCCGTGCCCACCTCGGGCAATGCAGTCGCCGTGCTCCTCGTCGAGGCAGACGACGATCACGCGCGCCGCGTCAGCACTGCCCTCGAGCAGGAGCTCGACGGCGCCGTCATCGCCCGGGCAACGAGCGTCGCGCACGCAGCCGAGCTGCAAGGCGGATTCGCCTGGTCGGTGGCCGTGATCGCCCAGGAATTGCCCGACGGCTCGGGCGTCGAGGTCCTCGACGCGCTACGGGCCGCGAGCCCGACGCTCCCCGTCGTGATGCTCACGGGCAACGACTCCGACGCGACGGTCGAGGCGTTCCAGCACGGCGCCTCCGACTACGCGGTCAAGGGCAGCTCGTACGATGCGCTCGCGCTCCGGGTCCGCGGGCTGGTGGCCGTGTGAACGTCAACGATCCGACCTGCCTCGTCGCCGACGACCATCCCGCGCTCGCGGCCGCGGTCTGCAGCTACCTGTCGGCAAACGGGTTCGACGTCGTCGGTTGCGCCCCCGACGGCCGGCGCGCGGTCGCGGTCGCGACCGAGACGAAGCCCGAGGTCGCGCTGATCGACTTCCGCATGCCGCGGCTGGCAGGTGGCGAGCTCGTGCGGGCGCTCAAGGAGGTCTCGCCCGGCACCGCAATCGCCGTCTACACGGCCGACGCAGACGACGCCGTCGCCCGGGAGGTCATCGATGCGGGCGCCACCGCGCTCGTGCTCAAGGAGGCGCCGCTGGCCGACGTCATCCGAGCGCTCGAGTCGGCGCTCGCGGGCGTGATCTATCTCGACCCCGCTCTACAGCGCCCGAGCCCCCGCTACGAGACGCTCACGCCGCGTGAGCTCGACGTCCTCCGGCTCCTCGCCGAGGGCTTGCAGCACGAGCAGATCGGCAGCCGCCTCGGCATCACCGCGGAGACCGTGCGCAGCCACGTTCGGAAGGCCTCCGACCGGCTCGGCGCCACGACCCGCACGCAGGCCGTCGCCACCGCGCTCCGCCTGGGCTTGATCGCGTGACGGCGCCGCTCGACCGGCAGCTCGAGGTCGCGTCGCTCTCCGGTGAGGTGGAGGCGGTGATGGCGGGAATCGTCACGCGGCTGATGGAGTTCGACGGCGCCGACGGCGCGTCGCTCTCGACGATCGACGACGAGTTCGCCTACTTCAAGGTCTGCCAGGGAGCCGACTCACAGCTCCAGGGCCAGACGATGCCACTGGTCACGACACTCGGCAACGAGTGCCTCCTCCGTCGCGACGTCACAGTTCTGCGCGCGACCACGGGGCCTGAGGTTGCGCGCTGCCTCACTCCCGGCGCGGGCTCGATCGTCCTCGCACCGATCGAGTACGACGACGCGTTTCGTGGCGTCCTCGGGGTGCGCAGTGCCGACGTGGACGCCTTCGACGACAGCGAGGTCCAGACCCTGCGGGTGCTCGCTCGCGCGGCGTCGATCGCCCTGCGCAATGCAGAGCTCGTCGACCGGCTGGCCCAGGGCGAGCGGCACTACCGCGAACTTCACGCACAGGCCGCGGACGCGATTCTGGTCGGCGATCGAGACGGCAACCTCACGGACGCGAACGAGGCAGCCGCGGCACTGCTCTGGTACTCGGTCGACGAGCTCCGGCGGCATGGACGCGCGCAGACTGGTCGACCCGACGGAGCTCGAGGGCTTCGAGGCGCGCCACCGCGACCTGCTCGAGCTCGGCGAGCTTCGCGGCGAGCAGAGGTTCCGGCGCAAGGACGGCGCGGCGCTCGAGGTCGAGTTCTCGAGCAGGCTGTTCGACGACGGGCGGATCCACGTCACACTCCGGGACGTCACCAAGCGCAAGCGCAACGAGGAACGGCTCCGGTCGAGCCTCAACCGTCTGCACGAGATCGTGCAGACGCAACAGGAGATCTCGGCACTCGAGCTCGACCCGGACGCGATCACAGCGACGATCGTCGCCCGCGCACAGCGTCTCGCCGGCGCCGACGGCGCGGCGGTGCAATGGTTCGAAGACGGCCAATCCGTCCTTCACCACGGCTCCGGGATAGCCGCGCGCCATGTCGGCCTCCGGATCAGCCGGGACGCGAGCCTCGCGAGCCTCGCCGCCGTCACCGGTGAGCCGGCCTACGCCCGTGACACACGGACCGATCCGCGCGTCGACCGGCGTGCGACCGACAAGCTCGGTGCGCGGTCGCTGATCTGCGCACCGCTCTATCGCGACTCGCACGTCGTCGGCGTGCTCTCGATCCTCGGCCGCGGGCCAGACGCATTCGACGAGCTCGCGGTCGAGACGACGCGCTTGATGGCGGAGTTCGTCAGCAGCGTCCTGCGCAACTCGAACGAGCTCGAGCAGCGCCGCCAGCTCGTCGAGGAGCTCCAGGAGAGCGAATCGCGGTTCCGGGGCGCGTTCCATGCCTCGTCGCTCGGCATGGCGCTGACGACGCTCGACGGGAAGTTCGTCCTGGTCAACGACCGGCTCGCAGAGATGCTCGGCTACTCCGTCGACGAGCTCTCGAGCCTCAGTGTGCGCGGGATCACCCATCCCGACGACATCGAGGTCGACGTCGAGCGCGGCAAGCAACTTCGCAGCGGCGAGATCGACTCCTATCGGCGGGAGAAGCGCTACGTACGCAAGGACGGCTCGGCGCTCTGGGCGGAACTGACCGTCTCCCTCGTCGCCGGCCACGACGGCAGGCCGACGCACGTCGTTTCGCACGTCCAGGACATCACCGCCCAGAAGGAAGCGAACCTGCTCTTCGAGGCGACCTTCGAACGCTCCGTCGTCCCGAAGTTCATCTCGGACGACGAGCGGCGGATCGTCGCCCTCAACAAATCCGGTGCCGACCTCCTCGGCGTCTCGCCCGACGAGGCGCTCGGTCTGACCGTCGACGACCTCCTGCCGGACGAGCCGGTCAACGAGCTGTGGAGCACGTTCATGGAGGTCGGCGCGCTCGAGGCGAACGTCGATCTGCACCGCCCCGACGGCTCGCTGCGCCTGATCGAGTTCACTGCGACGGCGAACGTCCGGCCCGGACGTCACATCGCGGTGGTCCGTGACCTGACGCACCAGCGTGAGCTCGAGGTCCAGCTGCGTCAGGCCCAGAAGATGGAGGCGGTCGGACGGCTTGCCGGAGGGATCGCACACGACTTCAACAACCTGCTCACGGCGATCGCCGGCTACAGCGAGTTCTTGATCGAAGGGCAGAGCGACCCGCGCCAGCGCCGCCATGCCGAAGAGATCAAGAAAGCGGCGGCGCGCGCGGCGGCGCTCACCGGCCAGCTGCTCGCGTTCAGCCGCCGCCAGGTCCTGCAGCCGCGCGTGCTCGACGTCAACGCGGTCGTCTCCGACATGGACATGATGCTTCGCCGCCTGATCGGTGAGGACATCGAGCTGCTGACCATGCTCGATCCCGAGCTCGGAGCGATCCGCGCCGATCCGACGCAGCTCGAACAGGTGATCGTCAATCTCGCCGTCAACGCACGCGACGCCATGCCCGGCGGAGGGTCGGTCACGGTCGAGACGGCCAACGTCGTCATCGACGGCACCTCACTGGTCGAATTGCGGCTGACCGACACGGGGATCGGAATGACCGAGTCGGAGCGCCATCAGCTCTTCGATCCATTCTTCACCACGAAGACGGGCGGTACGGGGCTCGGCCTCGCAACGGTGTACGGCATCGTCGAACAGAGCGGCGGCGCGATCGAAGTCACCTCCGAGCCGGGCCTCGGGTCGTCGTTTCGCATCCTCTTCCCGTGCGTCGAGGATCGAGCCGAAGAGCCCACGCCGGGCTCCGCGGGCGCCGCGCCGCGGACCGGCGACGAGACGGTGCTGCTCGTCGAGGACGAGCCCGTCGTTCGCCAGCTCGTGGCCGAGATCTTGGAGACGAACGGGTACACAGTCCTGCAGGCGGCCGACGGGCCGTCCGTGCTGGAGCTCGCCCGCCGCCACTCCGGCGACATCAGCCTGCTCGTGACCGACGTCGTCATGCCCGGCATGAGCGGGCCGCGAGGTCGCCCAGTCGGTGACCGCGATGCGCCCCGGGACGCACGTCCTCTACATGTCGGGCTACACCGACTCCGCGATCGGGCACCACGGCGTGCTCGAGCCCGGCATCGCCTTCCTGCAGAAGCCGTTCAGCACGGACGACCTGACGCGCAAGGTGCGCGCGCTGCTCGACGAGACGGCCCCGGTCGACTAGAAATCCCCGGCGTGATCCCGCCGGTCCTCCGTAACAACCGCAACTTTCGCAACTACTTCTTCGGGCAGGCGGTCTCGCTGCTCGGCGATCAGATCACGCTGATCGCGCTGCCTCTGACCGCCGTGCTCGCGCTGCACGCGACGGCCGGGCAGATGGGCGCGCTGACGACCGTCGCGCTCATCCCGAACCTGGTCTTCTCGCTGCACGCCGGCAGCTGGGTCGACCGCCGGGGCGGCAGGCGGCAGGTGATGCTCGTGGCCGACGTCTGCCGCGGTCTCCTGATCGGAACGATCCCGGTGGCGTACGCCGTCGGGCACCTGACCTGGGCGCAGCTGTACATCGTCGCATTCGGCTCGGGTGTGCTCTCGGTCTTCTTCGGCGTCGCGTACGGCGGCTTCTTCCAGACGATCGTCGAGCGCGAGGACTACGTCGCCACCAACTCGCTGATCCACGGGAGCCGCGCCTTCTCATACCTCGCGGGCACGAGCATCGGCGGCGTGCTCGTGCAGGTGCTGCGCGGCCCGTACGCGCTCGCGATCGACGCGGTCTCGTTTCTCTGGTCGGCGCTGTTCCTCGGCCGGATCCACGCGCCCGACCCGCCCGCCGGTCCGGGACATGCCGGCGGCATCCTCGCCGGCGTGCGCTGGATCCGTCACAACGCGATCATCCGCGCGGAGCTGCTCGGCGTCGCGACGCTCAACTTCTTCAACTTCGTCTACTTCGCCCTGTTCCTGCTCTATGCGACGCGGGAACTGCACGTCCAGCCGGCAGCACTCGGACTCGTCCTGGGCGCCGCATCCGTCGGGACGCTGCTCGGCTCGGTGATCACAGGACGCGTCTCGCGACGATTCGGCGTGGGGCCTGCCTTCCTCTTCGGCTGCTTCCTCTTCCCCGCACCGCTCATCCTCGTGCCGGCCGCCGGAGGGCCGCACTGGTTCGTCCTCGTGTGCCTGTTCACTGCCGAGTTCTTCTCCGGCATCGGCCTGATGCTGCTCGACATCCTCGCCGGCTCGATCAGCGCCGGGCTGATCCCACGCACACTGCGCTCGCGGGTCTCCGGTGCGTTCATGGTGGTGAACAACGGCGTGCGGCCGGTCGGGACGGCTGTCGGCGGCGTGCTCGGCACGGCGATCGGCCTACGGCCGACCCTGTGGATCGCGACGATCGGCGCACTGTCCGGCATGCTGTTCCTCCTGCCCTCGCCGATCCGAGCCCTGCACGACGTCCCGGAGGAGGCTCCCGAGTGACGCACCCGATCGAGCTGTTCCACGAGTGGGTGGAGGGCGACCAGATGGCGATCGCGACGGCGACCCCCGACGGGCGTCCCTCGGTGCGAATGCTGCTGCTGAAGAGCGCCGACGAGCATGGCTTCACGTTCTTCACGGGCTACACGTCGCGGAAAGGGCGCGAGCTCGAGGCGAATCCGCGCGCCGCGCTCCTCTTTCACCGGCCCGGGATCCAGGTGCGCGTCGAAGGCCGCGTCGAGCCGCTCGGCGCCGCCGAGTCCGATGCCTATTGGGCGACCCGCCCGGGCGCGTCACGCCGGAGCGCAGCGGCCTCGAACCAGTCGCAGCCGATCGCCTCGCGCGAGGAGCTCGAGGCGGCGGTCGCGGCGCAACCCGAGGAGCCGCCCCGTCCCGAGCGCTGGGGCGGCTACCGGCTCGTCCCGGACACCTTCGAGTTCTGGCGGCACCGCGACGACCGCCTGCATGAACGTCACCTCTATAGGGCATGCGACGACGGATGGGAATCGCTACTCCTTCAACCGTGAAGCTTCTCGCCGCCGCAGCCGTGGCGTTCGCCCTGACCGGCTCGACCGCCGCGCCGGCGCCGACGCTCGGAGGCTGCCCCGTCCTCCCGGCGTCGAGCGTGTGGAACCAGCCGGTCGACAAGCTGCCCGTCGCGGCGAACTCGGCCACGCTGATCCGGTCGATCGGCGTGGACTCAGGTGTGCACGCGGACTTCGGCAACGGTCTCTACGACGGCTCGCGCATCGGCATTCCGTACGTCGTCGTGCACGGCAAGAAGACACCGAAGTCGCACGTCGCGTTCGACTATGCGGACGAGAGCGACAAAGGGCCGTATCCGATCCCGGCCGGCGTGCCGATCGAGGGGGCGCCCGCCCACGCGAACGACGGCGATCGCCATGCGCTGATCGTCGACCGCGATTCGTGCAAGCTCTACGAGCTCTACGCACTGCACCGACAGGGCTCCGGCTGGGCGGCCGGCTCCGGTGCGATCTGGAACCTCCGCTCCAATGCGCTCCGGCCGGCTACATGGACCTCGGCCGACGCGGCAGGACTGCCGATCCTCCCGGGACTCGCGCGCTGGGACGGCGACGCGTCGACCGGGCGCATCGATCACGCCTTGCGCTTCACGGTCGAACGGACGCGCCGCGCGTTCATCTACCCCGCGCGGCACTACGCCAGCGACTCGAACGATCCATCGCTGCCGCCGATGGGGCTGCGCGTGCGGCTCAGGGCGGGCGTCGACATCAGCAAGCTCCCGCCGCAGGCGCGCATCGTTGCGCAGGCGATGAAGACCTACGGCCTGATCCTCGCCGACAACGGATCGAACTGGTACGTGTCGGGTGCTCCGAGCCCGCACTGGTCGAACGACCAGCTACACGCGCTCGGGAGCCTCACGGGCTCCGACTTCGAAGTGGTCGACACCTCCAAGCTGCGGCCGTAGCGAGACCGTGAACGTCGTCCCGGCGGGACCGCTCTCGACCCGGACGTCGCCGCCCATCGCGGTCGCGAGCTGCTTCACGATCGCGAGGCCGAGCCCGCTCCCGACGGGCCGGTCCTTGCCGACCTTGTCGTAGAGGTAGAACCGCTCGAAAGCGCGCGGAACGTCGTCGGTGGGTATCCCGGGCCCCGTGTCCGCGACGACGAGCCGGCCGGGCTCCGCGGAGACCATGACCGAGCCGCCCGCAGGCGTCTCGCGCAATGCGTTCTCGACGAGGTTCGACGCGACCTGCAGCAGCGCGGTCGTGATCCGCAGCGACCCACGACTCGGCTCCGGTCGCGCGCAGCTCGACACCGAACTCGCGCGCCGACGCCTCATGGCGCTCCACTGCCGCACGAGCCGTCTCTGCGAGGTCGACAGGCTCACTGCGCACCGAGAACTCGGCGCGGTTCATCCGGGCGAGATCGAGCAGGTCCCGACGAGCCGCTCCAGCCGTCCCGCCTCCAGGACGATCGTCCGGGCCGCCTCGTCGGCCTCGAATGCGCCGTCGGCCAGGCCTTCCGCATAGCCGCGGATCGCGGTCAGCGGCGTCTTCAGCTCGTGGCTCACCGAGAGCAAGAAGTCGCGCTCCGCCTCACGGGATGCCGCAGCTGCTCGGTCATCTGGTTGAACGCGCGCGCGAGCGCGGCCGGCTCGCGCGAGCCCTCGGTCGGCAGCGGGTCGTGCCGCTCGTCCGGCCGCGAGTGCGCGGGTCGCCTCGGCGACGCGCCGGATCGGCCGCACGATCGAGCGGGCGAGGAAGAACGAGACCGCGGCGGCGAAGACGACCCCGGCGAGCCCTGCGAGCAGCAGGTCGATGAGAAACGGGCGCCAGGCTTGCAGCGTCGCCGGCCGTAGCAGGATCAAGCCACGGTTCGGAAGCGTGCGGTACGAGTAGAGCTGCCGCTTGCCGAGATAGGTCGCCTCGCCGTCGCTCGAGCGGTTCGCGTCGGGAACGAGCTTCACGAAGCTCGCTCGGCGGCTGGATCGGATCCGGGTGCTGCCCGAGAGCTGGTCCTCGGTCTTGTAGTTGACGTTCTCCCGCCGCTGCAAGGCGAGCTCGTCGGCGAGACGCGCGACGCTCGCCGCCTGCGAACGGTCGACCTGGCGGCGCGTCAGCACCGCCCCGATCGCGATCGTCAGCGCGAGCGTGAGCGCGAGTGCCGCGAGCATCGCCACGAACACCGCGCCCGCAGCGTCTTCATTGGGGCTGCGGCCTTGTAGCCTGTGCCGCGCAAGGTGCGGATCAGGTCCGGTCGTCCGAGCTTGCGGCGCAACTGGGCGACGTGCACGTCGACCGTGCGCGTGCCGCCCGGGTACTCCTGCCCCACACGCGGTCGAGCAGGACGTCGCGCGAGACGACGACGCCGGTGTTGGCCATGAAGAACGCGAGCAGGTCGAACTCCTTCGCCGTCAGCTCGACCGGCTTGCCGTCGACGGTGACGTCGTGTGACTCCTTGTCGAGCACGACGTCGCCGAGGGAGAACGAGTTGCGGCGATCCTGTGGCTCCGTGCGGCGGAAGATCGCCTTCATCCGCGCGACGAGCTCGCGCGGCGAGAACGGTTTCGTCAGATAGTCGTCCGCGCCGACCTCGAGGCCGACGATTCGGTCTGGCTCCTCGTCGCGAGCGGTCAGCATGAGGATCGGCACCTGCGAGCGGCCGCGGATCTCACGGCAGATCTCGAAGCCGTCCTTGCCGGGCAGGCCGATGTCGAGCAGCACCATCCGGATCTGGTGGCGGTCGAGCTCGACCAGCGCATCCTCGCCGGACCGCACCCAGACGACGCGGTAGCCATCGCGAGTCAGGTAGCCGCGGACGAGCTCTCCGACCGAGGGCTCGTCTTCGACGAGGAGAATGGTCCCCGCCATTGTCCGCAGAAGGCTATTAGAAGGACGAGGCGCGCACGCGCACGGCCGCGCCGCCGTCGATCCGCATGGTGACGACGGTCATCTTCCGTCGCAGGTCGCTGGGGGTCGCGGGCAGCCCGTCGATGACGACGAGCGTTTGCGGCGAGAGCGGCACGACGACCGGGCTCCCCAGCTCGCGCAGCGTGAGCTGGGTGGCGGAGGCCTGGATGACGCGCCCGCGGTCGAGGATCAGGGTGTGCGGCGTCTTGCCGATCTTGCGGTTGATCTCGACGTGCGACCACTGGCCCGGGACGCGCGGGATCGGCGGGACGGGCGGGGCCTTGCTCGCACCGGCGGCGAGAGCTGTTCCGGCGCAGGCCAGTGAGAGTGCGCTGAGAATGAGGGCGAGCCTCCGCATGGCCTGACTATCGCCGGTCGCGGTCACGGCGTGGTTGAGCGTGCGTAAGGCGCAGGTAGAAACGAGCGTCGCCGCCAATGGTGGCCGGCGACGCTCGGGTTCGCTCCAGAAGCCCCTCGCGCTGCGGTCGGTGGGTCAGTTGGCACCTCGGCCCGACCTCGCCCGTCAATGTGCCTTCGACCTGCGCTCTCGGCTGAAAATCCTCGCTTCCCGGCCGGACGGACTCGGTCGGGCCTTCGACTTGCGGCTGGATTCGAGCCACACACAGCCCCTCCTGCTACCGTGGAGCCACTGAGCGCCGTCCGGTGCTCGTGAGATCTGGCTTCTCGTTCCTCCTTTTCAGGCGTATCGAGTTTCTCGCATCTCGAACCCCTGCAGCAACAAGGAGTCGAACCGCATGTCCCAATCGTTCCAAGCGCTCGGCGTGAGCGCACCCGTTGTGCGGGCCCTCGGTGCCCGCAACATCCACCGGCCGTTCGCGGTCCAGGAGCTCGTGCTCCCGGACGCGCTCGGCGGCCTCGACATCCTCGCCGAGGCGCCGACCGGCTCAGGCAAGACGCTCGCATTCGGCCTGCCGCTCGTCGAGCGGCTCGGCCGGGACGAGCGCCCAGCCGGCCGCCTCGTGCTCGTCCCGACCCGCGAGCTCGCCACCCAGGTCGCCGCTGACCTCAGGCCGCTCGCCGAGGCGAAGAGGCTCCGCGTCGCGACCGTCTACGGCGGCGTGCGCTCGGCCCGCAGGCGAAGCAGGCGCGGACCGCGCACGTGCTCGTCGCGACACGCCGGGCCGTCTGAACGACCTGCTCGAGCGGCGCCTGATCAAGCTCGACGAAGTGCGGATGCTCGTCCTCGACGAAGCCGACCGCATGCTCGACATGGGCTTCAAGCCGCAGGTCGACCGCATCCTCCGCACGGTGCCGCGAATCGTCAGACGATGCTCTTCTCGGCGACGCTCGACGGCGGCGTCGCAGAGCTGGCGCGCGCGTACACGTCGAATGCCTCGCGCTTCCGCGCGGAGCTGCCGAGCGATCGCCGAGCAGGGAACGATCGAGCACACGTTCGTGCCCGTCACCCCCGAAGGCAAGCTGGACCGGCTCGTCGAGCAGCTGAACCACGCGGAACGCGGTCTTGCGCTCGTCTTCGTCCGCACCAAGCACGGCGCCGACAAGCTCGTCGCGCAAGCTTGCCGCGCGCGGACGTGGCGGCGGTCGCGATGCACGGCAACCTGTCGCAGAACCAGCGCGAGCGTGCTCTCGCCCGCTTCGAGTCCGGCAAGGTCCCGACGCTCGTCGCCACGGACGTCGCTGCACGTGGCCTCGACATCGACGACATCACGCACGTGATCAACTTCGATCCGCCGCACGGCGACGAGGACTACGTCCATCGCGTCGGCCGCACCGGCCGCGCCGGCCGCAGCGGCACCGGAGTCACCTTCGTGCTCCCCGAGCAGCAGCATGACGTCGGCAGGCTCGCGGAGCGCCTCGGCCACGGCGAGCAGTTCGGCGCCGCAGGCATGAGCACGCCGACGAAGCCGCGGACGCAGTCGCGCCAGCGCCGCCGCCGCCCCTGGTTGTAGTGGAAGAGCCAGCCGTCAAGGGCGGCGGTGCGTTCTTGGCTTGAGCGGTAGATGGCGCCGTAGGCCCAGCCGTTGAGCATCGTGCGGATGAAGCGTTCTGCTTTGCCGTTTGTCTGGGGCCGGTAGGGGCGGGTGCGGAGGTGGCGGATGTTGAGTGTTGCGGCAGGCGACGGCGTGGATCATCGAGGCGGTAGGGGAAGCCGTTGTCGGTGAGGATGCGGTCGACGCGTGATGCCGTGGCGTTCGGTAGTAGGCGACGGCCCGCTTGAGGAAGCCGACGGCGGTTGAGGCTGTTTCGTCGGTCGAGCACCTCGGCGTAGGCGAGGCGGCTGTAGTCGTCGACGGCGACGTGGACGCATTCCCAGCCGACGGTGTTGTGTCGCTTGCCGTGCCTGGTCGGTGTGTTGGCTGTTGTAGTGCTGGCGCTGCCGTCGCGCCAGCGTTTGCCGGCGCCGCCTTTGATCCGTCCGAGCTTCTTGACGTCGATGTGGACGAGCTCGCCCGGCCGGGAGCGCTCGTAGCGGACGGCCGGCTCGAGCCCGATCCGGCCGAGCTTGCCGACGCCGTTGCGGCGTGAGGACGGCCGAGACCGTCGAGAGCGGCATCGCGAGCGTCTCGGCGATCTCCGCCGCGGTCATCCGTAACCGTCGCAGCCCCAGGATGACACGACCCGCTCGGACGGGGTGCGGTTGGCGACCCGCCGCGGCGCCGAAGAGCGATCAACGAGGCCGGCTTCGCCGGCCGCCTGGTACCTCCCAACCCACTTCCGTGCACAGCGCACGCTGACCCCGGCCGCCTCGGCCGCAGCCGTCACCGTCCAGCCCTGCTCCAGCACCCGAACCGACAACAAGCGCCTGCCGCTCCAGCTGAGCGCCGCATTACGGTGAAGCTTCATCCGGTGGCCTCCTTGGAGCTGAGCTGCCTTTGACAGCGCTCAGCCTCCAAGGCGGCCCGGATGAACCAACGTCCTCAGGAATACAGCTAGAGCAGCAGGCAGGCGTTCAACCACCTGAAGGGGTGATTGCTCGCCTGCCTGCTGCTGACGAGAAATGACGTATGTGGCAATCCCGCACGTCGCGGGGCGGTATCCGGCGCACGCTCGCCTGGGTCGCGGCTCTCGGGTTCGCAGCTCTCGGGCTCAGCGGGTTCGCGCACGGCGTCGCAGCACGGCATGCGAACCTGGCGCGCACGGACCGTGTGCGAGCCCTGCACGCCCTCTCACGGCTGGCCGCCCGTGAACGGGGCCGGGTCGGGCAGGCGCGCTTCGATGCTGCGGGCGCAGCCCGGATGGGCCGCCTCCTCTCGGGGCTGGAGCGCTCCGCCCCGTACAACGCCCGCCTCGACGCGCTCGTCGGCCCGGCGCTGGCGGCGGAGTCGCTGGCCCGCCACGGCAAGCTGAAGCCGGCGAGGGACGCGTTCGCCCAGGTCAGCAGGAACGCCACGGCGGCCGCCACGGCGGAGGCCGACCCTGGCTCGCGCCCCCGCGCGGGCCTCCTGCAGCGGCTGCAGGAGGGGACGGCTGCGATCGCGGCTGTGCTCGGGTCGCTGATCGGGCTCGCCGCACTGATCGCGCTGCCCGGCGGCCGGCGCGATCGAACGGTCCGTGAACTGACGGAACAGGCGCGGACGGACAACCTCACCGGGCTGCTCAACCAGCGAGCGTTCCAGGAGTCGATGTCGGCCGCGATCGCCGAGCGAGACGCCAAGGGCACGCCGTTCGTCGTCCTCGCGGTCGACCTGGACGGGTTGAAGCAGATCAACGACGCGCACGGCCACATCGCCGGCGATACCCGCATCAAACAGGTCGCCGACTGCATCAAGCGAGTCGTCGGCCCCAACGGCGTCGTTCACCGCACGGGCGGCGACGAGTTCATGGTCATCCTGCCGGGCCGCAGGAACATCCAGGGCCTCGCCATCGCGCGCAGGCTCGACGAGGAGACCCGCTCCCAGTTCGGGGCCCGGACGGTCTCGATCGGCCTGACCGAGTCGATCGGGGCCGAAGGACGGCTCCTGATCGTCGGACAGGCGGATCTCGCGCTGTACGAAGCCAAGCGAACGAGCCTCAACGCCGTCGTGTTCAACCCGCGGCTCGCCAGGCCGGTCGAGCCGGTCGACCGCCGTCAGGCCGGTCCGTCGCCGGAGCAGCAGGCCCGCGCCGCGACACTCGCCCGAACGCTGGACGCGAAGGACGTCGGCAGCCGGAGGCACTGTGAGACGGTCGCCCAGATCTGCGTGGCGATCGGCGAGCGCATGGGGCTGTCCGGCCACCAGCTCGAGCGGCTCCGCCTGGCGGGGCTCCTCCACGACGTCGGCAAGCTCGGGATCGCCGACGCCATCCTGCAGAAGCCGCACCCGCTCGACGGCGGCGAGCGCACGGAACTGTCCGGGCACGTCCAGATCGGCCATTCGATCCTGATCGCCGCCGAGCTGCCGATCGAGGCGGAATGGGTGCTCCACCATCACGAGCGCTACGACGGCACCGGCTACCCGTCGGCCATGCGCGGCGCCGAGATCCCGCTCGAATCCAGGATCATCGCCGTCGCCGACGCGTTCGAGGCGATGACCGGCGAACGGCCCTACCACGCGAGCCTCACACCCGAACGAGCGCTCGAAGAACTGCAGCGGCACGCCGGGACACAGTTCGACGGGCGCTGCGTCGACGCGCTCGTGCAGGCGGTCGCCGCGGACGGCGTGATCGTCCGCCGCAGCCTCACCACGGCCTGAGCGGCAGAGCTGCTAGGTGGTCTCGGCGGGCTCGGGCTCGCGGAGCAGGCGGACCATGTCCTCGAGCCTGCCGGCGGTCTCGTCCATCGCCTCCTGCCGTGACACCAGGTCGGCCTCGAGACCTTCGACCCGCGCCTCGAGCTCCACTACCTGGTTCTCGAGCTGTTCGATCTGCGTCTCGTAGGAGGCAAGCTTCTCCGCCGCGACCGTGTCCGCCCGGGCGGCTTCGTTGCGAATCGACGCGGCCTGCTCGGCGAGCATGTCGGCGATGCCTCGGGCCTGGGCGGCGAGCGCCATCACGCTGTCGACGGACGAGTCGCCATCCGGATCCTGCTCCGGGAGCGGCGCGACGGCATGGAGCTGCGGGGGTGCATTCTCCTCGTCGGAGGTGACTTCGCGTCGGAGGCGGGGTCGAGGTCGCCGTCGTCGTGCTCGTCGCCCGCTTCGCCCTTCCCGCCGCGGCTCGGCAGGAGCTCGCTGCGCAGGCCCGCTTCGAGGGCAGATTTCGGAACCACGATCACGACGGTCTCGTCGCCGAGCAGCTTCCGAAGCGCCTCGAGACGATGCTCGGTCGGCTCCGCGACCGCAACGACGACGCGCCCGTCCTCGATGCGCGTGGGGAGCGCTTCGAGCCGCTGGGCGTCTTCGCGGGACAGACGGGCGAGAGCGTTGGCGTCGAACCAGATCGAGGCGCGGTCGACGTAGCTGAGTCCCCACTGCTCTGCCAGGAGGTGCGCCACGTCGTCCTCGGTCACCCAGCCACGCTTGACGACGACCTCACCGAGCCGCTCGCCCGTCTTGCTGCCCTCCTCGAGGGCCTGGTCGAGCTGGACCGGCGAGATGTGGCCGCCGCGCACGAGCAACTGCCCGAGGGCGGCACGCCCGGGACCCGCCGAGTCGGCGGTGGTAACGACCGTGTTGGCGTCGGCTTCGTCAACAGCCACGGTCAGCCCCCCAGGATGGTTTCCACGCTCCCTTTGTCGGCTGCGGGAACCAATTCCTTGAGGGGGAGTTTTGGTCGGTTTCTTGCGCCAGGTCACCGCATCAGGATGCGCGCGATCAGGATCAAGGCCAGCACGGCGACCGCCCCGAACTCGAACATGTGATGGTAGGGCATCAGGACCATGCATTTCAGTATCGGCAGCGGGTCGGCCGAAGTGGAGTCCTGATTCGTAGCCCGGGGCGATCCAGACCCGCAGGCAGCGCCGGACGCGGGTGAGATTCGCCCTGTCTGGTAAAAGGAAGGATGAGGCAAGAGGACCAGGAACCGGACGAACAGGGCGATCCGGAGTTGCAGGAGCTCGCGACCGAGATCCAGCGGCTCGAGGACGAGGAGCGCAAGGTCTCTGCGTTACGGCAGCAGATACACGACCGTCTGGCGAGCTTCCCCAACGACGTGACAGCCCGGCAGGAACGCGAACTGTCGGCGCGCCGCGTCGAGCTTCACACGGAGATCGACCGTCTGCGGAGCGAGCTCGTGCAGCTCCGGCTCGAGCGCGAGTCCACAGAGTGACGTTGTCCGTTTCACCGCAGCGTGCAAGAATCCCTCAAATGGGTGATTCGAAGACTTCGCCGGCGCGCACCCGACTCCTTTGGATGCTCACGCTGGCCTTGCTCTTCGCGGCGGTCGACCAGTGGGTGAAGCTCTCTGTCGCGACCCCGGACTGGGCATACCACCACCGGTCGGAGGTCTGGTTCGTCGGCTCATGCATGTTGCTCGTCGGCGTCGCGGCGCTGGCGCTCGTGCCTTCGAGGCTGGTCGCCATCGGTGCAGCGCTGCTCGCGGGCGGCGTGCTCGGGAATGTCCTGTCTGCGAGCGCAGACGGCTTCGAGGTGCCGAACCCCCTCTTCATCGGCCACAGCTACGGGATCGCGTTCAACGTCGCCGACGTGCTGATCGTCGTCGGCAACATCACCTTGATGCTGAGCCTCAGCGCGATCGTGATCCGGAATCGTGAGCAACTCGAGGCGAGCCGAGCTGCCTTCGGGCGCGCCCTGCGCGAACACTTCTAGCCCGGCTGTCTTTTGAGCAGTCCCGCTGCCGGCGGGCGCGCGGGTTGAACGGAAGTTTCGAGATTCGGCTCAGCCACACGGGTGGCTGACGAACAACAAGGAGGTGAGGACGCCGCCAACCAGATCCTGGCGGCGGCCAACCGAAGTACTTGCCGTTGCAGCAGAGTCGCGCTGTTCTATGCGGTGTTTGACATACCGCCCCAACCACTGCGTCGAGCGCCGCGATGACGACCATTTGCATCCGCTCGACCTCTGCACGCCGGGGCCGGTAATCTGTCGGACATGGCGCAGATTCCGCCGCGAGGGAAGCAGTTCGCTTCAGTGGAGGCGTCGATTGTTTGGGCGGCGATTCAGCAACTCGATGACGTTGGCCAGATCGAAATCAAGCGAGAGCTAGAGCGGAGATCGCTCGATGTGAGCGATCGCTCTCGACACGCCAAGCAAGAAAGCAACTCGCGCGAAACAGGCGATCGGAGAAGCGGCTGACGCGTTGGGTCGGACGCCAGCCCTGAAGGACTACGAAGAGCTCCAGCGGGCGAGCCTGAACGACGCCTTCCGGCACCGTCGTCGGGTGCGCCGATGGCTTGGCGTTTCGAGTTGGAACGACTGCCTTCGCGAGGCAGGACATCCAAGCGTTCCCGATGGTGATGCGCTGATCGCAGCGCTGGGACCGCGGTTCTCGCTCGCGGAGCTGACAGCGGCCGTGCGGCTGTGCGCGGAAGAGCTCGGCGAGACACCGTCGTACAGCCGATATGTCGCGTGGGCACATCGCCCCGGCGTGCCACTTGTCGTGCAGGTCGCCGCCCCCTGAGTCAGGACCGTTCGATCGGTACGGCGGATACTCAAGTGTCGCTGTCCGTGCGGGTGTTCTCTCGGAACACGATGCGGTGGCAATGAACTTCGACGGCGTTGTTCGTCTCCGCGGCTACGGGTACAGCAGCGTCGTTGCGCGAGGGCCTTCAACTCGTCGCAGCGCGAATTTGGCACCCGCCGCGTCCCTCGGAATATACGCGCATGCGCAGCGTCATCATCGCGGAGTCGATTCGCGATGGAGCCCCGAAGGCTCTGGCTCAGGCGAGCACGATCAACCGGCGTTACGACGGATGGGATGAGGCGTTGCTCGACGCCGGTCTCTCGCCTGCCGGGAGTGACCCGACGGAGTCGGAGCTCCGAAGCCGGGCAGGGAAGCGAATCTCGACGGAGCGCATCCTCACGGTCTTACGAGAGGCGCATCCGATCTCGGTGACCCGTTCTCAACCCCGAGATACGCAAGGTGGATCAGGGAACGCAAGATCCGAAATCAGCTCGACCGGGTCTACGAGCAGGTGCCGAGCTATCACACGGTCTGGACACGCTTCGGGCGCTGGAGCGAGGCTATTATCGCGGCGCTTGGCGACGAGGCTGAGGGTGACGGCCGAGCAGCGGTCGCTGCGCTCGCGCTCGATCGTGCGTCGCACGTTTCTTTCACCGACAACGATCTCGTTCTGAGCCTTCGCCACGGCCACGCCGCCGTCGGCGACCCCTTCACCGCCGCCCGTTACAAGCAGTGGTGGAAGGTGGAGCAGCGAGACCAAGCTACGAAAGGCGGTCTTCGAGTGGCTAGCTACGACGCGATCTGGAAGCGGTTCGGGAGCTGGGCGGAAGGAGTCCGGCGTGCGCTCGGGGATCGAGGAGGCCGGAAGCCACACTGCGGGTCACGGGCACCACTACCTCTACACGGACGACGAATTGCTCGACGCGCTACGGGCCGCGTCGCGAGAACGTGGCGAACCGCTACAATCGCGGCCTACGAGGATTGGAGGCGGAGCGCTTCAAAACCGCAGCCCGAAGTCGCTTTCGTCGCCGCGTTCCTGGGGCGGGCGTCATCCACGGACCTTCGGCAAATGGCCCGCCGCCCTGCGACGCGCCAGTGACCTATGACCGACGCGATGCGAGTTCCAGACGACACCGAGTGGAGCGCTATCCACAGCCGACGCATGGCACCGGTCCAAAGATGGTTGACGCCGTCGAGGATCCCGCTGCTCTCGCTGAACTCCAGCGCGCGCTACGACTCCACCTTTATGGGCGCTACCCCACGGCGGCTGTCCGTCGAGTCGAAGAGCTTGGCTTCTTAGCCGTACTCCTCGGAAACGCACCAGAAGCACCATTTGGCTGGCCGGTCGTCAAGCAGACGCACTACGACGAGATTCGCCCGGCGACCGCGCCGCCGGGATCCTGGCTCTTCGACCCGCTACGGCTCTTGGGTCGAGGCATGCGGATGCGCCTACGGGCTACGCGCGGACGGGATCTCGTCCAATCGGTCGGCGCCAAACATCTCCGCCGTTCGCGCGCGGCCAGCGACGCTCTGCCCCGTACACGAAGGACGACGTCGTCAGAGCCATCCGCGCTTGCGCTAGGGCCTGGGCGCATGTCTCAGTGCATCGGACTACTTCAACTGGAGCGCCCGACAACGCCACCTGGCAAGGATGCGGGGCGTCACATGTTCGTCCGCCGAGTCGGCGCTCTACCGTACTCTTTCCTCGCGGTTGGAACGCCGCGCTTGGCGCCACCGCGATCACCGATGCGCATCTCGTCAGGAGGTCGGTGTCGCAGACATCTGGCTCAAACAGACCAGCAGAAGCTCGTACCCGACTTCAGCTTCGTTTTCCGCACCTCACAGATGAGATCAGGTCAGCCCCACTCTCAGTTGACGCTCGAAGACTTGTCGAAAAGGGGCTGATCCAGCAGCTGAGCGTGTCAGCCGCTATCGCTCTCGCCGTGCATCTGGGCTGCTCCGTTCAGTTTCTAAGCGCAGCAGAACCAGCCGGTCGGGCGCGCACCTTCCATCAACGCGCGGTTCAGTGGCGACGAAGTAACTTGGCGGCGTAAGGCGTTGGGCGTTCCGGAGCGGGCGCTCGCATCAGCCCTCGGCCTTACCTTCGGAGAATTTTGTCGTGTCTTGCGGCACCGAGCGGAGGTGTCCCTCGCAACGGCCTCGGCGCTTGCATCAATTCTGCGTGTCGCCGTCGACGACTTGACCGTTCCCACGCTAACCACACTATGTCCGGCGTGATCCATGGATGGCTCAAAGCGGCTCTCCAGCTGCCGTTCGAACCTAGAGTCTCTTCGTGAGACGCGCCTTCAGGTCGCAGCGCAATCGGGTAGAACGCCTAGCCGTCCTTGTTGCGTTCACGTGGATTCTCATCGGTGCCCTACTCCTCAACGTTCTCGGCGCACCCGCTTGGGGCGTCGCAGCCTGGGTGCTGATGAACGTGCGCGTCCGGGTAGCGACCGGCCGCCGCTCGTAGAGCGGTCGCGACTCTCGTCTACATGAGACGATAGGGGTACACGGCGTCGGCAACGAAGTCGGCGTGCGCATCGTCTGGGACAGGCCCTTCGAGTACTCGATGGTGACCGGCAACGGGTCGATAGCGCGTCGTTATTCCAGTTCATCTTCGAGAGAGCGAGAGCGTCCTCGCCAAGAGCTCGAGCGGGCCGGAACCGGCATGCCGGACAAGCGTGATCGGTCGAGGGATCCCCTTGCCACCCTGGACGAAGTGGCCGCGACCGCGACCGACGGTGCGTCTCCGTTGATGAAGAGCAGCACGCTCCGGTCGGAGAATGGGATCAGCGTGCCTCGCTCGACCGGCCATGAGTCGGGCGTGTTCTTCGCGTCCGCCTCCTTGGGAGCAAGAAGCCGAACCGCGCGCCAGTCGTTTGAGGCGACGACCTGAACGCACTCGATCTCGTCGGCGGCCCCAAGCATCGAAGCAGCCGTCGATCTCCTCGTCGCGAAACGGCTGTGTCTTGTGGATGACGACGCGGCGAGGGAGGCCACCGGCGTTTCGCTCCTGATAGACGGCGAGGCTTCGAGCCATGACCGCCCGCATATCGGCGCGGCTTAGGAATGGGTTCTCGAAGTCAGGCAGTCGCCGACGTCGTAGGCGACGAACTCCATGCCGCCGCCGTCGGCGTCGAAGACCTGGCTGCAGCAGGTGACAAAGCGGTCGCGCGTGCCGCCACGAATCGCGTAGGAGAGTCCGACGTAGGCAGTGTCGGAGGTCATCGGTACCAGCCGCCATGGCGTCCCACCCGCTTTGACGTAGAGGGCGATGCCGAGTCGCCAGGCGACACTGCAGCGGTCGGATAGGTCAGCGCCCTGTCTTCAAGAACTGCGTCCGGGATACCGGCTACCGCGGCGATGCTCTTGATCTCGTCGTGCAAGTCGAAGTCCGGTCTCGAGATCTCGAAGCCTCGATGCCAGCGATCCGGAAGGATGGATCGCAACGACGTCGAACTGGTCGCGAAGCAAGGTGCAAGGTCGAGTGCGACACGATTGCGCCCAGCTCGGCGGGCCAGGATTTGCGGTCTCCCTGGCCGTCCGTCGATCGGTGTCGCTCGGCAACGTCATGTGCGCGTCGCGGTCGTCGCACCGTCAACCGACGCACCGAACGCGTGGCGAAGCCCGGGAAGACCGGGAGATACCCGACGCTCGCTCGGCTCATGCTACGTTGCAGCGACTTCAGGAAGTCGAACACTCTGCGTCTGGGTGTTGTCGGGCGTGATCGTCGCCACGCGAACCTGGTCGCGGAAGGCCGAGAAGCGCTGGCGGGCTGCATGGCCCGAACTCAGCAGCCCCGCGCAGCGGGTGCAGATGACGAGCGTGCGTCCGATCGCGTCGCACGAAAGCGAGGATCGGGTTCTGCGAGCACGCGGTGAGGCGGGATCTTGGTCGTCAACCGGTCGAGTGCCGCACGCAGGTCGGGAGCGAGCTCGCTCACCTGACCGCTCCTTGGGTTGCGGCGGGGAGGCTGTAGGCGGTCTGCCGGACGCGAGCGCGCGAGAAGGCATCCACAGCTGCTTTGGGACATCGTTGAGATCGACAGCCGATGGATCGAAGGTCCGATGAGCTCGCGCACGACGACGCCGCCCAGGTTCCAGCCACCGCCGCCCGGCCTCCGCTTCCGACGGGTTGCCAGGTTACCCTCTTCACCCGAAGCGGCAGACGAGGCGTCCGGCGCCGAGAAGCGCGAATACGTCCGGACGCTCGGAGCCTCTCCCGGTGCCCGTGGGGTCGTATCCTCGATGAACGTCCAGGGCTCGAACAGAAGCCACATCTGGTCAAGCTGGCGGTCGAGCCGTAGCCGTACACCTTCGCTCCAGCGACGCGCGCCTCCGTCGAGTACGCCACTCAGCGGCGGCGCCGTATGCCTCGGCCCAGCCGCGCGAGCTCTGACGGAACGCTCCCGTCCGGCCCAAGCGTGACTACGAGGCGGTGTCCGAAACGGCGAAGCAGCGGACGGAGTGGCCGATCGCGCGCGAGCGCCAACGTGATCGCGTCGTAGATCAGACCCAACACAAGCCTGTCCGCGTCTTCGGCGCCGGCTTGATCGCGACCTCCTCGACCTGCTGCGGCTCGAACGCGCTAAGCGCGCGTCGCCATCCCTCGCCCACTCCGAAGGCCAGCACATCCCTTCCCGACGTAACGCCAACGCCGGGGCATGTTCACCGCACGGAGCAGCGGCCGAAGTAGACCGGCGGCAGGCTTGCCACAACGGATGCGGAGCGCCGTACGTGGAAAGTCGAGAACTGGCAGAGCGTTGAAGCGAAGCGCCGGAAACAAGCCCGCCTCCACCGTCGGCAGCGATACGAGCTGCGCCCGCGGCCTCGGTCGACCGGCACCGACGTAGCCGCGCAGCTCCTCCGACAGGTCACAATGTCGAGCCAGTACGCCGAGCCCCTCGTCGAAGTTCGACACCTCGACGAAGCGGGCTGCGACTCCACGCTCGCACGCAAATCTGAGCAGGTCGTTCACGGCGGGAAGGGCAGCTCGCGGATTGGCCGACAACCAAGGCGAGACCATGTGGGAACGCCGCACCGGCTTCAACTGCAGCTCGCAAGGTCTCCATGACCGACTCGTCGCGACCGCTGTAGCCGAACACAGCGAGTCCGTACTCAACGTGATGCGTCGAGCAGCGCCTGACGCAGGGTCTCATCTTGCTGCTGCAACTCGGAGGGAGTGTTCTTGAGTCGCTCCGAGGCGATGTCTCCGTGCAGCTTGACCACGAAAACCGGCGAACCTCCTCGACGAAACGCGCGGCGCGGCTCGATCGGCACGATCCAGGCGGCGGCGTACGGTCATCCGAGGCAAGTCCCGCTTGGTAGCCCTGAGCTCGGCGTAGCCCTGCTCGATCAGATCGTCGAAGTTGGTCGTAGCAGCCCAGCGCACATGACCCGATGCCATGAGCGGCCAGGGCTCGGTGTCCAAACCATGGGACCGCCCAGCGCAACCTAGTTGTCTCAGACACCGCCCATGGACCGCGGGGTCGGCGTAGGCCCGCTCGAATGCGACCGCGTACTCCTCCGGCGACTCCGGTAGGCGGTAACCCGTTTGCATCATCGAAGAAGACATTGACCCTCGCTGCGACCAGCGGGTCGGCCATCGTGACGTCGGCGAGATCGAGTCCCGTGGCCGAGGCGTAGAGAACCGCCTTGAATTGAGTCAGCAGCTGCGTCGCGGTCGGCACACCGGCCGACGCCGACGTTCCGGCGCCGAAGAGCCAGCCAATCTGCGCCGACCGTCGACAGCGAGGGGAGCGTGCAAACGTTCCGAACTGTTCGACTGGGAGCTCAGCCACGCAGATGAGGCTACTGGGGCAGAGGGACACCGCCAGTCCTCGGCGTTCGGATCGCCCATGGCCTCTGCGACTCGCTTGATGAGGACGGAATTCACTGCAGCTATCCAACCTGGGCCTTCTGCGACGCGATGGCCGCGCAGCGCCAGTCCAGCGCGCGATGAAACCTCACACGGGATCGTGCGGGTGATACGACGCCAGAGTGTCACGCGCCGCTGACTGAAGGAGCTCATCGCCGTCTCCCAGGCGGAACGGTCTTACGAGCCTTTGGGGTCTCAAGGGAGAGCCGACTGGCGCTGGACCGTCATTCACGAAGCCGAGACCCAGGAGACGTCGATCAGACGGTCATCGTGTCGTCCATCGACCATCTCGGCGAACCACGCGAACGAGTTCGCTCCCGACGTGACCGAGGCCCGTCTCAGCACGTCGAAGCTGTATCCCTCGGCCATTAGGGCGGTCTCGCGACATACAATATCCTCGTTGCCAACCTGCGCGTTTGAACTTCTCGTGGAGTCCCCGGCGCGAGCTCCTCGCGGTGTGCAAACAGCACGTACTCGTCGTCGGAAACAAGCACTGGTACCATTACGCACAGCAAAGGCTTCCTCGTCCCGCCAGCCGTAGGCACTTTCCCTCCGTTCAATACTACGGAGCCTGAGCTATGCCATTCGGCAACGTCGGAAGCATTCGGGAGCGGTAAAAACCCGCAGACAAGGGGGCCGAGTTCGAGAAGTGGGTATGCCGATAGCTACCGGGGAGCTCGTGCGACACCCGATCCGCGACCGCGGGTGTGCGGGCTGGCGACGCTGCTCTTCCAACTCGGTCTACGCGCTCAACTAGCGGCTGAGGTCGAGGCACGCCTATCTGTCCCTGCATCAACGGTCATAACGGTCGAGCGCGTCCCGGAAAGCGAGGACCCGTCGCGCAGGCCGCGCGAGCGACCATCGAGAGAGGATGCGAAGGCGCCGAGGTTGACCATTAGCCCGCGATTCGAGGGGGCGTTCGTGCCGAAGTGGGAGACCATGTCGCCGACGAGAAATTCCGGCGGAGCCGCGCAGTTCCGGGTCGCCTGCACGGCCGAGGAACGGAAGTAAGCCGTCGTTGATCAGCCGCTCCGCGTGGGCGCCTAGCTCTTCGCTCGCGCGCTCGGCCAACTCAATCCGTTCGCGCGCCTCCGGATGCCGCGCCATGTAGGCAGACAGCGAGGGGAGCATCGAGGCGGGGGGACGTCGAGCTGGATGTAGTCGGCCACAAAGGAAGGATAGGCAGCGAGGCGGCCTGCGCTGCTCATCAGGCGCCGGTGTCGTAGGACTCGGGCAGACCTGGCCTCCCTGCCCGATCCCTCGACGAAGCCCCGATCCACAGCGGATCCGCGATCCGTGAACCCAGTCCACGGATCGACAGGTTCTTACACCACCATGGAGCTTGAGTGAAGCCCGCTGTCCGCGCCACCATGCGTTCCTACCGTGGCCATATGAGCAACAAGGACATCATCGTCACCGGTGAGCGGTTGACGGGTCGCGAGCAGTTGGTGCTCGCTCTGGTTGCGCTCGGGGTGGACTGCCGGGACGACCGGTCGCGTCTTTCACGTGGGCGCTGCGACGGTTGAAAAGAGCCGTGGTGTCCTAAAGCGCAAGCTCGGGGCGCGGAACCTTCCCCATCCGGTGCAGCGCGGATTCGAAATGCACGAGCTGCCGCTCGACCCGGCGCGGGTGAAGTGGTTGCTCAGCCAGATCGAATCCCGCTAGATACGTGTTTCCGTTCCGGGTTCTTGGAACCGGCGGTGTCGCCTCCCTCCCTCGCAGTCGACAGGCTGAGTGCATGCAGCGAAGCGAAGGGAGCGAGGCGGTGACTCGCAGGCGTAGAGCGACCAATCAGAGCGCATCGCGCGAACGTGCGGAATGGTCGACACTATGGTCGACGAACTAACGGCAGACCTTCTCGTGGAAGCGCAGCGGCAGCGGTTGTTGGCAGCACACGAGGTCGAGTTCATCGTGACGCCGGAGTCAGCGAGTTCCCAGGTTCAGCGTGCGCTAAGCGCTGCTTGCCACGAAGGTTTCGCTCTCGGTATCGAGGCAGCAGCCGAGTTGCTTCGAGAGGTCGGCGACGAAAGTCACGAATTCGTTCCTCATCTCCTTCGCTTCAGTTGCGTGAAGCGAAAGTTTTCAGTACGCTGCGTAGTCCAATGGATGAGGGGGAGATGCCAACGGTCACATTGACGTTGAAGTTCGAGTGCTCCGGCCAGGGCTTCGATTCCGGCAGGCTCGAAGATCTCGTTGCGCGTACGGTCGCGGGTCAACGCTGAGTTCATCCAGCAAGCCGGTCGAGGTCTACGCGTCTCGCACAAGGTCGAGAAGCGGCAACGCCACCTCGCGGATGTCGACAAGGCGGGGAGGCGGGACGGTTCCCTCTTGTCTCGGATCAGCAGCGCAAGTTCGGAGGTGGAACGGTTGGCGATCGCGGCCGCCCTTGCCCTGGCGGATCGGCGCGAGCTCGATTCTCAAAACGCCTCAGCAGCTGCATCGTTAGTTCCGCTGGTGTGCCGGTTCCGCAGAAACTGAGCATGACGGCAGCGAACGCCCGGCGCGCGGGGCTTCTTCGCGCTACACGACGCGGGCGCTGGGTTCCGACAACCGAAGCCATCCCTGGCTTGCCTGCGCCTCCGAACTCTGGAACGGATCGAGGAACTTGAGCGCAACCTCGACGAGCTGTTGCAACGAGTGAGAGGAGGGAGCCAGGCGCACGCCCATTGAGGCACGCCCAAAGATGCGAACGAACGCGTTAGACGTCCTGCACCCAAAGAAGACGGCCCCCGGCGCGAACCGGGGGCCCGGGGTGCATGGAAGCCCACCCTTAAGAGGACAAACGCAAGTTACTGACGCTACCACCGCAGCGCGGCAGCCGAGCCTGCCGGTGTGAAGTCACCCTCAGAATCGAGAACGAGACAGGCTTTGCCGCCCGCAGATGCCGACTGCATCACGCCAAGCGGGCGGAGTGCCATGGGTCGGCTCACACGGGCAACGAGGTCACACCGTGAAGTCCCGGCACATCATCATTCGTGAGCCGCACATCGAGCTCGCATACGACAGCAGGCTCAACTCGGCCATCCAGGCGCTGCGCCCGCTCGCCGACGACTACGCCGCCGAGCCTGACCTCTCGTTCTACGACCTCGGCGAGGGCGAACTCGCGTACGTCGTCGAGATGGCCCATCGGTCGAGCGTTCCTTTCAACAAAGAGTCATTCATGAGGATCTTCCCTCACCACCGCGCCAAGCTTCGCTGAGCCGAAGATCACAGACAGGGCCGCAGACCTTTCGCTTACGCTCGCCCAACCCGAGGTCATGAACGGAGTCCTCGGAGAGTGGCCGAACCCGCCGAGAGGTAGACGCGGCCCAAAAGCGGCGTACAACGGCTCGAAGGCAGTGATGCTCGCCATGAGCTGGCTCGGAGCGAGCTCGCACCTCTACTACAACTACGCCGGCCGGCACCAGCAGCCGCGGCTTCAGAAGACACTCGCGTGGGGACTTGCGTTAGCCGCGGCCTTCAGCGCAACGCCCTACTCCGGCTTCGAACTCCTAACGTGCGACATGGTCCCGCATCAGATTCCCGAAGCTTGCCTCGACGCTGGGCGACACTGCGATGTGGGGCACCATCGAATGTCTCAAGGCGCTCCGCTCCTTCAACCCGCGGGTCGGCAAGATCTGGCAGACATCCGCACGGAACGTCGTTCCCGGCGTGGGTGCAACAGACAGGGAAGCGAGATCCGGGCGAAGAGGCCTACATCCGACGCAACACGCCCCTGGCGGGCGCCCGGAACATCGAGTACCGACGAGGAAAGGGAAAGCGCGATGTCCCGCCGGGCGAGAGGGGTCAGGCCGGGCACGTCCTCGAACTGGCGCGGCTACTACCTCATAACCCTTACCGAACACGAGACCGGGGAGGCAGGTGTCTGGGTGCTCCGGGGATGCCTCCTGGGACGAAGCGAAAGCCATCAAGGCGCTTCTCTTCTGCTCCACAAGCTGTGGCCGGATGTCGGCGTGGAAGCGATCGTCGGTGACTCAGCCTGGGATGAACGCTGGGCCTACGAGTGGTGCGAAGTGAACTACGGCATCCACCCCTATCTTCCGGCTTTATGCCGAGTCACCGGCCAGAATGACCATGTCCTCACAGCCAAACAGTCCCAGGTCATCTCGGGCTACACCGGCAGTGGACAAACGTTCTGGTCCGTACACGGACTTCCGAATGCTCACGCAGGTGCGCAGGTACCGCAACCGGACCCGGCTCGGCCCAGCCCTGGCGACCCCGCCCCCAGTGGCGAGTTCCGGCTCCGGTACCGATGCTTGAACGGCTGCGGGGACGTCGGCGCGCTCGACGAAAGTGGTCGAGAGATTCTCGTGGGGAACCCGGATGCGAACTGCGGGTCTCCTGGGCTCCAGATGCAAAACGATTGGTCTGCGTTGACCTTCTACCCGCACCACAGTCTCGGCCAGCCCGACAAGCACGCCTTCGCGATCGCGATGAGCGCTCGACGCAACGCAGCCAGAGTCTGTTCTCGGCCCTCAAGACCGGGCTCAAGCTCGGCACGAAGGGCGCCGACCGGACACGGCTCCGCGACTACCGCAGCGTCCGCTCCATCGTAAGCCTCGGATTCCTCGCTTCGGACGGGATCCCTCCTCGCAGACCAACGCATTCAGCGCGGGCGGCGCCAGCGACCCGCCTCCGCAACCGCGCCTACGTCCTCGCGAGTTGATGTCCGCCGGCGCCAGGGCAGGAGGCCCCGTGCCTCCGCCTGGCGCCCTGGCGGGTACCGGTGGCCGCGACCCGTGGCCGAAGCGGATGGACTGAGCCCTACTGGGAGACACATCGGGCAGCATGACGGTGGGGATGCTGGTTCTTGAACCGCGATCTCACTGCCGCCGAGTTCACAGTTCGCGCTCAGCGATCCTGGACCTTTTCGATGACTCCTGATGGCTATGGGGGTCACACGTTTGGTTGGGCGACGGTCTGGCATTTCGCCCTCACGTTCGATGTCGCGACATACGCGGAAGGCACTGGTGCGCCGCTCGACGGCGACGCGGATGCGCTTCGCCGGGTCAGCGAGGCTGCGTCACTGGGAACCATCAGCACATTGCACTTGCGAGACCTTCGCGCAGCCCTCGCGACGCTCTACTTGTCCGCCAGCAAGGGCTCGACCGTCGAGCCAGAGCAGGCGCACCTGGTGGATGCGATTCTCGACGCCACCTATGCACGCCTCCGCCGGGAGAACTCGTCCAGATGGTGGCACCGGCCCGGACCAACTGCAGCTTGGACTTTTGCCGGCCTCGCACGGCGAAGGTCAGCACCGCTCTTGGTTCCAAGCGCGAGAGAGCGCCTGGACTCGTGACGAACTCTTCGACCGGGGCGGCAGGCCTGCTCCTTCGCGCGGTCGATCCGAACGGTGGTCGTCAGCGCGCTCTACTTGTATCCGCCGCAGTATTCAGTCGAAGACCTGGCTGAGCCGCCAACGCACATCTTCATGCTCCTGCTGGAACAGCGACAGGCCGGAAGGCGATAGCCGCACCGCCGATCTGGAACCTAAATACAAGCGGCTGGCAGGCTTAGTGGCCGGGGCTCTCTCGCTGTACCGGAAGCTTCGTTTCCATAGAGCTCTAGGCCGCCCCATCTCCCGGCGCACCGAACGCCTGAGCCACGGGCTTGAAGGGCTTGCCGAGGACTACGAACTCGGGGGCAGGTAGCCCCGCGACGTGAAGTAGTCGATCGGCTCCCGGACAAAGGCGCTGGCCTCGCCGACCTGCTCTTCGAACGGTCCGTGTTGAACACATCTGGGCGTGTCGGCCGATGCGGGACCAAACGGGTTCAGTCCGTATGAGCCTCGGACCTGTGACTCTCGGTCCAGTGCGACCGATTGTCGCAGTCACGCCGACCGCCTTCAATCCCGCGGCGTCGTCCTTGCGATTCAGAACCCAGCAGTGAACGCCCGGGCTTGTCCGTGGTCGGTCCACTCCGCGGCGAGGAAGGCCGCCGACGTCAGACCGAGCCGTTCCATACGCGCCACGTCCAGAACTTCGAGCCCCACTTCGGCCCTTCGCTCCTGGGAGGATGCGAGCGACGTGCGGATCGAGCTCGTCGGGAGCGCGTCGATGCGAAGACTGAGTTGTACCCGGCGTTCCATGTCTCCCAGTCGGCATCGCTTATCCGTGCGGCTTCACGAGTCCCTCCCGAATCAACAGTTGGATGAAATCGCCTGCGAGCGTTTCCTCGCCGGGCTCGCCGAGACAGTCGGCACATCGTGCCAGCGAGTCGGGATCAGTGCGACGCCCGACTTCCCGCCCGAGCGAGTACTCGGCGGGCACGACCTCAGGCCGCTGGGTGAGCAGGACCAGCGCGCGCCGGCCGTCCTCGCCGCCAAGGAAGTCGAGGTAGTCGGCGATCTGGGTCTCCCGAAGCCGGAGCGGAGCTTCGACTCGACCAGCGTGATCGAGTCGTTCGAGCGGAGAGGATGTCGGGGCGCTTGCCGCTCGGGATAGTGAACTGCGTCTCCATCTCCGCGGCGCCGCGTCAGTGGCGAGGCCGAGCGAGTCGAGCCAACGATCGAGTGCCTCGCGGTCCTCCTGCCACAGGAACGCAAGCATCTCCGTGAGCTGGTCCTCGTCGCCTTCATGTCCGCGGCGACCAATCAGGAAGATGTTCTTGCGCTCGGCCATCAGACGACGCTTGCCCCAGCAGCGGCAGGCTCCGGCTCAATGCCCGAGTCGGCGTCGCTCTAGCTCGATGATCCGGCGCTCGTTCTCGGCCTGCGTGGCGGATCCCTTGGTGACCTGCAAGTCGGAGAGGTCGACAGCGTCAACCAGGCGTTGCGTCCTTCAGGTCGCTTCGTCGGACGTACTCGTCGAAGAGAGCGGTCTTGCCAGGCGAGCACTTCCAGCATGCGTTCGTCGACGCTGTTCTCAGCCAGCATGCGGTGGACGTTGAACGGTGCGCGCTTGACCCATTCGATGGAGTCGCGCGATCGCCTGAGTCTCGGGGCACCGGCTTCCACTGTGGCTCGGTGAGGATGACGACGGACGCGGCCTGGAAGAAATTCAGGCTGACCCCGCCAGCCTCGATCTGGCTCAGCAAGCACAGCAGGGGCCGGGTGCGCGTGCTGAAATCGTCGACGAGGCTCCTGTCGCTTTGGCGGGTGGGACACTTCCCGCTGATCGGCGGGCAATGCGAGTGTCGCCGAGTTCGTTCACCACCGTTTCCAGCACGCCCCCAAGATGCAAGAAGACAACGATCTTTCGGATCGTTCTCTGCCATTCTCGAACAGATCTATCGTCCTTGAGCCGCACGAGTTTGGCGGACCCGTTCGGTGCTGCCTGGGCGCGTAAGCGGCTTGACGCATCGACATGAAGTTCCCGGAGGCGACGGTGCCGCGGAAGGCGCTGAAGTCTTCGCCTTCGAATACAACCCACTCCTCGTTCTCGATCTTGCTCGGGTAGCTCCTGAAGCACGTCCGCCTGGTTCCGTCGCAGATAGACGGGTGCCACCGTTGGCGCGGAAACGAGCGGCGCCGATGAAGCTGATCGATATCGCATCGACCTTCTCGACCTTACTTTCGGTTGAACGAGCTGGGACAAGGTTCCGGAACTCCTC
>CAWGLA010000006.1:0-5951 GCA_963823265.1 uncultured Thermoleophilia bacterium
AGGGCCCGTCCCGCGGCCCCAGAACCGGGCAAGCGCAAGCAGCCTGCCGCGGATGAGGTTGCTCGCGAAGTGCTCCTCGCTGATCTCGATCTCGCCCCGCTTCCAGCCGTCGCCGACCTCCTTCAAGGTGGGCAACACCACCTGGCGCAGCGACTCCTCGAGGCCGAACGCAGCAAGGCTCTCGTCGAGCACCGAGTGCGCGGCGGCCTCGTCGTAGCGGCCGATCGCCGCAAGCAGGCGAGCGGCGAGGTCCTCGAGCATTCCCTCGGACGGCCGCTCGTCCTCGAGCGCGGCACGGGCGGCCTCCGCGGCTGAGAGACCCTGCTCGAGCCCGCGCCGCATCCGCTCCACACGAGCGGCGTCGGCCGCCGTGTAGAGCCGGAAGCCGCCCGGCGAGCGAACCGGCCGCGTGAGCCCGTACCGCGACTCCCACGCGCGCAGCAGCTCGGGCGTGACACCCACCCGGCGCGCGAACTCGCCGATCCGAAGCTGCCCAGAGTCAGTCGCCATGGACATCATCATACAAACATTAAACAAACACTTGACGGCAGGGACTCCATCCGGCTATCATTGTACAGACTCAATACAGAATCTATACAAGAACGACGCCCCAGCAGTCTGAATGTCGACCAGAAAGGAAGGAAGCAGCATGCCGCACAACATCGTTGAAACCGCACGAGACGCAGGGACGTTCCAGACCCTGCTCACCGCCGTCGATGCCGCCGGGCTCGGCGAGACGCTCGCCGACGGAGGACCGTTCACCGTCTTCGCGCCGACCGACGACGCGTTCGCAGCGCTCCCGCAGGGGACCGTGCAGGGTCTCCTCGCCGACCCGCCCGCGCTCGCCCGGGTACTGACCTACCACGTCGTGCCAGGCCGGATCACCTCGGCCCAGATCACGAGCGACAGCGAGCAGAAGACGGTCGAGGGCCGCGTGCTCACGATCGCCGTCAACGGCGGCGTGACCGTCAACGACGCCACCGTGATCCAGGCGGACGTCGAGGCCGAGAACGGCGTCATCCACGTCATCGACCGAGTCCTGATCCCCGCCGCATAGCGGCGCAACCGAAAGGAACGTGCCATGAAGAAGCTAGGAGCAGCAATCGTGATCGGTGCCGCGACGCTCGCCGTCGCGACCTCGATCTCGGCGGCCTCGCCTGCGAAGTCGACGGCCATGGGCCAGAAGAACATCGTCCAGACGGCGGTCGCCGCCGGCCAGTTCAAGACGCTCGTCGCGCTCGTCAAGCAGGCCGGCCTCGTCGGTGCCCTGTCAAGGCCCGGCCCGCTGACCGTGTTTGCTCCCACCGACGCGGCCTTCGCCAAGGTGCCGAAGTCCACGCTGGCCGCGCTCGGCAAGAACAAGGCGCAGCTGAAGGCCGTCCTCCTCTACCACGTCGTCAAGGGCAAGGTCACCGCAGCACAGGCGTCCATGCTCACGTCGGCGCAGACGCTCGAAGGTGCCACGCTCCCGATCCGCGTTTCCGGCACCAAGGTCTACGTCGGCGGCGCCCTCGTAACAAAGGCCGACGTCATGGCCTCGAACGGAGTCATCCACGTCATCGACAAGGTCCTGATCCCGCCGACAGCAGTAGGTGGAAGCCGGCGGAGCCCCGGCGCCGCGGATACCGGCGCCCGGGGCTCCACGCACCATCCGCGAGCGATCCTGATGCCAGAGTCAGTCTGGGACTATCCACGCCCACCGCGCGTCGAGCCGTCCGGCAGACGAGTACGCGTCGTGCTGGGCGGTGCCGTGATCGCCGACACGACCCGGGCGCACCGTGTCCTGGAGACGAGCCACCCGCCGGTCTACTACGTGCCGCTCGAGGACGTCGCCCCGGGCTCGCTCGAGCCGTCTTCAGGCCGTGCCACGGTCTGCGAGTGGAAGGGGATCGCGTCGTACTTCGACGTGATCGGCGGCGACGGCCGCCGAGTCGAGCGGGCGGCCTGGACATACCCCGACCCGGCGCCGGCGTTCGAGACGATCCGCGACGCCGTCGCCTTCTACCCCGGTCTCATGGACGAATGCACACTCGACGGCGAGCTCGTCGAGGCGCAGCCAGGCGGCTTCTACGGCGGCTGGATCACAAGCGATCTCGTCGGCCCGTTCAAGGGCGGCCCCGATACCCACGGCTGGTAGGGCACTAACGCGAATCGAGGCTGCGAACCAAGGCCCTCTCACCCACACACTCGGGCAGCGGAAGATCCCTTTCCTCTTAACGCGGTGCGCGCTCGAGCGAAATCGTTCTAACGGCCGGCCGCCTGAGAAGAAGGAGAAACCATGAAGCGCATCACAATCGTTGCCACACTCACGTCGCCCTCGGCGTCGGCGCAGCCGTCGCCGCCGCGAGTCGCGCCACCACAGCCGCTCCGACGATGGCCGAGAAGAACCTCGTTCAGACCGTCATCGCGGCCGGACAGTTCAAGACGCTCGCCTCGTTGCTGACGAAGGCAGGCCTCGCCGGCACGCTCGAGGGCAACGGGCCGTTCACGGTGTTCGCCCCGACCGATGCCGCCTTTGCCAAGGTGCCGCAGGCGACCCTCGCCGCGCTCGCCAAGAATAAGGCGAAGCTCCGCGCGGTGCTGCTCTACCACGTCGTCAAGGGCAAGGTCACCGCCGCCCAGGCAATGAAGCTTCACTCCGCGAAGACCCTCGAGGGCAAGTCGCTCGCGATCCGCGTCAGCGGCGGCAAAGTGATCGTCGGCGGTGCCACCGTCATCACGCCGAACGTGACGGCCTCCAACGGCGTCATGCACGTGATCAACAAGGTGCTGATCCCCTGATTCCGGATCGCGTACTTGAACGATCGCAGGTGGTACCGGTCGACGTCGACGAGGCATTCGCGTTCTTCGCCGACGCCCGGAACCTCGAGACGATCACGCCTCCGTGGCTGCGGTTCCGGATCCTCGAAGCACCACGGACGCTCGAGCGGGGGTCGCTGCTCGTGTACAGGCTGCGGCTCTTCGGTGTGCCGATCCGCTGGCGCACCGAGATCGTCGAGTGGCGGCCCCCGTTCGGCTTCATCGACGTGCAGCTCATGGGCCCGTATCGTCGCTGGGAGCACACCCATCGGCTCAGACGGGTCGACGGCGGGACCGAGATCTCCGACCACGTCGTCTACCGCCTTCCGTACGAGCCGCTTGCTGGAGTGGTCGCGCCGGTGACGGTGCGCCCGTGGCTTGCGGCGATCTTCGACTACCGCGCCCGACAGATCGAGGCTTCCTTGCGGTGAGAACGGCGATCGTCCTCTTCACGCGCGATCTACGGGTGCACGACAACCCTGCGCTCGCCGTGGCGGCGCGCGAGGCCGGGCGGATCGTGCCGCTGTTCGTCTTCGACGAGGCGATTCTCGAGAGCGCCTTCGCGCGGCCGAACCGAGTCGCGTTTCTACTCGACGCGCTCCGCGACCTGGACGCGAGCCTCACCGCGCGCGGCGCACGTCTCGTGTTGCGGTCGGGCGACCTCGTCGCTGAGACGCTCGCGCTCGCTCGGGGTGTCGGAGCCTCGGCAGTGTTCGTCGCCGAGGACGCGAGCGGCTACGCGCAACGGCGGCAGCGGCGCCTCGAGGAGGCGTGCCGCGGCGACCGCACCGCCCTGCGCGTCACGACAGGCGTCACGGTCGCGCCGCTCTCCTCGATCGAGACGAGCTCGGGCAGTCATTACAGCGTCTTCACGCCGTTCTACCGGGCCTGGTCGAAAGCTCCGCGGCGACCGGTCGAGTCGGCTCCGCGGCGGCTGTCGATGCCGACCGGCGTTTCGCGGGGCAGGATGCCGACTCTCAGCCGGCTCGTCGACGGCAGCCCCTCGCCCGAGCTGCCGCCGGGCGGCGAGACCCACGGCCGGCAGAGGCTCTCTGCCTGGCTGCGCTCCGGCATCGTCGGCTACGACGCCAATCACGACACCCTCGCGGCGGACGCGACGTCGCGCCTGTCGCCGTACATCCACTTCGGCTGCCTCTCGCCGCTCGAAGTCGCATGTCGAGCCGGAGAGATTGCCAGCGGGGCGTCCTTCGTCCGCCAGCTCGCCTGGCGCGACTTCTTCCACCAGCTGCTCGCCGCGAGACCCGAGACGGCGCACGAAGACATGCGTCCCCGCGGCGATCGCTGGAGCGGCGACCGCGACGCGCTCGAGGCGTGGAAGAACGGCCAGACCGGCTATCCGATCGTCGATGCCGGCATGCGGCAACTGCTGCGCGAGGGCTACATGCACAACCGCGCGCGGCTGATCACCGCGTCGTTCCTCGTCCGCGACCTCCGCGTCGACTGGCGCGCCGGAGCGCGACACTACTTCGACTGGCTCGTCGACGGCGACGTCGCCAACAACGTCGGCAACTGGCAGTGGGTCGCCGGCACCGGAGCGAACCCGCGTCCCAACCGCGCGTTCAACCCGCTCAGGCAGGCACATCGCTTCGACCCCGACGGCGCCTACGTCCGCCGCTACGTCAATGAGCTGGCCGCGATCGAAGGGTCAGCGGTTCACGAGCCGTGGAAGCTACGAGAGAACGTCCCCGGATACCCGACCCCGATCGTCGATCCGACCTGACATGCAGGCTCGCTTCCCCTTCCGCTTCGACCCGGCATACCGACGCCTCGCTCGACTGTTCGGCGTGACACCCGAACGCGCCTGGGTCGACCTGGGCGACGAGGAGCTCGAAGCTCGCTACGGGCGGTGGCGCGTACGCACGCCCAGGAGCAACATCGCCGGGGTCGAGGCGACCGGTCCGTATCTGTTTCTGAAGACTGCAGGCCCGGCACGTCTGGCGATCACTGACCGCGGCCTGACCTTCGCCTCGAACGGCGACCGAGGCGCCTGCATCTCCTTCCATTCACCGGTCGTCGGCATCGACCCGTTCGGCCTGATCCACCACCCGACGCTCACCGTCACCGTGCTCGACGTCGACGGTCTGGTCGAAGCGCTGGCCCTCGAGAACCCGGAAAGGAGGCGATGATGCGTGTCACTGTCACCGGCGCCACCGGGCTCATCGGGACACGGGTCGTCGCCGCGCTACAGGAGCGCGGCGACGAGGTGACCGTGCTGTCACGCCGGCCCGAGCACGCCCACCGGCTGCTCGGGGTCGATGCGGTCGGCTGGAACCCTCCAGCAGAGCCGGCGCCGGCCGAGGGACTCGCGGGCCGCGACGGCGTCATACACCTCGCCGGCGAGCCGATCGCCCAACGCTGGACCCCGGCGAGCAAGCAACGCATCCGCTCCAGCCGCGAGCTCGGAACGGCACGACTGGTCGAAGGCCTGGCGCAGGCCGAGCCGCGGCCGCGCGTGCTGGTCAGCGCCTCCGCGGTCGGCTACTACGGCGCGCGCGGCGACCAGCGCCTCGACGAGCACGCACCGCCAGGCACCGACTTCCTCGCGACCGTCTGCGAGGCGTGGGAGCGGACGGCCGACGCGGCGATGACCCTCGGGGTGCGGGTTGTGAGCCTCCGCACCGGCGTGCTGCTCGACCACGCCGACGGCGCGCTGGCGCGCATGCTCCCGCCGTTCCGGCTCGGCCTCGGCGGCCCCGTCGCCGGCGGAGACCAATACATCTCATGGATCGCCCCCGACGACCTCGTACGTCTGTACCTTGCCGCGCTCGACAACCCGGCATGGTCGGGGCCCGTCAACGCCACGGCGCCCGAGCCGGTGACGAATCGCGAATTCGCGCACGCGCTCGGCCGCGTGCTACACCGTCCCGCCGTGTTGCCGATCCCCGGTCTCGCACTGCGTGCGCTCTACGGCGAGATGGCGAGCGTCGTCACCACAGGGCAGCGTGCACTTCCGGTTCGCGCGCTCGAGCGCGGCTTCGAGTTCAGGTATCCAGCGATCGACGGAGCGCTCGCGGCGGCCCTATCACCGCGTCAGACCTCATGAACGGGCGTAGCCGGGGAGCCCCGTTGTGGGCAAGGAGGGTCAGCCGAAAGATCTCCGGCGTGCGACCCTTGTCGCCTCCACGAATGCG
>CAWGLA010000007.1:0-10000 GCA_963823265.1 uncultured Thermoleophilia bacterium
GCGAGCTCGTAGCCGCTTAGCGGCGCGGCGCTGGGGTGCCCGGCGCCTCGCTCGTAAGTTGGCGCGGGTTGCCGTCGCGACTGGCGCGGCGGTAGAGCCGCAATTACGGGAGGCGCCGGTTATGGCTGAAGGTAGCTGGGTTGGACTCGATGTGCACGCTCGCTCGACAGTCGCGATACTCGAGGGAAACAGCGGCGAGCTGCGCGTGCGGCGAGTGCCGCCGCAGAGCGGCCAGACGATCGAGTGGTTGCAGGGGCTGCCGCAGCCGGTGCGGGTCGCCTACGAGGCGGGCCCGACCGGCTACGGGCTCGCGCGGGCTTGTGCCGAGGTGGGGATCGCGTGCACGGTGGCGGCGCCATCGAAGATCCCGCGTGCGTCGGGCGACCAGACGGTCTCGTGGCGAACGCGCGCGTCCAATGTCGTCTCCGCTGCCGAGCACACGATCGGGTTGCTGTCGCGCTCGCGCGCAACATCCCACAGGCACATGCGGCGTTGACGGCCGGCCGCTGGGAACGCTCGAAATGGGGCGGGGTCGAGCTCGCCGACAAGGTGCTCGGCGTGCTCGGATTCGGCCGCATCGGCCGCCAGGTGGCCCGGCGCGCGGTCGGGCTCCAGATGAAGGTCGTCGCCTACGACCCGTTCGTCGACCGAGCGGTTCCGCGAGCTCGGAGTGGACAGTGCGAGCTTCGACGAGGTGCTCGCGCGCGCGGACTTCCTGACGCTGCATCTGCCCTTGACCGACGACACGCGCAACGCCGTCGACGCCGCGGCGATCGGGCGGATGCGCGACGGCGTACGGATCGTCAACGCGGCGCGAGGCGAGCGCGTGGACGAGACGGCGCTGATCGCGGCGCTCGAGTCTGGCAAGGTCGCGGGCGCGGCGATCGACGTGTATGCGGAGGAGCCGTACAGCGGCCCGCTCCTGCAGGCACCGAACATCGTCGTGACGCCGCATCTCGCCGCATCCACCGAGGAGGCGCAGGACCGCGCAGGGGTGATCGTCGCCGAGCAGGTGGTGGCGGCGCTCGAAGGCGGGCTCGTCACCAACGCGGTCAACATCCCGACCGTGGGCGCGGAAGACCTCGAGGTGCTCGGCCCGTACGTCCCGCTTGCGGCCAAGCTCGGCCACCTGGCCAGGGAGCTCTCGGCCGGCGAGGTGCGCCGGATCGCGATCGAGGTGTACGGGGAGCTGCGCGGATTACGACACGCGGCTGCTCACCGTGGCCGCGCTGAACGGCGTCTTCCGGCCACGCGGACAAGCCCGTGAACTACGTCAACGCGCCCGTGCTCGCGGCCGACCGTGGCATCGACGTCGCCGAGGGCAAGAGGCCTCGTCGAGGGACTACCCGAACCTCGTCGTGGTCTCGGCCAACGACAACCAGGTGGCCGGGACGACCATCGGCACCGACGCGCGCCATTTTCTCGTCAGGGCGCTCGGGTTCGAGCTGGAGATGGAGCTCGCGTCGCGCATGGTGCTGCTCATGTACGACGACATTCCCGGCGTGATCGGACGCGTCGGCACGCTCTTCGGCGCTGCCGGCGTGAACATTGCGAACATGACCGTCTCTCGGAACCGCGAGGGAGGCAAGGCTAGCATGGCGCTCTCGATCGACTCCACGCCGCCGCCGGAGCTCGTCGAGCAGCTGCGCGAGGGCATGGACGAGGCCTATGTGATCATCTAGGGCCATGGCATGGCCCGATCCGGTCGAGCGCGTCTCCGCCGTTCTTCGCGCGGCAGCAGTCGAGGCCCGCATCGAGGAGTTCACGGACGGCACACCCACCGCACGCGACGCCGCCAGAGCGGTCGGCTGCGACCTATCGCAGATCGTCAAGTCACTTGTCCTTGTTTGCGATGGGGCGGTTCGTTCTCGCACTCGTGCCGGGTGACCGGCGTGCCGACGAGGAGGCGGTCGGGGCGGCCGTCCCGGCGCAGCTCGTGCGCGTCGCCCGGGCAGACGAAGTGGTGCACGCAACCGGCTTCGCGCGGGCGCGGTCGCGCCGTTCCCGCAGCGCGCGGTGACCCAGAGCCTGATGGACCGGTCGTTCTTCGTGCACGACGTGGTCTGGATCGGTGCCGGTCACCGGCCCACATGGCGTCGATCGCGCCTCCGGAGCTGCTCAGGCTGGCGGGGGCGCGCGCGGTCGATCTCGTTGGCCACGGGTAGAATTCCCGCTCCAGGCCCGAGCAAAGGAGCGGACGGTGCAGGAGACCAAGAAAATCTGGATGAACGGTGAGCTCGTCGACTGGGCGGACGCCAAGGTTCATGTCGGCGTGCACGGCTTGCACTACGGCTCGGGCGTGTTCGAGGGCATTCGCTGCTACGACACCCGAAAGGGCCGGCGGTCTTCCGGCTCGGCGAGCACATGCAGCGTCTCCACAACTCGGCGCGCCTCCTCCACATGGCGATCCCGTACTCGGTCGACGAGCTGAAGAACGCGACCAACGAGCTCGTCGGGGCGAACGGCCTGCCCGAGTGCTACCTCCGCCCGATCGCGTTCTACGGCTACGGCGAGCTGGGTGTCGCTGCGCGCGGCAACCCCGTCGAGACGGTGATCATGAGCTGGCCGTGGGGCTCCTATCTCGGCGAAGAGGGCCTGAAGAACGGCATCAGCGCGAAGATCTCCAGCTGGCAGCGCGTGTCCCCGAACATCGTCCCTCACGTCTCGAAGGCGACAGGCGTCTACATCAACTCGATGCTGGCGGTGACCGAGGCCAACAATGCCGGGTACGACGAGGCGATCCTGCTGACGCCGGAAGGAACCGTCGCCGACGGCTCGGGCGAGAACATCTTCGTCGTGCGCGACGGCGTCATCTACACACCGGACCTCGCGACCGGGATCCTGCCCGGGATCACGCGCGACACGGTCAAGCAGATCGCCTCGGATCTCGGCTACACCGTGATCGAGAAGGCGCTCATCCGCTCCGACCTCTACCTCGCCGACGAGGTCTTCATGTGCGGCACCGCCGCAGAGGTGACCCCGTTGCGCGCGGTCGACGACTACGAGATCGGCGTCGGCGAGGTGACGCTCGCGATCCAGAAGGCGTATCTCGACACCGTGCGCGGTCAGACCGAGCGCTGGTCGCACTGGCTCGAGCCCGTGCCGCAACTCGCGCACAGTTGAGCACCACGACCGACCGGATCAATCTCAGCGCGCCGTGGATCGACGAGCGCGACGAGGAGCTCGTGCTCGAGGTGCTCCGCTCGGGCTGGCTCTCGCTCGGGCCGACCGGCGCGCGGTTCGAGTCGTTGTTTGCGGACGCCGTCGGTGCACCGCACTGTGCGGCGGTGTCCTCGGGAACAGCGGGGCTCCATCTCTGCATGCGGCTCGCGGGGGTCGGGGCCGGGGACGAGGTGATCACCTCGCCCTACTCGTTCGTCGCGTCGGCGAACTGCGCCATCTACGAAGGAGCGACCCCGGTCTTCGCCGACATCGACCCGAACACGTTCAACCTCGATCCGGCCGCGGTCGAGGCGGCGATCACGCCGCGCACGAAGGCGCTCGTCGCGGTCGACATCTTCGGGTATCCGGCCGAGTACGACGCGCTGATCCCGCTCTGTGAACGGCACGGCATCGTCCTGATCGAGGACTCGTGCGAGGCGCTCGGCGCAACGTACAAGGGGAAGCCGCTCGGTTCGCACGGGCATCCAGCGGTGTGGGCGTTCTACCCGAACAAGCAGATGACGACCGGCGAGGGCGGCGCCGTGACGACGGGTGACGAGCAGCAGCACGAGCTGCTCGTCTCTCTCCGCAATCAGGGCCGGCTGGAGACTTCGAGCTGGTTGCAGCACGGACGCCTGGGCTACAACTATCGCCTCGACGATCTCTCGGCCGCGCTCGGGATCGGTCAGCTCGAGAAGCTCGACCGTATCCTCGAGGCGCGTCGAGCGGTGGCGGCGCAGTACAACGAGCTGCTGCGTGATGTCGACCTCGAAACGCCGCTGCCGGACGATGAGGATCACGTTCGCTCGTGGTTCGTGTACGTCGTGAAGCTTCCAGCCGAAGTCGACCGCAGCGCCGTGATGGCGAAGCTCTCCGACCAGGGAATCGCGACCGCGCCGTACCTGCCGTCGATTCACCTGCAGTCCTACATGCGTGAGCTGTACGGCTTCTCCGAGGGCATGCTCCCCGTCAGCGAGGACTGCAGCCGGCGGACGATGGCCCTGCCGTTTCATGCCCGGCTCGACCGCGCAGACCAGGAGCGCGTGGCCGACGCGCTCCGTGCCGCGATCGCGTGACCGCGCCTCCGGACGACCACCTCTTCTGAACGAGTTGGTCATCCGGCCGTTCGTCCCGGAGGATGCGGAGGGGCTGACTGCGCTCCGCCTGCGCAATCGTGCGTACCTCGAGCCCTGGGAGCTCGACTCGGAAGACCCTGAGCGCTGGTACACGGTGGACGGCGTCCGCGCCTGGATCACGGACGGCCAGGCTCGCTTTGCGATCGTCGACGCCGGCGTGATCGCCGGCATGCTCTCGCTGACGGGCATGGAGCGAGGGCCGATCCAGACGGCGATGCTCAGCTACTTCGTCGACGAGGCGCGCGCCGGGCGTGGGCTTGCGACGCGCGCGGTCGCGAACGCCGTCGGACACGCTTTCGGAGAGCTCGGCCTCCATCGGGTCGAGGCCGGCACCGCCGTCCCGAACGTCGCGTCGCAACGCGTGCTCGAGCACAACCGATTCACGCTGGTGGGGACACTGCGGCGACACCTCCTCTTGCGCGGGGTGTGGACGGATCACCTGCTCTGGGAACGTCTCGCCGACGACTAGTGGCGGACGACCACTGCACACGTCGCGCTGCCGTTCGTGAAATACAACCGTCGTGAACCTCTCGCGTAGCCCACACCAGGTCGCGCCCGAGCTGATCGGCGCCGAGCTCTACCTGGCCGGGGTGGGCGGGGTGATCGTCGAGGTGGAGGCCTACGACCACGAAGATCCGGCGGGGCACGGCTTTCGCAACCGCCGTACCGCGCGCAACGCCTCCATGTTCCTGCCCGGCGGCGCCGTGTACGTCTACCGGTCCTACGGTATCCATTGGTGCCTGAACATCGTTTGTGACCAGGAAGGGGTTGCAGGCGCCGTGCTCGTGCGGGCGCTGCAGCCGACGGAGGGGCTCGAGGAGATGCGGGTCCGGCGGGGGGTCGCCGACCCGCGTCTCCTTTGCTCCGGCCCGGGACGGCTCTGCCAGGCGCTGGCGGTCACGCGCGAGCACGACGGCCTGTCGGTGCTCGCGCCGCCCTTCGAGCTGCGGCGCGCTCGGCCGCGGTCGACGTGGTCGCGGGGACACGGATCGGCATCACGAAGGCCGCCGACCGGCCGTGGCGCTACGGCCTCGCCGGCTCGCGCTTCGTCAGCCGGCCGTTCTCTGCCTCAGCGTGAGCACGATCGTCCGGCCGGGCGCCGATGCGGTGTGGGGAGGAAGCGACTGCCGGACGACGCGGCCGCCCACGGGCCCGACCGTCCGCACCTTGAGCCGGAGCCGGGCGAGCTTCTGCTCCGCACGGGGAGCCTGAGCCCGACGACCCGCGGGATGACGCCGTGGAGCGACTTGGGCAGCACGAGCGTGATCTTGTCGTACGCGGATGCTGTTCCTCGGCGCGGGAACTGACCGACGACGTAGCCGATGCGGTCGCCCGTTCTCGCCGGCTTGTAGATGACCGCTGCGGTGAGTGGCTGGCCGTCCAGGCGCGTCCTGGCCGCACCGATGGTGTCGCCGACGACATCCGGGATCTCCACCTCGTTCGGCTTGCAGGTGGCGGCCCGCGCCGGCCCAACCCCGCCGTAGAACTCGAGCGTGTAGGCGTTCTTGCACACGCCGTTGTCGCGTTCGAGCAGGCCGCTGCGATTGACCACCCGGACCGGGCCGGCAGAGAGCGAGGTCGGCGTCGGGAAGTTCTCGGGAGCGGCCTTCAGGTGCGCGAGCGCCCTGGTCATGAAGGCCTTCCAGATGAGCGCCGGGAACGTGCCGCCGGCGACGGGGTGCCCGTGAAACAGGTTGGTCATCGGAACGAGCTTGTCCGGATAGCCGACCCAGACGGCGGCGACGAGCTGAGGTGTGTAGCCGACGAACCAGGCGTCGCCGTAGTTCTCGGTCGTGCCGGTCTTGCCGGCCACCTCGCGACCGGGCAGGGCGGCCGCGGTGCCGGTGCCTCCCCGGACGACACCCTGGAGGAGCTGGCTGATCGTCTCCGCCTGGGTCTCGCTCAGCACCTGCCGGGGCACCGGTGCGTTCGTCTCCGTGTGGCTGCCCGAGGTGATCGACTCGACGGCGCGCGGCTGGTCACCGAAGATCGAGCCGTCGATGCGGCGACCGCCGTCCGCGAACGCCGTATAGGCGCGCGCCATGTCGAGCGGCGTTGCGGGCTCGGCGCCGAGGCCGATTGCGAAGTAGCCCTGAAGCGGCGTCAGCACGCCGAGGTCTCTCGCGGTGTCGGCGACCTTCTGCGGGCCCGACCAGAGCGGTCAACTGCGAGAAGACGGAGTTGTCGGAGACCGCGATCGCCTTGGTGAGATCGATCGGCCCGAGCGCCTCGCCTTCGTAGTTGTTGACGACCCACAGCCGCCCGCCCGCATTGATCGTCACCTGCTTCGACGAGGTGAGCACGCTGGAGGGAGAGATGTTCTCGCGCAGGGCTGTCGCGAGCACGAAAGGCTTGAACGCGGAGCCGGGCTGCCGCTCGCCTTGGGTCGCGAGGTTGAACTGGATTGCGGTGGTAGTTCGGTCCTCCGACCATCGCGAGCACCGCGCCCGGGTTGTGCTCGGTGTCGATCGCGACGAGCGCGACCGACGGTTGACGCCGTTCGGTGGGAGCACCGAGGCGATGGCATCGCGCGCGATCTTCTGGAGGTCGACGTTGAGGGTCGTCCTCACCCGCAGGCCGCCGCCGAATGCCTTCTGCGGCCCGAGCTGGTTGACGAGCTGATCCTTGACGTAGTTGGCGAAATACGGCGCTGCGTTCCCCTCGGTGGACGGGAGCCCGACGCTCCTGGGGTCGGGCATCGGGTAGACGAGCGAGTTCACGAACTGGCTCTCGGTCAGATAGCCCTGCGCATAGAGCTGCCGGAGCACCAGGTTGCGGCGCGCCCTCGCGAGCCTCGGGATGCCCGACCGGGTCCCAGAGGCTCGGGTCCTCCGGGATGCCGGCGAGCAGTGCAGCCTCCGCCGGCTTCATCGGATTGGCATGGTGATGGAAGTAGATCTTGCTCGCCTGCTCGACGCCGTACGCGCCGTTCCCGAAGTAGACAGTGTTCAGGTAGGCGGTCAGGATCTTGTCCTTGGACCACTTCTGCTCGAGCTGCCAGGCGAGCGCGGCCTCGATCAGCTTGCGGCCGACCGTCTGCTGGCTCGTAGGTAGGCGTTCTTGACGAACTGCTGGGTGATCGTCGAGCCGCCCTGCACGGTGCCCCGTTTGGAGACGTCGGCCCAGAGCGCCCGCGCCATGCCCCGGACGTCGACGCCGCGGTGCTCGTAGAAGCGCTTGTCCTCGATGGCGACGATCGAGTGCTTCAGCCAGGGTGAGATCCGGGCCGACGGCACGACGATGCGCGCCTGCGATCCGCGCAGGATCGCCAGCACCGTGTGGTTGTTCGCGGCATAGACGTAGGTGTTCGCCTGCGTGCGCTGGCGCGACGGGTCGAGTTGCGGGATCTTGGCAGCGACCGCGGTCAGGAGACCGACGGTGAACGACGCCGTGCCCAGTGCGAAGAGCACCGCGAGGAGGGCAAGGAGTCTGAGCTTGCGGATGCGCCGCCGCTTGGGACGGCGTGACTTTCTCCGAAAGAGCGCCAGAACCGGGGTAGTCTAGCCCTCCGATGGGAATCGCAGAGCTGACGAGAAATGCCGTCAACGTCCTGCCGGCGGGCGGCCTCGAGGAGAAGCTGAAGCTCGGGCGGCCGTTGCGGGTCAAGCTGGGAATCGACGTGACCTCCCCGGACATTCACGTCGGCCGGGCGATTCCGCTCCAGCGGATGCGGGCCTTCCAGGACGAAGGCCATACCGGCGTTCTGATCGTCGGTGACTACACGACACGGATCGGTGACCCCTCCGGCCGCTCTGCGGAGCGGCCGATCCTGAGCGACGAGGAGATCGACGCCAGCGCCAAGACGTACCTCGAGCAGGCGATGATCATCCTCGATCCCGAACGCACCGAGGTGCGGTACAACGGCGAGTGGCTCGCGAAGCTCAGCTACGCGGACATCGTGCGGCTGGCGCGGACGATCACCGTCGCGCGGATCCTCGAGCGCGACGACTTCAGCAACCGGATGAGGGAGCAGGAGCCGATCTCGATCTCGGAGCTCCTCTACCCGTTGATGCAGGCCTACGACTCGGTTGCGATCCAGGCCGACGTCGAGCTCGGCGGCACCGACCAGCTCTACAACCTCCTCGCCGGGCGCGAGGTGATGCCGCACTACGGGCTCGAGCCGCAGGTCGTCCTGACGACGCCGCTCCTGCTCTCCTGGGACGGCGCGAAGATGAGCTCGTCCGTCGGCAACAACATCCCGCTCACCGCGGCGCCCGAGGAGATGTTCGGCCGCACGATGCGGATCTCCGACGACCAGCTCGCGCAGTGGTACGAGCTGATTGCCGAGCAGCCGCCCCCGGAGAGCGACCCGCTCGAGGCCAAGCTCGAGCTCGCCCGGTTCATCGTCGGCCGCTCGTGGGGCGCCGAGCAGGCCCGGGAGGCCGAGGAGCACTTCACGAGGACCGTGCGGCGCGGCGAGGCCCCGGAGGAGGTGCCGGAGCTCGCGCTCGACGGCGACGATCCCGTCCATCTGCCGAAGTTGATCGCCGACGGCGGGCTCGCCGCCTCGACGAGCGAGGCGCGCCGGCTGATCGGGCAGGGCGCGGTCAGGCTGAACGGCGATCCGGTCTCCGAGCTCGACGTGCCGCGTGCGGTGCTCGCCGGCGCGCTGCTGCAGGTCGGCAAGCGCCGGTTCGCCCGGTTGACACTCTAGGCGAGGGCGCTATACTTCCTCGGCCGTCCGAAAGGGCGGCGTAGGACTGTCCTGAAACCCGCGACCTAGGAGCCTCCCCGGCCCGATTCGTATCCGATACGATTCGTTTCCACGGAGGCCTCTGGCGCGAGTCGGAGGCTTTTTTGCGCCGTCAGAGAGACACGGCACCGGTCTTTGAAAACTCAACAGCGAACGTTCTTCGAGTGTCGAGACCTGGACCGCTGCTGTTCGAAAGTTCAGCGGTCGGGACAGTTATCAATACCTCGTCGCCCAGATGGCGTCAGCCATCGTGGGTGGCCTTTGAGCAAGCAAGAAAGCTCGAAGTGAAAGGTCTGCCGGCTTTTCGAAGTCCGGCAATCCATATCTTCACGGAGAGTTTGATCCTGGCTCAGGACGAACGCTGGCGGCGCGCTTAACACATGCAAGTCGAGCGAGAACCAGGCCTTCGGGCCTGGGGAAAGCGGCGAACGGGTGAGTAACACGTGGGTAACCCACCCTTGGTACCGGGATAGCCCGAGGAAACTCGGATTAATACCGGATGGCCCAACAGCTCTTCGGGGCGGTTGGAAAAGGTAGCTTCGGCCTCCGACCAAGGACGGGCCCGCGGCGGATTAGCTTGTTGGTGAGGTAACGGCTCACCAAGGCGACGATCCGTAGCTGGTCTGAGAGGACGATCAGCCACACTGGGACTGAGACACGGCCCAGACTCCTACGGGAGGCAGCAGTGGGGAATCTTGCGCAATGGGCGAAAGCCTGACGCAGCGACGCCGCGTGGGGGAAGAAGGCTTTCGGGTTGTAAACCCCTTTCAGGAAGGACGAAGCCACTCGGGTGAATAGCCCAGAGGGTGACGGTACTTCCAGAAGAAGCCCCGGCTAACTACGTGCCAGCAGCCGCGGTAATACGTAGGGGGCAAGCGTTGTCCGGATTTATTGGGCGTAAAGAGCGTGTAGGCGGTCAGGTAGGTCCGTTGTGAAAACTCGAGGCTCAACCTCGAGACGCCGATGGAAACCATCTGACTAGAGTCCGGAAGAGGAGAGTGGAATTCCT
>CAWGLA010000007.1:12500-293291 GCA_963823265.1 uncultured Thermoleophilia bacterium
CCTAAGGGTTCCTGAGTAAAGCTAATCTGCTCAGGGTTAGTCGGGACCTAAGCCGAGGCCGCAAGGCGTAGGCGATGGACAACTGGTTGATATTCCAGTACCACGTACCCACCGCTATCACCAATGGCGGGACGGGGTAGGTCAAGCCAACCCAGGCGATGGTCGACCTGGGGTAACCGCGTAGGGCGAGCAATAGGGAAATCCGTTGCTCACACAGCCTGAGACGGGATGCCGAGAGCGCTCAGCTCGAAGTGGCCGCCACCATGCCTCCTAGAAAAGCGTCTAGGGAGGTGGGACGTGCCCGTACCAAAACCGACACAGGTAGGCAGGTAGAGAATACCAAGGCGATCGGAAGAACCCTCGAAAAGGAACTCGGCAAAATGGCCCCGTAACTTCGGGAGAAGGGGCGCCATGGTAGGGTGATAATCCCTAGCGGATTAAAGCCCGAGATGGCCGCAGTGAAACGGCCCAACCGACTGTTTACCAAAAACACAGGTCTCTGCGAAGTCGTAAGACGACGTATAGGGGCTGACGCCTGCCCGGTGCCGGAAGGTCACGAGGAGAGGTTAGCCTTCGGGCGAAGCTTTGAATCCAAGCCCCGGTAAACGGCGGCGGTAACTATAACCGTCCTAAGGTGACATGCCTGATTAGACAGTGTGCAGCTGTCCAGGCGAATCGTTGCCCCCCGCGCCAGTAATGACGCGGTGCGCATCTGGCCAAATGCTGGAAAACCCGGGGTATCCCGCACTACTCGAATCATCCGACAGGATGTCTAGAGTGACAACGTGACGGGTGCGGAAAACCAGCAGGAAAGGCTGATCGAGTTCACTGGCTGGGTGATCGGTTTTGTAGACGGAGAAGGATGCTTCTCGATCGGGCTCGTCGGTCAACCTGACCGTGCGGGTCGAAGAGGCTACAGAACCGGGTACCAGGTCTCGCATGACTTCGTGGTGACACAGGGCGCGAGCAGCGTCGAGTGTCTCTACGAGCTCCGCGAGTTCTTCGGAGTGGGCGAGGTGTATGTCAATCGGCGGTACGACAACCACCGAGAGCACCTCTACCGCTATTCAGTAACGCGGCGGCAGGAGCTCCTCGAACGGATCATTCCGTTCTTCCGGGAGCATCCACTACGCACAGCGAAACGTCTCGACTTCGAGAAGTTTGCAACGTGCGTCGAGCTGATCGCAAGCGGCCGGCACAAGAGCCACGCCGGCCTCGCTGACATCGTCGAGATCATGCAGACGATGAACCGCAAGAAGCCCAGACATGAGCTGATCAGAATCCTCAGAGACTATACGCCAGAGACCCTCGACAGAGGGTCATGAGATAGTCCCATCTGCATGGCGACATGCAGGGGAACGGCATCAAAAGGAGTGTCATTCCCGTTCGGCATTAGGTCCAATTAGGACATGTCCGAATAAGACGAATCAGCGAAATTCCTTGTCGGGTAAGTTCCGACCTGCACGAATGGCGTAACGAGTTGGGCGCTGTCTCTTCGAGGGATCCGGTGAAACTGTAGTCTCGGTGAAGATGCCGAGTACCCGTGGTTGGACGGAAAGACCCCGTGAACCTTTACTACAGCTAGCTGTTGGAGTTCGGTGTACGTTGTCCAGGATAGGTGGGAGGCTGTGAAGCCGGCACGCCAGTGTCGGTGGAGTCAATCTTGGGATACCACCCTTCGTAGTCTGGGCTTCTAACCCGCTGCCGTGATCCGGGGCGGGAACAGCATCTGGTGGGTAGTTTGACTGGGGCGGTCGCCTCCTAAAATGTAACGGAGGCGCGCAAAGGTTCCCTCAGCACGGTTGGAAATCGTGCGCAGAGCGTAATGGCATAAGGGAGCTTGACTGCGAGAGCGACAGCTCGAGCAGGTGCGAAAGCAGGCCATAGTGATCCGGCGGTAACAAGTGGAAGTGCCGTCGCTCAACGGATAAAAGGTACTCCGGGGATAACAGGCTTATCCTTCCCAAGAGTCCACATCGACGGAAGGGTTTGGCACCTCGATGTCGGCTCGTCGCATCCTGGGGCTGGAGTAGGTCCCAAGGGTTGGGCTGTTCGCCCATTAAAGCGGTACGCGAGCTGGGTTCAGAACGTCGTGAGACAGTTCGGTCCCTATCCACCATGGGCGTTGGAGCTTTGAGAGGAGTCGTCTCTAGTACGAGAGGACCGAGACGAACGGACCTCTGGTGTATCAGTCGTTCTGCCAAGAGCGCTGCTGATTAGCCACGTCTGGATGGGATAACCGCTGAAAGCATCTAAGCGGGAAGCCCACCTCAAGATGAGAGCTCCCATCTCCTAGAGAGAGTAAGAGCCGTGGGAGACCACCACGTTGATAGGCGGGACGTGCAAGCACAGCAATGTGTTCAGCGGACCCGTACTAATTGCTCGAGGTCTTGATTTTGAACTCATTTTCGCTGCTATGGAGTTTTGAGGGTGCGCTGCTTTGTGCGCGCGCGACTCACAAGTTGGGCGGTCATAGCGACGGGGAAACACCTCTTCCCATTCCGAACAGAGAAGTTAAGCCCGTTAGCGCCGATGGTACTCGGGGAGCAATCCCCCGGGAGAGTAGGACGCCGCCCATTTTCTTTTTCAGGTGTCTGACACCGCGAGGTGTCAGACACCTTTGTCGTTCTAGGAGCCGTCGCGGAGCTCGCGCACCGGTTCGTCCGACCACTCGATCTGGTCGAAGCGGCCGTGAGCCCCCTCGCCGGTCGGTGACTGCACGAGGAAGCCGGCGGACGCGTCACCCGCGCCGCTGAAAGTGAAGTAGCGGACTAGCGACCACCACAAACCGTCGACCGAGGCATGGAACGCGAATGTCTCCCCGCTCCGCGAGATGCGGAGCCACGCGACGGGATCCGCGATCGCGAAGCCGTTCGCGTCGTCCGAGACGCCCCGAGTGACCACGGACACGATCGTCGGCTCCCGCTGCGGCGAGTACTCGAGCGCGAGCTTCCCCCACGCGGTCGGAGCAGCCCAGACGACGAGCGCAGCTGCGTCGTAGGTCGCCGCGAGCGTCGCAGAGACACGGGCTCTCAGCCGAAAGTCACCCGTCGGCAGGCCGAGCAGCAGCGGGGCGCCGGCCTGGGCCTCGCCCCCGCCGGGATCCGTGAAGAGGTCGGTGCGGGGCCCGGCTGCGAAGGCGATCGAGGATCCGCCGAGCTCGGACGGCCCAGTCGGCGCCACCTGCCAGTCGAGCTCAGGCTGCACGAAGCTTCTCGCGCCAGTCCGGATCGAGCTCGCGCAGCCGCCGGACGCGCTCGCCGACCGGTGGGTGTGAGTTGAACAGTGCCGCGAGGCCCTCCTCGGCGAACGGATTCGTCGTGTAGACCGGCTCCGTGGCCGGGCTCGCCTCGAACCCGACGAGCTCCATCGCCGCCTCGAGTCGCACGAGGGCGTCGGCCAGGCCGTGGGGCGAGTCGCAGATCTCGGCCGCGAACCGGTCGGCCTCGAACTCCCGTTTCTGCGAGAGGAGCAGGTGCACGAACGCCGCGGCGATCGGCCCCAGCACGAAGAGGAAGCCTCGCTGCAGGAACCCGCCGATGCGCGAGCTTTCGACGATGACCGCGGCCACGATCACGGCGATCGTCTGGACGAGGACGTCGCGGTTTCGCAGATGCGCGAGCTCGTGCGCGAGGATCCCTTCGAGCTCCGCCGGGGAGGCGACGCCGAGGAGGCCGACCGACAGGGCGAGCCCGGTGCCCCCGCCTGCGCCGCGCCCGCCGGACAGCGCGCGTGGGTAGCTGTCGGCGAGCACGTACAGCTTGGGCTTGACGACGCCCGCCCGGGCTGCCAGACGCTCCAGGGTCGAGTGCAGGGCCGGCGCCTCGCCCGGCAGCATCTCCCGGGCGCCGACCATCCCGAGCACGATCCGGTCCGCGTACCAGTAGACGGCCCCCGCCAGCAGCACGATCGACCCGAGGAAGAGCAACGCGAGGCGGTAGCCGCCGAGCTGCCAGCCGGCGAAGCCGAAGAGCAGCGCCGTGACCGTGACGACGAGCCAGGCCTTGAGGACGTTCCGGAGGATCAGCAGACGGCGCTGCACGGCGCCGGACGCTACGCCTCGTCGTCGGTCGAGTCCGGATCGTCCTCTGCGAGGCCGCGCGGCGGCCAGTCGGGCTCGGGAGCGTCGCAGCGGCTCGAACAATGGAGGGAGGCGACGTTCTGCAGCGGGATCAGGATGTGGCCGTTCAGTTCCACGTGCGCGACATCTTCGAGATAGCAGTACGCCGTCAGGACGCCGTCCTGATACTCCCCGCCGAAGAGCGCGATCTCGACCTGCTCGCCCTTGTACTTGTTGGTGTAGTCCTCCATCGCCATCCGAGATTATCCGATGGGCGCCGTCAGCAAGTCGTCGCGGAACTCCAGCTCGATCACGCCACAGTTGGCGATCGGATGATGCGGTCCGTCGCTCACCTGGCCCCGGAGAGCACGCATGGTGCCCCCGTGCGTGACGATCAAGATGCGGCGTCCGAGGTTCGCGCGGGCGATGCGCTCGACCGCCTCGTGCACGCGTTCACGATGCTGGTCGCGAGTCTCGCCGTCGGGCCGGTCGCCGTTCGGGAAGCGCTCCGCGAGCTCCGCGCGGGTCAGCCCCGACCAGGAACCGACGTCGATCTCCCGCAGACCGGGATCCGTCACGACGCGCACACCGTGTGGCGCGGCGACGATGTCCGCTGTCTCTCGCGCACGCGACAGGTCGCTCGAGTAGACCGCATCGAACGGGGTCGACCGCAGCTGCTCGGCCAGTTCGCGCGCCTGGGCTCGGCCGTTCTGGTTGAGGGGCGCATCGGCCCAGCCCTGCCAGCGCCCCTCCGGTTCCAGTCGGTCTCACCGTGCCGTGCGAGGAGGATCGTCGTCACGTCACTAACGTAGCTGCCGGCCCCGATCGCATCTGGTTCGACCGCTAGCCTGGTCTGGATGCCCGAACTGGCCGGGAGAGTTGGCGACGCCTTCGCCGCACGCACGCGCGAACTGGAAGAGCACGCGCTCTCGCCGCTCGCGGTGCGCTCGTACGAGACCCGCGGGCGTGAGCGTCCGGAGGAGGAGTGCAGCGTCCGCACCCCGTTTCAGCGCGATCGCGACCGGATCCTCCATTCGAAGCCGTTCCGCCGCCTGAAGGGCAAGACCCAGGTCTTCATCGACCCGGCCGGCGACCACTACCGCACACGCATGACCCACACGCTCGAGACCAGCGGGATCGCTCGGGTGGTCGCGCGGGCGCTTCGGCTGAACGAGGATCTGACCGAGGCGATCGGGCTGGGTCACGACCTCGGGCATCCTCCGTTCGGGCACGCCGGTGAGGCCGCGCTCGACTCGCTGCTCGAGACCGGTTTTCACCACAACGAACAGTCGGCCAAGATCGCCCGCCGGCTCAACCTCACGCTCGAGGTCGTCGACGGCATCCTGACCCATACGGGCGACGACGACCCGGAGACGCTCGAAGGGAAGATCGTGCGCATCGTCGACCGGGTTGCCTATATCAACCACGACATCGACGATGCGATCCGCTACGGCATCCTCGACGAGGCCGACCTGCCGCACGCCGAAATCGAAACGCTCGGCCCTACCGGCGCCAAGCGCATCGACACCCTCGTCCACGACCTGGTCGAGTCCTCAGCGCGTGCCGGCGACATAGCCCAGAGCGAGGAGATCGGAGCGGCGATGCTCTCGTTGCGCGGCTTCATGTTCGACCACGTCTATCTGGCGCCCGTGACGCGCCCCGAGCACGATCGGGCGCACGCGACGATCCGCAGGATCTACGAGCACCTGGCCGAGCGCGGCGACGACCAGGAGGCGATCGTCGAGTTCATCGCCGGGATGACCGACCGCTTCGCTCTGTCATACGCTGCCACCTTGTAGATGGCGCGGATCAAGGACAGCTCTGTCGAAGCCGTCAAGGCAGCCGCCGACTTCGTCGACGTCGTCTCGGCGCGCACTCAGCTGCGCAAGTCGGGCGGCCGCTACTCCGGTCGCTGTCCGTTCCACGACGAACGCACGCCGTCGTTCTCGGTCAACGCGGTCGACAAGCTCTATTACTGCTTCGGGTGCGGCGCCAAGGGCGACCTGATCACGTTCGTCCGCGAGACGGAAGGGCTCGACTTCGCAGGCTCGATCGAGTGGCTCGGCGAGCGGTTCCGCGTGCCGATCGAGTACGAGGAGAGCTCGCCGGCACAGGACGCAGCCCGCAAACGGCGCGAGCGCCTGGTGGCGCTGCTCGAACAGGCCGCGTCCTTCTACGAGCGCACGCTGTGGGAGTCGCAGGCCGGCGGAATGGCGCGGGACTACCTGAAGGGCCGCGGGCTCGACGAGGAGATCTGCCGCGAGTTTCGCCTCGGCCTCGCGCTCGGCGGAACGACCCTGGCCCGGAAGGCGCTCGAGAAGGGGTTCACCCGCGAGGAACTGCGCGCTGCGGGCCTGACGCGGCAGCGCGGCGACGACTACTTCCAGCGGCGGCTCCTGTTCCCGCTCACCGACCGGCAGGGACGGGTGCTCGGCTTCCAGGCGCGCAAGCTGCACGAGGACGATCCGCTGCCGCCGAAGTACGTGAACACACCCGAGTCGGAGCTCTTCCACAAAGGCTCGATCCTGTACGGACTCGACAAGGCCCGCGCTGCGGTCGCCCGCGAGGACCGGGCCTGCGTCGTCGAGGGGAACACCGACGTGATCGCGCTGCGCCAGGCCGGCTTCGAGCCGGTCGTCGCCTCGATGGGCACGGCCCTCACCGACCAGCAGCTCAAGGAGCTCGGGCGCTTGACCAAGCGGCTGTGGCTCGCGTTCGACGGCGACGCCGCCGGTGAGACGGCGACGCTGCGCGGCATGGAGCTCGCCGCGAAGCAGGGCTTCGACGTGAAGGTCGTCGCGCTGCCGGCCGGCATCGACCCGGCCGACGATCCGCAAGGCTTCCAGGGCCGTCTCGCCGGCGCCGAGCCGTACCTGCTGTACCGCGTGCGGATCGAGCTCGAGCGCGGGGAGGACCGCGAGGTCTCGTTCCGCACCGTCAAGGCGCTGCTCGACGACGCGCCTGACACCCCGGAACGGCACGACGCGTGGCGGTTCGCAAATGACAAGCTCGGCATGACGGTCCAGCTGCGAGCCGGCGGCTCGGCCCGGGCCGCGGCGCCCATGTCACAGCGCGGTCTGGATGCGAGCACGAAGCTGGAGCGCAACGCGCTCGCAGGCGTGCTCGCGCATCCGGAACTGAAGCCGTTGCTCGCCGAGCTCACCCCGGAGCATTTCTACGACCCGGTACACCGCGCGTTGCGCGCGCACATCGTCGACGGCGGCCCGCTCGAGCCGGATGCCGTGGGCCTGCTCGCCGAGCTCGACGCCCGCGCCGTCGCGGAGGGCATCGACGAGAGCACCGGCACCGAGCTCCTGCTTCGTCTGCGCGAGCGGCAGATGCGCCGCGAGCTGCAGCACTCGGATCCCTTGCGCACCAAGGAGCTGCAGGAAGCGCTGCAGCGGCTGCTGGAACGGGTCGCAGCGCTCTCGTAGCACTCGGCGTGTCTTGACTGGGGGCAGGCACCGGTGTCACCCGCCTGACCGCACTGTCGCGTGTGCGAAGAAGAGTCGAGCTCCCCGGGTTGGACTCGAACCAACAACCCTCCGGTTAACAGCCGGATGCTCTGCCAATTGAGCTACCGGGGATCGCTCAGCGGCGGGCATTGTAGCGACCGCTTTGGGCCGATCAAGGCGTGACCGTGACCGGGACGTCGACCTCGTGCTGGGGCGTCCCGTCGGCCGCGGACGGCGAGAAGGCGGCGACGACCAGCGCTCCCGGGGTGGCAGTGAACGTCGCGTCGAAGGTGCCTCGGGCCGGCGCGCCCTCGATGCGGTCACGGTCCGCTTCGAGATGACCTTTCCCTGCCGTACGAGTTGAACGACGAGCGTCGCCTCGAAGACGCTCGCAGTGCCGGAGACGTGAAAGGTCTCGTGCACCTCGGCGCCCGGAGCGGGTGTCTCGACGAGGATCGGTGGCACGTACGCCGCGAAATCGTCGCGAGTCAGGCCGGTGCGGCCTGCGACGTCGACCCGCTGCACCGACGGAAACTGAGTGAGCGTGTAGACGATCTCGGCCACCTGGTCATTCGTGGCCTTGGCCAGGTCGACCGTCGCCGTCCCGCCGGCGATCGTGACCGGCGCACCGATCCCGAGGCTGCCGAGCGCGGCCCGGGCCACGGCCCGGGTCGCCGGCACCCGCTCGAGCCTCGGGTGCACGTCCCCTGGTCGACCACGAAGACGGTGATCGCCAGGGGCTTCGGCGAGGAAGGGACGGTGCTCGTCGTTTCCGTGACCGTCGGATGGGAGCCCGAGCCGCAGCCGGCCGCCAGCAACGCGACCGCTGTCAACGTGGGGAGCCGGAGCTTCACCGGTTCTCGATTCTCGAACAGCGCACGAAGCCCTCCCGGGCACCCGTATCCTTTCGGGGATGAGTGTCATCGCCCTCGTCTTGCTGGTGGCAGCGGTCGTGCTCCTTGCCGTGGCAGAGTGGCCGCGCCTCTCGCGGCGTGCCGGGCTCCAGGGCCGGGCGCGCGCGCGGCGGCGGTCGCATCTGCGGGTGGTCGAAAGTCCCGACGACGACTCGGACGAGTTCGCCAAGGCGGTCGAACGCGACCTGGCCAACCTGCCGACGTTCGACCCTCGCGCCAAGCGCGACTAGGAGCAGCGCCAAGCGCGACTAGGGAGCAGCGCGAAGCGCGACTAACGAACGCGGACGGTCGCGCGGAGGGTGCGGGTGTTCGGCAGGATCGGCGGCACGTCCTCCATGTTCTTCGCCTCCTGGAAGTCGGCGACGCTGAGCACGAGGAGATGCTTGCCCTTGCCCGCGCGGATCCGGATCGCCCCGCCCGTATAGGTGACCCTCGCCGTCTTGCCGTCGAGGGTGGCGGTGACCGACGACGGGTCGACGCCCGAGCCCGCGTCTGTGGCCGAGACGGTGATCCCGCCCGTGGCCCGCGTGACGCGGAGGGTGGGCGGCGTCACGTCGTTCACCCAGTAGTGGAAGGAGAATGGCCCGGAGTCGGCCGCGCTCCGCGTGTCGAAGACGACGTTGTAGGCGCCGGCGGCGGGAAGCACGGCGCCTGCGATCGGCACACCGGCGCCGTAGTCCTTCCGATACGGATTGAGGTCGATCGGGAGGCCGGGATAGCCCACGAGATGATCCTCCGCTCCGTCGAAGGTGACGTGCGGTGTCGCGCGGCCGGACATCACGACGACGCCGAAGTTCGCCGGATGGCCGGTGATCGTGACCCGGTACGCGCGCTCCGGCCCGGCGTAGGTCGCGTCACCGCCGGTCGGGTACCGGTAGTTGCTGATCAGCGAGGGGCCGCCGGCGGTCGTGCCGTGGTAGGTGCCCGCCTTCTTGAGCGGAACCTTCGCCTCGCCGGCGAGCTTCGGCGCCGACGTTGCGAACCAGAACGGGATGCGTCGCGTGTCGGCGCCGCGCGTGAGCACGACGAAGCCCGTCGCGTCGCCCGTCGTCGTGCCGCCCGTCGCGCCGACCGTGAGCGTGCCCGGCACATCGACGGTGGCAGGGAGGCTCAACGTCCCGGTCCCCTGCTGCACGAGCGAGGTGACGGTCCAGGTGCCCGCACCTCCGCCGGCGTCCGAGAGGGTGATCGTCCGGGACGCAGTCGCTGCGGACGCGAGTCGGCCGAACGAGAGGCCGGTCGGCGCGGCGAAAATCAGTGGCACGTCCGCGCGAGGCAGGTCGATCAGGCCGCCTCCTTCACGCGTCGACAGGACCTCGGAGCCGCTCGGCGACTTCACCGGGTCGCCGGTCTGCTCGAGCGCCGACTTGATCTCGGCGACGGTCCACGTGGGGTGACGCTCCTTCAGCAGCGCTGCGGCGCCGGCGACATGGGGCGTCGCCATGCTCGTGCCGCTCAACAGGCCCCAGGTTCCCTGTCCGGCCGGCAGGGACGAGAGGACGTTCAGGCCGGGTGCCGACACGTCCGGTTTCATCTGGAGCGACGTCGGTGTCGGGCCGGCGGACGAGAAGTCCGCGATCACATCGCGGGACGACACGGCGGCGACCGTGATCGCATCGGGCGCATTGCCGGGTGACGACACGGAGCCGTAGCCGAAGTCGGTGAAGTCGTTGCCTGCGGCGACCACCGGGACGACTCCGGCTGCGGCGGCGCCTTCGATCGCGTGCACGACGATGTCGCGTGCCGGCTCGACCTCCGGCTCGCCGAGCGACAGGTTGATCACATTCATGCCGTCGGACACGGCCGCCTCGATGGCAGCGGCGATCTCGGCGCTGTTTCCGTCCAGCCCGAAGCCCGGCGTCGGGATCGTCAGCGCCTTGTAGTTGCCGAGGTACGCGTTCGGGGCAACGCCGGAGATCGTCGTGCCCGATGCGTTCGCGCCATGCACGCCGGCTGCGATGCCGGAGACGTGCGTGGCGTGGAACGAGTTGACGGGATCGAACGGGAGGGCGGAGTACTTCGACGTCGGCATTGCGGGGGTGAACACCCGTTGGACGATCACCTTGGGCGTCGTGTACTTGGTCATCCCTTTCGGGAACCCCGGCGGATACTGGAAGCCGCTCGGGTTGAAGTAGGGATGGGTCGCCTCGAGGCCGTCGTCGATGATCCCGATCTTCATCCCGTTGCCCGCGGTCTCGAAGTTCTGGCCCCAGAGCTTGTCGGCGCCGATCTGTTCCGGCCCACCCGTGTCGCGCAAGGCGTGGTAGCGCACGTTCGGCCACACCGCTGCGACGCCGGGGATACGAGCGAGCTCGGCGACCTGTGAGCGGGGGAGGACGACGGCCAGGCCGTTCGCGACGAGCCGGTAGTGCCAGCGCACCCGGGCCGCGGGCAGGGCGGTCTGCACGCGCCGGGCGACGATGCCCTGCTCCGCGTCGATCCGGGCGAGGTAATCGTGGTGCGAGGCGGACAGCAGGCTGCGCCCGAACGCCGAGAGTGCGTGGTCGCGGAGCGTCACGACGACCTCGGTCATCGGGACGGGACGTGCGCCCTGCACGTCGCCCGAGAGTGCGACGGCGGCAATTGCCGCCATCAGAGAGAGGAGTGCGACCCTTCTCAGAGTGTGGTCGGGAGCCCTTGGAGGGTGATCCGGAGGGGGAGCGTGGGCCGGCATGAGCACATGGTCTGACTCCATAATGCCGCACCTGTTAGCCGCACCGCACGGCAGGCGTTGGTTTCGGTTCGCTGCCGTCATGGGGATGTTGTCGCTCAGGACCGACCTTGGAGAGGTTGACGAGATGACGTCGAGTCACCTGCAGATGACGTGAGGACCGTCGCCGACATGGATCGTGAAGCGATCGCTGCAGAATTGCTGGCGCTCGAGCGAGAGGAACATCACCTCTCGGCGCTTCGTCGCCGTCTCCACGAGCAGATCGACAACGGTTTTCCGAACGAGTTCACGATCGCGCGGGAGCGTGAGGTGTCGGATCGGAGACGCGAGGTGCACGCGCGGATCGACGCTCTACGCGCGGCTCTCGAGCACTGACCGGCGTTTCGTCATGGCCGCGTCGAGATCGCCGGCCCGACCCGGTTCGAACTGGTGTGTCCGACACGTGGGCGTCAGACACACCAGTTCGGGTGCGTCGAAGTTATTCGCTCCCGCCCCCGCCGCATGGGACGAAGCGGAGCACGGTTCCAGTTCCTGCGTGACCGGGGTTCGAGTCGTAGCCGGCGTTCGTCGCAACAAGCGCGAACTTCGTGATGTTCCCGCTGATCGTCGAGCCGGACTTCGTGACCGAGTCCGTCACGAGCACGGTGATGACCGGCGGCAGCGGGCCGTCCGGAGGCGGAGCGCTGTTGCCCGGGGCGCTCGTGAAAGTGCATGCCAACGGGTCAACGGTGACCGCATAGCCCTTGAACGCTGCAGGGCCGGTGCCGCTCGAGACCTGATTGTCCTTCCACCACTGGCTGCCCCAAAACGTGACAGGCGAGTTGACGTTCGCAGTTCCATCGCCGATCGCAAACGCCGATGTGGGCAGGGCATCGCCGACGGCCGGGCCGGCGACTGCCGCAACCGCGATGATCGAGCCCGTCACTGCCAACGCCGCGAGTAGCGGGCGCGCCCGATTTCTCATGGGAGTCTCTTTTCGTTGCCGGCATCTACCGGGGGCCGGATCTGCAAACCATGGGCGCGAACTCGGCAGCCGTCCCTCGACGTTCGTAGGGTCCCACGCCATCCGTTGCGCTGACACGTCGAGCGGGTTTCGCCTGGAATCGCTATGCGGATGGTTTGTTCCCGGACTGTTCCCGCAGTCCGCTTCCCGACTGACGGATCAGCGGCGCCGCCGTTCAGCGGAGGGTGACGTAGGCGTCGACGATTGCACTTCCCACGCGCGCGCCGGACTTGTCCAGGGCCCAGACTCGCCACCGATAGCTGCCCGGTGGGAGTTTCGTGGCTTTCACATGGAGCCGCGGAACGCTCGTCTTGGCGGTGCGGGCGACACGGGCGCCGAGCAGGAACTCGATTCGGTAGTGATCGGCGTGTTTCGCTGCCGGCCAGACGAAGTCCGGACTCGCGCGCGTCTGCTTGTCGCGGGCCTCGAAGCCGACCCGAAACGCCGCCACCGAACACAGGGCGAGGAGGGCGGACAGAAGCGCGAACGCGCGCTGGCGAAACCGCCGGCGCCGCCGGGCGATGGCACGCGCGTTTGCCGCGGCCGCAAGTCGGAGGATCTCCTGTACGCCCGGATCGTCGAACTGGTCCGCGCTCTGCGTGTGGTCGCTCCCTCCTGCGCCTGGCCTGGCGTACCCCGTCAGCACGATACCGGGAGCGCCTGTTCCCGCGATTCACCTGAAATGGCTATGCGGATGAGAGGACTTGAACCTCCACGCGGTTCGCTGAGGGGTGGGGTGGGGTGGTCCGAGGTGGCGGCAAGTGGCTTGAATCCACGGATCGGAGCCGTTGCGTCGCATGGACAGACGGGATCGTTTCGCGACGTGTGTGCGCGGAGTGTGCGCGGGCTCTGTCCGTAGGATTTGTCCAGGAGCGGCTCGCGACGGGTGTCAACGAAGTCACGCGGCGTCGCGAGCCGCTCCCAGACGACCACGGCGCACGAGGGGGTTCGGGTGCCGTGGAGGTCTCACAGCAGAACGGCCCCGCGCCGTCGGCGCATCATCCCGACAGGGCGAAGTTGCCTAGGCAACCCAGGCGGACGGATCGTCAAGGGCATGCCTCCACGCGTCTTTCGGAGGACTACGCGACCGCTCCCGTTGCGCCGGCGCTCCGTACCTGACAGCCTCGAGCCGGTGCGCAGCTTCCTCGGGTTCCTCGTCGCCGTTGCCGCGCTGCGCAGCACGACGTGAGCGTTCGGCATGTGAACCGGCTTTGCGAGGACCGCGATCGTGGCGCCGCGTTGCGACGAGGTCGATGTATTGCGGCGGCGACGCGAGATTCGGCGCCTCGGAGGTGCTGCGCTCTTCGAGGGCTCGGTAGACAGCGGTCGTGTCTCGGTCGCTGCCCGCCGGCGACCGTGACACGCTTGTCTCGTCCTACGCAGGCTGGGCCTCCTCGACGTTGGTCTTCTCGACGATACGGTCGACGACCTTCTCTTCCATCGGTTCGTCTTTCTGGTGTTGGATTTCTTTCTCCTGTGCGACCTCGACCCGGGCGGCCTGCCAGGCAGACCAGTGGCCGGACACGAGTGCCCAGAGAGACAGGGCGGAGACGTAGACGACGCTGTTCAGCCAACCCATCGCGTACGAGATCGGGATCATCGCGAGCCAGAACATCGTCAGCCAACCGTTGACGCGGCGCATGAAGACCGGGTCGCCTTGCACTGAATGCCATAGAGACTTGAAGATCGTCATTTGAGTGCCTCCTCGCCTGCCAGACCGGGATGACGCTGCCCACAGCCAACTGCGAACCACGCCCACGCGGGGGCCCGGCCTCCCCCACGGTGCCGGGCCCCGCGCTTCGCTTAGAGCGTCTGGTTGCTCAGGCGCGACGGGCGAAGTAGAAGATCAGTACGACCAACAAGATGATCACGAGGATTCCGATCAGGCCGTAGCCTGTTCCTGCCATTGCGAGTGGCATGTCTCGGATCTCCTAGCGCTCGATGATCGTGGTGTTTGTGTCGTGGTCACGGCCGAAGCCGCCCCAGCTCGACCAGAAGATCATCGAGGTGACTGCGCCGATCGCTCCGACGACCATCAGGATGACGCCGATGGTGTGGATGTTGAACGTGCTTGACGAGGCGTGAACCGCGAACGTCATGATTGCGCCGGCGGCGATCAAGATGAGACTAACTCCGATTCCCATGGTGGCTCCTTTGTTTGAGAGCTGGTGTGGATTCCGAACTGGAGTCTTTAACCCGCTGCGCGATAGGCGGCTCCTTCTGTGCCCGACACCGACAACGTGAAATCTGGAGCGTTATTTGGTAACGTACTGGGTGTCACGAAGTGAGGTTATGAAATAGACGATTTGGAAGATAGGACAAGAGAGTCCTATATGTCAAGGGCAGAGGAAGCACAACATTCCTGGCGGTTCATCACCAACCACACACAGGTGCTGCTCTGCATCGCCCAGAACCCCGAAATCCGGCTCAAAGACGTCGCGGCCGCGGTCGGAATCACCGAACGCGCTGCGGGACGGATCGTCGCCGACCTGGTCGACGCCGGCTACGTCACGCGGGAACGCACCGGCCGGCGAAACCAATACACGATCAACCGCGACCTCGAAATGCGCCACCCAGCGCAGCTCGGCTACGAGATCGGCCCGCTGCTCGACCTACTCCAACGCTAGGGCCGGGTGGCGATCCGAACGCCGCGGCGCTGACACCGACCCGGCCGGGTTCAAGTTAAACGGTCGCGTCAGGGCGTCCCTCTTCCGCCGGGCTCCCTGGCGTGGGGATGGCTGTTGGGCCGAACAGCTCGAGGTCGAGCCGCGCAGCCTCTGCCTCGAACAGGGCGGCTTGCCGAGTCGATAGGGCTTCGACTTCGCGCAGTTTCCAGTTCGGGAGACGGCTCCAGGATTCCGTCCATCTAGGGCGTGATTCATCCTCATAGAGGATCCCGAGGTTTTCGAGCCGCCGCTCCGCCGTGTGGTCGGCATGGACGTGGTATTCGCTGCGCAACTCGACGAGTTGATCGTGCAGCTTGCGGTCTTCCTCTCCCTTTGGCCACCACTTCTTGCCAAGGCCGGCCTCGCTTGACTGGATGTACGGGCGAGCGTAGGTCGCGACCATTCCGGTCTCGATAACGCGGTCGAACATTCGGGCAGGCCCGTTCATCTCTTGCGCGTCGACAAGTGCGGCCGCTGCACGGGCGACGATGCGCGATGTCCTCCGCTGCGAACGTGAAGCGGGCGAGTTGGTCGAACGGCTGCACCATCCCAACGAGCCGGTGAGCGTGTAGGATCGGTGTGCCGCTGGCGTCCCACTCAGATCGACGCGAGGCGATGAAGCGCTGTCGCGACGATACGCTGGTGAGCGGCTGCCGTATTCAACGAACGCGACCTCGTAGTCTGTGCAGCGTAGAGCCTCAGTCGCTGGCTGCGGAGGCCAGTACGGCTCAAGCTGTCGACGTGGGCTTTCGGAAAGCGCGTTGTTCGTAGGGGTCGGATCCGAGCGACTCGATCGCGCCGAGCCCTGGCGCACGTCGCGCGGCCGGCGTAGCCGGGTGGCCGGTGCCGTCGTCTCGGGCCGGACGGCCCCCCGGTGCGCTGTTCGTTCATCAGTCGTTGCGTCCATGCTCCGTTGTTGCCGAGGTGGGCGCCTTTGCGGCCGTTGCATGATCGGTGTGCGCCTTGCCAGTTGGTCGGGTGGTCGGTGCCGCCGTGCGCGCGGGGAATGATGTGGTCGCAGACGAATGGATCGTTGGGTCGTGGCCCTTGGCCGCAGATGGCGCAGTGGGTGATGGTGGCGACGAAGTTGCGGATGGCGGTTTGGCTGGGTCGTCCGCGTGGCCGGGGCAGGGATGGCGTGTAGGGGGCAGCGTGCGCCGTCGGCCCGGAGGAGCTTTTCGGCTTGCACCGGGCCGACGTCGACCGGGAGAACGGCGTGCTGCGGGTCGAGCGGCGCTACACCGGCGGCATGTTGAAGCCCGGAGGCAAGACGGCCGGATCTGTCCGGTCGATCCCCTTGCGGAAGGTTGTGCTCGAGGCGATCGACGCGATGCCTCCCAGGATCGACACGCTGGCCCTGATCCCGGCTGTGAGGGGCGGCTACATCGACATCGAGCGGTTCCGCCACCGCGACTGGACGCCGGCGCTCCGCGCTGCAGGGCTCGAGCACCGACGGATCTACGACTGCCGACACACGTTCGCCACCTGGGCGATCGAAGACGGGATCCCGCTCTGGCACCTCGCGACGATCATGGGTACGTCCGTCGTCCAGATCGAGGACACCTACGCGCGCTGGGCTCGAAGCGCACCGACGCACGCGCTCCGGGCCGCGTTCGACGCGTACGACGCACGAGTGGCGAGCTGAGCGCTCACGCAGTGAGGCTCCGCCGCCGATGTCAAAGGAATGGGACAAGGATGACGAGGCCGTCGACCTGCCAGACGCCGTCCACATCAAATTCAGCGACGCGAACAAGACCCTCTGCGGCGCACCGGAGCTGAGCCAACGGGGACACGTGACCGGGTTACCGGTTCCAGGGTGAGGCCCACTGCACCAAACTGCTTTCGGCCGGTCTGCGCCGCAATGCCGGTGGCTACATGACGAGTTCTACCGACGGTCAGGTTTGCCTCGGCCGTTCTAAGTTCGTGCCGAGGCATCCGGTCGGCGCCAAGGTCGTTTGTGCGCGGAGTGTGCGCGGGATCGGCTTGAAACGGCTATGCGGATGAGAGGACTTGAACCTCCACGCCCTTACGGGCACACGGACCTGAACCGTGCGCGTCTACCAATTCCGCCACATCCGCTCGTGGGCGGGCATTGTAGCCGCGCCGTCCGGGCACCTCTATGCTCTTTCGTCCGATGGAGACGGCCAAGCTACTCGCTCAGGACGGAACGGTCGTCTGTGCGCGCTGCCGGCTCGCCGTCTCCGCGCTCGGGCGCATGAAGGGCCTGCTCGGGCGCGCAGCGCTCGATCCGGACGAAGGGATGCTGTTCCGGCCCGGCGGGTCGATCCACATGTTCTTCATGCGGTTCTCGATCGACGCCGTCTTCTGCACGCGCGAGCTCGAGGTGGTCGATGTCGTCCGTGGGCTGCGTCCGTGGAGGGTCGCATCTCGGCGCGGGGCGAAGGTCGTGATCGAGCTGGCCGAGGGTGCCGCCGCCGGCGTCCAGCCTGGCGACCGGCTCTCGCTCGCTACGATCGACGCGTGAGCACGCAACCGTTGCGACAGCTGCTCGAGAGCGCCTTCCCGGATGCGACCGAGCTCGACGTGATCGACCGCACGGGCGGTGGTGACCATTTCCAGGTCGTCGTCACGTCGCCGTCCCTCGACGGGCTCTCGCTCGTCGAGCAGCACCGGCGCGTCTACGAGGCCCTGTCGGGACCGCTGGCCGACGGCACCATTCATGAACTCCGGATCAAGACGAAGGGGGCGGCGTGAGCTACACCGACAAGATCAGGGAAGTCATCGACGGCTCGGACGTCGCCATCTTCATGAAGGGCACGCCCGCCTTCGTGATGTGCGGGAACTCCGATCGCGCCCTACAGGCGTTGCGGCGCGCAGGCGCTCCGGTCACCGCGGTCGATGTGCTGCCCGACCCGCAGATCCGGCAGGAGCTATCGAGCATCTCCGGCTGGCCGACGATCCCGCAAGTGTTCGTCAAAGGGGAGCTGGTGGGCGGCGCCGACATCGTCGAGGAGCTCGAGCAGAGCGGCGACCTCGAGCAGACACTCCGAGAGAAGCTCGGTGACGGCTACGCCGCGGCGCGGGACGAGAAGACGGTCGCGCTGGCCTAACGACGCAGCGCCTCGAGCACCTGGTCGGCATGGGAGTCCGGCTTGACCCGATACATGGCGCTCTTGACCGTGCCGTCCTCGGCGATCACGAAGGTCGAACGCGTGATCCCCCGGTACTTCTTGCCGGCGAACGACTTCTCACCCCAGACGCCGTAGTCCTCGGACACGGAGTGATCGACGTCGGCGAGCAACGTGAACGGGAGCTCGTACTTCTTCTTGAACTTGACATGCGAGCGCTCGTCGTCCGGCGAGACCCCGAGGACAACCGCACCGGCGCGCTCGAACTCGCCGTAGGCGTCGCGAATGCCGCAGGCCTGCGTGGTGCAGCCCGGTGTGTCGTCCTTGGGATAGAAGTAGAGGACGACCTGCTTGCCCCGCAGGTCCGACAGCTTGACGGTCTCGCCGCTGTCGCTCTTCAGTTCGAAGTCCGGCGCCGGCTTGCCTTCTTCCACCACGGTTCGATCCTCTCGCTAGGTTTCGGTCCCGATGCTAACGGCCCACCACGTGAACGCATTCCTTCTGATCGCCGTCTGTGTCCTGGCGTCGGCGGCGGCGTTCTGGGCTCGACGGCAGCGCGCCGGCAGTGCGGTGGCGCAGCTGCTCGCGCTCGCGCAGACGCTCCTGGTCGCCCAAGTCGCGCTCGGGCTGTTGCTGCTCTCCGACCACCGGCGCGCCGCCGATCATCTGCATTACGCCTACGGCACCTTGGCTCTGCTGGCAGTTCTCTCACCGTGGCTGTACGCGCCCAGTGACCCGAAGGCCCGCCTCTTGTGGTTCGGCGTCGCGACCCTCGTCGCCGCCGCGCTCGGCGTGCGGGCCTGGATGACGGCATGAGGAACGTCAATCCGTTCCTGCGCAACCTGGCGATCCTGGCTGTCGTCGCGCTGCTGATCGTGCTGCTGAACTTCGAGGTCGCACTCGCCACGGTCGGCGTGCTGATTCGGCTCGCGTTCTTCATCGCGATCGCCGTCGTCGCCTACTTCTTCTGGCGGGACATCGGGCGGCGCGAGATCGACACCTGGCCGACACGTTCGAGCCGTGTCTTCTACGCGGCGCTCGGACTCGGGGTCGTCGACCTCGGCTGGTGGCTGTTCGGCCACCCGTCGGGCCGTAACGCGCTGATCTTCTTCATCGTCGCCGCGGTTTGCATCTATATCGCGGTGCGCACCTGGCGCGACGAGCGCTCTCTCGTCTAAAGGCACGCCGCCCAGCGGCGGTTTCGCCGTTCAGCGCTGATCGTCGACGACGAGTGAGCCGACGCCGTCGAGGCGGTCGAGCGCTTCGCGGATCGGCATGTGCCGGCCGACGAAGATCGGCGTGTCGCGCTCGGTGTATGCCGATGCCTCCGAGTCGCGGAGCCGCAGCATCAGATGCATGAAGTCGGCCGGCTCGTCGCATTCGAACGCCGTCATGAACTCGGCATCGTCGATCCCGAACGAGTACGTGGTGTGATTGAAGATGCCGGGAAACTCCTCGCGGCCGATGCGAATGTGCTCGTCCATCGCGCGCTGGCGGACGTCCTCGGTGAGCGAATACCACGGCCGCACCTTCACGAACGGATAGACGACCAGATACGGCAGGTTCTTCGGCGTGATCCTCCGGGCCTTGCGCGCCGAGGTGTACTGCGATGCCTTCGTCGTCGCGAGGTACGAGTACGGCGTCTCCAGCCAGCCGGCCAGCGGTGTTGCGTTCAGTGCGGCGCCGAGCTCTCCGAGATCCTCGTAGCGCTCGGTGATCTTCCAGAGGAAGAAATCCGTCTCGGGCCGGACGCCCGCAGTCGAGTAGGCGCGCAGATGGTCGAATCGCGGGGTGAGCTCTTCGACCACCTCCGCAAAGGCGTCCTTGGCGGCGGCGCGCTCCTCGACCGGCAGTCGGCGCCAGGCCGGATCGGCGCGGTAGAACGTGTAGGCGACGTACTGGCCGTTCACAGCCGGAACGTTAGCGCGGCGCGGCCGGGCGGCCCTGCATTGAGCGCTGCGATCGCACTGGCGGCAAGCGAATGCCGCCCTTGGCCGGGACACCGCTGAAGCGCAGTTTCTTGAGGACGCCGCCGACTGCCGTGCCGGTGAGCGTCCTCCTGCCGTCGAGGCCGGACCGTGTACGCGCAGTCGAGCGAGCATTTGAGCGTCACCGGCTCGGCGGTCTTTGTCGGCCTGCCGGCGGTGAGTTTCAGCTTCGGTGTCAGCAACAACCCGGGGCACGACGCAGCGATGCCTCGGCGCACGCTGGACGCGGCACTGCGGATCGGAAGAAGCGAAGCCTTCGGGGTGCCGTCGACATAGAACTCGCCGGACTGCCAGGCCGAGAGATCCGGTTCGTCCTGCACGTGGAAGAGCATGAGCCCGAGCACCGTCGGCTGGCAGAAGGTCATCTGCATCGCCTGGAGGTAGTACTGCGCCTGGGTCGTCTCGCTGACCGGCTTCGTGGTCGTCGGCTCTGCGCCCACGTAGAACAGCGCCTTGGGCGGCGGGATCTGCGTCTCGATCCCGAACTCGTCGTAGAGGATCGGCAGGGCGGAGCCATGCTGCGCCGTTCCGTCGAACGCGGTGCCGAGCAGTCCGAGGAGCCTCGGGTAGTCGGCGAGACCGATGGACGTGCCGTTCGGGTGCGCCGCGTTCGGCCCGGTGGTCGACGTCTCCGGGTACGGATGGAAAGCGAACGCATCCATGATCGGCAGCTGCCGTCCGCTCGCCCGGTAGGCCGCTCCGAGATCGTGATGAACGCGGTCGGCGAATGCGTGTCGCGACCCGTGTTCGGCTTGTCCACACCGCGCGGTGCGAGCGCTCCGCCGTAGACCGTCGAGTGCGGGCGAACGGCTTTCAGGGCGTCGTAGGTGACCGCCAACAGCTGCTGGTACGCGGGGGCGGCGGCATCGGTGCCGTCGGGGTTGAACTGCGGCAGCCAGAAGCGGTTGAGGTTCGGCTCGTTTCCGACGATGAAGTCGTGTACGAAGGGATAGCGGCTCGCAACGTCCGCCGCGAACGACGCGAAATCTGCACGTTGGTCGTCCGTCAGCGGCGTCACGCTCGACCCGAACGGATAGAGCGACAGGACCACGCGGAGCCCGGTGAACTGCGCAGCGTTGACGGCGTTGTCCAGGATGATTGCATCGGCGGCCCCGAGCTTCGTCTGATCCATCGTCCAGGTCTGTGTGATCCGGATCGAGCCGAAGCCGGCGAGCTTTGCCTTGTCCATCGAGGTCTTCGCAAAGGCATAGTCGGACGTCTTCCCGACGTCCTCGGCGGCGCCGACCATCATGAACGGACCGCCCGCCCAGGTCGGTGCAGCGCACGCGAAGAACGCCACCAGACCGACCACGAGACGCCGCACGCGTCTCAGAGTAGCCGGTGGCTACGCTGGCGCTCGTGGCCAAGGAGCGCATCGAAAGCCAGCTCAAGAGAGTCCCCGCGAAGCCCGGTGTGTACCTCTTCCGCGACGCCGACGCGACCGTCCTGTACATCGGGAAGGCGAAATCGCTGCGACCGCGGGTCCGCTCGTACTTCCAAGCCGGCTCGAGCGACACCCGCCAGGGCATTCGCCACATGGCCGACCGCGTCGAGACGGTCGAGACGATCGTGACGCGCACCGAGGTCGAGGCACTGCACCTCGAGCAGAACCTCGTGAAGCGGCACCGACCGCCGTTCAACGTGAGGCTGCGCGACGACAAGTCGTTCCCGTATATCGCCGTCACCGTCGAGGACGACTACCCCCGGGTGATGTTCACACGCGAGCGCCATCGGCGCGGCGTCGAGTATTTCGGGCCGTATGCAAACGCGAAGAAGGTCCGGGAGACGCTCGACGTTCTGAATCGCGTGTTTCGTTATCGGCCGTGTGAAGGGCCGCAACCGGGAAGGCACAGCGGCATCCCGTGTCTCGACTTCCACATCGAGCGGTGCCATGCGCCCTGCGTCGGCTATATCTCGAAGGAGGACTACCGCGACCTGATCGACCAGGTGATCGAGTTCCTCTCGGGGGACGACAAGCCGATCCGCCGACGGCTCGAGGAGCAGATGAAGGCCGCGGCCGCTGCAGAGCGCTTCGAGGACGCTGCTCGCTATCGCAACCGGCTGCGGGCGATCGAGCGCCTCTCGGAGCGGCAGGCGGTCGAGCGGCGCGAGCTGGGCTCGGTGGACGTGATCGGCGTCGCGGTGTCGCCCGAGCGGGCGGCTGTTCAGCTCTTCCCGCTGCGCGAAGGGCGGATGGTCGATCGCTACGCGTTCCATCTGGAGAACGCAGCCGGAGAGGACCTCGGGGAGGTCCTCGAGCAGTTCTGCCTCGAGTACTACGGGTCGGCGCCTTCCATCCCGCCGCAGATCCTCGTGCCGCGCGGTTCTGGTGACACGGATGCACTGCAGACATTCCTCTCGGAGCGGCGAGGCTCGCAGGTCGAGGTACGGGCGCCGGAACGGGGTGAGAAGCGCCGCCTGCAGGAGCTCGCGCAGCAGAATGCGGAGCTCGCGCTCGAGTCGGAGACGTTCCAGGCGGAGACGAAGCGCGCCCGCCGCGTCGAAGCCCTCGAAGAGCTACGGGAGACGCTCAACCTCGAGTCGCTGCCGATTCGCATCGAGTGCTTCGACATCTCGAACATCCAGGGACAGGAGATCGTCGGCTCGATGGTCGTGTTCGAGGATGGCGTTGCCAAGAAGGGCCACTACCGAAAGTTCGGAGTGCGCGGGCTCGACGGCCAGGACGATTTCGCGGCGATGCGAGAGGTGATCTCGCGGCGCTTCGCGCGGCTCTCCGCCGATCCGGGCTCGGAGGAGTGGAACGAGTCGTTCGCCGCGACCCCGAACCTCGTCGTGATCGACGGCGGCAAGGGGCAGTTGTCCGCCGCGCTCGCCGCCATGCAGGAGCTCGACCTGCCGCGGGTCGCCGTGATCTCGCTCGCCAAGCGGATCGAAGAGGTGTTCGTCCCGGGGCGACCTGGACCGATCATCCTCTCGCCCCAGTCGCCGGGGCTACAGCTCTTGCAGCGGATCCGCGACGAGGCGCACCGGTTCGCGATCACCTTCCACCGGAGGCGGCGAGACGCTTCTGCCCGGGAGTCGATGTTCGACCAGCTCGAAGGCGTCGGGCCGGCCAGGCGGCGCTCGCTCCTGCAGCACTTCGGTTCCGCGGAGCGCGTCGTCTCCGCGACCCGTGAGGAGCTCGAGGGCGTGCCCGGCGTGCCTGCGAAGACGGCCCGCTCGATCTACGCGCAGCTGCACAGGACCGGCGGTGCGTGAGGCAGTGACTACCCTTGCGCCCGTGCGCTGGATCGCCTTTGCCTCACTCGCCGCCGTGCTCGCCGGCTGCGGAGGGTCGTCCAAGGCGGTCGTCACGACGACGAATGCGCCGCCGAGGCCGGGGCCGGGGAAAGTGCTCTACCAGGGTGGCGGCTGGGCTGTCGTCCTCGCCGGGCGCACGGCCCGCGCGCTGAGACTGACGGGCGGCAGTTGGCGGCCGGACACGAGCGGGCTCGTCAAGATCTCGATTCTCGGGCCGCACGGCATCGCCGCCGCGAAGCCGCAGGTCGCCGCGCAGCTGTCGGCGCCGGCTCCGCTCGTGGAGAGCGCGCTGTGGGTGGACGGCACCGAGTTGCTGGAGAAGGGCGGGGGCCTGACGCCGAACCGCGGCACCATCTACGGCGCGCCAAACGCCCCGCTTGCCCGGGGCAGGCACGTTGCCGTTGCCTACGGCCGGACGGCCGGCCATGCGACGGCGGTCGCCTGGTCGTTCCGCGTCGCCTGAGGCTCAGGTCCCGGCGTCGTCCGCGTCGCCGTCCATGAACGGGTAGCGGTAGCTCGTCGGCGGCGTGAACGTCTCTTTGATCGAACGCGGGCTGACCCAGCGAATCAGGTTCCACATCGAGCCCGCCTTGTCGTTGGTGCCCGAGGCCCTCGCGCCTCCGAACGGCTGCTGGCCGACCACCGCGCCGGTTGGCTTGTCGTTGACGTAGAAGTTGCCGGCCGCGTAGCGGAGCCTCTCTTGGGCGTGCGCCGCCGCCGCGCGGTCCTCCGAGAACACCGCACCGGTCAGGCCGTACGGCGCCGTCTTGTCGACGAGCGCGAGCGTGTCGTCCCACTTGTTCTCGTCGTAGACATACGTCGTGACGACCGGGCCGAACAGCTCTTCGCGCATCGTCCGGAAGTCGGGGTCGCGCGTCTCGATCACCGTGGGCTCGACGAAATACCCGCGCGAGTCGTCGTAGCCGCCGCCGACCACGATCTCCGACTGAGAGCTCGCTCTCGCCTCCTCGATCGCGTCGGCCTGCGTGCGGAACGACGAGCTGTCGATGACGGCGCCCATGAAGTTGTTGAAGTCGGAGACGTCGCCCATCGTGATCGTCCCGACCTGCTCCTGGAGCCGTTCGCGAAGCTGCGGCCAGAGGTTCGACGGTGCGTAGATGCGCGAGGACGCCGAGCACTTCTGGCCCTGATACTCGAACGAGCCGCGCACGATCGCCGTTGCGAGCGCGTCGACGTCGGCGGACGGGTGCGCGACGATGAAGTCTTTGCCGCCGGTCTCGCCGACGATGCGCGGGTAGTTGCGGAAGCGCTCCATGTTCGAAGCGACCGTGCGCCACATCCCGTTGAAGACGGAGGTGGAGCCGGTGAAGTGGATCCCGGCGAGATGTGGGCTGCCGAGCGCGGCGTCGCCGATCGTCGGGCCTGAGCCGTAGACGAGGTTGATCACACCGTCCGGAAGCCCCGCTTCCTGGAAGAGGCGCATCAGGTAGTAGGCCGAGAGCATGGCGGTGCCGGCGGGCTTCCAGACGATCGCGTTGCCCATCAGCGCCGGGGAGCTCGTCAGGTTCGCCGCAATCGCCGTGAAGTTGAACGGCGACACGGCGAAGACGAAGCCCTCGAGCGGCCGGTACTCCATCCGGTTCCAGATGCCGGGGGACGAGATGGGCTGCTCAGCGTAGATCCGCGTCATGAAATCGACGTTGAAGCGGAGAAAGTCGATCGACTCGCAGGCAGCATCGATCTCCGCCTGATGGGCGGTCTTCGACTGCCCGAGCATCGTGGCGGCGTTCAACGTGTCGCGCCACGGCCCCGCCAGGAGCTCTGCCGCCCGCAGCAGCACTGCGGCGCGCTCCTCCCACGGCCAGCGTGACCAGTCGGCCCACGCCGTTGCGGCTGCGTCGATTGCGAGCTGCACGTGCTCCGCGCTGCCCTGGTGCACGTCTGCGAGGACGTGCTCCTTGTCGTGCGGCATCACCGCCTGCTTGAGCTCGCCGGTCGTCACGTCCTTGCCACCGATCACGAGCGGGATCTCGATGCGCTCGCCGCGCATCTGCTGCACGCGTCGTTGGAGGCGCTCACGCTCGGGGCTGCCCGGTGCGTAGTCGTTGATCGGCTCGTTGCGGGGCGCCGGGGGACGGAAGATCGCGTGGGTGCTCATACCTCGTACATTACGGGCGTGGACCTGTCGCACGTCCTGTGGATCGGCGGCGCGCAGGGAAGCGGCAAGTCGTCGGTCGCCAAGGCGCTCGCACGGCGTTTCGATCTTCAGCTCTACAACGTCGACCGCCGGAGTTGCGTGCACGAGGCTCGCATGCCGACGACCGAGTTCGGTTCGCTGTCGCTGGACGAGCGCTGGGTCGACCCGGCTCCCGAGCGGATGCTGGAGTGGTTCGTCACCACCTCGCGGCACCGCTTCCGGCTCGTGCTCGAGGATTTGCGCGACCTCCCCGACACGCCGCTCGCAATCGTCGAAGGCCCGCAGCTGTTCCCGACCTCGGTCTCGGCGGTGCTCGTGGCGCCCGACCAGGCGCTGTTCCTGATCCCGGACCGGGCCGAGCAGGAAGCGCGGCTCCTCGCCCGCGGGCCGATGCCCGGGACGTCCGACGCCGAGCGCGCCCGCGCGAACGCAACGGCGCGCGATCTCATGATCTCCGCCCGGTTTGCCCGCGAGGCGCGGGAGCTTCGTCTCACGGCCTTGCCCGCAGACCGGCCGCTCGGCGAGCTGATCGAGCTCGCCGACGCGCATTTTCGGCCCGCGATCGACCGCGGTCCGCGGGAGGCCGATCTCGCCGGGATCCGGCGGTTCGAGAACGATGTCGACGCGACGCAGGTGCGGCTCTACCGCGAATCGGTCGCGCCGGTCACGCTTCCGGACCTGCCGCTCGCGTTCGCGTGCGAATGCGGCGCTGCGGGCTGCGCCGACGAGATCGAGCTGACGCTCGCGGAGTACGAGGCGATCAGCGCCGCAGGAGATAGGTCGCCGTTACGACGACCCACACCATGAAGCCGAGCGACGAGGCGAAGATCGCGTCGCCTGCGAACGTCCAGTCGGCAGCGCCCTCGATCATCCCGACGCCGAGCACGGCGATCCCGCCCGCGACGCCCGCCCGGCCGAACCACTTGGGGATCTTGCGTGCCCGGGAGGCTGCCAGGGACGAGCCGACGATCACGGCGGCTGCGGCTGCGGCTGCGGGCGCCGCGAAACGCGGGTCGGCGAGCAGGAGAGCAGCGCCCTGGAGCGCGATGAACGCCGCACCACCCATCACGACGACGCTCGCGAAGAAGCCGTCCGGGTCGAACCGCTCGACGAGCGCGCGCAGGCTCGCAAGAAACCAGAAGCAGGAGAACGCCGCCGCGGTGAAGAGGGCCGAGACCGCACCTGGGTGGCCCGCGCCGAGCAGCAGCGCCGGGAGGACGAGCGCCACGTAGAGGTAGCCGAGTGCCGGCAGCTGCGCCCGCGTCACGCGGCGAAGCTACAACATCGGCAATGAAGCCGACGCTCGTGCAGTACGAAGCGCCCGGCTGGGGCGTGGGGGAGGTCTGGCTCGACGAAGACGGACGTGTCTTTCACAGCGAGCTGCCGCGCCCACGGCCTCTGAGCCGGCTCAGAGCCGGCTCAGACGCGGCTCAGACGTTGATCCCCCAGTTGCAGGCGTTTTTCGAGGGCGTCGCAGTTTCGTTCCACGACGTGGCGCTGGCGGTTCCCGACGGGTTCTACGGAGACTGCGCCCGCGCGCTGCTCGCGGTTCCGCGCGGCGAGGTCGTCACCTACGGCGAGTTGGCCGCGCTCGCGGGCTACCCGCGCGCTGCGCGCGCGGCCGGAACGTTCTGCGCCCGGTGCGAGCTCGCCCCGTTCCTCCCGGTGCACCGCGTCGTCTCGGCGAACGGGATCGGCAGCTGGGGCGAGCTCGGTGTGGAGTACAAACGACGGCTCCTGGAGCTCGAGCACGTCACTCTCTGACGACCTCCGCGGTGAGCTCGCCCAGATCGCCCCGGCGCGGCGGTGCTGCTGCCTGGCCGAGCTGTCGGCGCTCTTCCACGCCTCGGGCGCCTGGCATCTCCGCGGCGGGACGGTCGCGGTGCACCTCGACCTGGTGAGCTCGGCGATCGCGCGCCGCGCCTTCGCGCTCCTGCGCGATCTGGGGGTGCACTCCGAGATCCGAACGTACTCGCGCCGTTCGTTCGAGCGCGCGACGAGATACCAGCTCCATGTCGACGTCGACGAGCGCGCGCTCGACGTGTTGCGTGAGGCGGGCGTGCTCTCTCCCTCGGGCGCGCCGCTGGAACAGCCGCCGAAGCGGGTCGTCGGCCGGTCGTGCTGCCGCGGCGCGTATCTGCGAGGAGCCATCCTCGGCGCAGGCTCCCTGTCCGGCCCTCGCGACCCGCATCTCGAGCTGCGGGCCGGCGGGATCGGAGGCGCACGCTTCATCGCCGATGTCGCCGCCCGCGAGGACGTCCACCTCAAGGTCGCCGAGCGGCGGACGCACGCGGTGGCGTACGCGAAGGGCCACGAGACGATCGCCGCCGTGCTCGCCCTCGCCGGCGCGGGAGACACGGCGCTGCGGCTCGAAGAGCACGCGGTCCTCGCCGCCCTGCGCGCCGAAGCGAACCGGCTTGCGAACGCCGACGAGGCGAACCTCGTCCGGAGCGCCCGCGCCGCACACGAGCAGGTCGAGGCGATCAACGCCGTCGGGCTCGACGCGCTCCCGCAGCACCTCGTCGAGATCGCCGAGCTGCGCCTGCGCCACCCGTCGGCGTCGCTGCGTGAGCTGGCGGCGAAGGCCCGTCCACCGCTGACCAAAGGGGCTGCTCAGCGGCGGCTGAGCGAGATCATGAAGCTCGTTGCAAACTGAGGGCGTCTGATTTGCAAATGCTCTAGCGAAACAAATGTCAGGGTGCCCATACTCAGGCCTTGGCGGGTCCGGGTTCGGCCGACGGTGGATACAGACCCCGTCCACCGTCACCGCTCGACTCCGGGAAACCGGGGGGAGGGGTCGTCCTCGGAGCTCTCCCTCCGGCCCGCCAGCTTCGGCAACCTTCCCGCGTCGCCGTCGGGCTTCGCTCATATAGGTTTGTCTCTTGTGAGTCAGGCGAAGTTCGACGAACTGCGGGAGCGTCTCGCCGAGATCATGGATTTGTCCAAGGCGAGCGCGCTGCTCGGCTGGGATCAGCACGTGATGATGCCGCCCGGCGGGGCGGCGCTCCGGGCCGAGCAGCTGGCGACGATCGGGCGCATCGCCCACCAGAAGTTCACCTCGCCGGAGATGGGCCTGCTGATCGACGGCCTGCGAAGCTGGGGCGAGCAGCGGGAATACGACTCCTTCGAAGCGAGCCTGATCCGGGTGACCGCGCTCGACTGGGAGAAGTCGAGCAAAGTGCCGTCGGAGCTGCGGGCTGAGATGTCGCGCTCTGCGGCACTCGCGAACCCCGTCTGGGTGGACGCGCGCCAACGGAACGACTTCGCGGCGTTCCTGCCCGTGCTGCGCAAGAACCTCGACCTGCGGAAGCGCTACATCGACTGCTTCGAAGTCGGCGACGAGCCCTACGACATCGTGCTCGACGACTACGAGCGGGGCATGAAGACGAAGGAAGTGCGCGCGATCTTCGACTACCTCAAGGAGCATCAGGCGCCGCTCGTCAAGGAGGTGGCGGCACGCGGCGGGAACGAGCCGCACGACCACGACTTCGCGATCGAGCCGCAGAAGGTGTTCGAGCTCGAGGTCGTCCGAGCGTTCGGCTTCACCGACGAGGCGTGGCGCCTCGATCCGACCGTGCACCCGTTCGCCTCCGGCACCGGCGTCACCGACATCCGCATCACGACCCGGTACTTCAGTGAGCACCTGGGCGGCCTCTTCGGCACGATGCACGAGTTCGGCCATGGCTTGTACGAGCACCAGGTCGACCCTGCGCTCGAACGCTCGCCGCTTGCGCGCGGGGTGTCGCTCGGCATGCACGAGTCGCAGAGCCGGATGTGGGAGAACCTCGTCGGTCGGTCGCTGCCGTTCTGGCGCCATTTCTTCCCGCGGTTGCAGGAGCTGTTCCCCGACGAGCTCGGCGCATACGACGACGAGCGCTGGTACCGCGAGGTGAATGCGGTGGAACCGTCCCTGATCCGCGTCGAGGCCGACGAGGCGACGTACAACCTGCACATCATCCTGCGGTTCGAGCTCGAGCAGGCGATGCTGGCCGACGAGTTCCCGCTCGAGCAGCTCCCCGAGGAGTGGAACCGCCGCATGTGGGACTACCTCGGGATCGAGGTGCCGAACGACACACTCGGCGTCCTACAGGACGTCCATTGGTCGGGCGGTTCCGTGGGCTACTTCCCGACCTATGCGCTCGGCAACCTGATCTCCGCGCAGATCTGGGAGAAGGTGACGGCCGACCTGCCCGACCTCCATGACGGGTTCGAGCAGGGCGAGTTCGGCCCCCTCCGCGACTGGCTGCACGACCGGCTGCACCGCTACGGGCGCAAGTTCACACCCGGCGAGACGCTCGAGCGAGTCGTCGGCACCCCACAGATCGATCCTGAGCCGTACGTGCGCTACCTGCGAGAGAAGCTCGCGGCGATTTACGGAATCACCGCCAGCTCGCCTTAGTTAGAGTCGCCGTCATGGCGAAAACACGCGTAGGGATCAATGGATTCGGCCGGATCGGCCGCAACTTCTTCCGCGCCGCGCTCGAGCGCGGCGGCGATTTCGAGATCGTCGCCTTCAACGACCTGGGCGACGTCCCGACGATGGCGCACCTCTTGCGGCACGACTCGGTGCTCGGACCGTTCCACGGCCAGGTGCAGGTGGAGAGCGGTTCGCTCATCGTCGACGGAAAGGAACTGAAGGGGCTTGCCGAGCGCGACCCGGCGAATCTGCCCTGGGGCGACCTCGAGGTCGACGTCGTGATCGAGTCGACCGGCTTCTTCACCGACCGGGCCTCCGCGCAGAAACATCTCGACGCGGGCGCGAAGAAAGTGATCATCTCGGCGCCCGCGACCGACCCCGACGTCACGCTCGTCCTCGGCGTCAACGACGACCAGTACGACGCCGACCGGCACGCGATCATCTCCAACGCGTCGTGCACGACCAATTGCGTCGCCCCGATGGCGAAGATCCTCGACGAGTCCTTCGGTATCGAGCGCGGGTTCATGACGACCATTCACGCCTACACGAACGACCAGCAGGTGCTCGACCTGCCGCACAAGGACCTCCGCCGCGCGCATGCGGCTGCGATCAACCTGATCCCGACCTCCACCGGCGCCGCGCGGGCGATCGGCGTCGTCCTGCCGCACCTGAAGGGCAAGGTCGACGGGATCTCCGTGCGCGCGCCCGTCCCGACCGGCTCGATCACCGACTTCGTCGTCGAGTTGCGCACGGAGGTGACGCCCGAAACGGTCAACGAGGCGTTCGCCGCCGCCGCGAAGAGCGGCCCGCTCTCGCCGTACCTCGTCTATTCCTCGGAGCCGCTCGTCTCGACCGCGATCGTCCACTCGTCCGCGTCGTGCACGTTCGACAGCGATCTGACGATGGCGAACGGCACCTTCGCGAAGGTCTTCGGGTGGTACGACAACGAGTGGGGCTACTCCTGCAGGCTCGTCGACCTCGTCGCGAAGGTCCTGTGAGACTGCCGCGGTCGGTCGAGGTCGCCGACGTCCAGGGCAAGGTCGTCCTGGTGCGGGCGGATCTCAACGTGCCGCTCGACGGCGGACGCGTCGCGGACGACACGCGCATCCGCGCGTCGCTGCCGACGCTCCGTCTGCTGCTCGAGCGCGGCGCGCGCGAGGTGCGGGTGTGCTCGCACCTCGGACGGCCGAAGACCGAGGAGGACCACGCGAAGTTCTCGATGGAGCCGGTGCGCGCGCGGGTCGCAGAGCTCGTCGGCGACGAACGGGTCAGCGTGCTCGAGAACACACGCTTCAACCCGGGGGAGACCAAGAACGACGAGGGATTCGCCCGCGAGCTCGCAGACGGTTGCGACCTCTACGTGAACGACGCGTTCGGCTCGGCGCACCGCGCACACTCGTCGACGGTCGGAGTCGCGCAGCTGCTGCCCGCCTACGCAGGCCTCCTGCTGCTCGACGAGCTCAAACATCTCGGGGCGCTCCTCGGTGACGTAGAGCGGCCGTTCGTGATCGTCTCCGGCGGCGCGAAGGTCGAGGACAAGATCGCGCGTCCTCGAGAACCTGGGCGGGCGTGCAGACGCGGTCTTGATCGGCGGGAAGATGGCCGAGGACGTGCGGGCGGAGAATCCGTTCTCGTTCGAGGCAACCCTGCCCGACGACGTGATCGCCGCGTCCGCATTTGCCGAGGACGCCGAGACGCGGGTGACGGCCTTCGAGTCGCTGCCCGACGGGTGGCTCGGTCTCGACATCGGGCCGAAGACCCGCGAGGACTTCGCACGGCGCATCTCAGCCGCCCGCACGGTGTTCTGGAACGGGCCGATGGGCGTCTTCGAATGGCCGAGCTTCGCAGAAGGCACCTTCGCGGTGGCCCGGGCGCTCGCCGAGTGCGACGGCTTCACGGTGGTCGGGGGCGGGGATTCGGTGCGCGCAGTCCAGGAGGCAGGCGTCGCCGATCGAATCTCGTGGATCTCGACCGGAGGCGGCGCGTCGCTCGAGCTGCTCGAAGGCAAGGAGCTTCCGGGCGTGGCGGCGATCCCGGGCTGATGCTGATCGCCGGCAACTGGAAGATGTTCAAGGGCCCTGCCGAGGCGGGAGAGTTCTGCCGCGCGCTGCGCGACACGGTGCTGCCGGAGGACGTCGATGTCGTCGTCGCTCCGCCGTACGTGTCGCTCGCTGCAGCGGTGCAGGCACTCGCCGGCACCGAGGTCGGAGTCTTCGCGCAGAATTGCCACTGGGAGAGCGAGGGCGCGTACACCGGCGAGGTGGCCGCCCCGATGCTCCGCGAGCTCGGCGTGTACGGCGCGATCGTCGGCCACTCGGAACGACGCCAGTACTTCGGCGAGACGGACGAGACCGTCGCGCAGCGCTGCCGCGCAGCTCTGGGGACCGGCCTGCACGTGATCGCGTGCGTCGGGGAGACCCTGGCCGAGCGCGAGGCGGGTGAGACCGATGAGGTGCTCCGCCGTCAGGTCGGCGTGCTCGAGGCCGACGACAACCTCGTGATCGCCTACGAGCCGATCTGGGCGATCGGCACCGGCAAGACCGCGACACCCGCGATGGCGCAGCAGGCGCATGAGACGATCAAGGAGCTGCTCGACCTGCCGGTGCTCTACGGCGGCTCGGTCAAGCCCGACAACGCCGCGGAGCTGCTCTCGCAGAGCGCGATCGACGGCGCATTGGTGGGCGGCGCCTCACTCGACGTCGAGTCGTTCGCAGCGATATGCCGAGCCGGTTCCCGCTCGTAACGCTCGTCATCCTGGACGGCTGGGGCTGCGCCCCGCCGGGGCCAGGGAACGCCGTCGACCTCGCCGAGACACCGGTGTTCGACCGCCTCTGGCACGACTTTCCGCACACGACGATCGAGGCCTCGGGCGAGGCCGCCGGACTGCCGCCGGGCCAGATGGGCAACAGCGAGGTCGGCCATCTGACGATCGGCTCGGGCCGGCGGCTCTACCAGGACCTGATGCGCGTCAACAAGTCGATCGAGGACAGGTCGTTCTTCGACAACCCCGTCCTGCGGGCGGCGTTCGACCGGGGGAACCGGGTCCACCTCCTCGGCCTCGTCTCACACGGCGGGGTGCATTCGCACATCGAGCACGTGCAGGCGCTGTTCGAGTTCGCCCCCGAGAAGACGTGGCTGCACGCCTTCACGGACGGCCGCGACGTCTCGCCGCACGCCGCGCTGGCCGACCTCGCCGAGCTGCCGCAGGATCGTCTCGCGACCGTGGTCGGCCGGTACTACGCGATGGACCGCGACCAGCGCTGGGAGCGCACGCAGCTCGCCTATGACGCGATCACGAAGGGCGCCGGTACGCCCGCCACCGACGTGGGGGCGGCGATCCAGGCGAGCTACGACGCCGACATCACCGACGAGTTCATCAAGCCGATCGTGCTGGAGGGGACGCCGCGCCTCGAGCCCGGCGACACGGCGATCTTCTTCAACTTCCGTCCGGACCGGGGGCGCCAGCTGACCCGAATGCTGCTCGACAACGGCTTCGACGTGACCACCATGACGCGCTACGCGTCGGACCTGCCGACACCGATCGCATTCGCGGAGCAGACCGTCCCGAACACGATGGCCGAGTTGCTCTCGTCCCACGGACTGAAGCAGCTTCATGTCGCCGAGACCGAGAAGTACGCGCATGTCACATACTTCTTCAACGGCGGCCGCGAAGACGAATGGCCGGGAGAGTCGCGTGTCCTCGTGCCGAGCCCGCGCGACGTGCCGAGCTACGACTACAAGCCGCAGATGTCCGCCGAGGGAGTTGCGGACCGGGTGGTGGAGCAGCTCGGAGACGGTTTCGCCTTCTGCGTCGTCAACTTCGCGAACCCCGACATGGTCGGACACACCGGCGTCATCCCCGCGGTCGTCGAGGCGGTGGAGACGGCGGACCGCTGCCTCGGCCGGGTGGTCGAGCGCGTGACCGAGCTCGGCGGTGTGTGCCTGATCACGGCCGATCACGGCAACGCCGAGAAGATGTTCGAGGACGACGGGATCAGTCCGCACACCGCCCACACCACGAATCCGGTGCCGTTGATCGTCACGGCGCCCGGCGAAAGCCTCCGCGGCGGCGGCGAGATCGCCGACCTGATCCCGACGGCGCTGGAGCTCCTGGGACTCGACCAGCCGCCGGAGATGTCGGGCAGGTCGCTCGTAAATCATCCGTAAGGGGGTGAAAAACAGCCGCACACGCGGATATACTGCGGTCTCTTGTCGCTCCCCCAGCCTGATCTTGCGATCCTGCGGAAGGCCCAACGCGGCGACGAGCGTGCGTTCGCGATCATCGTGCACGCGTACGAGACCCCGGTCTACAACTACGTCCTGCGGCTGACGAACGGCGACAAGTCGCTGGCCGAGGACTTGACGCAGGAGGTGTTCCTGCGCGTCTTCCAGGGCCTGCCTCGCTTCTCGCTGCGGTGCAAGTTCACGACCTGGCTCTTCCAGGTGACGAAGAACCGTGTGCTCGACGAGCTGCGGGCGAAGGAACGCCGGCCGCTCGCACCGGTCAATCTCGACGACGCGCCGCAGCTCGAGGCCGTCGATCAGCCGGCCGAACAGGCGGAGGTGATCGACGCGCTGTGGCGCACGATCGACGATCTGCCGGTCGACCTGAAGATGGCGCTGCTCCTGCGCGACGTCGTAGGGCTCTCCTACAACGAGATCGCCGACGCGCTCGAGGTCACCCTCGCGACCGTCAAGTGGCGGATCTTCAAGGCCCGCGAGGATGTGCAGGTGGCGCTCGCACGCGAGGGCTTCACCTTCGGTGTCGCCACCGACGCCGGCGTCGTCACGGGCTAGATCGACCGGAGCGTGGTCCGGCTAGATCCCGTGCGCGAGCCGGGAGGCCAACACGTCGGGAAGCCCACGGGCCCGGATCGCGGCCTGGGTCTCCTGGATCGGATAGGTCGCGCGTCGGAACGCCGCCCGGCCCGCGGCGTCGTCGATCAAGAGCCACGCAGCCCGCGGGTCGCCGTCGCGGGGCTGCCCGACCGAGCCCGGGTTCAGCAGCCAGCGCCTGCCTTCGAGATCGATCTCGGTCCCCTCGGGCGCCAGACCGCCCGCGAGCTCCGTGCCGTCCCAGCCGAGCGCCAGCGCGACGTGGCTGTGGCCGACGAGCACGACCGGAGCCGTGGTCTCGAGGATGCTGATCAGCGCCACCTGCTCGTTGAGGACGTAATCCCAGACCGCGTCCCGGGGACTGCCGTGGTAGAGCGCGAACCCCTCGCGCACGGCCGAGGGCGACAATTCGCGCAACCAGGCAGCCTGGGGCTCTCCGAGCTCCCCGGTCGTCCAGCGCGCCGCGGCACCGGCGTCGCCGGCGAAGTCACCGATGTCGATCGTCCCGACCACCGCCAGGTCGTGGTTGCCGCAGAGGGACAATGCGGTCCGCGCTCGAACCAGGTCGACGCACTCATTCGGGCTCGGCCCGTAGCCGACGACGTCGCCCAGGCACCAGAGCTCGTCGGGCGCCTCGCGGTCCACGTCCTGGAGCACTGCCTCGAGGGCGGGAAGATTGGAGTGGATGTCTGAGATGACCGCGACGCGCATCGGGAGGGGAGCCACGCTAGCCGTCGGGGCTGTCGTGTGGTGCGGGGCAGCATGGCTGCTCTGGCGGACGAGCGTCCCGTCGCTGCACCTCTCCGGGCTCGACCAGCACCGGTACTTCGGCCCACACGCGCTCGCGCGGGCGCGCAGCTACTCGAGAGGCGAGGAGGTGCTCTGGCTGCTCGGCACGGCCGCAACCCTGATCGCGCTCTGCATCCTCGCCTGGCGGCTGCCACGGTCGATCCGGGAGATCGGGCTCGGCCCGATCGGCAGCGCGATCGTCGCCGGCATGGTGCTGCTCGTCACCCTCTGGTTCGTCTCCCTGCCCTTCAGTCTCGCCGACCTGTGGTGGCAACATCACTGGGGCCTCGGCCCGTTCGACGTGCTCGCCTGGCTCGGCGCACAGTGGTCGACCCTCGCGCCCGAGGCGGTCTCGGCAATGGCGACGATCGTGCTGCTGGTGGGGCTCGCGCGGCGATTCCGGCGCTGGTGGCTCGTCGCATGGCCGGTGATCGTCCTGATCGCCGTGTTCTTCGCCTTCGTGTCGGGCTGGCTCGGCGCGGCGGGAGCACGCCCCCTCACGGATGCGCAGCTGCGCTCGGACGTCGCCCGGATCGAGAACGTGGAGCACGTGAGTGGCACGCCCGTGCGCGTCCAGGACGTCTCGTCCTGGACGAACCAGGCGAACGCCTTCACGGTCGGGTTCGGGCCTGCCACTCGCGTGGTTCTCTGGAACACGCTGCTCGACGGCCGCTTCTCACGTGGAGAGGAGGACGTCGTGATCGCCCACGAGCTCGGTCACGTGCGCAGCCGGCACATCCTGAAAGCACTCGGGTGGACGGCGCTGCTCGTTCTGCCGACGTTGTGGCTGGTCGCTCTCGTCACCCGGCGCCGCGGCGGTGTCGGCGATCCTGCCAACCTGCCGCTCGTGATCCTGACGCTGACCGTCATCGCGCTCCTCGCCGCGCCGGTCCAGAACGTGGTCTCGCGACGCTACGAGGCGGAGGCGGACTGGCGGGCCTTGAATGCGACCCGCGACCCGGCGTCGGCAAGGAAGCTCTTCGAAGGCTTCGAGAAGACGAGCCTCGAGGAGCCAAATCCGCCGCTGTGGGACTACCTCTGGCTCGAGAATCACCCGACGCTGATGCAGCGCATCGCTATGACGGAGCGCTGGCACCGGTAGGGGCGCCGCCTACGGATGGTGGTCGTCGGTCTCGGGCAGGTCGTGGATCCCCTTGACCGTCGTGTACTTCGAGTAGGCGTCCTGCATCGCCGCCAACAGCTCCCTCATGAACTGCTGCGACATGTTCACGCGAGAGACGACGACGCCCGGGACGTCGCCCTCTTCGACCTCATGGTCGATGCGAGCGAACGTGAGGGTGAATTCGTAGTCCGAGAACGTGATGTTCGCGAAGTTCGCATAGACCCCCGCGAGGTTCGCCGGATCCATGTGGATGTTGAGCTGGCGCTCGGGGGTGTCGTCCATCTGCCTCGACGATACTAGAGCGACGTGGAGGGATTCAGCCGCCGAGAGGTGTTCGTGCTCCTGGGCTCCGTGTTCGTCGTCTTTGTCGGCGGCACGATCGGCTTCATGCTGATCCTCGGCGAGTCCTGGCATTCGGCGCTCTACCGCACGGTCGTCACCGCCTCCCTGACCGGCTTGGACTCCGCCCCCCGGGGTCTCGGGGCCGAAGCGCTGACGATCGCTGTGGTGCTCTCCGGCGTGGCTATCTTTGGGTACTTCGCCGCGCAGATCTTCGATTCGATCGCGCACAAGATCCTGGGCGGCGCCAGAAAGGAGAAGCAGCGACGGAAGATGATCGACGACCTCCGTGACCACATCATCGTCTGCGGCTACGGGCGCGTGGGACGGCGCGCGGCGGAAGAACTGCGGCAATCCGGCGTCCCGTACGTCGTGCTCGACTTCAGCACGGATGCGACTGCTGCGGCCAACGAGAACGGCGACCTGTTCATCCAGGGCAGCGGCGCGGAGGACGAGGACCTGGTTCGCGCGGGAGTCGACCGCGCGCGCGGCATTCTGATCGCCTCGGACGACGACGGCGACAACATGTACATAACGCTCTCCGCCAAGTCCCGCAGACCGGATCTGACCGTGATCGCGCGCGCCTCCACGGAGGAGGCCGAGCGCAAGCTGCGGCTCGCCGGAGCCGATCGCGTCGTCACGCCGTACGCGACCGCCGGCCGGGTGATGGCGCAGCTGATGGTCAAGCCGCAGGTGGCGTCGTTCCTGAACAGCCTCACTTCGAGCCGGCAGCCCGAGATGAGCATCGAGGAGATCGAGGTGCGGTCGACGTGCGGCGCGGTCGGCCTGACGATCGGCGAGCTCGACGTCGCCGAGCAGACCGGCGCGAACATCGTTGCTGTCCACAAGCACGGGGGTGGGCTCGACGTCAGGCCGACGAAGGACACGCTGCTCGAGGAGGCCGACGTGATCGTCGGCGTCGGTTCACCGGAGGAGATCCGGAAGCTCGAGCGGATGTTCGAGCCACGGGAAGTCGTTGCCGGCTAGCGCGGTCGACCGGCTCGCGGCGCGCATCGGCGAGGCGCTCGGTACGGAAGTCCGGCTCGAGCGCCCCAATGACCCGTCCCACGGGGACTTCGCGACCAACGTCGCCATGCGCTCGGCGAAGGCGGTCGAGCGGCCGCCCCGCGAGCTCGCGCAGGAGTACGCGAAGACGATCGCTGCGCTCGACGACGTGGCCTCCGCCGAGGTGGCAGGCCCCGGGTTCATCAACGTGCGCGTCGGCGACGGGTTCTTCCTCGACGCGCTCGCGGAGATGGGGGAAGGGTACGGCGGGGGCTGGGCCGACTCCGGCCGAACGCGTGCAGGTCGAGATGGTCTCCGCGAATCCGACCGGCCCGATCGTCGTATCGGCCGCGCGAAACGGGGCGTACGGCGATTGTGTTGCGCGCCTGCTCGCGTTCGCCGGCCACGACGTCTCGCGCGAGTACTACTACAACGACGCCGGCGCGCAGATGGACCGCTTTCGCGAGTCGATCGAGGCGCTCCGTCGCGGGGAGCCGGTGGCCGAGGACGGCTACCGCGGCGCCTACGTCGAGGAGCTCGCCCAGGCGGCCGGCGACCCGGTGCCGAAGATGCTCGAGTCGATCGAGCGCACGATGGAGCGCTTCCGGATCCACTTCGACAGCTGGGCGCTGCAGAGCGATCTCGAGCAACGTCTCCCCGAGCTGCTGCCGAAGCTCGACACCTACGAGCAGGACGGCGCCCTCTGGGCGCGTTCCTCGGCCTACGGTGACGAACAGGACTGGGTGCTGATCCGCTCGGCCGACAAGGGCGGCACCCCGACCTACCGCGCCGCCGACGTCGCGTATCTCGTCGACAAGCTGAACCGGGGCTTCGACCGGGCGATCTACGTCCTCGGGGCCGACCACCATGCGACGGCACGCTGGTATGCGGCGATCGCCCGCATGCTCGGGCTCGATCCCGACCGGGTGGAGGTCCTGCTCTACCAGTTCGTGCATCTCACGCGGGGCGGCGAGTCGACGAAGGCGTCGAAGCGTGCCGGCAACGTCGTCTTCCTCGACGACGTGATGGACGAGATCGGTGTCGACGCGACGCGCTGGTATCTCGTCAACCGCGGTCCCGGACCAGACGATCGAGATCGACCTCGATCTGGCTGCCGAGAAGTCGCAGAAGAACCCTGTCTACTACGTGCAGTACGCGCACGCGCGAATCGCCGCGATCCTGCGCAACGCGGGCGGCGCCGAGCTCGGCGGGCCCCCGCCGGGAACGCTCGCAGCCGAGGAGAAGGAGCTGATCAAGCGCCTGACAGACTTCCCGGTCACGGTGCGCGAAGCGGCCGAGCGGCGGGGGCCGCAGCTGCTGCCGTCCTACGCGATCCGGCTCGCCGACGACTTCCACCGCTTCTATCACGAGTGTCGCGTGCTCGGAGAACCCGCCCAGTCGTTCCGGCTCGGCCTCTGCCGCGCGACCCAGCAGGTGATCGCCCGCAGCCTCGACCTCGTCGGGGTAGAGGCGCCCGAGCGGATGTGAAACGCGCGAATCTGGTTCGGCTGCGCCGAATCAGTTTCGGGGGCACCCGAACCTCACGCTTCCACTCTAGGATCCTCGGTCGATGGGCACCCCCAGACCGGATCGCAACCTCGCCCTCGAGCTCGTCCGGGTCACCGAGGCCGCGGCCATGGGCGCCGGCCGCTGGGTCGGCCGGGGTGACAAGCTGGCCGCCGACCAGGCCGCCGTCGACGCGATGCGCGCGATGCTGGACACGGTCGTCATGGACGGAGTCGTCGTGATCGGCGAGGGCGAGAAGGACGAGGCGCCGATGCTCTACAACGGCGAGGCGGTCGGACAGGGGGAGGGGCCCGCGGTCGACGTCGCCGTCGATCCGCTGGAGGGCACGCGCCTCACGGCGCTCGGGCAGCCGAACGCGATCGCGGTGATCGCGGTCGCCGAACGCGGGTCGATGTTCTTTCCCGGTGCGGCGGTGTACATGGAGAAGATCGCGGCGGGCGCGGACTCCGCCGGCGTGATCGACATCAACGCGACGCCGACCGAGAACGTCCAGGCGGTCGCAAAGGCGAAGGGGCGCCGCGTCACGGACATTCGTGTCGTCGTGCTCGAACGCGAGCGGCACGACGCGCTGATCGGTGAGCTTCGTGAGGCGGGCGCCCGGGTGAACCTGATCCGTGACGGCGACGTTGCCCCGGCGATCGCCGCGGCCCGCCCGGAGACCGGCGTCGACCTGCTCTACGGGATCGGCGGCACCCCGGAGGGCGTCATCTCGGCTGCCGCGCTCAAGTGCGTCGGCGGCGGCATCCAGGGCAAGCTCTGGCCGAGGACCGACGAGGAGCGCCAGGCGCTCGTCGCGGCCGGCTACGACCTCGACCGCGTGCTCCGAACCGACGACCTCGTGGCGAGCGACGACGTCTTCGTGGCTGCGACAGGGGTCACGACCGGAGCACTCCTGCGCGGGGTGCGCTACGTCACCGACGGCGCCGTGACGGATTCGATCGTGATGCGCTCGCGCTCCGGCACCGTGCGGCGGATCGAGGCCCGCCACCAGCTCAGCAAGCTCCGCCACTTCACCGGTAGGGAGTACTGACCGCGGCCCGCGGCGCCGGGCCTACAATTCGCAGCGTCGATACTGCTGCAGACGGAGAGGATGACCATGGCTGTCGCCACACACGAGGGAATCGAACGGATCGAGGAGTTGCTTGGCGACGAGGCCGAGTCCTTGCTGGGCCACACCTGCCAGACGATCGACAAGGACCTCCTGCACCTGCCGGGGCCGGACTTCGTCGACCGCGTTGTGGCGATCAACGACCGCCCGAACCAGGTGCTCCGCAGCCTGCAGTCGATGTTCGGACACGGCCGCCTCGGCGGCACCGGCTACCTGAGCGTCCTGCCGGTCGACCAGGGCATCGAGCACAGCGCGGGCGCCAGCTTCGCGCCGAACGCCGCGTACTTCGATCCGGAAAAGATCGTCGAGCTCGCCTACGAGGGTGGCTGCAATGCCGTCGCGTCGACGATCGGCGTGCTCGGCGCTGTCTCGCGCCGCTGGGCGCACAAGATCCCGTTCATCGTCAAGCTCAACCACAACGAGCTGCTCACCTACCCGAACGAGTACGACCAGACGATGTTCGGCAGTGCGCGCCAGGCGTGGGAGATGGGCGCGGCGGCGGTCGGTGCGACGATCTACTTCGGCAGCGAACAGAGCCGCCGGCAGCTCGTCGAGGTCAGTGAGGCCTTCGAGGAGGCGCACCAGCTCGGGATGTTCACCGTCCTGTGGTGCTATCTGCGGAACTCGGCGTACAAGAAGGACGGCGTCGACTACAGCCTCGCAGCCGACCTCACCGGGCAGGCGAACCACCTCGGGGTCACGATCGAGGCCGACATCATCAAGCAGAAGCTGCCCGAGGTGAACAACGGCTACGGCGCGCTCTCGAGCGACGGCGCGAAGTACGGGCAGACCAACGCAAAGGTCTACTCGGAGCTGACGACCGATCACCCGATCGACCTGACGCGCTACCAGGTGGCGAATTGCTACATGGGCCGCGCACCGTTGATCAACAGCGGCGGCGCCTCGTCGGGCGAGAGCGATCTCGCCGAGGCGGTGCGCACCGCGGTGATCAACAAGCGCGCCGGCGGCGTCGGCCTGATCAGCGGGCGCAAAGCGTTCCAGCGCCCGACGGCCGACGGCATCGAGCTCCTGAACGCGATCCAGGACGTCTATCTGGCGTCCGGGATCACGATCGCCTGAGGAGGCCCGCGGGTACAATCGAAGCGACCCGCGGGCGTAGCTCAGTTGGTAGAGCATCAGCTTCCCAAGCTGAGGGTCGAGGGTTCGAGCCCCTTCGCCCGCTCTAAGAAAGCCCCGGAAATCGGGGCTTTTTCTTTGTCCTGATTGCCTCCGTCCTGTGTTGCGAGTAAGGTGTGCGCCAGAGCGCGCGCCAGTGGCCGCGAAATCGACCGTCAGGAGGGCAAGCTCCGATGGCGTCACCGGGGATCCGCACCAGGCACAGCCGCACCTGCAGGACCGTCGCCGGCGGCAGCTGCAACTGCGAGCCCACCTACGAAGCGTGGGTCTACTCGAAGCGCGACGACAAGAAGATCCGCAAGTCGTTCCCGACGCTCGCCGCCGCGAAGGGCTGGCGCACTGACGCCGCCAAGCAGGTCCAGGACAGGCGGCTCCGAGCTCCGTCATCGAGGACGCTGCGGCAGGAGGTCGACGAATGGCTCGCCGGCGCCTGCTCAGGAGAGATACGCAACCGGCGCGAGCAGCCCTACAAGCCGGCGGTCATCCGCAACTACGAGCTCGCGCTCCGGCTGCGCGTCCTCGACGAGCTCGGCGACCGCAAGCTCACCGACATCGACTTCGCCGACCTGCTCGAGCTCAAGGAGCACCTCCAGGGCACCGGCGTGTCCGACTCGACGATCCGCAACACCTTCGTGCCGCTACAGGCGATCTACCGGCGCGCACGGCGCTCCGGCCGCGTCGCCGTCAACCCGACACTCGACCTCGGACTGCCGACCGCCGACAGCCGCGACCGGGCCGCCACCCCGACACAGGCGATCGCGTTGCTCGGCCACCTGGCCGACGTTTCACAGGCCCTGTGGGCGAGTGCGTTCTACGCCGGGCTCCGCCGCGGCGAGCTGCGTGCGCTCCGCGTCCGCAACGTCGACCTCGACGCCGCAACGCTGACGGTCGAGCACAGCTGGGACGACCGTGAGGGCGAGATCGCGCCGAAGTCACGCGCCGGTGCACGGTCGGTGTTCATCCTCGACGCGCTGAACCCGTACCTCGAGCCGCTCGTTGACGGCCGTCAGCCCGACGAGCATGTGTTCGGCGTGGGGCTCGTGCCGTTCGAGCCGCGCGCGATTGACCGCAAAGCGGAGAGAGCCCTCAACGCGATCGACAAGGCGGACGCCAAACGAACGCCGCCGGGTGAGCCGCTCGATCGGTTCACGTTGCACGAGGCCCGCCACTCGTTCTCGACCTGGCTCGACCACGCCGGCGTCTCTCCGGACCGCGCCGACCGCTACATGGGCCACTCGTCCGGCTCCGTCGCGTCCCGCTACCGGCACCTCCTCGCCGCCCAGGTGGCGGCCGACCGGGATGCGCTCGACGCGTACCTCGCCGGCGCGACCTCCGGGAAGGTCGTGTCGATCGGCGGCCGCGTTGCCGTCTAGACTCACGCCTTCGCCTCGTCGCTCTTGCCAGCGGCGAGGCGAACTTTCCCCTGCCCTAAACCGTGCTGCAGTCATACCGGCTAAGTAATGTCAGGTTCATGACGGCAAGGTCACAGCGGGTAGCCGCGAGGACGGCGCATGTGGAAGCCTTCCACGCTCGCCGGACTGAATTCGGGCTATCAAAGCTCGGGCTTTCGAGAGCGGCCGGCCTCAGTGGGGCATACGTCCAGCAAATCGAAACGGGTCGCCTACAGAACCCATCGGCTGACACGCGCGCCGCGCTTGCGTTGGTGCTGGAGATCGATTCCGAGGTGCTGTTCGCTGGCTTCCCGACACCTCGCAGCGTCACGGTTGCCGAGCGACGGAGGCAGGAACTCAGGCTCTACGCGGAAGGCAAGTCCCAGCTTGAGATCGCCGAGCTGCTGGGCATCCCCAGGTCACTCGTCGCGCTCGATCTGCAGCAATCGCCTGGCTACACGCCACGCCCCTCGCTGTTCACTTTCAAGCCTAATCTGGGCTCGACAAACAGCGTTCATCAGACGACACGGGGGCGCGACGCATACCGCGCTCCTCGAAGGTGAGCACTACGCCGCCGTCAGCAGCCGAGCGATCGCTGCGGTCGTTCGCTCGGTTCGATCTAGCACTCCACTCGGGCGCTAGACCCGTTGTCCGTGTCCAGGGGTAGGGGAAGTTTGCCGTCACCGATACGCACAGTGGGAGAACTCGATGGAGCGGTTGGGCCCGCGGTGGCAACGGCCGGGCGATCGACTCTCGCAGGTCTGCGAGCCCCCATCATCTCCGGAATCGTGCTCGGAGGACTCCAGGCGGCATCCCCGCTGGCCTTCTGGTGGCTCCCAACGGCCACCGTCTATGCGATCGGTCTCGTGGCGATTGCGTCGGTCTACATCGGCTTTGCGGTCGCTGACGGACGCTCTGGCGTCATCGCTGTAGAAACCGGGATCACGACCGTTTTTGTCGTGATCGCTGCCGCGGCTATCACCGGCTCACCGTGGCTGCTAGTCGCAGGTCTACTCGCCCACGGGCTGAAGGATCTCTGGCAGCACCGCCGCCAGTTTGTCGCCAACACGCGTTGGTGGCCGCCCTTCTGCCTTGTCGTTGACTGGGTTGCGGCAACGATCATCGCTGTCGAGATCGTGGCGGGCTTGCAGTTCCACCACTAGGCCCTAAAGGAGGCTCAGAGCATGAGCGACAACAAGTCCGCGCACGTCGAGGTTGCCGTCATCGGCGCGGGGCAGGCCGGTCTGGCGATGGGACACTTCCTGAGTCTCCAGGGCCGTCGCTTCGTGATCCTCGAAGCCGAGGCGTCCGTTGCTTCCGCCTGGCGCACTCGCTGGGACTCACTCGTGCTCTTCACTCCGCGCCGCTACGACAGCCTGCCCGGACAGGCTTTCCCTGGTGACCCCGACGGCTACGCGACCCGTGACGAGGTCATCTCGTACCTCGACGACTACGCCGAGGCTCTGGCGCTCCCGGTCGAGCTTGGCAGTGCTGTTCACTCACTGAGGAAGGTTGGCGACACGTTCGAACTCGTGCTCGACGACCGGACACTCGTGGCCGATCAGGTTGTCGTCGCCACCGGGCCGTTCCAAAGGCAGCGGCTGCCTCAGTTCGCTACAGATCTTGCCCCCGAGGTGTTTCAAGTTCACAGCGTCAACTACCGCACGCCAAACGACGTCCCCCGAGGGACGGTTTTGGTTGTCGGCGGCGGGAACACGGGGTACCAGATCGCGCGCGAACTCTCCGCAACACACAACGTCCATCTCGCAGTCGGCGGCCGCCAGATGCCGCTTCCGCAGAAACTTCTCGGCCGCGACCTCTTCTGGTGGCTTGTAACAACGAGGCTTCTCAGGACCACAGTCGCATCGCGTCTCGGGAAGAAGCTGAGTACGCGCGACACATTGATCGGCTCGAGCCCACGTGCGCTAAGGCGCGATGGGGTCGAGATGCGACCGCGCGCGACCGGAGCCTTCGAGCGCACCGTCACGTTCGCGGATGGGGGCGACCTCTCCGTGGACGCCGTCATCTGGGCGACCGGGTTCGAGTTCGATCACTCCTGGATCGAGCCAGCGGTCAAGGGCGAGAACGGCGCGATCCAACATCGGCGAGGAGTCACCTCCGTCGAGGGCCTCTATTTCCTCGGACTGCCGTGGCAGCACACGCGCGGATCGGCGCTGCTCGGCTGGGTAAAGGACGACGCCGAGTACCTCGCCGAGCAAATCGCAAGCGTCGGCCGACAGACGCTCGAGCCGGCTCCAGAACCCGGTCGAATCCCCGACGCCGCCGAGGAGTCGGCGTGACATCCAAGGAAGGCGCGCCGGGATCCGCGGGGAGGATCGACGGGCGGCTCGCCGAGTTGGGCCTTGAGCTGCCCGAGGCTTCGGCACCGGGCGCTAACTACGTGCCGTGTGTGAAGACGGGCAGTCTCCTGTTTGTCACTGGCCAGCTCTCGCAGTGGAACGGAGAACGCCGCTACATCGGGAAACTCGGTCGAGAGTTCGACGTCGAAGAAGGACAATGCGCAGCGAAGCTCTGCGCGCTGAATGTCATCGCCCAACTCCGCGCGGCGCTGGACGGCGACCTCGATCGCGTTGTCAGGTGTGTGCGGATCGGCGGGTTCGTCAACTCGATGCCGGACTTCGGTGGACAGTCGCAGGTAGTCAACAGCGCGTCGGACATCTTCGTTGATGTCTTCGGAGACCTCGGTCGGCATACTCGAGTGGCTGTTGGTGTGGCGGCGCTGCCCTACGATGTCGCAGTGGAAGTCGAAGGACTTTTCGAGATTGGCTGATGCCGCAAATACTTGCGTGTGCGCGGCAAACTTCGTGAGCATCGCTCTCTCTTATGCACCGAAACTCCCTCGACGAGCGAGCGCGTGACAATGGGGCCGCGGTCTGCCATCGTTGAGCATGGAGCTACTTATGGTCGGCACCCTTGCCGCGGAGGAGGTTACTGATGACTGACACAAATGCTGCCGCCGTGTCGGGGTCGGCGATGTTCTCGACTGCAACTGAAGGTCTTCACGCGTGCGGCTCTCCCGAGGTGGTCGAGCTAGCCGACGGTGACGCCGTCGAGCTTGACATCGGAGCCGTGTCGAAGCGGCTGGAAGACGCGACCGTCCGGATGCTCGCCTACAACGGTTCGATCCCAGGGCCGACCCTGAAGGTGCGCCAGGGATCGGGAGTGGTCGTCAACGTGACTAACAACGGTGACCATGACGACACGGTGCACTGGCATGGGCTGCGGCTTGCCAATCGCTACGACGGCACGCACGAGACGCAGGCGCCGATTCCGGTCGGTGGCAGCTTTTCCTATGAGCTCGAGTTTCCTGATCCGGGTGTCTACTGGTACCACCCGCACGTCCGTGAGGACTACGGCCAGGAGTTGGGCCTGTACGGGAACATCCTCGTCGTCCCTGTCGAGGCCGACTACTGGCCGCCAGTCCACCGCGAGCTCCTGCTGACCCTGGACGACATCTTGATCGAGGATGGGAGGGTTGCGCCGTTCAGCCGCTCGGAAACGACGTATGTCGCGATGGGCCGGTTCGGCAACGTTCTGCTCGTGGGCGGTGAGGCGGGGCTCTCGCTGACTGCGAACCTCGGTGAGGTCGTCCGCCTGTACCTCACGAACACCGCCAACACTCGCGTCTTCAACGTTGGGATCGAAGGCGCCCGGATGAAGCTCGTCGGAGCAGACAGCGGCCGCTACGAGCACGAGGAGTTCGTGGAACGGGTGGTCTTGGCGCCGTCCGAGCGCGCCGTCATCGACGTGAACTTCGACCAGGCTGGGCGTGTGACGCTCGAGCATCACACGCCACAGCAGACCTATCCGCTCGCCGCGATTACCGTCAGTGACGAACCGGCCACACCATCCCTTGACGACCAGTTCGAAACCCTGCGCAGCAACGCGGACATGATCGCGGAGCGCAGTCGGATTGCACCCTACCTCGACGCCGCACCGGACAAGACGCTCGCGTTCGTCGCCGAGATGGACATGGGCGCCCCGGAAGGCGCCGTCGTCTACAGCTGCCCAATGCATCCAGAGGTCGTCAGCGCCGAGGAGGGACGCTGCCCAGAGTGCGGGATGAAGCTTCTGGCCGCTGCGATTACCTATGCCTGCCCGATGCACCCTGAGGTCGTTAGCACCACCCCAGATCACTGTCCGCAGTGCGGAATGAAGCTACTGCCATCCCAGTTGCTCTCGCAGTCGGGCGAGGTTCCCGCCGCGACTCAGGGCCATGGTCACGAGAGTGGGGATCACGGTCACGCTGAGTCCGGAGGCATCGAGTGGGAAGACGACATGGTCGAGGTCAACCGGATCACTACTCCCGCCAATATGCGCTGGAAGCTGATCGACCGAGCGACGGGAGCCGAGAACGGTGCCATCGAATGGCGGTTCCAGGTCGGCGAGCAAGTCAAGATCCGTCTCCTCAACGAGATGGACTCCGATCACCCCATGCACCACCCTTTCCACATCCACGGAGCCGGCCGCTTCCTCATACTCGCCCGCGACGACATCGTCGAGCCGAACCTGGCCTGGAAGGACACAGTGCTCGTGCGCACCGGCGAAACCGTTGACATCCTGCTCGACATAACCAACCCCGGCCTTTGGATGGCCCACTGCCACATCGCCGAGCACCACGAGAGCGGAATGATGTTCACCTTCCGGGTTGATCCCGAACTATGAGAGACGTGGTCGAGTTCAGTTCGCCGTGCCCGTGATGGTGGTGGTGCTGGCGTGGTCATCGTCCATTGGTTTGTTCATCATCTTCAGCATCGCCCAGCCGCCGCCGCGACGAAAGTAACGCCAGATAAGCAGGGCGGCGAGCGCGAGGAAGACGATGTTCAGGTAGGTGGTGTAGTTCCAGCTCACGTGGGCCAGCTCGACCTTGGCGTTCCGCTCGCTGGGTAGTAGGCCGAGCGCCTGGAAGAGGAACTCGACGATCAGTCCTGCGGCGGCCATCGTGACGTAGAAGCTGGTGAGGATGAAGGTGGCCATCTTCCAGCCGTAGTAGCGGCGATAGATGTCGAGGATCGGCAGGATGATCAGGTCGGCGAAGATGAAGGCGAGCACACCCCCGAAGCTGATGCCGCCGTTCCAGAGCACGGCAGCGAGCGGGACGTTGCCGATCGAGCAGACGAAGCTGATGATCGCGACCGCCGGACCGATCAGCGGCCCCCAGACCTTTGCGAGCGTGGGATGATGCTCGAAGAAGAGGCCCTGCCAGAACGAGTCGGGCACCCAGGCGGCGAGTGCGCCCGCGATCAGCAGGCCGCCGAAGACGTCTCGATAGACCGCGGCCCAGTCCATCACGAAGTAGTCCGCCGTCGCCGTGAACCCGTTGGCGCTACGGAGGCGCCGCCACCAGCTCCCCTCGCCGCCGGCGGACATGTCCATCTCGGCGTGCCCCTCCATCGAGCCCAGCCGCCCCTTGTCGGCCTCGGCCCGCGCCTCATCGACGAGTTGCTGCTTGAGGAAGAGCCGGAAGAGGAGGGCGATCAGAACGATCATCAATGGCCCGCCGACGAACTCGCCGAGCACGAACTGCCAGCCCAAAAGCAACCACATGATGATCCCGAGCTCGATCACCAAGTTGGTGGAAGCAATCTCGAACACCATCGCGGCGGTGAAGTCCGCGCCCTTTCGAAACAGCGAGCGTGCCAGCGCAACCGATGCGTAGGAACAGCTCGACGAGCCCGCACCGAGGCCCGTTGCGACGAGCAGGGTCTTCGGCGAGTCGTCGGGAAGCAACCTGCTCATCTCCCGCTTCGAGACGACCGCCTGCACCACCGCGGAGAGCCCGAAACCGAGGATCAGCGCCCACAGGACTGCCCACGTCATCCCGAACGCGAACGAGAGCGCACGCGACAGCTCGTGGGCAATGTTCGTCGCGAGCAGCACCTAGCGTGTCTTCGCGAGGCGCCAGCGCCTCAAGCAATGCAGCGCCGCCCGAGCACGAGTTCCCACCACTACGAGACCATACTGCGGACTAGGCAAGCGCCCTCCGGCCGCCCCTGCTCGGCTCACGAGGCTTCATGTTCGTAGGCGGTCGCGAGCCATTCGTCGAAGAGGTGTTGGCGCGAGTGGTCCGGCATCGCGGCGCTCTCGTCCTCTTGGTCTTTGAGCCAGGCAATGACTGCGTCGGTGTCGTTGAGCATCGGGAGGGTGGCGAGGTAGTCGAGTGAGCGGGTGAGGACATTGGGTTCGACGAGTCGGCTGTAGTGCTCTTGGGCGAGTTCCGACCAGGTGTCTCCGTTACTCCAGGGGTCTGCTTGGAGCCAGTCGAAGTAGGCCTGTTTGATCGTGGTCGTCGGAAGGTCAAGTCGATGGGCTCAACCCGCCCAACAACGGCGGCCTGGCCCGTCATCTGGATCGGCGCGGGGAGATTGACTCAAGTGTCACCCAGTGGTATGACGGTTGGAAGCAGCGGGAGGTTCGTGGGAATCATGGACACCTTGTTTCGTTGCTGCGGCGAACTCTTTTTGGACGATCGCGATCAGTGCTTGCGGTGGAGCATGAGGCGTGCCGTGCCCCCACAGACTCCGATGAACAGACCGTCGCTCGAACGGGCGGTCGGGCTGTGAGGTTCTAGCCAAGCCCAAATTTAGGAAGAACGAGAGGTGATCACGTGGCGCTCGGAGACGGCATCCGCAGGAACATCACGACGGTCTCAGCTGCCGAACGAAACCGGTTTCGCGATGCAGTCATCGCGCTGAACCAACAGTTCTTCCCCGGTGGCCGTACAGACTTCCCCGCAGGTCACGTCTCGCACTGGTTCAAGCAAGACGAGATCCATCAAGCGACTCACGTGCACGGCGGGCCGTCGTTTCTTCCTTGGCACCGTGAGATCTGCAACCGCTTCGAGGCGATGCTGCGCGCGATCGATCCTGATCTCTCGTTGCACTACTGGGACTGGACAACTGATCCAACGCTGCTGTTCAGCAACACGTTCATGGGCAGCGCGAATGGAGACGCCGGTGAGCCCTGGCTGAGTGCAGGGTTGTATGACCCTGGCGCAGCTGGAGACGAGTTCCGTGACGACACTATCCACGGATTGAACAAGCCCGGGCCTGACCCTTCTGGCTGGAGCTACGACCTGCACGCAAACCCGGTCGACCCTCCGAAGACGCTCACTCGGAACAAAGATGCCGGCGCACCTCCGATCGGGACGCCCGGCTGGCCTGCGGAGAGCGAGATTGTCATGCAGGCGGACTTCGCAGCCATGCGTGGGAAGCTCGAGCAAGTCCATAACAACATCCATGGCTACATCGGAGGAACGATCGGGAACGCCCACACGTCGTTCCGCGACCCATTCGTGTTCCTACTTCATTCGAACGTTGATCGCCTATTCGCGATGTGGCAAACACAGCCGGGCCACACAGACCGCCTCGATCCGGGTCATATGTACGACCCAGAAAGTGCAGCCCCATCGATCAACGATCCGCTCGAGCCCTGGTCCGGGTCTACGGACTGGCCTGTTCGACCGTGGTTCACGCCAGAGAACGAGCAGGTGGTCAAAAACTGCAAGCACCTCTCGGTCGTCAAACCGCCGTGCTATGACACCCTGCCGATCTTCCCGCCGACGGTCACGCTCGAGACGCCGAGCGTCAATTTCAACGATGTTCCGGAAGGCGAAACCGCCGCGCGCGCCATCGTCTTCTCAGCCGTCTCCTGTCATGCCGTCAACCTCTCGATCACCGCGGGACCGACGGTACTGACTGGGCCGCCAGGAACAAGTTTCGGGACTCTGCTCGGAACTTCGGTTGCGGTTCCTCACGTGGCGAGCGGGACGTCTCCGCGGGGCCGTCTCTGGCTGAGCTACAAAGGCACAACCGCCGGAGACACCGCCACGGGCACAGTCACCGTGCATTGCACCGAGACGAACGAGGACTTTGAAGTCCCCATCACTGCGAGCACGATCGCGCGTCCAACGGTTGGAGTGATGCTCACGCTCGACCAGTCGGGCAGCATGGACTGGCTCGCGGGTATTGACGCAACAACCAAACGCATCGACGTGCTCCACCAATCAGCGGCGAACTTCGTCCAGCTTCTGCAGCGCTATGTCGGAGACGGCGTCGGCATGGTCAGCTTCGATCAGGATGCCTACTCCGGAGCGCCGGTGACCAAGTACAACGGCGGACCGTTCGACCTGCTCGCCGTGTCCAACGCTATCCAGGCGCTGCATCCGCAGGGCGCCACGTCAATCGGCAAAGGGCTAACCCTCGCGCGCAACACATTGAACCCAATTACCGGCTACGACCAGAAGGCTCTGATCGTCTTCACCGATGGCATCGAAAACACCGCACCGTTCATCGCTGATGTGATGAGCAGCATCAACAACCGCACGTTCGCGATAGGCCTCGGTACTGCTGAACAGGTCAGCACTGGTGCGCTCAACGCGCTTACGAACCACACCGGCGGTTATCTGCTGCTCAGCGGGAAGCTAAGCCCGAGCATCGACGACACTTTTCGTCTGACCAAGTACTTCCTCGAGATCTTGGCCGGTGTGACGAACAACAACATCGTCACTGACCCGTCCGGCTATCTCTCTCTGGGGATGAAGGTACGAATTCCCTTCGATCTGAACGAGACCGACATCGATGCAAGCGCGATCCTGCTCACCGACATTCCTGCCATTCGTTTCCGGATCGAGACACCCGACGGCGACGTAATGAATCCAGCGGACGCCGCCGCAATAGGCGCCACGTTCGAGGTCGGCACGAACATGAGCTTCTATCGGTTCACTCTTCCGCTCGCCCTCGCCGCGAAGCCAGCTCAATCAGGACGATGGCACGTACTTCTCGACTTCGACCCGAAGGTCTACCAGCAACAGCTGTCGAACCAGCGGGAGCGGTTCGATGCGGCAGCAGTTGCGCGCGCAATCCATGGGATCAAGTACTGCGTGACAGTCCAGTCGTATTCAAATCTACGAATGAGCGCGACAGTCTCTCAGAACAGCTTGGTACCAGGGGCGTCGATGACGCTTCGAGCTCATCTCACGGAATACGGAATTCCGGTCGATCACCGGGCAAGCGTCCAAGCCGACATCGAAAGGCCGGACGGAAGCCAGGCAACGATGACACTCAGCGAGGTCGAGCCCGGCATCTTCGAAGATGCGACAACCGCCTCCATGGAAGGCGTCTACAGATTCCACGTAAGGGCCGCTGGGGTCACCGAACGAGGGCTTCCGTTCACCCGCGAGCAGCTCCTCACCGGAGCTGTGTTCCTCGGTGGCGACGCACCATGGCCCACGAGTGATCCGTCGAAGACAGACGAAAGCGAGTTGATCTGCGAGCTGCTCAATTGCCTGCTTCGTCCGCAAGCGTTCGGTCGGCTGCTCGCCGAACATCACATCGACGAGAAGGCGGTTCGAACATGCATCAACCGATGGTGCAAGCAGCGGTCGGGCGAGGTGTCCGCCGAGGCGCTGAAAGAGCGGGAAGGCACGTCGGCCAGCCATATCGAGACGTCCTTGGCTGATCCTCTTGTGACTCAGGCGATCGCGATCCTCAACAACAAGCTGGCCGAGGTGCAACGGTCGACCCGACCCAATCCGCGCCCCAAGGCACCGCCTCCAGACGAGGAGCCGCCAGCGGGCGAAAACCCTAAGACCCCTTAACCAGCAACTCGGTGGTGGGGCAGCCCCGAAACTGCCTCCACCGAAAAGCGAACGAACGTTGCCGCGGCGAGGCCGAGTCTGGAAACGCGGTTCGTCGCGTAGTGCGCGCCAGTTGCGCGCCAGTGACACCCTGGATGGAGCGGTTTCAGGCGGGTTGGAGCGTAGTGTTCTCCGCATGGTTGAGCGAAACACGTTTATCCATGCGGGACTGCTCGCGCTTCCCAAGCTGAGGGTCGAGGGTTCGAGCCCCTTCGCCCGCTTCCGCTCTACACCGCCGAATTCCGTAACTCAGGCGTAACCATTGGTCCCGGGGGTGAGGGAGACGGCGAGACCGCGCGGGGAGCCGTTTTGGCCCGTGGTGGGTGATCAGGGAGTCACGCCTCACCACGGGCCGATGAAAGCGGAGAACCGCAGAGGAGCTCACGCTTTCTCAAATATGGAACCACCGGAGCTCCGGGGTTCGTATGACACGCTTGGGTCGTTTCAGGACTCGGCCCGTCCTGGCGGGGTGAACGGGTGAGTTACTGCTGGCCGCTCGAGCCGTTCGACCGCCAGCATCCCGTGCGGGCATTCTTCTGTGACCCGCGGATCGGCGACAAGGGCTCGAGGGCCTTCCACTTCGGCATCGACGTGTCCGGGGCGGACGGGACGCCCGTCTACTCGGTGCGGGCCGGAATCATCGACATCGGAGGCGCCCAGAACGTCGCGGTCGTCGAGGGCGGCGGCGCGGGCGCGCACGGCTACTGGCACATCGTGCCGGCCGTCCGGCACGGCCAGCAGGTCGCCCAGCACCAGCTGATCGGCCACATCGCCGCAGGCTGGGGACACGTCCACTTCGCCGAACGCCGGGGTGGCACGTACTGGAACCCGTTGCGGAAGGGCGCTCTGACACCCTTTGCCGACTTCGGAGCGCCCTCGATCGAACGGATCGTCGTCGAACGCGCAGGCAAGCACATCGCCCCGGACTTTCTCACCGGTGTCGTCGCGTTGATCGCCGAAGCGCACGACATCACGCCGATCGCTGCGCCGCCACCGTGGAAGGGCTTGCCGGTGGCGCCCGCCCTCGTGCGTTGGCGGGTCGTGCGCGGCGGGCACGCGGTCGTGCCCTGGCGGGTGGTCGCCGACTTTCGCACAACCCTCCTGCCGGCTTCCCGCTACTCGCATGTCTATGCGGCCGGCACGACCCAGAATCACCCGAATGTGGCCGGCCGCTTCCGCTTCCTGCTCGCAAGCGCCTTCGATACGCGGCGCCACGCCGACGGCGGCTATCGACTCGAGGTGGAAGCCGCCGACATTCGCGGTAACGCGTCCAGGAAGCACCTCGAGCTGACGTTCACGAACGGCGCTGTCTAGGGTAGGTCTCACTCGCGCAACCGTGGGGGGCGGTCGAGTGACGAAGACAACGGTCGACGCTTCGACCGGCAACCTGATCGTGTCGGGCAAGCGAGTCTTCCCGATCGGTCTGTCCGATCCGCCGCCGCTGAACGGCGTCGCACCCGAGAGCCGCCTGCCTGCCTGGGCCGAGATCGCGAGCGCCGGCGTGACCTTCGCCCGGAACTACACCGTGTGGACGAAGGCGGGTGCCGCAGAGCAGCTCCTGTCGGTGGCGCAGCAGCTCGACGCGGCGTCGAAGCACGGGCTGCAGCTCTGGCTCGCCCTCGCAGGTGTCGACAACAACCTGTCCCGGCAATCGCTGCTGACCCGGATCGTCGACACCGTGAAGGGCCACCCTGGGCTCGGCGCCTGGAAAGGGGCCGATGAGCCCGCGCACGGCCGTGTCCCGGTGCCCGGCCTGGTCGCGGTGCGCAAGCAGCTGCGGTCGCTCGACCCCGACCATCCGCTCGTGATCATCCAGGCTCCGAGAGGACCGGCGCCGGCCGCAGGAGGGCACGACACGCGGTTGACGTCGGCTGCGGTGGCACCGTATGCGGCCGCCTGCGACATCCACGGGGTCGATATCTACCCCGTGTCGAAGCCGCCGGGCGCCCATGCAGGCGGGCCGCCCGTGAACACCGACATCAGCGTCGTCGGCGACATGACGTCGATCATCGCCCGGGCGACCCGCCGAAAGGCGATCTGGATGACGCTGCAGATCTCGTGGAGCGGAGTCTTCCCGCCGCACCCGGTCGTCATGCCGACGCTCCAGCAGGCGAGGTTCATGGCCTACGACGCGATCATCGCCGGAGCGCGCGGCCTGTTCTTCTTCGGCGGGCAGTACAAGCAGGTGATGAATGCGGCCGACCGGCGGCGCGGGTGGAACTGGACCTACTGGCAGAACGTCCAGCGTCCGCTCGTCGAGGAGCTGACGGACGCCGCGCACTCGCCGGCCCTGACCGCACCCGACTCGAGCCATGCCGTCAAGGCGAGCGCAGCGGACATCCGAGTCAGTGCACGCGAGGGCGGAGGAGCCCTGTACGTGCTCGCAGTCAGGCGAAGCCCTGCGGTGACCGGCCGGGTGCGCTTCACCGGGCTTCCCGCTCGCATCACGCACGGAACCGTGCTCGCACACGGCTCCGACAACCCGGCACGACAGGTGACGGCCGCCGGCGGCGCGTTCACCGATCCGAGCCCGTTCGGGCCCCACAACGCGCGCGTGTATCGCTTTCCGCTCCCCGCCTGACAGGCCCGGAATCCCCAGGCAGGCAGCCGCGATTTCATCTCGATCGGATGACGCTTGCTCCAGCGCGGACTTCTAGCGTCATCGGTCAGACATCGATGGAAGGCGAACTGGAGATTTCCTGATGCCGTTGGTCGAGTACGAGCTCGGAACGACCTTCCCCGGGGTGATCGGTCGCACGGCTGAGGAATCGACGCCCGCCTGGCCGGCGCCGGCGGGCCGTTGAAGGATGTTCTTCAGGTTCAGCAGCTGGGAGTTGGGCCTGCTCATCTTTGCGGTGATCTTCGGCGTGACCCTGCTCGGTCTGCTCCTCGGCCGGTATCTGCGCAAGCACCGGGAGACCTTGCGCGAGCCCTTCGGAGTCCTGCAGGCGGCGTTGCTCGGTCTCGTTGGACTGATCCTCGCCTTCGGACTCACGCTCGCGGTCGGGCGCTACGAGTCCCGGCGGGCCGCAGTCGTCGACGACGCGAACGCGATCGGGACGACCTATCTCCGGGCACAGCTCCTGGCGGAGCCCGTCAGGAGCCGCTCGCTCGCACTGCTGAAGCGCTACACCGACACGAGCCTGCGTCTCTCGCGGGCGATTCCCGGCAGCCCCGCGCAGCGGCGGGCGATCGCCGACGGGGGCGTCCTGCAGCGAAGTCTGTGGAGGCTCGCAGGGCAGGAGCTCGACCGAGCTCCCCTGGCGAGCGGTCCGCGTCTGTACGTCGACAGCCTGAACAGCATGATCGACATGCAGACCGTTCGCATCTCGGCGCTCAACAACCGCGTTCCCGGCGCAGTGCTGGCGCTCGAGACGCTCGGTGCGGCTGCCGCGCTCGGACTGCTCTCCGTCTACCTGGCGATTCTCGGCCGTGGCGTGGTGACGGTGCTGATCGCCGCCGGCCTCATCACCCTGTTGCTCCTGGTCACGTTCGATCTCGACCGGCCGACGCGCGGTCTGATTCGCATTCCGTCGGGCCCGCTCACCTCCCTGCGCGCGGGGATGGCGCTGCCGCCTGCGGCCGGCGGCGCTCCGCACCGCTGACCTCCCGCGGCGAAGTTTTGACGGTAGCCTGCGGCCGTGGGCTCTGGGTCGCGGAGGGTTGTCGTCACCGGCCTCGGCATGGTGAGCCCGATCGGCAACTCGGTTGCCGAGTCCTGGGAAGCCTTGCTGGCCGGCCGGTCAGGTGCGGGCCCGATCACGCGGTTCGACGCCAGTGGCTATTCGACCCGCTTTGCCTGTGAGGTGGACGGCCTTGACGTCGATGCGTTCCTGGATCGCAAGTCCGCCCGGCGAATGGACCGGTGCACACATCTCGCACTGGCGGCGGCGCGTCAAGCCGAGTCCGATTCGGGACTAACAGTGACGGAGGTGGCCGAGCGGACCGGTGCGGCGATCGCGACCGCGATCGGCGGCGTCGGGTCGTTCGAGGACTGCGTTCTGCAGATCGAACGGAAGGGGCCCGAGCGCGTCAGCCCCTTCTCGATCGTCCAGACGCTGCCCAATCTCCCTGCAGGGTGGGTCTCGATCGAGCTCGGAACCCGTGGGCCGCTCGTCTCGGAATGCACTGCCTGCGCAGCCTCGAACATGGCACTGGGGGACGGCCTGGACGCGATTCGGCTCGATCGTGCCGACGTGATGTTCTGCGGCGGCACGGAGGCACCGATCACACCGGTCGGGCTCGCGGGCTTCGGGGCGATGCGTGCGCTGTCGGTGCGAAACGACGATCCAACCGCTGCGTCGCGCCCGTTCGACGGTGGCCGTGACGGGTTCGTGATCGCCGAAGGTGCAGCCGTGGTGGTGCTGGAGGAGCTCTCACATGCTCGAGCACGCGACGCGCGGATCTATGCCGAGCTGATCGGCTACGGCATCTCCTCGGACGCGAACCATGTCTCCGACCCCGATCCGAGCGGCGCCAACCCGGCGCGCGCGCTGCGGATGGCGTTCGCGGATGCCCGCATCGCGCCCGAGGACGTTGGCTACGTGAACGCGCACGGCACGTCGACTCCTGCCGGCGACGCGGGGGAGACGAGGGTGTTGAAGCTCGCGCTCGGTGAGGAGAAGGCGTTTCGCACTCCGGTCTCCTCGACGAAGGGAGCAACCGGGCACACCCTCGGCGCGGCCGGCGCGGTCGAGGCGGTCTTCACGATCATGGCCCTCCGCGACGGGATCCTTCCCCCGACACTCAACCAGACGGACCCCGACCCCGACTGCGACCTCGACTACATCGCGAACGTGGCGCGCAGGGAGCAGGTCGAGATCGGGGTGTCGAACTCGTTCGGGTTCGGCGGCCACAACACCGCGGTGGTGTTCCGGCGCTGGGCCGACCCCGCCGGGTGAGCCGTTAGCCAAAACGAAATCATCCCGAGGGGGTGATTCCGAAGGGTGTCCGGCGCTGCGAGCCTCACAGGATGCTTGGGGGAGGAGGATCGCTGCAGTCCGGTGGCGACCGGCCGCGGGTCGTGGTGCTCGGGGGTGGGTTCGCCGGACTGGGTGCTGCGCGGCAGCTCGAAGCTGCGGACGTGGATGTCGTTCTGGTGGACGCGAACGACTACCACAGCTTTCAGCCCATGCTGTACCAGCTCGCAACGGGCCTGTTGGACACGACAGCGGTCGCCCATTCGTTGCGTGACCTCTTCCAGCACCAGAAGAACGCGACCGTCCATCAGGCGACGGTGTCGTCGATCGATCTCGACAGCCGGGCGGTGCAGTTCGTCGACATGCCGCCGCTGCAGTACGACTATCTCGTCATCGGGCTCGGAGCGGTCGTGCAGTTCTTCGGCTGCGACGGCGCCACGGAGAACGCCTTTCCGCTCTACACGGTCGAGGACGCGCTGCGGCTGAGATCGCACATCGTGGAGCGGTGGGAGGCTGGCGACCGCGACCCGTCGCTCGTCGACGACGGCGCTCTCAACGTGGTCGTCGTCGGTGGTGGGCCGACCGGGATCGAGAGTGTCGGCGCCCTGACCGAGCTCTACCGAAGCGATTTCGCGAGCGACTATCGTGGCATTCCGTCCGGAGCAGCCCGGCTGACCCTCGTCGAGGCAGGCCCATGCCTGTTCCCGATGTTCAAGCCGGACATCCGTGAGTACGCTCAGCACGAGCTCGAGGAGCGCGGTGTGGAGATCATGCTCGGCGAACGAGTCGAGAGCGTCGAGCCGACACGCGTCAAGCTCGCCTCCGGCACGGTGCTGCCTGCGCACACCCTCGTCTGGGGCGCCGGCCTGCAGGCGAGCCCGCTCGCCGAGTCGCTCGGTGTGGAGCTCGAGAAAGGGAACCGCGTCGCGGTCGACCCGGAGCTGCGCCTGCCCGACCACCCTGAGGTCTTCGTCGCGGGCGACATCGCCTGGATCACCGATGCGGACAGCGGCGATGTGCTACCGCAGCTCGGCTCGGTCGCTCTGCAGGCCGGGGAGCACGCGGGCGAGAACATCGAGCGGGTGGTCTCGGGCAAGCAGACGAAGCCGTTCGAGTACAAGGACAAGGGCACGATGGCTGCTATCGCCCGCGGCGCCGCCGTCGCGCAGCTGCACGGCGGGCGCACGATGAAAGGGAAGTTGGCATTTCTCGCCTGGGGAGCGGTCCACCTGACGCTGCTCTCGGCGTGGGAGGACCGGACGAAGGCGGTCGTCGATTGGACCTGGGCCGGCTTCACGCACGACCGCCCCGGACGGATCCTGGTGGGCCGAGAGGAGAAGCGATGACAGAGAAGACGGCAGACGTCCTGGTCGTGTTCGGGATCACCGGGGACCTGGCGAAGGTGATGACCTTCCGGTCGCTCTATCGGCTGGAGAAGCGCGGGCTGCTCGACGGCCCGATCGTCGGCGTCGCCGTCGACGACTGGACGGTCGAACAGCTGCAACAGCGCGCCCGCGAGTCGATCGAGGGTACCGGCGAGCAACTCGACCGACAGGTGTTCGACCGTTTTGCAGCGCGTCTGTCCTACGTGCAGGGCGACTTCGGGGACGCCGCGACGTATGAGCGTGTCGGCGCAGCGATCAAGGGCGCGAACCTTCCCGTCTTCTACCTCGAGATTCCGCCGTTTCTGTTCGGAAGGGTCGTTCAGGGCCTGAAGACCGCCGGTCTGACCGACAACGCGCGCGTCGTTGTGGAGAAGCCGTTCGGGCACGACCAGAAGTCCGCGCATGCGCTTGCCGCAGAGCTGCACCAGTCGATCGACGAGTCGCAGCTCTACCGCATCGACCACTACCTGGGGAAGATGGGCCTCGAGGAGATCCTCCACCTCCGGTTCGCGAACGCGATGCTCGAGCCCGTCTGGAGCCGCAACTACCTCTCCAGTGTCCAGATCACGATGGCGGAGGACTTCGGCGTCGAGGACCGCGGCCATTTCTACGATCCGGTCGGTGCCCTGCGGGACGTCGTCGTCAACCACCTGATGCAGGTGGTCGCGGCCGCCGCGATGGAGGCTCCTTCGCGCGGTGACCCCACGACGATCAAGGACTCCCAGGTTGCGCTCTTCCGCGCAGTCAAGGAAGCCGACCCGGCCAATTACGTCCGCGGTCAGTACGACGGGTACCTGTCGATCGACGGGGTCGCCGCCGACTCGACGACGGAGACCTACGCGGGGCTCCGGCTCGACATCGAGAACTGGCGCTGGGCGGGCGTGCCGTTCTTCATCCGCACGGGAAAGCGTTTGCCGGTGACGCAGACCGAGTTGCGCCTGGTCTTTCGACATCCGCCGCGCCTCGGCTTCACCGCCTTCCGCGACCTCGAGCCGAACCAGCTCGTCGTCAAGCTCGACCCTTCGACGGGGATCCAGCTCCTCGTCGAAGCCCACCGTGCGGATGAGAGCGGCTCTGGGACGATCGAGCTCGACATGGAGTTCGCGGTGGAGGGAGGCGAAGGCCCGACCCCGTACGAGGTGCTCCTGCATGCCGCCCTCACCGGAGACAGCACTCGCTTCACACGCCAGGACGGCGTCGAGGAGACCTGGCGGATCATGCAGCCGCTGCTCGATGCGCCGCCGCCTGTTCACGCATACGCCCCCGGCTCCTGGGGGCCGGACGCGGCGGAATCCCTCGTTGCCGGCCACGGCCGCTGGTACGGGCCTTGGATCGTCTCATGAGCGCAACGACCGACAAGCCGGCGCCGCAGAGCGCGGCCGCACCGTCGCCGTTCCCACCGATCGCGGACTACGCGTTCCTGTCGAATTGCCACACGGCCGCGTTGATCGCGGCGGACGGCGCGGTCGACTGGCTCTGCGTCCCGAGCTTCGATGCACCGAGCGCATTCGGTAGCCTGCTCGACCGGGAGGCGGGGTTCTTCCGCTTCGCCCCCTTCGGGATCACGCATCCGACAGCACGGACCTACGAGCCGGGCACGAACGTGCTCGTGACGACGTGGAAGACACCGTCGGGGTGGATCGTGGTTCGTGACGCGCTGACGATGGGGCCGACCGATCACGAAGACGAGATCACGCCCCATACCCGCCCGCCGGCCGACGACGACGCCGACCATATGCTCGTCCGCGTCGTCGAGTGCCTCGGCGGCCGCGTCGAGCTCGAGCTCGTGTGCGAGCCGGTCTTCGACTACGGCCGGGCGCCGGCGGAGTGGTCGCTGGTCGACGGCGGCCGCCACGCTGCCGACGCGAGCGGGGCAGGGCAGACGATCCGTCTCGTCTCCAGCCTCCCGCTCGGGATCGAAGGCAATCGCGTGCGGGCACGACACGTCCTCGAGCCGGGCGACAAGGCGTATTGCGCTCTCTCCTGGGGCGAGCAGTTGGCGGCACCGCCCGACACCGACGGAGCCGAGGCTCGGATCGCCGCAACGGTCCGCTTCTGGCGCCACTGGCTCAACGAGGCGCGGATCCCGGATCACCGTTGGCGCGATCCGATTCAGCGCTCGGCGCTCGCGATCAAAGGGCTGACCTACATGCCTACGGGCGCGACGGTCGCTGCTGCCACGACCTCGTTGCCCGAGACTCCGGGCGGCGAGCGCAACTGGGACTACCGCTTCACCTGGATGCGCGACACGACCTTCACCCTGCAGGCGCTTCACTGGCTGAACCTCGACTGGGAAGCCGACGAGTTCATACAGTTCGTGGCCGACCTCGAGCCGAACGACGACGGCTCGCTCCAGATCATGTACGGCATCGACGGCCGAAAGGATCTGACCGAATCGACGCGCGACGATCTTTCCGGCTACGCGGGCGCTCGTCCCGTCCGGCTCGGAAATGGGGCGTTCGACCAGCGCCAGAACGACGTCTTCGGTGCTGTGCTCGACTCGATCCTGCTGCACACGCGAAAGAGCGAACGGTTGCCTCGGCGCCTCTGGCCGATCGTCCAGGCTCAGGCGGAGTGCGCCACGAAGGTCTGGGCGCAGCCGGACCAGGGAATCTGGGAAGCGCGCGGCAAGCCGCAGCACTACGTCTCGTCGAAGCTGATGTGCTGGGTCGCGCTCGACCGGGCGGCCCAGCTGGCCGAGATTCGCGGCGACCCGCAGCTGCAGAAGGCCTGGGGCGGCACTGCGGACGAGATCCGGGCGGACATCCTCGCCAAGGGAGTTAGCAAGCAAGGCGTCCTACGGCAGCACTACGACACGGACTCGCTCGATGCCTCGACGCTGCTCGCGGCACTCTTCGGCTTCCTGCCCGGAGACGACGCGCGCCTTCGCGCAACGGTGACGGCGATCGCCGGAGACCTGACGGAGAACGGCTTCGTGCTGCGCTACCGCACCGACGAGACCGACGATGGGCTCTCGGGCAAGGAGGGCACGTTCCTGATCTGCTCGTTCTGGCTCGTGTCGGCGCTGGCGATCGTAGGGGAGTTGCAGCGCGCCAGGGATCTGATGGAGCGGCTCCTGCGGATCGCCTCGCCGCTCGGGCTCTACGCCGAGGAGTTCGACGCCGAGACGGGCCGCCATCTCGGCAACTTCCCGCAGGCGTTCTCGCACCTTGCCCTGATCGAGGCTGCCGCCCGGATCATCGTCAACGAACGACTGTCGGAGTACTGAGCCATGAATGCCTATGACGTGATCATCGTCGGAACGGGCGCGGGTGGGGGAACACTCGCGCGCCACCTCGCACCGTCCGGCAAGCGGATCCTCCTGGTCGAGCGCGGCGATTGGCTTCCCCGTGAGCCCGAGAACTGGGTTGCCCGCAACGTCTTCGTGGACAACCGCTATGTGTCGCCGGAGACGTGGTACGACGAACACGGGCAGGCGTTCCAGCCGCAGATCCACTACTTCGTCGGAGGAGCAACGAAGCTCTACGGAGCCGCGCTCTACCGTCTACGAGCAGAAGATTTCGGTGAGCTCCGCCATCACGACGGGATCTCACCGGCGTGGCCGCTCTCCTACGACGAGCTCGAGCCGTACTACACGAAGGCCGAGCACGCCTACGAGGTGCACGGGGCCCGGGGAGAGGACCCGACCGAGCCGCCGGCCAGCGCACCCTACCCGTATCCGGCGCTGTCACACGAGCCACGGATCCAGCAGTTGTCTGACGACCTCGAGGCGGCCGGTTACCACCCGTTCCACGCGCCGTGCGGGGTTCGGCTGAACGAGGCCAACATGCCGTACAGCGTCTGCGTGCGCTGCACGAACTGCGACGGCTTCCCGTGTGCAGTGCACGGAAAGTCCGACGCCGAGGTGCTCGGCGTGCGGCCGGCGCTCGAGCATCCGAACGTGACGTTGCTGACGAACACCACGGCCGTCGAGCTCAAGACGAACCCTGCGGGGACGAGCGTGACCGAGGTCGTTCTCGAGCATGACGGCAAGCGCGAGCACCTCGTCGCCGACCTGGTTGTCGTCGCCTGCGGTGCCGCCAACACGGCGAAGCTCTTGCTCAGCTCGCGGAACGACAAGCATCCCAACGGGCTCGCCAACGGCTCGGATCAGGTGGGCCGCAACTACATGTTCCACAACAGCCAGGCGGTGCTCGCGCTCTCACGCGAGGAGAACCCGACGATCTTCCAGAAGACGCTCGGCCTCAACGACTTCTATCTCGCCGGCGACGACTTCGACTATCCGCTCGGGAACATCCAGATGGTCGGCAAGTCACAGGCGGAGATGTACCGCGGCGAGCAGCCGGGCGAGACGAAGCTCGCGCCGGAGTGGACGCTCGAGCGGGTCGCCAAGCACGCAATCGATTTCTGGCTCTCGACCGAGGATCTGCCGCTGCCCGACAACCGCGTGACGGTGGACAAGGACGGCAAGCTCACGCTCCGCTACCGGGCCACGAACGATGTCCCGAAGGAGAAGCTGTACGAGAAGCTGAAGTCGATCCTCGGGAAGCTCGATCTGAACGAGGGCCATCTGCTGAAGAGGTTCGCGTACATGAAGAACGAGATCCCGGTTGCGGGAGTCGCGCATCAAGCGGGAACGTGCCGCTTCGGGAACGACCCGGCGACCTCGGTGCTCAACGTCGACTGCCGGGCGCACGAGCTCGACAACCTCTACGTCGTCGACACGAGCGTCTTCCCGAGCATCGGGGCCGTCAACCCGGCGCTGACCGCAATGGCCAACTCGCTGCGCGTCGGCGACCATCTGCTCGAGCGGCTGAAGTAGGGCCTCAGTTCAGCAGGCCGAGCACGCCCTTGACGACGAGAGCGAGGCCGATCACCGTGGCGGCGATCACCGCCGCGTGTGCGCCGTTGCGGGCGAGCCAGCCCCTGAACCGCTCGATCGCAGCCGGTGTCCAGACCGGCGCGAACGAGTAGGCGAGCAGCGGCAGTTCGAGCAGCAGGAGCATGACGACCGCGACCGCCACGACGGTCAGGACGATCGCCGCGTTGCTGAGGTCGAGCTTGGCGATCGTCGTCAGGCAGGCGAGATAAGACGCCCCGGGGAAGCTCAGTAGGACGCCGACGACGAAGGTGTCCCGCGCCGAGCCCTTGCTCAGGGTCGTCTGCCAGCGAGGGGTCTTCTTCGGCTCGTCGGCGTGCGCGCTCCGGTGACGCTCCTTCCGGCGAGCCATACGGCCGGTCCCGACGACGAAGGCGATCAGCAGCGCGAGCCCACCGAGGACGATGTCGACCCCCGGGCTCACGGTGTGCTTGGTCGTGCTGAGCGCGCCCGAGTCGCTCAGCCAGAACACGATCGCGAGCCCGACGGTGATGCTCGTCGTGTACGCACCGAGGAGGTAGCCGAGCAGAAGTCGTTTCGGCCGCGGCAGGAGCAGCATTACCGTCGTGGCCGTGAGCAGCACCGGGTTGAGCGCCGCGACCAGCGCCAGGCCGAAGACCCGGCTCACTTAGTTGTATCCTGACGCGCCAAGCCGTGAGCATGGTCATGCCGGCACCGGGCGGGCCTCATCTCTTTGGGATGATCCCGTGACGCTTCGGGTTCGCGTGGGCTGCGCCGCCCGGTGCGTTGAAATCCGGGCCTCGAGCCGATGTAGGGTAGTGGTCATCCATTTCGGATGAACCTTGGATCGGGAATTCGTCTAATCCCTGTAGGCCCGAACCTGGCCAACTGGCTGCAAGCCCAGGAGGACAAGCGACATGAGCACTGATCTCACCGCGGCAGACAACAAACTCGACGGTCAGTCGAGCCAGCCGGCTCGCATCGAGCACCCGAGCGAAGCCGAGCGTGCCGCGAAGGGCAAGGCAGCCCGGGCGGAGGTCCCCCGCTCGGTGCAAGCAGCCTGGGAGCCGGCGAGCGATCGGCCGAGCCCGGTCGACCTGCTCGAGGAGCAGGCCAAGACGCGCGTTCCCGAACTGGTGCCGATCCGCTACGGGCGCATGCTCGTCTCCCCGTTCACCTTCTATCGTGGTGCCGCTTACCTGATGGCCTCCGATCTCTCGGGCATGCCGAGGACGCAGCTTCAGGTACAGCTTTGTGGCGACGCGCATCTCTCCAACTTCGGCGCCTTCGCGGCTCCCGACCGTCGGCTCGTATTCAGCATCAACGACTTCGACGAGACGCACCCGGGGCCGTTCGAGTGGGACGTCAAGCGGCTCGCCGCGAGCTTCGCCGTTGCAGGCAGGGACCGCGGCTTCGACGACAAGCAGCGTGAGCTGGTGAATCTCGCTGTCGGAAGCGCCTATCGGGAAGCGATGGCGAGGTACGCCACGCTGCGCAACCTGGACCTCTGGTACACGCGCTTGGACGTCGACGATCTGCTCGGTGAGTTCTCGCAGCTCGCAACCGCGAAGGAGCGGAAGCGGGCCGACAAGAACCTCGCCAAGACGCGCACGAAGGACAGCCTGAAGGCGTTCGCGAAGCTGACGGAGATGGTCGACGGGGAGCCGCGAATCATCTCTGACCCGCCCGTCGTGACGCCGATCGAGGAGCTCCTCGGCGACCGCGCGCACGAGTTCGACGCGTTCCTGCACGGCGTCTTTCGCGGCTACCGTCGCACCCTCAGCGGCGACCGCCGCCGCCTGCTCGAGCGCTACCGCTACGTCCACGCTGCACGCAAGGTGGTCGGTGTCGGCAGCGTCGGCACCCGCGCGTTCATCATGCTTCTGCTCGGCCGCGACGGCCAAGACCCGCTCTTCCTCCAGTTCAAGGAAGCGGAGGCCTCGGTGCTCGAGCCATTCCTCGGCAAGAGCAAATTCGCAAACCACGGCCAGCGCGTCGTAGAGGGACAGCGGCTGACCCAGGCAGCCAGCGACATCATGCTCGGCCACATCCGCGCCGAAGGCATCGACGACGTAAAACGCGACTTCTACGTTCGCCAACTCTGGGATGCAAAGGGCTCCGCCCTCGTCGAGCTGATGGAGCCGTCTGTCATGGGCCTGTACGCGAAGGCCTGCGGCGCCGAGCTCGCACGTGCTCACGCCCGCTCCGGAGATGCGATCGCGATCGCAAGCTACCTCGGCAGCAACGACACCTTCGACCGCGCCGTCGCACTCTTCGCGGAGTCGTACGCGAATCAGAACGAGCGCGACTACGAAACGCTGACTGCGGCTGTCAGTAAGGGAGAGATCAAGGCCCAGACCGGGATCTAGCCGAGTCGCCTTACGGTCGGGCACGCCCTGCGGAGTCGCAGGGAATCTGCACGCGCAGATGGAGCGCGGTCGTCGCCTGCTGGATCTGATCGAGGACACGCACCATCGCCGTCGGTTTGAGGCTGCCGTAACCCGGGTGATAGGGATTGGCCAGGAACTGGATCACCAGGATGCTCGTGGTAAGCATGGCGGTGACCGAACCGACCAGCATTGCCTGAGCGATCTTGCCTTCGGACCGGTCGACGAAGAAGAAGACATAGACGAGGACGAGGCTACCGCTGAGAAGCAGGATCAACCAGAGCGGGCCGGGGATGACGCCGTGGCTTCCCTGCACACGCTCACTGCGTGCCTGTTCGCGGTCGGAGGTCTGATCGAGCCATTTCGAGTAGGCGGCCTGCTCGGCGCTCGACCGCGGGTCGATCGTGGTCAGCGTTCGGAAGAGCGCCAACGCCCACGGGTTGAAGGCGGGGGTGTGCCCGCTCGTCAGTTGTGGCCATTCCTGATAGACGACTGCGCGGCCGTAGCAGACCAGTTCACCGCTGAGCGTCGGTCTCACTCGCGGCGGCAGGACTTGGGCCGTCTCGACCATCTGGATCACGTCGGTTGCCTCTTGCTCTGCGCCGGAGCTGGCGTTGCTGTAGCTCGTAAAGGCGAGGAAGACGACGAACCCGAGCAGCACCGAGAATCCAGTCGCGAGCACGCCGAATACCCCCGCTGCGCGGTCGCCGTCACTGAAATGGCCACCCTCAGGAGCGCCCCGTCTGAGGAGCAGGAAGATGCCGACCGCCGCCGCGGTTGAGACGACGATCACGATGATCGCGAGAACGAGGTTCACGATGCTCGCAAATCGTGCGCAGGAGGCGGGCTGGGACGCGCTGACAAGAGGGTCGACAACCTATCGGAACACCAGGATGAGGGTTCACCGCGCAAACCGGGGCTGCGTTGGCCTTCGAGCTGGTCTACGATCGCGCATCTGAGCGTCGAGCCAAACGTCCGTGGAGAAGACCGTGACTGAAGAGGGTGTGCCAGCTGGTAGAAGCCGCCTCGTCCTGGCGCTCGGTGTGGCGCTTCTCGTTCAGGCGCTGTTCGTCATCTCCTACGTCGACGCACTCCATTCTCCGAAACCTCACGGTGTCGCTCTTGGCGTAGTCGGCGATTCTTCAGTGCCACTTGCCGTGGGGAAGCAGTTTTCGTTGAGGACCGTCCCGTACTCGAGCGAGGCGGCCGCGCTCAAGGCGATCGACGAGCGGAAAGTCCAGGGGGCGTTCATCGCGAGCCCTGCCGGGGCGAAGGTGATCGTTGCTCCTGCGGCAGGCCCCAGCGCCGCAGCAGCTCTCAGCACCGCCTTTGCGGCAGCGGCAGTTGCCTTCCACAAGAAGATCGAGATCGTTCAGGTTCACCCGCTCCCCAAGGGTGATGCAGTAGGCATCGTCTCGTTTCTCCTGACCATGGCGCTGGTCGTCGGTGGCTATCTGTCAGCGACGATGGTGATGGCCTTCGGCGGCAAGGCGACACAGCGGGTCCGTGGAGCCGCGCTCGCTTGCGTGGCGGTCCTCGGAGGGCTCATCACCTGCACCATTGCCGGTCCGATTCTCGGCGCGATCCCCACGTCGAAGTTCCTGGTGCTTTGGGGCCTATTCGTCCTCGTGATGGCAGCCGTCGCGTTCGCGGCCGCAGCGCTGCAGACCGTGCTCGGCCCGGCGGGAACACTCGTCGTCGTCGTCGTGTTCGTGATCTTCGGAGCGCCGGCCGCGGGCGGCACGATACCGTCGGCGTTCCTGCCCGACTTCTGGCGCACGTTCGGCCCGTACCTACCGGCCGGGGCCGGCACGACTGCCGTGCGCAACACGATCTACTTCGCTGGAAACGGGGTCAGCCGCGCGCTCGTCGTCCTCACTGCGTACCTCGTGGTCGGGGCGATCGTGGTGGCTACGAGCCGTCGCCGCCATTCGTCGAACGCAGCGGATATCGAGGCAGAGGCGGCCGCAGCAACCGCGGCGGCCGCGGCCATCTAGGGCGATCGACTGATGGCCGCGTTCAGGCTTTCCACCGGACTCTTGAAGAGGCGGTAGGACGCTACTCGGGGCTTTCCCTGCGCCGGTCATCCCGATTGGGTGAAGGCGCTGCGGTTTTTCACCCGGTCGGGATGATGCCGGGTTGCGAGGAAGCGGTTCATGCTGCACGGGCGGTCGAGAGGAGCTTCTGAGCGCGGTCGCGGACAAGGCATCGAATTGAGCTTTCTACTGGCAAATGCCCTGACGCTCTCGCGGTGGCAGTTCGCGACGACGACGCTGTACCACTTCACGTTCGTGCCCTTGACGCTCGGCCTCGCGCCGCTGCTCGCGATCATGCAGACGGTCTACTACCGCACGCAGGAGGAGAAGTGGAATCGCCTGGTGCGGTTCTTCGCGGTGCTCTTCCTGATCAACTTCGCGATCGGTGCGGCGACCGGGCTCGTCCAGGAATTCGAGTTCGGGATGAACTGGTCGTCGTTCTCGAAGTATGTCGGTGACGTGTTCGGCGCACCGCTCGCGATCGAGGGGCTCGGGGCATTCATGCTCGAGTCGACGTTCATCGGGCTGTGGGTCTTCGGCCGGGAGCATCTGTCGCCGAGGGTGCATCTCGCAACGATCTACCTGGTCTGGCTCGGCACGTGGCTCTCGGCGTACTTCATCATCGTCGCGAACTCGTGGATGCAGCACCCCGTCGGCTACCAGATCAACAAGTCGACGGGCACGGCGCAGGCGACGAACATCGCGACGATCATGTTCCAGACGTTCGCGATCTTCGCGTACGTGCACGTCATCCTGGCGGGTTGCCTGACCGGCGGCTTCGTCGTGCTCGGTGTTTCCGCGTGGCATCTGCGCCGGGGGCGGAACGTCGAGGTCTTTCGTGCGGCCGCGAAGCTCACGATTCTGCTCCTGATCCCGTTGAGCGCCGTGCAGCTCTGGTGGGGCAACGCGTTCGGGATCCAGACGACGAATGTGCAGCCGATGAAGATCGCAGCGACCGAGGCGCTCTGGAACACCGAGCAGCCGGCGTCGTTCTCGATCTTCCAGATCGGAGGCTTCACGAAGAGCGACCAGACGCCGTCGTTCTCGATCGAGATCCCGGGGCTCCTCTCCTACCTCGCGACCGGGTCGTTCCAGGGGAAGGTCGTGGGGCTGAACCAGAACCAGGAGAAGCAGGCGGCTCAGCACGGGCCGGGGAACTACCTGCCGCAGGTCGAGCTCGAGTACTGGTGCATGCGCGTGATGGCCTATCTCGGCGGACTGATGCTGCTGCTCGCGCTCTGGGGCGGCTGGCTGCTGTGGCGCAAGAAGCTGGAGCAGGCGAAGTGGTTCCAGCGGGCGGCGTTGGGGGGGATCGTCGTGCCGTTCCTCGCGTGCTTCGGCGGCTGGATCCTGACCGAGACCGGCCGCCAGCCGTGGATCGTCTACGGGCTGCAGAAGACTGCCGACGCTGTCTCGCCGACCGCGACGACGACGAAGGTCGCGTTCAGCCTCGGGGTGTTCCTCGCGCTCTACACGGGACTTGCGATCGTCGACTTCTGGCTGATGCGCCGCTACGCCCGGCTCGATCCGCCGGAGACCGGCGGCAACACGGAAGGAGCGGCGCCGGTCCCGGCCCCGAGTTACTGATGCAGACCGCCTGGTTCTGGATCCTCTTCGTGCTCTGGTCGCTGTACCTCGTGACCGAGGGCTTCGACTTCGGGGTCGGCATGCTCCTGCCGATCCTCGGCCGCAGCGAGGAGGACCGGCGGACGATGATCCAGACGATCGGGCCGGTCTGGGACGGCAACGAGGTCTGGCTGATCATCGCGGGCGCCGCCACATTCGCGGCGTTTCCCGGCTGGTACGGGACGATGTTCTCCGGCTTCTACGTCGCCCTGCTGCTGCTGCTCGTCCTCCTGATCACGCGGATCGTGTCGTTCGAATGGCGCGGCAAGGCGGAGAGCGGCACCTGGCGCGGCCTCTGGACCTGGGTGAACGCGATCGCGTCCGTCGGCATCCCGTTGATCTGGGGCATCGCGCTCTCGAGCCTCCTCCACGGTGTGCCGATCTCCTCCACCCAGGAGTACACCGGCACGTTCTGGGATCTCTTCACGCCGTACACGGTCTTCGCAGGGCTCGCCCTCGTGGCGCTCTTTGCCCTGCACGGCGCCGTCTATCTCGGCCTACGCACGAACGGCGACCTGCGCGCCCGCGCGGAGCGAACAGCTGCTCGGCTCGCCGTTCCGGCGGCGCTGATCGGTGCAGTGTTCCTCGTCTGGACACTCGTCGTTGGAATCGACAACAACGACAAGAGCGTCTTCCCGGGCATCGTCGTCGTTGTTTTGGCGGCCGTCGCCGCCGTCGCCGCTGTCGTGCTCATCCGGCGAAGACGGGACGGCCTTGCCTTCGCTGCCACGGCTGCAACGATCGTGCTGGCAGTTGCCACGTTCTTCACCGAGCTGTACCCGCGCGTGATGGTCTCGTCGACGAACTTCGCCGACAGCCTCACGACGACGAACTCCTCGTCCGGCCATTACACGCTCGTCGTGATCAGCATCTTCACGCTCGTGTTGCTGCCGGTCATCCTGCTCTACCAGAGCTGGGCCTACCACGTCTTCCGTGCCCGCCTTGGTCAGGTGCAGCCGGCGTCGAGCCCCGTCGACCTGCTGGCTCGACGCTCGAATTGACCGGCTACCGCTCGGTCAGGCTGCGCAGCATCGTCTCGACGCGGTCGAGGCGTTCGGCCAGATCGTCGAAGCGCCGCTCGACTTCCGCGTCTTGCTGCTCCTTCTCCTGCGCCAAGTTAACGTCTTGCAGGTGCGTGGCACGGGCGACGAACGTCGAGGTGATCGCAGCCGTGACGATGGCGAGAAGCGCGATCGCCTCGAGCATCACGAACGTCGCCACGATGCGCCCACCGAGTGCTTTGGGCGTCACGTCGCCGTAGCCGACAGTCGTCACCGTCTGGACTGCCCACCACATGCCGATGAAGATGTTCGGGTACTCCTTGTGGTCGAGCAGCCGCATCAGCAGGCCGCTTGCGACGACGATCAGCGCGGTCGTCCAGACGATCACGCTGGCCGCGCTTCTCACGGACACGGGCTTGCGCAGGAACCGGGCCACCTGCCGCTCGAGGAGGACGATGCGGGCCATCAGGAAGACCATCCTCCTTGCGCGCGGAGACGAGGTCACCCGTTGTGGATGATCCGGCTTCGACTGCCGGTCGAGCTACGACCGCTTCAGGACGGCGCGGTGAGCGGCTCGCCACGGGCGACCGCCACCGCTTCGAGCCGTGACTTCGCGCCGACCGCATGGAGCAGATGACGGACGTGGTTCCGTACGGTCTCCCTGCTCAGCCGCAGCTCATCCGCGATCTCGTTCGTCGACCGGCCGCGCTCGAGCAGGCGGAGCACCTCCGCCTGCCGTGGGGTCAGATGCAGCTCCGGATGGGTGTGCGGCTCCTCGACGACCTCGGTGACCTGGCCGAACACTCCGACGACATGGTCGCCGTCCATCAGCGGCACGGAGCTCAACTCGACGGCGACATGCGTGCCTGCGCTGTCGACGACGACGACGGAGGCGTCGGTGACCTCGGAGGTCGCGAGGATCTTGCGGGCGAAGATCTCCCGCGCCCGCCGCGTCTCCTCCGGGGCCACGACCGAGGTGAACTGACGGCCGACGACGTCGCCCACGATCTGCGCGGCGGCCGGGTTCACCCAGCGGATGACCCCCGCCGGATCGATCATGTAGCTCGGTATGTTGATGTGCTCGAGGGCATGGACCATGTCCCCCGCAATCGCTCGCAACTCGGGCACGCGGTCAGTGTGGAGTCTGATGCACCAGACGTCAAACCGCGTCGCGTGGAGGACCCGCAGTAGAATCGCCCGATGTCGAAGGTCACCGACGATCTGAAGCGCGTGCCGCTCTTCAGCGAGCTCAGCCAGCGTCAGCTCAGCCGTCTCGGCCGGCTCTCACGTGAGCGGTGGCTCGAGCCCGGCGGGTCGGTCGTGCAAGAGGGGAAGATGAGCGGCATCGGGTTCTTCATCGTCTCCGAGGGCACCGCGGTCGTGAGCGTCGGCGGCAAGCAGGTGTCAACACTCGGTCCGGGCGACCATTTCGGTGAGCTCGCGATGATCAGTGAGAGCGAACGCACGGCGACTGTCACCGCGCAGACGCGGCTCTGTTGTCTCGAGATCCAGTTCTGGGATTTTCGGGACTTCGCGCGTGAGAACCCCGACGTGACCTGGAAGCTCCTCCAGCACGTCGTCCGCTTGCTCTCGACCCGGCAGGCTTAATTAAAGGAACCTGGCGTTCGTGCCGAATCGTGTCGGCATGTGGCCACTGACGAACCTGGTCTTGGGTGCAGTGCTGGGCGTCGCCATCGTCACGGCTTTCTGGCTGCTCGCGAGCCTGATCGACGACCTGCGGTCGCCGCGGGCGCCGGACTGGCGGGACCGTGGTCGGTCCGGGGCGGCGGTTCCGCGCGGCGAGCCCGGTCCCTGAGCCGCCGCAGGCCGTAGACGGCTGCGAACGGCGCCCACCACGGCGTCGACAGGATGCGGAGAATCAGCAGCACCGGGTGTCCTCGACCACCTGCTCAGGATGCGTCGCCGGCGCCGTGCGACTACTGGCCTTTCGGCGCATTTCTGCCCGCCGTCCGTCTGGCGCGCGGGTGATCCCGGCTCGCTAAACCGTGATCGGGGTGGCGCAGACGCCTCGCAGCGTGCTTGCTGCCGCCCTCCGGGGGCAGTCGGTGGGGCCGCAGGGGAGGGCGGTCCCGCCGAGTGCTCTCGTTGCCGGTCGCGGATCGAGCGGGCCGAGCGTGCCCCGGCCAGGCCAGCGCGTCGGCGCGAGGGTCGAGGCGGGCACCGGCCCCCTGGTTCTCTCCCGCCAGGGGAACGGCGCCGCCTCCACGCGCTTGTATCCGAAGACACGTCGCAAGACGCGCTTCCGGGAGGTCATTTTACGAGTTGCTTACCGGGGGAGGATCGGCACGAGCCGGGCGCGGATCGTGTTCAGCTCCCGGCGGACCTCGAGATGGTCCTTGCGCAAACCGGCGATTCGCTCTTCCATGGCGTCGTCGCGAAAGCGGCCGTTTCGCGCGAGGAGCTGCGCCAGGCCGCCCTCGATGTCGGCCTCCCGATCCTCCAGCTCGACGAGCCGCAGCTCGAGCGCGCCGAGATCGGAAAGCTCGGAGACGGCCATGGTCGCCTATCTCGGCTTCGAGGGCCGAGTCCTTTAGCCGTGGTGTCACCCATCTGGGCGATGCGAGCGGAGACGGTAGGTCGCGACGGCGACGTGGCTCGTGTCAGAAGTGCGGACGGAGCCTCTCCGCCGTCCGCACGAGCGCTTCGGGCAGCACTTTCACGTCGCCGAGCACCGGCATGAAGCTCGTGTCGCCGTTCCAGCGGGGCACGACGTGCATATGCACGTGCTCCTCGATCCCGGCTCCGGCGGCGCGCCCGAGATTCCAGCCGACGTTGAAACCGTGCGGCGCATACTCGGGCTGCAGTGCTTCGATGCTGCGTGCCCCGAGCTCGTGGATCTCGAGCGCCTCGGCCGGGGTCAAGCCGCTGAACTCGCCCAGATGTCGCTTGGGGGCGATGAGCACGTGCCCGGACGAGTAGGGGAACTTGTTCAACACGACGAGAGCAAGCTCTCCGTCGTGGACGAGCAGTTCCGGCTCGGGCTCGCAGAAGATGCAACGGTCGAGCTCGTCGGCGTGCTGGACGTACTCGAGGCGCCACGGCGCCCACAACGGCTTCGGCATCGCCGGGGAGCCTACTTGGCCGTGCCGGCGCGGCTCAGAGCCAGCGCTTGAGCCGGAAGAACGCCAGCATGCTCAACAGCGCGATCATGATGCCGGCGAAGATCAGCCAGAACGCCCAGGCGGTGCCGAAGCCCGGGAATGCCACGTTCATCCCGAAAAAGCCGGTGATCACCGTCAGCGGCAGCAAGACGACGGAGAAGACGGTCAGGATGCGCAGCACGTCGTTCTGTCGGTGCGAGATCACCGATTCGTTCGTCGACTCGAGCGCTTCGACGACCTCCTTGTAGTTGTCGAGGATGTCCCAGATGCGTTCGGCGGCGTCGACGATGTCGTCGAAGTAGAGGTCGAGCTCCTCCGGCAGGAAACGCTCGACGTGTCGCTCCAGCAGGCGCAAGGTCGAGCGCTCCGGCTTGACGATCTTCCGGTAGCTGATGATCTCCTGCTTGGCGTTCGAGATGTCACGGACGACCGCCTCCGAACGTCCCTCGAAAACGTCGTCCTCGAGCGAGTCGAGCTTGTGCCCGATCTTGTCGAGAATCGGGAAGCAGTAGTCGAACAGGTCGTCGAGCACTTCGTAGAGCAGCCGGCCCGATCCCTTGGTGAAGAGCTGTTCTTGGAAGGCCTCGTCTTCCTCGCAGCGGCGGAACAGCCGCGTGACCGGTCGCAGCTCGACCGTCGGGAGTGTGACGAGATAGTCCGGGCCGATGAAGAAGTCGAGCTCGGCGGCGTTCAGCCGCTGGACGGCACGGTCGTAGACGGGAAAGTGCAGCACCCCGAAGAGATAGCCCTCGTCGGCGTAGTCGTCGATCTTCGGCCGCTGGCGTTTGGAGAGCACGTCCTCGACGTCCAGCGGGTGCCAGCCGAACCGCTCCGCGAGCAGGCCGGCATGATGCGAATCGGGCGCATCGAGATGGATCCAGGTGAGGCCTGCTGCGCTGAGCTCAGCGGGCGGCGACGGCTGAGCCGTCTCTGCGACCACGAGGTCGCGCGAACGCGTGCGCCGGATGCGAGGCAGGCTCGGCATCGGTACTGAGTGGATCCTCGATGACAGGGATCAGCGGCATTCTGCGTATTCTAGCGGTGTTTCCGGCTCGAACTGCCGTTTTTACGACAGAGGACTCCGCCGACGCACCCCGTAGGCCGCAGATGCGCCGGCGGCGATTTCTCAAGAACGACGGCTGCAGGGACGTCGTCGGCGCAAACCTCTCACACCTCGAGCAGCTTGGCCAGCGGGGCCTGGTCGGACGCCGTGGACAGTCCGAGGCGCGCCAGCGTCGCCAGCACGAGCGCGGCCGACTCGGCGGGATTGGCCGAGTTGGTGTCGACCGTCAACTCGGGGCCTCGGGGCGCCTCGTACGGATCCGAGACTCCGGTGAACTGCTCGAGCTCTCCTGCCAACGCCCGTTGGTAGTGCCCTTTCGGATCGCGGCCGATGCAGGTCTCGATCGACGCGTCGACGAAGACCTCGACGAACGGCGCGTGCGCCTCGACGATCCCGCGCGCCTGCCGGCGCGTCTGCTCGTAGGGTGCGATAGCGGCGACGAGCACCGGGGTCCCCGACTGAACGAGTTCGGCGGCCGCGTGAGCGAGTCGCTGGACGTTGCGGGCACGGTCTGCCTTCGTGTAGCCGAGGAGCGGAGAGTTGTCTTGCCGGAAGCGGTCTCCGTCGAGCGACTTCGTCGCCAGGCCCGAGTGTTCGAGCGCGAGCCCGACGAGGTTCGCCAACGTGGACTTTCCGGATCCGGGAAGTCCGGTGAACCAGACGACGAAGGCCGGTTGGTCGGGCACGCTCTCGGCTCCGATCAGGCGACGCTTGCCTGAGCGTCGAGGGATGTGACGGTGTGCGCGTCGATCTTGCCGTGCCAGTTGGCGGCGGCAGCGGCGTGCGTCAACCAAGGGTCCGGTCGCACGTCGTAGCCGAACCGCAGGAGCAATTCGGCATGGGTGTGCGCGATCTCCTTGGCGACGGCCGCCGGAAGCAGCTCGCGCCACTGGTACGGCTTCCCCTGCCAGAAATGCCGATTGGCGGCCTCTGCCTGGAGCGCGCCGAAGGTGACCTTCCGGCCGACCGCGTCCGGAGCGAGGGTGGGGGAGATGCCAACCGCGTCGATCACACGCTCGAGCTCGATCGACGGCGCATCGACGAGCTCCTCGTAGCGGATCGAGACGAGCGCCTGCTCCCACCATTGGCCCGAGACGTCGAGGAGCGCTTGTGCCCGCGGCCCGGTTGCGTACGCCCGGAAGACGCTCGACGTGGGCTCGGCGTCGAGGATCGAGTGCTCATTGCCGTTTGCCCCGTCGAGCCAACGGGCGGTCTCCGGCTCGTGCCGTGCGAAGTGCAGGATCGAGATCAGCGTGTCCAGCGGGTGTCGGGTGAGCACGAGGACGAGGAATCCGTACCGCTTCAGCGTCCGCTCGAGGTCACGCGTCCGGGACCAGTGCAACTGCAGAACGCAGGCCCGAGGCAGCGCGTCCCAGTTCACCTCGTCGGGCGTGTGCGCGGAGCGCTCCTCCAGCCCGTAGAGAGCGACCAGCTGTCGGCGCAGCCACATGTTGCCGACGCGCGGAGTGCTGATCACCGCGAGCCGAAGGTTCGAGCGATCGACGGCCATGCTCGTTGCCCGTCGTCCGTGAACCCTCACTCGAGCGACCATAACAGCGAGATCTCGGCCGCGACAACCGAGGCGCCGGGCTCGTATCCTGGCAAGGCGATGCCGGTGACGGCCGAGCAGGTGTGCGCACTCGCGAGGACGCTGCCCCGCAGCAGCGAGGCGTTCGTCCGTGGCCTCGTCAAGTTCCGGATCGGCAGCATCGTTTACCTCTCCCTTTTCGGCCGACGGCTCCACGATGGGCTTCGGTTTCCCGAAGGAGTGGCGGCAGGTCCAGGTCGACGCCGAGCCCGAGAAGTTCTCGTTGCCGGGCGAGTCAGACCTGCGCTTCCACTGGCTGCACGTACGCCTCGCCGCGATCGACGCCGAGGAGATGCGCGAGTTGGTCGAGGGCGCCTGGGCGATGTGCGTGCCGAAGTACGTGGCCGCGGAGTACGCGGCCGCCCAGCGCTGGAGCGAGCTCGCGTCCGAGCCCGAGGGGAGGGGCTGAGCGGCCGATCAGGTCGTTTGCGCCCGCGTTGCAAGCACGATCTGGACTTCTTGAGGGAAAGCAAGCCCTCCCTCCGTCTCGGTGTAGTGCTTCAGCGCTGCAGAGACGTCTGCGGTCAGCGCTTCGAGGAGACGGTCGTTGCCGGCAGCATCAGTCGTTTCGCGGAGAGCTGCGAGAGGCGTCGACGACAATTGAATCCGGACGTAGTCGGCCGCCGATGGAAAGCGCACTGTTTTCGTGGCGGTGGCGATCACCACGTTTCGGAAGCCGGCCCCGGCCACGAGGAGGCGCAACGTGTCGCCGTCCGCGAGCGAATGCTCGGCCCGTTTGGCAATGGATGCGTCGGGGTCGATGTGGCGATCCAAGGCCTGCGCGAGGGCGTGCGTGGCGGGATTGTGCTCGATCGGGCCGAAAACGTTGAGGGCGAGCCGCCCTTCCGGCACAAGCACGCGCCGGATTTCCCGAAGCGCGCCGGCTCGGTCCGGGAAGAACTGCAGCCCCGGTTGACAGAGCACCGCGTCGAACGTCGCATCCGGGAAAGGGGAGGGCAAGGACACTCGCCTCGTGCCACTCGATCGACGCGCCGTTCACAGGTGGAAGCGAGCCCGCAACGGCCAACATCCCGGGATTGATGTCCACCCCGGCCACTCGTCCGGTGGCGCCGACGCGCGCTGCCGCGATCCGGGCCACGACCCCCGTGCCGCAGGCCGCGTCCAGCACTCGATCCCCACGCTGCAGCCTCGCCCGGTCGGCGAGGTCTGCCGCCCACATCGCCGTCATCGCCGGCACGAGGTGGCGTTGGTACGACTCCGCGCTTCCGCCCTCGAGCTGCCACTGCTCTTGGTCGCTCATCTGCTACCGCCTTCGCAGGTACCTGGTACCTGAGGTACCAGGTACCGATCCTTCCTTGCCTGGGCGAAGCGACGCGCCTTTTCCATGGATAGGTGGATACTGAACACACCTGGCCGCTCCGTGGTAGCGGCGTCAGTAGAGAAAGGGAATGAGTTTGCGCGGCGTTCGCCGCCGGTAGTCGTTGTAGCCGTCGAGGCGTTGACCGAGCCAGACTTCTTCGCGGCGAGCTTTCAGGCCGAGAAACACGGCGAGCACCCCGGTCAGGACGAGTCCGACGATGGTGGTGAAGATGATCGACCAGCCGAGAGCGGCCAGGATGACGCCGCCGTACATCGGGTGACGGACATGCGCGTACGGACCAGCTGTCTTCACGGTCTGATCGGTTCGCGGTGCCGGAAACGGGGTGAGCGCAGAACCGAGTCGCAGGCCGGCCCAGACAAGGAGCAGCAGGCCGAGCATGAACAGGACCCCGCCGATCGCGAGGGCGGCGGCCCCGGATCCGCCGGTCCAGCTTCGCCCCACGAGCGGGGAGAGGAAGACGGCGGCCATGAGGAGCACTTGGCCCGCGACCCATCCTTCACCTCGTCTGCCGAGGGCGGGGAGGCGCGAGGACGCGCCCGTCGCGGCACCTGGAGCGGACGGAGTCGTCAAGTCGCGCTCCTGGCGAGGATCGGGGCATCGCGCCTGAAGCCCCAGATGAGACAGTAGACGCCGAGGAACAGCTCCCACAGGAACTCGGGGATCGTTGCGAGGCCCTGCAGCGAGCGCAGCGTGCTGCCCGGGTGGTCACCGGCGAACAGCACGGCCGTTCCGGAGATGATGATCAGCGGCCCGCCGACGAGGCCGAGCCACGGCCAAGGCCGCGGCACGAGCTGCGTGCGGTACATCATGTAACCGAGGATCAGCCCGTTCCCCCAGCCGACGACCCAGCCCGGACCCAGCAGGAACGTCCAGTCCTTGAGCGCCGCGAGCGTGTAGGCGACCGTGGCCTCAGAGGCACCTGCAACCTGTTGCTGCAACGTGGCGATCCCGAGCATGCAGACGATGCCGACGAGGATGAACGTGCACTCGACGATCCTCGCCGTCACGTAACCGATCGACAGGTCTTCGAACTGCCGTCTCATGATCGGGACGATCACGACGGCGGTTCCGATGTTCGAGATGATGAGCAGCAGCTCCAACAGCGCCCCGAGGTAGATCTTGTTGACGTTCCCCGAGCCCGCGATGTAGCCCACCGGATGGCGGAGCGCAGGCTCGTAGAGGAGCAGCGCCGGGATAGACGTGACGAACGTGATGAGGTAGAGCCCGCCGAACCAACGCGCCCTCTTTTGGTCTAGAGACAACCCTTGACCCCTTTCCCCCGGTGATGGCGAGCAGGAGGATTCCCACACCGCCACCCCGACGGGTAGAACGCCAACCTAAGTCCGAGGGACCATCTTTTCAACGCGGGTTCCGCAGGGCGGCAACCTCGGTACCGTGTGTTCATGGCAGAGCCGGTTATCCAAATCACGACGCTTCAACGGCTATCGGCTCCGCTTGCGGGGGAGCGGGAGCGGTTACAGCGGCAGGCGCGGCTACTCGCGTGGGGTGGGAACGCCTGGCATCTGGTCGAGTTCGCCATCGCCATCGGCGCGGGTATCGCCGCCGGGTCAGTCGCTCTGATCGGCTTTGGAGCGGACAGTCTCATCGAAGGCGTTGCCGGGTTCGTGATCGTCTGGCTTTTCACCGGAAGGCGACTGCACTCGGAAACCGCAGAGCGACGAGCGCAGCAGATCATCGCAGCGAGTTACTTCGTGCTCGCAGCCTCTGTCGCAGTCGCGTCGACCCGCGATCTCCTCGGCGGCTACCAGCCTGGCGTCTCTTGGGTTGGTATCGCGCTCGCCGCTGTGACCGCGCCGACGATGCCGCTGCTCGCACGGGCGAAGCGGAATGTGGGTCGGAAGCTGAACTCATCCGCGACTGTCAGCGAGGCGAGTCAGAACATGATCTGCGCCTATCTCTCAATCGCACTACTCGTCGGGCTGCTTGCAAACGCGCTCGTCGGATGGTGGTGGGCCGATCCGCTCGCCGCGCTCGTGATCGCTGGCATTGCGGTGAAGGAAGGGCGCGAGTCCTGGCGCGGCGACTCATGCGAGTGCTGCTAGCCGTTCCTTCGGCCTGAACAATCTAGCCGGCCTAGATCGTGTGCGTCTTCTAGGTGGTTCTAGGCCAAGCCATGCCGATCAACGCCTGCGTGTACTTCTATACCTGCCCGTCGTGCTCGGCCTTGCTCAGAGCCCTACCGGGCGACTGCTGCGTCTACTGCTCGTACTCCGATCGAGTGTGTCCGCCGAAACAAGAGGGGCACGCGTGCTGACGGGGCCAACGTGATCCTCCGCGTGTTCGGCCCGCGATCCCCGCGGCGTCCTAACGCCCGATTTCGATCACAGCTTCGATCTCGACAGGGACGCCAAAGGGCAACTCCGCCACGCCTATCGCTGATCTCGCGTGTGCGCCCCGCTCCGGTCCGAAAACCTCGAGGATGAGTTCCGAGAACCCATTGATCACGCCAGGAATCTCAGTGCTTCCGGGCGCGATGTTCACCATGCCCAAGACCCGGAGCCACGCAGTGACGCGCTCGAGGGCACCGAGCTCCCGCTCGAGACTGCCTAGCATCGCCAGGCCGGCGGCCCTCGCTGCAGCTTTCCCCTCGTCGGCTGAAACCGCGTCGCCAACCTTGCCACGGGGCTCGGCCAGAGTGCCGTCCGCCTTCAACGGAAGGTGACCCGAAACGAAGCCTCGGTCCCCACGCACCCGAACCCAGGAGAATGGATACGGCCTTGCTGTCGGCGGCTCGAAAGCTGCGGGCAGGATGAGCCCCAACTTCAGTACGCGTTCGTCGATCGTCATCTGGGTTTGCGAGCATCTCACCTTCGGCTGCCGGCCGGAGGTCGTGGCAGTGCAGGGGTCAGTGCGCCCGGCAGGAATCGAACCTGCGACCTCTCGCTCCGGAGGCGAGCGCTCTATCCCCTGAGCTACGGGCGCGTGGCTTGCAGCCGAGCCAATCTAGCAGTGGTCCGGCGCATCCCTCCGCGGGCGCCCAGGCGGTCCGTTCACAGGTGAACGGCTGAACGGGTTAGCGGACCCTTCAACGAGCTCCTAGGTTCGCCCTATGTTCGCCGCCTAGCTTTGGTGCCATCGACGTCGATACGTCGCCAGCGACGAGCCGGGGAGGGTTGCCTGCCACTTCCCGGCCGTCGCGCCCTCCCTCTGCGAACCTCAGGCGCGTCCCGGCTCTGGCACCCTCGAAACGCCAGCAGCGCCTTGCGGCGCTCCCGGCGTGGAAGTGGTTCCCCTGAACCAGGCCGTCTCTACCCGTGCAAGCGTTGTTCGAAACACGGCCGAGAACAACAACGGCCCCAGGTCGAGGCCGTTGCGCGTCGTGGCGGGTTCCCGTGAAGCGTGTCCCCCAATGGATGGCTTGTCGAGAAACCCCACGCGCATCTTCGTCGGTCAAGCGACTCACGCATCCCCCTTACGAGGATGTCACGAAGCTCGCCTGCGCTACCCGCACGTTGCGGCACTAGTGTAGGCCCCCGTGAAACTCACGACTCGCGTCGCGACGGTTCAGCTCGCGGAGACGTTCACGATCTCGCGCGGCTCCGAGGATGAGGCCGACGTCGTCCAGGTCGAGGTGCGGCACGACGGGTCGTCGGGCTACGGCGAGGCGGCGCCGATCGAGCGCTACGACGAGTCCGCCTCGTCCGCGCTCGCGTGGCTCGGACGGCGTCGAGCTCGGCGACGATCCGTTTGCGCTCGACGAGATCGCGGCCGCGCCTGCCGCCCGGCGAGCAGGCCGCGCGCGCGGCCGTCGACGCATGCGCTGCACGACCTGCAGGGAAAGCTCACCGGCGCTGCCCGTCTACAAGCTGCTCGGCCTGCGCCGCGGCGGGCCGCCGACCTCCTGGACGATCTGGCTCGGCGATCCGGACGACATGGCGAGGCGGACGGAGAGGATCGCCTCGCGAGGATTCAAGCGGCTCAAGCTGAAACTCGGCGGCCGTGACGGCCTCGACGTCGACCGCGTGCGCGCCGTGCAGCGGGTGACGGACCTGCCGTTGCAGTGCGACGTGAACGAAGCATGGAGCCTCGACGAAGCGCTCGAGTATCTCCCGCAGCTGGACCTGCAGTACTGCGAGCAGCCGCTCGTGGCCGGCGATCCGGACGGACCGGAGCTGAAGCGGCGCTCGCCGCTGCCGATCTACGTCGACGAGGACTGCCATATGCTCGCGGACGTCGTCGCCGTGCGCGAGCGTGCGCACGGGATCAACATCAAGCTGGCGAAGTCGGGCGGGATCCGCGAGGCCGTTCGGATGGTGCATGCCGCCCGCGCGCTCGGGCTCGGCGTGATGCTCGGGTGCATGGTCGAGTCCGGCCTCGGGATCGCGCCCGGCGCGCACATCGCGAGCCTCATGGATCACGTCGATCTCGACGGCAACCTGCTGCTCGCGCACGATCCATGGCCCGGCGTCGCGTTCGTCGACGGTGTGCAGCTTCCCTCCGAGGCGCCGGGGCTGGGCGTTGCGCCCGCGTAGGCTGCTCATCCTCGCCGAGGGCAGGTCGGCCGACCCGCACTACGGGAAGACCGCCCGCGGCGTGCTGCGCTATCGGCCGCAGGACGTCGTCGCGGTCCTCGACTCCGAGTCGGGCTGCGACGGAGCACGAGGGGTTCCCGCTCGTGCACTCCGTCGCCGAGGGCCTGCGCTACGAGCCGACAACCGCGCTCGTCGGCGTCGCAACCCAGGGCGGGCGGTTCCCGCCTGCGTGGCGGGACCTCCTGAAGGACTGCATCCGCGCCGGGCTCGACGTGGAGAACGGGCTGCACGAGTTCATCTCGACCGATCCGGAGCTCGTCGCGCTGGCGCGCGAGCATGGCGTCGACGCTGCGCGACCTGCGCATGCCGCCTGCCGGGCTGAACGTCCCGACCGGCGCGAACCTCGCTCCCGGGGCGAAGACGATCCTCACCGTCGGCTCAGATTGCGCGATCGGGAAGATGACAGTCGTCACTCGAGCTGGACCGCGAAGCACGGCGGCGCGGCTGGCGAAGCGAGTTCGTGCCGACCGGGCAGACCGGGATCGCCATCGCGGGCTGGGGCATCGCCGTCGACGCCGTCGTCGCGGACTTCATCGCCGGCGCCGCCGAGCAGCTCGTGGTCGAAGGTGTCGAGCGTGGGGGCGAGGTGCTGTTCGTCGAAGGGCAGGGCTCGCTGCTCGCATCCCGGCTACTCGGGCGTCACGCTCGGGCTGATCCACGGCGCCGCGCCTCACGCCTACGTGCTGTGCCACAAGGCGGGCGAGCGGTACGTCGACGAGGACGAGCGCTTCCCGATGCCGCCGCTCCGCGAGCTCGTCGACCTGCACGAGCGGATCAGCCTGCTCGCGCGGCCGGCGCAGGTGCGGGCATCGCCCTCAACACGCGCGACCTCGACGAGCCCGCCGCCCGGCGCGCGGTCGAGGAGGCCGAGGCCGAGACCGGCCTCCCGGCCGACGATCCCGTGCGCTTCGGAGCGGCGAGGCTCGTGGACGCGCTCGATCCTCATCCGAGTTAGGCCGTGCGGCTCACCGGGGTAGGTCGCGCGGCACTTGCCGGTCGCGACCGGCGGACACACGGTGTTGATCGTGAAGAAGCTCCTGGCGGCGTTGCTCGCGCTGGCCGCACTCACGGGCGCGAGTCGCGCCACCGCAGACCCGCTGCGCTACGGCGTGGCGGACGACTGGCCGAAGTTCCACGCCTGCGGGGACGTCTGGTGGCAGGGCGCCACCGACATCGGCTACCAGGACTTCCGCATGACCGTGCAGTGGAACGAGGCGACCCCGACGGCGATCCCGTTCCAGGCGAACCTCCAGGCCGCGATCGACTGCGCGAAGCTGAACAACCTCCGCCCGATCCTCGCCGTCTACCCTCAGCATCCGGCCGCGATCGGTTCGAACGCTGCCGCCCAGGCGCAGTTCGCGACGTTCGTCAGCCTGGTCGGGCAGGCGTTCCCCGACGTGCGGGACATCATCGTCGGCAACGAGCCCAACGTGAACCGGTTCTGGCAACCGCAGTACCGCGGAGGTCAGGACGCTGCGGCGACCGACTACGAGCACACGCTCGCGCAGTCCTACGACGCCCTGAAGACGGTCCGTCCCGACTCGATCGTCTGGGGCCCTGCGATCTCGTCGCGCGGCAACGACAGCGCGAACGCGACGTCGAACCCCAGTCACTCGCCGGTCTGGTTCATCAAGTACCTCGGCGACGCGTACAAGGCGTCGGGCCGGACGAAGCCGATCTTCGACGAGTTCGACATGCACCCGTACCCGCCGATCCAGGATGCAGTTCCATTTTCGAAGCCGTTCCAGTGGCCCCAGGCCGGCGCTGCGAACCTCGACCGGATCAAGCAGGCGCTCTGGGATGCCTTCAACGGCACCGCGCAGCCCCTGCCGGCCGAACAAGCGGCCGGCCAGGGCTCGAGATCGGCGCCCGCCGGCAGCGCGCTGCCGATCGACCTCGACGAGGCGGGCGAGCAGACGGTCGTCACCGGGCACGAGGCCGCCTACACCGATGGGCCGGAGAACGTCATCCCGATCACCGAACAGCAGCAGTCCGACAGCCACGTCCAGCTCGCCGAGCTCGCCGCCTGCGACCCCGACGTCAAGGCCCTGCTGTACTTCCCGCTGATCGACGACACCAGCCTGTCGGGAGGTTTCCAATCGGGGAACCTGTTCGCCGACTCGGCGGACAAGCTCTCCTACGCCGGCGTCAAGACGAAGATCGCGACGGCGCAGGGCCTCTGCCAGACCGGTGTCTCCGGGATCCGGCAGGGGTGGAGCCACTCCACCTCCGTGCTCGGCGCCCAGGGGGTCTTCGCCGGCCCCGGAACGCGGCCCGGCGCGCGGCCGACCTGGAAACCGGCGAACACGCCGGGCCTCTGGACGAGCCTCACCGTCACCGAGGACGCGAGCTACACGGCGCGGCTCGTCAAGGTCCCGGGCGGCCCCGTGGGGGCGCCTCTCGCCGGGATCGCAAAGGCGTACTTCAGACCGGCGCTCCATTTCGGGAACCTGCGGCTCATGCCGGGCATCTACCGGTTCCAGATCGTTCTCACCGCGCTCACGAACCCGGCCCGGACGACGGCGCTGACCTCGCCGACGTTCAAGGTCGGCACTCCACCGAAGGCGGCCCGGGGTGTCCGGCACACCCCGCCGCCGCCGCGGCACTGCAAGCGGGGCCACAGGCACGGAAAACACGGCTGCAGCAGGCGCTGACCGTCCCTTGACAAGACGAACACGTGTTCGGTAGGATGGCGAACACATGTTCGTTCGGATCGCACTCATCGTGGGAATTGCCGTTCTGGCCTGGAGCGCCGTCGCGCGCTCCTCGACGGCGCACGGGCCCCGGCAGGTGGTGACGGTTCGGCCGTACGACACGCTCTGGTCGATCGCGGAGCGCCGCTACGGCGGCGACGTCCGCGACGGCGTCTGGCGGATCGAGCGGGCGAACCACCTGAACGGTGCCGGCGTCCGGGTCGGCCAGAAGCTCGTCCTGCCGTAGCCCGCGGCCGCCGCGCTGCGACACTAGCTGCGGCATGGACCTGGACATCGTCTTCCTGGGCACTCTGCGAGTGCTCCCACAGCCCGGCGCGCCCCGGCGGCGATCCTCGTGCGCCGCGGCGGCGAGCGCCTGCTCTTCGACTGCGCAGAGGGCACCCAACGGCAGCTGATGCGGTCGGTCGTCGGCCTGCCCGACCTCGAAGAGGTCTTCCTCAGCCACTTCCACGCCGACCACTACCTCGGGCTGCCCGGCATGCTCAAGACGTTCTCCCTCCGCCAGCGCGAGCTGCCGCTCCGTCTCTACGGGCCGCCTGGTCTCGGCGACCTCTACGGCAGCCTCAAGCGCGTGATCGGCAAGCTCAGCTACCCGGTGGAGATCGAAGAGCTCCGGCCGGGCGAGTCGCTCGAGCGCGCCGGCTACCGGATCCTGGCGTTCCCCGTCCACCACGGCGTCTCGGCCCTCGGCTACGCCGTGGTCGAGGACGTGCGCCCGGGTCGGTTCGACGCCGAGACGGCCGATGCGCTCGGGGTGCCGGCAGGCCCGGAGCGTGGGGCACTGCAACGGGGAGAGTCGGTGACCCTGCCCGACGGACGGGTGCTCACGCCCGACTCCGTCCTCGGCGAGCCGCGCCCCGGGCGGCACATCGTGATCCCCGGCGACACCGCGCCGGTCGAGACCGTGCGGGTCCTCGCAGCGGGCGCCGACGTCCTGATCCACGAAGCGACGTTCTCCGAGGAGGAGCGCGACCGGGCCGAGGAGACGCTGCACTCGACCGCCCGGCAGGCCGCAGAGGTCGCCGACGCGGCCGGTGTCCGCCTGCTCGCCCTCACGCATGTCTCGCCGCGCTACTTCGGCCCGGAGCTCGCCGAGGAGGCGTGCGCCGTGTTCCCGGCCACCGTCGTCCCGCGCGACTTCGACGTGATCGAGGTGCCGTTCGCGGAGCGCGGCCCACCGGTGCTCGTCAAGGCCGGCGCGCGGCCCGACCGCGCGGCCGCGTCACAGCTGCCAGGCGCCGCGGTGTAGCACCGGCACCTCGGTGCCGTCGGCCTGCACGCCGGTGACCGCCACGTCGTCCGAACCGATCATGAAGTCGATGTGGATCGAGCTCTTGTTGATGCGCTCGCGATCCTCGTCGCCGACGGAGATCGCGTAGGCGTTCCCGAGGGCGATGTGACTCGCCGCGTTCTCGTCGAGCAGCGTGTTGTAGAAGACGGCGCCGGTCTTGCCGATCCGGCCCTCACGGTCGACGAGGGCGACCTCGCCGAGCCGGGACGCGCCCTCGTCCTTCGCCGCGCGCGCACGCAATGCCTCGGCGCCGTCCCCCTCGATCTCGACCGCACGTCCGCCCTCGAACCGGACGCGGAGATCGCGGATCACGGCGCCGCCGAGGTCGAGCGGCTTGGTGGCGCTCACGAAACCGTCTGTGCGATTGGGATCGGGTGACGTTGCGATCTCCTCGGTCGGAAGGTTGGGCGCGTGCACGATCCCGTCGACCGTCTGCATGCCCGGTGTCTCGGACGCGAAGCGCGAGGTGGGCAGCAGGCCGACCGTCAGATCCGTGCCCGGGCCTTCGAAGTGGATCGCGTCGAAGCGATGCGCGTCGACGCGCTTGCCGGCGTCGTGCAGCTGCGCGAGCCGGGCCTGCCAGGCCGCTGCCGGGTCCGGCTCGTCCAGCCGGAGCACGAAGATCAGCTGCTCCCAGAGCCTCGCCAGCGCCGTTTCGTCGTCGACGCCGGGATGGACGAGCCGCGCCCATTCCGGGGAGGGCCAGGGGACGACCGTCCAGTTGGTCGTCTTGGCGTTGATCACGTCGAAGTTCTCCGCGAGCGCCGGCAGCCCGTCGACTCCGGCCCGCGAGGGATCGATGCCGGCGAGCAGGCCGGGCGGCACCTGGGGCGTGATCGAGATGCGAACCCCGTGGGCCTCACCGAGCCCGACCAGGCGCCGGCCGTACCACGACGGCACGAAGCCGAGGGTCTCCTCCGCGGCCCGCTCGAGGCGAATCCGCTTCACGTGCGGGTCGAAGTACCAGGGGTCGACGAACAACGCGCCACGCTGGTAGGCGGCGGCCGCGACCAGCCGTGCGAGCGGGGCTGCGCGTGGCTCGGCGACGATCCAGACGATCTGGCCGGGCTGCACGTTGGCCCCGACCTCGACGATCAGATCTGCGTAGCGGCGAAGCAGCGCGTCATCCACGGCCGCGAGAGCCTATCCGTCCGACCAGATCGTCTACAGTGCGATCCGCACCGCCCCTTTAACCCGGTCCAGCGAGGCCGGAAAGGAGTCGAATGTCTCACCCTGCCGTCACCCGGTCACAGCGGGTCCTGCTCGACGAGGAGTCGATCCGCCGGACGCTCTCCCGCATCGCGCACGAGATCATCGAGCGAAACGACGACCTCGACACGGTCGCCCTCGTCGGCATCCACACCCGCGGCGTCCCGATCGCGCAGCGCATCCGCAAGCTCATCGAGGAGCGTTCGGGGGACGAGCTGGCTCTCGGGCAGCTCGACATCACCTTTCACCGCGACGACGTCCACGTGCGCGCCGGGCAGGTGCCCCGCCGCGCGCAGCCGCTCGTGCGCGACACCAAGCTCGACTTCGACCTCGAAGGCCGGACGGTGATCCTGGTCGACGACGTGCTCTACACCGGCCGCACCATCCGCGCGGCGATCGACGCGCTCTTCGAGTACGGCCGCCCCGAACGGGTGCAGCTCGCCGTGCTCGCCGACCGCGGCCACCGCGAGCTGCCGATTCGGCCCGACTACGTCGGCAAGAACCTGCCGACGACGCGCGGTCAACGCGTGCAGGTCGAGTTGATGGAGGTCGACGAGATCGACCGCGTGATTCTCATCTCCGAACGCGAGGAGGCCGACGTTGACTGATCTCCGTGTGGTCGGCGGTGATCTGCTGCCGCCTGCAGACGATCGCCGCCATCTGCTGTCGATCACCGATCTGACGAGGGGCGACATCGACCGCCTGCTCGCGACAGCCCGGTCGTTCGCACAGTCGCAGGAGCGCGACAACAAGAAACTGCCGACGCTGCGCGGCCGACTCGTCCTGAACGTGTTCTACGAGTCGTCCACCCGCACGTCGTCGTCGTTCGAGCTCGCCGCGAAACGGCTCTCCGCCGACACGATGACGCTGAAGGCGGTCGGTTCGTCGGTCGACAAGGGCGAGTCGCTCAAGGACACCGCACTGACGCTCTCCGCCTACGACCCGGATGTGATCGTCCTGCGCCATCCCGAGGTTGGAGCCGCGCAGTTCGTCGCCCGCATCACCGAGGCCCGGGTCGTGAACGCCGGCGACGGCAAGCACCAGCATCCGACCCAGGCGCTGCTCGATCTCCACACGATGCGCGAGGCATTCGGCCGGCTCGACGGCCTGCACGTCGCGATCGTCGGCGACGTCGCACACTCGCGAGTTGCCCGCTCGCTCGTGCAAGCGCTCACGCTGGTCGGAGCCAGCACCATTCTGGTCGGGCCTCCGGCGCTGCTGCCGGTCGGGCTCGCACCGACGACGAGCGACATAACGGCGATCGCCGACGCCGATGTCGTCTACGTCCTGCGGATGCAACAGGAGCGCATGCTCGCCGGCGCCAACTTCGTTCCCTCGCTGCGCGAGTACACAGCACGCTGGGGGATCACACCGGAGCGCGTGCGCGACGGACAACGAGTGATGCATCCCGGCCCGATGAACCGCGGCGTGGAGATCGACGCGCGCGTCGCCGACTCCGACGCAGCGCTCGTCGTCGATCAAGTGCGCTCCGGGCTTGTCGTGCGCATGGCGGTGCTCTACGACCTGCTCACGACGGGACCGGTCGTCGTCGAGTCCGCAGTGGGGGTCGCGTGATGCTCACCGGCCGGACCGGCAACGAGAACATCGTCATTCGCGGCGCGCGCCTGCTCGACCCGAACGAGGGGCTCGATGCGACGCTCGACGTTCGGATCGACAACGGCGTGATCGCACAGGTCGGCGAGCGGCTCGACACCAACGAGCACAGGGTCGTCGACGCGGGCGGCTTGATCCTGGCACCGGCGTTCATCGACCCGCACGTGCATCTCCGAACGCCGGGACGGGAAGACGAGGAAACGATCGCGTCCGGCACTGCGGCCGCCGCGGCAGGCGGCTATTGCGCGATCCTGGCGGTACCGAACACGGACCCGGTGATCGACGACGCCGACGCGCTCCGGGGCCTCCGAGCGCGCGCCGAAGCGGAGGCCGAGGTGCCGGTGGGCTTCATGGCGGCGCTCACCAAGGGCCAGGACGGCGCGGAGCTCGCCGAGCTGGGCGCGCTCGCGGACGCCGGCGCAGCCGCCTTCACCGACGACGGCCGCCCGGTCGCGACAGCCGGTGTGATGCGCCGGGCACTGCAGTACAACGCGATCACCGGCCGGATGATCGCCGTGCACTGCGAGGAGCAGTCCCTGACGCGCGGCGGGCATGCTCACGCCGGGGCGGTTGCAGCCGAGCTGGGACTCGGCGGCTGGCCGTCGCTCGGGGAGAGCTTGATGGTCGCGCGCGACATCGATCTCGCCGGTGACACCGGACAGCCCGTCCACCTGATGCACCTCTCTGCCCGGCAGTCGGTCGACCATCTGCGACGCGCTCACGCAGCCGGCATCCAGGCGAGCGGCGAGGCGACGCCGCATCATCTCTGCCTCACCGACGAAGCGGTGCGGACGCTCGACCCGAACGTGAAGATGAACCCGCCCTTGCGCACGGCGGAGGACCGCGCCGCGCTCGTGGACGCGGTGAGGGACGGCACGATCGCCGCGATCGCGACCGATCATGCGCCGCACTCCCCCGAGGAGAAGGAGGTGCCGTTCGAGGCAGCACCGTTCGGTGTCACCGGTCTCGAGACGTCGTTCGCGGTGCTCTACACCGAACTCGTCGAACCTGGTCTGCTGCCGCTCGAAACGATCCTGCAGCGGATGTCCGCCGGGCCTGCGGCGATCTTCGGGCTCGATCGTCCCCGCATCGTCGTCGGTGCCCCGGCCAATCTGACCCTCATCGACCCGAATGCCACCTGGCGGGTCAAGCCATCTGCTTTCCGCTCGCGCTCGACCAACTCGTGGCTCATCGGCCGGCGTCTCCGCGGTCGCGTCAAGCTGACCGTCGCGGCCGGCCGCGTGGTGTTCGAACCGTGATTGTGACCGGCGTAGGCTCGACGGAGCCGGCCAGGAGCGCAGGTGGCGGCTTGGCCGCCGCCGGAGCGGGAACCGGCGTAGGCTCGACGGAGCCGGCCAGGAGCGCAGGTGGCGGCTTGGCCGCCGCCGGAGCGGGAACTGCCGCGCTGGTGCTCGAGGACGGGACGGTCTTCGCAGGGCACTCGGTCGGCGCCGAGGGCTTCGCCTTCGGTGAGGCCGTGTTCACGACCTCGATGAGCGGGTACCAGGAGGTTGCGACCGACCCGAGCTTCGAAAGGCAGATCGTCTGCTTCACCGCTCCGATGATCGGCAACTACGGCGTCGACGAGTCGCGCAACGAATCTCGGCGGCCGCATGTGAAGGCTGTCGTGATGCGAGACGCGCGCGGCCCGGAGTGGACCGACTGGCTGCATGAGCACGGGCTGGTGGGGCTCACCGGGGTGGACACCCGCTCGCTCGTTCTGCACCTGCGCGACCGTGGGGCGATGCGCGCGGCCGCGGTGACGGGTGAGACCTCGGTCGACGAGGTTCTCACCGCCGTGCGTGAGCAGCCGGTGATGACCGGCGCCGCGCTCGTCTCGGGTGTCTCTGCGCACGAGCAGTACACGTTCGCCCCCGAAGGCCGGGTTCGAGTGGCGGTGGTCGACTACGGCTGCAAGCGCTCGATCCTCCGTCGGCTCGCAGGGTGCGGCGCCGCCGTCGACGTCTTTCCGCACGATGCCGATGCGGACTCGCTCGCCGGCTACGACGGCGTGTTGCTCTCACCGGGCCCCGGGGACCCTGCGCCGTTGTCGGCCGAGACGGAGATGCTGCGAGAGCTGCTCGGACGCACGCCCGTGCTCGGCGTCTGCCTCGGTCACCAGCTGCTCGCGCTCGCAACCGGCAAGGAGACCTACAAGCTGCCGTTCGGCCATCGCGGCGCCAATCATCCGGTGCTCGACCATCGCAGCCGCGGAGTTCTCGTCACGTCGCAGAACCACGGCTTCGCGGTCGCTGCCGGCGACGAGTCGGGCGTGACGCACAGCTCCCTCTACGACGGCACCGTGGAGGGCCTCGACTATCCGGAGCTCCGCGCCCGCTCGGCGCAGTTCCATCCGGAGGCGGCGCCCGGGCCGCACGACGCGGCACCGATCATCAGCCGGTGGGTCGAGGGGCTGAAGTCCGCTGCCTAGACGCCTCGATCTCAGATCGATCTGCCTGATCGGCTCCGGCCCGATCGTGATCGGGCAGGCGGCGGAGTTCGACTACGCGGGGTCCCAGGCCCTGAAGGTGCTCCGCGAGGACGGCTTCCGCACGATCGTCGTCAACTCCAACCCGGCGACGATCATGACCGATCCCGGATTCGCCGACCGCACGTATCTCGAGCCGCTCGACGTCGAAGGCGTGGCGGCAGTGCTCCGCCGGGAGCGGCCCGATGCGCTGCTCGCCACCATGGGCGGCGGCACCGCGCTCAACCTGGCCCGCGAGCTGCAGCAGGCGGGCATCCTCGACGAGCTCGGCATCGAGCTGATCGGCGCGAAGATCGACGCGATCCAGCGCGCCGAGGACCGCGAGCTCTTCAAGGCGACCGTCGAAGGCTGCGGCCTGCGCGTGCCGACATCGCGCATCGTCACGACGGCCGATGATCTCGCCGGCATCTCGCTGCCCGCGGTCGTCCGGCCCGCCTTCACACTCGGCGGCCACGGCGGCGGCTTCGCCGACACGCCCGATCAGCTTCGCGCGCAGGTCGAGCGCGGGCTCTCCGAGTCGCCCATCAGCCAGGTGCTCGTCGAAGAGTCGGTGCGTGGCTGGGACGAGTTCGAGCTGGAGGTCGTGCGCGATCACGCCGACAACGTCGTGATCGTCTGTTCGATCGAGAACCTCGATCCGATGGGAGTGCACACCGGCGACTCCGTCACCGTCGCTCCGCAGATGACACTCAGCGACGAGGCGTACCAGGAACTTCGTGACGCGGCGATCTCGGTGATCCGCGCGGTCGGGGTCGACACGGGCGGTTCGAACATCCAGTTCGCCCGCGACCGCGTCTCCGGCGACATCCGCGTGATCGAGATGAACCCGCGTGTCTCGCGCTCGTCCGCGCTCGCCTCGAAGGCGACCGGTTATCCGATCGCGAAGGTCGCGGCGCGGCTTGCCGTCGGCTACACGCTCGACGAGATCCCGAACGACCTCACAGGCACCACACCCGCAAGCTTCGAGCCCACGCTCGACTACGTCGTCGTGAAGATCCCACGGTTCGCATTCGAGAAGTTCCCGAACGCCGACACGACCCTCGGGACGCAGATGAAGTCCGTCGGGGAGACGATGGGCATCGGCCGGTCGTTCATCGAGGCTTTCGTGAAGGCAAAGCGCGGCCTCGAGGGCGACTTCGAGTGGCAGCCCGAGAACCTGCACCCCTGGTTCCGGCGGGAGCTCGCAGGGCTGGCGGCCGAGGAGGAGCGCCAGCGCACGCTGGCTCCGGTCTACCGGCGGATCGACTCCGTTGCCGGCGAGGTCGAGGCGCCGTCGAACTACTACTACGCGACGTGGGGCGAGCAGGACGAGGGCGCGCCGGGGGGCGATGGCAAGCGGGTCGTGATCCTCGGTTCGGGCCCGAACAGGATCGGGCAGGGCGTGGAGTTCGACTACTGCTGCGTCCACGCGGTGCAGACCTATCGCGAGCTCGGCTACGAGGCAGTGATGGTCAACTGCAACCCGGAGACGGTCTCGACCGACTACGACACCTCCAACCGCCTGTACTTCGAGCCGCTCGACGTGGAATCGGTGCTGGCGATCTGCGAGCGCGAACAGCCGGAAGGCGTCGTGATCCAGTTCGGAGGCCAGACACCGCTCAAGCTCGCACGCGGGATCGAGGCGGCGGGCTTCGCGATCCTGGGGACGCCGTTCGACGCGGTCGATCTCGCCGAGGACCGGCAGCGGTTCGGCAAGCTGCTCGCCGAGCTCGACATTCGCTGCCCCGACTGGGGAATCGCGCGGTCCGGAGTCGAGGCCGCCGAGGCGGCGCGCCGGATCGGCTATCCGGTGCTCGTCCGCCCCTCGTACGTGCTCGGCGGTCGTGCGATGCGCGTCTGTCACAGCGAGGACCAGGTCGTCGAGGCATTCCACGGCGTCCACGGCCCGACCCTCGTCGATCGCTTCCTCGAGTATGCGATCGAGATCGACGTCGATGCGCTGTGTGACGGAGAGTCGACGTACGTCGGCGCGATCATGCAGCACGTCGAAGAGGCCGGGGTGCATTCGGGCGACTCTGCCTGCGTGCTGCCGGCGCAGTCGCTCGGGGTCGCAGCCTCCGCGGAGATCTCGTCGATCGTCAAGCGCCTCGGGCCTGCGCTGGGCGTCGTCGGCCTCCTGAACGTCCAGCTCGCCGTCGTCGACGACGTCGTGTTCGTGCTCGAGGTCAACCCGCGCGCCTCCCGGACCGTCCCCTTCGCCTCCAAGGCCACGGGCGTCAACCTCGTCGCCGCAGCCTGCAGGCTGGCGGCCGGCGAGCGGCTCTCCGACCTCGGGCTGCCCGCGGAGCGCCCACCGCGCCAGGTCAGCGTGAAGGCGGCGGTCCTGCCCTTCGCGCGCTTCCCCGGCGCCGACCCGGTGCTCGGTCCCGAGATGCGGGCCACCGGCGAGGTGATGGCGAGCGCAAGCGACCTGCCGACCGCGTTCGCGAAGGCCGAGCGGGCCGCCGGCCGGCCGCTGCCGCGGGACGGCGCCGTCTTCCTCTCGGTGCGAGGGGACGACAAGGCCGCCGCCGTCCCGGTCGCGGCGGCGCTCGTCGGGCTCGGTTTCCACCTCGTCGCGACGATCGGCACCGCTCGAACGCTGCGCGGTGCCGGGCTCGAGGTCGACGAGGTGCGCAAGGTGAGCACCCCGGGCGAGGAGCCGAGCGTCGTCGACCTGATCCGCCGGGGCCGCTGCAACCTCGTCGTGAACACGCCCGAAGGCGGCTCGGGGCCGCGATCGGACGGCTACCTGATCCGGGAGGCCGCGCTCGCGGCTCGGATCCCCTGCATCACGACGATCGCCGGTGCCGCCGCCGCGGTGCACGCAATCGCCAATGCCCGTGCCGAAACCGCGCTCTCCCTGCAGGAGCGGATCGATGTCGAGGCCTCGGCGCGAGCGTCGTAGCGTCGTCGCGGTCGACGCGGTCGGCCCGTATGCACTCGTCCGGGTCGAGCGCGGGGGGCTCGACCCCGGCATCCCGGGGCAGTTCTTCATGCTCGAGGCACCGGGACGCGTGCTCCCTCGACCCATGTCGCTCTGTCTTGCACCGCCCGGCGAGCTCGGCTTCCTGCTCGATGCGGTCGGGCCCGGCACGACCGCGCTCGCGCAGCTCGCGCCGCGCGAATCGATCCACGTCTTCGGGCCGCTCGGAAACGGCTTTCGGCTCGACGTCGACCGTCCGCTGCTCGTGGGCGGCGGCATCGGGGTCGCGCCGTTCCCGTATCTCTCCGAGGCGCTCGAGCACCCACCCGCCGTGCTCGGGTTCAGGTCCGAGCAGCACGCCGAAGCCGCTGCGCTCGTCCCGAACGCCGAGGTGGTGATCGACCCGGTGCTCGTCACCGATGCGATGCCGCTCGACCGGGACGTGCTCGCGTGTGGGCCCGAGCCGATGCTCGACGCGGTCCGCGCGCTCGCTCCGGACGCGCAGCTCGCCTGGGAAGCTCCGATGGCCTGCGGCTACGGCGCGTGTTACGGCTGTGTCGTGGAGATCGACGGAGAACTGAAAAGGTTGTGTGTCGAAGGACCGGTGCTTTGCTCCTCCTGAACGCGAGCGGTTGCCTCGACGCGCTCACGGCGCCCGACGTCGCAGCGCTGTTCGACGCGTTCGTGACGAAGACGGTCACGCCGGAGCCGCGCGAAGGCAACCCGCCCGTTCGGATCGCCGAAACCGACCATGGGATGCTCAACTCCATCGGGCTCGCGAACCCGGGACGGGTCGTCTTCCTCGACCAAACGCTGCCTCGCTTGGCTCGCACGATCGACGTGCCGATCTGGGTTTCCGTCGGCGGTTTCAGCGTGCGCGACTATGTCGAGACGTGCGAGCAACTTGCGCACGACGACGTCGCGTGCGTGGAGTTGAACCTCAGTTGCCCGAACGTGGACGAGGCGCCCGAGTCGGCTGCGGAGATCGTCCGGGCGTGCCGCAAAGTGACCGCAAAGCCGCTCTACGCCAAGGTTTCGCCGCACACGTGGGATATGGGGGAGACGGTGCGCGCCGTCGAGGAGGCAGGTGCGGATGGTGTCAGCATGGTCAACACCTTGCGCGGCGTTGCGCTCGACGCGCGACTGCAGACGAAGCTCGCGCGCGGCGCCGGTGGGTATTCGGGACCTGCGCTCAAACCGGTCGCGCTCGCAGCCGTGCTCGCGGCACGACGCGTGACCGCGTTGCCGATCGTTGCGATGGGCGGCGTGCAGGACGGACGCGACGCGCTCGAGCTGATCGCGTGCGGCGCCACGCATGTCGCGCTCGGCACCGTGCTGTTCGCCGACGTCGATGCGCCGACACGCGTGCGCGACGAGCTCGTCGACGAAGCACACCGCGCCGGCTTCGAGCGTCCGGAGGATGCATTCGGTGTTGCGCTCCAAACCGTTGCCAAACTGGCCAACTAGGCTGGAAAGGTCCTAGTTGCACGGCGCTGACAGGTTGGTAGGATGCTGCGCTCATGGTGCCACCCCAGACTCAGGTCCAAGCTCCGGTCCGCTCACTGGATCAGCGGATGGAAGCCCTCAAGCGAGCGAACGACATTCGTGTCAAGCGGGCGCAGCTGAAGAAGGACCTCAAGTCCGGCACCGTCTCGATCGAGCAGATCCTCGGCGAGCCGCCGGAGTTCGTCTCGACCGCGAAGGTCTTCGACATGCTCATGGCGGTGCCGAAGTTCGGTCGCGTCAAGGCGGCCCGCCTGCTCAACCAGTGCCGCATCAGCCAGTCGAAGACGGTCGGCGGCCTCTCCGACCGCCAGCGGCACGAGCTGATTGACCTCTTCAACCACCGCTAGCCCGAGCAGGCCCGTCTTCGTGGTCACCGGCCCGTCCGGGGCCGGGAAGGGCACGCTGATCCAGCTCGTCCTGCCGCGGTTCTCCGAGCTCGAGCTCGCCGTTTCGGCGACGACGCGGCCGCAGCGGCCCGGTGAGCAGGACGGCGCTCACTACTGGTTCCTGACCCCCGAGGAGTTCACGGCGAAGGAGCGGGCCGGCGAGTTCCTGGAGTGGGTCGACTACGTCGGGAACCGCTACGGGACGCTCAACTCCGAGATCGAGCGCCTGCGTGCCCGCGGCAAGGCGCCGCTGCTCGAGCTCGAGACCGAAGGCGCCCTCCGAGTCAAGCGCAGGGTCGAGAAGGCCGTCACGATCTTCGTCACCGCCCCCGTGGCCGAGCTCGAGCGGAGGCTGCGCGAACGCGCCACCGAGAGCTCGGGCGTGATCGAGGAGCGCATGGAGACCGCTCACCGCCAGCTCGCCGAGCGCAGGGAGTTCGACTATGTGGTCGAAAACGACGATCGAGCCGCCGCAGCCGACCGTCTCTCGGAGATCGTTGCCCGGGAGCTCGGCCTGACCGCTACCATGCCGCGACCATGATTCATCCCCGCATCGACGAATTGATGGAAAAGGTCGACTCCCGCTACTCGCTGGTGATCGTCGCGGCCAAGCGCGCCCGGCAGATCAACAACTACCACCACCAGCTGGGCGAGGGCACGTTCGACGAGTTCGCGCCGCCGCTGATCGAGTCGCGCTCGAAGAACTACTTGACGATGTCCCTCGAAGAGATCGCCGAGGGCAAGATCGTCTACGAGTACAAGAAGTAGCGTCCGAACCTGGTTCTCGCCGCAGGCGAGACCCGGTTCGTGTCCTAGACGCTGCGTCTCCGGCACACTTTCGGCATGAGCCGAGTTCTTTTGGGCGTCACCGGCGGCATCGCCGCTTACAAAGCGTGCGAGCTGACGCGCCTGCTCGTCAAGGCCGGTCACGACGTCGTCCCGCTCGTCACGCCCGGTGCGCAGCGCTTCGTGACCGAGGAGACGTTCCTCGCGCTTGCCCGGCGATCGGCGGCGGCGGACGTCTACCCGCACCTGACCAGGGCCGACCTGCTCGTGGTCGCGCCGTGCACCGCGAACACGCTGGCAAAGCTCGCCCACGGGATCGCCGACAACGTGCTCACCGAGGCAGCCCTCGCACACCGCGGTCCGCTGCTCGTCGCCCCGGCGATGAACCCACGCATGTGGGCGCACCCGGCGACCCGCGCCAACGTCGAGGAACTGCGCGGGCGTGGGGTCGAGCTCATAGGCCCGGACGAGGGCGAACTGGCGGAGGGCGAGTGGGGCGTCGGTCGTCTGGCAGAACCGGGCGAGATCGCGGCGCGCGTGACCCAGTTGCTCGAGCCCGGGCCGCTCACCGGCCGCCGCGTGCTGATCACCGCAGGGGGCACGCGGGAGCCGCTCGACAGCGTCCGCTTCGTCGGCAACCGCTCCTCCGGCAGGATGGGCGCCGCGCTCGCGGAGGAGGCGCGCCGGCGCGGCGCCGAGGTGATCCTCCTGGCCGCCAATCTGTCCGTCGGCATCCCGCACGGCGTCGAGGCGATCCCGACGCCGACCGCCGAGTCGATGCTCGATGCGGCGCTCGCCCTGCCGGACGTCGACGTCGCACTGCTCGCTGCCGCCGTCGCCGACTACCGTCCGTCCGAGGCGCTCGCGACCAAGCGACCGAAGGACGGGCACGGCTGGACGGTCGAGCTGGAACCGACCCCGGATGTCGCACGGTCGCTCGGCGAGCGGAAACACCCCGGACAGGTGCTCGTGGCGTTCGCCGCGGAGCACGGAGCGGAGGGACTGGCACGCAAGCGTGCGATGCTCGAGACGAAGAACGCCGACCTGGTGGTCTTCAACGATGTCGGGCGTCCGGACATCGGCTTCGACGTCGGGGAGAACGAGGTCGTTCTGATCACCCGCGAGGGTGAGCGTGTGGTGCCGAAGACCGCCAAGGCCGGCATCGCGCGCGAAATTCTCGACGAGGTCGAGCGGCTCCTGGCATAGAGGCGGACGGGGGTCTCGATGAGCGACGCGTACACCCTGTTTCGCGAAGGACAGAAGCGCCTCCGGACCGGCATGGTCGCGCAGGCAACGGTGCCGCTCGAACGGGCGAAGCGACTCGAGCCGGAGCAGGCATCGATTCGCGAAGCGCTCGGGATCGCGTATTTCAGGCTCGCGCGCTGGGAAGACGCGGAACGCGAGTTCCGCACGATTGTCGAGGAGCTCTCCCCGACCGACCACTACGCGCACTACGCGCTCGGACGGGCGCTCGAACAGCTGGGGCGGACGACGGAGGCGAACGGGCACTACAAGCTCGCGAGCTCGATGGAGCCGGGCTCCGAAACCTACGCCGCCCGCATTCTCGACCTCGACGAGCGGTGAGAGCCGTTGTCCAGCGCGTGACCCGCGCGTCGGTCGCCCCGGGCGGCTCGATCGGGCCAGGGCTCTGCGTCCTCGTCGGGGTGGCGGACGGCGACGGAGACGCCGACGCGGCGCGGCTCGCCGAGAAGGTGGCCAGGCTCCGGATCTTCGAGAATCCGGACGGGAAGTTCGACCGCTCGCTGCTCGACACGGGCGGCGCGGCCCTCGTGGTCAGCCAGTTCACGCTGATCGCCGACACCGCCAAGGGCAATCGTCCGAGCTTCTCGGGCGCCGCGCCGCCCGCCGTGGCGGAGGCGCTCTACGAGCGGTTCTGCGCCGTGCTGCGCGGGCTCGGGGTGCCCGTCGAGACCGGCGTCTTCGGGGCCCGCATGGCGGTCGAGCTCGTCAACGACGGCCCAGTCACGATCGTCCTGTAATTCCTGTAATACAGCCTTTTCTGCTACCTTGCAGGCGACATTTCGAGCACGTTCGAGATGGGCGCGCGGCGCCCATTTTTCATTCTGGGGGCTGGTCGAAGATGGCCTCGGCAACACAGACCAAGGAGAGACAACTGCAACGCGACGTCGCACGGACGGTCGAATCGACTCTGCCCGGCGTAGAGGTGATCGCACTCGAGCTCACGGGCAAAGAGCGCTTTTGCGTCTACGTCGACCACCCGCAGGGCGTCGACCACGCTCTCTGCGAGCGCGTCACCGAAGTGCTGCGGCCGTATCTCGACGAATACTCGGTCGAGGTCTCCTCGCCCGGGTTCGAGCGACCGCTGCGGACGAAAGAGCATTTCGCGCGGGCGGTCGGCATGAACGTGCGTGTGAAGACGGAGACCGGCCGCGCCCGCGGCACGGTCATCTCCGCCGGTGAACGGTCCGCACGGATCCAGAACGGCGCCGAACCGGCAGACATACCGTACGACCAGATCGTGCGGGCCAATCTGATCGATGAAGGGAAGTCGGCATGAGCGTAGGCTTGACGGAGCTCATCAAAGAGCGGACGCGGCGGCTTCGCCGCCGTTGGGAGCGGGAACTATGAGCGTAGGCTTGACGGAGCTCATCAAAGAGCGGACGCGGCGGCTTCGCCGCCGCTGGGAGCGGGAGCTATGAGCCAGGAGATCGTTGACGCGGTTCGCGAGATCGAGCGCGAGAAGGGAATCGAGAGCGGGACGCTGGTCGCAGCCCTCGAGGACGCGCTGCTCGCGGCGTACAAGAAGACACCGGGCGCCTCCCGGCACGCGACGGTGGAGCTCGACGACAAGGGTGACTTTCGCGTCTTCGCGATCGAGCTTCCCGAGGATCTCGAACTGCGCCTGCTCGACGAGGCCCGCGAGCACGCGATCGACGACCTCGAGCGCATCGAGGAGGAGACGGGCGAGAAGAACCACACGCTGCTCTCCGACGACGATCTGGAGATCGACTGGTCACAGGTGCCCGAGGACCTGATCGAACGGGAGGACGTCACGCCGGAGAACTTCGGCCGCATCGCCGCGCAGACGGCGAAGCAGGTGATCCTGCAGCGCATCCGCGAGGCGGAGCGCGAGATGATGTACGACGAGTACATCGACCGCGTCGGCGAGGTCGTCACCGGCATCGTCCAGCAGACCGGGGACCGCCGCAACATCCTGGTCGACCTGGGCAAGGTCGAGGCAATGCTGCCCGGCCCCGAGCAGGTCGACGGCGAACGCTACGAGCAGGGCTCGCGCATCAAGGCCGTCATCCGCGAGGTGCGCACGGGCACCAAAGGCCCGCAGGTCATCCTGTCCCGCCGCGACCCGGAGCTGATCAAGACGCTGTTCGAGCTCGAGGTGCCCGAGATCGCCGACGGCCTCGTCGAGATCCGCGGTGTCGCACGCGAGCCCGGATACCGCTCCAAGATCGCCGTCGAATCGCACGCGCAGGGCGTCGACCCGGTCGGTGCCTGCGTCGGCCCACGCGGCTCCCGCGTCCGCATGGTCGTGTCGGAGCTCCGCGGTGAGAAGATCGACATCATTCCGTGGAACAACGAACCGGCACGGTTCGTCGCAAAGGCGCTGTCGCCGGCGCGCGTCCGAGAGGTGTATCTCGACGACGAGGGCAGGGAGGCCACGGTCGTCGTTCCCGATGACCAGCTGGCGCTTGCGATCGGCAAGGAAGGCATGAACGCCCGCCTCGCCGCCCGCCTCACCGGCTGGAAGATCGACATCACGTCGGACACCGAGTTCGCCCAGCAGGAGGCCGACGCGGCCTTCGGCGGCGGTGAGCCCGGTGACGAGAACGACGTGTCGGGTCGCTGCGCAGCGGTGCTCTCGAACGGCAAGCGGTGCCCGAACGCCGCCCTGCCCGGCTCCAAGTACTGCGGAGTGCCCGCCCATCAGGAGCTCGCACTGCACGAGGTCGACGGCGAGGACAATCCGATCGTCGCCGAGCCGGAGCCCGAGCTCGAGGCACTCGCCGACACCGCCGAGCCCGAGGCGGTCACGGAGGATGCAGCGGCATTCGGCAACCCGGAGCCGGAGGAGTTCCCGGCCGGGCCGGGCGATGCGCCGGTCGAAGGTGAAGACCAGACGCTCGACAGCGGCGCCGCGCACGCCCACCACCAGCACGTCGAGGACGATCCCAACGCCGGAATCCCGATCGAGGAGGCCAAGTAACGAAGGGAGAACCGGTTCGCACCTGCGCCGGCTGCGGCCGCAAGGCGTCTCAGAGCGAGTTGCAGCGCTTCCACGCGGAGCGCGGCACGCTCGTCCCGGGCGCCGGCAGCGGACGCGGCGTCTATACGTGCCGGCGCCTGCAGTGCTTCGACCGCGCCGCGTCGCGCCGGGCCTTTGCCCGAATCCTGCGCACGACCGTCCACGTCGACCCGGAACTGTCCCGTCTCTACACTTGATCACGCATGGCTAACGGAAAACCGAACAGACCGATCAGACCCCGCGGTGGAGGCCCCAAGGGCCGGCGGCGCGTCGTGATCGACCAGGGCGGCGGCCGGCCCGGGCAGGGCCAGCGCCAGCGTCCCGGCGATCGCCCGGCCGACCGCGGCCCCAGGCAGCCTCGCGAGGTCGTTGCACCCACCGGTCCCGTCACCGTCGAGTCGGGTGTGACGTTGCGCGACTTCTCGCAGGCGCTCGGCGTTTCGATGCCGCAGATCATCAAGCTGCTGATGAACCTCAACACGATGAAGACCGCAACGCAGTCGCTGACCGACGACGAGGTGCAGCTGATCGCGGTGGAGCTCGAGCGTGAGGTGACGATCAAGCACGCCGACGACGACGATGTCGAGCCGGAGGCGTTCGAGGACGCAGAGGAGACACTCGAGGCGCGCCCGCCGGTCGTCACGATCATGGGCCACGTCGACCACGGGAAGACCACGCTGCTCGATGCGATTCGCAAGACGCGCGTCGTCTCCACCGAAGCCGGCGGGATCACCCAGCACATCGGCGCGTACCAGGCCGATCACAACGGACGCCGGATCACGTTCCTCGATACGCCCGGCCACGAAGCGTTCACCGCGATGCGTGCCCGCGGTGCCAAGGTGACCGACATCGCCGTGCTCGTCGTCGCGGCAGACGACGGCGTCATGCCGCAGACGAAGGAGTCGATCTCCCATGCGCGCGCCGCCGACGTGCCGATCGTCGTCGCCGTGAACAAGATCGACCTTCCCGACGCGAACCCCGACCGCGTGCTCAGTGAGCTCGCGACGGAGGGCCTGCAGCCCGAGGAGTGGGGCGGCGACGTCCAGGTGGCGCGTGTCTCGGCCAAGCAAGGGGAGAACCTCGACGACCTGCTCGAGCGCATCCTGCTGGTCGCGGACGCCGAGCTCGACCTGCGCGCGAACCCGTCCGCGGATGCATCGGGCCCGATCATCGAGTCGCGCCTCGATGTGGGCCGCGGCCCCGTAGCGACGATGCTGATCCACCGCGGCACGCTCAGGGTCGGCGACGCGATCGTCGCCGGAGACGCCTGGGGCCGCGTGCGGGCGCTCTACGACTATCGCGGTGAGCGCATCAAGCAGGCACGCCCCGGTGAGCCCGTCGAGATCCTCGGCTTCGACCGTCCGCCGCCGGCCGGTGAGCTCGGCCGCGTCGTCGAGAACGAACGGCGTGCCCGTGAGCTCGCGCAGCAGCGCGGCGAGCGCCTGCGGCGCGAGGCGATGGCGAAGCAGCGCAGCGGCGGCGTCTCGCTCGACAAGCTGTTCGAGCAGATGCAGGCCGGCGGCGTGCAGGACCTGAACATCGTCATCAAGGGCGACGTTCAGGGCTCCGTCGAGGCGATCGTCTCCGAGCTGGGCAAGATCCAGCACCCCGAGGTTCGCGTCAACGTGATCCACACCGGCGTCGGCGGCATCACCGAGAACGACGTCAACCTCGCGGCGGCGTCGACGGCGATGATCGTCGGCTTCAACGTGCGCCCGTCGGCCGAGGTGCGCGCCGTCGCCGAGCGCGCCGGCGTCGAGATTCGCCTCTACCGCGTGATCTATCAGCTGACCGAGGAGATCGAGCAGGCGCTCGTCGGCATGCTGACGCCCGTCGAGACCGAGGCGATCATCGGTGAGGTCGAGGTGCGTGCGCTCTTCAAGGTCTCGCGTCTCGGGACGATCGCCGGCTGCATGGTCACGAGCGGGCTCGTCCGGCGCAACTCGAGCGTCCGGCTCTTCCGGGACGGCACCCGCATCCACGAGACGACCGTCGCGCAGTTGCGCCGGTTCAAGGACGACGTGCGCGAAGTGACCGAGGGCTTCGAGTGCGGCATCCTGCTCGAGGGCTTCAACGATCTGCGTGAAGGCGACGTCCTCGAGGTGTTCGAGACGCGCGAGGTCGAGCGGACATCGCTCGACGAGCCGGCCGCAGGGTCGGGCTCGGCCGACGCTTCGTCCTAGGGCCGATTCGCCTCATGGCGTCGGGCTTCGTCGCGATCCTGACCGTCGAGCTGCACTTCCCCGAGGCGTCGTCGCTCAAAGGGAAACGTCACTTCGTGCGCTCCGCGAAGGACAATCTGCGCAACCGCTTCGGGGCGGCCGTAGCGGAGGTCGACCACCACGATCTCTGGCAGCGGGCGACCCTGACCGTCGCCTGCGTGGGGCGATCGGCGCGGGACGCGGGGGATCTGGCCGACGGGGCCGAACGCTGGCTCGCCTCCGGAGACTGGGCTCTCGTCCGCTGCGAGCGGCTGCTCGTCGCGCCCGACGACGACTGATCCGCCCATCTAGGCTCCCGAGGTGACCGAGCGCATGCGCCGAGTGAACGAGTCGGTCCGCGCGGTCGTGGCGGAGGGTCTCGGCGAGCTCAAGGATCCACGGATCGGCATGGTGACGGTCACCGGTGTGGTCGTCTCGCCGGACCTCGGCGAGGCCCGCATCTATGTGTCGGTCTTCGGGAACGAGAAGAAGCGCCGGGCGACGCTCGCCGGGCTCGATTCCGCGCGCGGCGTCCTGCAGGCCAGGATCAACCGCGAGCTGAGCCTGCGACGGACACCTACGCTGACGTTCGCCTACGATGACTCCGTCGAGCGGGGCGTCCGCATGACGAAGCTGATCGACGAGGTTGCGGCAGATCTGCCCATGGAACCTCCCCCAGAGGAAGACACGGGAATCCCCGAAGATGAGCCAGACCACGATCGACAATGACCTGCAGGCCGTCGCCGACGCGATCCGGTCCAACGACCGCTTCATCGTCGCCGGGCACGAGAACCCCGACGGAGACGCGCTCGGCTCGATGCTCGCGATGGTGCTCGCCCTGGAGGCGCTCGGCAAGGACGTCGTGATGTATCTCTCGGGGGCGGCTCCGACGCCCGGGGAGTACAGCTTCCTCGACCTCTCCCAGCTCCACCGTGAGCTGCCGGCTGACCTGGCGGAGCGTGTGCTGATCGCCGTCGACTGCGCCAACGAACGGAGAATCGGCCCCGAGCCGACACCGGTCGAAGGCGCAAAGCTGGTCGTGAACGTCGACCACCACCACGACAACTCGGCGTTCGGCGCTCTGAACCTGATCGTCGCCGACGCGTCCTCGACAGCGGAGATCGTGCGCGACGTACTGCGGGAGCTCGACGTGCCACTGACCTCTGAGATCGCTGCTGCGCTCTATGTCGGCCTCGTCACCGACACCGGGCGCTTCCAGTACTCGAACACCACGCCGAAGTCGCTGCGGCTTGCCGCGGAACTGGTCGAGGCGGGGGCCGACGTGCACGGCATCTTCCGGCACGTCTACGAAACGGTGCAGTTCGCCAAGCTGAAGCTGCTCGCGCGGGCGCTCGAGCGCGCCCAGCTCTTCGAGGGCGGCCGCCTGGTGGTGTCGTATCTCCTGAAAGAGGATTTCGCAGACGTCGGTGCCGAGGAGCCGTACTCCGAGGGCATCATCGACTACCTGCGCGCGGTCGAAGGCTCCGAGATGGTGGCCTTGATTCGTGAGCCGCCGCGCAACGAAGGGCCGGCCCGGCGGATCTCGCTGCGCTCCTCCCACGACGAGGTCGACGTCTCGGCGATCGCGCGCGCGTCGGGTGGGGGCGGGCACCGCCAGGCTGCGGGCTTCTCCTCGGAGCGCTCGATCGAGGAGATCATCGATTTCATCCGCCGCGAGTTCGCGCTGGCGACGCAGGGCGACGATGCCGCCCAGGGCGCGTAGGCTCGCGGGACCATGACTCGAGGTTCATGGTCCCGCGAGGCCTGACACCCGTCGGGGTCGCGCTGGTCGACAAGCCGGCGGGGCCGTCGTCGTTTGCGATCGTCGCGGCGCTCCGGCGCCGGACGCGCGCCCGGACCGGTCACGCAGGGACACTCGACCCGTTTGCCACCGGACTGCTCATCCTGTTGTCCGGAGCGGCAACTAGACTGGCGCCATGCTTCGTCGGCCTGGACAAGCGCTACGTCACCGATGTCGATCTGACCTCGACGACCTCGACCGGCGATCCGGAAGGCGAGCAGCTCGAGCAGCACGCAGCTCCGGCACAGGCCGCTCTCGAAGCGGCGCTCGAGCGCCTCCGCGGTGAGGTCGAGCTGCCGATCCCCGCCGCCTCGGCGGTCAAGATCGGCGGCGAGCGGGCCTACAAGCTGGCGCGTCGGGGCGTCGTCGTCGAGATGCCCGTGAGGCGTTCGCTCGTGCACTCGCTCGAGGTCATCACGTATACCGGGGAGACCGTGCGCCTGTCGCTCCATGTCAGTTCGGGCACCTACGTCCGCGCGATCGCCCAGGCGCTCGACGGGCATTGCACGACTCTGCGGCGGACGGCGGTCGGTCCGTTCGACGTCGAGGAGTCGAACACCGTCGACGACGCCGAGCTGCTGCCGGCGGCCGAAGCGCTGGCCCGTCTGCCGGCGGACGCTCTCGAACTGGTCACGGAAGGGGTCCGGGCCGGGGTGCTGGCACTCGGCGCGCCGAGCGGTGGCGAAGCCGCATGAACGTCGCTCGGTCGGCTGCGGAGCTCGCGACGCGTCCCCGTGCGGTGGCGATCGGGACGTTCGACGGCATGCATCTCGGCCATCGGGCGGTCGTCCGCGCCGCCGTCGACGCAGGCCGCAGCGGCGACCTGGCTCCGACCGTCGTCACGTTCCATCCGCATCCACGGACCGTGCTCGGAAACCGCGTCGAGCTGCTCGCGACGCTGGACCGGAGGCTGGAGCTGCTCGAGGCTGCCGGCGTGGACGACGTGCTCGTGGTCGAGTTCCGTCCGGCGATCGCCCGTCTCGAGGCGGCCGACTTCGCACGGCAGTACCTGCTCGGAATCGGCGCGCAGGTGGTCGTCGCCGGGACGGGGTTCCACTTCGGCAAGGCGCGCGCCGGCGACCTGGAGCTCCTGCGCGGGCTCGGTCTCGACGCCCGCGAGGTGCCGCTCGTGGAGGGTGTGTCCTCGACGAGGATTCGCCAGCTCGCGCACGCCGGCGACGTCGAAGCTGCGGCAGGCCTGCTCGGCCGGCCGCTCGAGGTGGAAGGGGAGGTCGTGGGCGGCGACCGGCGGGGCGGCACGCTCGGGTTCCCGACGGCGAACCTCGAGGTCGATCCGGCCGTGCTCGTGCCTGCGTTCGGAATCTACGCCGGGGCGGTGGGGGAGCGCCGCGCAGCGATCTCGATCGGGGTCAATCCACACTACGGGGGGACCGAGCAGCGGATCGAGGCCTACCTGCTCGACTGGACCGGCGACCTCTACGGCGACCGGCTGGTGGTCGAGCTGTGGCGGCGCCTTCGGGACGAGCAGGTGTTCGCGAGCGAAGCCGAGCTCGTCGCACAGATCGCCCGCGACGTCGAGGAGACGCGGGCAGCGCACCGGCCGTCCGGCCCGCCGAGGCTCTAGGCGAGGCTCACGGCGCCGCTGCGACGCGGATCGGCGCCCACGCCGGTTCGACCGACCGCGCTCACCCCGCCGAAGTAATGGTGCAAGCCGGCCCAGCGACGCACCTCGCGTCCGCGTGCTTCGAGGCGCGCGAGCCATCGCTCGTCCACGCCCGGCTCCGCGTTCAGCACGTGACCGGCGGGATGAAACCGCGGGCGGTCGATCGCCTGCTGCGGCGGAACACCCTCGTGCAGCACCGCAGCCAGCACGCCGACGAGTGCGGTGCGAAGCCGCGTCCCGCCGGCCGCGCCGGCCGCCAGTTCGAGGCCCTCGGCGTCGAAGACGAGCGTGGGAGCCATCATGCTCGCCATGCGCGCTCCCGGGCGGAGCGGTTCGCGGACGAGATCCGTCTCGCCGAGCATGCTGTTCAGGTGCAGGTCGAGCCCCGGCAGCCAGTCGCCCGACCCGAGACCGAGGCTCGACGTCAGCACACAGGCGCTCCCGTCGGCGTCGACGACACTGATGTTCGTGGTGTGCCCGTCGATCGTCCCCTCGTACTCGAGCGCTTCGAGCAGCGCGTCGGCGCCTCCGGCGGGATCGAGTCGCTCGAGCGTCTCCGGTAGCCCCGACAGGCCGGCGCGGGTTCGCACCCGGCGGCCGGCGAACGAGCATTCGACCGGATCGGACCAGGCCGCGGCGTACGAGGCGAGATCTGCGGTGGTGACCGACCCCTGACGCAGCATCATCAGCTGGACGAGGGCGGCCGCGATCGAGCCGGTGTAGACCGACGGGGCACCCTCGTCACGGACGAGCTCGAGCGCCGGCACGAGGCCCGGCTGCAGGAGCAGGTCGCCCTCGGCCAGCAGCCGGCCGCCCGGCGAGTACAACTCGGCTCCTTCGCGCAAGGTCATCACGGGCTCGAGCATGGCAAGGCACGACGCATGCGCCTTCGGCATTGCGACGCCCGCACGGGCGACGGACAGAGCCGGCTCGACGAGGTCCGCCCACGGCAGACGACCGTGTGCGCGCCAGATCGCGTCGAGCCCGGCCGGGAGCCCCGGAACCGCACAGGACGACGCGCCGATCGCGTAGTCGACGAGCTCGTCGCCGAACTGGATGGGCAGCGATTCCATCGGCGCCCCCGCACCGGTGGGCACCGAGACGAAGCAGTCGAGGTTGCGCACGGTCCCGCTCCCCGCGTCGTAGTAGATCGCGTAGCCGCCACCGAGCAGCCCGGTCATCAGGGTCTCCGCCACACACGAGACGAGTGACGCGGCGACGGCCGCATCGGCGGCGTTCCCGCCGGCGGCGAGGACCGCCGCCCCGGCCGACGCCGTCGCGGGGTGACCCGCAGCGACCGCCGGCCGGATCACGCGAGCCGCTCGGCGAGCCGGCTGCCGAAGCGCCCGAAGCCCTCGACCGGGAAATCGAAGCGCTCGCGGATCGCGTCGCCTTGGGTCACCTCGAACGTGCGCGGTCCGATCGCCCGCGCCGGGTACTCGCTGCCGGCGGCGGTGAGCACGAGGCCCCCGGGCACGGCGCGGACCTCGAGGCGGTCGTCGGAGTTGACGTACGACCCGGCCAGGGACTCGAGGACGGCTCTCGGGAGCTCGACAGGGACGGCCTCAGCCCGCCGCTCGCCGATCACCTGCTCGAGGAACGCGGCCTCGAGGTCGTAGAGGGCCTTGGCGCCCAGGCTGCCGTTCGTCAGCCCGGCGAACACGGCCCCGCGAGCGGGCACCAGGAGCAGGGAGGACTGGAACCCGCCGTACGAGCCGCCGTGCCCCCAGACCTCGACCCCGCCGACGCGCTCGCCGAAGAGGCCGAGCCCATAGACCCCGGCGGTCGGCTTCCCGCGTGGTGACCGCATGAGCGCAGAGGCCGGGTGATCGAGGTGCCAGGCCCCGAAGCGCAACAGGTCGTCGACGTTGGAGACCAGTCCGCCCGACGGTCTGCGCGCGCGGGGGTAGCCGGCGTCGAGCGCATCCCGGCCGGTCCCGCCGAGCTCGGGCTCGCCGAACGACGTCGACTCCAGGCCCGCGGGACGGAGGATCCGTCGATCGACCGCCTCCTCGTAGCTCGTTCCGGCGGCCTGCGCGCACAGGTGCCCGGCCAGCCAGTAGCCGGTGTTCGCATAGGACCAGACCTCCTCGACGCCCAGGAAGCGGTGCACCGAGTCGAGCTCGGCCACGGCGGCCGCGAGCGCGCCGTCGCCGTCTCCGAAGCGAGCCAGGTCACGCTCGGGCAACTCGCAGTCGTAGCCGCTCGTGTGTGAGAGCAGGTGGTGGACCCGGACGGCCGCGGGCCAGACGCCGGTCTCGGCCTCCAGATCGAGCAGATCCAGCGCCAGCATGGCCGTGAACGGCTTCGTGATCGACGCCACCCGAAAACGGGTGCCCGCGTCGCAGCCGACGGCGAAGGTCTCCGACGCTCCTCCGCCGGAGACTCCGGCCGCGAGCGCCGGCACGTCCCACGCGAGCGCTGCAGCCTCGCACATGGCCTGAAACCTCGAATTCATCGGGAATCCGCTACCCTACTGGCGGACCCGGCCTCGGCCGTCTCGCGTCTTCCTTCGCGGCGAGCTGAGACCTGGGTGACGTCATCATCGAGAGGAGAAGCATGCCCCTCACCAAGGAAGAGAAGCTGGAGCACGTTCAGAAGTTCGGCAAGCACGAGACGGACACCGGTTCGCCGGAGGTCCAGATCGCGATGCTGACGCAGCGCATCAACGAGCTGACCGAGCACCTCCGTACGCACAAGCACGATCACTACTCGCGTCGCGGACTGCTCAAGCTCGTCGGCCGCCGCCGCCGGTTCCTGAACTACCTGCAGCGCAAGAACCTCGAGGGCTATCGCGCCCTCATCAAGGAATTGGGCCTCCGCCGCTAGCTGGGCGCTGTCTCAATTCATGTCACGGAGGGTGGAGTTTGGGTGAGCGCTCTCGGGAACGCTCACCCAAACTTCCACCCTTCACATTGCACAGTGGAGGAATAGGAGAAACATGACCATTGTTGAAGCTGAGCACCCCGCAGGGGTGCCGGTTTCCGTGTCCGTCGAAGTCGGCGGCAAGGAGATTTCATTCGAGACGGGCAAGATCGCCAAGCAGGCGGACGGCGCAGTGCTCGTCCGCAGCGGTGACACCGTCGTTCTCGGCACGGCGCAGGGCCGGACGGAGGCCCGCGAAGGCGCGGACTTCTTCCCGCTGACCGTCGACGTCGAGGAGCGCATGTACGCCGCCGGCAAGATCCCCGGTGGGTTCTTCAAGCGGGAAGGGCGCCCCACGGAGCGCGCCATCCTGACCGCCCGCATGACCGATCGCCCCGTGCGGCCGCTCTGGCCGAAGGGCTATCGCAACGAGACGCAGTGCGTCGCCACGGTCTTCTCGGCCGACCTGATGACCGCGCACGACATCCTGTGCATCAACGCGGTTTCGGCGGCGCTGACCGTATCGCCGCTGCCGTTCCTCGGCCCGATCGGCGCCGTTCGGATGGGCATCGTCGAGGGCGACCTCGTCGTCAACCCGACGCTGCAGGAGATCGAGGAGTCGGATCTCGACCTGATCGTCGTCGGCACGAAGGACGGCCTGACGATGGTCGAGGCCGGCGCGAAGCAGGTGCACGAGGACAAGCTCCTCGAGGCGCTCGAGATCGCCCAGCGCGAGATCGTGAAGCTCTGCGACGCCCAGCTCGAGCTGCGCTCGAGCCGCGGCAAGACGAAGTGGCTCGACCCGGCCGTCACCGAACGGCTGGAGGGCACGTACGGCCACCAGATCTGGGAGCGCATCCAGCAGCACGGCCTCCGTGAGGCGGCTGCGATCGTCGAGGAGATCGTCGAGAAGGAAGTCGGGGCTCCGTCGCTCGACGCCGACGAGGCGAAGGTCTTCGGCGAGCTGCAGGTTCGGATGTCGCTGGCGCAGATCCTCGAGAAGCAGCGCGCGGTCGCCGTGGAGGCGGTCGTTCGCGAGAAGTTCGAGAATGACCTGCGCGGGCTGACCGACGCGGAGCAGGACTCGAAGGAGCTCAAGTCGGCGAAGCGCAACCTGCTCTTCGAGCACATCATCGAGAGCGTCGACCTACCGTTCCCGGTCGGCCCCGCCATCGTCGACGGCGAGCCTGCAGTCAAGGATTCGCTGACGAAGGGCTACGTCAAGAAGGCGTGCGAGTCGATCTACAAGAGCCTCGTCCGCCAGAAGATCGCGGTCGAGAAGCGTCGCCCCGACGGCCGGACTGCGACGCAGATCCGCCCGATCGAGGTCGAGGTGTCCGTCATGCCTCGCACGCACGGCTCGGGTCTCTTCACCCGCGGCCAGACGCAGATCATGTCGCTGCTGACGCTGGGCACGGCGAAGGAGGGTCAGCGCATCGACGACCTCTCACTCGAGCGTGACCGGCGCTACATGCACCACTACAACTTCCCGCCCTACTCGGTGGGAGAGACGGGTCGCATGGGCTCGCCCAAGCGGCGCGACATCGGCCACGGTGCTCTGGCACAGCGGGCACTCGAGGCAGTCCTTCCGACCACCGAGACGTTCCCCTACACCATCCGCATCGTCTCGGAGACGCTGGAGTCGAACGGCTCCTCGTCGATGGGCTCGGTCTGCGGCTCGACGCTCGCATTGATGGACGCAGGCGTGCCGATCACGGCTCCCGTCTCCGGCATCGCGATGGGACTCGTCAAGGAAGGCGACGAGTACGAGATCCTCACGGACATCCAGGGCGCGGAGGACCACCTGGGCGACATGGACTTCAAGGTCGCCGGCACGCAGGAGGGCATCACCGCGCTGCAGATGGACATCAAGATCACCGGCGTCAGCCGCGAGATCATGCAGCAGGCGCTTGCCCAGGCGAAGGACGCCCGGATCGCGATCCTCGCGAGGATGAACCAGGCGATCTCGGCACCGCGCGAAGCGCTTGCAGAACATGCACCGCGGATCTCGACGATCCAGATCAACCCCGAGTTCATCGGGATGGTCATCGGCAAGGGCGGCGAGACGATCCGCTCGCTCGAGGCCGAGTACGAGGTGCAGATCGACATCGAGGAGGACGGCACGATCCTCGTGTACGCCACGGAGGGCACCAAGGGCGACGCTGCGATCGAGGCGATTCGCAACCTCACGAAGGAGCCCGAGGTCGGTGACACCTACACGGGTCGCGTCGTCAAGACGACCGACTTCGGCGCGTTCGTCGAGCTGAAGAAGGGCACGGACGGCCTGCTTCACGTCTCGAACGTGGGGCCGGGCCGCGTCAACCACATCGAGGACGTGATCGCACGCGGTGACGTCCTGGATGTCGTCGTCCAGGAAGTCGACAAGGCACGCGGCCGCATCGGCCTCAAGCTCGTGCAGAAGCACGAGGGCGACACGATGGTCAGCCCCGAGGAGCTCATCGAGCGGGCGAAGGACGCCCCGCCGCGTGAGCCCCGGGAAGATCGCGGTCCGCGCCGCGACGGCGCGCGCGGCGGCAACCGTGGCGGCCCCCGCCGCGAACGCGAGGGGTCGCGGAGCGAATAGCGGAGTCGAGTGGAGGGCGGCGCGAGCCGCCCTCTCTCGTCGAACTGGTGTCTGACACGATCGGTGTCAGACTCCATGGCTCTTCGAGCACCGCAATCACTCACCGACGGCGTGGTCGTCCTCCGCGAACTGCGGGAGGACGACCGAGCCGTTGTTCTTTCGACGATGCGCGACGAGCTGGTGCACGCGTGGCTGAACATGCCCGCCACGCCGCGCGACGCTGATTTCAATTCGCTCCTGCGGGTGGCACGCGAGGGCCGTGCGACGAGCGAGCGCATCGACTATGTCGTCACCGAGGTGGGGCTCGATGTGGCGCTGGGCGCCGTGATCGCCTCGCGGCGAGCGCGCGACAACTACGAGGTGGCCTATCTAGCGGGCGCCGCCGGACGGGGGAGAGGGCTGATGACGCGCGCTGTTCGCCTCCTCTGCGACTGGCTGTTCCGGGAAGGGGTCGGCCGGCTCGAGCTCCGCACGCATCCGGACAACGAGCCGTCCCAGCGGCTCGCCGAACGAGCGGGGTTCCAGCGTGAGGGTCTCGAGCGCAGGTCGATCTGGCTGCACGGGCGGCGACAGGACGCGGTCGTCTGGTCGCTGCTCCCGGACGACCCGCGATGACACTGCATTCCCTGCGCAACCGGACGCTGGGAGTGATCCCGATCAGGCTCGCGCTCGGCGTGTTGCTCCTCGTCGCGGCGAGGCTCGCCGGGGCTCCGGGCACGTCGGCGCTCCTCGCGTTCGTCTCCGGGGTGATCGCGATCACGTTTCTCCTCTTCAACGACCCGCGGGCCCGCTTCGTGGCTGCGCCGGCCGAACCGGTCGACCTGCCGCCGGATGCCCGCATCGCTCCGGTCTGGCGGCAGGCGCTGGCCGCGACGCTCCCGAGCACCGTCGGCCTGGCCGTGCTCGCAGTGATCACGCTCGTCCCACAGCCCACGCTGACGGCGCTCCTGGCCGGTGTCTGCGCCGGGCTCGGGGTTGCGGCCGCGCTGTCGCTGCCGCGGATCGATCCGGCGCTCTATGTCGACCCGCGCAGCGAGATCGTCTACCGCCGCTGAGGATCGACAGCGCGCGTACGGTCGGCCCGGGCACTACGCTACGGCCGTGCAGAACTGGATGCTGACGGAGCTCGATTCCGGTGAGCGTGTGATCACCGAACGGCTCGATCATGTCCGCTCGGCAGCCGTCGGCTACTGGATCGGCGCCGGGTCGCGCGACGAGGAGACTGCAGAGGCGGGCGTGTCCCACTTCATCGAGCACCTGCTGTTCAAGGGCACGAGCCGCTACAGCGCGCTCGAGATCGCAGAGATCTTCGACGGTCTCGGCGGCGAGCTGAACGCGGCGACGTCGCGCGAGCACACGCTCGTGTACGCGCGCATTCCCGACCACCATCTGGCGACGGCGGTCGATGTGATGAGCGACATGGTCTTCGCGCCGGCGTTCGCCGAGCTGGAGACGGAGCGGGAGGTCGTGCTCGAGGAGATCGCGATGTACGAGGACGCGCCTCAGGAGCTCGTCCACGATCTGATCGCGGACGCCGTCTTCGGCGACCATCCACTCGGGCGGCCGGTGATCGGAACGGCCGAGGTGATCTCGTCGATCCCGCACGCCGCGATCGCGCGCTACCACGGCGAGATGTATGTGCCTTCGAACATCGTGGTCGCTGCAGCCGGGAACATCGAGCACGACCGGATCGTCGAGCTCGTCCAGGAGGGCCTCGAGCGGCGCAAGAGCAGCGCCGCGTCGCGGGCGAACCTCCGGCCGCCGCTCGTCCAGGCGCCGCAGCCGCAGCTGCGGTTCCAGCGCAAGGACACCGAGCAGTACCACGTCTGCCTCGCGGCACCGGGCATCTCGAGGTCGGACCGGCGGCGCTTTGCCGCGTCCTTGCTCGATGCGATCCTCGGCGGCTCGGCGTCCTCGCGTCTCTTCCAGGAGATCCGCGAGAAGCGCGGGATGGCCTATGCCGTCTACTCGTTCATCTCGCAGTACACGGACACGGGCCAGATCGGCGTCTACCTCGGCACGCGCGAGGACAATCTCGGCGATGCGCTCGCGATCACCGCGGAGCAGATCGGCGACATCGCGGCCGGCAATCTCTCGGCGCGTGAACTGGAACGCGCGAAGGAGAACCTGAAGGGACGCATCCTGCTGTCGATGGAGTCGACGTCGACGCGGATGAACCGTCTCGGGAAGTCGCTGATCACGGACTCCGAGCTCCTGTCCCTCGACCGGATCGTCGCGGAGATCGACGCAGTCGAGGCGTCATCGATCTGCGAGCTCGCGGCGGCGCTGCTCGCGTCCGAGCGACTGTCGGCGGCGTGCATCGGGCCGGACGAGGAGCGCTTCCTTGCTGCGCTCGAGCGGATCACGCCCGACCTCGCGCACGCAGCGTGAACGTCCTGCTCAACGGACGTGACGGGAGAGTCGGCTCCGAGCTCGCGCCGGGGCTCGAGGCGGCCGGGCACGTGCTCGTGCTCGAGCTCGGCGACGCGGACGCGATGGTCGACTTCACCCGTCCCGACGCGGCCGTGGCCAATGTGCGGGCCGCCGTCGCCGCCGGGGTCCCGAGTGTCGTCGGCACGACCGGCTGGGAGACGAGTGAGTTCGAAGCTGCGGCGGTCCCCGTCTTCTATGCGCCCAACTTCGCGATCGGCGCGGTGCTGATGATCCGCTTCGCCGAGCAGGCGGCCCGCTACCTGGAACGCGCGGAGATCATCGAACTGCACCATGCGGCGAAGCTCGACGCGCCATCCGGCACCGCGAAGCTGACGGCGGAGCGGCTCGGTGGAGGCGTGCCGATTCATTCGGTGCGTCTGCCCGGCCTGAACGCGCACCAGGAGGTGATCCTGGGGGGAGCGGGCCAGGTGCTGACGATTCGCCACGACGTGACCTCCCGGGAGGCCTACACCCCCGGCGTGCTGCTCGCCCTCGAGAAGCTGCCGACCCTGCCTCCTGGATTGACGGTCGGCCTCGACGCTCTTCTCTAGGTAGTTCTCCTGATGCGGCCGGCCACGTCCGGGAGGACGATCGGCTGGTAGAGATCGGAGGCGATATGACGACGCTGGAAAAGCAGGCGGATCTCGCGGGCCCCGGTATCGGCAACTACACCGAGCTCGCCGACGTCTTGCCACAGGACTACAGCTCAGCGCTCACACCACGCGAGACGATGCGCGCGCTCTACGTGGCGAAGCGTGTGATCGAGGAGAGGCTCTGCGAGGAGCTGAACCTCATTCAGGTGCAGGTGCCCTTGATCGTCGACCGGTCGAGCGGCGTCAACGACTACCTCGACCGGGATGGTTCGCGCACACCGGTGACCTTCCACATCGCAAACGACCACGACGTGCATCCGCTCGACGCGGAGGTCGTGCAGGCCGCGACCAAGTGGAAGCGGCTCGCTCTTCGCCAGTTCGGATGCGGGCCGGGCGAAGGGATCCTCACCGACATGCGTGCCGTGCGAAAGGACTACTTCCTCGATCACGATCACAGCGCGTACGTCGATCAGTGGGACTGGGAGAGAGCGATCCGTCGAGAGGATCGCACCCTCGCCTACCTCACCGAAACGGTGCGCGGGATCTGGCGGGCTCTCAAAGCCGCCGAGACGGTGCTCATCGACGAATGGCCGGTGCTCGGGTACTGGGGGACGCTGCCGGACGAACTGACGTTCCTCCACGCCGAGGACATCCTTGCCGCATACCCGGATCTCCCTCGCAAGCAGCGGGAGACGATGATCCTCCGCGAGCACCCCGCCGTCTTCATCTACGGGATCGGCTGGCCGCTCGCAGACGGCCTGCCGCACGAGTTGCGGGCAGCCGACTACGACGACTGGTCGACCGAGACGCTCTCGGCCGACGGACGTCCGATGCACGGCCTGAACGGCGACATCCTCGTCTGGAATCCCGTCACCCGTCGGCGCCATGAGCTGATGTCGGGTGGCATCCGGGTCGACGCGACGAGCCTCCGCCGCCAGCTCGAGCTTTCGGGGCAGACGCAGCTCGTCCAGTTGCCATACCACCGGGCGGTCCTCCGCGACGAGGTGCCGTTGTCGATCGGCTCGGGAATTGGCCAGGCCAGGACGATGATGCTGCTGCTCCACAAGGCGCACCTCGGCGAAGTAAGCGTCTCCGTCTGGCCGGACGCGCTCAAGGAGATCTGCTCGGCGCGGAATATCCACGTGCTCGAGTGAAGGCATGCTCTCGTCGTGGCTGACATGCGCGACGAGAGCATCAGGCTGGGGGAGATCGACCTTGTCCTGCGCCGGCCGATCTCCCCCGAGGCCCTGATCGACGAAGCAGCGTTCGCGCAGGACGAGTTCCTGCCCTACTGGGCCGAGCTCTGGCCCGCGGCGACCGCCCTGGCGGATGCGTTGCCGGAGCTCGTCGGCCTACGGGTCGTCGAGCTCGGCTGTGGGCTCGGCGTCCCGTCGCTCGTCGCGGCCGCGCGCGGCGCGCAGGTGACCGCGACGGATTGGGCCGTGGACGCGATCGAGTTGCTGCGTGCGAACGCGGAGCGAAACGGGCTCGGCCTGGTCGCGGAGGTTCGCGACTGGCGCCTTCCCTGGCCGGACCGCTTCGACCTGGCGCTCGCCGCCGACGTGCTCTACGAGCAGCGCAACATCGAGCCGGTGCTGGCCCGCCTCCTCGAGCTGGCCCCGCAGGCGCTCGTCGGCCTGGCCGGCCGGCCGTACGAATCGCAGTTCCTGCGCGCTGCGGGGAACATCGAGCAGGTTGCCGAGCGCGTCGTACTGCTCAGGCGAGCGAGTTGAGCACGCTCGCGAGCTCGTCGGGCTGCGTGAGAAACGGCGAGTGGCCCGCGTCGAGCTCGATCACCCGCGCGCCGTGGGTGCGGGCCGTGCGGATCTGCCAGTCGGAGTCGACCGCGCCATCGCGCAGGGTCGCGATGACGATGTCGCCGTCGCCGAACGGCCCCATCACCGCGTCGAACGGTGCCTGACGGCGAAGCTGCGGGAACGCCCAGTCGGAATCCGCGCGCGAGCAATCGGGGTACATCCCGACGGCTGCCGTGTCGGCATCCGGCCAGTACGAGCGGCCGTCGGCATCGCGCACGAAACCGCCGAAGCCGTGCACGAACGCGTCGGCATAGACGTTCTCGACCGGCAGGAGGGCGCCGAGATAGACGCGGGTGCGCGCTTCGATCTGCGCGATCGTCAACCCAGCGAGGGAGTGGCCGACCAGGACCGCATCCGGCTGTGGCCCAACGAGGCCCGCGTAGTCGATCGGCGTCAAGCCGATCTCGTCGCAGGGCAGGTCCGGGCAGGCGACCTCGTGCCCCAAGGCCTCCAGTTCGTCTGCGAGCCGGTGGAAGCACCACCCGCCGTGCCAGGCTCCGTGCACGAGGACGAACCGTGCCATCGCGGGAGTATCCTCCATCGGATGCTGGGGCACATCCTCACGGCGATCGTCACGCCGTTCCGCGAGGACGAGTCGATCGACTTCGACTCGTTCCAGCGCCTCGCCCGGCACCTCGTCGAGCACGGCTCGGACGGGATCGTCGTCGCCGGCACGACCGGTGAGAGCCCGAATCTCACCGATGAGGAACGGCTCGACCTCTTTCGCGCCGCAATCGAGGCGGTCGGAGACCAGGCCACGGTGGTCGCAGGCACCGGCACGTACTCGACTCGCCATTCGATGCACCTCTCGGAGCGCGCGCACGATCTTGGCGCCGACGCGCTCCTCGTCGTCACGCCCTACTACAACAAGCCGCCGCAGCGCGGCATCGTCGCGCACTTCGAGGCGATCGCGCCGCACGAGCGACAAGCCGATCGTCGTGTACAACATCCCGGCGCGCGTCGTCGTGAACATCGAGCCGGAGACGATCTCGCGGCTCGCCGAGATCGACACGGTGCGCGCGGTCAAGCAGGCCAACGCCGACCTCGTCGAGGCAAGGCACATCGTCGACACCGGTCTCGACCTCTACGCCGGCGACGACGCGCTCGTGCAGCCGTTCGCTGGAGCTCGGCGGCATCGGTGGGATCTGCGTGCACACGCATGTGGTCGGGCCACAGGTCGCCGAGCAGGTACGTGCCACCCTGGCGGGGAGGTCGAACGCGGCCGCGAGATCGACCGGGAGCTTGCGCCTGCCTACGACCTCCTCGGCGTCCAGACGAATCCGCTCCCGATCAAGGCCGCGCTCAACCTGCTCGGCCATGGAGTGGGAGGGCACCGATTGCCCTCCCGGCGCCGACCGAGGCCGAGGTGCGGCCGTCCGCGCGTGCCTCGAACGGCTGGGCCTGCTGGTCGCGGCCTAGACTGGCCTCCGAATGGCCAACGACGTCTTACGCGTGATCCCGCTCGGCGGGCTCGGCGAGGTGGGAAAGAACATGACCGTCTACGAGCTCGGCGACGAGATCATCGTCGTCGACGCCGGGATGGCATTTCCGCGCGACGAGCACCTCGGTGTCGACGTGATCCTGCCCGACTTCGGCTACCTGCGCGACAAGCGCGTCCGTGCCGTCGTGCTGACGCACGCGCACGAGGACCACGTCGGCGCGCTGCCGTTCCTGATGCGCGAGATCCGCGTGGAGGAGATCTGGGCGACGCGGCTGACGCTCGGGCTGGTGAAGTCGAAGCTCGACGAGCACGGGCTACTGCGCGCGGCCGAGCTGCGCGAAGCCGAGCCGGAGAAAGGCGCCGATCGAGCTCGGGCCGTTCAAGCTGGAGTTCATCCGCATGGCGCACTCGATCCCGGATGCCGTCGGCATCGCGATCGAGACGCGCGCCGGGCTCGTCTTTCACAGCGGCGACTGGAAGCTCGACCACACGCCGGTCGACGGACTGCGCACGGACGTCGGCCGGCTCGCCGCGCTCGGCAACCGCGGTGTCGATCTGCTGCTCGGAGATTCGACGAACGCCGAGCGGCCGGGGTTCACCCGCTCGGAGCGCGTCGTCGGTGAGGCATTCCGGCAGATCATCCCGGTGCGCCGCGGGCGGATCCTCGTCTCGAGCTTCGCGTCGAACATCCACCGCATGCAGCAGGCGATCGACGTCGGTGTCGACTCCGGGCGCAAGGTGGTCGTCGTCGGGCGCTCGATGCGGCGCAACATGAACGTCGCGCGCAACCTGGGCTACGTCGAGGTGCCCGAGGATGTGCTGGTCAAGCCGGCCGACCTGGACGGCGTGCCGCCGGGAGAGCAGCTGATCATCTGCACCGGGTCTCAGGGCGAGCCCCTCTCAGCGTTGACGCGCATCGCGTACAACGATCACCCGGCGGTGAAGGTCGAGCGCGGCGACACGGTCATCATCTCGGCACGCCCCGTGCCCGGCAACGAACTGCGTGTGCACGACGCGATCAACCGGTTGACGAGGAACGGGGCGGAGGTCCTGCACGAGGAGAACGCGGACGTGCACGTCTCGGGCCACGCGCGCGCAGAGGAGCTGCGGACGCTGTTGAGCCTCCTGCGTCCCAAGGCGGTGATGCCGATCCACGGCGAGTATCGGATGCAGGCTGCGCACGCCGCCTCGCGCAGGACGCCGGCGTGCCGGCTAGCTCGATCGTGATCGCGGAGAACGGTGACGTGGTCGAGCTCTCCCGGAGCGGGGCGCGGATCGTCGACCGCATCGACGCGGGCGTCACCTACGTGGATGGGCTCGGGGTCGGCGACATCTCGGATGTCGCGCTGCGCGATCGCCGGCACATGTCGGAGGACGGGGTCCTGATCGTCGTCACGACGCTCAGCGACGGTGCCGCGCCGCGGCGCCCGAGCTGATCACGCGCGGCTTCGCCGAGAGCGACGAGCTGCTGGCCGAGATGCGCCAGGAGGCGCATGAGATCGTCCGCGAGTTGCTCGCCGACGACATTCGCGAGGTCAAGCTCCTGCAGGAGCACATCCACGACGGGCTGGGGCAGCTGGTCTACGACCGGACGCACCGGCGGCCGATGATCCTCCCGGTGGTGATCGAGGTATGACTGGAGCGGGGCCGTTGACGACCCCACTGGGAACGCGCCCGGAATGGGCGGCGGTGATCGCCGAGCACGCGGTCGACGACTCGACCGCGCGGAAGCTGATCGGGCAGCTCGTCTCGCGTCGAGGTGTCCTCGCTCGCCTTCTGCCGCCTGCTCGAGCGCTGGCGGAGCGGTGATGCCGACCCGAGCACTCCGGGCCGTCGTCAGGCCGCGCTCCGCCGGGCCGCAGATCGCGTCGAGACGGCGCTCGCCGGGCTGGAGCGTCCGCTCGGGCGCTACCTGCTCGAGCTGGAGGCAGATCACGCGGAGGGGCGGTCCTGGTTCGGCGAGCCGGGGCCGGCAGAGCTCGTGGACTGGGAGCCGGTCCTGGAACGCGCGGGGGTCCGGGTCGCACCGCACCGCGTCGCGGCCGCGTACCTGGAGCTGGCCGTGCTCGTGCGGGCGCTCGAGGGGCTGTCCGCGCAGGCGCGCTGGCAGTCGTCGATCGACAAGAGCTCGCTCTGGGCGGGCCTCTTCGACCTGCGCGAGAACCTGCTCGGCCGCGCGCACGACGACCTCAGGGCGATCGCGGCCTGACCGAGCAGTGGTGTCCGACACCGCAGGTGTCAGACACCTCTAGGCTCGACACGTGACTGTCGACCTCACCGTCGTCGGGTCGATCAACCTCGACCTCGTCGCCCGCGTCGCGCGGCTGCCGCGGCCCGGGGAAACGGTCTCCGGCGCTTCGTTCGAGCGCTTCCCCGGTGGGAAGGGCGCGAACCAGGCGGTCGCGGCCTCGCGGCTCGGCGCACGTGTGCGGATGATCGGGGCGGTCGGGACCGATCTGCTCGCGGAGGAGGCGCTCGCGGGACTGCGGGGTGCGGGCGTCGACCTCGAGCTCGACCACACCGGCACGACCGGGATCGCCGTCATCATCGTCGCCGCCGACGGTGAGAACCAGATCGTCGTCGTCCCCGGCGCCAATGCGGCTGTGCGCCCTGTTTCGCCCGGCGGCGCGGTTCTCTGCCAGCTCGAGGTGTCCGACGACGTCGTCACAGCCGCCGCGCGTGGTGCGAAGTTCTTCGCGCTGAACGCGGCGCCCGCACGGCCGATCGACGTCGTTCCCGACCTGTTGATCGTCAACCAGCTCGAACACGAGGTCGTCTCGCGCGGGAAGCTCGTCGCCGTCACGTACGGCGCAGAAGGGGCCGCGCTGTTCGAGGACGGCTGCGAGGTCGCGCGCGCGACGCCGCCGGCCGTCGTCGCCGTCGACGGGACGGCCGCAGGAGATGCCTTCGCTGCGTGCCTCGTCGTCTCGCTGCTGGAGGACCGTTCACGGGACGAGGCGCTGAGCCGCGCCTGTGCGGCAGGTGCGCTTGCCGCGTCACGCCTCGGCGCGCAGCCTTCCCTGCCCACCGCCGCCGAGCTGGAGGCGATACTCGCGCCATGACGCCGCTCCCGATCATTCTCGACTGCGACCCGGGCCACGATGATGCGATCGCGATCCTGCTCGCGCTCGCCTCGCCCGAGCTCGAGCTCGTCGGCGTGACGACCGTCTCCGGCAACCAGACGCTCGACAAGACGACCGCGAACGCCCTCCGCGTGCTCGAGCTCGCGGGCCGCTCGGACGTCCCCGTCTACGCGGGCGCCGACGCACCCTTCGTCCGCGGCCGAGACGTTGCGGCGCACGTGCACGGCGAATCCGGCCTCGACGGCCCCGATCTGCCCGCCGCGGGCACTGCGGCGCAGGCGCAGCACGCGGTCGAATACCTGGCGGAGCGGTTTCGTGCCGCGCCGAAGGCAACGCTCGTCGCCACCGGGCCGCTGACCAACGTCGGCCTCGCCTTCGCGACCCACACGGATGCACGACCGGACCGGATCGTCCTGATGGGCGGTGCGGTCGGCGAGGGCAATCGCACCCCGGCGGCCGAGTTCAACATCTGGGCCGACCCCGAAGCCGCGCAGCGCGTCTTTGCAGAACGGCTCGACACGACCATGGTCGGCCTCGACGTGACGCACCGCGCGCTGATCACCGACGCGCACACCGAGCGCATGCGCGCGGCGGGGCGGGTCGGCAAGGTCGTCGCCGAGCTGATGGACTTCTACGCACGCTTCCACAAGGCCCGGTATCCAGATCTCAACGGCTCGCCGATGCACGATCCCGTCTGCATCGCCCACCTGATCGACCCGACGCTCGTGGACGTGCGCGACGCCTTCATCGAGGTCGACTGCACGACGGGGCCGAGCTGGGGGCGGACGAATGTCGACTGGCGGAACCGCGAGCACTTCGGAGCGCCGAACGCCAAGGTCGCCCTCGAGATCGACGGCGAGCGCTTCGCAGAGCTCGTGGTGGAACGCATCAGCAGCTTGCCGTGATCGTCTTCGCGGCCATCGCCCCGCACGGCGGGCCGGTGTTCGACCAGCCGGAGGCGCCGACACGCCAAGGGATGGAGGAGCTCGGCCACCGCTTCGCCTCCGAGCGGCCGGAGGCGGTGATCGTGATCACTCCGCACGGCGTGCACGTGGACGGGCACTTCGCCGTCGTCCGCTCCGTGCGCCTGCAAGGTGACGCCTCACAGTGGACGGAAGCCGACACCCGCTACGAGGGGCCGGGCGACCCCGAGCTCGCCGATGCGTGTGTCGAGGCGCTCCGGGAGGCGGGCCTGCCGGCGCTCGGGGTCACGTTCGGGGCGACAGCCGCAGGATCGTCGACGATGCCGCTCGACTGGGGCGCCCTGATCCCGCTCTGGTTCATGCGTGCCCCGGCCGTCGTCGTCAGCCCTTGCCGTGCTCTCTCGAACGACGAGCACGTCCGGGCAGGCGCGGCCCTGGCCGCCGCGACCGGGCACCGCAGGGTCGCCCTCGTCGCGAGCGCCGACCACGGGCACGGCCACACGGTCGACGGCCCGTACGGGTTCGCACCCGAGTCGGCCGAGTACGACGAGGAGATCCAGACGATCGTCCGTGACAACCGGCTCGAAGCGCTCCGCGGCTGGGACCCGGGCTTCGCCGTCGCCGCCAAGGCCGACAGCTTCTGGCAGCTGCTGATGCTGCACGGAGCGCTCGGAGACGACTTCGCCGGCGAGCTGCTCTCGTACGAGGTCCCGACGTACTTCGGAATGCTCACCGCCTATTACGTTCGGAAGGACTGACCCGGCGCAGCGCGAAGTGCGCCTGCATGGCGCGCAGCAAGCGGCCTCACAAGGCCTCCCCCAAGACGCCCAGCCGCGTCAAGAAGCGAACGGTGCGCAAGCGTCGCGGCAAGGGGCTCAGGCTCGCGCACGCCCACCAGCATCCCGAGCTGATCGGCCTCTGCCTCGCGGCGCTCGGCGTGTTCCTCGCGGCCGTGCTCTGGTTCGGCTTCAGCGGCGGCCCCGTCGGGGACCTGGCGAGGAGCGCCGTCGGCGCCGCGGCGTATCTTGCGCCGGTCATCCTGATCCCACTCGGGGGGCTGATGGTGGCGAAGAGCGCGCTCGTCGACGTTCGACCGTTCCAACTCGGGCTCGCGGTCGCGCTCACCGGGCTCCTGCTGACCCTCGGCACCGCGCACGGCGGCGTCGTCGGCGACGGTCTCGAGTCGCTCGTCTCGCTCGGGCTGGGCACGACGGGCGCCACCATCCTGGGTGTCCTCCTGACGGTCGCGGGGACGCTCTTCCTGACCGGTGCGAGCCTCGGCGCGATCCTCCGTCGCACCGGGCACGAACTGCATCGTGCACACACCCGCGTGCGCCGTGAGCGCGCGCCCCGCGAGCACGGCCTGCCGGAGCTCACACCCGAGCATGCTCTGGAGCCGCCGGTCGACGTGCGGAAGGATTACCCCGATCTCGTCTCGGACTCCGTCTCCGGGCCGCCGCCTGTGCTGTTCGTGCAGGAGGAAGAGGCGCCGCATGCGTTCTCGGAGGAGCACACCCAGGAGACGCTGTTCGAGAGCCCGGCACCCGTCGCTGACTACAAGCTCCCCGATCGCGCGCTCCTGAAGCAGTCGAAGCCCGGCAGCGGCCCGACCGGAGAGGCGAACGCCCGGGTCGCAGAGGCTCTCGTCACCTGTCTCGCGCACTTCGGCGTCGACGCAACCGTGATCGGGCAGATCTCCGGCCCGCGCGTGACGCGGTACGAACTGCAGCTCGCGCCGGGCACGAAGGTGGGCAAGGTCGCGAACCTGAAGGACGATCTCAGCTACGCACTCGCGACGACGGAGATCCGCATCCTCGCACCGATCCCGGGCAAGCAGGCCGTCGGCGTCGAGGTGCCGAACCTGAGCCCGAACCTCGTCACGCTCGGCGACATCTACGACGACCTGCCCGCCACGGCGAGCCCGCTCAGCGTCTGGCTCGGCAAGGACATCTCCGGCGCCGCCGTCTGGGCCGACCTGGCGCGCATGCCGCACATCCTGATCGCCGGCACGACCGGCTCGGGCAAGTCGGGCTGCATCAACGCGATCCTCACCTCGATCCTCCTGCGCGCGACGCCGGACGAGGCGCGTCTGATCCTGATCGACCCGAAGAAGATCGAGCTCAACTACTACGAGTCGATCCCGCACCTCCTGACGCCCGTCGTCTCGAGCCCGAAAGAGGCGAGCGCGGTGCTGCTGAACGTGGTCAGCGAGATGGAGCGGCGCTACGAGCGGCTCAGCCAGGTGCGCGCCCGCAACCTCGCCGAGGCGAACCGCTCGTTCCGCAAGCGGGGGGAGGACGAGCTGCCGTACCTGCTGGTCGTGATCGACGAGCTCGCCGACCTGATGATGGTCAGTCCCCAGGAGGTCGAGGACTCGATCATCAGGCTCGCCCAGAAGTCGCGCGCCGTCGGGATCCACCTCGTGCTCGCGACGCAGCGACCGTCGGTGGACGTGATCACCGGCATGATCAAGGCGAACGTGCCGTCGCGGATCGCCTTCGCCGTCTCGTCGCAGACCGACTCGCGCGTGATCCTCGATCAGAACGGGGCGGAGAGCCTGCTCGGCCAGGGCGACATGCTGTTCAAGCCGCTCGGCACCTCGCGGCTGCAGCGCGTCCAGGGTGCGTTCGTGACCGAGGAGGAGATCGCGCTGATCGTCGAGCAGACGAGGACACAACGAGAACAGCACGTCGACGAGAGCTTCCTCGAGTTGCCGCAGGTCTTCGCCGACGACTCGGACGGTGAGGACGGCGAGTTCGACCCCGACGAGGATCCACTGCTCGACAAGGCGATCGAGGTCGTCGTGACCGCACAGACCGCGTCTGTGAGCCTGCTGCAGCGCCGTTTGCGGGTCGGGTACACAAGAGCGGGACGGCTGATCGACATGTTGGAACGGCGGGGGATCATCTCCCCGTATGAAGGTTCCAAGCCGCGCCGCGTGCTCCTCACCGAGCACGATCTCGAGCGCGTCGCAGCCGATTAGCAGTTCGACCTGTGGACGGGCTACGCTACGCCCGCAATCCCCCCGGTCAGACCAAAATAAGAGGAGGGCACGTGAAGTTTTCTCGCGGGATTATGCTGGCGTGCGTCGTCGCACTCGCCGCAGTGGTCGTCACGGCCACGGCATTCGGCAGTGCGAAGGCGCCGACCACGCAGAAGGGGTCATTCACAGTGGCGCTCGTGAGTGACATCGGCAAGTTCACGGACAAGGGCTTCAACCAGAACCAGCTGAAGGGCCTGACGACGGCGAAGTCGAAGCTGGGCGTCGGCACGCTGGCTCTGCAGTCGAACTCGACGAGCGACTACGCGCCGAACTTCAACACGGCGATCCGCAAGGGCGCGAAGCTCGTCGTCGCGGCAGGCTTCCTGCTCGCGCCGACCGAGGCGACGTACGCGAAGAAGTTTCCGAACGTGAACTTCGCCATCACCGACTACACGGTGCACACCGCGCCGTTCGCGGACAAGAAGGGCAACGTTCTCCCGGCGTACAAGAACGTCGAGGGCCTGACGTATATGGCGAACGAGTCGGGCTGCCTCGTCGGTGTGCTCGCGGCCAAGATGGCAGTGAAGAACGGCGCCACTGCGGTTGGTGCCGTCGGCGGGTTGAAGATCCCGCCGGTCGACATCTGGATCGCCGGCTACAGGTACTGCGTCCACAAGATCGCACCCAAGCTGAAGGTGCTGGTGCAGTACTCGAACGACTTCGTCGCGACGGACAAGTGCCAGACGGTTGCCCAGAACGAGATTGCCCAGGGCGCCAAGGTGCTGTTCCAGGTCGCAGGCGGCTGCGGTCTCGGCACGCTCAAGGCGGCTGACGACGCAGGCATCTGGGGCATCGGCGTCGATGTCGACCAGTACAAGAACGCCAAGCGGGTGCTGACGAGCGGTGTCAAGCGAGTCGACACGGGCGTTTACGACGCGATCCAGCAGGCGCAGAGCGGCAAGTTCCAGGGTGGCTCCGACCTCGTGTTCAACCTGAAGAACGGTGGCATGGGCGTCGGCAAGATCAACCCCTCCGTCCCGAAGTCGTGGGTCGCGCTGATGAACTCCTACAAGGCGAAGATCATCGCCGGCACGCTGAAGGTCCCGACCGGCCTCTAGAGCGTCGTCGACGAAGAAGCAAAACGCGAAAGGGCGGGCCTCGTGCCCGCCCTTTTATCTTCCGTTTAGGATGCTCCCGCGATGACCGAAGAGCTCGTCCTCGAGATGCGCGGGATCCGGAAGGAGTTTCCGGGCACCGTCGCCAACGACGACGTCGATCTCGACGTGCGCCGCGGTGAGGTGCACGCCCTCCTCGGAGAGAACGGCGCCGGCAAGTCGACGCTGATGAACATTCTCTACGGGCTCTACCGGCCAGACGCGGGTGAGTTGCTGCTGAACGGCAAACATGTCGAGTTCTCATCCGCCCGCGACGCGATCGGATCGGGAATCGGGATGGTGCACCAGCACTTCATGTTGATCCCGGTGATGACCGTGGCCGAGAACATCGTGCTCGGCGTGGAACCGCGGCACAACTTGCTGCTCGACGAGCGCACCGCCGAGAAGCGGGTGCGCGAGCTCTCCGAGCGGTTCTCGCTCGCCGTCGACCCCGCGGCGCTCGTCAGCGACATCACGGTCGGCCAGGAACAGCGGGTCGAGATCCTGAAGGCGCTCTACCGGGGCGCCGACATCCTCATCCTCGACGAGCCGACCGCCGTGCTCACACCGCAGGAGGCCCACGAGCTCTTCGAGATCATCCGCAGCCTCCAGGCGGACGGTAAGTCGATCATCTTCATCAGCCACAAGTTGAACGAGGTGCTCGAGATCGCCGACCGGATCACCGTGCTCCGCCGCGGGAAGAAGATCGAGACCGTCCCGCGCGAAGGCGCGACCGAGGAGTCGCTCGCGCGAGCGATGGTCGGACGCGAGGTGCTGCTGCGGGTCGAGAAGGAGGCTGCGCAACCGGGAGACGTCCTGCTCTCCGTCGAGGATCTCCACGTCCGCGACGACCGTGACATCGAGAAGGTGCGCGGGATCTCGTTCGAGGTGCGGGCGGGCGAGATCGTCGGCATCGCCGGCGTCGACGGCAACGGCCAGACGGAGCTGATCGACGCAATCACGGGCCTGGCGAAGAGCGAAAGCGGGACGATCACGGTCGCGGGGCGCGAGCTGCGCGATGCGAGCGCGCGCGAGATGCTCGACGCAGGGGTCGGGCACATCCCGGAGGACCGCCAGCGGCGCGGCCTCGTCCTGGAATTCTCGATCGCCGAGAACATCGCGTTGCACGACTACGCGAAACCACCCGCCGCCAAGTGGGGCTGGCTGTTCCCCAACCGGCTCCTCGCACGCGCCGCACGCCTGATCCGCGAGTTCGACGTCCGCGGCGGCGGGCCGCTCGCGCGGGCAGGCGGCCTGTCGGGCGGCAACCAGCAGAAGGTGGTCGTCGCACGCGAGATCGCCCGCGACCCGAAGGTGCTGATCGCAGCCCAGCCGACCCGCGGCCTCGACGTGGGCGCGATCGAGTACCTGCACCGGCGGCTCGTCACCGAGCGCGACGAGGGCCGCGCGGTGCTGCTGGTCTCGCTCGAGCTGGAGGAGATCTTCTCGCTCTCCGACCGCATCCTCGTCATCTACGAGGGCGAGATCGTCGGCGAGCACACCGGCGACGTCTCCGAACAGGAGATCGGGCTCGAGATGCTCGGCGGGCGGGAGCGTCCGGCCGCGTGAGCGCCAATCCGACCGGGCCGCCGGAGAGGCCCGAGGAAGCAGCCGAGACGGGCACGATCGCCGCGCGCTTCGCGCTCAAGCAACGCGCCGGAGGACTGGTCGTCCCGGTGCTGACCGCGCTGCTTGCCTTCGTGCTCGGCGGCATCGTCGTGCTCGCGACCGGCCACAACCCGCTGCTCGCCTACCGCGACATCTTCAACGGCGCCGGCCTCAACTGGATCTTCCATCCCACCACGGATATCGCCTCGACCTCCGCGTACAACCTCTCGCAGACGCTGCTGCAGACGACCACGCTCATTCTCTGCGGGCTTGCGGTTGCGTTCGCCTTCCGCTGCGGGATGTTCAACATCGGCGGCCAGGGGCAGTACCTGGTCGGCCTCTACGTGGCGAACTGGCTCGGCTACTCCATGGTCGGCATGCGCCCGCTGCCGCACATCCTGATCGCCGTCGGCGGTGCGACGCTCGCCGGTGCCGCGTGGGCCGGGATCGCCGGCTTCCTGAAGGCGACGGTCGGTGCGCACGAGGTGATCTCGACGATCATGCTCAACTGGATCGCGATCTGGGTAGGCATCTGGCTGTTCGGTGACGGCGGGCCGCTGCAGAACTCCGCGAACAGCTCCGTCCCGATCTCGAACGACGTCGCGCCGAGCGCGCAACTGCCTGTCTTCTGGGGCGTACAAGGCCTGCAGGGACTGGATGTCGCCTTCTTCGTCGGGCTTGCAGCTCTCGTCGTCTTCGCGCTGATCCTCAACCGGACGACGCTCGGCTACGAGGTGCGCGCGGTGGGCTTCAACCCGGAGGCAGCGGCCTACGGCGGGATCAGCGTCAAGAAGAACCTGATCCGCGCGATGGCGATCTCAGGGGCCTTCGCGGGCCTGGCCGGCGCTCTGGACATGCTCGGCTACCTCTACCACTTCGGGACGTCCGACATCCCCGTCAGCTCCGTCGGCTTTCTCGGCATCGCAGTTGCGCTGCTGGGACGGAACACCGCCGTCGGCGTCGGCATCGGTGCGCTGGTCTTCGGAGCGCTGCTCTTCGGGACGACGCACGGCTTGTCGTCGAACGTGATCGATCCGTCGCTCGCCGGCAACCTCACCTACATGATCCAGGGCCTCGTGGTGCTGTTCGTGGGCGCCGACGTGCTGATCCTCTCCGTCTGGGGAGCGCGCCGAAAGCTTCGTCCGAGGCGGAAATCAGCGGCGGCCGAGGCACCGGCATGAGCTGGACCTCCCAGGGCCGGAGCCCGGTGGCGCGGTGGATGCGGAACCCGGCCAGCACCGGCTACGCCGGCATGGCGCTCGGTGTCTTCGCGGCGTTCCTGGGGATCCCTCCGATCCAGGCGCGGACGGCGACCTGGGCGGTCGTCCTGGGGATCGTCGGGATCATGTTCGGGATCGCGACCGTCAGCCGCGGCCGAGCCCGGCTCGGCCTCGGTGCTGTCGCTGCGGGAGTGATCGGCATCGGGCTCTGCATCCTCGCAACACGGTCCAGCGTCGCGAACCTGAACGTGGTGTTCAATGCGTCGCTGATTGCGCAGACGTTCGCGTTCGCGACACCGCTCGTGTTCGGCGCGATCGCCGGGATGTTCTCGGAACGCAGCGGCGTCGTGAACATCGGGCTCGAGGGAATGATGCTGATGGGGGCGTTCTGGGGCGTCTGGGGCGCCGATGTGGGTGGCAGCTGGGTCGTCGGACTGCTCGTCGGGATGGCCACCGGCGCAGCGCTCGCGCTCGTCTACGCGTACTTCGCGATTCACCTCCGGGCCGACCAGATCGTCGGCGGCACGGCGGTGAACTTCCTCGCCCTCGGGATCACCGGCTACTTCTTCTTCCAGCTCTACCACGGGAACTACGTCTCGCAGGGCGTCTCGACGATCCCGAACGTGCACCTCCCATGGATCTCCGGTCTCAAGTTCCTCGGACCTGCGTTCGGCAACCTCAGTCTCATGATCTGGCTGAGCTTCCTGCTCGTGATCGTCTCGTACATCGTGGTGTTCAAGACGCCGATCGGCCTGCGAATCCGGGCGTGCGGCGAGCACCCACGGGCGGCGGACACCGTCGGGATCAATGTCTTCGCTGTGCGCTACGGCGCCGTCGTGCTGTCGGGCGCCCTCGCGGCCGCAGGCGGCGTCTACCTGTCGGACGGCTTCGGCGGGGGCGCGTTCAACGACAACATGACGGCGGGCCGCGGGTTCATCGCACTCGCCGCGATGATCTTCGGCAACTGGCGTCCGGGCGGCGCGTTCGCCGCGGCGCTGCTGTTCGGGTTCTCGAGCGCCGTCGCCCTCCGGCTCCAGGTCTACTCACCCTCGGCGTCGACGCTCTTCAACATCCTCCCGTACGTCTTGACGCTGATCGCCGTCGCAGGTGTGATCGGGCGCACGATCCCGCCGGCCGCCGATGGCAAGCCGTATCGCAAGCAGTAGCCTGCGCACGCCTGCCGCGACGGTGCTCGTCCTGGCCGCCTTGTTCGTGATCGTCCTGCCCGGCTCGTCGGGCGCGGTCCAGCCGCCGTTCCTCGCGTGTCTCGTCACCGGCACCGGCGGACCGGACGATTCCGCCTTCAACCGGCTTGCCGTCGCCGGCCTGCGTGACGCGGAGGGAAACGGCGTGGTCGTCCGAGCCGTCCGCGGCAGCTCGGAGCCCGACTACACGCGCGAGCTCAGATCCTGTGCCCGGGACGGCGCGGGGATCACGATCGGTGTGGGCTACGTGATGGCGACCGCCGTCGACCAGGTCGCCACGGCGTTTCCCCACGAGGCGTTCGCGATCCTCGACGTCGACGTCAAGACCCTCGCCCACAGGCCTGCGAACGTCGAAGGGCTGCTCTTCCGGGAGCAGGAGGCCGGGTACCTCGCCGGATATGCCGCCGGGCTCTGGGCCGCCAGGCGCAAGGGCACCGCCGTCGGTTCGGTGGGTGGGCTCGACATCCCGCCGGTCGAGCGCGCGCTGGCCGGCTTTCGGTTCGGGGCGAAGCGGGCACACCCGGGCCTCCGGGTGCTGACCGGGTATGCCGGCGACTTCGCCGTGGCCGGCAGATGTGAGCGCCAGGCGCTCGACCAGATCGCACGCGGATCGGTCGTCGAGTTCCAGGCGGCGGGACCGTGCGGTGTCGGCGTGCTCGACGCGGCACGGGCGAAGGGCATCGTCGCGATCGGGCTGGGTGCCGACCAGTCGCCGTTCGGCCCGCACGTCCTGACGAGCGCGGTCGAGCGCGCCGACGTCGCCGTCGAGGCGGCGGTGCGCACCGCACGGACCGGGCAGCCGGCCGGCGGCACCAACGTGATCTTCCACACCGGCAACGGCGGCATCACCGTCGGCCGCTGGAGCCCCTGGGTGGGCGCTGCGATCAGAAGGGCGGTCGCGAACCAGTTCGCGCTGCTGAAGGCGGGGAAGATCACGGGCATCCCGACGACGGTCCAGTAGCGGCTCGTCCGGCTGCCCCCAGTACGGTATGGCCGATGCGGCTGGGAGCGGTGATCGGGCTCGTCGTCGCGCTACTCGGAGCGGGTTGCGGCGGTGCACGCAAGGCGACCGCGCCCACCACGACGACCGCGGCCACGACCGCGGCCGCCGTGCGCGGGCTCCGGGTCGGGCTGGTCGGCCCACTCACGCTCGACGTGGCCGGCGTGGCAGCCGAGCACGGGACGCTCGCGCAGGTCGCTGACGCGCCGCTCGTGCTCGTTGCGGCGGGCTCCGCCGGTCTCGCCGCCGTCGCCGACGCGGCGCGGGCCCATCCTGCGTCGCACTTCGCGCTCGTCGGCGCGAGCACGAAGCCCGACCGGGTCGGGAACCTCGTCGGGCTCGTGCTGCGTGACGAGCAAGCGGCGCGGCTTGCGGGCATCGTCGCCGGCTACGCCGCCGCCGATCTGGGGGGCACGGCGCCGCGAGTCGCCTGGGTCGGCCCCCAGGAGCGACGCCTCGCGAACGCGTTCGCGGGCGGCGTCCACCACGCACTGCCGAACGCGACGGTGCTCGACGAATGGTCGCGCTCGATTCCCGCGCGGTGCAAGGAAGCAGCGTTGACGGGCATCGGACGAGGCGCCATGGTGATCGTCGGGGCCCGCGGTCTCTGTGCCGAGGCGGCGATCGTCGCCGCCCAGCAGCAGAACGTTCCCGGGCTCCAGCTCGGGGACTTCGAGTTCCCCAATGTCGCGGCGAACCTGATCGCCCGCGACGCCGCGGCAGGCGTCTACCACGGCGGCGAGGACGTCGTCTTCGGGGCGGGGAGCGGGGCGATCGGGGTCGGCACGCTGGACCCGCGGATCTCATTCGCCACACTGGTCCGAGCCCGAGCGGCAGCGCAGGAGCTCGCGAGCGCCGGCCCGTGAGCGACTTCGAGGCCGACGAGCTCGACGAGGAGCCGGTCGCGGGTGTCTCGCCGACGCCGCAGCAGCATTTTGGCTGGCGCTTTCGCGGCCTCGCGGACCTGCTCTCACCCGTGCTCACGACCGTCTTCGCCTTCCTCATGGGCGGCCTGGTCGTGGCGCTCACCGGGAACAGCCCCGTTCGGGTCTACCACGCGATCTTCACCGGGACGGGGCTCGGCTGGTTCTTCCAGGTCGGCAACTACTCCGCGCGGATCCCGTTTGCCACCGGTCACATGTGGTTCCCGTGGGACACGGGCTCCGTCGCCGCCACGAACCTGCAGCAGACGCTCCTCTTCACGACTCCGATCATCCTGACGGCCCTCGCGGTTGCGTTCGCCTTCCGCTGCGGGATGTTCAACATCGGCGGACAGGGCCAGTACATCGTGGGCACGATCTTCGCGGTCTGGCTCGGCTCGTCGTTCGCCTCGCTCGACCCGTGGCTGCATGTGACGCTGTGCGTCGTCGCGGGGACGCTCGCCGGCGCAGCCTGGGCCGGCATCGCCGGGATCCTGAAGGCGACGGTGGGGGCGCACGAGGTGATCTCGACGATCATGCTCAACTGGATCGCGATCTGGGTGGGCTCCTACCTGTTCGGCCAAGGTGGCCCGCTCCAGGGCTCGCGGGCCTCGATCCCGATCTCGAACACGATCGTCGACGGGGCGAAGCTGCCGGTCTTCTGGGGCTTGAAGCTCCTGCAGGGGCTCTCGATCGGGATCTTCATCGCGATCGCGATGCTCGTCCTCTACTGGATCATCGTCAACCGGACCACGCTGGGCTTCGCCGTCCGCGCGGTCGGGTTCAACCCCGAGGCCGCACGCTACGGCGGCATCTCCGTGGCCCGGAACTACTTCCTCGCGATGGCGATCGGCGGCGCCTTCGCCGGCCTCGCGGGAGCGATCGACGTGACGGGCTGGGAGTACCAGGTGGGGCCGGCCGACCTACAGGCGAGCCAGATCGGCTTCATCGGGCTGGCGGCGGCGCTGCTCGGGCGGAACACGGCCGTCGGCGTCGGGTTCGCGTCGCTCCTCTTCGGGGCGCTGATCACCGGCACCTCGAGCCGCCAGCTCGACCCGACCATCTTCCGCCCCGATCTCGCCGAGAACCTCACGATCATCATCCAGGGCCTGGTCGTGCTCTTCGTCGGGCTCAACCTCGGCGCCCTCTGGACGTGGTTCCGGCGCAGGAGGCGCGCTTGAGCCGCTGGACCGGGCCACAGAAGGTGGGCCTCGCGGGGATCGTCCTGGGCGCGCTCGCGTTCTGGCTCGCGCTGCCGCCCCTGGCCGAGCGCACGGTGGTGCTGCCGATCGCGATCGGTCTCCTGGCGATCGGTGCGGGCATCTGGGCGGCGTCGCGCGGCGCGATCCGCAACGGCGGAGCCGCGATCGCAGCGGGCGTCCTGGGGATCGTGTTCGGTGTGCTCGCGACGCGCTCGTCGTCCGCCCACCTCGACAGCGTCGTCGTCTGGGGCGCGCTCGGGGCCGCCACGCTGCGCTACGCGACACCACTGACCTTCGCTGCGATCGGTGGGCTCTACTGCGAGCGCAGCGGCGTCATCAACGTCGCGCTCGAGGGGATGCTGCTCACCGGCGCGTTCTTCGGGATCTGGGGGGCGATCTGGGCCCATACCTGGGCCGGCAGCCTCGCCTGGGTGGTCGGTCTCGGCGCCGCGGCGCTGGCAGGCATGGCGCTCGCGGCGGTGCACGCCGTCTGGGCGATCTCGTTCAAGACGGATCAGATCATCTCCGGGACGGCACTCAACTTTCTCGCACTCGGGATCACCGGCTTCCTGTTCGTCGACAAGTACGGAGACACCGGGACTCCGGGTAACGTCCCCGACTACGGAATCCCGGACATCCACCTTCACTTCCTGCAGAACTGGACTCTCATCGGACCGATCTTCGGCCAGCTCAATCTCATGATCTGGCTGTCGTTCGCATTGCTCGTCGGAACGTACGTCTTCGTTTTCCGGATGCCCTGGGGGCTGCGCCTCCGCTCGGTCGGGGAGCACCCGCGCGCGGCTGACACCGTCGGCGTCCCGGTCTCGAAGACGCGATACATCGCGGTCATCGCCTCGGGAGCCATCGCCGCGATGGGCGGCGCCTATCTGTCGCTCGGCTTCGTCCATTCGTTCAACCAGGGCATGACGAACGGCATCGGCTTCATCGGCCTCGCAGCGCTCATCTTCGGGAAGTGGCGCCCGTTCCCGGCCTGGGGCGCAGCGCTCCTGTTCGGCTTCTCGAGCGCCCTCGCAGACCGGCTGCCGGCCGCCTACGGCAACCAGTGGGGGACGCTCTTCCAGGCTCTGCCCTACCTGCTCACCCTGATCGCGGTCGGCGGCCTGGTGGGCCGCTCGATCGGGCCGGCGGCGGCCGGACGCCCATATGCCAAGCAGTAGGCGCACCGCCCGCGCGGCCGGGTTGCTCGGCGCGCTGGCGGTGCTCGCAGTCCCCGCTGCCGTGCTCGCGTCACGTGTCATCGGCGGGATCACGCTCCTGCATGCGCTCTACGTCGCGGTGCCGGCGTCCTGCCTGCTGGGCCTCGCCGCCGTGGCCCTGACACGCCGTGCGCGCTTTGCGGCTGCCCGCAGCGTGCGCCCCGAGGCCGCCGGGCCCGGCCGGATCGCTCGGTCGCTGGCCTGGGCCGGGCTCTACGTCGGGATCACGGCGGCGCTCGCCCTCGCCGTGTACGGCGCGCTTCGCTGGGCGCAGTAGCCGCAGAGTGCAAGTCGCGGCTACCCTTGCGGAGCCGTGTTCGAGATTGGCAACAGCCTTCGGGAAGCTCGCATGCGCAGGGGGCTCGACTTCGCGCAGGCCGAGCTTGCGACGAAGGTCCGCGGGAAGTACCTGCGCGCGCTCGAGGACGAGCAGTTCGACGTGCTCCCGGCGCAGACCTACGTCAAGGGCTTTCTGCGCACCTACGCCGAGTATCTGGGCCTCGACGGACAGCTCTACGTCGACGAGTACAACTCACGCTTCGTCGGCGCCGCCGACGACCACGAGCCTCGGGCGCGCCGGTCCGCTGCACGCCCGCAGCACCGGCACAGGCGGATCGAGACCAACGTCGTGCTCGTCGTGCTCGCCGCAATTGCGGTCCTGATGGTGGTGATCATCTCCGCCTGGAAGGCGAGCGACGACAACTCGCCCGCGACCCCGCCGGCGAAGCACCATGTCGTAAAGCGTCCTCTGGCGCCCGCGCCGCTCCTGACCCTCACCGGCCTTCGCGGTTCGACCCATGTCGCAGCGAGGGTGGGAAGCGCCTCGGGGAACGTCGCCTTCGACGGCACGATCTCCAGGGGCGACTCGCCGCTGGGGCTTCGCGGGCGGCGCCTGTGGCTGCAGATCGACTCGCCGGAGAACCTGCGCATTCAGGTTCGCGGCAAGCTCGTGCACGTGCCGGGGCTGAAACCGCGCGTGATCATCGTCACACCCACCGGTTGGCGCCCCGCGTAAGGGCCGCGATCGTCGCGTCGGGCTCGGAGCTCGTCCGCGGCGACCGGCAGGACCGCAACGGCCCGTATCTCGCGGGATCGCTGCTCCGGCTCGGCATCGATCCGGTGCGGATCACCGTCGTCGGTGACGAGCCGGCCGATCTGGAGGCCGCGCTGCGCGCCGGGCTCGCTGAGGACCTGCTCGTCGTCTCGGGCGGTCTCGGCCCGACGCACGACGACCGCACGATCGAGCTGCTCGCCGCCGCGACCGGCCGGCCGCTGGCCGTCGACGAGGAGCTCGCGCTGGAGATCGAGGCACGCTCGCGCCGTGTGGCGGAGCGCCTGGGCCGTCCCTACGCCGACTTCTCGGACGGCGTGCGCAAGCAGGCAGCGCTCCCGGCTGGGGCGGAGTGGGTGGGGCTGGTCGGCACCGCGCCGGCGGTCGTCGTCGACACGGGCGCAGGCGTCGCCGTCGCGCTGCCGGGGCCGCCCCGCGAGCTGCAGGAGCTCTGGCCGCGCGTGCTCGAGACACGGCCGCTGCTCGAGCTGCGCGGTCGCGCGCAGAGCTCCGAGCGGCGCGTCCTGCGGCTCTTCGGCGTCTCGGAATCGGCGGTCGCACAGTCCCTGGAGGCGGCCGGGGGTGAGGGGGACGGCGTGGCCGTGACGATCTGCGCGCGCGACTTCGAGATCCACGTCGACCTCTTCGTCGAGGAGGGCGCACGAACCCGGGGCGCAGCGCTCGAGACGGCCCTGATCGAGGCCAACGAGCGGTATCTCTTCTCACGCGACGAGCGGACGACCGCGGAGCTCGTGCTCGATCTGCTGCGCGCTCGGGGCCTGACGCTGGCGACGGCCGAATCGTGCACCGGGGGGCTCGTCGCAGCGCGCCTCACGGACGTCCCCGGTGCGAGCGACGTGTTCGTCGGCTCGATCGTCGCGTATTCGAACGAGGTCAAGGCCGAGCAGCTCGGGGTGCCGGAGGACGTGTTGGCGGAGCACGGCGCCGTGTCGGAGGAGGTTGCGGCGGCGCTCGCCCGCGGCGCCCGGGCGCGCCTCGGGGCGGATGTGGCGGTCGCGGTGACCGGTGTCGCAGGGCCGGGCGGCGGCACGGCGGAGAAACCGGTCGGCCTGGTCTTCCTGCACGCGGCCGGCCCGGACGGCGAGCTCGCGCGACGCCTCGACTTCCCCGGCGACCGGGGCACGATTCGTGGGCGCGCTGCGGTGGCGGCGCTCCACCTCGTGCGCCGACTTGTCACACAGGTATGACAGACACGGCACAACTCTGGCTCTAGGGTGGCGGGGGATGAACGGATCAGGCTCTTCTGCGCGCTCGAGGTGCCGCCCCCAGCCGTCGACGAGCTTGCGGCGTGGCAGGTCGACAGCTGTCCGGCCCGGCCGGCACGCGGCGGCCGGCTCGTCCCGCCCGGGAACCTGCACGTCACGCTGGCCTTCCTCGGCTCGCGGCCCGCAGACGAGGTGCCGGCGATCGCCGGCGCACTCGCCGACACGGCTGGGAAGGCCGCCCCGGCGGAGCTGCGGCCGATCGCGTACCGCGAGACGCGGAGCGTCGGGATGATCCTCTACGAGGATCCGTCGGGTGCCGCGACGGCGCTGGCTGCGGCGGTCGGCGACCGGCTCGAGCGGCTCGGCGTCTACCGCCGGGAGCGCCGGCCGTGGCGGCCGCACGTGACGGTGATCCGCTTCAAGGAGCGGGCAGGACTCGCTCCGGCGCTGGCGAACATACGTTCGTTCCGTGCCGTCCGCACTGCGCTCTACTCTTCGTCGTTGCGACCCGGTGGGGCGCAGTACGAGGCACTTGAAACGGCAGCCCTAGGAGGTCGGTAGACAGATGGATCGCGAGCAAGCACTCGACACGGTGCTGGGACAGATCGAGCGTCAGTTCGGCAAGGGCGCCGTCATGAAGATGAACGACCAGGCCCAGGTTGCGATCGGCGCCGTTTCGACGGGGTCGCTCTCACTCGACGTGGCGCTCGGTGTGGGCGGGCTGCCGCGCGGGCCGCATCGTCGAGGTCTTCGGCCCGGAGTCGTCGGGCAAGACGACGCTCGTCTACCACGTGATCGCCGAGGCGCAGCGCCGGGGCGGCATCTGCGCGTTCATCGACGCCGAGCATTCGATGGACCCGGCGTACGCGAAGCGGATCGGCGTCAACATCGACGACCTCCTCGTCTCGCAGCCGGACACCGGCGAGCAGGCGCTCGAGATCTGCGAGCTGCTCGTCCGCTCGGGCGCGCTCGCCGTCGTCGCGATCGACTCGGTGGCCGCGCTGACGCCGAAGGCGGAGATCGAGGGCGAGATGGGCGACTCGCACGTCGGGCTCCAGGCGCGGCTGATGAGCCAGGCGCTGCGCAAGCTTGCCGGCACGCTCAACCGCACCGACACGATCTGCCTCTTCACGAACCAGCTGCGCGAGAAGATCGGCGTCATGTTCGGCAACCCGGAGACGACCTCCGGTGGCCGCGCGCTCCGCTTCTACGCGTCGGTGCGGCTCGACATTCGCCGCATCGAGACGCTGAAGGACGGCGTCGAGGCCTACGGCAACCGCGTGCGCGTCAAGGTCGTGAAGAACAAGGTCGCGCCGCCGTTCAAGCAGGCCGAGTTCGACATCATCTACGGCGACGGCATCTCGTGGGAGGGCACGGTGCTCGAGACCGGGCTCGACAGGAAGGTCGTCCAGAAGTCGGGCTCCTACTTCTCCTTCGGTGACGAACGCCTCGGCCAGGGCCGCCAGAACGCGACCGCGTTCCTCAAGGAGCATCCGGACATCGTCCAGTCGATCCTGCAGGCGATCCAGGCGCAGGCCCCGCCGGAACAGGTGATCTCGGCCCGGCTGCTCCCGGACGGGCGACCAGCCCGTCGAGGTCGAGCCGGTGCTCGAGGAGGTCGAAGAGGAAGCGACCGCAGCGGCGCTAGTGACCGCGGACGGGGCGCCCACGGAGCGCGATCCGATCGACCTGGCGGCTCGCGCGCTGCAGCACCGCGATCGCTCGCGACGAGAGCTCGACGGCCGCCTCGCCCGTGCCGGGGTGGGCGACGAGGAACGCGCCGACGCGCTCGACCTGCTCGAGCGCGTCGGCTACGTGAACGACGCTCGCTTCGCGGCCGCCCGCGCGGAAGCGCTCGCGGGCAGGGGCTACGGGGACGAGGCGATCCGGCACGACCTCGAGGCGCAGGGGATCGACGCCGAGAGCGTCGCCGGGGCGATTCTCGGCCTCGAGCCCGAGCGCGAACGGGCACGGGCGCTCGTCCAGCGGCTCGGGCGCTCGGTGAGGACGGCGCAGCAGCTGGCGCGGAAGGGCTTCGCCGAGGAGTCGCTGGAAGCGGCGGTGGGAGCCGACGTTGCGGAGGGCACCGGTTGAGTTGTAGAGTTTCTGGTTCGAACTCAAATGCTTTTTGCCTGCACAACGCAATTTCCACCGATCAGAATGTTTCTTGAACCTCATCCTCAGTCCTCGATCCGCCTGGCAGCGCCAGAGGCCACCCAGACCGACACCCTGAACTGAGACAGAAGGGCGCGCGTGAGCGTGCCGGGAAACGCCGATCGGCGGGAAGTGCGGCGTGCGGGCGACCGAACCCGTAGGAGCGCCCATGCTCGTCCCTGTCGCAGTCGTGATTGCAATCGCGGTCGGAGCCGGCGGAACGCTGCTCGTGTTGCGGCTGGTCGGCCGGTCCGGGCTCGAGAACGCACGTCGCCTGCGCGTGCGAATGCTCGACGAAGCTCACCGAGAGGCCGATGCGACGCGCCGGGAGGCGGCGATCGAGGCGCGCGAGCAGACGGTGAAGCTGCGCGCCGAGCTCGAGGCGGAGCTGCGCGAGCGACGCGACACCGTGATGAAGATCGAGGAGCGCGTCATCTCGAAGGAAGACGACATCGACCGGAAGCTGACCGAGCTCACCCGGCGTGAGCAGGGTGTCGCCGACCGCGAGATCCACCTGCGCCAGTTGCAGGAGGAGATCAAGGAGCTTCGGGACCACGAGCGCGGCGAGCTCGAGCGGATCGCGTCGATGACGACGGGCGAGGCGCGCCAGCGGATCCTCGCCGAGTCGGAGGAGCAGGTGCGCCACGAGCTCGCCGGCCGCGTGCGCCAACTGGAGGAGGAAGCACAGACCGAGGCGAAGCGCCGGGCCCGCAATCTCGTCGCCGATGCGCTGCAGCGGGTCGCCGCAAGCGCAGCGGCGGAGACGACCGTGACGCTCGTCGAGCTTCCCTCGGACGACATGAAGGGCCGCATCATCGGCCGGGAAGGCCGGAACATCCGTTCCCTCGAGCACCTCACCGGTGTCGACTTCATCATCGACGACACCCCCAACGCCGTCGTCCTCTCGTCGTTCGACGGAATCCGCAGAGAGATCGCGCGCATGACGCTGCTGAAGCTGATCGAGGACGGGCGCATCCACCCGACGCGCATCGAGGAGATGTACTACCTGTCGAAGGCGGAGCTCGACGAGCACATCCGGCACGCCGGAGAGCAGGCGGTGTTCGAGGCGAACTGTGGAGAGTTCAGCGACGAGCTCGTGAAGATCCTCGGCCGCCTGCGTTACCGGACGAGCTACGGGCAGAACGTGCTCAAGCACACACTGGAGGTCGTGCAGCTCGCGGGCATCATGGCCGCAGAGGTGGAGGCGTCGGTGAAGACGGCGAAGCGCGCGGCGCTCCTGCACGATCTCGGCAAGGCGATGACGCACGAAGTCGAGGGATCGCACGCGCAGATCTCGACTCAACTCGCCCGCCGTCACGGCGAGAGCCCTGCGGTCTGCCACGCGATCGAGGCGCACCACTACGAGGTACAGCCGCAGACCGTGGAGGCCGTGCTCCTGATCGCGGCCGACGCGATCTCCGCGTCGCGCCCGGGTGCACGGGGCGAAGGGCTCGAGCACTACGTCAAGCGGCTCGAGGCTCTCGAGGAGCTCGCCGGCCGCCACCCGGGAGTCGAGAAGGTCTACGCGCTCCAGGCCGGACGGGAGATCCGCGTCCTCGTCAAGCCACAGGAGATCGACGACGACGCTGCGGTGCTGCTCTCGCACGAGATCGCCCGTGAGATCGAGGACCACCTCGAGTACCCCGGGCAGATCAAGGTGACGGTGATCCGCGAGAGCCGAGCGATCGACGTCGCCTCGAACAAGCAGGCGGAGCGTCGCACCGTCGAGCGGCTCGACGCCGCCTGAGCGAGTCGCTTAGACGAGGTCGGGCAACCAGAAGTGCTCGGGGTGGACGCGGGCGATCCAGTCAGCGAGCAGCTGCCTGCGTTCCGGCCCGAGACGCGGCAACACGGCGGCGAGGTCGGACTCGTCCTTCGGCCGCGCATGCTTCGCCTTGAAGAGCAGTGTCACCTCCGGTCGCTCGTAGGGGATCCCGTCCGCCGTGTGCTCGATCAATTCGTCGTAGGGAAGCCGGATCGACGCGTCGCGGCGTGAGACCCATTCGCCCCCGGCAGAGGGCTCGCGAAAGACGTCGATGCGCCAGACGTTCGCCGGACGATCGAGCCCCCAGGTCTGGTGGACCGTCGCCATCAGCTCGCGCGCGTTTGTGACCGGCTCTGCCACACCCCGCGAGACGACGTGGAAGTCGAGCTCGTCGAGCGCCTCGGCAACCTCGCCGAAGCGCTCGGCCGGGACACTGATCTCGAGATCGTCGTGCTCGCGCCGCTGCCCTCCGAGGAATAGATCGATCGCCCAGCCGGCCGAGACGTGCCATGGGACGTCGACCCCGGCGAGCCGCTCGGCTGCATCCTCGGGGCGCCAGGCGTCCCACTCGGCGTCGTCCGGATGCACGCGTCGCACCCTACCCCGGGCACGCGGACGAGCTAGCCCGCGTAGTCGAAGGTGGAGCCGTAGCCGCAGGTTCCGTGATAGCTGAGCGCGAACGAGCCGTCCTCGACCACGAGCTCGTCCGCCACGAGCTCCTCGCCTGCGCGCTCGTGGCCGGGGATGACGCAGCTCACCGTCTCGCCGCCGGCGTAGCGGTCCCGGATCCGGACGCTGACGAGGTCGCGGATCCGCAGCCACTGTCGTCGCGGGGTGTGGTCGACCTCGATGTCGAGCGCTGCGGACCGCGACCCGCTTGCTCTCCTTCCAGGCCCAGGGAAAGTGATCGAGCGCGTCTCCACCGAGCCGGCCCGGTGAAGATCGCCTCGAGCATGGCCCGCTGCTCCTTGTCCGCCTGCGCATCGAGATAGAGGATCCAGCTCCACGGCGAGCCGGGCTCGTCGTCGCTGTAGCGCACGGCCAACGCAACCGGCAGCCCCGAGAGGTCGACGCCGTCGGCAGACCCCTCGTCGATCAGCCACGAGAGAACCCCCATGCAGATCCCGTGCGTCGAGCGCCCGCCCGGCGTGCCGTTGGTCCGGCGGCAGGGGCAGATCGCATCGCAGTTGCACGACTCGAAGTAGCTGCCGCTGATCCGCCAGCTCACCGCTGCATCCTCACCTGCATCTGCATCTGAGCCGGCTGCTGCAGTCCCGGCACGCTCCCGGGCGAGAGGGCGATCCATGTTCCCAGCGCGACGAGCACGACGTGCGAGCACGCGCGCGAACACCTCGCCGCCGGGCAGCATCTTCTCTACAAGGATCGCCGCTGCTGCGACGGCCATCCAGAAGAGACTCATGATCCCGAGCGCGAAGAGCGCGAGCATCAGCCCTGCGCAGCAGCCGATGCAGTAGCCGCCGTGGCCGAGTCCGGCTCCCACCGCCGCCAGCTGCCCGCCACGCCTGCGGATCAGGAAGTGGAGCGGCGAGCGGCAGTGGCGCAGGCATGATGTCTTGAGCGGCGTCAGCTGGTAGAGGCCGGCCGCGGCGAGTGCGGCGCCCGCGACCCAGGGGCCTCGCTCGTCCCAGGCCACGAACGACGGGGCGACCTCACGGGCGCTGCGACTGACGATGTACGCGGCCGCCCCGAACGCCGTCCAGGAGAGCAGGTAGCCGCCGACGAACAGAGGCGTGTCCGAGCCCCGCCCGAGCCGCGAGAACATGAGCGTCGTCAGCGCCGCGGACGGCAACATCATCGCAACGGTCATCGTCAGCCAGATCCCGGCGAACCAGGCGAACGCTCCCAGGTCGGTGCCGGGGCCGGCGTCCATGCCTTGCATCTGCTCGACCGCGACGGCCCAGGCTACGAGCGTGGCCACGAGCAGCGGCGTGAGAACGGCCGTGGTGTGGAGAGCGACGCGTGATTGGCCGGTCGTGTGCATGCATTGAGAGAGTTTCTAGATTCGGCTCCAGGCTGTCACGTCCGACGACGAGTGCACGAAGCTGTTGTGCGCGGCGATCTCGGTGCGCAGCTGCTGCTCCACGGACGCCGGGTCGAGCTCGCCAGGCGCCAGGAGCCCACGCTCCTCCAGCGCCGGCCGGAGCGTCGTGAAGAGGCCGATGAGCCGCGCGACGGCGTCTTCGCTCCGCGCGCCACCGCCGACGACGGTGGACATGTGCAGCGTTGGCGCGTCGAGCTCGGCGGCCGCGAAGACCGCGGGGAGCTTCGCTCCGATCTGAGTGTCGGCGCCGCCTGCGGCGAGCGCCTCGGTCGCGAGGCGGCAGCAGCGGTCCCAGAGTTCGACGACGGGGAGCGAGCGATGCCCAGTCCAGTCGATCTCGTGAAACGCGACGACACCGCCCGGCACGACGTTCGAGGCGATGCGGTGCAGCGTTGCGGACGGGTTCGGGATGAACTGGAGGACGTAACGGCCGACAACGGCGTCGAACGGGTACTCGTAGTCGAGCGTTGCAGGATCCCCTGCGCGGAACGAGATGTTGCGGAGCGGGAGTCCGGCGACGCGCTCCTGTGCGGCCGCAACCGCTGAAGGCGCGAGGTCGACTCCGACGACAGAGCCGTCTTCGCCGACGAGTTCGGCGGCGATGAGCGCGACATCGCCGCGGCCGGTGCCGATGTCGAGCACCCGCATGCCGGCCGTGACGCCCGCCTCGACGAGGAGCGCGCGCGTGACCGGCCCGATCAGCGCGGCCTGCCGCGCGAGCCGGTCGAGCTCGTGTTCGGAGTGACCCAGGACGTAGGGCGAGCCGCTCACACCGACAGTCTCTGCCGTCGGCAGCGGCGGGGCAACCGGGTACGCTGGACCGATGCGGACGTATTCCGTCACGACCTTCGGGTGCCAGATGAACGCCCACGATTCCGAGCGGATCAAGGGCATGCTCGAGGAGCTCGGGCTCGGCGAGGCGCAGAGCCCTGACGAGGCGGATGTCGTCGTCTTCAACACCTGCACGATTCGGGAGAAACCCGACACGAAGCTCGCCGCCTACCTGGGTGACGCAGCCGCCCGGAAGCGCGAACAGCCCGACCGAGTGATCGCCGTCGGCGGCTGCTACGCGGAGGCTCAGCGCGAGCGGATCTTCCAGCTCTACCCGGCGGTCGACGTCGCCTTCGGGCCGGGCTCGATCGCGCACCTCGGCGACTGGCTCGGGGCGGGGGGCATGGGCGTCGCGCGCGGTCGATTCGGCCTCGACGACCGGAACTTCGCTGCCGAGCTCCCGCTGCACAACGAGCGCACGTTCCAGGCGTGGGTGCAGGTCTCGATGGGGTGCAACTCGAAGTGCTCGTACTGCATCGTCCCGGCCGTTCGCGGCCGTGAGCAGAGCCGCCGACCCGGCGAGATCATCGCCGAGGTGCAGTGGCTCGCCGCGCAGGGTGTCAAAGAGGTGACGCTGCTCGGCCAGAACGTCAATTCGTGGGGCCGGGACCTGCTGCCCGACATCGATACCGAGTTCGGTGAGTTGCTGCGAGCGTGCGACGCGGTCGACGGCATCGAGCGCGTCCGCTTTACGAGCCCGCACCCGAAAGACTTCCGCGAGCCGGTGATCGCCGCGATGGCCGAGTGCGCGGCGGTCTGCGAGCACGTGCACCTGCCGCTCCAATCGGGGTCGTCGCGGCTGCTGAAGGCGATGCGCCGGACGTACACGCGCGAGCGCTATCTGGCGCTCGCCGACAAGATGCGCGCGGCGATCCCCGACCTGGCTTTCGGAACCGACATCATCGTCGGCTTCCCGGGCGAGACCGAGGAGGAATTCTGCGAGACGCTCGAGGTGGTCGAGGAAGTCGGCTACGACAGCGCCTACACGTTCGTCTACTCACCGCGCGCGGGGACCGAGGCGGCCGCGATGCCCGACCAGATCCCGCACGAGGTCAAGATCGAGCGCATGGAACGGCTCGTGGAACTCACGCAGCGGTTGGCCCGCGACCGCAACGAGGCCCGCGTCGGCCGGGTCGAGCAGGTGCTCGTCGAAGGGCCGTCGCGGACCGATCCGACGGTGCTCCGCGGCCGCACGCGACGAAACACCACCGTGAACTTCACCGGCGACGCCCTGCCGGGGGCCCTCGTCGACGTGCTCGTCCAGGGAGCGACCTCGACCACTCTCCGGGGCGTTCAGCAGGCTCTTGTCGCTGCCTGACAGGTCCATCACATCCATCCGTCAGACTTAGGCGCGATGCGGATCCTCATCACGGGCTCGTCCGGCCAGATCGGCACGAACCTCGCGCTGCGCCTGCTCGCGGACGGCCATGAGGTCTTCGGCATCGACAAGCGCCCGAACTCGTGGGTGGGCAACGCCTTCCCGACGCTCCTGCAGGATCTGGCCGGCCACTACTCGTCGTTCCCCGGCGGCATCAACGGAGTCGAATACCCGGAGGCCGATCTCGTCGTTCACCTCGCGGCGCACGCGAAGGTGCATCAACTCGTCCGGCAACCGCACCGCGCGCTGGAGAACGCGATCATGACGTTCAACGTCCTCGAGTACGCACGTGGCCTCAACCTCCCGATCATCTTCTCGTCGAGCCGCGAGGTCTACGGCGACGTGCATCGTTTCGAGGAGTACTCGGAGGGAGTCGCTGACTTCGCCTTCACCGAGTCGACGTACTCGGCGTCAAAGATCGCGGGCGAAGCCTTCGTCTACTCGTACGCGCGGTGCTACGGACTTCGCTACCTCGTCTTTCGCTTCTCGAACGTGTACGGACGCTTCGACAACGATCTGCACCGCATGGTGCGCGTCCTTCCTCTCTGGATCCACAAGCTGTCGCGCGGCGAAGAGATCACCGTGTACGGCGAGAACAAGACTCTCGACTTCACGTACGTCGACGATTGCGTGGACGGGATCAGCAAGGGCATCGAAGCGCTCGCCGACGGACGCCTCTCGAACGGCACGATCAACCTCGCCTACGGCAAGGGGAACCGTCTGTTGCACGCCGCGGAACTGATCGGCCAAGAGCTCGGCGTCGAGCCGCAGATCACGATCGCGCCGCCGTTGCTCGGCGAGGTGACGCACTACGTCGCCGACGTCACGAAGGCACGAGGGCTGCTCGGCTACGAGCCGCAGGTGGGGCTCGAGGAGGGCATCAAGCGCTCCGTCGCCTGGTTCCGCGAGTGGCGCGCCACTCATCCTGAAGAAGAGGTCGCCGTGATCGAGGACCCGGATCGCACGGCGACGGACATCCCGCATGGCTTCAAGCAGCCGGCGTCCGCCGGCGCCTAGCCTGCTCGCGCTCTTCGGGCCGACGGCATCCGGCAAGACCGCGGTCGCGGGCGTCCTCCGCGAGCGGCTCGGTGCCACGGTCATCTCGGCCGACTCCGCCGCCCTCTACGACGGGCTGCCGGTGATCACCGCTGCCCCTTCATATCCCGCCGAGCTCGTCGGGGTGATCCCGTTGACCGAAGACGTCTCGGTCGGTGCGTACCAGCCCCTCGCGCATGCCGCGATCGACGCGGCTCGCCTGCCGCTCGTCGTCGGCGGCACGGGACTGTACTTTCGTGCCGCGCTCTCGGCGCTCGAGCTGCCGCCGCCGCCCGCGCCCGGCCGCCGTGAGCACTGGCAGCGGGAGGTCGACCGGCTCGGCCTCGACGTCGCACACGCACTGCTCGCCGAGCGCGATCCGCAAGCTGCGGCGCGGATCCATGCGAACGACCGGAAGCGTCTCGTGCGCTCCCTCGAGCTCGCCGAGGCCGGCTCCTCGCTGGCGCCGGGGACGAACCGGCTCTGGACCGACGACGTGCGGCTACCGACACTGCTGGTCGCGCTCGATGTGCCGTTGGCCGAGCTCGACCGGCGGATCGCGGACCGGGCCGCTGCGATGGCGATCGCCGGCGCCGCCGAGGAAGCGCGGACGGTCTGGGCCGGGCCGTTGTCGGCCACAGCGCGCAAGGTCCTCGGTCTGGAGCAGTTCGCCACGCTGCCCGAACCGGAGGCGATCGATGCGGTTGCGCAGGCCACCCGTAGACTCGCCCGCTATCAGAGAAAATGGCTGCGCCGGATGCCGGGCGTCACCACCCTCGACGGCAGACGGCCTGCCGAGGAGCTTGCCGATGAGATCGTCGCGCTGGGACGCGCAAGGGAACATCTACCTCGTCACTGAGGAGCCGCAGACGGCGCAATCCACTCGCGCCGAAGTGGGCGACGCCGACGGCATCCTCGAGGTGCTCCAGCACGGCGAAGACTGGCTCGAGATCGCGATCTGGAACCCCGACGGGTCGCGGGCGGAGATGTCGGGCAACGGCACCCGCATCGCGGCGCGGTGGCTGGCGGAGCTGAGCGGTGCCACCCGGATCGCCGTCCGCGTGGGCCGACGCGAAGTGGTGGCGTGCCTGCTGCCCGACGGCCGGGTCGAGCAGGATCTCGGTGACGTGGTCGTCTCGCCCTCGGAGGAGGTCGCGGGCATCACATTCGTCGCGGTCGACGTCGGGAACCCGCACGCCGTCGTCGACGGCGACCCCGCAGACCTGCCGCGAATCGGGCCGCTGCTCGAGGTGCACGAACGATTCCCGCACCGGACGAACGTTCAGGTCGCGCGCGTCGCCTCCGAGCGCGAGATCGAGGCCCGCGTCTGGGAGCGCGGCGCGGGGGAAACAGCTTCGTCGGGCTCGAGCGCGGTCGCCGTCGCGGCGGCGTTCGGAAAGACGCCTCGCGTGGTTCGCTTCCCGGGCGGGGAGCTCCACGTGCGGTTCGAGGAAGACCGGGCCTTCTTGACCGGGCCGGCCGTGCCGGTCTAAGCGCCGATCTCGAACTCGCGCAGCGCGTCGTTCAGAGACGTCTTCAGGTCGGTGGCCTCGCTCCGCGTCCCGATGATGAGCGCGCACGAAAGCGCGTAGGTCCCGGCGGGGAACTCCTTCGGCCTGGTCCCCGGTACGACGATCGCCCGCGGCGGGACGTAGCCCCGGTACTCGACCGCCTCGTCACCGGTCACGTCGATGATCGGGACACTCGCGGTGAGCGTCACGTTCGGGGCAAGCACCGCTTCGCGTCCGATGCGAACGCCTTCGACGACGATGCAGCGTGAGCCGAGGAAGGCACCGTCCTCGACGATCACCGGACGGGCACCGGGCGGTTCGAGCACGCCGCCGATGCCAACGCCTCCGGCCAGGTGCACGTTCGCGCCGATCTGCGCGCCGGACCCGACGGTCGCCCAGGTGTCGACCATCGTGTTCGGCCCGACCCAGGCACCGATGTTCACGTACGACGGCATCAGGACGACTCCGCGCGAGAGGAAGGCGCCGTAGCGGGCGGTCGCAGGTGGAACGACGCGCACGCCGCTCTCTGCGTAGTCCCTCTTCAGCGGGATCTTGTCGTGGTAGCTGAACGGCCCGGCCTCGCTCGGCTCCAGTCGGCGTTCGCGGAAGTAGTCGAGGATCGCCGCCTGGACGTCCGTATTGACGATCCAGCCGTCACCATCGGGCTCCGCCACGCGCACCTCACCACGGTCGAGCGCCGCGATTGTCTCTTCCGTGGTCATCGTATGCGCCGCACGATCTCGCGCGGCGCGCTCGCACTCCTCCTGCGTCGGCACGAGTGCGAACCGGACATAGCCCTCGCCCGCCGGGCCGAAGAAGGATCCCGGCGCACAGACGACGCCGTGCTCGAGCAGCCTGCGCGCAAACGGCTCGGACGGCCCGCCGACGTCCAACCAGAGGTAGAAGGTGGCCGTCGATCCGGCCAGACGCAGACCGGCCGCCTCCAGCGCGGGCAGCAGGGTCTCCCGCTTGCGCCGGTAGATCGCACGGACGTCCTCGACGTGCGAGTCATCCGACCACGCTGCAACCGATGCGCGCTGCACGAACTCCTGAGGCGCAGTCCCGACCGTCGGACGGAACGTGCGCAGGGCATCGGCGATCTCGGCCGGCGCGCACACGAAGCCGGAGCGGTACCCCGTCATCGACGAGCGCTTCGACAGCGTGTTGAAGACGACGATGTTCGTCCGGTCGGCGACCTGCAGAGCAGAGACCGGAGGGCCGTCGAACCAGAGCTCCGAGTACGCCTCATCGGAGCAGAGCAGGAAGCCGTGCTCGCGGGCACGCCCGGCGAGCTCGTCGTAGAACGAGAGCGGCGCCTCGGCCCCGGTTGGGTTGTTCGGATAGCAGACCCAGAAGACCGCGATCTCGTCCCAGGCGTCGAATGCTTCGAGGTCGGGGAGCCAGCCGTGGTCCTCGCGCAGTGGGACGCCGGCGATCGAACCGCCGGCGAAGAGCGTCCCACGTTCGTAGACCGGGTAGGCCGGCTCGGGAATCGCGACGAGGCGCTTCTCGCCCAGGGCGATCTGCGCGAACGAGTAGATCGCCTCCTTCGAGCCGAGTGTGGGGACGATCTCGCGGCTGGCATCCACGTTCACCCCGAAACGCCGCCCGATCCAGCCCGCGACCGCGTCGCGCAGCTCGGGCAGTCCGGTCGCGCGGGGGTAGGACGAGACCTCGTCCACGGAGTCGAGCAGCGCCTGCCTGATGAACGCCGGTGTTCGCTCCCGTGGATCACCCATCCCGAAGTCGATCAGCTCGATCCCACGAGCCGACGCCTCGAGCTTCCAGTCGTCCAAGCGGGCGAACGGGTACTGCGCGAGATCGGCGAGGACGGGGGAGAGCTCCACGATCAGACGCTACCCATGAGGAACCGCTGCAGCGCGGCGAACGTCCGCTCGAGCTCGCCGATCTCGACTCGCTCGTCGACCGCATGGGCGTAGCGCGTCGCGCCGGGCCCGAAGTTCACGGCGTCGAGGCCGCGGGCCGCGAAGTCGGCGACGTTCGTCCAGGCTTGCTTCGGCTCGACCTCGAGCTCGCCTGCCGCGCGCAGCCGCTCGACGAGCGGCGAGCGCAGCGCCACGTGCGCAGGCGGCGAGTTCGCGAGTGATCTCGACGTCGGGCCACGAGCTCGTGGATGCGCGCTGCGGCCGATTCGGGTGTGCGGTCCGGCGCGTAGCGGAAGTTGATCGTCGCCTCTGCACGCGCCGGGAATCACGTTCGCCGCGATGCCGGCATGCGAGCTCCGTGACGGAGATCACCTCGCGGAAGACCAGGCCTTCGATCTCGACGTCGCGCGGCTCGAGCCCCGAGAACCGTCGCAAGCCCTTCGAACGCGACGCCGATCGCGTTCACGCCGAGCCACGGCCGAGCCGAGTGCGCGGCACGGCCCTCGAAGACGACGCTCGCATTCAGGTTGCCGAGACAGCCGAGCTGCAGCGTGTTGTCCGTCGGCTCGAGGCAGACGACGAGCTGCGCCTCGTCGACGAGGCCGGTCTGCTCGAAGACGCCGGGCAGGGGGTTCTCCGCCGGGCCGAGCTCCTCGCGCGGGAAGAAGAGCAGTCGCCAGGTCGTAAGCCGAGCTCGGTCTCGGCGGCCCAGTCGGCGAGCTCGATCATCACGGCGAGGCCACCCTTCATGTCGCTGGCGCCGAGCCCCACGACGGCGCCGTCCTCGATCCGGCCGGGCAGGTTCCCCTGCGCCGGCACCGTGTCCGTGTGGCCCGCGAGGAGGACGAGCGGCTTACCGCTGCGCTTCGCGAAGATCAGCGACTCGCCGTCGTCGAATAGCCCGGCTGCAGAGGGACGACGGAAGTGATGTAGCTGTACGGCTCGGCCTCCGTGCCCGATACGGAGGGGATGTTGACGAGCGAGTGTCCAGGGTGCGCTCGGCGGGTGCGGCATAATCGAGACCGATGATTCCACGTTCCCCGGAGCCCGAGCGCGGGTTCGTCCTCGCGGTGCTCGGACAGGGTGCGGACGTGGACGACGAGCTCGCCGAGGTCAAGGAGCTCGCACGGACGGCAGGCGTCGAGCCGATCGGCGAGGTCGTCCAGCACCGCGCCCGGCCCGGCGCAGCGGACCTACGTCGGCAAGGGCAAGCTCGAGGAGCTGAAGCAGCGCTTCCAGGAGTCCGGGCCGAGAGCCTGCTCGTCGACGACGAGCTCGATCCCGCGCAGCAGCGGTTCCTCGAGAACGCGCTCGACACGCGGGTCGATCGATCGCACTCAGCTGATCCTCGACATCTTCGCCCAGCACGCGACGAGCGCCGAGGGGAAGCTGCAGGTCGAGCTCGCGCAGCTCGAGTACAACCTGCCGCGCATGCGCGGGATGTGGCAGCACCTCGAGCGCCTCGGCGGCGGCGTCGGGACGCGCGGCCCGGGCGAGTCGCAGCTCGAGACCGACCGGCGGCTCGCGCGACGGCGCATCCGGTGCTGAAGAAGCGAAGCTGAAGGATCTCGAGAAGCAGCGCGCGACGCGGCGCAAGGAGCGGCGACGCACAGAGACGCCGACGATCGCGCTCGCCGGCTACACGAACGTCGGCAAGTCGACGCTCCTGAACGCGGCTGACCGGCGCGGACGTGTCGGTCGAGAACCAGCTGTTCCAGACGCTCGACCCGACGACGCGCGGCTTCGAGCACGACGGCCGCCGCTACCTCGTCACCGACACCGTCGGCTTCATCCGGCGACTGCCGCACCAGCTCGTCGAGGGGTTCGCGTCGACGCTCGAGGAGACGCTCGTCGCCGACATGGTGCTGCACGTCGTCGACGCGTCTGCGCCGGACGAGGAACAGGACCGCCAGCGCGAGGCGGTCGACGACGTTCTGCACGAGATCGGAGCGGGCGAGCTGCCGGTCGAGCTCGTCTTGAACAAGATCGACCAGGTCGACCCGCTCGGACGGCGCCGCCTGTCGAACCGCTTCCCGGCGGCGCCGCAGGTCTCGGCGCTCGACCGGCGAGGGGATGGACGATCTCCAGGCCGAGCTCGCGCGGCGGTTCGACGATCGCTGGGAACGCGTGCGGCTGCTCGTTCCCGTACGAGGACGGCGGCAGGCTGTCCGAGCTCTACGCGCTCGGCACGCCCGATCGAGGAGCGCAAGGACACGCCCGACGGCGTGCTCGATCGTCGCGCGGCTGCCCGCGCCGCGACCTGCCGCGCTTCGCGCCGTTCCTGGTCGCCGAGGCAGCCGGGACGAGCAGGGAGTCCGCCTGATCGAGCTGCCGATCCAGAAGGTGCGGGCGGACGCCGTCGTGCCGGTGCGCGCGTACTCGGGGGACGCCGGGCTCGACCTCTCGGCGTGCGAGCCGGGTCGAGCTCGCGCCGGGCGAGCGAGCGCTCGTCGCCGACCGGCCTCGCGGTCGCGATCCCCGAGGGCTATGCCGGGCTACGTCCAGCCGCGCTCGGGGCTCGCCGCGAAGCACGGGATCTCGATCGTCAACACGCCCGGGCTCGTCGACTCGGGCTATCGCGGCGAGCTGCAGGTCGAACTGTCAACACCGACCGCGCGCGAGAGCGTTCGTCGTCGAGCAGGGGATGCGAATCGCGCAGCTCGTCGATCCTCGCGCTGCCGGAGGTCGAGCTCGTCGAGGTGGGCGAGCTGCCCGAGAGCGAGCGCGGCGTCCGCGGCTTCGGCTCCTCTTACTGCACTGATGGAGCCGCGCATCCGCGTTAGCGCGATCCTGCGCTGGCAGGGCCGGGTGCTGCTCTGCCGCCAGGAGAAGCCGGGCAAGGAGTACTGGCTGCTGCCGGGCGGCGGGGTCGACGGCGGCGAGATCGCTGATCGAGGCGCTGCGGCGGGAGCTGCGCGAGGAGCTCGGCGTCGAGGCGGACGTCCAGTTCGAGGGACCGGTCGCGATTGTCGACTCGATCTCGCCGAAGTCGGCGTCGCTCCTGACGCGCAAGCACGTCGTCCACATCATCTTCTCGGCCGACCTCTCGCACCGCTCGCTCCAGGACGTCGAGACGAAGGACGCCGCGGTGAAAGGCGCGCGCCTCTTCTCCGACGACGAGCTGCAGGACGTCGTCGTGCACCCGCCGATCAAGCGCTTCCTCGAGCGCTGGCAGCCGGGCGATCCGGCCGTGTACCTCGGCGCGCTCTGGGCACGCTAGTAACAGTCGCCTGTTACTAGCTCAGAACTTGCCGCCGCCGCGCTCGCGCGCGCTGGGCGGAGACCCGCGTGCGCCTCCGCCTCGAGCTCGTCGGGGAGCGGGTCGAGCTCCGTGCGGCCCGCCGGCGTGGGCGAGCGCGTCGGCCAGCAGGTGGTCGGCGAACCAGGGGTTGCGCGGGAGCAGCGGGCCGTGCAGGTACGTGCCGTAGATCGCGCTGCCGGCGGCAGCCCTCGGAACCGGACGCGCCGTCGTTGCCGAAGCCGGCGAGGACGCGGCCGAGCGGCTCCGCGCCGTCGTCGAGGATCGTGCGCCCGGCGTGGTTCTCGAACCCGGCGAGCGTCTGCGGCCGGCCCAGGCGCAGTCGAGGAGCACGTCGCCGATCATGCGGCGCGTGCCCGGCGACCGTGTGCAGCGGCAGCAGCCCGATGCCGGGAAGCTCGGTTCCGGCGACGTCGCGGTAGAAGCGGCCGAGCAGCTGGTAGCCACCGCAGACCGCGAGAAACGCGGCGCCGGCCTCGGCCGCCTCGCGGAGCGGCTCCGCCTTGCCCGAGGTCGGGCGCGACGAGCGCCTGCTCACGGTCCTGCCCGCCGCCAACGTAGAAGAGGTCGATCTCGCCGGTCGGCACCGGGTCGCCGATGCCGATCGCCCGCACGTCGAGCTCGTGCCCGCGCAGACGCGCCCGCTCGGCGAGGACCGCGATGTTCCCGCGGTCGGCGTAGATGTTCAGGTAGTCGGGATAGAGATGGCCGACCCTGATCCTCACGCGGCGCTCTCCCAGTAGTTCGCGACGTGGCCGCGTCGGGCCACGATCCGCCGGAGCGCGAGCATCGCGGTGTACGTCGGCAGAACCACCAGCTCGCCGCCTGCAGGCGTGAGCTCCAGCCCGCGGTCGAGCGCCGCCTCGAGCGGCGGGATCACCTCGATCCGTTCGCGCGCCAGGCCACCGTAGGCGAAGCGCAACGCAAGCTCGGCGGCGCGTGTCCCGGTCGCGACCAGCGGCTCGAGGCCGTCGAGCAGCGGCTCGAAGTCGACGTCCCAGATCCACGAGACATCGCGCCCGTCCGCGATCTCGTCGTTCAGCGCGATGACCGCGACGGTGGGCGAGCGCGCCCTCGACGAGCGTCCGCACGACCTCGTTCGTACCGGCGGGGTTCTTGACGAGGAGCATCAGCAGCCGGCGGTCACCGATCACGATCCGCTCGAAGCGGCCGAACGCCGCGGAGAACCGCCTGCAGGCCGGCGACGACCTCGTCGAGCGAGGCGCCGAGCGTGAGAGCCAGCGAGGCGGCGCCGAGGGCGTTGTAGACGTTGTAGAGGCCCGGTAGGGCGAGCTCGACCGCGTGCTGACCCTTCGGCTGCGGCGAGCGTGAAGGCGGCGCCGTCGAGCCCGTGCAGCTCGATCTCGCGGGCCGCGACGTCGAGCGTGGGCCGTGCGTGCCCGCACGTCGGGCAGCGGTAGTCCCCGAGATGACCGACGTAGGCTGCCGCGTAGTCGTACGGCGTGCCGCACCGCACGCAGTACTTCGAGTCGGCGGCGTGCTGCAGGGCCGGGCGCGCCAGCCGCGGGTCGTCGACGCCGAAGCTGCGGCGAGCGACGTCCGCGGGCGAGGTCGCCGACCTGGGGATCGTCGGCGTTCACGACGAGCTCGGCCTCAGGGAGGGATGCGACAGTGTCCCGCCAGCGGGCGGCGAGGAGCTCGAGCTCGCCGTAGCGGTCGAGCTGGTCGCGGAAGAGGTTCCCGAGCAGCAGCGCCCGCGGCCGGATCCGCCGCGCGACCTCCGGGAGCGCCGCCTCGTCGACCTCGAACAGCCCGAGCTCGGCACCGTCGGCATGGAGGAGGGCGGAGGCGACCCCGGAGACGAGATTCGCGCCGGAGCTGTTGTGCGCGACTCGGAAGCGTGGCTCGAGGATCGCCGCCACCATCGCGGTGGACGTCGTCTTGCCGTTCGTCGCCGAGATGAGCGCCGAGCCCTGCTCGAGCCGCGCCGCGAGCCGGTCGATCGCGCCCGGGTCCAGCTTCCAGAGCAGCTTGCCGGGCAGGGTCGTACCGCCGCCGCGGCCCGCGAGCCGCGAGAGCGCACCCGCGCCGCGGAGGACGGCCGATTCGAGCGACAGCGGAATGGGAGGACGCACCGGGGGCGAACGGTAGCCGCGGCCGGTCCCGAGCCGATTCCCGAGGCGACCACGGACTGACTCGCGCATACTTGCGTTTTTTCCAACTCGCTCTACCATTCTTGGTGGTGGCGCGGAAGCCGTATCGCGCGGTGACCAGGATCGACCCGCGAGGCCCTCGCGGAGTTCCAGGCGGGGATCCGGCGCCGCTACACCGACGAACAGATCCTCGAGGCGCTGCGGGCCTCGGCGAAGCGGCTCGGCCGCTCCCCGACGATGAAGGAGTTCGCGGCAGATCCGCAGGCCGGCATGCATCCACAGACCGTGATCGAGCACTTCGGCACCTGGAACGCTGCCAAGCGCGCCGCCGGGTTGATGCCACGCCGGTTCGCGACGCGCGAGGAGCTGGTCGGCCAGTTGCGCCGGCTCGGCGAGGAGCTCGGCCGGACGCCGAACGCACACGACATCCGCGCACGGCGCGGGACGATGCCCTCGACCTCGCTCTACTGGCACACGTTCGGCTCGCTCGCGACCGCCCTGCGCGAAGCCGGCTTCGACGTGGCCGTCGGGGAGGAGCGGCTCGAGCGCGCGGTCGACCAGGGGAGCCGGCTCGCACGGCAGCTCGGTCGGCTGCCGAAGTTCGGTGACTGGCAGGCGGCGCGGCGGGCGGATTCCTCGCTCCTCACCGAATGGCAGGTGTACCGCCTTTTCGAGGCACGGCGCGGCGCCTGGGCGACCTTCCAGTACCTCGTGCGCGAGCGCCTGCTCGAAGAGGGAGCGACGGTCGCGGCCGACGGAACGGTTGGATAAGTCCGCAACCGCGATCAAGCAGGCGCGTCCGGCAGACGGCACGATCAGCCCCATGAGCACGACGACCGACACCTTCAGCCGTTTCGTGGATGTCCTCGCGGAGACGCTGGACGACCGGGAAGCCTCGGGGGAGGCGCTGGCGTCGCGCATGCACCTCTCGCGGTTCCACTTCGACCGGCTCGTCTCGGCCGCGGCCGGGGAGCCGCCGGCGACCCTACGGCGCCGGGTGCTGCTCGAACGGGCCGCCTACCGCCTGATCACCACCCACGACGACGTGCTGGCGGTCGCTCTGGACGCGGGGTACTCGTCCCATGAGGCGTTCACGCGGGCGTTCACCCGCGCCTACGGCGCCGCCCCGTCTCGTTGGCGCAGGCGGCCGACGCGGTTCCAGATCGACGCGCCGAGCAAGGTGCACTTCAACCCTCCGGGCGGCCTACGGGTCCCCGCCGACAGAAAGGTCACTGCCATGGATCTGCTCATTCGTATGGTCGAGCATCACGTCTGGCTCGTCGGCGAGATGGTGACGCGCGCGGAGACGCTCGACGACACCGTGCTCGACGCTCGGGTGGAGATCTCCGTCGACGGCATCGACTGTGACCCGACCCTGCGCTCGCTGCTCTCGCGCCTCGTCGGGCAGTTGGCGATGTGGGACGCGGCCACGCACGACCGGCCGTACGACCTCGACGACGAACGCGGGGAGACCGTCGCCGAGATGCGCGCCAAGCTCGACGAGGTCGGGCCGGCGTTCCTCGCTCAGGTGCACACGATCGTCGACGAGGGCCGCCTCGACGAGACGTTCGTCGATGCGATCTGCGACCCGCCCGAGGTCTTCACGTACGGCGGCATGATCGCCCACGTGCTCACGTTCGCCGCCCACCGCCGCACGCTCGTCTGCGGCGCGTTCCAGGACGCGGGCATCACCGACCTCGGGTCGGGCGACCCGATGCGCTGGGTGGCCGCCGCCTAAGCGGCGGCGAGCGCCGCAAGGCGCGTGAGGCAGAACTCCCGCTCCTGCGGTGCGCGCACCGACGGGAGCGGGTGGTCTTCGTGGTAGGAGACGTCCGGGCGGAAGCGCCGGCGACGCGCAATGCGTCCTTCCTCGAGCGCGAGCCAGGTGCCCTCGCGCAGTTCGCGCTTGCGCAGCTTCAGGTGGCAGTATCGCTCGACGACCTCGAGGGCGACCTTCGTGGAGGCGAAGAAGACGCCGTCGCGGCCCTCGCCGAGCCAGAGCGGGCGGCCGCTGCCGCGTGCCAGGAACACGACGCCCGGTTCGCGCTCGTCGACCCAGGAGGTCGCCATCGCGCCGCGCAGGTGCTCGAGCGCGTGCGCGTCGTTGCGGGAGTGAGCCGCGATCGCGAAGATCGCCTCCGAATCGACGGTCATGCACGGTTCCGCACGAGCGCAGGAGTGGGGGGCGAGGAGCTCGTCGTCGTTGAGGATGATCCCGTTGTGGATCCCGACCACGGGTCCGTGCCGCACCGGATGGTTGTTGGCCGAGATCGAGGGATGCCCCTTCGTGTAGTCGCGCACATGGACGAGCAGCTGGTTCGCCGCATCGGGCACAGACACTCGTTCGAGGAGTTGTGAGGCGGGCGTGCGCTGCTTCACGACGGTCGCATACGTGTCGTCCGGGCCCCGGTAGGCATAGCCGACGGCGTCGGCGCCACGCTCGGCGATCGCGGCGAGCAGTGCCTGCGCAGCCAGCGTCCGCCCAAGCGGTTGAGCGTGAACGAAGGCTGTATCCCGCAATGCCGCACATAAATCGATCCTATGGGGGTAGACGGACGTGGCGTGCTTAAGTTGCTATCGGCACGGACTCTTTACATCTGCAGTCCCGCGCTCCTCCCCGCTCAAGTGCGCCGCTCCCGGCGCCGATAGGGAACGTGATGAAGCCGCTTCCCGAGGCGTCGCTGGAAGCCGAGCCGGCCGAGCCCGTGCTCGAGCTGATGCCTGCCCTCGACGAGATCGAAGAAGAGGTCGAAGAGGAGCCGGAGAACGCATTCCTCTCCGAGGACGAGCGCCTCCAGACCTCCGACCCGCTGAAGCTCTACGTCCGTCAGATCGGCGACGGTCGCCTGCTCACGCCGGGCGAGGAGCGGGAGCTCGCGCGCCTCAAGGATCTCGGCGACCCGCGCGCCAAGCGGCGGCTGATCGAGTGCAACCTCCGGCTGGTGATGTCGATCACGCGCAACTACACGAAGGCCGGCGTGCCGCTGCTGGACCTGATCCAGGAGGGCAACCTGGGGCTGATCCGCGCGGTCGAGAAGTTCGACTACAAGATGGGCTACAAGCTCTCGACCTACGCGACCTGGTGGATCCGCCAGGCGGTGACACGTGCGCTCGCCGACCAGGGCCGCACGATCCGCCTGCCGGTGCACGTCGCGGAGCAGGTGCGCCGCGTCCAGCGCTCACGCCGCCAGCTGGCCCAGAAGCTGAACCGCGACCCGTCGGTCGAGGAGATCGCGACGGACTCGGGCTTCACCGAGCAGCGGGTCCGCGAGCTCTTCGACCTCGTGGAAGACCCCGTCTCGCTCGAGACCCCGGTGGGGGACGGCGAGAGCATGGTCGCCGACCTGATCGAGGACGAGAAGTCCGAGTCGCCGGACGGCGCCAGCGCCGACAGCGCTCGCTCGGTCGAGCTGGCAGAGGCCGTCGAGCGGCTGAATCCCCGCATGAAGCACGTCGTCGTGCGGCGCTTCGGGCTCGACGGGCAGCCGCCGCAGACGCTGGAAGAGGTCGGCGCGGATCTCGGGATCACGCGCGAGCGGGTCCGGCAGCTCGAGACGCGGGCGTTGCGCGAGCTGCGCACGGTCGCGCCGGGCCTGCAGCTCTACCTCCAGAGCTAGCGACGCTCTAGTTCGTGTAGGCGACGGCCTCCATCTCGTGGAGCTTCCCGAGCCGCTTCAGCGCTTCGACCTCGATCTGACGCACGCGCTCGCGCGTCAGCCCGAGCCGGCGCCCGATCTCCTCGAGCGTCTTCGGCTCGGCGTCGTCGAGCCCGTAGCGCAGGATCACCACCGTCCGGTGACGGTCCGGCAGGGAGCGGAGGGCGATGGCCAGCACCTCGGAGCGGAGCGAATCCTCGACCTGCTCGTCGGGAAGCGGCCCTTCACCGGCGACGAAGTCGCCCAGGACGGCGTCGTCGGACTCGCCGACCGGCGCATCGAGCGAGGTCGAGGCGCGTGCGGCCGCCCGGACCTCCTTGACCTGGTGCAGCGGCAGGTTCGCCTCGCCGGCGATCTCCTCGAGGGTCGGCTCGCGCCCGAGCGTCGCCCAGAGGTTGCGCTCGGCGCGGTTCATCTTCTGCAGCCGCTCGACGATATGGACCGGCATGCGGATCGTCCGCGCCTTGTCCGCGAGCGCGCGTGCGACCGCCTGGCGGATCCACCAGGTGGCATAGGTGGAGAACTTGTAGCCCCGGCGCCAGTCGAACTTCTCGACGGCGCGGATCAGGCCGAGGGTTCCCTCCTGGATCAGGTCGAGGAAGGGCAGGCCCTGATTGCGGTAGTTCTTCGCGATCGAGACGACCAGGCGGAGGTTCGACTGGATCATCCGCTGCTTGGCGTGCGGGTCGCCGCTTTCGATCTGCTTCGCGATCTCGACCTCCTGGGCGGCCGTCAGGAGCGGATGGCGGCCGGCCTCGCGCAGGAAGAGCTGCAGCGCGTCCGTGGTCGTCTCCCAGGTGATCTGGAGCGGCAGGGCAGGCTCGGGCGGGCGCGTCGTCCTCGCCGAGATCGTTGACGACGTCGATCTGCCGCGTCTCGAGCTCGCGATGCACGAGGTCGACCTCGAGCGCATCGAGATTCAGCGGTTCGAGCACGTCGTTCAGCTCGGTTTGCAGCACGGAGCCGCGCTCCTCGCACGCGTCGACCAGCCGGCGCAGGTCGTCGCTCAGGAGAAGGATGTCGGTCTCCGTCGCCACGTAGAGACCATCTAGCCGCTCGACGAACCGGCGAAACCACGGGATCGGCGTCGCCTCGCGTCTGCACGCAAATGCGAGTTATGTCAAGTAGCGGGAAAGCACCGGCTACTCGGTGCCCCGATCGAGCCGGGAGCCGCCCACCACTCGGGCCGGGCTCGGTTCGCGCGTCGGCTCGAACCCCGGGGTCAGACCCCGGCCGTGTTCGCAATGGACGGGAAGCAGCGCGCGGTTCGGTCGGAAGCCGACCGCCTGTGGACGCGTTCAGCATCGCCGGTCCGACCCGCCGGGTCACGGCCGGGGTCAGACCACTGACCGGTCTCGCGAGGACGTGACCGGTTTGGGGTGCGCGCGGAAAGTGTCCACAGGATTTCCCCAGGGCTGCCTCGCTAGGAGCGGGTTTTTTCACGCCTCTCCCCTCTTGATCGGACGTGGCCGGCCCGTTAGCTTCCCTCTTGCACCGAGCACGGAGCGCGAGTAGGTCGAAGCCGCTCCCGAGGGCCGTAGGCGGAAGCCGAAGGTTCACGGGGGAGGTGGACGAAAGCGCCACCGGCTCGGTGAATTATGGTCCGGCCCCTTTTGAGCACGGAGCACGAAATGCTAAATCGGCCTGCGCTCGGAGAAGTTTCCGCAAATTGCGGGAAAGACCGTTTCGACCCCCTTGCACCGGGATGCGCCACCCCCTAGGTTCCCTCTTGCACCGAGCACGGAGCGCGAGTAGGTCGAAGCCGCTCCCGAGGGCCGTAGGCGGAAGCCGAAGGTTCACGGGGGAGGTGGACGAAAGCGCCACCGGCTCGGTGAATTTCTTTGGTCCCGATTCGTCCCGACCCGCGCGCCTCGCTAGGATCTCGCCGCGATGCACCTTCCCGCTCTCGACCACGGCGTCATCTCGTTCCTCTGGGCGCTCTTCTTCGCGCTCTTCATCTGGATCGGCGGCGCAGCAGTCGGCTACAGCTCGTCGATGACATTCATCATCGGCGCCGTGATCGGGTTCCTGACGTTCCTCTTCGTCCGCGCCTACGGCGAAGACGAGCCGCGCAGGCCCTGAGGCCCGACGAGAGCGCCGACGAGCAGGCGCGTTAGCGGGCAGACCGATTTCCTGCTCCAGGCGCGTGTACGCGCTCGGCCGGTCGTCTGCGAAGTCGGAGCAGTGGACGAGAAGCAATGCTGCTCCACGCGGAGGTTGCGGCTCGAGGACGGTCAGCTCACTCACGTGCTTGAAGTATCGGTCACCCGTCGGACGGCGCGATCCCTGGCGGGAGGGAAGCCGATCACTCAAGTCCGAGCCGGCGAGCATCGAACGTCTCCGACTCGAGCTCGGCGCGGAATTCTTCCACGCTCGCGGCAGCATCGCGCTCGAAGACGTGCTCGACGACACCCACCTCGCGGTCGTTCACGAACGGCACGTCGACGTGCGCGCGCGAGACGAGATTGACCGAGATCTTTCCGCAGACCGGGCAACGCACTGCGACCCCGACGCGATCGCCTGACACAGCCGGCGCGAGCAGTCTGAACGCCGACGGAAAGACCGGCCGCGGGCGTTCCTCGGGCCAGCAGAAAAAGCTCCACGGCCACTCCCCCGCTTTGATGCGCGCCGCTGCCACGTCACTCAACTCGCTCGCAACGGCCTCCATCTTCGACGTCATCAGGTTGACGAACCTGGTCTCGTCCTGCAGGCCGAGCGGTGCCCAGTCGAGGTCGTCGTGCGAAACGAGGCCCGGGTGCTCCGACCCGCAGCCGCAGGCGAACTCGACGCGATAGACGGCCGGGTGCCGGGCGCCGGGCAGCTGCTCGAGCCGGCGAAAGCGTGACAGGCGCACGTGCGTCTCGCCGTGGATCGGACAGGAGAACGTGTAGGTGCTCGTGAGCGCGTCGTACATGGGCGAGTCCTACCCCATGTATCGGCTGTTTCGAGCGAATCAGTACTCGATCAGCGCGTGCAACTCGGTGCCGGCGAGCCGCTCACGGCCGCCGAGGAACGACAGCTCGATGATGAAGCATGCGCCCACTACCACGCCGCCGAGCTGCTCGACGAGCTTCTTGATCGCCTCGACCGTGCCTCCGGTCGCGAGCACGTCGTCGTGAATCACGACGCGGGAGCCAGTCGGAATCAGATCGGGATGCAGCTCGAGCGAGTTCTCGCCGTACTCCAGGACGTAGCTCGCGCTCACGGTCTCCGGCGGCAGCTTGCCGGGCCGGCGGGCCGGAATGAACCCGACACCGGCCTCGACGGCGATCGCCGAGCCGAGCCAGAAGCCGCGAGCTTCGGCGCCCAGCACGAGATCGGCGTTCCGTCCCTTCACCCACGTTGCCAGCTCGCCGACCGTCTGGCGGAGCGTCGCCGGGTTCGCGAGCAGCGGCGTCACGTCCTTGAACCCCACGCCGGGAGTCGGGAAGTCCTGAACCTCCCGGACCATGGAGCGAAGATCTGTCACTGCGCCAAGTCTCGCAGGTCGCGCCAGTAGAGGAGCGACGAGAGCTCTCCCGCGAGCTCCGCGAGCTGCTGCAGGTCCCGCACGGCCTGCGCGCGCCGTTCGCTGTGCCGACCGCTCAGCGACGGCGCGAACAGTTGCTCGAGCAGTGCGGCCTGGCGCGCCGTGGCGGTGCGGATGGTGCGCAGATGCCTCGGCCCCACCCCGAAGCGAGCAAGTTGCGCGCAGAGCAGCGCCACGTCGATGTCGGACTCCGGGTAGCGCTTGTCTCCGCCACTGCCGTGCGGTGCGAGCAGGCCGAAGTCCTCCAGCTCCTTCGCGAGCGCGGGCTCGATGACGGCACGCTCGCACAACTCGTCGAGCGTGATCGATTCCTCCGCCGCTCCCAACACGGCCGGACGCCGCCGCTTGCGCTCCTTCGCGCCCGGTGCGTCCAGCTCGTCCTTGATCACGCGGAGCGGCAGGAACTCGTCGCGCTGCAGGCGCAGGATCGTCTGCAGGCGCTCGAGGTCGGCCTCGCTGAACAACCGGTAGCCGCCCTGTGTGCGCTGCGGCATCAACAGGCCTTCGTCCTCGAGGTAGCGGATCTTCGAGATCGAGATGTCGGGGAACTCATCGTGCAGACGGCGCACGACCTCGCCGATCCGCAGGAAGCGCTCGCGTGGCGGCTTCTGTGGCAGCTCCGGCTGTTTGGCCGTGCTCGTCATGCGATGAACGTCATCCGGTACTTGCCGATCTGCAGCTCGTCGCCCTCCGCGAGCGGCGCACTGTCGATGCGCCTGCGGTTGACGAACGTCCCGTTGAGCGACCCCTGGTCCTCGACGACGAACTTGCCGTTCGACTCGACGAGCACCGCATGGTTGCGTGACACGGTGACGTCGTCGAGAAAGATCTCGCAGTCGGGCGAACGGCCGATGCGTGTGCGCTCGCCGGTGGGCTTGAAGCTCTCCCCCGCCCTACCGCCGCCTGCGCGCACCACCAGTGCCGGCCCTTCGATCCCGAAGTCCTCGTGCTCGATGTCGCCCACCTCTTCGGGCGAGAAGGTCTGCGTGGTCTCCGCGGGCTGTTCCCCTCGCGCGAGGAGCGCACCGCAGCGCGAGCAGTAGTTGGCGGACTCCGGGTTCTGGAATCCGCACTCCTGGCAGTAGACGATGCTCATCGCTTAGGCCGGCGGGCTCGACTTCCCCGTCAGGATCTCGGTGAGGCGGTCGACGTCGACCTGGTCGAGCACGCTGCGGCCGCCCGAGCTCTGCAGTCGCGCGACGAGCTCTGCACGGAGGATGTCGATCTTGCCGTGCAGCAGGCGCCGCTGGTAGCTGAGCTCACGCTCCTGCACTTCGAGCTCGTCGATCAGGTCCTTCAGTTCGCTGTCGGGCAGGGAGCCCAGATCAGGGAGCGGTTCCACTGTGCCGCCTTTCGTCGTCGGTCGAGGTCACTGGATTCCAGCAGAGGCTGCCAAAAACCGTCAACCTCAGCTTAAGGGTTCAGCTGGAGGACGTCCATTCCTTCCCCGCTTCTTCATCGGCAACACAGGCAAGAAGCATCCGCTTTGCTCTGCGCAGCCCCTGGCCCTGCAACTACCGTGGAGTTGGCGCGCGTGGCTGACGGTGGGGAGTCTGGTTGCGCTGCGCTCGCGGGGGTCGGGGACCGGGGTCATGCCTAGCTCTCTGTTCTCGACCCTCGCCCCTTACGCCGCTCGAGGTCGGCCAATTGGCCGGGCTGCTCGCCCGGGAGGGAGAGAGTGACGAGCAGCCCGGCCTAGCCGCCGCAAATCTGTCGGATCGACCGGCTGCCCCTCGGCCCGGTCGCATGTTGAGCTAGCGCTGGACGATGTTGTGGACCTCGAGGTACTCGACCGAGGGCTCGCCGCTTCCGAATCCACCTTCGGTTCTCGTTGCCATGACCTTTTCGCCCCAAGCCTCCGCTTGTTCGCGTGTATCCCAAACCTCCACCACGCGGACGTTTCCATCGTCACCGATTGCCGCGACGTGGAAGACCCCGCCGGCGGGGGGCGTGTCGCCGATGCCGAGTTTCTCGCGCATCTGGTCGTACTCGGCCGGGGTGATGCGCGTGTCGATGATGCGGGCGGTGGGCACAGTTCCGTCCTCCTGAGTTGAAGGAAGCCGACACTACTCCCCCGCGCCCGAGGAATCGAGTAGAGCTGCCCAGGCCCGCTTAATCAAGTCTTTAGAGAGGTCCTAAAGTGCTCCTCATGTTCGGTGATTACCGTCCCCTGAATCGACGTATGACCCCGTCGATTGCGGCGGGCCGGGGAGGCAATGCCTGCCACTCTCCGGCCCGTCGCCCTCATTCCTGAAGGGCCGAGCCGCCCCACAAGGGGAGTGCTGGGGCGGCCCGACCGACCGGCCGTCCACCGTCTACCCCTAGCGGCAGGGGGAGGCAGACTGGGCCGCACTCAGATTCTGCCCTGCTCACGCCGGAAAAACAACGGCCCCAGCGGGGCCGTTGCAGAAGAGAGGTTCCAGTCAGACTCCCCTCGAAGTCCCGTCTGGGAACCCATCCGTCGTTGGACATTCGACGCGATCCCGCCCGAGACCTGCTCGTTAACCAGGGCTTCATACGGCGGGCCGGCGGCTACTACTAGCGTGGAAGTGGTCATCGGCGTGGCCTGTGGGGGGACTTCGCCGTTCGCGTCCGGTCGGGGATGGGGCATTGGCCTTCCCTTCCTCTCCATCCCCGACCGACGCACCTTCAGCTTCATCGCCTGCTTCGAGCGCCGGATCGCTCCGGGCGGCGCGGGGCGGTCAGGTCCTGCTCCCGATCTCCTCCCGCTCGATCACGTCGGTGACGAGTGTCCGGAGCTCGGTCTCGAGATCTTCCGAGTCCTCGGCCGACTCACCCTCGGCGTACAGATGGACGAGCGGCTCGTCGGCGTCCGGGAGCACCTGGACCCAGCCGCGCTCGTCGAAGATCTTGATCCCGTCCCGGAGATCGACGTTGGCATCCGCGAACCGCTCGTTGAGGACGCGCATCACGGTGCCCTTGAGCGCCCAGGGGCACTGCAGCTGGCGGTGGATCAAGGTCGGCCTCGGCAGAGCCGCAACGAGCTTCGACAGAGGCTGCTCGACGGGCGCGAGCAGTTCGAGCAGCTTGCAGAGCGACGCGCTCGCGTCGTAGGCGGGCAGGAAGCGCGGGAACACGTAGCCGCCGCCCGGTGCGCCCGCGAAGACGACTCCGTCGCCGGCGGCCGCCTGTGTCAGCCCGGCGAGCGTCGCCGGTGTGCGGATCACCTCGAGCCGGCCGCCGACCACCTCCTCGACCTGACTGGTCGCGGTGATCGGCACGGCGACCTTGCCGGTGCTGCCCAACGTCAGCAGATGGAGATACAGCAGGAGCGCCTGGTCGGGCCGCACCTCGCGACCGGTCTCGTCGATCAGGAAGAGCCGCTCGGCCGAACGGTCGAAGACCGCTCCGAAGTCCGCGTTCACCGCCTCGACCAGCCGCTGCGCGTAGTCGAGGGTCGCCCCGAAGCGCGCGGGCGCCGAGCCGACGTCCGATTCGAACGCGTGCGCCGTGACGGCCTCGACCCCGAGCTGCCCGAACACGAGCGGCAGGACGAAGCTGCCGCCCGAGTATCCGTAGTCGACGACGATGCGGAAGCCGCGCTCGCGGATGGCGGCGACGGCCAGGTCGTCCAGCAGGTCGCTCGCATAGCTCTCGCGCGCCCGGGCGGGGTAGGCGATCGAGCCGACCGCCCCGAACGGCACACGCCGCAGCTCCTGGCGTGTGAAGTGCTTCTCGATCTCCTTCTGCATCGCCTCGGAGAGCGCAACCCCGGGCCGCTCGAAGAGGCGGATCTGCACCGCCTCGGGGTCGGTCGTCGAGGCGCCGACGTGGAAGGCCGCGTCGTAGTTCTGCGTCTTCAGGAGGTGCTTGCCGACCGGAGCCGGGAGCGTGCGCAGGTCCGCGACCTGGACGCCGGTCGAATTGAGGCCCGAGATCAGCGCCCGCTTGATCATGCGGTAGGCCGGCGCGCTCTCCCGGCTCGCGACGACGCGCGCGCCGCGCTTGAGCGCGGTGCCGAGCGCCGCGCCGACCCGCAACGCGACCTCGGGTGTCAGATCGACGTTGACGAGCCCCACCACTCCGTCCTGGGCGAACACCTTGGTCGTCCCCCGCGATTCCCAGATCAGGCTCTCGTGGATCTGGGCCCCGTACTCGACCTCCTTGTACGGATAGATCCGCACGCCGGGGAAGATCACCGACTGGTCGCCGAGCGTCACCTGGTCGCCCACGGCCACGCCTTCGTGCACGCGCGCATGCGGCCGCACGTCGCAATTGCGCCCGAGGATCGCGCCCTCGATCGTCGCGCTCCGCCCGATGTAGCAGGACGCGTCGATCACCGACCGTGAGACACGTGCCCGCTCGCGCAGCGTCGTACCCGGTCCGAGCACGGTGTACGGACCGACCGACGACTCGGGCGAGACCGTGCAGTAGTTGCCGATGAACGCCGGGCCTTCGACGCCCTCGACGTCGTCGATCTCGACGCCCTCGCCGATCCACACGTCGCCGCGGATCTTCAGGCCCGGGATGTTGAGCCGCACCTTCTCGTCCAGCGCGTCCGCGTTCGCCTCGCGGTACTGGTCGAGGTTCCCGATGTCCTGCCAGTAGCCCTCGCAGACGTAGCCGTAGATCGGGCGCCCCATCTCGAGCAAGAGTGGGAAGAGCTCCTTCGAGAAATCGAACGGCCGGTCGGTCGGGATGTGGCGCAGCACCTCCGGTTCGAGCACGTAGATGCCGGTGTTGATCGTGTCGGAGAACACCTGGCCCCACGACGGCTTCTCGAGGAAGCGTTCGACCTTGCCGTCCTCGTCGGTGACGACGATCCCGAACTCGAGCGGGTTCTCGACCGACTTGAGGCCGATCGTCACCGCGGCGCCTTTTTCCTTGTGGAAGTCGACGATCTTGTTCAGGTCGATGTCGCAGAGCGCATCGCCGGAGATGACGAGGAACGTCTCGTCGAGCCGGTCGGAGGCGAGCCGCACCGAGCCGGCCGTGCCGAGCGGGCTCTCCTCGACGGAGTACTCGATGTTCAGGCCGAGGCTGCCGCCGTCGCCGAAGTAGGTGCGAATCGCCTGCGGCAGGAACGCCACGGTGATCACGACGTCTCTGAAGCCGTGCTCGCGCAGGAGTTCGAGGATGTGCTCCATGCACGGCTTGCCGACGATCGGCACCATCGGCTTCGGCTGGTTGGAGGTCAGCGGCCGCAGCCGCGTTCCCTCTCCCCCCGCCATGACGACGGCTCTCATGCGAGCACCTCCCGCCGCGCCTTCAGGGCGTACTCGCCCAGCGCGACGAACGCGAGCACGAGCCCGCTCCAGAAGATCCAGAGCGGCCACTGGGTTCCTTCGTGCGTGACCATGATGAATCCGAGTGATGCATACAGGAGCCAAGTCGCTGCCTTGCCGAGCAGGTTGACCTGGAACTCGTAGCCGCGGCCGAGCATGATCGGTGTGCCGACGAGCGTGACGAGATCGCGTGCCGGGATGAGCAGTGCGAGCCACGGCAGCCGTCCCTCGTAGAGCAGCAGGATGACCGCGGCATCGATCATCAACCGGTCGGCGAGCGGATCGGCGAACTTGCCGAACGCCGACTCGACGTGCCACCGGCGAGCCAGGTAGCCGTCGACCTGGTCCGTCACCCCGGCGATTCCGAACACGATCGCGGCCGGCCACGAGTAGCCGCCGTCGCTCGTGAGGATCAGCGCGACGAAGACGGGGATCAGACAGAACCGCGCGATCGTCAGCGCATTCGGCACCTGGGCACGGGTCACGCTGACAGGATATGTCCGTGCTGACCCTGCCGGGATTCGTCGACGCCCATTGTCATGCGTTTCAACGCGCATTGCGGGGCCGCGGGCACGGGAACGACTTCTGGGGCTGGCGCGACCAGATGATCGCCCTGGCCGGATCGGTGAGCGTCGCGGAGATCCGCAGCGAGTACCTCGAGGTGTATCGCGAGCTTCGCGAGAACGGCTATACGGCCGTCGGCGAGTTCCACTATCTCGGCTACGAGGAGGCGAAGGCCGCAGCCGAAGCGGCGGCCCAGGTGGGGATCGCCTTCGTCTGCCTCTATGCGTGCTACCTGCGGGGCGGGATCCCGCGCTTTCGCCAGGATTCGGTCGCCGACTACCTCCGGGAGCTCGAGGCGCTCCGCAGCGCGGGCATCCAGGTCGGCGTCGCGCCTCACTCCGTACGGGCGTGCCCGGCCGAGGCGCTGCGCGAGCTCGGTCGCTACGCGACGGAGCACGACCTGCCGCTGCATGTGCACGCGGACGAGCAGCCGCGCGAGATCGACGAGTGCCTCGCCGAGCACGGGCTGCGGCCGATCGAGCTGCTCGCCCGGGAAGGCTGCCTCGGCCCGAGGTCGACAATCGTGCATGCGACGCATGCAAACGGCGCAGAGCTCGACCTCCTGCGGGACTCGGAGGCGCGCATCTGCGTCTGCCCGACGACGGAGGCGAACCTCGGCGACGGCTTTCTGCCCGTCGCGCGCGTCTGCCATCGGACGATCGGCATGTGCATCGGCTCGGATTCGAACGTGCGCATCGACCCGCTCGAGGAGCTCCGTGAGCTCGAGGGCATCGCGCGCCGGCAGACCGGCGAGCGCGGGGTGATCTCCGTCGGAACACTGCTCTCGTTCGGCTCGAGCGAGGGCGCGGCAGCGCTCGGGCTCGAGTTGTGGCCCGACGCGGTGGTCGACGTCGGGCATCCGCAACTTCGCGGCGTCGACGAGGCGGCGATCTACGAGGCGCTGGTCTTCAGCTGCACCGGCGACGTGCTGCGAAAGACGTCCGACCAGTGACGCGTCCGCACGAGATACGCGTCTTCCGCGCCCACACCGTGCAGCCCCCAGGCGCCGTTGTACGAGAGGTAGCGATACAGGCCGTGCCGGTGCGGCGGTGCGGCCGGCTCGATCTGAGTTCCTTCGTGCCACTCGTTGAACGAGGTGAGCGTGGCGAAATCAGCGCCGCTCGAGATGGCGGCGCGCCACATCGCGTCGTATGTGGCGCCGTTCCGCCGTGGCTTGACGCGCGGATCGTCACTGCCGCGGCGTGCGTCGTAGCCAGGCCCGACCGACGGTGCGCAGACGAGATGCTGCGCATGCGCCTGCGCACACAGGCGATGGAACATGTTGCCCCCATAGGTGACGATGTCGTAGGTGTAGACACCGTCGAAGCCGGCGTGCGCCGCACTGCCCACCAGACCGGTCTGCGCGTAGAGCTTCACGCCGCCGGCGTGCAACCCGCGCTTCGCCGCGAGCCAGTCAGCGACGGCGAAGTCGAACGGGCGGTAGACAAAAAACGAGGTGATGCCGTAGTTGCGCAGGTAGGCGACGTCGGTCACCGTGCTCGAGACGCTCCGCCCGCCGTACGGCTCGAGGTGCACGGCCACGGTGATTCCGTCGGCACGCGCCGCGACGATCACGGCCGGTAGGAGCAGGTCTTCAGCCGAGCCCGGCCCCCACCACGAGACGACGATCTCGTCGATGCCGGCCGACCGGATCTCATCCATTTGCTGCGCCATGACCAGGCGGTCGGAGGACGAGTAGAGCCCGCGCGCCGGGTAGTACGACGAGGCGATGTCGTTCGGCGGATCGTGGCCGAGCTGCGCCCAGTGCAGGTACGCCCCGTCCTGCGCGGTGGTGCCGTACCACGGGTAGTAGAAGGCGGCCACGCGAACGCCTGCCTGCGCGGACGCAGGCAGGCAGAGGGCAAGCAGGAGGCCGAGGATGAGTCGCCGCATTTGGGGTCTGGCTCGATCATCTACCTCTCTCCTCCTCTCGACAATGGTCCAACCGGCTCATCTCGAGCTCCTTCCGACCCACCCACTGCTGCCGCCGCCAGTTACGGGTTTCGCCGGATGCGGTCGCCGGAGTGTGTTGCGACGATCGAGTCCGATGGATCAGCAGTACCTCACGCCCGCGGGGCGGCAGGAGATCGAGCAAGAGCTGACACGGCTGCATGCGGCACGCGCGGAGAGCGAGCGGCGGCTGGGCGACTCCATGGTCTTGGCCGGCGACGCAGGCGACGTCGGCGAGTACCTCGACGAGCAGCGCGAGCAGGAGCTCATCGACCGCCGGATCGAACTGCTCGACGAAAGGCTCGCAACTGCGCAGACCGTCGAACCCGGCCACACGCTGCGGGCAGGCGCGGTGATCGGCACAGCGGCAGATGTCGAGGACCTCGACACCGGCCTGCAAAGCCACTTCGAGCTGGTCAGCTCGGCGGAGTCGAACCTGGCCCGAGGACGCCTCTCGGTCGAGTCACCGGTCGGGCGGGCGCTCGTCGGTCACCGGCCCGGCGACACCGTCGAGGTCCTGACTCCCAAGGGCCGTCGCCACTTGAAGCTCCTCGCCGTCCGGTAGACGTCATCCACTCCGGGTGATGCCGAAGCAGGACGGTTGGCGCGAACCTTCCCGAGATGACCACTCCGAAGGAACCTCCGCGCGATGACAGCGTCGTGGCGGCGGCGGGCCGCGTCGCCCTCTACCCCGCCCGCGCAGCAATGCGCGCATCCCGTACCCGCATCGAGTCGTCCGTGGAGCACGTCCTCACCGGGCCGGAACTGGCCCGGATCGTGGACGCAGTGCTGGCCGGGCCGTTCCCCGAAGAGCTGGGACGGATCCTCATCGAGCGGCGTGTCCTCGAACGCGTCGCCACGGAGATGGCCAAGGATGGCCGCTTCGACGACGTGATCGAGGAGGTCCTCGCACGGCCCGAGGTACGTGAGGCTGTTCAAAACGTCGTTGGCTCGGATGCAGTCCACGACTTGCTCCGGCGCGCGCTCGAGCAGCAGACGTCGAGCGCGGCAGGTGACGTCGCCGAGGCGCTGCGCGTGCACGCCCGAGCCCTCGACGAGCGAGTCGACCTCCGCCACCCTCCCGCTGCGACCGGATTCGGAGGAGTCGCCACTCGGGCGATCGCGCTCGTCACTGACGCCGCGCTGATCGGGGTCATCGCTGCCTCGCTTTCTGCGATGTTCACGCTGATCGCGTCGCTCGTCGACAACCTCCGGCCGGCCTGGCTCGTCGGCCTCCTGCTCACCGTCGGCTGGAGTGTGGTCGCCACCGTCTACTTCGCCGGCTTCTGGAGCCTCGTCGGGCAGACACCGGGCATGAAGTTGATGCGGATCCGCGTCCGCGGGCCGGGCGGCGCGCCGCTCTCCCTCGGACGGTCGCTGCTTCGCGTGCTGGGTCTGGCGGCGGCGATCATTCCCTGTTTCGCCGGCTTCATCCCCGCGTTCTTCGAGGGCCGGCGGCGTGCGCTGCCGGACTTCATCGCGGGAACGACGGTCGAGGTCGACGACCCAACGGCGGCGGCCGGCCCGGCCGCTTGATCCACGTGCTCGGCGGTCGTACAATCCATCGAGCCGGGCTGGGCTCTACGGCATTGATCGCTTGTGGGGGAACGCGACCGCGGGGAGAGACAGCCCAGCCCCGCCTTTCCGTTCAGGGAGCAGTGCCGAACACGGTCCTGTAGAGCCCGCGCCGGTTGGCTGCGATCCGCACCTGCGCGGCACGCAGAACGCCTCGGTCAACGCAGCAGTCTCCGAATCGCAGCGCCCAGCGAGGGATCCACCTCGACTCGTTCCTCGAGCCACGCGAGGATCGCGGCGGCCGCCTCGCGGTTCGCGGTGTAGCCCGGGACCATGGTCGACAGAGGGAGCAGCTCGGCGCCGAAGCGCTTCTCCGTTCCTCGCTCGATCGTGAACGGATCCTGGCGCCTGCCGTCGTCCGTGGCGCTGAGCTCGAGGAAGTTGATCAGCCGGTCCACGGCATGCACCTGGATGAGCCGCATCGCGGCGAGTCGCTCGCCTCTTGCTTCTCGATGCAGGCCGACGAAGAGGTTCGTCAGCGCTTCGTTCGCGTTGTCCGTGGCACTCGCGTGCGGCAGCGGCCCAGGCCCCCGTCCCCAGCGCTCGAGCCCGAGCGGCGCGTCGTCGCGCCGCCAGACGATCCGCGCCGGCGGAAAGGCGCTCGCGCGCAGCTCGTCGAGCGTGAACACCGCATACTCGGCGAAGAGCCCGTCGGCGAACAGCACCTTCCGGCCGTCGGGGCTGTTTCTGAAGCTGTAGGCGACCGGCGCAAGCGCCTCGAGCCAGTCGATGGATTCGAGGTAGCGCGCTTTCGCGTCGTCCTCGACGACCGCGAAGAAGTCGAGGTCAGAATGCTCGTCGATCCGGTCGAGGTCGAGCCCGACGGAGCCCAGCGCGATCAGAGCGAGCGAGTCGCCTCGGCGCTCCAGTTCTGTGCCCAGGTCGTCGAGCCGCTGCAGGAGACGGCGCGGGATGTCGTGGGAGTCGGAGCCGGAAGTCGCACTCACCTCGGGCGGTTCGCGCTGCTCAGGGACCGCTGATGCTCTCGGTGCCGTAGGCAATCAAGTGCTCCCATTCCTCTTAACGGTAGCGCTCGCCGCGCCGTGGGCTCAGCCCGTTTCCTTCGGCCCCCTCGTGGGCTGGCACGCAGGCGCAAGCGGAACCACACGCTCGGTCTATGCCGGACGCCGGACGCCGGGGACGGCTCCGTTGGAGTCAACCGCATGGATGGCAGAGAACGTTCGCTACCGAGATCCGGCGACCGCCGACCCGCCCAACAGGACACTGGCTCATCTGCGCTCGGACGGGGTGATCGTCTGGGCCGTGATCCTCGCCCCGGCGCACGCTCCCGACAGGCCGGTCAGCCTCCTCGTCGGCAGGGCGAAGCACTTCCCCTGCTGCGAGCGCGAACCGGTCGCCGGCGGCGAGTACGAGCTCACAGGGTCAGGACCTGATCGCGCGTACTCCGTCATCGTTCGTATCTACTTCGGCTCGCGACCGACGAACAAACTACGCGGCGACGCACAACTCGCTCTCGATCACCTGCGCCTTCCACAGCGTCGGTGAGACCCTCAGCAAGCCATATACGAGACTGCCCCGCGGGCCTGCGGCTCAGCCGTCTTCGAAGATGCGGTACCCGTTCTCGCTCGCGAGCCGTCGCGCCTCACCTCTGGTGATCCACTCGAAGCCGTTGATCAGTTCTTCTGTGCCATCGGGCAGAACAAGCCAAGCGGGACCAATATCGTCGAGATCCTCGTCAGAATCAGTGTCCTCGGGACCGTCCTCGAACTTCCAGATAAGCCGACTCATGAGGTATCCCGCCCTCCGACTCTGCGGGTGAGCCCTCAACGGTCGCAGTTCACGCTCCGTCGCGTATCCGCTGTTCCTACTGCTTCAGCTCTCGCCGGTTGCGCCGCCCGCCTGGGCGGTGACTGCGATCCCGCCGAAGATCGCTCTCCCCTCGAGCCTCAGCACCGGCGCATCAGGGTCGTCCTGCGCGGGGGTCCGGATGTCGACGCCCCCGGAGAGGGCCGTCGCGTTCGACTCGATCCGCCAGCCCGGCGGGGTTTGCAGCTCGACCCCGCCGAAGAGCGTATGCACGGTGAGCCGCGCACCAGGGGCGAGCTCGGCGCCGCGCAGATCCACGGCGATGCCGCCGAACCAGGCCAGCATCGATCCCCCTTTGAAGCTCCTCGCCCGACTCTTCAGGTCGATGCCGTCAAACACTGCGACGAGCGAGAGCTCGTCGCTCTCCTCATCGCCGCGCGACGGTACTGCCCGCTTGACGAACGCGGCGGCGGCGAACATCCCCACCCACGCACCGAGCTTGAAGACGAGAAGTGAGCGAACCGGGCGCATCAGAAACGAGCTTAACTGCCGCCGGCGCTGCGAGCGCCGTAGGCATGGGCCGACCGACCGTGCAATCGGGACGCCCTCTGAATGCTGAATGTGACATTCGTGTCCGTTGAGCTTTCAGCTCCTGACGCCGACAACTCGTGTGTGGCAACGCAAGCGGGACACGCCGGGCCAACGACACGGCCCGAGGCGCGGTAGATGGGATGGCGTGAACGGGATTGGGCGCGCTTCGACGAGTCGGAGCGTCGAGCCCTCTACGGCTCCGGTGGGCTTCGCCGCACAACGACGAGGACGGCGCGACTGTCAATGCTCGTCGTTGTCGCCCTTGCTGCCGCAGGCTGCATCGCTGCTGGACGGCTACCGCGCCACCACCCACTCGTTCCGGCCCTCGCCTTCCGGCTCCCGCACCTACAAGCGGGCGGGGCTACAGCGCGGTTGGTTGCCTCGTCTGGTCATGGTCGGATGGTTCCGCTTGGAGGATCTCCTGTCGCTACCGAGCCCTCGACCTACGCGCTCCATGGGCGGACAGCTTCGATGAATGGCTTGCACATCACCGGCGACGTCGTGCTTCGCGGCCGTTGGAACAAGGGACCCTGGCTCGTCATGGGCAGGACACGAACCGACGCAGCGGGCAACTTCAGCGTGACGAGCCAGCTTCGTCGGCGCGGTCTGCTCGAGCTGCGCCTGGAAACGCCAGACGGCTTCATCGGGATCAAGGTGCTCTACGTCAGCGCCCGCCCAGGAGCGGCGGCCGCCTGATCGGTTTCACTTGGGAAGGGCCTGGCCACCGGCGCGATCGTGCTCATCCAGGTGGCAGCGACATCGCTAGCTGGGCCGGCACAGCCTCGACACGAGCCGGGTAGAGTGGCACCGTGAGCGAGCCGGGTGAAGCACTCGACCGCGACGATCACGAGACCGTCGCCCTGGCGATCTCTGCGAGTGGCGCGGCGGCGCTCGTCATCGGTTGGATCATCGGTTCGCGGCTCTTGCGTATCCTCGGCCTCGGCTCCGCCGTGGCGGGAAGCGTGTTCTACACCCGCATCAAGCTGACCGAGCGGAACGAGAAGATCGAAGCCGCCGAAGACGACGTTCGCTCGGCCCTCGACGGCCTCGACCCCGTCGCCCGGGCTCAGGTCCTCGCGGACGCCGCAAAGTCGCAGCTCACCTGATTCACCGACGAACGGACGCCGGCAGGTGGTGGATGGACGAACGACGTCCCGCCTGCGTTTGACGCTCGACGCCCTACTGTTTGAACTCGTCGTCGATGAGGCGCTCGGGATCGACGCCGCCGAGACGTTCCTCGACGACCTCATCCGCCGCTGTGCCTTCGACGCCTTCAGCCGCGAAGTGCCGCTCCGACGGGCTCTCGAGCTGCTGTTGCTCGGCGTGACGAATCGCTGCGTCGTCGCGTCGCGCCATCAGCCGCTTCCAGAACGCGGGCATGGCCTGATCCTACGCACCTCGAGCCGCCGCCGCGCTGGGCAGAGCCTGCACCGCTGAGCTTCAGGTCGTGGTATGTCAGAGTGCGGGTCGGCCCGATCCTGTGTGCGACTTCCACCACGCCCTGCCGCCGCTCGCCGAGGACGAATACGTCCTCGACACACCTGTGGTGCGCGAGTTCGTCGAGGGCGTGCGGAGGCGGATCCATCGTGCGACGTCGCCGGAGCAGGCGTGTGGGCTGATCGAGCCGCTCTTCGTCAGGCTGCTCGCTGATCGGAGCTGGCTTCCGGAGCGCTACCGGGAGCCGGCGGCGGAGAGTGGGATGGGTGGCGGGATCGGCCAGTGGCTGCTCTTCCGGGCTGCTGATCGGGCGCTCTCACTGTTTACCCTTGTCGTGCCGCCGGGGGCGATGACGCCGGTCCACGACCATTTGGCTTGGGGGCTTGTCGGCCTCTACGCGGGAAACCAGGACGAGGAGTTCTACCGGCCCGGGGCCGGTCGGCTTGAGCTCGAACGGCGGCGGCCACTCTCGGTGGGCGGCTTCTATGCTCTGTTGCCGCCGCGAAACGACGTCCATCGCGTCCGCACCACCTCGTCGGTCACCTCGGTGTCGATCCACCTGCTCGCAAACGACACTGGCTGTGTGTTGCGCCACACCTATGACGAGGAGACCGGAGCGGCGCGCCCGTTTCGCTCCGGCTATGTCAACGCGGTCTGCGAGGAAGCAATCGCCGTCGACGCGCGGCACACGCTCGATGGCTAGCCGCGCCATCGTCCAAATTCTGCGTCGCAGAGATGTGTCGCGGAGCGTTCGGGACCGAGGCTTGTCATAGATGTCACTTGGGAATAGGCTCCGCTTGTCTCGGCTGACAGAAGGGGGCAGGCGTGAATAGGCGGAGACACGTAAGGGCTCAAGGTGCCGTGCTAGTGGCTGCTCTTGCTCTCGTTGGGGCCGTCGGCCTTCCAGGCGGAGTGGCGGCATCGACGGGCGCGGTGCCGCGAGCGATGGTGGGGTGCTGGCATCGCCACGTCCCCGCGCTGCCGGTAGGGACGCCTGCGGGTGTGTGGCTGATGAAGATCACGAGCGCTGGACAGCTCGCTGCTTATTCGCCTGGGACGACCAGTTGCGGTGCTACCCCTGACTTCACGGCAACCGTCTCTGTTGCTGGACACCACTGACAATCGGGTCGGTACGGTTGTGCGCCACAAAGGGGATCTACACGTGGAAGGCGGCAGCGAAGACGCTCACGCTGCACGCGACTTCCGACAAGAACTGTTCGCCCCGGACGCTTCTCTTCACCGGAGTGTGGAAGAAGACCTAACCGCTCGCCTGGCCAGTGATGCTTCTGCCTCGAGAGGGCCGGGCTCTCGAACCATTGCGAGACCGCGCAGACTTGGCGGCTGATCAGCCTCTCATGGAGACGAGTCGCGCGATCTCAGTTGGCCCGGTGACTGCCCGTTCAAGCACGACCCCGATTCCGGGGGCGTAGACCTTCTTGTCGTACAGCCCGGGCTCGATTCGGGTCGCTTCAAGCGACGTGATGATGTGGTGGACGGTGCCGTACGGCACGGTGAGCGAGTCGGTGCCGCCGACGATCCACGCCGTATCTTCCGCCTGGCCGGCGAGGTACTCCTGGCGGTAGGCATCGGGAACCTTAGGAGCTGCCTCCATGATCAGGCCGGGCTCTGCGTCATCGACGCCTGCCTCCCAGGAACCGGACTTGTCGAGCTTTCCGTTCGGAAGGTACGCCGTCGTGTCCTCGCCGAGATACCAAACGTTGCCCCGCTTGTCCTGGGCGTACCAATCGAAGGTCTTCTCGAGCACCCTCGAACCGTGAGTGGCGATGTCGCTGACCACTCGGGCGCGGATTCCTTCGGCGGTCAGCTTCGTTCGCGCAAGGACCTTGACGGTGTCGATCTGGCTTTGAGCGTCCTTGACGCCCTCGTAAACCCACACGCGACCCACGGGAAGAGGGAAGTACTGGTTGTTGATCACCGACACGAAGTTCGACGCATGGAGAACGGGCTCGTAGCGCGACACACTCGACGAGCCCGCCGCCGCGATCCAGATCGCGGCCCCTATTCCGGCGGTGACGACCACTGCAGCAACCAACTTGGCGACCAAGGCGTCCTCCTCCGCGGCTCCCCTTGACTGCCTCGCAAACCCATTATTCATCATCGGGGCGCCGAGATTCGAACTCGGGACCTCTAGTACGTCCCGCGGGGATCTTAAGAGTGGCTCTATTGGGCGCTTCGCCAATGTCCATGCAGGTTTGCGCCTTTACAGTTGCGCTGCCTATGCGGGTACAAATTGGTCGTTTGGGTGCAGCGATGTACCCGTTGTGTACCCGCGGATGGCACCGTAGCCCCGTAGGAGCTGCCGATCACGTCGAGCTGCCGGTAGCCGAGCGCAGCCCGCACCGCGTCCAGGTCGCCCATCGCCATCCGCGCCCCGTACTGCGTCGCGTCGACATGCTCGGGTTTCGACCGCCCCGTCCCCCGCTGGTCGACCAACAGGATGTCGCGATCCAGGTTGAGCGCGGACAGTTGCTCGCTCCGCGTCGCCGCGAGCTCTGTCGCCGCGTCCCCCGGTCCGCCGGCGAGGTACGTGACCGCGTCCTCCCGGGCCGGCTTCGACAGCGCCGGTAGGACGACCACATGGAGCCCGATCGTGCGCCCGTTCGACTCCGCGCGGTTCTCCGAGACGACAAAGGTGCCGCAGCGGGCGTCGACCCCCTCCACCACGCATGGCACGCGCCTACCTCGAGCGCAAACAGTCAGAAGGCAAGAGCCGCCGCGAGGCGATCCGCTGCCTCAAACGAACCCTCGCCCGCGTCATCTTCAACACCCTCAAAAACGAGCCGCTATTGACATAGGAGCAACACTGGCCGCATCAGTGTTGCCGCGCGCCCGCCGATCACGGTTGACGATAGGGTCCGATCGTGGACGCGCTCGACGTCGATCAGGCCAGAAAGCGACTCGTCGACCTTGGCGGCGGCTACGAGATCATTCACGACTCGCCTGGGCTCGAGGTCGGTGTCTATGTGCTTGCCGCTCCGGAGCCCGACCATCAGAGCGCCCACGCCGACGATGAGCTCTATGTTGTCCTAGAGGGTCGCGGCGAACTCACGATCGAAGGCGACAAGGTCCTACTCGACGAGGGGCAAGCGGCATTCGTTCCGGCGGGTGCCGACCATCGCTTCAGCGGCTACGAGGACCTGAGCGTGCTCGTCATCTTCGCGCGTGATCGCGGGGAGATGCCGCTGGCCGAGCGAGAAGGGCTGGAGCACCCCCTCTAGCAGCGCGCGTCAGGCGGTGAATCAGTTTCTTGGCCTCGGCCGCCCAGAGGACGACGCTGGCGAGGCTGACGCAGATCAGCCACTCGTTGCGGTCGAGTGGCGCGGTGCCGAATGCGTCGTTGAGGAACGGCAGTTCCACGACTGCCACCTGGAGCAGTGCCGAGAGCGAGATCGCACCCCAAAGCCATCGGTTGGTGAATAGCTGGTGGAAGGCGCTGGTGCGGTCGGAGCGGGCGTTGAAGCAGTTGAAGAGCTGTGCGAACACCAGGGTGGTGAAGGCCATCGTTTGTGCCTCGGCAACGTTTCCGGTGTGGCCGACGAAGCCGCCGGGGAGGCGTAGGTCGAGCGCGAGGAGCGTGACCGCGGCCATCACCGCGCCGACCCAGACGATGCCGACCCACATTTCGGCGTCGATCACGCGGTCGGTCAGCCCGCGTGGCGGTCGTGACATGACGTCGTCGGGAGGGGCGTCCATGCCGAGCGCGAGCGCCGGGGCGCCGTCGGTGAGCAGGTTGATCCAGAGGATCTGGGTCGCGAGGAGCGGCACGGCGATCGCTTCGCCGGTGTTCTCGAGCCCGATCGCCCCGGCCAGGACGACGCCAAAGAACATCGTGAAGACCTCACCGATGTTCGAGGAGAGCAGGAAGCGCAGGAACTTGCGAATGTTGGCGAAGATCCCACGCCCCTCGCGGACCGCGTCGACGATCGTCGCGAAGTTGTCGTCGGCGAGGATCATGTCCGCCGCTTCCTTGGCGACGTCTGTGCCAGCAATGCCCATCGCGACGCCGATGTCCGCGGCCTTCAGCGCGGGCGCGTCGTTGACGCCGTCGCCCGTCATCGCCACGATTCGCCCGTCCGCATGGAGCGCGTCCACGATGCGCAGCTTGTGCTCGGGCGAAACGCGGGCATAGACGGACACCTCTCGCACGACGGCAGCGCGTGCGTCAGTGTCCAGCGCCTCGAGCTCAGCGCCCGTTAGGGTGCGGGCATCGGGGGCGGCGATTCCGAGATCGGCGGCGATCCGCGCCGCCGTGTGTGGATGGTCGCCGGTGATCATCAGCACGCGGATGCCCGCGTCATGTGCGTCGGCGATCGCCCGCCGCGCCTCCGGCCGCGGCGGATCGATGATCCCGACCAGCCCCAGGTAGACGAGCTCTCGCTCGATCGATTCGTCCTCCGTCAGTCGCTCGTCCACCGGCAGCGGCCGGTAGGCGACCGCCAGCGTCCGCAGTGCCCGATCCGCGAGCCGGTCAACGGTCGTGAGGATCTCTTCTCGGTGCGCTTCTGAGAGCGGCCGCACAAGGCCGCCGAGGCGCTCCTCGTTGCAACGCGCGAGCAGCACGTCGGGCGCGCCCTTGGTGACGACGGCCACGCCGAGTTCGCCTTCGCGGTCTGTGTGGAGCGTGCTCATCAGCTTCCGTTCGGAGCTGAACGGCACCTCGCCGACCCGTTCGAACCGCGCGCGCCGGGCCTCGGTCAGCCCTTCGACCTTTGCCTCGGCGACGAGGAAGGCGGCTTCGGTGGGATCGCCCTGGATCGTCCATTCGCCACCTTGCTCACGCAGAAGGGCGTCGTTTGCCAGGCTCCCCGCCGCGAGCACTGCGCGCACCTCGTCCAGCAGGACCGAGTCGTCGAGGAGTCGTCCGTCCGCGCGCAGGTCGCCCTCGGGCCGGTAGCCGCTGCCGGTGACGTCGACCTCGCCCGAGCCGGTCACGACCTTCTGGACCGTCATCTCGTTCTTCGTCAGTGTCCCGGTCTTGTCGGAGCAGATCACCGACGCCGACCCGAGCGTCTCGACCGAGGAGAGCTTCTTGACGATCGCCCGCTGTCTCGCCATCCGCTGCACGCCGAGCGCGAGCACCACAGACAACACGGCCGGCAGCCCTTCCGGCACGGCGGCCACCGCCAGCGATACCCCGATGAGCAGCACGGAGACGAGATCGGACGCCGTCCGGAGATCGGAGGTGAGCAAGATCGCGCCGACCACGACAGCCGTGATCACGATCACCGCAATCCCGAGCATGCGCCCGATCCGATCGACCTCCCGCTGCAGGGGGGTTGCCTGCGCCTCCGTCCGCCCGAGCAGACGTGCGACGTTTCCCATCTCGGTCGCCATCCCGGTCGCGGTCACGACCGCTCGGCCGCGGCCGCGCACGACTGCGGTGCCGCTGAACACCATGTTCACCCGGTCGCCCAGCCCGACCGGCTCTGCAATCGGCCCGACATCTTTCAGCACCGCCTCGCTCTCCCCCGTCAGTGAGGCCTCGGCCACCGTCAGCGACGCCGCCTCGACCAGGCGGCCGTCGGCGCCGACCGCGTCTCCCTCCGCGAGCGTCAGGATGTCACCCGGCACCACTTCCGTGGACGGAATCCGCTGCTCGCTCCCGTCGCGCAGGACTCCCGCTGTCGCCGCCGACATCCGCTGCAGCGCCGCGACCGCCTCCTCGGCCCGCGCCTCCTGCACGTAGCCGAGAACCGCGTTGGCAACAACAATCGCCGCGATCACGATCGAGTCGTACGGCGCCGCCTCGCCGCTCTCAAGCGCCCACGCGACCAGCGAAACCACAAGCGCTGCGAGCAACAGATAGATCAGTGGGTCGGCGAACTGGCCGAGGAACTTCCGCCACGCCGGCGGGCGGTTGGCTTCCGCGAGCCGATTCGGACCGACGCGTGCGAGCCGCGCGGCTGCCTCCCCCACGCTCAAGCCATGGCCGACATCGGTGGCGAGTGCGGCTGCGACCTCGCCACCCTCGAGGCGCCAAGGCTCACCCGAGACGGCATCGATACCCGGAGCGCTGTCCGCTGCGAGCTGGGGGTCGCTCACATGCTGTCTCGCATGCGCACGACGAGTACCGAACACCGCGCTTGATGGGCGACGCGTTCCGAAACGCTCCCCAGGGCGCGAAGCCCGTGCAATCCGCGGCTGCCGACCACGAGGAGGTCGTTTTGCTGGGCCTCCGTGGTGAGTGCCTCCACGGGATGCTTGTCGACGAAATCGACGTGAGGCGAGAGGTGGCGAATCTCCTCGGAGTTTATGTCTTTGCCGCGAAGGCCGACGACAACGCGCAGCGAAATGGCGAGTCGCTGCGCCAGCCGCGCAGCAACCTCGAAGGCCCGTTGCGATTGCGGCGAGCCGTCGACTCCGACAGCAATCGATGACGGGAATGCTGCACGCTCGAGCGGAACCCGTGCGACAAGAACCGAGCACGGCGCCCGGTGAAGCACATCGCCAGCAACGCCACCGAGCATGATCTCCGTCGCGCGGTGATGGCCATGCGATCCGATCACTAGCACCGTGGCGTGCGTTTCCTCGAGTTCGTGTAGCAGTGCCTCCGCGATGTACCCATTGATGAACTTCCTTCGAGCGGTTTCACCAAGGATCGCAATCGCCTTGTCGAGCGCGACCTCGGCGTCCCGCTGCATCTGATCCTCGAGTCGGGCCGCGTTGAGTCCGGCGTGGACCGCGTCGGCGAGGTGGACGACGGTGACGGCTTCGATCAGCGCAGCGGTCTCCGCGAACCGCGCGGCTTGACGGCACGCCTCGAAGCCGGACTCGGTGCCGTCGACTCCAACGAGGATTTGCGAGAAGACAGACCGAACCGCTCCTGCGCCGGACGCGTGGTGTTGGCTGAGATTCATGTCACTACCTCCTCGTCCTGGTCGTACGGGGATTCCGAAGGCGTTCGATCGATGTCGAGGTGAGCGACACGAGGCTGACCGCGCGTGGCGTCGACGCTGCGGGCAAACTCGAGACGTCGGCCGAGCCTCGTCGATCTAGCTGGCCGTAGATGCGCGGCGACCGTCATGGAAACCTCCGCTGCTGGCCTTCCGCGAAGGTCTCTCCGACCCCACTTCGGGGCAGGCGCTCCGGGCCGTAGGCCGTGCTGACGAAGCGCCGACAAGGGATACTCCCCTTCGTTATCGCTACCAGGCTTACCCCAGGCGCCTGGCTGTTACATCAGTAGATTCGCGGTCCCGACCGCCCGTTTCTTCGCATCCGTCTAGCCGGCCCGCGACGAGCGCCTTCGAACACGATCGCCAGCGCGACAGCAAGACCGAGCGCGAGAGCAACCGCATAGAAAGGCTTATCTCGAAACGCCACCCCGCCCACGACACCCAGCGCAACGGCATACCCGGCCCAGAGAGCAGCCGCCAGAGCATCGAGCCGGGCAAACCGCAACCAGCGGAGGTGAGTCGCTCCGGCGGTCAACATCGTCACCGTCCGTCCACCCGGGACGAAGCGCGACACAACGATCAACGTCCCCGCGCGGCGAGTAAGACCCCTTTCAGCCCAGCGCAAGCGGCGTTCTGTCCGCGGCGAGCGCCGAACAACCTTCACCGAGATTCGCCCCCCTAGGTAGCCAACATTGTCTCCAGCAAAAGCACCACAAGCACCCGCAAGGAAGACACCCGCGAACGAAAGGCGACCAGACGCCGCGAGCGCCCCGGCAGCGACGACGGTTGCCTCACTTGGAACAAATGGGAACACCGCGTCGAGTGCTGCGACCGCGAAGATGACGGCGTACGGCCAATCGGAGCTTGCAGCGAGATCGACCAGCGAGTCGAACATCAGGTCCCGCCTCGGTTTCAGCCTTCACTCCGGTCACCAACGCGCCACGACGCGGCGGCGACCCCGGCGAGCGGATTCAGACAGGGCTGGCGTCCGGACGCGGCACGTACTTGCCGCGTCGTCGTCCATGCTTGGCGCGACGCTCCCGCAGCACCGACCTGGTCTGGCAGGCGTGGCGATGGCGTGCTGGTCCGGTTCCTCTGCCATGACGAGTGGACACGAGAGATTCTCCTTTTGTCCCCACAAGCGTCCGCCGACAGGGTGACGTAGTCATCGGGGAAACCTCGCAACCAACGCGCCCACGGCCGGTTCGATGACACGACAGCCGGTAGAACCCCTTCCGCAAACGACTTGTGATGCTTCTTTCGGGCCCGGAGGGAGCCTCAGCGCCCGCGCGGAGGCAAGTTGAGGATCAGTTCACAAGGCGCGGCAGATGTCTGATCTTGGCCTCGGTCCGCCAGAATCGCCGTGCCCAAAGCGCGACATAGACCAGTGAGACAAGCACGGGAACCTCGATCAGCGGGCCGACCACGCCCGCGAGCGCCTCTCCGGAGGTGGCGCCGAAGACGCCGACCGAGACGGCGATTGCGAGCTCGAAGTCGTTCGAGGCGACGGTGAAGCCCATGCTGGCGGTCTGTGCGTAGGGCAACCTCATCAGCTTGCCGATCACGAACCCGGCGACCCACATGAAGGCGAAGTAGGTGAGTAGTGGCAGCGCGATGCGGGCGACGTCGAGCGGCTGCGAGGTGATCTTGTCGCCCTGGATCGCGAATAGCAGAACGATCGTGAAGAGCAGCCCGTAGAGGGTGATCGGGCTGATCCGGGGGATGAACTTCTGTTCGTACCAATCGCGGCCTTTGCGCTTCAGCCCGATCCGGCGGGTCAGGAATCCGGCGGTGAGCGGGATGCCGAGGAAGATCAGGACGGTGCGGGCGACCTCCCAGATTCCGACCTGGAAGCCCTGGGTGTCGAGTCCGAGCCAGCCCGGCAGGATGGTTAGGTAGAAGTAGCCGAGGAACGAGAAGGCGACGACTTGGAAGATGGCGTTGAAGACGACGAGCAGGGCGGCGCGGTCGCGGTCGCCTTTTGCGAGGTCGTTCCAGATCAGCACCATGGCGATGCAGCGGGCGAGCCCGACGATGATCACGCCGGTGCGGTAGGCGGGCTGGTCGGCGAGGAACAGCCAGGCGAGCGTGAACATGAAGAGCGGCCCGATCACCCAGGACAGGAAGAGCGAGACACCGAAGAAGGTGCGGTCGGAGACGCCGTCGTGCTTCATGCGTCCGAGATCCTCGTAGCGCACCTTCGCAAGTACCGGGTACATCATCAGTAGCAGGCCGAGCGCGATCGGGAGTGAGACGGTTCCGATCCGCAGCTTGTCGAGGCCGTTGTTCAGGCTCGGGATCAGCGAGCCGAGCCCGAGCCCGACAGCCATCGCGAGCGCGATCCAGATCGGCAGAAACCGGTCGAGAGTCGAGAGCTTGCCCAACACCGCTGTCTCCTCCGGCACCGGTGCGAGCGCCGGGGGGCGCACCGTGTCAGTTGCAGCCACTGTCATCCACCGTTGCGGCCTCGTCGAGCAGAGAGCCGACGAGCTCGTGAAGTTCGGCGAGGCGAGCCCGGCTCACGCAATAGCCGATCCGCAGGCCGTCGATTTCGCCGACGATCAGCCCAGCCTCCTTCAGCACCTTCAAATGCTGGGAGACGGTCGCCTGGGCGAGCGGGATCTCCTCGACGATCTCCCCGCAGTAGCAGGCTTCATGCGCGAGCAGCAGGCGGAGGATCCGAACGCGAGCCGGGTTTCCGAGTGCCTTCGCCAGCAGAGCAAGCTGTCGCTCGGCCTGTCGGGAGACGGCCGGTGTATCGGCTGTGGTGAGACTCACGCGAGGCTCGCTGTGTGCTGTTCCGCCGCCTCCGCGACGGCCGCCGGGACTCCGATGAACGGCTTGCTCCGGGGAAGCTCATGGGCGCAGCCGAAGCTCGTTCCCCCGGCCTCGTAGTTGCGCGCCTCGATCAGGTGGTCGAGGCAAAGCCCAACACCACAGTGCTTGCAGATGCTGACCGCAGGAACAGTGTCATGCACCTTTGCGCATTCAAAACAGTTCATCTCAAGCGCCTCCTTCAGGCCCTCCGATCTGATCGTTGATCGCAAATGAACGATCACTCCGTTTCGTTGCTTCTGCATCGGTGTTTCGAAGTCGCGCAGTTCGTGGGAACTACGTGCCATGGCTAACGACTGTCGGTAACCGTGGGCGGCGGCGATCACTCCGGCCACCTCACGGACATCGATCGATCGCACCTTGCGACCCCAGCCTTCCACTGATTGACGTCGAGCTTTACCCGAAAAAGCCGACGGCCCCACAGGATCACGCGAAAGGACGCTGGCCCAGGGCGCCGTGTGAAGAGGGGCGTCCGTAGAAGCGAGAAGGCGCTTAACCCGAAGTTGCCGATGCTCGAGTCGACCTTCTGAGTGACTGTGATGGTGGCTTAGTTTCAGTCTCTGGAGGGGTTGTGTCGACTTACGCACGTCATCAGCGGACGGTCGCGATCCCGCACGCCGCTCGCGACGCTGTCTGGTTTGTCTTCGGTTCCGTGGTCGCCTTCGCGGTTCCGTATCTCGGCGTGTCGGTGTTCGACTTGCAGCATGACGTCTACTACCTGGTCTACTTCGCGGCGACGCTCGCGCTGCTCGCGACCTACGCCCGCGTCGAGCAGATTGATATCGCTGAGGTGTTCCGTCGGCGTTGGCTGTGGAGCATCGGAATCGGTGTGGTTCTCGCGGTCTTCCTGGTCTTCAACGTCTTCCACGGCTCGGATGCCACGCCACGTCCGCACGGCGGCTACTTCTTCTTCGAGCTGCTCTGGCGCGGCGTCGGCTACGGCGTCATCGACGCGCTGCTCCTAACGGCGTTCCCGGGCGTCGTCGCCTATCGGATCCTGCACGGCCGCATCGCCGGAATCACAGGCAGGCTCCGCTACACCGCCCTCGCGCTGCCACTGATCATCATCATCACGGCGACCTACCACTGGGGCTACCCGCAGATCCGCCAAGACGGCGTCTCCCGGCCCGAGACCGGGAACACGCTGATCTCGATCCCGATGCTCGCGACCGCGAATCCCGCCGGGTCGATCATCGCGCACGTCTCGATGCACATCACAGCGGTCATCCACGCCTATGAGTCGCGGGACTACTTGCCACCGGTAACAAAGACATGACGGCTGCGTCACAGCAACCCGACCGGAGGGCCAAGCCGCTGCTCGGAGTTCGTCGGCAGCCAGGTCGTCTCGCACTGGCCGTGTTTCGCCTGCCACTACCGCTGTATCACCGACGCTTAGGCTGGCTCCTCGGCCGCACCTTCCTGCTCGTCACGCACGCGGGTCGGAGGACCGGCAAGCACCGCGAGACGGTGGCGATGACGTTGGCCTACGACCGTGAAACGCACGAGGCCGTGGTGTGCTCGGGCTGGGGTGAGAATACGGACTGGATTCGCAACATTCGCGCCCACCCGGCGCTACAGATCGAAATCGGCCGAGAGGCGTTCACACCGGAGCAGCGGTTCCTCTCCGAGGACGAGAGCATCGCCGTAGTGGCTGAGTTCCGACACCGTCATCCCCGGCGTGTGCGCCTCATCGCCTGGATCTTCGGCTGGGGCGATCTCAGCTCCGACACGGCCGTGAAGGACTTCGTTCGCCACCGTCCGTTCGTTTCGTTTCGCCCGGCGCACCTCGGCACGCCCTAGAAGCCACTCCCGTCCCAGGAGCCACTCCCGCCTCGGGGATCATTCCCGCCCCCTGGCGCAGGCGAGGGATGACACGTGGGACATCACGGGCGATCGGCAGCTCGGCCCACTCCTGCTCGCGGAACGTGGCGCTGAACGGGTGCGGCCGGTTCGCAGGGGACGGCGGCGAGCCAGCATGTAGCGTTCCGGGGGTTGGTTAACTACCATGTTCGGAACGCGCTGACCTGGCTCGTGGCTCGGAGTCGCAGGAAGGAGATCCTGCATGACCGAACGACTGGCACCGCGCGAACAGCAAGTCGTGACCATGCTCGCCTACGGCTACACGAACGGCGAGGTTGCTGAGCGACTGGTGATGTCGGTGCGCACCGCCGAAGGGCATCGGGCACACGCGATGGCGAAACTAGGCATCCACTCGCGAGCAGAACTCGTCACTTGGGCGCTCGAGCACGAACTGCTCAGGCGAGTCGGCCCGCTGGCCGTCAAGGCCCGATAGCGTTCCATCGCCGTCCGGCCCCAGGAAGGCGGACGTTGACGGCGCAGGGTCATCCAAGAGCGATCTTCCATCGAGCTATCGAGCGCGGGAATCTGCTCGTCGCCGAGACGACGCTCCGTGAGCTCGGTCGGCCGACCCTCGACGAGTTGCTTGAGTTGACGATCCTGATCGGTAGGACCGGCCGCGGTCCTACCGACACTCTCTGTTTACTGGATCGCAAACGCTCGCGTATGGGACTGAAGGCGGGCAGAAATGACCCGAAAGGCCAGTCTCGCGGCGTTCGGATAGCCGCCCGGCCCGTAAGCGGAGTCAGCACGGCGGCGTAGAGACGCGAAGCCGAGGACAGAGGAAAGGAAGGCGACTCCTCCGCCCCAGACTTCGCGAACGGCGCCAACCCCCCAGGGAGACGCCGATGTACTTCGACACTAGCCGTACAGATAAACGCGGCCAAGTACAGCCTTGGGGACGAGACGGCGGCTTAGGCTCTGATGCGACAGCGAACTCGCCGCCGAACGCCGTCAGGGGAGAAGTGCGGCGACGAGCTGCTATCGCTTCGAAGGCTCTAATCTCGCTCCTATCGGCTGGAAGCGTCGTCGTTCTGCTCCTCGGCCTGGTCTACCTCACGCTATTGATGCATCCCCAGTTGCGGATCGCTGTCCGCCCCCTGCGACGTTAGTCGCGGCGAGGGAAGATCCCCGGCTTGCCAGTCGTCTGGAGGTTTGAACCCGTCGATCGACTCCGCCCCCTGCGGATGGCGACGGATGGCAACAGGGCTGACGAGGGCTCCGCGACGGCGGGGCCTTCGTTGTCTTGACGGAGCGCCGACGATCAACGACGCAGCTCCGCCTAGAGAGCAGATCGGGGCCGGCGGAGTCGATCCTTGGCTTCATCTTCGGGAACGACTTACTCGCGCAGGTCCCGAATTTGGCCGAACCAGGCGTAGAACTGGAGATGCATCGCATGACCCTTCCTCCTGTCTAGAAGGCGCCGGCGGTTCCCCTGCCGCCGGTGCCTCAGCCTCGACGAAGGCAGCGACTCTTGAGGCATTGGAAAGGTCTGGACCGTGGTCAGACCCCACCGCCCCGCTGCCCGTCACCGCCCCGGAGTAGCAGCGTAAACGGCTCAGTTAACTGCTCTTGCCGATGACTGCCCGTTTATCCGCGACCTCCCGGATGCGTTCGCGGCTCCGTAGTTCCATCTTGCGGCCAACAGGAGGAGGTGGCTCATGGCGGCTTCAAAGGTGCAGGCGCATGTCGACCGCGCCGAGCAGCACGCGATGGAGGCCGAGCGGTTGCTCCAGGGCCGATTCATTTCGTCGCATGTCAAGGCTCAGGCGCATGCGACGCTCGCTGTGTATTACGCGGCCAAGCGCAGCGATCAAGTCCGGTAGAGGCAACGCGTTCGCCTCAACGTGGATTCTCGGCGGTGCCGGTTAGTTAGGCCGACCCGGTAAGTCGCCGACCTACTTCAAGCCTCTTCTTGAGGCTCCGCGTCTCGTACTTCCCAGTCGTTACCCGGCTGTCCGGATCCATCCGCGTGCCCGCTGATCTCCACGTCGGAACTGTCCACACTCGCATCGGCAGATTCGGATGCGCCCCTCATGCCCCGCCGCCCTTGTCTGCCAACAATGCCCGCTCGAAGAAGCCGATCACCCGGCGCTCGTACTCAGTCGGTCTCGCGGCGAGGCCGCCGACGTGGTGTGCTTCTGGGATCCTCCAGGTTGACTTGGGCTGGCGGGCAGCCCGGTAGTAGATGCTGTTGAGCTCTTCGCCTCCGGCGCCGTGATCGGCGTAGATCAGGAAGACGGGTCGTGGTGCGATCCTCGGGACAACGTCTTTCAGCGATCGTGGCGGTTTCGTGTCGCTGAACACGGCCAGCGCTGCGGTCTGGACTGCGGCGGTGGGAAGACTGATCCAGCCGCGTGGCCCGTACAGCAGGGTTTCCCGGACTGAGCGTTCACCGGCTCCCTCGGAGACGACGGCGCGAAGGGCTGGGTTGTCTGCGGCGGCTTGTAGCATCTGTTCGCCGCCGACCGAGAAGCCGATGCCGCCGATGCGGCCGCCATGAACGTCGGGTTGTCGTTGCAGCCAGGCAACGGCGGCGTCGATGTCTTTCGTTGCGCCCCAGCCGAAGGCGTTGGGCGAGCCGTCGCTTCCGTCGTAGCCGCGCATGTCAAGGGCGAGGACGCCGTAGCCGTGGCGGACCAGCATGCGCGCCTGAGCGAGCTTGCCGATCCGGGTCGGAAAGGAGATCACGGCGGCACCGTTTCGCGATGGCACGTACCAGCCCGCTAGGTTGAGCCCTTCGCTTGTACGGATCGTGACGATACGAAAGGCCGCTCCAAACTCAGCGGTCATGACCTCGGCGCGGGGTCGGTGCGTGGCGAGCAGCGCCATACCGATTGGCAAGACAAACCAGTACGCGCCGAAAACAACAGCGATTGTCAGCCCGGTCCGGCGGAGATAGCGGTGCCCGAGCATCTTGCGTGAGCGCCACAGGATGATCCCGGCAAGCGCGCACAGCCCGAGACCTGCCGGGGCGAGGAGAAACCCTGTCCAATCCGAAGGTCGCGCCGCCGTTCGCGAGAAGTCGGCGACCGCCAACGCCGCACCTTCGAGTGCGAGCACACCGACCACGGCAGCAAGGATTGCCCGTGCGCCAGCAGTCATGCGGGGGTAGAACAGGACAGCGGCGACGAGCAGCGCCAGAGGCACCAACCCAGCCGCGAGGTGATCCGTCCAGTGCGTTCCCTGCTGCGGAGCGAGGAACGTGTCGATCAGCGTGTGCAGGCCAACGAGCGCCGCCGCTGTCGTGAACAGGCGGCGCTCCCGGCTCGACGGCTGCGTTGGGCTGTCGAGCCGGGCTTCGCCGCTTGTCGTTTCCCGGACGGGCACATCCGCTCAGTTCACATCACGCCGTTTGGTGATCGCGAGTCCGGCGAGGAAGAACGCGATCACGTAGCCGGTCAAGACGACGGCGCCCTGCGGTGCCGTCAGGAGCTGGTCGGACTTCATGCCGCCGAGCGCGTCGCCTGCCGCGAGCGGGAAGAAGCGCCCGACACTCGGGGCGACACCGACCACGATGTTCTCGACCACCATGAACCAAACGACGAGCCCGATCACCGTCAGCACCTGATTGCGGATCACAGCGCCCAAGCCGACACCGAGTGCGGCCATCAGGGCGGTGACCGCGATCGAGCCAAACACAACCAGCAACAGTTCATGGGTGCTGAGGACAAGCTCGGCCCCGCGCGCCCAGATGATCACCATCCCTGTGCCAATGGCCAGCGCTTCGGTCAGCAGGCCGAAGAGCGCGCCGAGAGCGGTGCTCGACAGAACCTTCGCGGTCAGCACCCTTCCTCGCTTCGGCGTGAAGACGAAGGTCGGTCGGATCGTGCCGTGCCGGAACTCGCTGCAGATCGACATGACACCGATCAGCGCCGCAATGAAGCCCCCGGCGAGGCCAAGCGCGAACATCGCTCTCTGGTGCTCGTCCTTGCTGAGCTCGCTCGGCGTCACCGCGACGCCGGTGATGATCACGATCAAGAGGACGAGCCCAATCATCCCGATCAGCAGGCCGAGGTTCGTACGCGTCGAGCGCAGCTTCACCAGTTCGGATCGGAGTTGGAGAAGCATCATCACGCCTCCTTCGCGGTCAGTTCAAGGAAGATCTCTTCGAGGCTCGACCCGTCACTCGATAGTTCGTGCAAGAACACCCCGCCTTCACCAGCGATTTCGCCGACCTCTGCTGTCGTCGCGCCGCCGACGACAAGTTCGTGCGTGTCGAGAAGCCGCACGTTCTCGATGCCGTGTTGCAGAAGCAGGTCATGCAACCTGCCCGCCTCGGGCGCGATCACATGCACGCCGTTGCTTGAGCGCGCCAGCAGCTCCGCCAGCGAGGAAACGGTCACCAGCTTGCCCTTGTTGATGATCACGACCTGGTCGACGGTCTGCGCCACCTCCGCCAGAACATGGCTGGAGACGAAGACCGTCTTTCCATCCGCAGCAAAGCCGTGCAAGAAGTCACGCAGCCAGCGCACGCCTTCCGGGTCGAGACCGTTCGCTGGCTCGTCGAGGATCAGGAGTTCCGGGTCACCGAGCAGCGCCGCAGCAAGGCCGAGCCGCTGCCTCATCCCCATTGAATAGCCGCCGACCCGACGCCGAGCTGCCTTCGAAAGCTCGACCAACCCGAGCACCTCGTCAACGCGTCTGGCAGGGAGATCCGCAGCGTAGGCCAGCATCAACAGGTGGTCTCGTCCGGAGCGCCCCGGATGGAAGTCCGTCGCCTCCAAGACAGCACCGACCCGACGAGCCGGGTTTGGAATCTCCTCGTAGCGTTGACCGAATAGCAGCGCTGTGCCCCTGGTTGGCCTCACAAGCCCAAGCAGCATCCGCAGCGTGGTTGTCTTCCCCGCACCGTTCGGGCCGAGAAAGCCCGTGACCGTCCCGTGTGCTAGACGGAACGTGAGATCGTCGACCGCGACCACCTCCCCGAACCGCTTCGTCAAATGATCGGCCGTGATCACCTCGCCGTCATCACCCAGCACACCCGGTGAAGACGCGAGGCCAGGTACGAGAACAGGGGTGAAAGACAAGACCCCTCCCTTCTCTTCCGTGGGTTAATCGTCGAGGACAGGATGTGACGAGTACGTGAGACGCTCAGCGCGTGCCTTGATGCGGTGCAGCGGCACGACGGGTTTGCGCCGAGTTCGAGATCCTCGCCGCGGCCTCAACGAACCAGCAACACTCACGATGACTGCCAAGAGCAGCATCAGACGGCGCATCACGCCACCTCCAACTGCAACGCTACGACCGTCGAGTCCGGCTGCTATCCGCGTCGCACCCGAACCCGCGTTCCCGCAACTACTGAGCCTCGCCGAGCGGCCTTCCCGCTCAACGGTTGAGTTCGCTTCGGCGAGTAGTCCTCAACGCACAGATGAGGTTGGCCGGTTCGTCTTCCCGGACGAAGGATCCGGAGAATGCGGTATGTCCTATCGGGGCGGGGAGATTCGAACTCCCGACCTCTAGTCCCCCAGACTAGCGCGCTAACCAGGCTGCGCCACGCCCCGCGACGAGGGCCACGGTATCAAGCGGTTCTCAGCCTGGCTCAACCTCGCTCACCTCCCCATGGCCGTGGTGGGAATCGACGCTGAATAGACCGGCAACAAGAGGGATGCGCAAGTGGTGTTCGCCAGCCCGTCGAGACAGGCTCTACTCGGCGTTCCTACTCTGCCCGCCATAGATCGGTGCCCCGATGACTCGCAGCAGTCGGCGGTAGCTCCGGGAGTGTGTCGCCATCTTCGTGGGCTCAGCCCTCTGGAGAATCCTCTTCGCATCGTCAACTTTGTCGTAGCTGCCTTTCAGAATCGTTGCCTTGATCTCCGTGAGCGCAGAGATGTTGTCCGCCTTGTTCGGTTCGATCCTCTTGCACTCGGCCAACTCCCCCTTACTGATCGACGACCCGCGGCCGCAGGATCGACCTGAAGCGCTTCCGCGAAGGCCCATGGGCGGATGCGATCGGGCGGTACAACACGCTCGGTCTGGAAGCGACACTCATCCACCGCACACCGCGCCAGGCTCGGCACACCTTCGCCTCCCTCAATCTGGCAGCTCGCGACGTCGAGTCTCGCGAGCTTGCTGCCCTTCTGCGCAACGACGAGGCAACCATGCGCCGGTACTACGCGGCCACCACCCCAAGGCTGACCGAACGGGCGGCCGCGGCCGTCGACGCCGTCACGCCCAGCTATCCAGGAAACTAAGCCAACGTCGCCGCATAGTTCAGGAGGGCCAAAAGTCGCCATGCGCGGCCAGCGCCCTCCCGCCTAGAGCCCGAGCTCGTCCCTAGTGGAGCAGCTGCCGGTCGAGCGCCCAGCGGGAGATCTCGGCCCGAGTGTGGACGCCCAGCTTGTCCATCGTGTTGTGGCGGTGCATCTCGACGGTGCGTGTCGAAATCGCGAGCCGTTGCGCGACCTCGTTGTTGGTATAGCCGTAAGCGAGTAGGACGGCCACCTGCTGCTCGCGCGGGGTCAGGGCGCGGATGCGCGGCTCGGTCAGTGTTGCGGTCATCGGCGAACACCTCCTAGCAAGGATGGGAGCCCATCGTCGATCGCGACGCGTCCGGGCTCATCGGCGAAGCCCCGCTTGTCGGTGCGGCAAACCCACAACCGGGGCTTATACCGGGCCACCCGGCCCGAATTCTCGCGGCCGACGGTGCTTCCTAGCGGCCGACAAGCTGAGGCATGATCTGTTCCCGCTGGAGCCGCTCGTGGAACTCGATCCCCGCCTCGATCGAGCGACGGACTGGGCAGGCGGCCGCGACCTTCTCCAGCCGGGCGAGTTGCGCGTCGCTCAGTTCGCCGGTAAGGCCGATTGCAATTTCGAACGTTCTCGGCGTTGCGTGATGGTCGTACTCGACTTCGACGCTCACGTCGCCCAGGTCCCATTCCTTCGTGCGGCCGTACATGACGAGCGTGGTCGAGATGCAGGACGCGAGCGCGGCCGGAAAGAGCTCGTGCGGCGCAGGTGCGCTGCCGTCTCCTCCAACGGATTCGGGTTCGTCGGTGATCAGACGGTGCTCGCCGTCGATCACGATCTCCTGGCGCAGCGTGTCGCGGATCGAGCGAGATGTGGCGGTGAGGCTCACGCTGCATCAACGGCTTCGCCGTGCTTTTCGATCGTTTCGTCGAGAAAGCCGCCGATCGTGGCAGCGGCGTGTGCGCCGACGAAGCCTGTGACGGGCTTTCCGTCGCGGAAGACGACGACGGTCGGGATGCTCTGGATGCCGTAGCGCCCGGCGAGCTCCTGTTCGGCGTCGACGTCGATCTTCGCAAGTTCGATCTTTCCCTCACGCTTGGCGACTTCGGACTCGATCGCCGGGCCGAGCATGCGGCAAGGGCCGCACCAGGCCGCCCAGAAATCGACGATCACGGGCAGCTCTTTCGAACGCTCGATGACGTCCTGCGGAAAGGTGTCGGTGGTCACGTCCATCTGATGCTCCTTCAGGGTTCGGTCAGCGTGTGGTTGTGCCGACGAGTTCGGCGAGGGCGGAGAGCTGGGCCTGCAATGAGCCGCAGACTTGCTCGCAGAGCGCGAAGACACCTTCGTCGGCGATCCGGTAGAAGACGCGGTTTCCGTCCTTGCGCCGAGCGAGCATTCCGGCGTCGACGAGCAAGACGAGGTGCTTGGAGACGTTCTGCTGGCTTGCGCTGAGCTGCTCGGTCAGCTCGTTCACGCTCAGCTCGCCGTCCCGGAGCAGGTCGAGGATGCGAACGCGCATCGGCTCACTGAGGGCGCGGAAGCGGCGGGCGATCAGCTCGGCGAGATCTTCGGGCAGTGGGTGCGGAAGCGTCATCTGATAGCTACTCCTCTCTCACAACAGTTTAGTTGTACAGTAGTGTAGCATGAGAGAACGTCGAGGAAGAGGAGCACGTCCGAGATGGCAGTTCTGGAAGCGCCGAAGGCCGCCCCGTGATGCATCCGCAGCAGACTGCTTGTCGGGCCGATCGGCCGGCTCGGCGGCTGGGCGGCGGGCCATCTGCGCGCGGTCGCGCTCGGCTGGGCGGTGGTCGCGATCGCGCTGGCGGTGTTCGCGCCGCAGGTCGAGACGGCGCTGTCGGGTGCGGGATGGCAGGCGAACGGTTCCGAGTCGGTCGCCGCGCGCACGCTGATCCAGCAGAACTTCGCCGGGCTCTCCAGCTCGGCCCCGATGGTCGTGCTCCACTCGTCCGTCCCTCTCCGTCGGTGACCCGGCGTTCCAGGCGCTGCTTTCGCACGTCGAAGGCGTGCTGCGTTCCGACCGGCGCGATCTCGTCGGTCGTGCCGACCGCAGCCGGGCGCGTCGATCTCTCCCGATGGTCACACCGCGATCGTCGTCGCCGGTGCGCGAGGCGATCCGACCGCGATGGTCGCCGCCGCCGACAGCTTGAAGGGCAAGCTGCACGCACTCGCGACACCGGCGATCTCGGTCAGCCTGACCGGTGCGTCCGGCATGTGGTCGGACTTCAACACCGCGAACCGCACGGCGATGATGAAGTCGGAGCTCTACTCCTGGCCGATCACGCTGGCGATCCTCGCGATCGCCTTCGGCTCACTCGTCGCGGCGGGATTGCCGCTGATGCTGACGATCCTCGGCCTGCTTGCCTCCGCTGGGCTGCTCTCGCTGCTCACGCATGGCTTCGAGATCTCGATCTGGGCGATGAACTTCGCGCTGATGTTCGCACTCGCGCTCGGGATCGACTACGCGCTTTTCGTCGTCCATCGCTTCCGCGGCGCCTACTTCGGCTCCAAGCTCAACGTCCGCGATGCGGTTGCCGTCACGATGGACACCGCCGGAAAGGCGGTGCTGTTCTCTGGCTTCACGGTCTTCGTCTCGCTCTCTGCGGTAATGCTCGTGCCGAGCCCTGCCTTCCGCTCGATGGCGCTCGGGATCATGATCAGCGTCGCCTTCGTGCTCGCAGCGACGATGACGCTGCTTCCCGCGGTGCTCGGCAAGCTCGGCCCGAAGGTGGATGCGCTTCCGCTGCGCTGGGTGCATTCCGGCGAGCACCGCTCCGCACGCTTCGCAGCCTGGGGCGAACGGCTTTGGCGCAAGCCACACATCTACGGCCCCGCTGCCACCCTGATCCTGGTTCTGCTGGCGCTGCCGATCTTCGGCCTCAAGACCGGGATGCCCTCGATCAAGGTCGTCCCACCCAGCGACGGTTCCCGCATCGGCTACACCCAGGTGCAACAGGCCTTCGGTGTCGGCGCATCCGGCGCGCTGCAGATCGTCATGCCCCGTTCAACAGCCGCAGCTGCGGCTTCGATCGCGCGGCCGCGACCCCGGCATCGCCCGCGTCTCGCGCCGCAACTCGGCGCGAACGGTCTCGCGTTGCTGCAGGCGATCCCGAACGCCGACCCGTCGAGCAGCAGCGTCGGGCGCACGATCGACCGGCTCCGCGCGGCCCTCCCGGCTGGTGCGCTCCTCGGTGGTGCTGCGGCCGAGAACCACGACCTCGAACAGGCCCTCGCGGCAAAGACACCGCTCGTGATCGGCGTCGTCCTCGTCCTCGGCTTCCTGCTGCTTCTGATCGCCCTGCAGGCACCGCTGCTCGCAGCGCTCGGCGTGCTCACCAACCTGCTCGCAACCGGTGCCGCGTTCGGCGTCGGACGCCTGATCTTCCAGAACGGACACGGTGCGGGACTGCTCGGCTTCGAACCACAGGGCTACATGGACGCCTGGGCACCCGTCTTCTTCTTCGCGATGATCTTCGCGATCTCGATGGACTACACCGTGTTCCTGCTCTCCTCCGCAAAGGAGCACTGGGACCGCTCCCACGACCCGCACGAGGCAGCGATCGGCGGCCTCGCCCACTCCGGCCGCGTCATCTTCGCCGCCGCCGCCGTCATGGTCGCCGTCTTCTTCACCTTCGCCCTCTCCGGCCCGCTGCCACCGAAGGAGATGGGCGTCATCCTCGGCGTCGCCGTTCTGCTCGACGCGATGCTCGTCCGGCTCGTCCTGATCCCGACCCTCCTGCGCGTCTTCGGCCGCCACGCCTGGGCACTCCCACGCTGGCTGCGGAGGCTCCTCCCCGACGTTCGCTTCGGACACTCCTGATGGTCGAGCTCTGGCAGACCGAGTGGTGCCCCGCCTCCCGCCGCGTCCGACAACGGCTCACCGAACTCGGGATCGACTACATCGCCCGCCAAGTCCCCGTCGAGCGGGAGAACCGAATCACTGCTCCGCGAACGAACCAGCAGCGACAGCATCCCCGTCCTTGTCAATCGAATGGCGACGTGATCGTCGGCGAGGACGCGATCACCGCATCGGCTCGACACCCGCGTGCCTGCCCCGCCGGAGGCGCAAGCCCATCACCTGAAGGCGGAGAAAGCCCGCCGCCGCTACCTGCAGGAGGAATGCGAATGCTCGCAACCAGCTACACCCTAAGCACCACAACCAGCCAGTCGTTCGAAACCACCGTCCAGCATGTCCGCGACGAGCTCAAGGCCGAAGGCTTCGGCATCCTCAGCGAAATCGACGTCCAAGCAACCCTCCACGAGAAGCTCGGCGTCGACGAAGAGCCCTACCTGATCCTCGGCGCCTGCAACCCCCCACTCGCCCACCAGGCCCTCAGCGCCGAACCCGACCTCGGCACCCTGCTGCCCTGCAACGTCGTCGTCTACCAGCGCGACGGGCAAACCCACATCTCCGCCATCGACGCCGAACGGATGCTCTCGATCGTCGGCAACGACAACCTCGCGTCGGTCGCCGCCGAAGTCCGCAACAAGCTCGCCCACGTCGTCGACCGCGCCGGCAACCCCGCGTAGCGCCACAGCGACACCGAGGTTCGGCGACCTACTGGAGCCCAACGGCAAAGCCCATTTCTGTAATGCTCGACAACCGCAGGAGGTTGCTCGTGTCGGAACGCAAGAGCTTCACAGCTGAAGAAGCGCGGCGAGTCGGCGAAGAGATCGGCATTGACTGGGCGAACTCGCCCTTCGATGTCGACGAGTTCCGTGCCGGAATGGACGTCGAACTGGAGCACGGCTTCCACGATCTCGCCACGAATGTCACCGGCGACGACCCGCACGTCACCGGCAAGATCGCGCGGGCGCACCTGAACGAGTTCCCGGACTACTACACGCGGCTCGAAAGGATGGAAGAGGAGGCAAAGCGGGACTGGGGTTCGCGGGCGAACAACGTCTGAGACTGCTCCCGCCGTCCACCTGGTCTGCGCAGGGAGTCGCTCATCCGAACGGCTTCCGCTCGCGGTGACCGGGAGCCGCTACGAGGGGCTGATCGCCGCGACGGCGGTAGTGAGCATCGTTCGTTCGACCTCGGCTTGCGTGAGTCGTCCGGCTTGTAGCTCGGTGCTGGCTACGTGAACGATCGCCCGCACAACGGCGATCAGCCACGAAGCGGAGACGTCGTTTCGGAAGACGCCGTCGGCTTGGCCTCGTTCGAGGAGAGGAATGAACTGCGTGGTCATCGGGAGGTGTCGGCGGCGCAGTTCCTGCGCCGAGAGGCGGTTCATATTGATCGCCAGGATGCCGTGGAACTGGCTGAGCTGCTGCCACGTCGCGAGGATCACCCGCTCTAGGGCCTCTCTTGGCTCACCCCGAGCGGGTTCGGCTCCCCGGATTGCGTCCGCGACCTGGCCGGTTGCGTGCTCCATCACGGCGTCGAGCAACGCTTCGCGGGTCGGGAAGTGCATGTAGATCGTCGCCCGGACGACTCCGGCGCGGCGGGCGATCTCGGCCATGCTGACATCGGGATCGCTCGCCAGCGCTTCCAGAGCGGCGTTGGTGATGGAGGCGATGCTCCGTTCGGCGTCCGCCCGGCGGTGTTTCGGGGCGGACGCGTCGGTATTTGTTTTCGTCTTGGCCATGGTTCAGTGGACCGGCAGCGGCTGCGGGTTGAGCGCCAGCTTCGCGAGGAAATGCTGCGCGCGAGGGAGAACAGCCAGTGCCATCACGCTGGCGAGGCTAGCGACCACGGCGGCGATCAGAAACGCATCACCAATCCCGGATGCCGCCTGCGGACCGAGGATCGCTCCGCTTCCGGCAGCGATGGTCGAGAAGATCGCGATGCCGACCGTGCCGCCGATCTCGTGCCCGGTCGAGTTGAGCCCGGAGATCATCCCGCTCTCCTCCTGACGGGTGCCGGTGAGGATCGCCATCGAGACGGAGACGGTCGCAACGCCGAGCGCCACACCGGCGATCAGCATGCCGGGCAGGACATCGGTCAGGTAGCTGCCGTGACCGCCGACCCGGGACAGCAGGAACATGCCGACCGCTGCGACTGCGAACGCACCGGCGAGTGGGCCGCGGACTCCGTGCTTGGCGATCAGGTGGCCAGCTGCGTGCGAGCCGAGCCCTGCTGAGAGGGCGAGGGGGACGAAAGCGAGTCCGGTTGCGAGCGGTCCCCAGCCGAGCACGTTCTGGAGGTAGAGGGAGCAGAGCAGGAAGAGCCCGAAGATGGTGCCCGCGACGGCGAGCATGAGCACGAGGCCGCCGCCGATCGCGCGGTCGGCGATCCGCTCGACGCGGAGCAGCGGCTTGTCGATGTGCAGCTCGTAGATCGCGAACGCTGCGAGCCCGGCCAGGCCACCGATCCCACAGATGTGGGTCTGGATGGAAGTCCAGCCAGCGGAGTTCGCCTGGGTGATCCCGTAGACGATCGCGGCGAGGCTGGTGGTTGCGAGGGCCGCCCCTGCGAGGTCGAGGCCGCGCCAGCCCGGCTTCTCGGTGTCCGCCGGGACGACTTTCAGCGAGGCGAACAGCAGGGCTGCCGCGACGGGGAGGTTGACGTAGAAGATCGTCCGCCAGTCGGTGAACTGGGTGAGGACACCGCCGACGAGTACGCCGATCGCTGCACCCGCTCCGCCGACTGCACCCCAGGCCGCGAGCGCCTTCCCACGAGCGGCGCCGTGGAAGGACGACGTGACGATCGAGAGGGCCGCCGGGGAGAGGATCGCGGCGCCGAGCCCCTGCCCTGCGCGAGAAGCGAAGAGCATCGCTGCGCTTCCTGCCATCGCCGAGGCGAACGACGATGCGGTGAAGATGCCGAGGCCGGTCAGGAACATGCGGCGGCGCCCGAGGAGGTCGGCTGCGCGGCCGCCGAAGAGCAGCAGACTTCCGAAGATCAGGGAGTAGCTCGTGATCGTCCAGCTGATCGTCGAGCCGCTCATCTTCAGATCCGCCGCGATGTGCGGCAGCGCGATGTTCACGGCGGTGATGTCGAGGATGACCATCAGCTGGGCGACGAGCAGCACCGGCAGCAGCCAGCGGTGGGCCGTGCTGCCAGCGTCTTTGCCATCTACCGCGTTGTGGTGAATCGCGGTGTGGTGCTTCGAATGCTTCGGCTTGTGCTGCATGACTTGACTCCCTCCAAGTTGGACGCTACTGTCTGACCTACTAAAGCAGACACCAGTGTCCAATGTCAAGAGAGGAAGTGAATTTTCATGTCCGCAGCAGCCGCCCCAACCAGCATCAGCCCGACCACCACCGGCGCGCGCCAGCGAGGCCACATCGGGCTCGTCGTCCTCGCCTCGATCGCCGCCGGGCTGGCGCTCGGGCTCCTGCTCGTCCTCGGCGTCTTCGCCGGAGGCAGCGAGCCGCAGATCATTGGCGGTGCGCTCGTCGGCCTGGGCACCGGGTTCGCTCTGCTCGCCTTTACGTCGGCACGCCGCACAAACCAGCCCCAGCAGTGGGCGCTCGTGCCTGGCGTCGCCACGACGCTCGCCGGGGTCGGCGTTATCGCCCTCGCACCCAGTCAACGGCTCCTCGACCTCGCTGGCTGGATCTGGCCCGCGCTCCTCGGCATCCTTGTCGTCTCATCGTTTCGCGGTGCGCGCCGCTCGCTCCACAGCTGGTCACGCCGTGCGCTCCTCTACCCGGCGCTCGCCATGCTCTCGCTGATCGCGGTCGGCGGCGGCGTCGGCACCGTCATGGCCGCTACCTCGTCGACCCCGGCACCGACGAGCGGCCGCACCTATCTCGCTAACGGCCACCGTCTCTACCTGAACTGCATCGGTTCAGGATCGCCAACGGTCGTTCTCTTCAACGGGCTCGGCGAATGGACGCCGAACTGGGCGTGGGTTCAGACGAACCTGTCAGCAAAGACGCGCGTCTGCGCGTTCGACCGAGCCGGAGAAGGCTGGAGCAGCGACCAGCCCATTCGCGAGGACGGCCACCAGCTTGCAGCTGACGTGCAAGCGCTCTTGCAGGTTGCGCATGTGCCTGGACCGTACGTCCTAGCCGGGCACTCCGTCGGCGGCACCTACGCGCTCGTCTACGCAGCTCAGTACCCGAGCCAGGTCGCAGGGGTCGCGCTGATTGACTCGGCAACGCCGTATCAGTTCGACCTCCCTGACTACCGATCGTTCTACTGGAAGTTCAAGCGCGCCTCCGCGCTCCTTCCCTCGGCCGCCCGCACGGTCATAGGACGGATTGCGCTACGGAGCGGGTTCGGCTCCCTCCCGCCGCGTGCGCGCGACGCCGCACGGGCCTTCAACTCCTCGCCACGCCAGCTGACGGCAAGCCGCATCGAGTTCCTGCAACTCCCGACCGTGTTCAACCAGGCGAAAGCTCTGCGCAGCCTTCACGGCAAGCCGCTCGCCGTCCTGAGCGCGAGTGTCGGCGAGATGCACGGCTGGGCGGCTGCTCAGAACAAGCTCGCCCGTCTCTCCACAAACAGCACCCACCGGACGGTTGCGGGAGCGAGCCACGCGGCCCTTCTCGAAGACAACGGCTTCGCAACGATCACGAGCAACGCGATCACCCAGGTCGTTCGGCGAGTCAGGTCAAGCCACCGCTGAAGTCGCGAACTGTCGGCGACCGAACCGAGGAGGACACAGGGAGCGGCGCTCCGACGGCAACCCTCCGCCTTCATCGAGATAGGTCTTTCGGCGTTCGGAAGCTGAGACCGAGTTCGCTAGAGCGTCACAACAATCTTGCCGCGAGCGCGCCCGTCGCGGAGGTAACGGATCGCGTCAGGCACTTCGTCGAGCGGAAATGTCCTGTCTACGACGGGCTTGATTGCGCCCGACTCCAGCAGCTTGCTTAGCTCCTCCAGGTCTTCGCTGCGCTGCTTTGCAATGAAGAAGCCGAGCTTCTGCCGGACGAAGGGCGAGAACGCTGCCGCCCGTAGCTGATTGCGCATACCAAGCCAGTTACCTGCGTCTTCTCCCCCAACAATCACCAGCGTGCCTTGTGGCGTCAACGCACGACGCAGGTCAGAAAGGGAGCGGCCACCAGCAGTGTCGAGAATCACGTCGTAGCGCTTTCGGCCATCGGCGAAGTCTTCTGTGCTGTAGTCGATCACCTGGTCGGCGCCGATCGAGCGCACCAGGTCGGCTTTCGCAGCGCTGCAGACACCGGTCACCTGAGCCCCATCCGCTTTCGCGATCTGCACTGCGAACGTTCCAACGCCACCGCTCGCACCGATGACCAAGACGTTCTGTCCGGCGCTGACCTTGCCGTGGTCACGAACCGCCTGCAGGGCGGTGTATCCGGAGGTCGGCGTGGCGGCGGCCCCTTCGAAGCTCACCCTCTCGGGCTTCATCGCGAGACGATCAGCGCGAGCAACCGCGAACTCGGCGAAGGAACCCCGGCATGTCCCGAAGACCTCGTCCCCAGCCCGGAACGGGACAGCGCTCGAACCGACCGCTTCGACACGACCTGCCAGGTCGTATCCGAGCAGCGGGTTCTTCGGCGTTCGCATGCCGAACCCCGCCAGGCGCATCGCGTATGGCATCCCGGCCATTACATGCCAGACGCCTTGATCGACGCCCGCCGCAAGCACGCGCACCAACACCTCATCTTCGCCCGCGACCGGCTTGACGATCTCTCCAACCCGCAGAACATCGACGGAGCCGTAGGCGTCCCGAGTAACCGCTTTCATCATCTTGTCGATCCTCTCATTCAGTGCCCGACGGGGCCGCGTGAAAGGCGTCTTCAACGTCCTCTAGGACGAGGTCTGCGTTGATGGAGATCGCCGCCGTCGACCCTTCGCCCGCCGCGGTGATTACTTGCGCCCGCGGGTTTGCGGCGTTCCCCGCGGCCCAGACGCCGGAGACGCTTGTCCTTCCGGCGCTGTCCGCCCGGACGAAGCCGAGGTCGTCGACCTCGCAACCGAGGTGTTCCAAGAGGCCGTCGAGGCGGGGGCGGATCTCGGGCCGGATGAAGAGGGCGGCTCGCTCAACGGTTCGACCGTCGCTGAGCACGACGCCCCACAGCCGGTCGTTGTCGATGACTAGCCCTCGAACTTCGCCGTCGACGACGTGGATGCCGCGCGCTTCGAGTTGCGCGCGCTCCGCCTCCGTCAGGGCGTGGCTGTGCGTGAAGAAGACCAAGTCGTCCGACCACTGGCGGATGAGCTGTGCGTGCTCGACCGAGGCGGTGCTCGTTCCGAGCACTCCGAGCGGCTGATCGCGAACTTCCCATCCGTGGCAGTAGGGACAGTGGAGGAAGTCCTTCCCCCAGCGCTCTCGGAGTCCGGGAATTGGCGGTAGCTCGTCTGTTGCTCCGGTTGTGATCAAGAGCCTTCTCGTTTGCAGGGATTCGCTGTCCGCGAGGGTGATCGAGAACCCGGGGTCGATGGAGACGACGTGCCCGGAGATGAACTCGACGCCGTAGGCAGCCGACTCGTCGCGCCCCAGAGCAAGAAGGTCTGCGGGCGACATCCCATCTCGTGAGAGAAAGCCGTGCATGTGCGCTGCGGGCGCGTTGCGCGGTTCGCCTCCGTCGACGACCACGACCCGCCGCCGGGCGCGGCCAAGAACGAGCGCCGCGCTGAGACCGGCGGCGCCGCCCCCGACCACCACTACGTCATACGGTTTCTTATCCATGGTTGAGACGCTGCCTGATGCGCGCCGCCGCCGCCACTTTTCGTTGCTGTGTCAATTGCCGCCGAGTTGGTCGAAGCTGACGGAACGTTCGTCGGCTCGCTCTGCCATACGTCTTCGCGTCGATCTAAAGAGGTTGGTTGGCGTTCCTCGACGGCGCCGGGCGCCGTCGAGGAAGCCGTTCCGCGAGCGGGCTGATCAGGTGAAGATGATCTGGCCGCCGACGGCCAGTTCGTAGAACTCGCCGACGGTGGCGATTGCTGTCAGTTGGGGGACGAAGTCGGCGTCGCTGAGGCCGAACATTTCGACGGTTGCTTTGCAGGCGTAGATGCCGACGCCGGAATCGGAGGCCAGCTCGATGAACTCCGGGATCGGCGGGATGTCGAGCTTGGCCATCTGCTTGTTCATCATCCGAGTGGCGAGCGCGGAGAAGCCTGGAAGCGCGCCAAGCAGGGTCGGCATGTGCATGCCGGGGTTGCCGACAGTTGCAACCTTGATCTTGGCCTGTCGGTCGCGGCGGATTGCGTCGAGTCCGAAGAAGGTGAAGAAGAGGTCGGCGTCGATTCCTTCCATGCGGGCGCCGTTCGCCATGATCAGCGCCGGGTAGATCCCTTCGAGCGACCCTTTCGAGACGACGATCGCGACCTTCTCGATCGTTTTGGGCTCGACATGGACAGCGAGTGGTTCCTCGATTGTGGTTGTCATCGCCCCTCCTCCTAGATGCAGCCGCGTGGCTTGGGGATGCCGCCGATCTTGGCGGCGAGCTTTGCAGGCCCCTTCGGAAACAACTGGTAGAGCTCTTTGACGGGCACGCCGGACTCCTTGCCGAGCGCCCGGATCGACGGTGCGTTACCGGTGGTGAGGTAGCGCTCACGCATGAAGTCGATGACCTGCCAGTGGCGGTCGGTCAGTTCGGGGATTCCGTTCTCTGCGGCGATCTGCTCGCCCAGCTCGTTGCTCCACTGGGTCGGGTCGAGCAGGAATCCCTCCGCGTCGACCTCGACCAGCTCTGCGACAGTCATCTTCAGCCTCCTTGCGTCAGGTGTTTGAGCTGTTTGCCTGATGTCGGCATCTCCGGTCCGACGAGCGGCAGGTTCCGGCCGGGAAGGAGCGCGTGCCAGTAGATCCACTGGAAGAGCAGCTTCCCAGCATGGTTGAGCCGTGACTCGCGCAGGAGCGGCAGCGGGCCAAGCGCGGTCGGGAACCAGCCCGGGGCCGGCTCGGTGTCGTAGTTGAAGTCGATCAGCAGCGCCTTGTGGAATCCGGTCTCGACGAAGCAGTTCGAGTGCCCGTCGTAGCGGTGCTCCAGCTCGGCGCCTGCGAGGAAGCGTGCGATGTTGCGGTCGAGCAGCTCTCCTTCGAAATGCGCGACCGATCCGGCCTTCGAGCTCGGCAGATCCGTGGCGTCGCCAAGCGCGAACACGTTCGGCGACGCGTGGGTCTGCAGTGTCCGCGGATCGGTCGGAACGAAGTCGAGTGCGTCGCCGAGGCCCTCGGAGCGACCCACATACGCCGCCCCACCGTGGAGCGGAACGCAGACGAGCAGATCGAAGTCGACGGCGCGACCGTCGTAGGAGGTCAGAACACCACCGACACCGTCGACCTCGCCCGCCGCGAAATCGACCTCCAGCTCGATCCCTTTCTCCTCCAGCAGGTGTGTCAGATGCTTCGAGGCGATCGGCTTGGTGAAGCAGCCATCGAGGGGCGTTGCGAGCACGATCTCGCTTCGCGACCTGACGCCGCGCTCCCGGAGGAACCAGTCGGCAAGAAACGCGAACTCGATCGGCGCTACCGGGCACTTGATCGGCATGTCGGCGATGTCGATCACGAGCCTGCCGCCGTCAAAGCGCCTCAGCGCAGCCTGCAACCTCGCCGCAGCGTCGAGTTCGTAAAAGGTATGGACGCGCTCTCCCCAGCCCGGTCCTGTCAGCCCTTCGGTCTCTTCGGGTAGCAGGCGTGCGCCGGTGGCGATCACCAACACGTCGTACGGCAGCTCGTCACCCCCGCCCAGACTGACCCGCTGCTCGTCGAGAGCAACCGCATCAACATCGTTCTCGTGGAATTGGATCCCGCGGTGCAGCTGGCGGCGCCGAGGGCGCACGATCTCCTCGGGGTTGGCGAGGCCGAACGGGACGAACAACAGCCCTGGCTGGTAGACGTGCCTGTCGTCGCGGTCGACGACATGAATCTCGGCGTCGTCTTCCGAAAACCGCTTCCGCAGCCGGTTCGCGGTGATTGTCCCGCCTGTCCCACCACCAAGAACAACGATCTGTTTCCGCACAGGCGCCGCCTCCTCCGTCTCTACGACTGAGACTCACCTGCGACAGCGCCACTGCCAACGGAGAATCCTGGTAGTTCCGGTGGGGACAACTACTCGGTTGCGCGTTTATGCGAGCGCGGTTTGTACGGACTCGTGGTCAAGGACGCACCCGATGCTTCCGTTACCCACCGACCGTTCAATGGTCGTTGAACAGACCGCCACCGAGATCTGGACGGAGAGCGGCGATGAGCGAACCGAGAACAGATCCCACCCGCATCTCAGCGCTGCGTGCCCTCGCCGACCCAGTGCGCCTCGCCTTGATCGACGAACTGGGCCGGGAGGACGCGTGTGCCTGCGAGTTGCGCAAGACGCTCGACCTGTCGGCGCCGCTTCTTTCGCACCACCTGAAGGTGCTGCGCGAGGCGGGACTCGTCTCCTGCGAGAAGGTCGGGCGGCGGGTCGAAGTCAGGCTTGACCGCGGGGCGCTTACTGACATTGCCAGTTCGCTTGTCATCGGAAGCGGTGCAGCGTGAGCGCTCTTGCTCTACGGACCCAAACGGTAAGAGAACGACATCCCCTGTGGCTGCTTGCCGGTGGCGCGGTCGGCTGGCTCGCGCTCTACAAAGCGCTGCTTCCTTTCTGGGACTGGCTGCTCTACAGCGTCCTTGCGATCCCGCAAGGGCCGCGATGGTCCGACGCACTCCACTTCTTCCTGTACGACACGACCAAGATCCTGCTGCTGCTCGCCGGAATCATCTTCGTTGCTCGGATCCTCCGCAGCTTTCTCTCGATCGAACGCACACGCACCCTGCTCGGCGGGAAGCGTGAAGGTGCGGGCAACGTCGTCGCAGCCTGCTTGGGCGTGGCGACACCGTTCTGCTCCTGTAGCGCTGTCCCGGCCTTCATCGGCTTCGTCGCCGCTGGCGTGCCGCTGGGGATCACGCTCACCTTCCTGATCGCGAGCCCGATGGTCAACGAGGTCGCGGTGATCCTCCTCTACGGGATGTTCGGCCTTGAGATCGCCGTCCTCTACGTCGCCTCGGGGCTTCTGATCGCGATCATCGCCGGAGCCATCCTCGGCCGCCTCCGCCTGGAGCGCTACATCGAGCCCTTCGTCCTTGAGGCTGCCGCGAAGAAGGGTCCGGCCAACACGGTCGAGGTGAAGACGACCTGGGCGGAGCGCTTCGAGCTCGGCCGTGACGAGGTGAAGCTGATCGTCGGCAAGGCCTGGCCCTACCTGCTTGCCGGGATCGCGCTCGGCGCCGTCATCCACGGCTGGATGCCGACCGACTTCTTCGCCCGCCACGCCTCCTCGTCGAACCCGCTCGCCGTCCCCTTCGCCGTCCTGATCGGCGTACCGCTCTACTCGAACGCCGCCGGGATCCTGCCGATGATCGCCGTCCTGCACGCCAAAGGGCTCGCGATGGGAACGCTGCTGGCGTTCATGATGAGCGTCGTCGCGCTCTCGCTGCCCGAGATGATCCTGCTCCGCCGCGTCCTGCGCCCCCAACTCCTTGCGTGCTTCATCGCAGTTGTCGCTGTCGGGATCCTCGTCACCGGCTTCCTCTTCAACGCCATCCTCTGAAAGGACACACGCCATGCCCACCGTCAAGATCCTCGGCTCCGGATGCGCCAACTGCCAGCGGCTCACCCGGCTGACCGAACAGGCACTGAGCGAACTCGGCATCCAGGCACGGGTCGAGAAGGTCACCGACTACGCCGAGATCGCCGCCTACGCCGTCATGAGCACACCAGCCCTCGTCATCGACGAACAGGTCGTCATGGCAGGACGCATCCCTGGCCTCAACTCGCTCAAGCAGACACTGACCGAACGCATTCCCACGCCTGCAACCCATTGATGAGCTCCGCGCACGGCAACCACCCGTCCTCGCGCCTCCCCGCGCTTGGCAGACGAGGCGAAGGATGGGTCGCGGGCCAACTGCTGCTCATGGCCGCCGTCTTCCTCTCCCCGCTCCTGGGCCGCAGCTGGACTGGTGGATCCGACCGCCGCCCTCACTATCGGCGGCTTCCTGTTCGTGCTCGGACTCCTGCTGCTAGCCTGGGCTGGCCTGCGACTCGGCTCGTCGCTCACCCCGTTCCCTGCCCCGCGAACAGACCAGACCTTGAAGACAGCTGGCCCATACGCGCTCGTGCGCCACCCGATGTACGGCGGCGGCATCCTGATCGCGCTCGGCTGGTCGACGATCTTCACCAGTCTTGTCGGACTCGTGCTGACGGTCGTGCTGGCCGTCTTCCTCGACCTGAAAGCGCGTCGCGAAGAAGCCTGGCTCAGCGAACGCCTCGACGGCTACACCGACTACCGCACTAGAACACCGCACAAGCTCCTGCCGTTCATCTACTGACCACGAAAGCCAACCGAGAAGACTCCGATGACCGTCACCACAACCGCAACGCTGACCTGTCCCGAGTGCGGCACGACACACCTCGAAGAGATGCCCACGAACGCTTGCAGGTTCTTCTACACCTGCCCAAGCTGCTCAACGCGACTGCGACCGCTACCGGGCGACTGCTGTGTCTTCTGCTCCTACTCAGATCAGCTGTGTCCGCCGAAGCAGACCGATCAGCCCTGCTGCTGACCACCGCGCGTTGAGTCGTCCCAACGTCGCCCGCGCCTCCCGCCAACACGCACCGGTCGCAGCCGTGCCCGGAGTCCTACGGCTTGATCAGATGCTTGACCTCGAACGACTCCTGCGGCGGTGGCCCGGCGTCGATGATCGCGTCTCCCAACGCCGCGCGGGCGGCAGGCAGCAGCCGCTCCTCCTGGAAGCGTTCGAAGTCGGCCTGCGACTCCCAGACGTCGACCGACCACCACTTGCCGTTCTCCTCGCCCGCCGCATGCACGATCAGCCCCGCTGGCGGGTTGTCGTCTGCTCCCACCGTCTGCGAAACCTTCTCGTACTCGGCCCATCCCGTCTCGGTCGCCTTCTGAATCACTACCCAAGCCATCGACGCCTCCTTCTGGACCGCTTCGATTGAACGAGCATCTCATCCCTCGCCAACACCAACAAGGTTCCGCGCGAAGCGCTGATCTCGATGGAATAGGCACTGATTCGACGGGCCGATCTGCAACGGCGTGAATCGGCCTCGCAGAGCCAATCGGGATAGTCCCCCAGACTAGCGCGCTAACCAGGCTGCGCCACGCCCCGCGACATTCAGACCGTAGCAACGATGCCGCGTGAAAAAAGGCTGGGTCAGAGTTCTGGGTCAGACTGGCGATTCGGTTCACGCACCGACCACCGCGCCGGCAAGCACATGGCGCGTAATCTGGTGGATGCAGCAACGAAGGGAGGTCTTGTCAGGAGTCGCATTTAGCATCAGCGAGGCACCGCGAGGACGCTGATTCGTAGAGGCTGCTCTCGTCGTGAAGCTCGCAGAGCTTCGTCCCGCGCGCGAGCGCGCGCGACACCGCAGAGAACCAGACAGCCGACAGAAAGGAGCTCTTCATGAGCAAGTCGGACGCTCCCTCGATCGTTCTTGTCCACGGCGGATTCGTAGACGGCTCTGGCTGGAAAGCTGTGTACGAGTACCTGACCAAGGACGGCTACAGCGTAGGCGTCGTCCAGAATCCGACGCTTTCGCATGCCGACGACGTTGCCGTGACCAAGCGCGTCATCGACGCGCAGAGCGGCCCCGTCATCCTCGTCGGCCACTCGTACGGCGGTGCGGTCATCACCGAGGCCGGAAACCATCCCAAGGTTGCCGCGCTCGTCTACATCGCGGCCTTTGCGCCGGACAAGGGCGAGTCGGTGAACACCCTCATCGCGGATCCGCCGGCCGGCGCACCCGTGCCACCGATTCTCCCGCCGCAGGACGGCTTTCTTCTCCTCGCCCGAGAGAAGTTCCACGCGTCATTCGCAGGCGACCTGAGCGCCGAGGAGGCTGCGTTCATGGCCGACTCGCAGGTCCCGTGGGGCGTTGACGCCCTTGGCGGCACGATCAGCGAGCCTGCGTGGGCCAGCAAACCAAGCTGGTACCTCGTCGCGACCGACGATCGGATGATCCCGCCTCCGGCCCAGCGCGCGATGTCGGAGCGTGCGGGTTCGACCGTGATCGAAGTTGAAGGCAGTCATTCGATCTACGTGTCGCAGCCAGCAGCGGTGGCTGACCTCATCAAGGCAGCGGCCAACGCGGCGATCCCTGTCGCGGTCGGCGCATAACGTCACGGAGATCGAGAAGCAGAGCCAGACATAGCTCACAGCACTCTCCGCGGGTCGAGGACACAGGGCGTGCCCCGACCCGCGGAGAGGGCGAGCTCGACGCCTCCATGCGTTCCCGGGGCTAGCAGTTGCCCGCCCGGCTACGGTGCAGCACGATGCCACTCTCGCGTCGTCTCCAAGCAGCCGCGATCGCCGTCGCCGCGCTCGTCTGCGTCACGGGCGCCGGGGCAGCCGGGCCGAAGCTGCCCGCCGCACCGGCTCACTGGCCGCACACGCTGCAGATCGGCGCCGCCGACGATCCAGGTGGTGCGGCCGCACTGCGCCGCGCGGCGCCGTTCGGCTTTCGCTACCAGTACCTCGCGGGCGGCGTGAACACCGGGTCAGGGTGGTCGACGTGGAACCCCAACGGAACGTTCGCCTCGATGTACGCACAGGACTCGTGGGCGCACGGCGTCACACCTGTGTTCACGTACTACATGCTCCTGCAGTCGAAGCCCGGCGGCGGCGGCGACGAAGCGCACGCGGATCTGACGAACCTCCGCGACTCGGCCACGATGTCGGCGTACTGGGCCGACGTCAAGCTTCTCTTCTCGCACATCCGCGGTTCGAAGCCGGTCGTCGTGCACGTCGAGCCGGATCTCTGGGGCTATCTCGAGCAGGCAGGCGACGCCGGTCTCGCGTCGTCGTTCGCGCAACAGTGGGTGAAGCTCCGCAACACGGACGCGCCCAACGTGATCCTCGCCTACCACATGAGCGGCTGGGGGACGAAGCACGACATCGTCTACGAAGACCCGCCCGACGCGACCGTCCGAGCCTACGCGACGCAGTCCGCGTCGTTCTACCTGTCGTTGCACGCGCACTTCGATCTCTCCTTCGAGGATTTCTCCGATCGCGACGCCGGCTTCTATGCGAAGCAGAACGGCAACCCGCGCACGTGGTTCACACCTGCCGACTTCCGCCGCCACCTCCTCTACGCTCAAACGTTCGTGCGACTCGCCGGCGTGCGGATGGTCGCCTGGCAGATCCCGCTCGGCAACACCCTCATGCGGTCGATGAACAACACCTGGGACCACTTCCAGGACAACCGCGTCCAGTGGATCCTCGGCTCTCGCGCGCACCTGCGCGCGTACGCGGCCGCCGGCTTCGTCGGCTTCATGTTCGGTCGCGGCGCTGACGGCGCGACGTGCGCGTGCGATGCCGCCAAGGACGGCGTGACGAATCCTGCGCCGATCAACGGCAACGCTCGCGTCGCGACGAGCGCCGACGACGACGGCGGTCTCTTCAAGGCGCTGGCCCGCTCGTACTACGCCCAGCACCCGCTGCCGCTGCCGCGCTGAGCCGCGACTCAGGGAGCTGCATGGGCGCCCGCCAGGCTCTCCTCAGGCGTAGAGTCGGCTCTCCACCAACCCACGAGAGGGGCCTCGTAGTGACGATCGGCATCCGCATCAAGCTCCCGGGTGTGACCCAGGAGCAGTACGACTCAGCGCACGACCACATCAATCCCGACCGCACTTCGCCCAAGGGACTCGTGTTCCACGCATCCGGCCCGATCGACGACGGTTGGGGCATCATCGATTTCTGGGAGTCCCGGGCTGACTTCGACGCATTCTCAGTCCGAATCCAGGAGGGCGTCCAGGCGGCGGGCATCGAGATGCAGGGACCACCGGACATCAAGGAGTTCCCGGTCCACGAGACGGTTCAGGGCTAGAGCAACGCCTTCAGGCAGGGCCTCCGAGTTCCGAGGTCCTGCCAAAGCCGCCGGGCGGCGCGAAAGACCATGGAGTAGAGATCGCACACGAACGAGGGCATCCCACCTCTACCATGCCCAGATGAGCTCGCTTCCCGAGATCGAACCGCACTTCGGCGTCGACGGGCACTCCTTCGAGGAGTGCGAGCACATCGTCCACGACCACGATCCCGACACCGCCCTGTGCGGCGTCGACCAGACGAACGTGCCGTGGAACCAGGGTTTCCCTCCCTGCCAGGCCTGCGTGGCCGTCGCGCAGGGACGGATGTCCTAGCGCCGACGCCGCCGCGTTGAGCAAGAAGAAGGCTCGGTGGGGCCCCTAACCCCCCAGTGGTCGCTTGCCGGGACCCCACCGGACCTACCCATAAGACGTGGACGCCGCGCCGGTGTTAGCCGGTCCGGTGTCAGCCGCTCAGGCGCTTGTAAAGCCGGTCGACGAGATCCGGCATGGCCTCGAGCTTCTCGGTGATCACCCGCACGCGGTACTCCCGAAAATGCTCCGGCTCGACGTCGAGCGCGTTCGCGAGCACTTCGACGACGTCGTTGGAAGGCACCGGGCGGTTCCCGTGCACCAGATGGTTCAGATAGCCCGCTGACAGCCCGGTTTTCGCCGCCAGCGCCCGGTACGTGACACCGGTCTCGTTCATCAGCCGTTCCACGGCGGGCCCGAACGGCTCGGATGCGTAGCGGCGACGCTTCGCCATCTAGATCACCGTGCCCAGGTCGGCGACATTCACACGTCGTTCCTCACCGGTCGCGCGGACGCGGACGTCCACGGCCCCATCGTCGAGGCTCTTCTTGCCGACGGTGATGCGAATCGGAATGCCGATCAGGTCGGCGTCGGCGAACTTCTCGCCCGGACGCTGGTCGCGGTCGTCCAGCAGGACGTCCTTGCCTGCGGCCGACAGCGTCTCCGCGGCCTGCTCGCCGATCTCTTCCGCCCCGCCCAGCACGACCACGTGGACATCGTACGGCGCGACCGACGCGGGCCAGATGATCCCGTTCTCGTCGTAGCTCTGCTCGACGACCGCCGCCATCGTGCGGGCAAGCCCGATGCCATAGCAACCCATGATGACCGGCCGCTCCTTGCCGTCCTCGTCGAGGAACCGCGCGTCCAGCGGCTCGGAGTAGCGCGTTCCGAGCTTGAAGATGTGACCGACCTCGATCGCTGTCGTGAAGTTCAGCTTGCCGCCGCACAGCGGGCAGGTGTCGTCCTCTGCCGTCTCGCGCAGGTCGGCGAAGGTCGCCTGAAAGTCGCGTGCGGCTTGGACGCCGCGCAGATGCCACCCGTCGCGGTTGGCGCCGGCGACGAACTGGCCCTCCCGCAGCGTCTCGTCGGCAACGACCTTGCCCTTGAAGCCGACCGGCCCCAGTGAGCCGCCGCTCGCACCGAAGGCCTCACGGACCTCTTCGTCGGTCGCGGGCCGCGACTGCATGCCGAGCGCGGCATCGAGCTTCGCAGGCTCGATGCGGTCGTCGCCGCGGATCAGCGCGAGCACGACGCCGTCGTCGGTCGTGACCGGCATCGCTTTCGATGTCGCGGCGACGTCGATCGCCAGGAACTCCGCGAGCGCCTCGCACGTCTTCACACCGGGCGTCTCGACCTCCTCCGGCGCAGGCAGCGTCTCGGGGAAGACCGGCACCCGAGGAACGGTGCGTGCGACTTCGATGTCGGCGGCGAAGTCGCCGTTCTCGCACGTCACGAGCGTGTTCTCACCTGCGGGAGCGGGTGCAAGGAAGTCGAACGACTCTTTGCCGCCCATCATCCCCGGCTCGGCCTCGACGCCAAACGCCTTGAGGCCGCAGCGCTCGAAGATGCGCTCGTAGGCGCCGCGCTGAAGCTCGAAGTTCTTGGCAAGGCCCTCCTCGTCGCGGTCGAACGAGTACGCATCCTTCATCCAGAACTCGCGCAGCCGGATGAGGCCCGCGCGCGGACGGGGCTCGTCACGTTCTTTCGTGGAGATGTGGTAGAGCATCTGCGGCAGCTGGCGATAGCTCTGCAGCTCGCGCGCGTGGAAGGTCACCGTCTCCTCGTGCGTCATCGGCAGCACGTACTCGGCGCCCTTGCGGTCTTTGAGCCGGAAGATCTCCTGGATGAAATCGCGGCCGGTCTGCTTCCACAGCTCGAAAGGCGTCAGTACCGGCATCAGCATCTCCTGAGCGCCGATCGCGTCCATCTCCTCGCGGATGATCTGCTCGATCTTCCGGTGCACCTTCCAGCCGAGCGGCAGGAACGTCCAGACGCCGCCGGTGACCTGACGCACGAACCCGCCGCGTACGAGCAACTTGTGGTTGACGGCTTCCGCGTCGGCGGGCGCGTCGCGCAGCGTCGGCAGGAAAAGTTGTGAGGCGCGGGCGATCATCTGTTGCCGACCCAGGCTACCGAGACGGCGACGGGATCGCGGCAGGTACCTATTCGAGCGGAATCGCCGAGGCTTCCGCCATTGCGAGCGCGGCCGGCTTCGCCATCTTCAACCGCTTCGGGCGGTACATGCCCTCGCCGATCCACTTGTCGATCTCGTCGAAGAGCTCGTCGACCAGGATGTCGCTCGACACCTTCTTGAGCACCCGTCCGTGCGCGTAGACGAAGCCGACGTCGCGGCCGCCTGCGATCCCGAAATCGGCGTCACCCGCCTCCCCCGGCCCGTTCACCGCGCAGCCGAGCACCGCGACCTCGAACGCCTGGGGATAGGTGCGCAGCCGCTCTTCGACCCGTTCCGCGAGCTGTTGCACACCGACGTTGTCCCGGCCGCAACTCGGGCACGCGATCATCACCGGCCCCCGCTCGCGCAAGTTGAGCGCCTTCAGGATCTCGAACGCGGTCTTGACCTCTTCGACCGGATCGGCGGTCAGCGAGACACGGATCGTGTCGCCGATCCCGTCGGCCAACAGTGCGCCCATTCCCACGGCGCTCTTGATCGCACCGGAGAAGGGCGTGCCTGCCTCCGTCACCCCCAGGTGCAGCGGGTACGGCACCTTGTCGGCGAGCAGCCGGTAGGCGCGGATCATCGTCGGGACGTGGCTCGACTTGACCGAGATCTTGAAATCCCGGTAGTCGAGGCTCTCGAGCAGCCGCACCTCCTCGAGCGCCGCCTCGACGAGCGCCTCGGCCTGATCCTGCTGCGCCAGACCTTCAAGATGCTTCGGAAGCGATCCCGAGTTGGCGCCGATGCGCATCGGCATCCCCTTGGCCTTCGCAGCCCGGACGACCTGCTCGACCTTGTCGGCGCCGCCGATGTTGCCGGGATTGATGCGGACTGCCGCGACGCCGGCGTCGATCGCGCGCAAGGCGAGGCTCGCGTTGAAGTGGATGTCCGCGATCACTGGGATCGGGGAGAAGCGCACGAGCTTCGGCAGCGCGTCGGCGTCCTCGCTCTTCGGGACTGCGACGCGGACGATCTCGCAGCCTGCACTCGCAAGCGCCGCGATCTGGGCCGTGGTCGCCTCGACGTCGTGCGTCTTGGTCAGCGTCATCGACTGCACGACCGGAGGCGCGCCGCCTCCGATCTTGACGCCGCCTACGGTTACCGAGCGCTCGCTGGCCACGGCGTCAGGGTACCGCGCGCCCGGCCGCCGCCCGGGTGTCGACACCGCCGGTGTCAGACACGTTCTCTCAGCCGCCGCCGCCGAACAGGTCGTTGCGCAGCCCGAAGTACATGAGCACGGCGAACAGGGAGAGCCCGATCACGCTGTAGCGCATGTACACCGCCTGGGCGAATGTGCGCCCGCGCACCTTCTCGACGAGCGCCATCACGATATGGCCGCCGTCGAGGGGCAGCACCGGCAGCAGGTTCAGGAGGCCGAGCGCGAGGCTGACCAGCCCCAGGACGAAGAGGAAGTCGCGCAGCCCCTGTCGCCATGCCTGGGCGGACACCCGGACGATCCCGACCGAGCTCGACACCTGGTCGGTGTCGCGGCCGGTTGCGAGGTGGCCGATCCCGCGCACGGTCTCCGACGTGATCGACCAGGTCAGACGCACCGAATCGCCCGCTGCCGCCGGGATGGACTCCCCCGGGCCCGTACGCGACTCGATCGCAATCCCGATCCGGTAGGCCCCCTGGGTCAGCTTCGCCCGCACCGGGCCGACCAGCACGCGCTTCCCGTCCCGCAGGACGAGGAGGCGGAACGGCCGCCCGCCGGTCGCGCGGATGTGGGTGGGGATCTCCTTCGGCGCGACCCTCACTCCCGCGACGCGCAGCACCTGGTCACCCTGGCGCAGACCGGAGGAGGCCGCAGGTGTGCCCGCCACCACACGGCCGATCACGTTCGTGTCGCGCGTCGAGGCCACCATGAAGAGGACGGCGAACAGAACGAACGCGAAGACGAGGTTGACGGCGGGGCCGGCGGCGATCGCCACGAGCCGCCGCCACGTCTCCTGACGCCAGTAGGCGTCCGGCGCGAGCGACCACTCGAGCTCCTGCCACATGCGCGAGCTTCCGAGCTCCGGGCGCAGCTCGTCGAGCGCCGCGAGTGCCGCTGCGTCGTCGCCGTTCTCGATCGCCACGTCGAGCCGAGCCAACTGCGGGGCCAGGCGCTCGCGCGCCTGCGGCTGCAGGCTCGCCGCGAGGTCGCCCGGTGACGGGCGGTTCATGCCGGGGATCTTCACGTAGCCGCCGAGCGGGATCGAACCGATCCCGTACTCGACACCCCCGCGCATCGTCTTGGCGATCGGCGGCCCGAAGCCGAGGTAGAACTTCCGCGGCGTCATGCCCACGGCGCGCGCGGCGAAGAAATGTCCCGCCTCGTGGATCATCACGAGCACGGCCAGCCCGAAGATGGCGGCGACTAGGCCCATATCCGCTCCACCAGCCCGCGCGCTTCGCGATCTGCGTCGTCCAGCTCGTCGAGGTCCCGGGCGGGCGCACCGTCGACTCGCTCGAGTGCGCTCTCGACCAGTTCCGCGATGTCGAGGAACCCGACCCGGCCCTCGAGGAAGGCCGCCACCGCCACTTCGTTGGCGGCGTTGTAGGCACACGGATACGTTCCGCCGCGTTCCCCGGCCTCGCGCGCCAGCGCGAGCATGCGGAAGGTCTCCGTGTCGGGCTCGAAGAACTCGAGCGGCCCGGCGGTCAGGTCGAGCGACGGAATCGGTGTCACGGCGCGCTCGGGGTAGGTCAGCGCATACGAGATCGGCACGCGCATGTCGGGGTAGCCGAGGTGGGCGATCGACGCGCCGTCGCGGAACCGGACGACGCCGTGCACGATCGACGTCGGATGCACGACGACCTCGATGCGGTCGTACGGGATTGCGAAGAGGAAGTGCGCCTCGATCACCTCCAGCCCCTTGTTGGCGAGGGTGGCGGAATCGACGGTGATCTTCGGCCCCATCGTCCACGTGGGGTGTGCCAGGGCCTGCTCGGCCGTCACGTCGGCGAGCTCGTCACGGCCGCGCCCTCGGAATGGTCCGCCGCTGGCCGTCAGGACGACACTCTCCGGCTCGCCGAGCTGGGCACACTGGAAGAGCGCCGAGTGCTCGCTGTCGACGGGGATCAGCAGCCCTCCGCCCCGCCCGCGGGCGGCGAGCGCGAGCTCGCCGGCTGCGACCAGGCTCTCCTTGTTCGCAAGAGCAAGCGTCACGCCGTGCTCGAGGGCCCACATGGTCCCGGGCAGGCCGGCGAACCCGAGCGTGGCGTTGATGACGATGTCCGGCTCGGCCCGTTCGAGCAGTTCGGTCGGGTCACCGCCGACCTGGGTCAGCGGAGCGAGCCGGTCGATCGGCGTCGTGCCCGAGGTTGCGGCCACGAGCTCCAGCGCGCCGCCGTTCGCGGCACTGTTGGCCTCGATCACCTCGAGCGCCTGGCGGCCGATCGAGCCGGTTGCACCGAGCAGGGCGACCCGCGTCATCCCGACAGTGTGCCGAGCACGAGCGGTACCTGGTACCCGGTTAGGTACCAGGTACCTAACCGGTGAAGGCCAGGATGGTGAAAAAGGCGGCCGGTGCGGCGAACAGCAGGGCGTCGATCCGGTCGAGCATGCCGCCGTGGCCACCCAGCAGCGTCCCCGTGTCCTTCACGTCCATATCGCGCTTCAGCAGCGACTCGAAGAGGTCGCCGAGCGGCGCCGCGACCGCGAGCACCACGCCGAGCACGATCGACTGGCCGATCGTCAGGAAATGCTGCTTGTAGAGCGCGACGAACGCCACGAAGATGGTCGCAGCCGTCCCGAAGACGAACCCTTCCCATGTCTTGCCGGGGGAGGTGCGGGGCGCCATCTTGTGCCGCCCGACGAGCCGGCCGCCGAAATACGCCAGCGAGTCACCCGCCCAGACGGCGACGAGCACGGTGACGACCGCCAGCCGTCCGTGCTCGGGGATCTCGCGCAGGAGGATCACGAAGCCGAGGCCGACGCCGATCCAGACCGCGCCCATCACCGTGCCGCTGATCGCGATCGTCGCCGCCTGCCTGGCCTCGGAGATCGCCTTCAGGACGAAGGCGAGGACGAACGTCGACAGGACGCCGCCGATCATCCAGTCCAGCCCGGAGAGCTCAGCGCCGACGAGCGCGAGCGCTGCACCGATGTAACCGGCGAGGGCGAGCGGTGCGAGCGGCCGCGCGAGCAGCCAGAACTCGTGCAGCGCCACCGCCGCGCCGAACGCGATCAGCGCGAACAACCACCAGCCGCCGAGGTACACCGCGCCGAGCACGACCGGCAAGAGCGCCAGCGCGACGACGACGCGTGAGACGGCGTTGCTCATCTGCCGCCGAATCTTCGACGGCGCGACGCGTAGTCCGCCAGTGCCGAGCGCAGATCGCGCTCATCGAAGTCCGGCCAGAGCTTGTCCACGAAGACGAGCTCCGAGTAGGCGAGCTGCCAGAGCAGGAAGTTCGACACCCGCAGCTCCCCGCTCGTGCGGATCAGCAGATCGGGATCCGGAAGCTCCGGTGCGTACAGGTTCGCAGCGAACACGTTCTCGTCGATCTCCGCCGCCTCGACGCCGCTCTCGACGATCCGCCGCGCCGCTTCGACGAGCTCGGCACGGCCGCCGTAATCGAACGCCACCCACAGATTGATGCGGGTGTTCAGCTCTGTCCGGTCTTCCATCGCCGCCATCCGCTGCTGCAGCGTCTCCGGCGCCCGGTCGCGACGACCGATGAACCGGACGCGAACACCTTGCTCGGCAAGGTCGGGAAGCTCGCGTTCGATCGTCTCGGCGAAGATCTCCATCAGGGCGTCGACCTCGTCGGGAGGGCGCGACCAGTTCTCCGTGGAGAACGCGAAGACGGAGAGGTCGTGGACACCGACGTCGATCGCCGCCTCGACGATCCGGCGGACGGTGCGTGCCCCGGCCCGATGGCCGGCCGCCGTCGGCAGCCCGCGGCGCTTGGCCCAGCGGCCGTTGCCGTCGAGGATGATCGCGACGGAGCCGGCGACCTCGGGCAGATCCTCTTGCGGGAGCGGCCGGGCGCGCGCGAGTGTCCTGATGCGGGAGAGCAGCCTCACGAAGGTCCTCAGACCTCCATGATCTCGGCCTCTTTGCGCTTCAGCAGCTCGTCGATCTTCGAGGTGTGCTCGTCGGTGAGCTTCTGCACTCGGCTCTCCGCGGCCCGCTCCTCGTCGTCGCCGACGTCACCGTTCTTGACGAGATCCTCGAGGTGCTTGATCGCGTCGCGGCGAACGTTGCGGACGGCGACGCGCCCCTCCTCGGCCATCTGCTTCACGATCTTGACGAGCTCCTTGCGGCGCTCCTCTGTCAGCTGCGGGATCGGAAGCCGGATCAGCTTGCCGTCGTTGGACGGGGTCAAGCCGAGGTCGGACTCGAGAATCGTCTTCTCGATCTGCTTGATCGAGGTCGGATCGAACGGCTGGATCGTCAGCATCCGCGGCTCCGGCGAGTTGATCGTCGCCAGGTTCTTGAGCGGGGTCGGCGTGCCGTAGTAGTCGATCGTGATCCGGTCGAGCAGGGCCGGTGCCGCGCGGCCGGTTCGCACCGAGTTGAAGTGCTCGTGCGTCGCCTCGACCGATTTGTCCATTCGTCCTTGCGCATCGCCGATGAAGTTCTCGATCACCGTGCGTCTCCTTCGGGTGTAGAGATGATGGTTCCCACACGCTCCCCCTCCACCACTCTGCCGATGGTGCCCGGCGCGAGCTCGAAGACGTGGATCGGGAGACGATTGTCCATGCAAAGTGAAAGGGCCGTCGTGTCCATCACTTTCAATCCTCGCTCGATCGCCTGCAAGTGGGTCAGCTCGGGGATCAGCCTGGCCTGCGGGTCATCCCGGGGATCGCCGTCGAGTACACCCTCGACCCCGTGCTTCGCCATCAGGATCGCCTCGGCGCCGATCTCGAGCGCCCGCAGGGCGGCGGCGGTGTCGGTGGTGAAATAGGGGTTGCCGGTCCCGGCAGCGAAGATCACGACGCGCCCCTTCTCGAGGTGGCGCACGGCACGCCGGCGAATGTACGGCTCTGCCACTTCCCGCACGTCGATCGCAGAGAGCACGCGCGTGTCGGCGCCGTTGCGCTCGAGCGCCTCCTGCACGGCGAGTGCATTCAGGACGGTGGCCAGCATCCCCATGTAGTCGCCGGTCGCCCGGTCGATCCCCTGGGCGGCTGCCGACATGCCGCGGTAGATGTTGCCGCCACCGATCACGAGCGCGATCTCGAGCCCGCCGGCGCGCACGCGGACGAGCTCGGAGGCGAGGTCGTCGACGGTGCGCGCGTCGAGGCCGAACTCACCGGCGCCCATCAGGGCTTCACCGGAGAGCTTCAGCAGGACGCGCTTGAACGGCACGTTCGCGTGCCTCCTAGGAGACTGCGTACCAGGCGTAGTCGAGGAGCTCGATCCCATGCTCGGCGAGGTACTGCGCAACGGTGCCGGTCGCCTCGTCCGCCCGGTACCACGTCTGCTCGGTCAGCACGGATTCACCGAAGAACCGCTTGTTCAGCTGCCCTTCGACGATCTTCTCGCGGACGTTCTCCGGCTTCGAGAGCACCTCTTCCGACTTGGAGAGGATCTCGCGTTCGGCGTCGACGAGCTCCTGCGGGATCTCGTCCCGCGTGCCGTACGTGGGACGGGCGAACGTGAGATGCAACGCGATGCTGCGCGCAGCGGCCGGGTCGCCGCCTTTCGTCCGTACGAGCGCGCCGACCTTGTTCGCCGGCGAGTGCACGTAGAAGGTCAGATCCTCGCCGTCCGCAGCCTCCATGCGCTTGGAGCCCGCGACCTGGATGTTCTCGCCGAGCTTCGCGGCGAGCGCAACGCGCTCGTCCTCGAGCGACGCCGGGTCTCCACCCTCGAAGACCGTGCGCAACAGCTTCGCGGCGTACGCGAGGAAATCGTCGTTGTTCGAGACCGGCTCGGTCTCACAGCCGATGGCGGCGATCGCGCCGACGTCGTCGCGCACCATCACCCCCACCTTGCCCTCGGTCGTCGTGCGATCGGCGCGCTTCGCTGCGGACGCCATCCCCTTTTCGCGGAGGAGCTTGACCGCCTCGTCGAAGTCGCCGTTGGTCTCCTGAAGCGCGCGCTTGCACTCCATCATCCCGGCGCTCGTCGCGTCGCGGAGCTCCTTCACCATTGCAGCGGTGACGTCGGTCATTCGGCGCTCTCCTCGGTCGTCGTCTCGGCCACGGCGGGTGCCGGCTCTGCGGCCGCAGGTTCCTCGGCGGCTGCGGGCTCAGGCGCCGCGGCTACGGCCGGCGACTCCTCGGCGGCAGGTGCTGCCTCCGCCGCGGGCTCCTCCGCCTTGCCGTTCCTCGCGCCTTGCATCTCTGCCGACGTCACCTTGCGCTTGCCGGCCTCGATGCCGTCGGCGAGCGCCTTGATCACGAGATGGCACGAGCGAATCGCGTCGTCGTTGCCCGGGATCACGTAGTCGGCCTCGTCGGGATCGCAGTTCGTATCGACCAGCGCGATCACCGGCAGGTTGAGGCGCTTCGCCTCCCGCACCGCGAGCTGTTCCTTGCGGAGATCGACGATGAAGATGGCGTCGGGCTGGCGGCGCATGTCGGCGACACCGCCGAGGTTCGACTCGAGCTTCTCGAGCTCGGCCTCCATCGAGATGCGCTCCTTCGCCGGCAGCAGGTCGAGCTGAGCCTCCGTCTTCAGTGCGCGCAGCTCGTGCAATCGCTGGATCCGGTCGGAGATCGTGCGCCAGTTGGTCAGCAGGCCGCCGAGCCAGCGGTTGTTGACGTACGGCATCCCCACTCGCCGAGCCTCGTCTCTCACGGCGTCCTGCGCCTGCTTCTTGGTGCCGACGAACAGGACAGAGCCGTTCCGCTCGGCAATCGCCTTGGCGAAGTTGTAGGCCTCGTCGAGCAGGTCCTGCGTCTGGGTGAGATCGATGATGTAGATGCCACCGCGCTCGGTGAAGATGAAGCGCTTCATCTTCGGGTTCCAACGGCGGGTCTGGTGACCGAAATGGACGCCGGCCTCCAGCAATTCCTTCATGGAAACGACGGGCATGGGAGCCCCTTTCTGCGGTTTTGGATTGCGCTGCTCCGGCGAGGCCGTGGTGGAAGCCGGATGAGCTCCGGCCACCGTCCACCGAGGGTTCCCGCCGGTCGAGGGAACGTTGGACGACCGCATAGTAGCCGCCGTGCGCTCAGTCGAGGTCGCGCAGGAACGCGGCCAGGTCGGGCGGCAGCTCCGAACGCGTGTCGATCCGCTCGCCCGAGACCGGGTGAGGGAACGAAAGCTCGGACGCATGGAGGAACTGGCGCCCGAGCCCCGGCTCCGGGGTCCCGTAGACCGGATCGCCGACGACCGGCAGGTCGACCGCTGCGAGGTGGACCCGAATCTGGTGCATCCGCCCGGTTTCGAGCGTGACCCGGAGCAGTGCGTGCTCCGGCCAGAGCTCGACCACCTCGAAATGCGTGGTCGCCTCGCGCGCCGACTCGCTGTCGAGCGAGATCCGAGTCGCGTCGCCTCGGTCGCGTCCGATCGGCGCCTCGATCCGACCGGTACGTGACTGCGGCCGCCCTTTCACGAGGGCGGTGTAGGTCCGTTCGAGCGCGTGCTCGCGCACGAGCTCGGCCAGGAGCTCGTACGACTCCTGCGAGCGCGCAACGACCATGAGTCCCGACGTGTCCCGGTCGAGCCGGTGCACGATCCCGGGCCGGCCCGGTTCGCCGCCTGCGATCTTCCCGGCGAGAGCGTCGACGAGCGTTCCGCTCGCATGTCCGGCCCCGGGGTGAACGACGAGCCCGGCCGGCTTGTCGATCACGAGCAGATGCTCGTCCTCCCACACGATCGTGGGCTCGGCCGGCCGTGCAACGGCCGGTGGCTGAGGCGCATCGGCGAGCTCGACCTCCTCCCCGCCTTCGAGCCGGAAGCTCTTCGCCCGCGCAACACCGTCCACCAGCGCGCCCGCCTCGACCGCGCGCTCTGCTGCCCCCCGGGACCCGAGCTTCGTCGCGAGAAAACGGTCGAGCCGCTCGCCGGCCGCCGTGGCCGGGACCCTGATCGCGCTCACCGCGCGGCGACGTCGAGCGTGCGCCGCGGCGGCTTCGGCTTGCGGTCGGCTGCGATCAACGCGCCGAGCAGGATCGCGACGCCGACGACGATGAAGCTGTCGGCCAGGTTGAACGCGGGCCACCACTTGACGTCGATGAAGTCGGTCACGTGGTGCAGCCGGGCCCGGTCGACGAGATTCGAGAGGCTGCCGCCGATCAAGAGCCCCAGTGCCGCCGGGAGCACCGGATGCCTCGCCCCCGAGCGCGCGAAGAACACGAGCATCCAGATCACCGCCCCGGCAGTCACGGCCGTCACCATCACCGTCGCGCTCGAGAAGAGGCCGAAGGCGATGCCCGAGTTCTGCACGTGATGGATCGAGAGCGGCCCGATCACGTGCTCCGATTGGTCGAGCGCCAGCGTGCTCGTGACCACGTGCTTCGTCACCTGGTCGGCGACCACCGCGGCGAGCGCAACCGCTCCGAGACCGGCCCACTGCCAGGCCCCGGCGCCCAGCGAGCGCTCCGCCACCGACACCGGCTCCAGCCCGTTCGTGCTCGAACCGACCCTGACTTCGGTGACGGGCCCGCTCCGCGCCGGCAAGCCGACGCCTCCGCTCCGGCGGCTCCGTCGAGCCACGCCGCTCAACGAAGCCGGCGCTGGTCGTCGATGCACAGGCGCGCCCACGGGATCGCGGACAGGCGCTCGGCGCCGATCGGTTCCCCGCAGATCTCACAGACGCCGTAGCTGCCCTCTTCGATGCGCTGCAGCGCGGCCTCGACCTCTTCGAGCGTGTTCTGCGCGCCCTCCTCGAGCCCCTCGTCCAGCTCACGGTCGTAGGTGGCAGTCGCCATGTCGGCGAGGTGGTTGTCGTCCCCGCGTCCGCTGATCTCTCCGAGCTCCTCCTCGATGCTGCCGGCGTTCTCCTTCTCGAGGAATGCGACCGCGTCGTGCAGCCGAGCGCGCTCGGTCTCCAGAAGCTTCTTGTACCGAACTGTCTCGATGCTCGTCACTCGGGCTCCTTTCCCGTTTCGCACGCTGCCGTCAGGCGCCGCTCGACCTCGGCATGGTCGATGCCCGCCAGCGCGATCGTCTTGTCCCTCGACGCATGACCGGAAACGATCTCGACATCGCGTGCGCGGAGCGCGAGCGTGTCCGCGAGCAGGCGCACGACTGCGCTGTTCGCCTTGCCGTTCTCGGGCGCCTGGGTGACGCGCACCTTCCATGCCGCGCCGTGACGGCCGACGATTGCCGGCGACGAAGCACCGGGAGAAACCCGCAGCTGGAGGCGTGAGCTCACACGGAGAGCGTAGCTCGAACGCTCCGCAGCTACCCCCAGGAGAAGTTGCGGCCGGGGCTGGGTGGGTCGTCGTCCTCCGGCCCTCCTGCGACCGACTGCACCGGCGGCAGCTTCGGCGCGTCGTCCGCCGCCTCGGCTTCCGGCTCCGGCTCCGTCGCGGCCGGCTGAGCCCCGACATCCGGCTGGATCGCCGCCTGGAACTCCCGCGTGTCCTCGCGCTTAGGCCACTCCTCTTCTTCCTCGCCGCCCTCGGAGGCCGGCAGCTCGTTCTTCGTCTCCTCGACCATCCCGAGCGCCGCGCGGAGCAGCGTCTCCACACGGCGCACCTCGCCGAACAGGCGGTCGCGCTCGCCCTGTGCCCCACGTGTCACCGACCGCGCCTCCAGATGCGCCTCGGCGACGATCAGCTCCGCTTCCTTCTTGGCCTGGTCTCGCGCGTCGGCTGCCGCGCGCTCGGCGGAGACGAGCGTCGCCGCGAGCAGCGCTTCGCGTTCCTTGACGTCGGCGAGGATCTTCCCGAGATCCTCGACCTTGTCGGCCAGCTCGCCGCGTTCGCTCCAGACCTCCTCGAAGCTGTCGGCGACATCCTCCAGCAGCTTGTCGATGTCGTGCCGCTTGTAGCCGAACAGGCTACGCCCGACACGGATGTGTCTCAGTTCAACGGGTGTGTACCGCATTCAGTGCTCCTCTCAGTGCAGCCGGTCGAGGACGGCGATCAGGATCTGCTCGACTGCGATCAGTGCGAAGACGGCGACCATCGGCGAGAGATCGAAAGCCCCGACTCGAAACGGCAGGATTCGGCGCCACAGCCTGAGATAAGGCTCGCACGCGTCGTAGAGGAAGCGCTGGACCGGGCGTAACGAGTACGGCAGCTGCACCCACGACGTGAGGATGTACGCGAGGATCGCCAGGATGTAAACGTCGAAGAAGACGTTAACGAACAACTCGACTTCGCTGACTGCGTCGAGCAGCATGGCGCACCCTTCGTCCCGCTGTGTGCTTCTCCTACGTAGCTAGTAACAGTCTGTTACAAGCTAGGCCTGGTTGAAGAAGCCGCCGCGCTCCAGGAGCGCTGCGCGCTGCTCGGCGGAGACCTCGACGTTGCGCGGCGTCAGCAGGAAAACCTTGTCGGCGACACGCTGCATGCCCCCGTTCAGCGCGTAGGTCAGCCCACTGGCGAAATCGATCAGCCGCTTGGAGAGCTCGGTGTCGGCATTCTGGAGGTTCAGGATCACCGGAATGCCCTGCTTGAACTTGTCGGCGATCTGCTGCGCGTCGTTGAAGCTGCGCGGCAGGACGAGGTGCACCTTGACGCTGGAGGGCGTCGGCACGGCTTCGATCTGGGGGCGCATCTCGCGAACGCGGGACGGGCGCGCGGCCGGTGCGCGGTGGGTCGGCTGGTCGGCCTCCGAGTCCGTCCAGTCGTCGAAGTCCTGCGAGCGGCGCCGCGGCGTCAGCCTCCGCACGTTCGGCCGTTCGCGATAGCTCTGCTCGAGGCTCTCCTCGGCCGCGAAGCCGTCCTCGTCCTCCCAATCGTCGTCCTCCTCGGCGATGCCGAAGTAGACGAGCGTCCGACTCCACAGATCTCCGAGCGCCATTCGCTGCGAATCCTAATCTCGAAAGAGGATCGACCCCACCCGAACGTGCGTCGCCCCTTCTTCGGCGGCAACGGCGTAGTCCTGCGTCGTGCCCATCGAGAGCTCCCTCAGGCCGTGTTCCTCCGCCAGCCCACGCAGCCGCGCGAACCAGGCTCGGGACGCATCCGGGCTCGTGGCCGCCGGCGGCATGGTCGAGAGACCACGCACGTCGTAGGCCAGGTAGGCAGGGATGTCGTCCGGTTCGACCCCCGACTTGGACGCCTCCCCGGAGAGGTTCACCTGGACGAGCGCCGGCACCTCGAGCCGGTGCGCCGCCGACTCGGAGTCCAGGGAGTGAACGAGCGCACAAATGCGGTTCACGACCTTGACCTTGTTCGACTGGAGGTGGCCGATGAAATGCCAGGTGAACGCGTCGCCGTACTCGGCGTGCTTGGCCTCGAGGTCCTGCGCGCGGTTCTCTCCCACGACCGTGATGCCGGCCTCGATGAGCCGCGCCATGTCGGACAGAGGCACGTACTTCGTCGCGGCGACGACCGTCACCCCGGTCCCGACCGTGGACTGCACGTCGGCGAACCGCGCACGAATCTCGTCAGGCGACAGCACCGAGCACCCCCTGGACGCCACGGGCCCGGCCGCTTCGACGGTGCGAGAAGAAGAGCTCGGGGTGGCAGTACGTGCACAGGTCCGCGCGCTCGACCGCCTCGACACCGGCCGCGTGCAATCGCCGCTCGGCGGCGCTCCAGAGATCGAGCTTCCGGCCGGCAGTCAGGTCCGCGTCGAAGAGCCCGGCGACCTCGTCGCCCACCTCGTAACAGCACGGCCCGATCGCCGGCCCGATCATCGCGGTCTTCGCACCGGCGCCGAGCGCCGCAACGCCCGCGGCGACGACGCCCTCAGCCAGCCCGCGCCAGCCCGCATGCAGAACGGCGAGCGCGCGCGGCTGCTCGCGCAGCGCGATCGCGATCGGCAGGCAGTCCGCTGACATGGCGAGGAGCGGAAGGCCGGGCTCGTCGCTCCAGATCCCATCGCCCGGCTCGCCGCGCTTCGCGGCGCTTGCCCGGTGCACGACCGGCGAGTGCACTTGCCGGTTGAATGCGAGCCGTCCGGCGTCGAGACCGAGGGCAGCGCAAGCGATGCGGCGGTTCTCCTCGACGAGCGCGCCGTGATCGCCCGTCCCCGTCGTGAGGTTCAGCGACTCGTAGACGCCGCTGCTGACCCCGCCGGCACGCGTCGTGAACGCGACCAGGTACCCCGGAACCTCCCAGCGGATCACTCCGCGAGCTCCCTGGCCCGTTGGAGCAGCGCCTCGCGGGTGTTCAGCTCCGGCTCGTCGACGACCTCGCGCAGCAGCGTCTGGAGCGTCTGCCCGATCGCCGGCCCGGGCACGAAGCCGAGCGCGATCAGGTCGTCGCCGCTCACCGCGAGATCGGCGAGGCGATGCGGGCTCCGCTGCTGCTCGCGCACGACCGTCCGAAACCGCTCGAGCCTCGCCAGGTCGAGGTCGGGGGGCTGTCCTTTCCCGCGGAGGTCAGCCTCCTTGTGGTCGAGGAGGTCGAACAGGAGGCCCGCGCCGTAACGGGCCAGCAGCCTGCGTGCACGCAGAGGATCCGCCTTCCCGGGGTCGATCATGTGGCTACGGACGATGCGTGCAACGCGCTTGCGCAACTCGGTCGGATAGCGAAGCCGGTCGAGCGCCTGCTCTGCCAGGCGTGCGCTGATCTGCTCGTGACTGCGGTCCGAGTAGCCGCGCTTCGCGTAGTAGTGCAGGCGGCCGTCCGTGCCGCGCCAGGCGACGTGCGGCTTGCCGAGATCGTGAAAGAGCGCCGCCAGCCGCACTCGCAGCGGAAAGCCCGCGTCGGCTGCCGCCTGAACGACCTCGAACGTGTGCTCGTCGACCGTCAGCGCATGCCAGCGGCTCTCCTGCTCGAAGCCGATCGCAGCCTCGAACTCGGGCAGGAGATGGACGAGCACGCCCGTGTCGCGTGCGAGCCGGAGCGCCTTCGCCGGCTCGGCTCCGAGCAGCAACTTCGACAGCTCCCCCATCCCGTCGGCAGCGAGTCCGCCGCCGATTCGCTCGCCCGAGACGAGCTCGACGCCGGCTGCCTCCTCGCGCATCTGAGCGAGCGTGTGCTCGTCGGGCTCGAGGCCGAGCTGTGACACGAACCGCAGACCGCGGACGAGGCGGAGCGGATCCTCCGCGAAGCTCGACGGCGTGACGGTGCGCAGCGTCCTCGACTCGAGATCGGACCGCCCGCCGTAGGGATCGACGAGCGTCCCGTCGGCGAGGCGACGGGCCATGGCGTTCACCGTGAAGTCACGGCGCGCCAGGTCGTCCTCCACGGTCGCAGCCGGATCGACGACGATCTCGAAGTCGTGCCGGCCCGGGCCGGTCGAGACCTCACGGCGCGGCGGGGCGAGCTCGATGCCGGCACGCACGAGCTTCCGCACGGCGGGATCGCGCGGAGAGAACCGGACGCCGACCGGACGACCGGCGACGACAAGCTCCTCGGCGCGGCCGTGGGGCGCGAGCGCAGCTCGCAGGCCCTCGATGTCCACACCGGGAACGAGGAAGTCGGCGTCCTTCGCGTCGTTCCCGAGCAGCTCGTCGCGCACCGCGCCGCCGACGACGTATGCGTCCAGCCCCAGTGAGCGGACATAGTCCTCAACCTCTCTAGACGAGGGCGATCGCCTCGATCTCGACGAGCGCGCCGGACGGAAGCTTGGCGACCTCGACGGTGGAGCGCGCCGGAGGCGTCGGACCGACGTGCGTCGTATAGATCTCGTTCATCCCCACGAAGTCGTCGAGGTTCTGCAGGAACACCGTCGTCTTCACCAGGCGGTCGAGCGAGCTGCCTGCTTCCTCCAGGATGGCCTGCAGGTTCGAGAACACCTGTTGCGTCTGCGCCTTGATGTCGCCGGGGACGAGCTCCTTCTCGCCTGGACGCAGCGAGAGCTGGCCGGAGACGAACACGAATCCGTTCGCCTTGATCGCCTGCGAATAGGGCGCGCCCTGGAACGGCGCGGGCGCTGCTTCGGTACGGACGACTTCCTTCGTCACGAATCCCCCTTGGTCTCCGGTACGGGGCGGCAGGCCTGGCCGAGTGCCGCGCCGACCGCCTTGAAGATGGCTGCGAGGACGTGCTGCGGGTCCGTGCCCTCGACGAGCCGAACATGCAGGTTCAACCCGGCGGCGAGTGCGAGCTCGTTCAGAAAGCGCGACGCCACGTCGGTCCCGAGCCCGCCGACCCGCTGATCCGAGAAGTCGACGTTCGTCACGAGCCGCGGCTCGTCAACGCGCTCGAGTGCAGCAAGCGCAAGCGCCTCGTCGGCCGGAACGAGCGACCATCCCCGGCCGGCGGCGCCGGCGGCCGACACGCGCTCGCCGAATGCCGCTCCGAGCGTGCCGCCTGCGGCGACCACTCCTTCGTCCGCCCCACCCGGCGCGACCTCGAGGGACAGCTTGAACCGCCCCGCCCGCGCGAGCTCGGTCACGAGGTGATCCAGCACCGGCAGCCCGGTGTTCACGTTCGCGACGCCCTCGGCTGCAAGCGCGACGCGACCTCCCGTCGGGTTCTCGTCCATCGCGGTTGAGCGTACCCCGCACTGCGTCCGAGCGCGCGCTCCGAACGATCAGGGAAGCTGCGCGAGCGGTGGCGTAACCCGCGTCTCGCACACGCCCCTTTCGCAGCCGTAGGATCGCCGGGTGACCGGGTCAGTTGTCGAGCGTTACCTCCGGCTGGGGCTGGAGGTCGGCCGCCATGTCGACGGGATCGTCGACGCCTACTACGGCCCGCCAGAACTGGCTGCCGACGTCGCTGCCGCGCCGCCGCCCGAGCCACGCACGCTCGTCTCCGACGCAGAGACATTGCTCGACGAGCTCGAAGACGGCTGGCTCCGCGACCAGGTCGGGGGCCTGCGCACGTATGCGGGCGTGCTCGCGGGCGAGCACCACTCCTACGCCGACGAGGTCGAGGGCTGCTACGGAGTGAGGCCCACCCACACCGACGAAGCCGTGTTCATGGGTGCGCATGCGCAACTCGAGAGCCTGCTCCCCGGCGACGGGCCGATCGCCGAGCGGTACGAGCGGTGGCAGGAGTCGATCCGCGTCCCGACCAACCAGGTCGAGCACGTCGTCGCCGCGGTCATCGACGAGGCGCGCGCGTCGTCACAGGACCTCGTCGAGCTGCCGGCCGGCGAAGAGGTCGTGCTCGAGGTCGTCCGCGGCGAGCCCTGGCTGGCGTTCTGCTCCTACCTCGGCGACCTGCGGAGCCGGATCTCCGTCAACGTCGACCTGCCGATCTCCGCCCTCGAGCTGCTGGTGCTCGCACTGCACGAGGTCTATCCCGGCCACCACACGGAGCGCTGCTGCAAGGAGCACCTGCTCGTCCGTGGTCGCGGGCTGCTGGAAGAGACGCTCGTGCTCGTGCCGACGCCGCAGTCGCTCGTCTCCGAGGGAATCGCCACGGTCGCCCCACGCCTGCTCCTCGAGGGCGCCGGTGGCCCGGCACTCGCCGCGATCCTGGAGAACGTCGGCATCGAGCTCGATCTCGCCCACGCTCTGGCCGTCGACCGGGCCCTCGAGCCGTGCCGGTGGGCGGAGGTCAATGCGGCGTTGATGCTGCACAAGGACGGAGCGGGCGAGGCCGAGACCCACGCGTACCTGCAGCGTTGGGGCCTACTGACCCCGGAGCTCGCCTCCCACCTGATCCGCTTCCTGAACGAGCCGACCTCCCGCAGCTACATCGTCACCTACCCGGCGGGGCGAGACCTCTGCCGTTCGTATGTGACCGATGAGCCGGCAGGCTTCCGCCGCCTGCTCACCGAGCAGGTGCGCGTCCGAGACCTGCGCTAGCGAGATTCAGACGGGGCTGGCGTCCGGGTGCGGCTTGTAGAGGTCACGCTGTCGCACATGCAGCGAAGGACGGTCTCGCAACGCGTGGCCGGCGTGGCGGGCTTGACGGCGCACCGTTCGGGTGCGCCGACCGTGACGAGTGGACATGAGACTCCTTTCGTCCCCATAACCGTGCGTCCCGTCATCCCAGCTGTCATCGGGGAAACCTCGCAACCGATCGGCGAAGGGACTCGGAGAAAATCAGGCCCGCAGCGCGGCTAGGTCGAAGCGACCGGACCGAGCAGACCGAGTTACGGCCATCACTCGAGACTTGACACGTCGATGCGCTGTTGGTAGAAACAACGGCTTCGTGTCCGGCCGGTCTCGGCCGACGATTGAAGGGAGGTCGGAGTGTCCAGCACAATCAAGATGGCGAACTGCGGCTTCCTGCTTCCCGTCGCGGCGTAACTAGCACCGCCGCGCAGGGCTCACCGAAGCCCACTTCCTAGAGGACCGGTCCGCGTCGAACAGACTGCGCGGCGGCGTTTCACGCCTTCCGCGTCGCTCCTTCGAGGGGTCGCCCGTCCAGACCACCGGCGCCCTTTCCGGCGTCCGAAAACACCATCCGTCACGGAAGGAGAACGCACGTCTTGACACCGAATCCCACGCACCGACTCGCCAACGACACGTCGACAAAACGAAGGGAGGAACAACATGCTTTCTCATCAGCCTGAAGTAAGCCGCCTGATCCACCAAGAGCACGTGCAGCGGCTGGCCAACGACGCGCAGCAGCATGCGCACCAGCCACACCTGCCGTCCTTGCGGATCACGGAGATGCTGTCAGGACTTTCTGTCCTGGCACCGACCGCAGTCGACGTTCGGCATTGGCGTCTGCGAACCAGACCATGAGCGACCTCGACGCCGAACGCCTCGCCAAGCGCCTGGGGCTGACAGACACAGTTCTCTGCCGGCTCCAGGCGCGCGGCCACCAACAGTGCCTGTCCCTCACGCCCCGCGAACTCGATGCACGCCTCTACCGGTCACTCGGGCGCTACGTCATGCGGAGGGCGGCGGCCCTACCCGACGTACGCGGGGTAGTCCGTCCACTTGCAGCTCGAGGCGTCACAGATGACGTCGAAGGAGGCGAGCCTCACCGTGTCGGTTCGATCCCGAGCCAAGCAGGTGAACAGTCGCCCGCGATCGTCGAGCCTCGTGCACGAGTAGTCGAATGACGGCGACCCTTTCGTCGACCCCCACGTGTTGCGGAGCAGCGCGGCCACTTCGTCGGTTGTCTCGAACGGCTTCGGCTTCCCGGCCCCGCACGCAGTAGCTCCCACCAGTGCGAACAGGACGAGCGCAAGTCTCAGGATCTTCATCTCGGTGCAGAACGTTCTACCGGCTCGGGCAGCCGAGCCGAGCCGCCTTCGGGAACGAGCTGCCCGGCAGAATCGCTCAACCAAGCCATAGGGCCGTTCGTTCCTGTTCAGAGGTTCTACGCCGCTCATCGGTACATGACGATCTCGGATCAGTCGGCGGACGCCGTGCTACTCGATCCGCCCCGCTTGGGCTCTCGCGTCGGCCTCCATGGATGTCTAGGGCGGAGACAACGCACGCTCGAGTGCGGCCCGATCGGTCGGGCCGCCGTGCGTCGCAAGCACATGCTCGACCGGCAGCTCGAGGAGCGGGCGCAGCCCTTCGGCGATCCCCTCGCGCGTCATGCCAGGGCGGAGCCACCTCTCGTTGATCTCGAGACCGCTGCCGAAGTCGACGAGCGTGTCGCCCGAGATCACCGCGCGCTGACTCTCGACCCAGTGCACCGTGTCGTTCGCCTTGTGTCCCGGGAAAACCTCGGCTCCGAACGGAAGCCGTTCGCCGGCGGAGTACGGGCGCGCCTCACCCTTCTGCTCGCGGAGCAGCCAGACGACGTCGGGACTACCGTCGCCGGCCTGCTCGGCGGTGAGTCCGTACGTGTCCATGAGGTACTGCGCGGTGTCGGGCAGCGGGGTGTAGACCGGCACGCCGAGCCGCTCGACCAGCCTCTGCGCGTCGCGCTCGTGCCACGGCGCGGTGAGCACGATCGCCGTCTCGCGGCGGCCTGCGAGGTCCACGAGCTCGCTCGGCACGCCAAGCGGATCGAAGAGCAGCAGCCGCTCACCGTCGTCGATCGCGTAAGACGAAACGCTCTCGCTCCACGGCTCCGTCGACCGCCACTGCGGGTGGGGTGCATCCCAGTGCCACAGGCCCGGACGCAGCTCGCGCACAGCACGATGCTACTGAACCGCTACCGCGCTCGCGATGTCACGGCCGACGACTGCGTCGACGACGACCCGCTCGCGGTAGCACGCCCTGAGTTCCTGCCGAACTCGCGCTTCGAACTCAGCTCGGTTGGCGCCGAGTCGTTCGGGTGATGCCACCGACGTGGAGTACGCCATCCCGATCAGCTCGTCCGGCGTCCAGGTCCGTTCAACCTCGACCGAGATGACCTCGACCTCCGAGAACGGGCTCGTGACAAGGATGTCCGTGTACCGGAACTTCGGTCGCTCGATTGGCGGCTCCTCGATCAGCTCGGCGGCGATCGCGAGTGTGAGCGTCTGCGCTTCTGAGTCCCTGCTGTCATCACCAACAAGGGCGACAACGGGCGTGATCGCCGCGAGTCGGTCGAGCACGAGTGGTGCGTCGAACCAGTGAAGCGCCCGACCGGCGGTCACGAGCCGGAACGAACCCCAACTCGCATCAACACTCTCCGCAGAAGCCTCGATTGCGGTGACATTCGGAGGGGCCACACGACGCAACTCGACGAGCATCTCAGGCTCGACATCGACGGCGACCACCTCACCCGCGTACTCGGCCAACGAGTTTGCGAGCGACCCTGGCCCGCAGCCCAGGTCGAGGACGCGCGCGTCCCGGTTCACGCCCGTTGCCTGCGCGAGCCGCGCGATCAGGTCCGAAGGATAAGCAGGGCGGTAACGCTCGTAATAGGGCGCAGCCGTTCGGAACGGTCGTCTCATCCGAGCTCATTCTCCATCGGCCTGGGGCCAATCGCTACCTGGTACCAGAGGTACCAGGTACCTGACCTGCGAGCTTGTCGGCTGCGGTGGGCCGGAGCCTTGCCGCTCGTGATCTAGCCCTCGACGCGTTCGATCTGTGCGCCGAGCGCGCGGAGGCGTTCGTCGATGCGTTCGTAGCCCTTGTCGATCTGGTAGGCGTCGCCGATCGTCGATGTTCCCTCGGCACACAGCGCGGCGATCACCATCGCCATGCCGGCGCGGATGTCCGGGCTCGACATCCGCTGACCGTAGAGGGGAGCTGCCCCCGTCACGACGACGCGGTGAGGATCGCAGAGGATGATCCGCGCGCCCATCGACACCAGCTTGTCGACGAAGAACAGGCGGCTCTCGAACATCTTCTCGAAGACCAGCACCGTTCCCTTCGCCTGCGTCGCAATTACGACGGCGATCGACGTCAGATCGGCCGGGAACGCGGGCCACGGCCCGTCTTCGATCTTCGGGATTGCGCCGCCGAGATCGTCCCTGATCTCCAGCGTCTGGTACGGCGGCACACGCACCCAGTCGTCCCCGAGCTCGACGTCGACGCCGAGCCGGCTCAGCACCGGCAGAACCGGCCAGAGATCGTCGGGCACGATCCCCTCGATCGTGATGTCGCCGCCGGTGACCGCCGCCATCCCGATGAAGCTGCCCACCTCGACGTGCTCGGGGCCGATCGCATACGAACCGCCGGCAAGGCCGTCGACGCCGGTGATGTGCAGCACGTTCGACCCGATCCCGGCGATCTTCGCGCCGAGCGAGATCAGGAAGCGGCAGAGATCCTGCACGTGCGGCTCGCAGGCTGCGTTCGAGATCATCGTCTCCCCCGGCGCGATCGATGCAGCCATCACCGCGTTTTCGGTCGCCATCACCGATGCCTCGTCCATGTGGATGTGCGCACCGCCGAGCCGGCCGCTCAGCTCGTAGCGCCCCGGGTACTCGAACTTCGCACCGAGCTCGGCGAATGCGTGGATATGAGGATCGAGGCGCCGCCGGCCGATCACGTCGCCGCCCGGCGGCGGAACACTCGCGCTCCCGAGCCGCGCGAGCAACGGCCCGGCGAGCAGGAACGAGGCACGGATCCGGCTCGCGAGCCGCGCGTCGACCTCGTGCGTGATGTTCTGCGCGTGGACCCGGATCTCATGTTGACCGCGTCCATTCGGCCTCGGCACCCAGGCTCGAGAGCAGATCGAGCATCGTGTCGACGTCCCGGATGCGGGGCACGTTCGAGAGCGACACGGGCTCGTCCGTGAGCAGACAGGACGCGAGGATCGGCAACGCACCGTTCTTGTTGCCGGACGCGCGGACCCGCCCCGAGATCGGGTGGCCTCCTTCGATGACGAACGAATCGGCCACGGGCCTGACGATGGTCGAGGACAAGGCGCGCACTATGCTAGCCCCACCGTGAATCCGACCCGCGAACAAGCCTGGAACACGCTCACCCGTTACACGAAGAGCGAGGCACTCCTGCGTCACGGTCTCGCCGTCGAGGCTTCGACGGCGTCCTATGCAGTCCGGTTCGGAGAGGACGAGGAGCTGTGGCGCGTCGCCGCGCTTCTGCACGACTTCGACTACGAGATCCATCCGACGCTCGACAAGCATCCGCAGGACGGCGCGCCGCTCCTGCGCGAGGAGGGCTATCCCGAGGTGGTGATCGAGACCGTGCTCTCACACGCAAACCACCTTGGCCTCCCCCGCGACACGCTGCTCAAGAAGACGCTGTTCGCCTGCGACGAGCTGTCGGGCTTCATCCACGCCTGCGGTCTCGTGCGGCCGACAGGCCTGGAGGGCCTCGAGCCGAAGTCGGTCAAGAAGAAGCTGAAGCAGCCGTCGTTCGCCGCGGGCGTCTCACGCGACGACGTGTACGAGGGTGCCGAGCTGCTCGGGCTCGAGCTCGACGAGCACATCGTGAACGTCGTGACGGCGCTGCAGCCGATCGCCGGCGAGCTCGGCCTGCCCTCTTGACTAGAGGGCCGCGAGCTCCTCGACCAGCCGGTCGAGATCGCTCTCGTCGTTCCACCAGCCGACCGACGCGCGCAGCAGGCCGGTTCCTGCCAGCTCACGCACGATCACGCCACGCTCGTACAGCTTCGCGGCCGCCTCCGCCGTGTCGCCGTCGAACCGAAACGACAGGAGCGTTGCCCCGTCCGCCCCGGACACCACCTCGTGCCCGTGCTCGGCCAGCAGGCGACGGCAACGCTCGGAGAGCTCGCGCGCACGCGCGAAGCGCTCCTCGGGCAGGTCTGCGAGCGCGGCCTCGAGGCCCGCGAGGGAGCTCGCCGGTGCGAACCCCGTGTCGAAGCGCCGCGCGCCGGCCTTCGGCTCCCAGATTCCCTCTGCGATGTCGTAGGACTCGGCGCTCGGGTAGGCGACGAGCCGCGGCCGCAAGGCGCCGGGGTCGCGCACGTACAGGGCGCCGGTCGAGTCCGGCCCGCAGAGCCACTTCTGGGCACTGATCGTGTAGAAGTCGGCGGCGCTCGCATCGACGGGAAGCGCTCCGACGGACTGGGCTCCGTCGACGAGCACCGGGACGTTCGTCGCTTCGCGCAACTCGCGCCACGGGAAGATCGTCCCGTCGAGCCAGGAAACGGCGGAGATCGCGATCAGCCGTGTGCGAGGCGTCACCTGGGCCCGAATCAACTCGAACACGCGCGCAGCCTCGACACCTCGGACCTTGGCGATCCGAAGTCGCGACCCCGCTGCGAGCAGTGGGCCGGTGAGCCCGAAATGCTCGGCATCGGTCGTTGCCACCTCGTCCCCGTCACGGAGACCGAGCCCGCTGACGACGACGTGCACGCCGCGGGTGGTCGAGTCGGTCAATGCGATCTTCTCCGCCGGCACGCCGACCTGGGCCGCGAGCAGGTCACGGACACGCTCGCGCCCTTCGAGCATCGCGTCGAAGTACCTCCTGCCCCCGCGGCCGTGTTGCCCCTCCCACTCGCGCAACCCGGCCATTGCCGCAAGCGTCGTTCTCGCGAGCGGGCCGAAGGTGCCTGCGTTCAGATAGGCGTGCCGGTCGAGGACCGGGAAACGCGCACGCTGCAAGGCCCAGTTCATCGAACGTCGAGCTCCACCGGCGCGTGGTCGGACAGAAGCCGTCCGTCGTAGGCACGGCGCTCGTCGGGCCAGCACCGTACGGGTGTCGAGGACGCACCGCGAACGAGAATGTGGTCGATCCCAGGCCCGGGCTCGGAGAATCCCCACTCCTCGGTCGTCAGGTCTCGCAGCGTGCTCGATCCGGCCGCCGTGACGTTGAAGTCACCCGCCAGGACGACGACGTCCTCCGGCTGCGCCTCCGAAACCGCGAACCAGGCGGCGCGGAGCAGCTCCGCCTCCGCGAGCCGCTGGTCGGCGGCGTAGCTCGTGCAGTGCAGGTTCGCGACCATGTACGTGCGGCCGGCCTGATCCGCGAGGCGCACAGCCTGCACGACGCGCCGCTCCCTCGCCCAGGCTGCGCGAGCGCGAGCGCCGAGACCGAGCATTCGAGCCCGCACGTCGCGAAACCGACGGGGGTTCAACGCGAGTGCCGATCGAGCGAGGAGCTGCAGTTCGGGCGCGACGAGGATCGCATTCCCCTGCCCTGAGAACGCCGAGCGGAAGAGGCCCTGGTGAGGACGCGTCAGGCGCTGCCCGAGCCGGGCGCTGATCGGCACCGGACCGAGCCGGGGACGAGCCGCGACGTCTCCGGCGGTGAAGAGCCCGAGCGCCCACGCCGGTACCTCCTGCACGCAGAGCACGGCCGGATCGTCGGCGGTCGCAAGCCGGATCATCTCCCTCAGGAAACCGTCCCGCTGCAGCGGGACGGTGTTGCCGTGGAAGAGGTTCCAGCTCCGAACGAGCACATGCCTAAGCTACTTCGATGCGCGTGCTGCTTGCCGACCCGCCTGCTTTCACGCCGTGGTACGACCACGAGCTGGCGGCTGCTCTCGGACGCGCAGGCGCCGACGTCGAGCTCCAGACGTCGAAGTTCCGCTTCGGCGAGATTCCCGCGGCCGACGGTTACCGCCGCCGCGAGCAGTGGTACCCGCTCTCGTCACGGTTCTTCAAGCGCTCTCGTTTGCGGCTGCCGCTGAAGGCAGTCGAGCACCTCGACGTGATGCGCTCTCTCTCGCTGGCACGCGCAGACGTCCTGCACCTGCAGTGGCTCGCGCTGCCGCAGGCGGACGTTCACCTGCGCTTTCGCTCGCCGTCCGTCTTCACCGCTCACGACCTGCTGCCGCGGCGAACAGCGTCGCGCACCGACCTCTGGCGCAAGCTGCTGGCGCGATTCGACCGGGTCGTGGTGCACACCGAGCGGGGCCGCGAGACGCTCGCCGGCCTCGGCGTCGAGGCTCGGGTGATCGCTCACCCCGTCTACCCGAGCGCGGCCGTCCGTCAGGACGACGGCGCGACACTCCTCGCGCTCGGTGTCATCCGCCCGTACAAGGGGCTCGCCGACGCGGTCGAGGTGACGCGGCGCCTGCCGGATGCGCGCCTGCTCGTCGCAGGCGACCCCGCGATGCCGCTCGACGATCTTCGCGTCGCCGACCGGGTCGAATGGCGCCTCGGGTTCCTGTCTGCGGCCGAGCTCGACCGTGCGCTGGCCGACGCGACGATCGCCGTCTTCCCATACCGCGCCGAGCTCGACCAGTCGGGAGCCCTCCTACAGGCGCTCGGCGCAGGCGTTCCCGCCGTCGTCTACGACGTGGCCGGGCTCGGCGAGCCTGTGCGCGCCTACGGGGCCGGGCGTGTCGTTCCGGCGGGAGACGTCGATGCACTGACCGCGGCGGTGAGCGAGCTGCTCACCGACCGACAGGCACTCGCAAGCGCGCGGGCGGGCGCGGAACGCGCTCGAGCCGAGCTGACGTGGGACGCTGCAGCCGCCCAGCATCTCGCGTTGTACCGTGAGCTGACCTGATGTTCCGCCGCGCGCGGTTCACCGAGGTGATCGAGTCCCAGCTCGACCTGTTCGAGCGCGATCACCGCGACGTGATCGACGAGGCGGATGCCCGTCTCGAGCTCTACAACGCGGCCGGGCGCGACGAGGCGGAGGAGCTGTACGGGGACTACGTCGATGCGGTCGAGACCGGAACCGAGCTCCTCGCGGACATGCGGGATCACTACGCAGCAACGCTCGACGACCCGGAGGGCTATCTGCGGGAGTTCAACAAGGCCGTCGAGCGGCGGCTCACGCCCTTCGCGCTGGAGATCGAGAACCGGTAGTGGCGGAACGGATCGAGGACTACGCACTCGTCGGGGACCTGCAGACCGCCGCACTGATCGGCCGCGAGGGCTCGGTGGACTGGCTCTGCTTCCCGCGCTTCGATTCGGGCTCCTGCTTCAGCGCACTCCTCGGCACACACGACCACGGTCACTGGGGGATCTCGCCGATCGACGGCGGGCCGGCGACCGAGCGCCGCTACCGGCCGGACACCCTGATCCTCGAGAGCGAGTGGCAGACGTCGACCGGCCGTGTGCGCGTGATCGACTTCATGCCGCAACGCGGCAGCGCTCCCGACATCGTGCGCATCGTCGAGGGTCTCGACGGCACGGTCGAGATGATGACCGAGCTGATCATCCGATTCGACTACGGCTCGGTCGTCCCGTGGGTCCGCCGGCTCGACGACGACACCCTGGTCGCGATCGGCGGGCCCGACGCGCTCGCGATCCGAACGCCCGTCGACCTCGAGCCGGACGGCCTGACGCACTCCGCCATCTTCAAGGTGCACGAGGGCGAACGCGTGCCGTTCGTCCTCACCTGGTTTCCGTCCCATCACCGTCCGCCGCAGCCGGTCGACGCGGAACGTGCGTTGACCGAGACGGAAAGGCACTGGTTGAAATGGTTCGAGCGCTGCGCCTACGAGGGCGAGTACCGGGAGGCAGTCCATGTCTCGCTCGCCGTGTTGAAGGCGCTCACCTACCAGCCGACCGGCGGGATCGTCGCCGCACCGACGACATCGCTGCCGGAGCTGATCGGCGGGGTCCGCAACTGGGACTACCGCTTCACGTGGCTCCGTGACGCGACGTTCACGCTGTTGGCGATGATGAACGCCGGGTTCATCGACGAGGCCCGCGCCTGGCGCAACTGGCTGCTGCGGGCGGTCGCAGGCGATCCGGCGAATGCGCAGATCCTGTACGGCGTCGCCGGCGAGCGCCGCGTGGTGGAGCTGGAGCTCGACTGGCTTCCCGGCTATGCGGGCTCGGCGCCGGTCCGCGTCGGGAACGCCGCGCACGAGCAGTTCCAGCTCGACGTCTACGGCGAGGTGATGGACGCGCTGCACCAGGCTCGCATCGACGGCCTCCCGGCCGACGACCGCGCCTGGTCGCTCCAACGCGCGATCATGGAGTTCCTCGAAGGCGCCTGGGAGCAGGCCGACGAGGGGATCTGGGAGGTGCGCGGGCCTCGCCGCCATTTCACGCATTCGAAGGTGCTGGCCTGGGTGGCGTTCGATCGAGCCGTCGAAACCATCGAACGCTTCGACCTGCCCGGCCCCGTCGACCGTTGGCGCAGACTGCGAGACGAGGTGCACCGAGAGGTCTGTCGCGAGGCGTTCGACGTCGAGCGCAACTCGTTCGTCCAGGCCTACGGCTCCAACGAGCTCGATGCATCGACCCTGCTGATCCCGCTCGTCGGGTTCCTGCCCCCTGACGATCCGCGAGTGCTCGGCACGATCGACGCGATCCAGCGAGACCTCACCCGCCAGGGATTCGTCGAGCGCTATCGCCCGAAGGCAGCCAACGACGTCGACGGACTGCCCGGAGGGGAAGGGGTCTTTCTGCCGTGCTCGTTCTGGCTCGTCGACGCCCTCCTGATGGCGGAACGCGACGACGAGGCCCGCGCGTTGTTCGAGCAGCTGCTCGCGATCCGCAACGACCTCGGTCTCCTCTCCGAGGAGTACGACCCAGCTGCAAAGCGCCTCCTGGGGAACTTCCCGCAGGCGTTCACCCACGTCGGCCTCGTCAACTCCGCCTACAACCTGTCGCAGCACGTGGGGCCGGCGCACCAGCGCACGGGGCAACGCTAGAAGATCAGCGATGCCCGAAATGGTGTGCGCGCGGCAAGGCGCGCGTCACCTCCGCCTCGCTCGCCGCCTTGCGCGCCAGCGGGCCGAGCGAGCTCACATCCGAGACGAGCAGGTTCACGTTGCGATCGTGGCGCTCGAGCTTGCCGCGCGCGAGGATCAACGGCTCGCCGCGGATGATCGCGCGATGCTCCTCGTAGACCTTCGACGGGATGATCAAGTTCGTCTGTCCATGCTCGTCCTCGAGCAGCATGAAGACGATCCCGTTCGCAGTTGCAGGGCGCTGGCGGGCGATCGCCATTCCCGCCACCCGGATCCGAGTGCCGTTCGGAGTGTCCGGCAGATCGGCACTCGTCGCGACTCCGGCCGGCAGGTGCGGGCGCAGGAGCTGCAACGGATGGACGCCGACCGAGAGCGACGTGTGCTTGTAGTCGGCGAGCATCCGCTCCCACGGCGTTTGCTCCGGCAGCTCCGGGACCTCGGCGGTCGGCTCGAGCGGCAGCGCAAGCTGTCGGTTGCCGCCGGCAAGCGCCTCTCCTCGTGGCGTGACACCGAGGCTCCAGAGAAGCTCGCGCCGCGGCCCCCACTCGTCGCACGCGCCCGCCGCGACGAGCGCTTCGAGCACGTCCTGTTTCACCGAGGCGCGGCGCGCGAGATCGCCGAGGTCGAGGTAGGGCTGCTGAGCGACCACCGACTGCGCCTCCGCCTCGCCGACCGACTGGACGTAGGCGAGGCCGACCCGCACCGCCCGGCCGTCTTCGATGTCGCACTCCGCCTCCGAGCGGTTGATGTGCGGCGGGCGCACCTCGACCCCGCGCCGCTGCGCGTCGCGCACGAGCGACGACGGAGGGTAGAAGCCCATCGGCTGTGCGTTCATCAGCGCGCACAGGAACTCCGACGGGTAGTAGCGCCGCAGCCAGGCCGACTGGTAGGCGAGCAGGCCGAAAGCGGCCGCATGCGACTTCGGGAAGCCGAAGCCCGGCGAAACCGACGAGCTTGTCGTAGATCGCGTGCGCGGTCTCGTCGTCGATGCCGTTCTCGAGACAGCCGCCGACGAACCGCGGGCGGAATGCCTCGATCGCCTCCTCGCTTCGCTTTCTGCTCATCGCGCGGCGCAGTCCTTCGGCCTCGCCGATCGAGAAGCCCGCGGCCGCCATGGCGACGTCGAGCACCTGGTCCTGGAAGACGACGACGCCGAGCGTGTCGCGCAGAGCCTCGCGCAGCGACTCGTGCAGCACCGGCGGCTCGAAGCCGGGATCGGCCCGTTTGGCATGCCGGTGCTGCACATACGGATGGACTGCTTTGCCCTGGATCGGCCCGGGACGCACGAGCGCGACCTGCACGGTCAGGTCCTCGAGGTTCTCGGGCCGCGTCTGCAGCAGGCTCTGCATCTGCGCGCGGCTCTCGATCTGGAAGACGCCGACCGTGTCCGCCTGCTGGATCTCCTCGTAGACGCCGGCGTCGTCGAGCGGCACACGCGAGAGGTCGATCGTCTCGCCTCGCAGCCGCGCGATGCGGTCGATCGCGTCCTCGACGGCCGAGAGCATGCCGAGCCCGAGGAGATCGATCTTCAGGAAGCCGGCGTCGCCGCAGCTGTCCTTGTCCCACTGGCAGATCTGGCGTCCTGCCATCGCGGCGGGCTGTACCGGCACGAGGTCGATCAGCGGCCGGGTCGAGATGACCATGCCGCCGGGATGCTGGCTGATGTGACGCGGCAGCCCTGCGATCTCCTTCGTCAGCTCGCGGAACGCGGCCCAGCGTGGGCCTGCATGTGTGCCGGGCACGCCGTCGAGCTCGTCTCCGACGCGGGTCGCATCCCAGCCGTCGGTGACCCGTGTGAGCCGTTCCAGCTCGGCGAACGGCAGCCCGAGCGCCTTGCCGACGTCGCGAATCGCACCACGGCTGCGATAGCTCGCGAACGTCGCGACGAGCGCGGCGTGCTCACGGCCGTAGCGCTCGGTGACGCGCACGATCAGCTTCTCTCGGATGTCACGCGGAAAGTCGAGGTCGATGTCGGGCACGGCGACCATCTCGTCGTTGATGAAGCGACCGAGCGACAGGCCGGCCGCGACGGGATCGACGTGCGAGAGGCCTGTCAGGTAGCAGACGATCGACCCAACACTGGAGCCGCGGCCCGCGCCCCGGCGGCAGCGCATGACGTGGACTGCCGGGCCCGCGTACCTCGAGCGCGCACTCGCGGGCGAGCTCGAGCACTTCCCAGTGGAGCAGGAAGAACCCTGAGAGCCCGAGCCGCGCGATCAGCGCGAGCTCGTCGTCGAGCCGTTGCCGCGCGCGTTTCTTGTGGCCGTTCGCATTCGCATATCGGTCGGCGAATGCTCGGTCGCAGATCTCTTCGAGCTGCCGGTCTGCGGGATCCGACGCCATCGGAGAAGTCGGGATAGCGATAGCCGAGCTCCTGCGTCAGGTCGAACAGGCAGCGATCGGCGAGCTCGCGCGTGCGACAGGCGGCATCGCGAGGCAGCCGTTCGAGCATCGCCTGAGGCGCGAGCAGCACCGCTTCGTGGTTGCCGCGCCGTTCGCGTTCGCAGCCGTCGAGCGACGTCCGGTGCTTGATCGCAACGAGCGCGTCCTGCAGCCGTGCTCGCGACGGACTGTGCGCATGCACGTTGCCGGTGGCGACGGTGGGCACACCAAGGTGCTCGGCAAGCTCGGTGAGCCTTGCGTTTCGTCTCGTGTCTCCGCGTTCGTACGGGCGCTGCAGCTCGATCGAGAATGCGCCGGGGAACGCGCGCGCGAGCCGTTCGAGCCGCTTTCGCGTCGACGACGGCGAGACCGTTCCGGGCGCAGCCGGAGAGTGCGACGAGCCCTTCCGCATGGCGCTCGACGACGTCGATCGTCGTCTCGGCCGGCAGGAGGTCGCGCTCCCTGCCGGGCTCGCGGGTGCCTGCGTGCGCGTCCGTGAGGATGCGGCAGAGGTTCGCGTAGCCCTGCCGCGTCTCGCAGAGGAGCGTCACATGAACAGTTCCAGCTCCAGCGCGGGCAAAGCCGGCGCCTCCGCTCAAGTGCGGCTCCGTCGAGCCTACGCCTACGCCCTCGAGCGTCACCTCGGCGCCGGTGATCGGGCGGACGCCGAGGTGCTTCGCGGCGTGGGCGAACTCGAGCGAGCCGTAGACGCCGTCGTGGTCGGTGAGCGCGAGCGCGTCGTAGCCGAGCTCGGCGGCGCGCGCGGCGAGCTCCTCGGGCAGCGAGGCGCCGTCGAGGAACGAGTAGGCGGAATGCGCGTGCAGCTCGACGTAGGGCGAGCGGTCGCCGCCGGGACTGGTACCAGGTACCCGTCGGGTACCTGGTACCGCTCTTGCGTCGCCGACGCCCCCACGCGCGGGGAATGCGTCGTTCGAGATGCTGAAGCTCATAGAATCGCCACGTGCCAGAAGGGATCCTCAACGGCCCCGGTGAGGGCGAGCTCCTGCGCAATGCGTCGGGGAACCGTGTCTCGATCGTGAAGGCGGCGCTGCCGCACCTGGCCGTCTTCGAGTTCACGATCGAAGGACCGTTCGACGGCCCGGGGCCGCACACCCACGCGGATGAGACGGATTCCTTCTACATCCTGGAGGGAGAACTCGACGTGTACGTCGACGGCGAGTGGACGCGCGCGACGCCCGGCACGTTCATGGCAGCTGCCCCCGGAGTCGAGCACGGGTTCACGAAGCGTGACGCAGGCATCTGCCGGTTCCTGAACATCCATGCGCCGGGCGGGTTCGAGCGACGATCTGCGCGAGATGAGCGTCGCGCCGCCTCACGAGGACGTTCCTAGGCCCGCTGCGTGAACCACGTTCCGGCGTCGTCGTCGTGGTAGACGACGGCGTTCTCCCCTGTTTCGAGCACGAGGTCGAAGTAGCGGCGATGCACGGGGTCCTCCGTCCACCAGCGGTCGACGACACGCCATTCCTCGCGCACGACTGCGACGTCCAGCCGGTTGACGCGGCGCGGCGTCCCGTCGGCGTGGTTCTCGACGAGCGCCGGGCGGGGCGCGTTCAGTCGTCGCGCGGAACGAGCAGTGCGCGCGCTTCGGGTATGCGTGACCACGGAGCGACCTCCACAACCGTTGAGACTCCGCCCGCTCCGACGGCCGCGCGCACCTGGCGCAGGCCTTCGCGAAGCCGGCCCTGCATCACTTCGCCCTCTGCCGCCACGAGCTCGAGCTGCTCGCCGGTGTGCTCTGCGAGCTCCAGCACCTCGAGCCGAAGCTTGAGCGCCGGCGCCGGCAGTTCCGCGAGCTTCGGCGAGAGCGCGGCACGCAGCCGGGCCGGGTCGGCCGTCGGCTCGCGCAGCGTCACCGTCCGGCGCCACGAGGCGCCGCCGACCAGCCGCGCCCAGACCGCGACCTTCCTCGGCGGCCGCCCCGCGCGTTCCGGCCGTGCGAGCAGGCGATCGAGCAGCACCCCGAGCCCTCGCCGGAGCGTCAGCTCGTTGCCGACCGCTTCCGGGAACTCGAGCGTCTCGTGGATGGCCGTTGCCGGCCGTCTCGGCTTGACCCTCCCGTCCTGCTCGCCTCTCGCCAGGCTCCAGGCGCGCCGCCCGTCCGGCCCCAACCGTTCGGAGACGGCGCTGCCCGGCAGCCCGGCAAGTTGTCCGATCGTTCGAACACCCAGTTCTTCGAGCTCCTCGTAGCGGCGCCGCTCGAGCGGCAGCAGCTGCAGCGGCAGCGGCGCGATGAACGAGCGCGAGCGGTCGTCGGAGACGATCAGCGCCTGCCCCGGCCGAGCCACGTTCGCCGCTGCGAGCGCCGCGAACCGCCGCTCCGCAGCTCCCGCGCGAGGATCCCAGCCGGAGCCGACAGCGCCGAGCGCACGCTTGAGCGCCGGCTCGAGCCCGCCGTAGAGGCGCTCGACGCCCTTCGAGTCGAAGAAGACCGTGCCCGGATCGACCGGTTCGATCGCAAAGCCGGCGTCCTCCAGCCGGCGCAGGATCTCCTCCCATGCCTGCTCGGCAGTTGCCGGGTCCTGCTCGACGAGCTCGAGCTCCGGGCAGGTCGCAAGCGCTTCTCCGAGGCGCATCCCCGGCCGGACGCCCTTCGCCTCGGCCGCCCCCGTGACCGAGCCGATCAGCGGCTCCGTGCCGGGCAGCGGTGCGAGCGCGGCCGGCTGTGCCTGCAGCCGCGGACGAAGGCGCAGCGCAGCCCGTAGATCAAAGGCCGGGATGACGATTGCAGCGATCACGGGAACGTATGTTCTACACGAACACACGTTCTCCTGTCAACTTCGGCTTTGCAGCAGCTCCGAGAGCTCCGTATGGCCGCCGAAGTCGGCCCAGCCGGCCGGTGTGCCGCCGTGCAGCGCATCCATGATCGAGCGGTCGGCTCCCGCCGCCAGCAGCACCTCGACCGTCGTCCTCCGGCCCGCCTGAGCCGCCGGGTGGAGCGCGGTCACGCCCTCGCCGTGGTCAGGCCCGCCGAAGCTGCCGCGGGCGTTCGGGTCGGCGCCGAGCTCGAGGAGCCGCCGCACCGCCTCGACCCGGCCGTTCACCGCAGCCCACGTGAGCGCCGTCCCGCGGTAGGGGTCCGCGTCGAGGTGAGCACCGAGCTCGGCGAGCCGCGAGATCGCGTCGACCCGATCGCTCTTCGCCGCCCAGACGAGCGCCTCGTCCAGGATCTCCTGCGGATCGTCGCGCGGTTGCCAGACCGGGAAGCCGCCGTGTGGCCGGTAGAACGCGCGGTGCAGGCCCGCCGCCCGCGTCCCGGCCAGCTCGTCGATCAGATCGACGCGCCCGAGCCCCGCCGCGACACGCAGGTTCCGCGGCTCTTCACCGAGCAGCCCCACGACCTCACGATGCCCCCAGAAGAGCGCGACGACGAGCGGCGTACCACCGTCGCCCCGCGCGCTCAGGCTCGCATCCGCGCCTGCCTCGAGTGCGAGCTCGGCGAGCGCGCGGTCGTTGCCGTAGCCGGCCTGGTGCAGGATCGTCCAGCCGTAGTCATTGCCGCGGTTCACGTCCGCCCCGCGCTCGAGCAGCACCCGGACGAGCGGCCGCGCCCCACCGGCGAGGCCGAGCAGGTCGTTGCCGTTCGTGCCGCGCTGCCGGACGAGCTCCGGGTGCTCGTCGAGCAGCTCGCGCAGCGCCTGCTCGTCGCGCGCCTCGAGCGCCCGGTAGGCGAGCACGAACGGCGAGGCGGGCTCGCGGCCGTCGCGCAACGCCTCCACGTGCTCGACGAGCTCGTCCCAGCCCAGGAAACCATGGCGAGCTGCGAGATCGCGGCGGGCCTCGTCGGCCGGCACGCCGGTGACGCTGGCAAAGCCCGCGGCTCGGCCCTCGTAGTACTCCAGGTCGGTGCTGAACGCCTGTTCGGCTTCCATCTCCGTATCCTTTACCACCACCAGAGGCGATGGAGCTCGCCCTCAACCGCCGACGACGGCTGATGGCTCCTACGACAAAAGGAGCCACGCATGCCCGTGATCGTCGGCGTCGCGCTCGGTGGAGCGCTCGGGGCCTCGGCCCGCTACCTGCTCGACCACGTGATCGAGCAACGGAGCTTCTCGATCTTCCCGTGGGCGACGTTCACGATCAACCTGACCGGGTGCTTCCTGATCGGCGTGATCACCGAGTCGCTCGTCGACCGCCACCACCTCCCTGCCTGGCTGCGCGTCGGGCTCGTCGTGGGCGTGATCGGCGGCTACACCACCTTCTCGACCTTTGCGCAGGAGAGCCTGACGCTCCTCGAGGCGCGCGACGTCGCCGTGACGCTTCTGTATGCGATCGGGAGCGTGACGGCCGGGATCGCCTTCGTCTACCTCGGCACGCTAGCCGGACGTGCGCTCTAGGACGACGACCGGGATCTCGCGGTCGGTCTTCTCCGCGTACTCGGCGTAATGCGGCCAGACCTCGTTCACCTTCGCCCACAGCCGTTCGCGCTCCTCGCCCTCGGCGGTCCGCGCATGAGCGGGGAAGACCTCGTCGAGCACCTGCAGCTCGACTTCCGGGTCCTTCGAGAGATTCCGGTACCAACCCGGATCGTTCGGGGCTCCGCCCTTCGACGCCACGATCACGTAGCGGTCACCGTCCTCGGCGTAGATCAAAGGTGTCGTCCGCGGCTCGCCACTCTTGCGGCCCGAAGTCGTCAGCAGCAAGATCGTCGAGCCTTCCTTCCAGATGTGGCCGACCTCGCCGCCGGTCTCCCGGTAGCGCTGGACGTGCTCTTCACCGAACAGTGCCTTGGGCTCGCTCATTCGAATGCTCCTCCCACCAGTAACAGGACCGACCGCTCATGAGAACGCGTGTCGTGCCACTCACCTTCCACCCGCCCGCGAGCCGGTAGCTCAACGTGCTTCACGCGACGATCTCCGCCGCCGTGCCGACCATGCGGGAGAAACGCGGAACAACCTCGAGCAGGTCGACCTGCGCGCAGAACTCGATGTCGGCCTCGAGGCCCGGCGGCCCGTAGGTGCGGGCGTTCAGGCCGGCGAGCGGGTCCGGCCAGGCATGCGCGATCACGCCGGCCCCGATCGCAGCGTCGCTGCGCTCGCCGTCGAGCGCCTCGACGATCCGGCCCGCGCAGTACGCGTCGTCGAGGGCAAACGCTCCCTTGAACCCGGAGCAGAGGATCGCCACGTCTCCCCCGGTCTCGCGCACGGCACGGGCGAGCGCAGACAGGTTGAGCAGCGACCCGAGCAGCACGAGCTCGCAGCGCGCGGCGGCGGTGAGGATCGCGCGCGTGCCGTTGGTCGTCGTGAGGATCAACGTTCGCGCCTTCGGCGCCTGCGCGAACTCCCGCGGCGACGCCCCGACGTCGAACCCCTCGACGACCACGGCATTGCGCTCGCCGCCGACAACGGCTTCGTCACCGAGCTCGGCGCGAAGAGCTTGCGCCTCCCCGATCTCGGCGCAGCAGAGCACCCGCTCGTAGCCCGACGAGAGCGCCTGGGCGATCGAGGATGTCGCACGAATGACGTCGACGACGATCCCGACGCGGGCGGCTGCCTCCTCCTCGGGAGTAAACGCAACGTGAACGCGCACCCCGATACGCTAGCCGCGTGGACGAGCCGCGCTATTGCTATCGGCATCCCGACCGGGAGACGGGTCTCTCGTGCTCGGAGTGCGGGCGGCCCATCTGTTACGAGTGCATGACGCCGGCGCCGGTTGGGCTGCGCTGCCCGGAGCACTCCGGTAAGCCGCAGGGCCTCCGCAAGGTGACCGCGCCGGCGCAAAGAGCCGTCACCGGGGTCGGCAGCAGGCGCACGAACGTCGTCACGCTCACCCTGATCGGGATCAACGTCGCGGTCTACTTCGCCGAGCTCGCGGCGGGCGGCAGCGTCAACGGCGTCGGCAACTGGTTCTTCAACCACGGCGCCCTGTTCGCCTCGGGCGTCTACACGCAGGGCACCGTCGTGCCGATCCCGGCCCACCAGGTGCTTCCGGCCGGGTTCCAGGCGATCGGCCTTGCGCACGGCGAATGGTGGCGGATCCTCTCGCCCGCCTTCCTGCACTACGGCCCGTTCCACCTTGCCGTCAACATGTATTCGCTCTACTTCGCCGGCTCGTTGCTCGAACAGGTGATCGGGCGATGGCGGTTCGCACTGCTGTACTTCGCCTCGGGCATCGCCGGCTCCGCGGGCGCAATCTGGCTGAGCCCGAACAGCGTCACCGTCGGCGCCTCGGGAGCGATCTTCGGCGTCCTGGGCGGGCTGTTCGTCCTCGAGCGCGAGCGGCACATCGCGACGGGCGGGCAGGTCGCAGGCCTGATCGTGCTGAACCTCGTCTTCACGTTCGCGCTCTCGAACATCTCCGTCGGCGGCCATATCGGCGGGCTCATCGCCGGCGCCATCCTGATGTGGCTTCTCCTGCGCTTCAGGCACTCGGCGGCGTACAGCATCCTGTCGACGCTCGGTGTCGTCATCGCCAGCCTCGTCGTGGCATACGCACGAGTGCGCGGCTATCAGTAGGCGGACTAGCCGCCTGTGGACACGTACGCCCCGGAGCCGGCTTCCTCGAGCGCGGCCTGCGCTGCCGCGAGGCGGGCGAGCGGCACGCGGAACGGCGAGCAGCTGACGTAGTCGAGCCCGAGCTCGTGGCAGAAGGCGATCGAGCGCGGCTCGCCGCCGTGCTCGCCGCAGATGCCGAGCTTGAGCCCCGGCTTCGTGCCCCGGCCGCGCTCGACAGCGATCCGCATCAGGTCGCCGACGCCGTCGATGTCGATCACCTCGAACGGATTGCGCTCCAGCACTCCGTCCTCCAGATACGTGGTGAGGAACTTCCCTTCCGCGTCGTCGCGTGAGAATGCGAGCGTCGTCTGGGTGAGGTCGTTCGTGCCGAAGGAGAAGAAGTCGGCGACCTCGGCGATCTCGTCTGCCCGCAGCGCGGCGCGCGGCACTTCGATCATCGTGCCGACCAGATGCTCGACCTCGGGCGCCTCCTCGGCCCAGACCGACTCGGTCAGCTCCCGCAGGCGGGCGAGCTCCTCGCGAAAGCCGACCAGCGGATGCATCACCTCGACGAGCGGTGCCTCGCCGGTGCGCTGCTGCACGGCGCGGGCGGCGCGCGCGATCGCGCGAATCTGCATCTCGTAGATCTCCGGGTACTGCAGTCCGAGCCGGCAGCCTCGTGTTCCGAGCATCGGATTCGACTCGTGCAATGCACGGATCCGCCGTCGCAGCTTCTCGTCCGTCACGTCCGCCTCGTCAGGCAGGAACTCGTGCAGCGGCGGGTCGAGCAGACGGATCGTCACCGGCAGACCAGCCATTGCCTCGAAGATCCCCTCGAAGTCCGACTGCTGGAACGGGAGCAGCCGGTCGAGCGCAGCGCGCCGGCCCGATTCGCTGTCGGCGAGGATCATCTCCTGCACCACCGGTAGCCGCTCGGTACCGAAGAACATGTGCTCGGTGCGGCAGAGGCCGATCCCCTGCGCGCCGAACTCCCGCGCACGGGTCGCGTCGTCGGGATTGTCGGCGTTCGCGCGCACCTTCAGCCTGCGCAGCGCGTCCGCCCAACCGAGGATCGTCTCGAAGTCGTCGTTGATCTGCGGGTGGCACGAGCGGCACCTCGCCGATGAACACCCGGCCGGTGCCGCCGTCGATCGTGATCACGTCGCCCTCGTCGAGCACTCGGCCGCCGATCGTCGCCTTGCCGCCCTCCAGCGAGAGGTCGTCGCAACCCGCGACACACGGCTTGCCCATTCCACGCGCGACGACCGCCGCGTGCGAGGTCATGCCGCCGTGCACGGTGAGGATTCCCTCCGCGGCGATCATCCCGTGGATGTCGTCCGGGGTCGTCTCCCAGCGGACGAGGATCACCGGCCCGGACCTTCGCCCGCTCGACCGCGGTGTCCGCGTCGAAGACGATCCCGCCGCTCGCCGCACCGGGCGATGCGTTGAGGCCCTTCGCCGCCACCTCGAGCGACGCCTTCGGATCGATCATCGGATGCAGGAGCTGGTCGAGCTGCCCCGGGTCGATGCGTCCGACAGCGTCCTCGCGGGTGATCAACCCTTCGTCGACCATCGCGACCGCCGCCTTCAGCGCGGCGGCTGCGGTGCGCTTGGCCGAGCGTGTCTGCAGCAGATACAGCTGCTCGTCCTCGACCGTGAACTCGATGTCCTGCATGTCGCGGTAGTTCTCCTCGAGGCGGCGCATCGTCTCGACCAGCTGGTCGAACGCCTTCGGCAGCACGTCGCGCATCGTCTCGATCGGCTGCGGTGTGCGAATCCCTGCCACAACGTCCTCACCCTGGGCGTTCGCGAGGAACTCGCCGTAGAGCCCGGTCTCGCCGGTCGACGGATCGCGGGTGAAAGCAACGCCGGTCCCGGAGCGATCGCCCTTGTTGCCGAACACCATCTGCACCACGTTGACCGCCGTCCCGAGATCGTCTGGGATATCGTGCGCGCGCCGGTAGACCTGAGCGCGCGGCGTGTCCCACGACTCGAACACGGCCCGTACGGCGCGCAGGAGCTGTTCCCGGGCGTCGGTCGCGAACTCGGTGCCGGTCTCGTCGCGGTAGATCTGCTTGAACGACTCGACGAGCTCGCGGAGGTCGTCGGCGGAGAGATCCGTGTCGTGCTGAACGCCGCGCTGCTGCTTCAGCGACGCGAGCGTGCTCTCGAAGCGGTTCCCGTCGATCCCCTCCACCACCTCACCGAACATCTGGATCAAGCGGCGGTACGAATCGAACGCGAACCGCCCGTTGCCCGTGCGCGCACGCGAGCCCCTCGGCCGCGTCGTCGTTCAGCCCGAGATTCAGGATCGTGTCCATCATCCCCGGCATCGACACGGCCGCTCCAGAACGCACCGACACGAGCAACGGATCGTCGCTCGACCCGAACCGCTTGCCGGCGCGCTCCTCGAGCCGCGCGCACATGCTCGTCGACCTCGGCCTCGAGCCCCTCCGGCAGGTCGCGCGCAGCCAGGTACGCGCGGCATGCATCCGTCGTGATCGTGAAGCCGGCCGGGACCGGGACGCCCAACTGCGTCATCTCCGCCAGCCCGATCCCCTTGCCGCCGAGCAGCTCCCGGCCGCCGGTCGTGGGCTCGTCGAAGTCGTAGATGTAGCGCTCGGCCATGAGCGCGCGAATCTATCCGGCCCGGCGTCGGCTCAAGCGGCTCGGTCGCTCCGCCTGCGGGAGCGGAACTCCGCGAGCCATGCGAGCGAGCGGAGGCCGAACCAGAACGGCGTGAACAGGCCGTAGAAGAGCACGAGCGCAGCGCCGAGGGCGGTGTACCAGACGCCCCAGCGCCACCGGGGAACGGGCGGTTTCGGCTTCACGTGGTCATCACGAGGCCCGTGCCTCTTCGCGGCGGCGCTCGACCACGCGAATGATCCGGTGTGAGATCTCTTCGATCGACAACTCGCTGACCTCGATCACCGGGCAGCCGAGCCGACGCTGCACCTGCTCGGCATAGTCGAGCTCCTCGTAGATCTCCACGAGGCTCGCGTACTTGCGGTCACCGCGCATCCAGCGGATCCGCTCGCCGCGGATCTCCGAGAGGCGCTGGGCGTCGATCGTCAGCCCGACCACCTTCGTCTGGTCGATCGTGAAGAGCTCGGGAGGTGGGTCGATCCCCTTGACGAGCGGCACGTTCGCCGTCTTGTAGCCGAGGTAGCCGAGGTAGATCGAAAGCGGCGTCTTCGAGGTCCGCGAGACACCGACCAGCACGATGTCCGCCTCGTCGAGCCCCGCCGGGACGCCGTCGTCGTACTTGACCGCGAACTCGATCGCCGACATGCGCCTGAAGTACGCGTCGTTCAGCGGCGGCCGCGCCCCCGGCTTCATCCGCGCCGGCTGGCCCGACACGCGAGCCACAGCATCGATCGGATGGCCGAGCAGGTCGCAGTAGTGCAGCTTGGCCCTGCGGCACAGCGTGCGCATCGACTCGCGCAGCTCCGGTTCGACGAGCGTGTAGATGACGACCGCCTGCCGCCCCTTCATCCGCTCGACGGCGAGTTGCAGGTCGGCGACCGACTCGACCCGTGGATGGCGGATCTCGCTGAACTCCTGATCCGGGAACTGCGCCTCGAGGGCCTGCACGAGCCGCGCCGCCGTCTCACCGGTCGAGTCGGAGATCATGTGCAGCTCGACGGGATTCACCGGGTCACCTTAACCGGCGGTTCATGCGGCCCTGATGACTTCAAGGCAGTCTGTGCGCCGTGAAGCAGGTGCTCTTCGTCGCCCTCGTCGCGCTCGTGCTTCCCGCCGCGGCGTTCGCGTGGGACGGCTCGTATCCGTCGGGCGACGCTGCCGGCACCTCCGTCCACATCGTGGTCGACAACACCTATCCGGTCGATCCGGCGCTGCCGCAGAGCTGGGCGACCTATCTCGGCGCGCTCCCCCACGGTCCGGAGCTCGCGTTGCTGACGCTGAACCTGTTGCCGCTCTCGACCGTCGCGTCGAATCGGTACTGCGGCGACCAGTCGCTCGCCTGCTACGACCCCTCGACCAACACGATCTACGCCGCCCCCGAGGATCAGCTCGACGAGCCGCCGGCGAAGGAGATCGTGACCCACGAGTACGGGCACCACATCGCCAACCACCAGAACGATGCTCCATGGTCGGCCGAGGACTGGGGCACGAAGCGCTGGTCGACGTACGAGCAGATCTGCTCCAGGACCGCCGCAGGCACGGCCTCACCCGGCGACGAGGGAGCCGCCTATAGCCAGAACCCGGGCGAGGCGTTCGCGGAGTCCTACCGCGTCCTGGCGCTGACGGCGATCGGCCAGACGCCGAGCAGCTGGGACATCGTCAGCCAGACGTTCTACCCCGATGCGAAGGCCCTGCAGTTGCTGCAGCAGGACATCACGTCGCCGTGGACCGGCCCGACCGTGCGGCACGTGCACGGGTCGTTCGGCTTCGGCTCGACGCGGACGATCGGGGTGCAGACGGCCCTCGACGGCAGCTTCGCGGCCAGGCTCCATGCCCCGGCGAGAGCGCGGTTCAGGCTGGAGCTCTACGACGGCTCGACCCTGATTGCGCGCGGAACGACGAACGTCCGCTTCGAGATCTGCGGTCAGCGCGCTCTGACGCTGAAGGTGCAGCGCGTCGCCGGCCATGGTTCGTTCACAGTGGACGTCTCCAAGCCGTAGATTTCCCGCTGTGGGAATCGCCCACTGGGACGAGGTCGAGCCAGCACCATCGCGCGAAGGGCGAGATGGACGCGACGTGGCAGATGCTCGGCCGCGCTGCCGGCACGAAGGACGTCGGCGTCAATCGCGTTCGCGTCGCCGCGGGCATGCTGCCCACCCCGCCGCATTCGCACGGGGCCTCCGAAGAGGTCTTCTAATCCTGGCCGGCTCGGGACTCGCCTGGCAGGACGGTGAGGTGCACGAGGTGCGCTCCGGCGACTGCGTGATCCACCGGGCGGACCACCACGAGCACACCTTCGTCGCCGGCCCCGACGGGCTCGACTTCCTCGTCTTCGGCACGCGCCATCCGACCGAGATCGGTTGGCTGCCGCGTTCGCGCGCGATCCGCATCGGCTGGCCGTGGGTCGAGGGTCGCGACGACGACCCGTGGGACGTCGAGGCGGCCGGCGCCGCCGCTCGAGGTCGGTGCGCCCGCGCCGCGGCCCGACAACATCGTCAACGTCGACGAGGTCGAGCTCGAGCACTGGGGAGACAAGGGCGTGACCGCGCCGCTTGCGACCCGTGACCGCTCCGAGCTCGCCGGCTTCCACTGGGAGCGCCTCAACCCGGGCAAGACCGGGCGCCGTGCCGCACTGCCACTCCGCCGAGGAGGAGATCTTCGTCATCCTCGAGGGCCTGCGACACTGCACCTCTGGCCCTCCCCGCTCCGGGCCGAGCGTGGCATCGAACGCGAGGAGCACGAGGTGAGGCCGGGGCATGTCGTCGCGCGGCCACCGGGCAGCGGGGTCTCACACTGGTTCCAGGCCGGCGCTGACGGCGTCACGATGTTGATCTACGGGACGCGCGACCCGAACGACATGTGCTGGTATCCGCGCTCGAGCAAGATCTCCTGGCGCGGGCTCGGCGTGATCGGGCGCATCGAGGCGCTCGAGTACGGCGACGGTGAGCCGGATGACTAGGAGGCGACCCGATGGTTGGCGTGACGTCAATTTCGACTACGACGGGCGATGCCGGAGCTCCGGCTGAAGGTGTTCACGGTCGACGAAGACCACAAGCGCGCCACGAACGTCTATGTCTGGGATTCGGAGACCGCCGCGAGGAGCTTCTTCACTCAGGAGCTCACCGAGTTCGTCACCGGCCTCTACGGCGTCCGGCCGCGCATCGAGTTCGTCGAGATCGCCGCGCTCGTCGACAACGCGCCGTCCTAGTCAACGTACTTCGCCGTCGGGGCCGCTCAGGTCTAGCTAGTTTCCGGGTGATGCTCGAGCAATTCGAAGGCACCGCCACGATCGAGAAGGTCGCGTCGCTCTGCCGCCGGCGCGCGTTCGTCTTCCCGTCGTCGGACATCTACGGCGGCCTGGGCTCGTCGTTCGACTTCGGCCACTACGGCGTCCTGCTGAACGAGAACGTCAAGGCCGAATGGCAGCGCTCGATGATCCAGGAACGCGAGGACATCGTTGCGCTCGACTCCGCGATCATCATCAACCCGCAGGTCTGGGTCGCCTCGGGCCACGTCGACGGCTTCTCCGATCCGCTCGTCGACTGCCGCACATGCAAGCTGCGCTTCCGAGCCGACCAGCTCGACAGAGCGCCTGCGGCAAGCGGCCTCGAAGCATCCCGGCGAGACCCGCGACTGCGACCTCACCGAGCCGCGCGAGTTCAACCTGATGTTCGAGACGTTCGTCGGCGCGGTGCGCGACGACGCGGCCGGCGCGTTCCTGCGGCCCGAGACGGCGCAGGGCATCTTCGTCAACTTCAAGAACGTCACGTCGTCGCTGCGCGTCAAGCCGCCGTTCGGCATCGCGCAGATCGGCAAGAGCTTCCGCAACGAGATCACGCCCGGGAACTTCCTCTTCCGCATGCGCGAGTTCGAGCAGATGGAGATGGAGTTCTTCGTGCCGCCCGCCGAGGCCGACGAGTGGCACCGGTACTGGATCGACGAGCGGCAGCGCTGGTACCTCGACCTCGGCGTCCGCGAGTCGCACCTGCGCGTCCGCGCGCACGAGGCGGACGAGCTCTCGCACTACTCGAGCGCAACGAGTGACATCGAGTACCTCTACCCGATCGGCTGGTCGAGCTCGAAGGCGTCGCGAACCGCGGCGACTACGACCTGACGCCAGCACACCGAGCGCTCGGGCACGAAGCTCGAGTGGATCGGCCATGAGGAGCGCTACGTGCCGTACGTGATCGAGCCGGCGATCGGCGTCGTCCGCTCGATTCTCGCGTTTCTCGTGCGACGCCTACGACGAAGAGGTCGTCGGCGATCGTCCGCGCACGGTGCTGCGCCTCCATCCGCGCCTCGCGCCGGTGAAGGCGGCGGTGCTGCCGCTCGATCGGCAAGGACACGGCGATGGTCGAGCAGGCGCGCGGTCTGTACGAGGACCTCCGCACGTCGATGTCCGCCGAGTACGACGACGCCGCGGCGATCGGGAAGCGCTACCGGCGCCAGGACGAGATCGGCACGCCGTGGGCGCTGACGATCGACGAGCAGACACGCTCGCCGACGGGACGATCACGCTGCGCGACCGTGACACGCTCCAGCAGGAGCGAATCCCGCTCGACGGCGCCAAGCGGCTGCTGCTCGACAAGCTCGAGCAGCCGTGGCGGCCTCGCCCCTGAGCTCGGTCGCGGGCGCGCTCGGTCACTCGGACGCGCTGCACGGAACCCGCTCGGTGATCCCCACGTACGAGAGCTCTGGGTCTGGTCGCCCCGAGGACCGCTCAGGGCGATATCGCGACGGTCTATGTGTTGCACGCGCACATGCGCTCAGCGGCGTCGTGGTTCAACTCGAGCCGTTCGAACGGTCGTATCCCGAAGCGATCGGGCGCTCGCGCCGGAGGCGATCGTGGTGCTCGTCGACGGGTGGACGTCGGTCGGCGGCTCGCAGTGGATCGACTCGAAGGGGATCGGTGCGCTACGGCACCTATCTGAGGAGGAGATCGTGCCGTTCGTCGACGCGGCGTATGCGACCAGCGGTGACGAGGCGCTGCAGGGGAAATCGTCCGGCGGTTACGGCGCGATCGTCAACGCGCTCGAGCGGCCCGATCTGTTCCAGGCGTCGCGGCACATGCACCCGACGCACTGTTCGAAGTGACGCTGGCGCACGGGTTCCCGGCCGCTCGGGCGTCGGCGTGCGCGGTTCGGCGGGTCGCTGGAGGAGTTCTGGCGTCGTTCGCGACCTCAGACGAGCGGGGACGCGCTGCTCGTCGAGCTCGGCGCTGCGGCGCTCGCCTTCGGGGACGGGATGCTGCCGTGCGACGTGAGACGGCGGCGTTCTGCCAGACGGCGTGAGTCGTGGCTGACCACGATCCGGTGCGCCGCGTTCGGCGAGCGCCGGCCGTTGGCCGGGCTGCGCGGCGTGTGGCTCGATGCCGGCGGACCACGACGAGTACTACCTCGACCGGGGCGCGCTCGCCCTTCGCGCCATGCTTCGACGCGCGGGCCTGCCCGAGGAGCGGCTCCGCTTCGAGCTCTTTCCGACGGCGGCCACCGCGGACTGAGCCACCGCTATCCGCTCCGCGCTCGCCTACCTGATCGAGCTCTCTCTCCATCACCTTCTGACTCGGCTCGCCGAAGCCGAGCTTGCGGTAGAGCGGATGCATGTTCGTCGTATGCAGCATCCACCGCACATCCGCGTACGGGCCCGTACTCGACCATCTCGCGCACGAGCTCCTCGCCGAGCCCACTCCCGCGATAGGCTCCAGGACGTAGACGTCGGCGAGATAGACGAACGACGACCGCGTCGGTCCGCGCGCGGCAGAAACCGATCTGCGCGCTCCCGTCGTAGAGCCCGACGACGCGCGGCGGCCTCGTCGATCAGGCGGTCCTGCGTCTCGCGGGGCCGCCCGTCGCCCAGTAGCACTCCTCGCTCAGGAAACGGTGCACCTCGGCGCGATCGATGCGCGCCTTGTCGTCGTCCAGCTCGATGCCGCTGCCCAGCTCGCGCTTCACGCAGAGAGCGTCCTCAGCCGGAAGCCTCCGTGCTCCTCGTACGACGAGGTGATCACCGCGAGCGCATCGCGACGGCGCGCTCGCGAGAGCTCGCGGCGGCGCGTCCGCGAGCGGCGTGGACAGCAGCCGCTCGATCCCTGCGATGCCCTCGGGCGAAAGCCGCAGCGCCTGCGCCGCATGCGCGGCGCAGACGCGCCGCCCGCGCGCGCGCGAGAACGCCGACGAGCTGTGCCTCCGAGCCGCACTCGACGCAGCTCGTCAGATGCGGCAGGTAGCCCGGCGAGCCAGAGCAGCTTCAGCTGGAACGAGAGCCCGAGCGGGTCGAGCGCCGCGCGGCCTCCGCGGCGCGGGGTCGTCGAGCAGCGTCGAGGAACCGCGTCAGCGCCCGAAGGCCCGTTCGTTCGCCTCCTGCTCCGCGAAGAGCCGCAGCATCGCCTCGGCCCCGATCAGGCCCGACCTGAGCCGGTAGTCGTCCTCGCGCGCGGTCGTGGGAGCGCACAGCGAGGCGCCGGTGACCGTCTCGAGCTCGCCCGCGCCCTCGTGGAGCACCAGCTCGACGTGCGAGAGCGGCTCGAGCCGGGCGCCGAAGCGCGACTTCGTCTTGCGCACGCCCTTCGCGACCGCGCCGACGCGACCGCGCTCGGCGTGTAGAGGTGCAGGATCCGGTCGGCCTCGCCGAACCGGAACGAGCGCAGCACGACCGCCTCCTCGTGTAGTGCGGCGCCCATGTGCGCCGAGTCTAGAGTCGTGCTCCGGGGCGCGGCGCGACAGCCTGCGCGCTGCGTGGGCGCGCGCTGACAGCTCGGGCAGAACCACGTGCCCCGCCCGGCGACCCGGATCTTCGTCGATCGGAGTGCCGCAGCGGTCGCACGGCTCGCCGCCCGCGGCCGTAGACCTTGAACTCGTCCTGCATCGCCGCCGCGCCACCGTCGGGGAGCGCGTAGTCGCGCAGCGTGGAGCCCTGCCGCTCGATGCCCGCGCCGGAGCGCGCGGCGGATCGCCGCGGTGGAGCGCGTCGAGCTCGTCGGCGTCGAGCGCTGCCGGCGGGGCGCAGCGGATGGAGCCGCGCACGCCAGAGCGCCTCGTCGACGTAGATGTTCCCGAGGCCGGCGACGGTGCGCTGGTCGAGCAGGGCCGCCTTGAGCGGCGCCCTCCTGCCCTCGAGCCGCTCGCCGAGGCCGCCGCCGTGAACGCGGGGCCGAGCGGCTCGCGGCCCGAGACGCGCGTCGAGGTAGGCGTCGAGTCGCCCGGCTCGAGCAGCTCCCAGGTGCCGAAGCGCCGGACGTCGCGGTAGGCGACGTCCGAGCCATCGTCTAACCTGAGAACAGCACGTCGGTGAGGATCGTCGGCCAGCGTCCCGACGCGCCGTGCGAAAGATCCCGTCATCCGGAGGTGAACCAGGAGAGCGCGACCCGATTCGAACCGAACAATCAGATACTTGCCCCGGCGCTCGACCGCCGTCGACGCGCTCACCGCGAGCTCGCCGTGCGACGCTCTCGGGTCGAACGGCCGGACAGGCGCGGGTCGCGCGATCTCGACGTCGGTCGAAGCGCGCGCCCTCGAGCACGGGCGCGAGCCGGCGCGGACGGTCTCGACCTCGGGCAGCTCGGGCACGTTCGGCCAGTCTCGGTCGAGCTCGGCCGGCGCCCGCTCGGCCGGCTGGACACCGTCAGCCGACGACCTCGAGCAGCACCGGGCGCGCGTCGCGGAGGTCTCGTCTGCGAGCTCGTACGCCGCGAGCACGGCCGCGGCCGCCTCGTCGGCCTGAGCCTCCGTCGCGGGCGTGGACCTCGGCGAGCACGTCGCCCGCGTCGACGTGCGTCGCCGCGCTTCGCCAGGCAGACGATGCCGACGGCGTGGTCGACGACGTCGGCCTTCGTGCGCCGCCCCGCGCCGAGCTCCATGGCCGCGATGCCGATCGCCGATGGCGCCGAGCTCCGGCACGATCCCGGCCTGCGGCGCCGCGACTGCTCGCGGACACGGGAGCAGCCGGCAGCGCCGACGTCGGAGGTCACCGCCCTGCGCCTCGATCCAGCGGCGCCAGACGGCCTCGGCGCGTGCCGTCGGCGACGGCCGCCTCGGCGCGGCGGCGGCCCTCGTCGACGTCGATGCCGAGGTCGGAGAGCGCGAGCAGCTGCCGCAGGCGTCGAGGACGAGCTCCGTGAAGTCGGCGGGGCCGTGGCCTCGCACGGTCGCTCGAGCGCCTCCCGGATCTCGAGCGCGTTCCCGACCGCGCGCCCCGAGCGGCTGGTCCATGTCGGTGAGGAGGCAGACCACCTCCCGGCCCGCCCGCCGGCCGAGGTCGAGATCATCGTCTCGGCGAGCACGCGCGCGCCTCGAGCGTCTTCATGAACGCGCCGTCGCCGACCTTGACGTCGAGGACGATGCCGTGGGCGCCGGCGGCGATCTTCTTCGACATGATCGAGGACGCGATCAGCGGAACGATGGTCGACGGTCGCAGTGACGTCGCGCAGCGCGTAGAGCAGCTTGTCGGCCGGGACCAGGTCGCCGGTCTGGCCGATGATCGCGACGCCGATCTCGCGTACCTGCGCGACGAACTCGTCGAGGTCGAGAGCTCGATGCGGTAGCCCGGGAATCGACTCGAGCTTGTCGAGCGTGCCGCCCGTGTGCCCGAGCCCGCGACCGCTCATCTTCCCGAGCGGGACGCCGCAGGCAGCGACGATCGGCGCCGACCGAGAGCGACGTCTTGTCGCCGACTCCGCCGGTCGAGTGCTTGTCGACGACCTTGCGGCCGAGCCGCGGCGCCGAGGTCGATCGTCTCGCCGCTGCGGATCATCGCGTCCGTCAGCACGTACGTCTCACGCTCGGACAGGCCGCGGAAGAAGACCGCCATGCAGAAGGCGGCCAGCTGGTAGTCGGGCACCTCGTCCCGGGCGTAGCCGAGGATCAGCTCGGCGAGCTCCTCGTCGGGCTGCTCCTCGCCGTCGCGCTTGCGCTGGATCAGCTCGGCGGGACGGATCATGTCGTGCGCGACGAAGACGTCGTCGCGTGCCGTGGACGATGAACGGCAGCTCGACGTCGCGCCGGCATGTCGCCGGCGTGAACGGAGACGAGTTGCGATAGGCGACGAGCGTCTCGCGCGTCGCGGACCGTCGCCGTGACCACCGATGTCGAATCGCTCGACGTGGTCGAAGTGGCGCCGCAGGTGCTCCTCTCCGTTCTCGCTGTTGAACGGACAGCTCGAACCTCCGGGCGGGTACGCCAGGAGCTCCCGCAGCTCCGCGAGGTGGTCGACCGAGTTCGTGACGGCGACAGCGCGCCGCCGGGCACGAGAACGCGCGCGATCTCGGCGAGGCCGGGGTCGAGATCGGGCACGTGGTACAGCATCCAGGCCGAGACGACAGTGTCGAACTAGCCGTCCGCGAACGGCAGCTCGCTGGACATCTCCCTCGCGCGCGTCGACGCCGTGCGCCCGCGCGAGCTCGACCATGCGCGGCGAGAGATCGACGAACGACACTCGCGCACCGAGCTCGTCGCTGCATCCGCTCGGCGAGCTCGCCCCGCCCGCCCCCGACCTCGAGCACCCGCCGCGGCTGCCACGCCTCGATCGTGCGCCGACGAGATCTCCTTCGGGTCCGGCGAGCCCTCGACGCTCTCCCACAGGGCCTTGCGCGCCCGGAGATTCGCCTCGGTCGCATACTGCTCGCGCACGACGGCCTGGATCGTCGAACGTCATCAGCGCTTTCTCCGCGACGAAGATCGAGCTCGCGACGACGGGCGGCGAACGGCTCCGGGACCGCATCGGCAGATTGCCGACGAACGGCGACATCGAGATCGAAGCTCGGCACGTATCCTCGACGTCCGCGGTCCGCGAACTCGAGCACGCCCTCGATGTCCTCCCGGCGCATGCGCGCGAAATCCGGAGCCAGGGCGTCCCCGCCGGTCTCACGGGAGAACGTGAGCGTCGACGGCCCGCTCCCGACGAGCTCGCGCAACTCGAGCAGGTGGAAGCGCGAGTTCGTCGACGGCGACGAGGCGGCCGCCGGGCCGCAGGCACGCGCGCGAGCTCTGACAACGCCACGGTCGAGATCAGGCACGTGGTAGAGCATCCATGCGGCGACCGCGACATCGAACTCCCCGTCCGCGAACGGCAGCTCCTGCACGTCGGCGACTGCGCGCATCGACTCCGCGCTCGCGTGCGAGGTCGACCATGTGCGGCGACAGGTCGGTGGCCACAACATCGGCGCCGGTCTCGCGCCCGATCCACGCTGCGAGCTCACCCCACCCGCATCCGACCTCGAGCACACGGGCGGGCTTCGCGGCGCGACCGCGGCCACGACGTGAACACGCACATCTTCTCCGGTGCCGGACCCGGTGAACGCCGCCGCGCGGCGCCGGAGGCGCGCATCGTCGGCGTATTCGCCGCGACGAGCGCGGGATCGTCGAGTCGGGTCAACGAGCCGTCGACGATCGGCGAGCCTGGAATGCCCTTGCCCGGGCGCCTTCCGCCGAGCCAGGCGTTGACGGTGGCCCCGACGTCGGCGAACTCGCCGTCCTCGTGAATGCGCCCGGCCGCATTGCGCCCTTCCACGTACACGAGCAGCAGCGCGTGCTCGCGCGAATGGTCTGTCGACGGCGTCGTCGGATCGCAACCGTGATCGGAAGTGAGGATGAACAGGTCGTTCGGCCGCAGAGCATCGAGGAGATCCGGCAGCCGGCGGTCGAAGTCCTGCAGACAGCGATGGAAGTTCACCGGATCGTTCCGGTGGCCCCAGAGCGAGTCGGTCTCGACCAGATTCGTGAAGATCAGTCCGTCGTCCACGGTCGCGCAGCAGCTCCTCCGTCTTCTGGATCCCGTCGACGTTCGACTTCGTGGGGAACTCCTCGTCGATGTCCTGGTGGGCGAAGATGTCGCCGATCTTCCCGACGCCGTAGACCTTGTGGCCGGCGTCCCGGACGATCGACAGGTAGTTCGGGCGCCTGGGCTCGAGCGAGAAGTCGTGCCGGTTCGGCGTGCGCTCGTATGAGCCGGGTGTGCCGACGAACGGACGGGCGATCACCCGGCCGACGGCGTGCTTGCCGGTGAGGATCTCGCGCGCCGTGCGGCAGGCGTCGTAGAGCTCCTCGAGCGGCACCGTCTCCTCGTGCGCGGCGATCTGGAACACCGAGTCGGCGCTCGTGTAGACGATCCACTTGCCGGTGCGTCTGATGCTCCTCGCCGAGCTCCTGGATGATCTCGGTCCCGCTCGCCGGCTTGTTCCCGAGCACGCCGCGGCCGGTGCGGTTCATGAACGGGTCGATCACCTCGTCCGGGAAGCCGTACGGGTAGGTCGGCATCGCCTGCGGCGTGACGACTCCCATCAGCTCCCAGTGGCCCGTCGTCGTGTCCTTGCCCTTGGAGCGCTCCAGGAGCCGGCCTGCGACCGCCGGCGCCCCCGGCTGGGGCGCACAGCCCTCGAGGGGCTCGATATTGCCGAAGCCGAGCGCCTCCAACGTGGGCAGATCGAGCCCACCGACGGCGCGGGCGACATTGGCGAGGGTGTTCGACCCCGCGTCGCCGAACTCGGCAGCGTCCGGCAACTCACCCGCTCCGACGGCGTCCAGCACGATGACGCACGCACGAGCCACGCCGCTATCCTACTTCCGTGCTGGAAAACATCCTCGGCCTGCTCGGAATCGCAGTCTTCATCGTCTTCGTGATCTCGCTCGCGGCAGGCGTGACGTGGCTGGTCGTGCAGATCAGCCCGTCACCGGCGAAGAAGAAGGCAAAAGCAGCCAAGCCCGACGCCGCGGCCGGATAGGAGGGCTAGACCGCCGACAGCGGCAGCACGTCATCGAGTGGCGTGTAGTCGAGCCCGTGCGCCTCGGCGACGGCCTCGTACGTGAGCTTGCCGTCGATCACGTTCACGCCCTTGGCGAGCGCCGGATCGTTCGAGACCGCGCTCCGCAAGCCCTGGTTCGCGATCGCCTCGACGTACGGGAGCGTCGCATTCGTCAACGCCTTGGTCGACGTGATCGGAACTGCTCCCGGCATGTTCGCGACGCAATAGTGCGTCACCCCGTCGACGACGTAGACGGGCTCGGCGTGCGTCGTCGCGCGCGACGTCTCGAAGCAGCCTCCCTGATCGATCGCGACATCGACCACGACCGCACCTTCCTTCATGCTCGCGATCATCTCGCGGGTCACGAGCTTCGGCGCGACCGCACCCGGGATCAGCACGGCGCCGATCACCAGGTCGGCTTCCTCGACCGAGGCGGCGACCTGGAGACTGGAGCTCATGAGCAGCGAGACGCGCCCGGAGAGCACTTCCTCGAGATGCCGCATCCGGTCGATCGAGCGTTCGAGGATCGTCACCTGGGCACCGAGGCCCAGCGCGATCACCGCGGCGTTGTAGCCGACGACACCGCCTCCCACCACGACGACACGGCCCGGGGCCACGCCCGGCACGCCGCCGAGCAGGAGCCCGCGTCCTCCGACGGGCTTCTCGAGGTGGTACGCGCCCGCCTGGGGCGCGAGCCGGCCCGCAACCTCCGACATGGGCGCGAGCAGCGGCAGCGAATGGCCCACCTCGACCGTCTCGTACGCAACGGCGGCAATGCCCGAGTCGATCAGCGCGCGTGTCAGCGGCTCGTCGGCCGCGATGTGCAGGTAGGTGAAGAGGATGAGCCCCTCGCGCAGGCGAGGATATTCCACCGCGATCGGCTCCTTCACCTTCAGCACCAGGTCGCTGCGCTGCCAGACGTCGTCGACCGAGACGATCTCGGCGCCGACACGCGTGAAGGCCTCGTCCGGGAAGGCGCTGCCCCGCCCCGCGCCCTGCTCGATCGCCACCTCGTGCCCGTGGTTGATCAACTCGAGCGCGCCCGCAGGCGTGAGAGCGATGCGGTACTCGTCGGGCTTGATCTCCTTGGCAACACCGATCCTCATGGCGGCGCAAGCCTACCGCTCACACACGGTCACGGAGACCGATAGAACCTCCGCAATGGATCCGGTGCCCGTCGTCATCGCGAGCCCGCTCGAGGCGGAGCTCGTGGCCCGTCTCCGAGCCGCCGACGAGCGGCTCGACGTCCGATTCGAGCCCGACCTGCTCCCTCCGCCGCGCTTCCCATCGGACCACCGCGGTGTCCTCGGCTTCGAGCGGTCGCCCGCCGACCAAGAACGCTTCCGCCTGCTCGTCGAGGCCGCGGAGGTCCTGTACGGGATTCCCGGCGACGTACCGGAAGGGCTCGCGTGGGCGGTCCGGACCGCGCCCGAGCTGCGCTTTCTCCAGGCGACCGCCGCCGGCGCCGGCGAGCAGGTGCGCGCGGCAGGGCTCTCGGCGGAGGACCTCGATCGAGTTGCAATCGCAAGTGCGAGCGGCGTGCACGCGGTGCCGCTCGCCGAGTGGAGCCTCTTCGGCCTGCTCGCGTTCACGAAGGGCCTCCCCCGCCTCCGCCGCGACGCCGCTGCGCGGCACTGGGACCACTACCCGGTCGACGAGGTCCGCGGGCGAACGCTGCTCGTCGTCGGTGTCGGCGAGATCGGCGCCGAGGTCGCCCGGCTCGCGAGCGCGTTCGGCATGCGCGTCCTCGGTGTCAAACGTGACACCGAGGAGCCGGTGGCCCATGTCGACGGGCTGTACCCGCCTGCGGCGATCGACGACCTCGTGGGAGAGACCGATGCCGTCGTGATCACGCTGCCGCTCACCGACGAGACCCGTGGTCTGATCAGCCGGCGGACGATCGCTCGCATGCGTGAGGGATCGATCCTGGTGAACGTCGGTCGTGGCGGCGTGATCGACGAGGAGGCGCTCGTCGAAGCGCTGGCGTCGGGCCGGCTCGCCGGCGCTGCGCTCGACGTCTTCGCGGAGGAGCCGCTTCCGGCGACCAGCCCGCTCTGGGAGCTCGAGAACGTGATCGTCAGTCCGCACACCTCTGCGCTGTCGTGGCACGAGAACGAGCGGATCGTCGAGTTGTTCGCCGACAACCTGCACCGCTACCTCGAGGGCGAGGAGCTGCGCAGCCGCGTCCGCACCTCCGTCTTCTACTGAGCGAGCAGTTCGACGAGCTCACGCTGCTTCGGCGTGAACGGCGCGCCGTCTCCGGCCCGCGCGTTCTCCAGCGCTCGGCCGGGTCTCGACGTGGCGGGGATGACCGCGTCGATCCGCGGGTCGGCGAGCGCCCAGCGCAGGAGCGCCTCGGCCCACGACCGGACGCCGAGCTCCTCGCGCTGCGTCGCTGTCAGCTCGATGCGCCTGCGCCGGTCCTCGCCAGACCCGCCGAGCGGCCGCATCGCGATCACCGCGACGCCGAGCTCGGCGGCGAGCGGGAGCAGCTCCCGCTCGCACTCGCGCTCCCAGGGGCTGTACGGGACCTGCAGGACGGCGAAGCGCTCCGTTCGCAGCGCCTCGGCGAGGGAGCCGGCCGCCGAGGCCTGGTAGTGCGTGACGCCGAGGCGGCCGATGTAGCCTGCGGCGCGCTCCTCTTCGAGCCACTCGAGGTGCTCACGCCAGAGCACGAGGTTGTGCACCTGCTCGACGTCGACGTGACCGTCGTACCACTGACGCTGCCGTGCGAACTGCTCGCGGCCCTCACCCACCGACCTCGCCCAGATCTTCGTGGCAACGATCGCTTCCGGGCGACGGCCCACGAGGGCTGCGGAGAGGGCGGCTTCCGCACCTCCGTACATCGGCGACGTGTCGAAGAGCTTTGCGCCGCCGGCGAAGGCCGAGTCGACCACCTCGCGCGCGAGCCGCACGTCGGTGTCGAACGTGTTCCAGGTACCGAGACCGACGACGGGACCGAGCCGCCGTTCCTCCATCACGAAGCGAGCGCGGATTCGACCAGAGCGCAGGTGACGTCGACCATCGCCTCGAGATCCGCAACCGAGATGTGCTCCGCCGGCGTATGGATGTCGGTCATGCCGTTGGCGAGATTCACGACCTCGAGGCCCCGCTCGTTGAAGACGTTCGCGTCTGCCGCCCCACCGGAGAGCTCGTACGTCACTGCATGGCCGCACCGGGCCAGGGCGCCTGCGGCGAGTGCGACCGCGCGGTCGGATTTCGCGAAGCGATAGCCGCGATAACTCTTGCGAGCCTTCGTCTCGACGTCACACTCCGCAACGCCTGCGGCAAAGGTGATGGCATCTTGCATCTCCTGGATCAGGTCGGCGAGCTTGCGCTCGTCCTGCGACCGCGCCTCGGCGACGAACGTGCACCACTCCGGAACGATGTTCGTCGCGGTGCCGCCGGAGATCGTGCCGACGTTCGCGGTGGAGTCCTCGTCGACGCGCCCGAGCCGGAACTCCGAAATCGCGCGGGCTGCCGCGGCGATCGCCGAACGGCCGTCCTCGGGCTGCATGCCCGAGTGCGCGGCGCGGCCGTGGAACGTGACCTCCAGCGACTGCGAGTACGGCGCACCGAGGATCACGACGCCGATCGGGGCCGCCTGGTCGTAGACGTAACCCGTTCGGGCCCGCAAGCGCGTGTGGTCGAACGCATAGGCGCCGAAGAGACCGACCTCCTCCTTCGGCGTGAAGAGCAACTCGATTCCTGCGTGCGGCCGGCGCTCGGCGAGGATCGTGCGGATCGCCTCGAGCATCACGGCGACGGCAGCCTTGTCGTCCGCGCCGAGGATCGTGCCGGCGGCGTTCCGGACGACTCCGTCCTCGACGACCGGTTCGATCGCGCCGGTCGGCGGCACCGTGTCCAGGTGGGCGCACAGGAGCAGGGGCTCGCCTGCCGCGGTCGGCTCGATCCGCGTGTAGAGGTTCCCGATCGTCGAGCCGACCTCGGGGGCCGCACGCGTCCTCGTCGACGGCGAGGCCGCAGTCGTTGAGGTAGCGGCTGACGAGATCCGCGACCGCGCGTTCCTCACCCGGCGGGCTCGGCACCGCGGCGAGCTCGGTGAACAGGTCGAGGACGTCCGGCGGCACCGGGGGCAGATGCTACGCGACCCTGAACGAGCTAGGCCGGTCGGCCCAGTGCGGAAGGTCTCCGTACCTATTGCGGAAAGCGGCGAAAGCTGCTGGAGTTTCCCCTGCGCCATGGGTGTCTCCGAGCCGCTGATCCAAGCCTCCCTGCTCGGCGAAGCCGTCGAGCATGGGCCCGCGGCAGTGTTCGTCGCCGACGAGGACGGCCGGTACGTGGCCGTCAACCAGGCGGCGTGCGCACTCGTCGGCTACACGCGAGAGGAGCTCCTCTCGTTGCGGGTGTCCGATCTCGCCGACGACACCGGCAAGTGGGACGAGATGCTCGAGACCGGCCGCGTGTCGGGCCTGGCGATCCTCGAGTGCAAGGACGGGTCGCGGGTCGAGTTCCGCTATGTCGCGGGCGCGACGATCGTCGCAGGCATGCCGGTGTACGTGTCGGTGGGGACCGCTTAAGAGGCTAGGCGACTTCGACGCCGGTGCGGGCGCGGGCCCGCTGGAGCGCGGCGTCGACGAACTCCCGGAACAACGGCGCCGGCCGCGTGGGCCGGGACTTGAACTCGGGATGGAACTGCGAGGCGACGAACCACGGGTGGTCGGGCAGCTCGACGATCTCGACGAGCCGGCCCTCCTGGAACGTCCCGCTGACGACGAGCCCAGCGTCGATCAGCTGCTGGCGGAAGGCGTTGTTCACCTCGTAGCGATGGCGGTGGCGTTCGGCGATCACCGTCTCGTCGCCGTACACCGCGCGCGTCCGCGTCCCCTCGGCGAGCTCGACGGCCTGGGCACCGAGGCGCATCGTGCCGCCGAGATCCTCGATCTCCTTCTGCTCCGGCAAGAGGTCGATCACCGGGAACGGCGTCTCCGGGTCCATCTCGGTCGAGTTCGCGCCCTCCAGATCGCAGACGTGGCGCGCAAACTCCGACACCGCGACGTGCATGCCGAGACAGATGCCGAGGTAGGGGATGCGATCCTCCCGCGCCACACGGCAGGCCAGGATCTTTCCTTCCCAGCCGCGCGAGCCGAACCCGCCCGGCACCAGGACGCCGTCGACCCCCGCGAGCTCCGCGCGGGTCTCCTCGAGCGTCATGTCCTCGGCGTCGACCCAGCGCACGTGCACACGACAGCCGTCGTGGATGCCTGCGTGCTTGAGCGCCTCGTGCACCGACAGGTACGCGTCGTGCAGCTTGACGTACTTGCCGACCAGCGCGATCTCGACCGATTCCTTGCGAGCGGTGATCCGCTCCGTGAGCTCGAGCCACTCACCGAGCTCGGCCGGCGGAGCATCGATACCGAGCTTCCGGCACACGAGCTCGTCGAGCCCCTGCTCCTGCAGCGCCAACGGCACGAGGTAGACGTCCGACACGTCGGGGTTCGTGATCACCGCGTCGACGTCGACGTCGGCGAACAACGCGATCTTCTCGCGGATCTCACGCGGCAGCGATTCCGTCGAGCGGCAGACGAGCACGTCGGGGTGGATACCGATGCGGCGCAGCTCGTTGACCGAGTGCTGGGTGGGCTTCGTCTTCAGCTCGCCCGCGGTGTCGATGAACGGGACGAGCGTGACGTGCAGGTAGATGACGTTCTCGGGCCCGACCTCGCGCCGGAACTGGCGAATCGCCTCGAGGAACGGCTGGGACTCGATGTCGCCCACCGTGCCGCCGATCTCCGTGATCACGACGTCGGTGTCCGTGGCCTCGGCGACCGACCGGATGCGTGCCTTGATCTCGTTCGTGATGTGCGGGATCACCTGCACCGTCGAGCCGAGGTATTCGCCCTTGCGCTCCTTGCGCAGCACGCGGTCCCACACCCCGCCGGCGGTGTGGTTCGCGGCGCGCGAGAGGTTCTCGTCGATGAAGCGCTCGTAGTGGCCGATGTCGAGATCCGTCTCCGCACCGTCTTCGGTGACGAAGACCTCGCCGTGCTGGAAGGGGCTCATCGTGCCCGGGTCCACGTTGATGTAGGGGTCGAACTTCTGTACCTGCACCTTCAGGCCGCGCGCCTTCAGCAGCCGCCCGAGGGACGCCGCGGTGATGCCCTTTCCGAGAGACGAGACAACGCCGCCGGTGACGAAGACGAACTTGGCCACCTACGTGCATCTCTCCGTGAACAGCTTCACGGAACTCCATCCTACCAGTGCGCCCGCCTCGATCACTCGCCGGATCCTAGGCGCAGCGTCGGCTGGCCGGGTGACCTCTAGAGCCGCGCTGCCGTCTGCACGAGCTCGTACAGACGCTGCACCGCCGCTCCGGCCAGCCGGCCCGAGGTCGTGACCGTGACGAGCGTGCGGTCGGGGGCGACCGACTGCAGTCGGATCTCCGTGTCGGTCTCCGGGACGAGCAGATGCCACGACCAGCGCTCGTAGGGGTCGATCTCGCGGACGAGCAGCATCGTCTCGACGCTTCTTCGCCCGGTGAAGACGTTGCGTTTGGACGCCTGCACCTTCCAGCGGGCTCCGGGTGCAAAGCCGCGCCGGTCCGGCTCGACGCCGCTGATTCCGGGCCACCAGTCGGAGAGATGGTACGGCTCGGCGAGGAACTTCCAGACATCCTCGCGCGGGGCGAGCAGCTCCCGGCTCGCGCTAGACATCACACCTTGGTGTCTGACACCGTCACGGTGTCAGACACCCGCACTGCGGTCGATCGTGGCGAGGAAATCCGCTCCGCCGAGCATCCGCTCGAGCTCGTCGCGCCGCTGGGCGTCGTCGAGCGGTTCGATGCGCGTGTGAGTCGGGTCGCCAGGGATCTTCTCGACCGAGAAGTGTCTGTCGGCAACGGTCGCGATCTGCGGCAGGTGGGTGATCGTCAGCACCTGTGCCCGCCCCGCCAGGCGCCGCAAGGTCTCCGCGACCGCGTGCGCGGTCGTGCCGCCGATGCCGGCGTCGATCTCGTCGAAGACCATCGTCGCGCCGCCGGCGACCGCGGCGATCGCAAGCGCAACGCGCGAGAGCTCGCCTCCTGACGCGGTCTCGGCGACCGGGCCGAACGGCAGCCCGGCATTGGGCCGGATCAGGAACACCACGTCGTCGGCGCCGGACGCACCGGCATCGCGCTCCCCGAGCACGACCTGGAACTCCCCGTCGCCGAGGCCGATGGCGTGCAGCTCTGCCGCGACGGCAGCGGCGAACGGCCCGGCGGCCGCCTGGCGCGCCGCCCGTAGCTCGGCGTGCAGGCGCTCGACGTCCGCCTGCGCCGTTTCGAGAGCCTCGGCCGCGGCCCGAACGGGGTCGTGGCCTTCGGCCAGCAGGTCGAGCTCCCGCCGCGCCTCCTCCCCGCGCTCGAGCAACTCGGCGAACGTCTGTGCCCCGTGACGCCGCTTCAGGTCGGAGATGCTCTCGAGCTCGCCTTCGAGCTCCTCGAGCCGGCCCGGCTCCGCCTCGAGCGAGGCCAGGAACGCCCGCAGGTCGGACGCCGTCTCACGCAGCTGCAGGCCGGCCTGGCGCAGGGCATCGCCGGCGCTCTGGAGCTCGGGAGCGAGCCGCTCGACCGGCGCGACGGAGTGCTCGGCGAGCGCGATCAGGTCGGTCGCGCCCTCGCCTTCGTCGGGTGAGAGTGCGCTCGCTGCGGCCGAGACCCCGTCCGCGAGCTCGCCGAGGTGGCGCAGCCGTTCACGTTGGGCCCGCAGCTCCTCCTCGCGGCCGGGTGCGAGCCCGTCGGTGTCGGTCGCGAGCCGCTGCAGCTCCTCCAGGCGGGACTGTGCGGCTGCTGCATCGCGAGTCAGCTCGTCGTAGGCCCGCCGGGCAGCGCCGAGGTCGCGCCAGGCACGCGCGGCCGCCCGGGTGTCCAGCCCGGCGAAGGCGTCGAGCACACCGCGCTGGTAGGCGGGCCGCGCCAGGCGTCGTTGCTCGAACTGGCCGCTCATCGCGATCAGCGACTCCGCCGCAGCCGCGACGTCCTCCCGCGCCGCGCTGCGGCCCCATGCATAGGCGCGCGTGCGGCCGTCGGCGAAGATCCGTCGCGCCAGAACGAGCCCGTCTTCGCCGTCCGGCCGAAGCTCGGCAAGGGAGCCGAGCGCCTCGTCCTCGACGCCGTCGAACTCGGCCTCCACATAGGCCTCGTCGCCCGCGGCGCCGATCAGCGCGGCGTCGCCCCGCGAACCGAGCAGCAGGCCGATCGCGTTCGTGAGGATCGTCTTGCCTGCCCCGGTCTCACCGGTGATCGCATTCAGGCCGGCGTCGAGCTCGAGCTCGGCCTCCCGGATGAGCACGAGGTTCGAGATCCGCAGGCGAAGCAGCATGTCTCCATCGTACGGAGGGCGCCTGTCGCCCTCCTATCGGCCGAAGGTGGAGGCGTACCGGCGGAAGAAGGTCACCTCGGGCAGCGTCGCGAGCAGGCTCGGCCGGCCGCCGACCCGGACCACGGCCTCGGCCCCGGTGGCGAGCTTGCCCACCTGCTGGCCGTCGACCAGTACCGTCGTCTCGAGGTCCGGGGTCAGGTTGGTGATCGTCACTTCCGGCCCACGCGGCACGACGAGCGGCCGGATCACGAGGGCGTGCGGCGCCACGAACGTGAGCACCATCGCGTCGATGCCCCAGACGAGCACCGGCCCGCCGTTGGAGAGGTTGTAGGCGGTCGAGCCGGCCGGTGTCGCGCAGATCAGGCCGTCGCACGGCTGGGAGCCGAGATTCTCCCCGCCGATCGAGTACCCGACCTCGATCATGCGCCCGAGCGTCCCGCCCGCCACGACGACGTCGTTGATCGCCATGCTCGTCTTGCCGGCGACCGTCACCTCCAGCGTTGCGAGCTCGACCGTGCGGTAGTCGCCCGCGAAGACGCGGGTCATCGCGGCGTCGATCTCGTCCCCGGAGATCGCGGTCAGGAACCCGACGCGGCCGTAGTTGACGCCGATCACGGGCACGTTCGTGCCGAGGAAGCGCGCCAGGGCGCGGAGCATCGTGCCGTCTCCTCCGAGCACGATCGCGAGGTCCGCATCGTCGCTCTCCACGAGCTCGACCCCGCAGCGTTCGGCCACTGCCTTCAGCCGCGCGAGGGCGTCGTCGACGCCGTCACGTTCGATCGTCACGACCGCGGCGCGCTTAACCGACGGCATCGTCGATCCACCGGCCGAGTTCGGCTGGGAGCTCTGCGCCTTCGCGCTGGACGAGGTGGAGGACGAACTCATGGTTTCCCTTCGGGCCGGGCAGTCCCGAGTCTATGACCCCGCGCGGCTCTCCTCCTTCCGCGACGAGCGTTTCCGCCACTTCGCGCACCACGCGCCGCTGCACGTCGTGGTCACGCACGACGCCCTTCGGCGTCTCGGCGCGGCCGGCCTCGAACTGCGGCTTGACCAGGACGAGCGCCTGCCACCCCGGTGCCGCCAGCCGCAGTGCCGGCGGCAGAGCCAGTTTCACCGAGATGAACGAGACGTCGCAGGTGACGAGTTGCGGCGCGAACGGCAGCTCGGTCAACGATCGCGCGTTGACGCGCTCGAGCACGGTCACGCGCGGATCGTGCCGGATCTTGTCGTGCAGCTGCCCGTAGCCGACGTCGAGCGCGATCACGCGAGCCGCGCCTCGCTGCAGCAGCACGTCGGTGAAGCCGCCGGTGGACGCTCCGACGTCGAGGGCGTCGAGCCCGGAGACCTCCAGCCCGAACGCGTCGAGTGCATTGGCGAGCTTGTGCCCGGCCCGGGAGACGTACGGCGGCGGCTCGCTCACCTCGAGCTCCGCCCCCTCGTCCACCTGCTCGCCGGCTTTCGTATGCCCCGGGACGCGGCCCGCCATCACGAGCGCCTGTGCCTGCGCGCGCGACTCGGCAAGACCGCGCTCGACCAGCAGGAGGTCAAGCCGCTTCTTGGGCAAGGCAGAACTTCCGTGAGACGACGATGAAGTGGTCGCGGATCACGTCGAGCGAACGGCGAGTGCCCCGACGATCTCTTCCAGCACCGCGGTGTCGGCGTCGATCTCCGCGAGCCGCGCCTGCGCGCGGTCGGCCGCCTCGTCCGCGAGGCGACGGGCACGGTCCTCGCCGACGTCGAGCACGTAGCCGTCGCCGTCGAGCACGTCGTCGACGATCTGGAAGAGCAGGCCGAGCTCCGCCGCGAAGGCGCGCCACGGCCCGTGCTCGGAGGCTCGGCACCTCTGCAGCCCAGAGGCCGCACATCACCGAGGCGGAGAAGAGCGCACCGGTCTTCAGCGAATGCAGGCGGTCGAGCGGCGCGCCGCCCTCCAGGTCCAGCTGCTGCCCGCCGATCATCGCCAGCGTGGCATCGACGAGCTCGCGCGCCACTGCCGGCGTCGGGTAGGTGAGCGCGAGGCGGAACGCCTCGGCGAGCAGCGCGTCGCCGGCGAGGATCGCCGTGGCCTCGCCGTAGTGCGCCCACACCGAGGGCGCACCGCGACGCTCGCGGTCGTCGTCGAGCGCCGGGAGGTCGTCGTGGACGAGCGAGAACGAGTGCACGAGCTCGACCGCCGCCGCTGCCGGGAGCAGGTCCTCCACCGGGGCGCCGATCGCATCGCCGGTCGCGAGACAGAGCACCGGGCGGATGCGCTTGCCTCCGAGCGCATGGCGCACGGCAGGCTCGAGCGTCCCGAGCTCCGGGGTCAGCGCGAGCTCGGCGAGGTAGGCCTCGACGAGCGCGCGCAGCTGCTCAGGCGCTCCGCGGCATCGGCCTCGGCCGGCCGCGGCTCGCCCGCTGGAGCTCTCCTTCGACCTCCTTGGCGAGCTCGGCCAGCTCCTGCAGGATCTCGATCGCCTGGTCGGGGTCCTGCGTCTCGTCCAGCCTCACACGCGCAGCCTCGAGCCGCGCCAGCAGATGCTCTGCCTTCGTGAGCGACTCTTCCGTCGTCATTGCCGCCTCCTCCCGTTGGATGCGACCCAGAATGCCGTTCACGAGCCTCGCACCGTCGTCGGACGCATAGCGCTTCGTGAACGCGACGGCCTCGTTGATCGCCACCTCTGCAGGGACCTCGCGCGTCGTCAGCTCGTGCATCGGCGACCCGCAGCGCGCTTCGTTCCACCGCGCCCAGCCGGTCGGCCGTCCAGCCGTCCGAGGCGGACGTGATGCGCTCGTCGAGCTCGGACGAGCGGCCGGCCACGGCCTCCGCCACGCCGCGCGCCCAGGGGTCGATTTCGCCCGCGTACTGCGAGCCGATCTCCTGTCCGGAGAGATCCCACTGGTAGAGCAGAAAGAGCGCCTGGCGACGAGCCTGGCGGCGGGAGATAGGTCATCAACTGGACTCGACGGACTCGAGGTGCACTTCGCATCGCGCTGCGTCGACGGTCTCATGTCGTTCGCCTGCGACGCAGCGGCTCGCCACGGACGGACGAGGGAGAGGCGCACGACCCGAGCTCCAGTTGGTGGGCGAATGCGGTGGACGCGACAAGTAGACGACTCGACGCCCGCAGGCGATCCCGACAGCGCCGGGTCAGGAACGGTGATCGAGCTGAGCGTTGGTCGAGGACGTCCACGGAGCGCCTCGAGCGTCGAGGTCGAGTACTCGCCGCGCGAACGGCTCGCTCCCGAGCACCTCGAGCGCCAGGTCGCGTGTCGTCGGAACGCCCTCGACGATCGTTTCCCCGAGCGCGCTCCGCGCGCGCGATCGCCGCAGGACGGTCGCGTCCCAGACGATCAGCTTCGCGACCATCGAGTCGTAGAACGGCGAGATGATCGAGCCGGACTCGACGAACGTGTCCACCCGCACCCCCGGCCCGAGCGGTGGCTCGAAGAGGTCGATCCGGCCCGGCGAGGGACGGAAATCGTGCTCGGGGTCCTCCGCGTTCAGCCGGATCTCGATCGCGTGCCCTCGTCGCGGCGCTCGGCCCGTCAGCGGCCAGTTGCTCACCCGCCGCCACCAGCAGCTGCTCGCGCACGAGGTCGATGCCGGTGCACAGCTCGGTCACGGGGTGCTCGACCTGCAGGCGCGCGTTGAGCTCGATGAAGTAGAAGCTGCCGTCGGGGCCGAGCAGGAACTCGAACGTGCCGGCATTCCGGTAGCCGACGGCACGGCACGCCCGTTCGGCTGCCAGCTCCATCGCCTCCCGCGCCTCCGCGGAGAGTGCCGCAGACGGAGACTCCTCGATCAGCTTCTGGTGGCGCCGCTGGATCGAGCACTCGCGCTCGCCGAGTGTGAGCACGTTGCCGTAGTGGTCGCACAGCACCTGGATCTCGACGTGGCGCGCGGGGACGAGCGCCTTCTCGACGTACATCGTCGCGTCACCGAATGCGGCTTCGGCCTCGGCGGCGGCCATTCCGAACGCGTCCTCGAGCTCGTCGGGCTGCTTGACGAGCCGCATCCCCTTGCCGCCGCCGCCCGCGGTCGCCTTGAGCAGGATCGGAAAGCCGATCTCCTCCGCTGCAGCACGCGCGGCCGAGACCGTGACGGCGCCCTCGGTGCCGGGAACCGTCGGCACCTCCGCCGCCCGCATCGCCCGCTTGGCGGAGATCTTGTCCCCCATCGTCGCCATCACGTCGGCCGGCGGCCCGACGAACACGAGATCGTTCTCGAGACACGCCTCGACGAACGCCGGGTTCTCGGCGAGGAACCCATAGCCGGGATGCACCGCCTGGCAGCCGGTCGTCGCTGCGGCGGCGATCACACTCGGGATGCGCAGATAGCTGTCGGTTGCGGGCGGCGGCCCGACGTGCACCGCCTGGTCGGCGAGACGCACGTGCAGCGCATCCTTGTCTGCGGTCGAGTAGATGGCCACGGCCTCGATGCCGAGCTCATGGAGCGCGCGGATCACCCGGACGGCGATCTCGCCCCGGTTCGCGACCAGGACCCTGGTGAACACCACTACACCGCGTCGAGCGGTCGGCCGTTGACCGGTTCGAGCTCGAAGAGGAGCTGGCCGTACTCGACCGGCTGGGCGTCGCCCACGTGGATCGCCCGCACGACCGCCTCGACCTCTGCCTTCACCTCGTTCATCAGCTTCATCGCCTCGAGGATGCAGAGCGTCTGCCCGGCCGCAACCGGGTCGCCTTCCTCGACGAAGGCAGCTGCGCCCGGCGCGGGCGCGCGGTAGAAGGTCCCGACCATCGGGCTCTCGACTCGCACCAGCCAGTCGTCGCGCGGTGCGACGGGCGGCGGCTCCGGTTCCCCTCCTGGGGCGACGGGCGCGGCCGGGGCAGGCGCATAGGACTGCTCGGCGGTGCGGCGCACGCTGACGCGCATGCCGTCCTCCTCGATCGTGATCTCGCCGACACCCGTCTCCTGCACGATGCGCACGACCTCGCGGATCTTCTCGGCGCGTGCCTGGTCGACGCCTCGCGCACCGAGCGACTCGTCGCCGCCCGAGCGCTCGCGGATCGACCGCAGCAAGGGCTCGGCCTCCTCGCCGAAGAGCGCGAGCAGGAGCAGCTCCTCCTCGCTCGAGGCCAGCCCTCGGCTTCCGTTCTCAGCGCGTCGAGGTCGACCGGTGGATCCTCCTCGCGCCCGTTGCCGATCAGGTCGACCGCGCGCGCGAGCGCCGGGTCGACGGCCGCCGGTGTGCGGCCGAAGCGACCTTCGACGAGGTCACGCAGCTCGTCGACCATCGTCGAGTAGCGGTTCGCGGTCAGCACGTTCAGCAGTGCCTGCGAGGCGACGATGTTGCCGATCGGCGCGGCGAGCGGCGGCGAGCCGACCTCGATGCGCACCTTGTCGACCTCCTCGAGCACCTCGTCCAGACGGTCTCCGGCCGCCTGCGGTGCGCAGCTGCGAGTCGAGCGCCGCAACGAGCCCGACCGGGAGCTTGCGCTGTGCCGCGCGCACTGCGATCCGCGGTGCGACCGGCGAGACCGGCTCGTCGCCGATGTGCTCGTCGACCAGGTCGGCAGCGGCCCAGAGCGCGTCGATGTCGACGCCTGTCGCGAGCCCGAGCCCGGCGAGCGCCTGGGCCGCTGCCTCGGACGAGACGCGGTGCATCGTCAGCGCCACCGGATAGACGACGTGGCGATCACGTCGGCGCCGGCGCGGGCCGCCTCGATCGCGGCGGCGAGCGCGTTCCCGCCGGCTCCTTGCGCGTAGAGGCCGACCGGCAGGCCGGAGACGTCGCGGAGCTCGGCGACGAGCTCGCTCGCGCGGTGCGGCTGCAGGACGGCAGCGGGATCGTTGAGCAGGATCCGCGCCGCTCCGAGCTCCGGCAGGCGCTTCGCCGCGTCGACCAGCGCTTCGTGCCGGCCGCTGCCGTAGAGCAGGCCGGCCTCGAACTCGGCGCCCGAATGCGACGATCGCCTCGGCCGCCTCGCGCAGGTTGTCGACGTCGTTCAGCGGATCGTGCAGCCGGAAGACCTCGATGCCGCTCTGCGGCGGCGCTCGCCACGAAGCGGCGGGCGAAGTCGCCGCCCACCGGGCGCGAGCCGACCAGGAACCGGCCACGCAGGGCGAGCGCGAGCGGCGTCGTCGTGCGCGCCTTCAGCGCGCGGATGCGCTCCCACGGGCTCTCCACTCCCCGCCGCACGGCGTTGTCGAAGACCCCGCCGCCCGAGACTTCGAGGTACGCGAAGCCCGCCCCGTCGAGGAGCTCGGCGAGGCGCAGCAGATCCGCCGTCGGCATCAGGCCGGCGAGCGGCTCCTGACTGAGGACGCGGATCGTCGTGTCGACGAGGCGCGGCATGGCCTGGGACCCTACCGCTATGCGCGCTGGATGTAGCGTTTTTCGCGGGGATCGAGCTTGATCTTGTCCCCGACGTTGACGAAGAGCGGCACCTGGATGATCGCTCCGGTCTCCAGGGTGGCCGGCTTCGTCACGTTCGAGACCGTGTCGCCCTTGACGCCCGGCTCGGTGTCGGTGACCTCGAGGATCACGGATGCCGGCAGGTCGATCCCCGACGGGGTCCCGCCCACGAACATCACCTGCACCGAGGAGGACGGCTGCATGAACGGCAACTCGTCCTCGATCAGGGCGTGCGGCAGCGAGAGCTGCTCGTAGTTCGCCTCGTCCATGAACACGACCTCGTCGCCCGAGTCGTAGAGGAACTGCATGTTCTTCTGCTCGGTCCGGATGCGCGGGAACTTCTCGCCCGCCCTGAACGTCCTGTCGACGACGGAGCCGGAATCGAGCGACTTCAGCTTGGTGCGCACGAACGCGCCGCCCTTGCCCGGCTTCACGTGCTGGAACTCGACGATCCGCCAGGTCTGCCCATCGAGCTCGATGTGCATCCCGTTGCGGAACTGGTTCGTTGCCACGACCTCTGCCATCGGCGCCGGAGGGTAGCAAAGGGTGTCCGACACCGAAAGGTGTCAGACACCGTTACGAAACCTCGATCAGCTCCTTCGGGAAGCTCGTCAGCAGGTCGACGCCGTCGTCCCGGACGATCGCGAGATCTTCGATCCGGACGCCGCCGAGGCCCGGGAGGTAGATCCCCGGCTCGATCGTCACGCAATGCCCCGCGACGAGCGTGTCGACCGACTCGGTGGAGAGCCGGGGCGCCTCGTGGATCGCGAGCCCGACCCCATGCCCCAGGCCGTGCCCGAAGCTCTCGCCGAACCCGGCGGCGGTGATCGGGTCGCGGGCGAGCGCGTCGGCCTCGATGCCCGTCAGCCCGGCCCTGATGTTCGCGCATGCACGCTGCTGCGCGGCGAGGCAGACGTCGTAGGCCTCGCGCAGGCGGTCGGGGAGCCGGCCGGTCGAGAAGGTGCGGGTGCAGTCGCTGCAGTAGCCGTCGACCCGCACCCCCCAGTCGACGGTGACGAGAGTGCCCCGGTCGACGATCTTGTCGGTCGGGTGGCCGTGCGGTTTCGCGCCGTTCTCGCCCGAGGCGACGATCGAATCGAAGGAGAGCTCGTCGGCGCCG
>CAWGLA010000008.1:0-71017 GCA_963823265.1 uncultured Thermoleophilia bacterium
GCCCGCATCCTTGATCTTCCGTTTCGCCCGCGAGAGCCGCCGCTTCATCGTCTCCTCGGGAACGAGGAACGCGCGGGCGATCTCCTCCGTGCGCAGCCCGCCGAGCGCGCGCAAGGTCAGCGCGACCTGCGCCTCGAGAACGAGCGCTGGATGGCAGCACGTGAAGACCAGCTTCAGCCGCTCGTCGGGGAACTCCGTCTCCTCCATCTCGTCCTCCACGGCCTCGGGCACGTCGAGCAGGCGGGTCTTCTCGGCAAGCGTGCGGTCGCGGCGCAGGCGATCGATCGCCCGGTTGCGGGCCGTGATCGTCAGCCAGGCGCCCGGATTCGGCGGCGCGCCGTCGCGAGGCCAGCGCTGGGCGGCGACCGCGAACGCCTCCTGGGCGGCCTCCTCGGCGAGGTCGAAGTCGCCGAGGAAGCCGACCAGGTTCGCGAGGACGCGGCCCCACTCGTCGCGGAAGACCTGCTCGAGCAGCGCCTACCTCTTCACCAACGGCCGCACCTCGACCGCGCCCCCCATCCGCGCGGCCGGGATCCGCGCGGCGATCTCGAGCGCCGCGTCGAGATCGTCCGCCTCGAGGAGGAGGAAGCCGCCCAGGTGCTCCTTCGCGTCGACGAACGGGCCGTCCGTGAGCAGCGTCTCTCCATCCTCGACGCGCACCGTGGTCGCGGTCTCGACCGGCTGTAGCTGCTCGCCGCCGACGACCCCAGGCGACTGCCCGATCGCGAGGTACTCCGCCACGATCGCCTCCCGCTCGTCCGCAGACAACCGCTCGAGCTCTTCCGTCGCGCGGACCGGATAGATCTGCAGCAAGTAGTTCATGTAGTCCTCCTTCGCAGAATGCTCTCCTCTCCACGACGAACGTAAACGGCGCGAGGGGACAGCAGCCCGCACACTCAGGCGCTCTTCGAGGGAGATGGAATGCCGAGCGCGCCGCTACTTGCCGACGCGGACGAAGACGTACCTCCTCGCGAAGTTCGAGTCCAGTGAGCGTTGCATGCGCTTGCAGGTGTCGTCGATGTTTCCTTCGATCGTCTGGAACGAGCGTGCGCCCGTCTTCTTCTCGAACATGCCGATGTGGTTCTTGCTGCCGTTGAAGTTCGTGCCGTCGAGGTCGTAACAGACGAGGTCGCCCGGCTTCGGATCCATCGTGACGGTCAGGCCGAACTGACCGGCACGCGCCGCCGCCACGAGGAACGGGACGTAGGCCCAGCGCGAGCCGCGGGCGAAGCCCGTCGAGCCGGCCTTCACGTAGGCCATGGTGACGGTCATCGCACACCACTCGTCCTGCAGGCCGTAGAACGCGCCCACGATCGTCCTGTTCGAGTGGGGCGGGTCCTCGACCGTCCCGATGAGCTTGATCATCTCGGCCAACGCCCTCTTGCGCAGCCCGCCCACATCCGTCTCGGCCTTCTTCCTCTGAGCGCTGAGCTTCTTCATCGCGGCTGTCGGCTTCGCCGCTCCGGTCAGGAACTTCTCCAGCGGTGTGCCGAAGCCCTGCGAAGGCTTGGAGTAGCCGAGCCGAAACTGGGCCCGGTTGCTCGCTTGTGCGGTGAGTACGTCGTACTCGCCGCTGATCGGCCCGTCGTAGTCACCGTGCTGCTTGAGCAGGCGCTGGGCCAGTTCGACGTCTGCGCCAGTCGCATGTGGGCTGGTGAGGGTGAGCGTTCGCTGCATGACCTTCTCCTTTTCTTCTGTCGGCCTTCTCGATACCGCAGCGACCCCTGAAACCTCCAACAAGACGCCGGGAAGCCCCCGTTTTCTTCCCGAGCACTCAGCTCTTCGGCGAGCGTTTCTCCAAGGTGAGCATCAGACGGCGCAGCAGCGCCTCGAGTTGCCCCTTCTCGCGCTCGGTCAGCGCCTCGGCGAGGAGCGCTTCCTTCTCGGCCTGTACGCCGATCGCCTCACGGTGGAGGTGCAGGCCCTCCGGCGTCAGCTGGACCAGAACGCCACGCCCGTCGTCCGGGTCTCGGACGCGCTCGACGAAGCCTGCCTGCTCGAGCTGATCGAGCCGGTTCGTCATGGCGCCGCCCGACAGATCCGAGCTGCGGGCGAGCTCACCCGCGGAACGCCGATACGGCGTGCCCGCCCAGCGCAGCGCGCTCAGCACCTTCCAGTCGCCGCTCGCGAGGCCGTACGGCTCGAGCGTCTCGTCGAGCATCTTCCGCACGCGCCAGTTGATCCCGTGGATCCGGTCGACGATCCCCTCGACGACGACGTCCATCGCCTCCGGGAGCTCGTCGCGGATCTCCTCGAGGAAACGGTCGACGTGATCTCGCTCACGGGGCCTGGCCATGCCGGAAGTCTCCATCGTGAATGTCTTGACGTCAAAGGACCGGCTTGTTAGCGTGCGCTCGAAGTAGTTTGATCTCAAAGTATCTTCTCACCACTCCGAGGAGGCGCACATGGCAACGCAGCAGACCTCGTACTCCATGATCTCGCTCGAGGAGGCAGCGCCGGCAGCAGCCGGGCGGGGCTTCGGCCTCGGGACGCCGCAGGATGCCGGCCGCGGACGCGTGTTCGTCCGCCGCGATCTGGACATCGGCTCCTTCGGCGTGAACGCGTTCTATCAGGCGACGAACGGCGCCATCGTGGTCGGCGAGCACGACGAGCTCGGGCCGGGCGCGGGCGGCCACGAGGAGCTGTACGTCGTCGTCGCCGGGGGCTGCACGTTCACGGTGGACGGCGAGGAGGTGGACGCGCCGCGCGGCACTGCACTCTTCGTCCGCGACCCGGCCGTGAAGCGCTCCGCACTGGCGACCGAGGACGAGACGACCGTCCTCGTCGTCGGCGGCCGCCCCGGAGAGGTGTTCGAGCCGAGCCCCGGCGAGGCGCTGGCGCCGTTCTTCCGGCTCTACCGGAACGAGGACTACGAGGGCGCGCTCGCCGTCTGCCGTGAGGCGCAGGTGGCGCATCCGGGCAATGCGTTGATCCTCTACAACATCGCCTGCCTCGAGAGCCGCCTCGGACGACCCGACGAGGCACTCGAACCGCTCGGCGAGTCGCTCGCCGCCTCACCCGCGTTCAAGGAGCTCGCTGCAGACGACGACGATCTCGCGCCGCTCCGGGACGACCCACGCTTCCAGGCACTCGTGGCCTGAGGCGCCCCTCCCGCGCACCCGAGACATCGCTGCTGGTCCCGGAGGAGGTCGCGTTCGAGGCGGCTGCATGAGTCCTGCGGGTAAAATCGGACAGTGGAACGCAAGGTTGCGACGGTCGTCTTCGTCGATCTCGTGGGCTCGACCGCACTGGTCGCGGGAGCAGATCCGGAGGTCGTGCGCCAGCGCGTCAACGACTACTTCGAGCAGGTCTCGGGGGCGATCGAGAAGCACGGCGGCACGGTCGAGAAGTTCGCGGGCGACGCGGTAATGGCCGCGTTCGGAGTACCGGTCACGCACGAGGACGACGCGGAACGAGCACTGAGGGCGGCGCTCGAGATCGTGCCCAAGGTCGAGGCGCTCGGGCTCGCAGCCCGGATCGGGGTCGAGTCGGGCGAGGTGGTCGTCGAGGACGCCGAGTCGACCTTCGCGACCGGCGAGGCGGTGAATCTCGCCGTGCGCCTGCAGCAGGCGGCGGAGCCGGGGCAGGTCCTGATCGGCCAGGGCGCGCGGCGGCTGGCCGCGGGAGCGGTCGAGGTCGAGAGCGCAGGCCCGCTCGAGATCAAGGGCCGGGCGGAGCCGCTGTGGACGTGGCGGGCCCTGCGGGTGCACGATCCGTCGCGGCTCCCCGCCGCGCCGCTCGTCGGCCGGGAGTCGGAATTGCAACTGCTCGAGAACTCGTTCGAGCGGGCGGTGCGGAACTGCACGGTGCAGCTCGTGACCGTCTTCGGCGAGCCGGGGCTCGGCAAGACGCGTCTCGTCACGGAGTTCCTCGATTCGCTCGAGCGCGTGACGACGCTGTCCGGTCGCACCCTTCCCTACGGCGAGGGTGTGACCTACTGGCCGCTCGCGTCGATGATCAAGGCGAGCGCGGGCATCACCGACGACGACCCGGCGAACGACGCCTTCGAGAAGCTGCGCCTCAGTTGCGAGAGCGAGGCGGTTGCCGACCTGCTGGCGGTCGCCCTCGGTGTGCTCGGGGCGGCCGAAGGCGAGCGCACCTCCGCCGAGCTGACCTGGGCAGCGCTGCGGTGGGCCGAGCAGCTCGCGGAGCTGCAACCGCTCGTCCTGGTGTTCGAGGACGTGCACTGGGCGGAGGAACCGCTCCTCGATCTGATCGAGCATCTCGCGCGGTCGCTGCGCAATGTTCCGGTGCTGATCGTTGCGGTCACCCGGCCGGACCTGCTCGACACCCGGCCGTCCTGGGGAGGCGGCATTCGGCGCGCGAGCGCCATCGAGCTCGAGCCGCTCGACGTGCGAGAGAGCGAGGAGCTCGCGGATGCCCTGCTCGCGCGTGCGGAGGTTCCGCCCGCCCAGCGGGCGCTCGTACTCGAACGAGCGGAAGGCAACCCGCTGTTCCTGGAGGAGATTGCACGCATGCTCAGAGAGGACGACGAGCTCGACCGCATCCCCGACAGCGTTCAGGCGTCGATCGCTGCACGGATCGACCGGCTCGGGGTCGGCGAGAAGCGCCTCCTTCAGAGCGCAGCTCTGATCGGGCGGGTGTTCTGGCGCGGTGCGCTCGACCGGCTCGTACCGGACCTCGACGTGGACTCGCTCCTGGACGGATTGCTCGACCGCGAGTTCGTCGTCCCCGAGGAGCTCTCGACCATCTCCGGCGACCGCGCGTTTCGCTTCAAGCATGTGCTCATCCGCGACGTCGCCTACAGCGGGATGAGCAAGGCGCTGCGGGCGGAGGAGCACCGGGCCTTCGCGGACTGGGTCGACGAGCACGCCCGCGACGAGCTCGCAGGGATCCGCGCCTACCACCTCGATCATGCGACCCAGCTGCTCGTGGAGCTCGGCGGCACGGTCTCGGACGATCTCGCACGCGATGCCGCCGCGGCGCTCGAGCAGGCGGGCCGCCGGGCGCTGCAGCGCGGCGCCTTCGTCTCCGCCCGGCGGACGCTGCTCCGCTCCGCCGAGCTCGAGCCGAGCCCCGAGCGGCGTTACCTCGCGGCGCATGCGGCGTGGCGGCTGTCGGACGTTCCGACCGTCCGTGAGGAAGCCGAGGCGGCGCTGGCGGAGGCCCGGGCTGCGGGCCTGCCGGACATCGAAGGCCGGGCGCTCGTCCTCCTCGCCGACCTGGCGCTGCACGCGGAGAGCGACGTCGCCCGCGCCCATGACCTGGCGGACGAGGCGTTGGCGATCCTGCCGGTGGACGAGGCAGTCGGTCTCTACGACGCGAATGCGCTGATCGCGACGATCTTCTGGTGGCGGGGCGAGGCTGCGGGCGCGACGCGCCACGGCGAGGCGATGCTCGACCTCGCCCACCAGGCGGGCCGGCCGGAGCTCGAGAGCCTGGCCCTGACGCAACTCGCCAGCGTCGCCGGCGTGCAGGGCGAGGCGCAACGGTCGCTCGAACTGTTGGAGCGCGCCGAGGCGCTGGCCGAGTCGAGTGGGAGCCGTGACGCGATGGCGTTCGCGCTCGCAGTGCACGGCCGCCGCTTCGGCGAGGCGGAAGCCGAAGAGGCCGAGAAGTACCTGCTCCGTGCGCTGGAGATGTTCCGCGAGACGGGCTCCGCGGGACGCTACGGCTGGACGCTCGCGAACCTCGGCGTGGTCTACGAACAGCGAGGCGAGGTCGCGCTGGCCGAGAAGACCTTCCGCGACGCCGTCAGCGGCCTACGGACGACCCACGAGCAGGGGTACCTCGCCGAGGCGGAGCGGCGGCTGGCCGAAGTCCTCGTCAAACAGGGCAAGACGGACGAAGCCGACCGCGTCGTGGCTGCGGCGCAGCGCCGGGTCGGTCGCGAAGACGTCTGGACGCACGCGTCGCTCCTGCATGCCGCCGGGCTCGTCCGGGCAGCCCAGGGCCGGACGGCCGAAGCCGAGGCCGCATTCTCGGCGGCGCTCGAGATCATCGAGCCGACGATGTACGCGATCCTGACCGACGAGATCCGGAAATCGCTCGAGTCGCTGCGCTCGACCGTGGCCACGCCGGCGCCCTGATCGCCGGGCAAGACGGGCCCGACCCTAGTTGGGCGGGATCTCGCGGAAGAACACCGTGGTGTAGGCCTGCAACTGCGGGAACCACGGCGGCGGCAGCTTCAACAGGTTCGGGTCGTAGTTGTAGTTACGCGTGTCGAACATCGTCATGTCGCCGCCGTTCGCGGTCGTCGACGAGCCTGTGAAGTTCATCGTGTTGTGGCTGCCGTCCGACGTGTCCGTCTGCCAGGTCCCGTTGATCACGCAGATCGCCGCCGACCACGTGAGGGTGGACGGGACGTACGTGGCGACGTAAAGATCGTTGGTCGCCACGAGCCCGAGCACGTCCGTGCCCGTGGTCTGAGGCGCGACTGCGCCGCCGATGTCGATGTCGTTCCCCGAGCCGATCGTGACGCGTCCGACGACGGTGCCCTGGACGACGACCGTCTGCGGCGAGTAGATCGCTCCGTTCGTCGGGACGTTGAAGGTGGCGGAGGCGCTGCAGGTCGACATGGGCGACGCCCCGGAAGCCGGATCGCTGCCGCTGCTCGGCTTACAGGCTTTGATGGTGAACGTCCCGCCCGCATTGAACGTCAACACCCAGGCCGGATAGTTCTTCTGGGTCGCGGTGACGACGCCGGCGACCGTGGCGGTGTCGAAGTACTGCCCGTTGGTGTTGATCAGACCGGTGCCGGCGTTCTTCGCGACGGCGCTGATCGTCGAGACGGAGGCCAGGAACGAGCTGAAGTTGAGCGGCGGCACGACCTGGCTGACGGTCGGCGTCGTGTTGGAGTCGTAATAGGTGGCCGTCGGCGTCCCGGCATACGTCGTCGAACCGGTGACCTGGCCGCCCGCGTAGAGGTTCGCGGTCGCCGTGCCGTCGTGGGTGATCGTGCCCGCGGCGTAGACCTTGCCGTTCGTGGTCGTGGTGCTCCCGAACGAGACGTTGCCGTTGACGATCCGGTAGTAGTCGGAGATCGAGCTCGGCCGGATCGTCGCCTGGATCTCGCGCCAGTCGGACTTGTCGGCGTCCGCGTGGGGCCGGCCGGTGGCCGTGATCGTGATCGCGCCGCAGAGCGGGCTCGTGGGCGTCGCGCAGGCCCCGGCGGTCGGCGGCGAGATCTGCAGGTTGTACTCGTAGTTGTTCGGAAGTTGCGCGGTCGAGACCCAGTCGTGGGTGTTCGGGTAGGTCCAGGAGAGGCCGTACGGCCAGGGGTTGCCTGCGCTGACCAGCGTGCTGCTGACGGGATCCCTGCGCGTCGACTCGCCCGGCGCGACGTAGTGGGAGTAGAAAAGGCCGTCCTCGATCAGCTTGGACGCGTACGAGTTGAGGCCGGCCTCCGCCGCCTGGAAGGATTGCTGACGCACGACCGAGTCGCTCGAGTGGGTGTTCTCGTTGACGAGCGCAGTCAGCAGGATCGTCGAGAGTGTCGTGAGCACGAGCCCGATGATGATCACGAGCACGAGCGCGATGCCCTGCTCGTCGTGGAGGTGCGGTTTGCGTGCTCTCATGGTTGATAGGCCCTCAGGTCGGCGCTGGACTGGTAGGTCGAAGCTTGGTTTCGCGAGCCCGGCTGTTTCACGGTCACGGTGACGATCACCCGGGCGATGTCCTTGGCCGCGGTCGCGGCCGTGCCGTCTTCCTTCTGGTAGCTGAAGAGCGGCGTTCCGCCGGGGTTGGCGACGATCGACGAGGCGACGTTCCGCCAGGCCCCGAGCGTCGTCAGCCCGAGCCAGGGCGTTCCGTCCGTGTCGGTGCTGGTCGCGAACGCACGCTGCAGCGTGGTCCCGGACTTCTGGTAGGCGATCTTCCGCAGGTGGAACGGCTGCTGGCGGTCGGGCGAGTAGAAGGTGATGGCGGTGCTCGAGAAGCTCGCGACGAGCGTCGTCGCCGTATCGCCCGTATAGGCCTGCCGGAGGTCGGCGACCAGCGTGTCGACGGCCGACCGGGCCTCGTCCTGGAGGGTGCCCGCCTCGACCGTCTGCGTCCCGGTGTTGTAGATGGCCGAGAGGAGCGAGGCCATCGACCCGAGCACGATGCCGAGAATCACCATTCCGACCAGCAGCTCGACGAGGGTGAAACCACGGCGGTCGCGCGCGATCCTCGCGAGGAGCGCGCTCACGGGCAGGCTCCGCTGCCGCTCACGATGTACGTGACGGTGAGGGCGGTGGCGGTCGGCGCCGCCAGGACGGTCGCCAGCGCGGGAGATGTGGTTCCGACCGGCACGGTCGACGTGCTCCTGATCGTGTAGTTCGGACCGGGTCTCAGGTCGAACGTGGCCTGGCCGGAGGCGTTGGTCACGCCCGTCAGGCTGACGAGGTCAGGGCCGCCGGTGACGGTCACCGTGATTCCCGAGGACCCCGTGGTGCAGCCGGTCGACGTCCGCTTCTTGACGGTGATCGTGGTGTCGGGGAAGGCAATGGCGACGGTCGTCGCCGACGTCGCCGGGTACCCGGCGAGGGTCGGGATCGGGACGGTCTGGGAAGGCGCGGTCAACGCGCCCGCCGTGGCGCTGACAGTCCAGGCGCTGCTCGGCAGGAACGTGGCGGCGGTGGTGAGCGTTCCGCCCGAGACGGTGTAAGGCCCCGCGGTGGCCGGCGAGCCGCCGATCGACGCGGACAGGTTGACGGTCGTTGCGGTGGCGTACGGCACCTTCCAGCGCGTGACGTTGAACGTCACGGCGGCCGGTTTGTAGATGCGGATCGTCGTCGATGTGGTCTGGGCGGCGGCGACCACCGCATCGGCCGGCGAGCTGCCGCACGAGGCCGGCACGTCACTCGAGTAGACGACGTAGCCGGCGGGCGGCGTCACCGTGATCTCGTAGCACTTGGTCGCGCCGGAGGCGGGGTTCGGCTGGAGCGCGGGGAAGGAAGCGACACCGGTCGCGTCGGTCACGTCGCTGGCCGCACCGCTCGGGCCGCCCGCGATCGACACGGTCACCCCCGTCACTACGGTGGTCGAGGCCATGTCCTGGATCGTGACCTGCAGCGAGCCGACGTTCGGCCCGCCGTAGTCGCTGGCGTCGAACGGCGAGACGAAGCTCGTCTGCGTGGTCAGGACCTTGCCGTCGTTCCGCGTGACGGTGATCGTGACGCGCTTGTAGTCGGCATGAGTCGAGTACGGCGTGCCGGGCGCCGCATCGTCGACCCAGGTGATCTGCCGCTTGAGCGTCCCGTTCAGACCGACGGTCGACGAGATGGCCTGCGTGGCGGTCAGGGTGCCGTGCGGATTGCCGGTGGTGAGGCCGATGTTCCCGTACGCCATCTGGCGGATGCCCTCCATGTCCTGCAGCGCGAGCTGCTCCGCGATCGTGCGCTGCCGCGAGACGCCCTGGGAGAGGATCCCGCTCGCGAGCACGGCGATGCCCGCGGTGGACAGGATCACCAGCACGGCGATCGCGATGATCGTCTCGACCAGCAACTGGACTCCGAGCACGGAGAGAGATCGCAGAGCGGCACTCGAGAGCTCGGCCTGTACGGCAGGGCGAGGCCGCTCGTTTGTTCAGCATTGATCAGCTCGATTCCTGGATGGGGCCGCAGCGTAGCGTCACTCTCTTCATGTATGTCCGCATCGGCCAGCCCGTCAACCTCCCTTTAGGGGATTCGGGGGACCGCCTCCGGCGATCGCATCCCCTAGAAATCAGCTGAAAATGGGGCTCGGGACGCGGAGGATCACCTCGACCCGCGCGGGCCGGGACGGGTCCGGCATGCTGCCTGGGGTCGCTGACGTCGGCGGCGAAGGGGGACCGGTGACAGGGGACGATGGTCGCGGGACGGTGGACGAGCACCAGCTCGCAGAAGAACAACGGATAGCGCACCAGGGAGGCCTCGCCCGCTGGGCGGGCCATTGCGCGCGCCACCCCTGGCGAGTCGTCTCGACCTGGGTCGGCGTCTTCGTGGTGCTGATCGCCCTGAACGCGGCGTTCCACGGGAAGCTGATCAACGACTTCAAGATCCCCGGCTCGGACACCCAGAAGGCGACCGACCTGATCACCGCCAAGTTCGGCGCCGAGAAGGGCGCCGCGCTGCGGGTCGTGCTCTCGTCGAACGGCCGGCTCGACTCACCCGCGGACGCGGCCACGATCAAACGGATGCTGGCCGCGGCCAAGGCGTCGCAGCACGATCTGGCCGAGAACGCCAAGGACTCGCAGGCGATCACGAACCCCCTCTCGGACGAGAACCAGCTGTCCGACAACGGGCGGATCGCGTTCTTCGACGTGCAGTACGACCGCAACGGCTTCCAGTTGCCGCGGTCGGGGATCGTGGCACTCGAGGACCGGCTGCGCGCCATCGGCGAGCCGGCCGGCGTGCAGGTCGAGTTCACGGGCGAAGCCGAGAGCGCACCGCCGACGCAGGGCCTGAGCGACCTGATCGGGCTGCTGGCCGCGTTCATCATCCTGCTCGTCCTCTTCCGCGCCCTCGTGCCGACGGCGATCCCGCTGCTCTTTGCAATCGTCGCCGTGCTCGGCGCGTTCCTGATCCTGTTCCTCGCAGCCCGGCTGACGCACTTCAACACGGTGACCGAGATCCTGGTGCCGATGATCGGCCTCGGCGTCGGCATCGACTACACGCTCCTGATCGTCACCCGGTTCCGGCAGTTCCTGCACGACGGCCTGACGCCCCAGGAAGCCGCGGCGGCCGCGGGCGCGACCGCCGGACGCGCGGTGATCTTCGCGGGCGTGACGGTGGCGATCTCGATCACCGGGCTGGCGCTGATCGGGCTCGACTTCATCACGAAGTTGGGGATCGGAAGCGCACTCGGCGTCCTGACGGCGGTCCTGCTGGCGAACTCCCTTCTGCCTGCCGTTCTGTCGCTGCTCGGACCGAAGATCGACCGCGGCCGGTTCGGCCTGCGGCCGGTGGACGAGTCGCGCGAGGGGCAGCAGCGGACACCGGTCGCCGCCTGGGGACGATTCGTCACCGGGAACGCGAAGCTCGTGCTGCCGATCGTCATCGCCGTGCTGCTCCTCCTCGCCTCCCCCGTGCTCGTTGCCCGGCTCGGCCTGGCGGATGCCGGAACCGCGCCGAAGGACCAGACGACCCGCAAGGCCTACGACCTCCTGACCAGGGGGTTCGGCCCCGGCTTCACGGAGCCGATCCCGGTCGTGGTCGATCTCCAGTCGGATCACGCCGCGGCAACGAAGATCGAGACGGCGCTCAAGCAGGTGCCCGGTCTGAAGTCGGTCGTCAAGCCGATCTACAACGCGAAGACCGCGAACAAGGCGTCGGTCGCGATCCTGAACAGCTACGGCAGGTACGCGCCGCAGGACTCGAAGACCGACGATCTCGTCGCGCAGCTCCGGCACACGGTGATCCCGGCGGCACTCGCGGGATCGAGCGCGCACGCCTACGTGTCGGGGACCAACGCGGCGTTCACCGACATCGGCCACCAGATCTTCTCTCGCGTCCCGGTGTTCCTGCTCTACATCATCGGCATCACGTTCCTGGTGCTGGCGATGGCGTTCCGCTCCGCCGTGATCGCATTCAAGGCCGCGCTCACGACACTCATGTCGGCGCTCGTCGGCTTCGGCGTCCTCACCTTCGTTGTCCAGAAGGGAGTCGGCCTGAGCCTGATCGGCCTCGATCGCACGGGCCCGATCGAGAGCTTCGTCCCGCCGATCGCCTTCGCGATCCTGTTCGGCCTCTCGATGGACTACGAGGTCTTCCTGATGAGCCGGATCCGGGAGGAGCACGTGCACGGCGCCGAGACGGTGCAGGCGGTCAAGGACGGCATCGCCGGCGTCGGCCGCGTCATCGTCGCGGCGGCACTGATCATGGCATCGGTGTTCTTCTCGTTCCTGCTCTCCCCGGACCGGGTGTCCAAGGAGTTCGGACTGCTGCTCGGTGTCGCGATCCTCACGGACGCGCTCCTGATGAGGATGACGCTCGTGCCCGCGCTCCTGACGTTGCTGCGCGACCGCTCGTGGTGGATTCCCCGGTGGCTCGACCGCGCGCTGCCCGACGTCACGATCGAGCCGCCCGGCGAACGGCCGCCGCGATCGCGCGGACGGTCGGACGAACCGGCCCACGCGCCGGCCGACTGAGCTCTCCGGCCGCGGATCCGTCGGCGCCCGTCTCCAGGACGTAGGCTGGCGGCGTGCTTCCGGTCATCATCCTCGTGGCCGTCGCGATCCCCCTGCTCGTGATGGCGTTCGTCGCGATGCGGCGGTCCGCCAACGCAGGCGAGCATCCGGCGGGCGAGACCGACGCCGACCGCCGCCGGAACGAGCAGGAGTTCGACGAAGCAGAGCGATACCAGGCCGAGCTGCGCGAGCAGCAGCACCACGACGACTAGCCCGGGACGCTCGCGCATGCGCGCCATGCTCTTCAGCGGCGTCGGAGCGCCGCTCCGAGAAACCGAACTGGCGAAGCCGCAGCCCGGTCCCGGCCAGGTGCGGCTCCAGGTCCTGGCCTGCGGCGTCTGCCGCACCGACCTGCACATCGTCGACGGGGAGCTCACCGACCCCAAGCTGCCGCTCGTCCTCGGCCATCAGATCGTCGGCATCGTCGCCGAGCTCGGGCGGGACGTGACGCGCTTCGAGCTCGGCCGGCGCGTCGGGGTGCCGTGGCTCGGCTGGACCTGCGGGCACTGCCGCTACTGCCTGTCCGGCAGGGAGAACCTGTGCGACAGCGCCCGGTTCACCGGCTACACGATCGACGGCGGCTACGCCGAGGAGACGGTCGCCGACGAGCGGTACTGCTTTCCGATCCCGGACGGCTACCCCGACCTGCAAGCGGCGCCACTCCTCTGCGCAGGCCTGATCGGCTACCGGGCGCTGCGGCTCACGGGCGACGCGGAGCGCGTCGGGCTGTACGGCTTCGGAGCGGCCGCGCACATCATCTGCCAGGTTGCCCGCTCGCAAGGGCGACGTGTCTTCGCCTTCACGCGAACCGGTGACGCGGCGAGCCAGGAGTTCGCACGCTCGCTCGGAGCCGAATGGGCCGGTGGATCGGGCGAGCAACCGCCGGAGCCGCTCGACGCGGCGGTCATCTTCGCGCCCGCCGGCGAGCTCGTGCCCGCCGCCCTCGCCGCCGTCGGCAAGGGCGGCACCGTCGTCTGTGCTGGGATCCACATGAGCGAGATTCCCGCGTTCTCCTACGACCTGCTCTGGGGGGAGCGAGTCCTCCGGTCGGTCGCGAACCTCACGCGCGCGGACGGCGAAGAGTTCATGAGCGTCGCGCCGGGGGTCCCGGTGCACACCGAGGTCGAGGCGTTTCCGCTGAGCGCTGCCAACGAGGCGCTCGCTCGGCTGCGCTCGGGCGCCGTCAACGGCGCCGTCGTGCTCTCGGTCGGCAAGGACTGACTACAGGGCTGCGAGCAGCTCCCAGCGGTCGTCGACGTGGGTCTGAATGACGTCGATCTCCGCGGCCGAAAGGTGGCCGAAGCGTCCCTGCGTCCGCAGGAACTCGCCGATCGGGACGGTGTGCTTCGGGGAGAAGGTGATCCTCCACTCTCCGTGATCGCATTCGAACAGCGGGAAATAGCGTGAGTCGACCGCGAGCCGCGCCACCTCGGTCGACTGCGCCGTGGGGTAGCGCCAACCGGGTGGACAACCGCCCAAGACGTGCAGGAAGCGGAAGCCGTGCACCTCGGCGGCTCGCGCGACCTTCGCCCGGAAGTCACGCAGCATCGGCACCGACCCGAGCGCGAGCGTTGCGACGTACGGGATCCCGTGGGCCGCCATGATCCGGGCGATGTCCTTCTTCTGACCGATCCTCGGCGAGCCCGCCGGCGTCGTCGTCGTCCAGGCGCCTTCCGGTGTCGCACCGGACTTCTGCACACCGGTGTTCATGTACGCCTCGTTGTCGTTGAGCACATAGACGATGTCCTCGTTCCGGTCGGCAGCCGCTGACACGCCGGAGAAGCCGATGTCGGACGTCGAGCCGTCACCGCCCCACACGACGACGGTCGTGTCTTCGAGACCGCGCAGGCGCAACGCGGCCTTGATGCCGGACGCCTCCGCAGCGGCGGACGCGAAAGGAGTCAGATGGACGGACACGCCGAACGCATTCACCGGAAAGACTCCGGCGATGATGGTCCAGCACGAGGCCGGGATGACGAGGACGATCTTCGACTCCGGCTTCGCGGCGGCCAGGCCGCCGAGGATGTGGCGAACGTTGATCGCAGGCCCGCAACCGGCGCAGGCGCTGTGACCGGGCAGGAGCAGCTGATCCTCGGACAGGATCTCGTCGAGCCAGACGGGCATCGCTACACGCCCTCCGGGACATACACGGGCTCGTCCCTCGTGCCGCTCGACCTCGTCTGCATGAGCGCCCAGCGCAGCGTGCCGGGAGTGACGTCCACGCCGCCCAACCCGCAGATGAAGTCGGTGACGGCCCGGGCATTCGGCAACTCGAGCGACTTGACGTCAGCGCCGAGCGGCCCGAGCGAGCCGAAGCCGGGCGCGCGGTCGATCACCGAGACGTACGACACACCGGCGAGGACGGACGCGAGCTCGGCCGCAGGGAACGGCCTGAACGTATGGACGCGGACGAGCAGCAGGTCGTGGTCGTCGTCGAGGAGCTCCTGGGCCGAGTCGCCGATCGTCCCGATCGCGACCAGCGCGGTATCTGCATCGAGATTGCCGCGCACCTCGAGCGCACCGACCTTCTCGCGCCCGAAGTGCGACGTGAACTCCGACGCAACGTCGGCGATCACCGACCGCGCCTGGGCCATCGCTTCGGCGACGTCGTGCTGGAACCCGAAGTAGTCGTTCGGCTGCGGGAGCGACGAGAATGCACGCGGCTTCGCCGGATCGAGCAGCCATTCTTCCGGTGGGTCGAGCTCCGGGATGAACGCGTCGACCGCGTCCTGCTCGGGAATGTCGAGCACCTCGGACGTGTGCGAGAGCAGGAAACCCTCGGCGCAGACGAGGACCGGCAGCAGTACCGTCTCGGCAATCCGATACGCGCACAGCACGCTGTCGAGCACCTCCTGCGCGGAGGAGCAGTACAGCTGAATCCAACCGGTGTCGCGCTGGCTCATGCTGTCCGACAGATCCGGCTCGATGCTCCACGGAGCGAAGACGGCCCGATTGACATTGACGACGACGAGCGGCACTCGCTCGCGCGAAGCGCGGTGAAGCTGTTCATGCGCGTACAGCAAGCCCTGGGACGACGTCGCCGTGAACGTCCGAACCCCGGCCCGCGCGGCCGCGACGACGTAGCCGAACATCGAATGCTCGCTCTCGAGATTGGCGAACTCGATGTCGTCGCGCCCGGCGACGAGGTCGGCGAGCCGCTCGACGATGAGCGTCTGCGGCGTGATCGGATAGCAGGCAATCGCACGGGCGCGGGCGAGCATCACCGCATACGCCGCAGCGTCGTTGGCAGTCAATACGACACGTCCACGCGGCAACGTCTGCATCACGCGGTCACCGCCTCCATCGTGATCGCGTCGTGGACCGGACACACGACCTCACAGATGCCGCAGCCCTTGCAGTAGAGATAGTCGATGACCACGGTGCCGTCGCGCCGCGTGATCGCCCCTTCCGGGCAGAAGAGCGCACAGAGCGCGCACGCCGTGCAGCCGGCAGCGATCAGGGGCCGGTCGAGCGACCATGTGCCCGTGTGGTTGCCGAGCGAGTCGGTCGTGCTCACCGCGAAGTCCGGCCGCTTCGTTTGTCTGGCAACCGGAGCGGACGAGGCGTGGATCGGCGCATCGGCGGCCAGCGTGTGCTGCTTCGTGCAGCGTGCGTAGCCAGCCCTGGCGGCTGCGATGTTGGCCTCGGCCGCGGCCCCCGTGCGGGAGACCACCGCCTGCTCCAGGAACTCGAGACCGTCCGGGAGGAGCTGTCTCACGCAGGCGCCGAGGACGGCCACGTTGCCGATCGGCCGACCCTCCGACGAGAGAATGCCGTTCTCCCGGGCGATCCGCGCAGCGGGAACGCGCGCGATCTCGAGCGCGCCTGAGGCTGCAAACCGAGACTCCCGGTTCAGGAGCAGCAAGCCACCGCGCTTGATCCGCCGGATCGCCTCCGGTGGCGGAGGAGAGGGAGAGACAACGGCGAGCACGTCGCAGTCCCGCACCTTGTAGCGGCGGTGGATCGGCGAGGTCACGTCCCAGCGGAGAAACGCGGAGATCGGGGCGCCGCGACGCTCGGCCGTGAACTCGGGAAAGCTCTGCACCCAGAATCCCGCGCGGGCGAACGTGTCGGCCAGGATCTGCGACGCGAGCACCACGCCTTCGCCACCTCGTCCGAGCAGCAGCATCTCCTTCATCGACCTGATCTTCCGCCGCTCCCCCCGGCCGGTCATCGGGGAGATCGCCTAGGGCGACTGCGTAGTCGTGACCGGGGTGGCGGCACGGTGCGCGAGGCGCCCGCCGGCACGACATGATCCCGGAATGAGCACGCCTCAGACCGGGATCTTCGCGCTCGGGACAGGGTCGACGGCCTACCTCGAGTTCGATGCCCTCCGGCCGGAGGGCCGGCCCGACCTGCTGCACGCGATCGCAGCTCTGCGCGAGCCGCGCACGACGACGGGCGGCGTCAATCTGGTGGTCGGCTTTCGGCCGGAGCTCTGGCGGTCGGTCGTCCCGGACCGGGCACCGGCCGAGCTCGTCGGGTTCAACAGCGATCTGGTCGGCCCCGACGGGTACCGGATGCCGGCGACGCAGCACGACGCGGTGTTGTGGCTGTCGGGCAGCGCCTACGACATCGTCTTCGACGTCGCCCGCGACGCGATCGCGGAGCTCGCTGCGGTCGGTTCGGTCGCCGACGAAACGTCCAGCTGGTCTTACCGCCACGATCGCGATCTCACCGGCTTCGTCGACGGCAGCGAGAACCCGACCCTCATCGAGGCCGCCGAGCTCGCGCTGATCGCGGAGGGGAAGCCCGGCGCGGGAGGTTGCGTGCTCCTGCTCCAGAAGTGGAGCCACGACGTTGCGGCGTGGGAGTCGCTCTCGACAGGGGAGCAGGAAGGCGTGATCGGGCGAACGAAGGACGAGAGCATCGAGCTCGACGACAAGCCGGCGGACTCCCATGTCGCACGGACCGATCAGGAACGGTTCGGCCACATCTTCCGACGCAACACGCCGTACGGATCCGTCACCGATCACGGAACGATGTTCGTCGGGCTCAGTGCCGACACAGCGGCCTCAGGCTGCGATGCTCGAGAGCATGCTCGGCCTGACCGACGGAGTCCGCGATGCGCTCACGCGCTACACGCGCCCACTCACCGGCGCGTACTACTTCGTGCCGTCGACGCAGGACCTCGAACACGTTACGGTTGCCTGATGGAACCCGACCGCGCACGTGAGCTCCTCCGCGCCGAACGCGAGCGCATCGAACGCACGCTCGCCCGGCTCACGCGCGAGGACGACGGCGAGCCCGCGGACGAGTACGACCCGGCCAATCTGGCAGCCGACCTCTACCAGGACGAGCTCGACGCGACCTTCGCCGACGACCTGAGGCGCCAGCTCGAGGCCGTCGAGCGTGCAGAGGCGCGCCTGGCCGCCGGAACATACGGCCTCTCGGTCGAAAGTGGCCAGCTGATCCCCGACGGACGGCTGGAGGCACTGCCCACGGCCGAGTTGACCGCCGACGAGGAACGCGCCCGCACGAATCTCTAGCGCGGCTCAAAGACGCCCGTCCCGGTGTGCCTACTGCACCTCGCGGGGTGCCGGCGGCTCGACGAGACGATCGACGTCGGAGTCGAGGGCGACTGCGCACTTCGAGCTCCTGATCGACCTGTACGTCACCGGGCTCGCACAGCGCGCCGGGACGGAACGCGGGAACTAGCCGTCGACGACGAGCCCCGACACGGGACCGAGAGCCCGCGCCGAGCGCTTCGAGACGTGTGGGAGGCGGACGAGACGGTGGGTGAGCGGCCGGCCCGTGTTGCGCCGCTCGAGCTGTTCCTTGCTGACCGGCTTCCAGAGGTCGTCGATCGCGCGCACCGGATCGCTCGGGATCTGCGCCTCGCTCACTTCGAGATGCTCAGCCCAGAGGCGCAGCCGTGTCCGTCGAGCCAGCCCTGGATCGTGACTGACGATGTTCAGCTCGGTGTCGTTGAACAACGAGTGCTCGTTCAGGTTCGCAGAGCCCAGTGTGAACCACTTGTCGTCGACGATCGCGATCTTAGCGTGGACATAGATCGGATCCGCGAGATCGCCCGCGCGCGCGAAGAGCGTGCAGGCCAGCACACGTCCGGCGTCGTCGTCCGCGTCGATCAGATGTCCGAGCACGCCGCGCGTGTCGTCGTCGCCGCTGTTCGGCTTCGACGGCAGGAGCAGCACGAGCCGGAAGTCGGGGTGAGGTGGGTCGACGATCTTCTCGTGGAGCAACGCTTCGATCTCGGGTGACCAGAGGAACTGGCTCTCGATGTAGATGAAGCGCTCGGCCGATCCGAGCGCGCGCATGTACGACTCGAGAATGGTGAAGTCGCCGCGCGGCTTCGAGTCGTAGATGCGCTCGGGCACGGTGCGCACAACCTGGAGCTCGACGTGCCCCGAGATCTCGGGCGGGACGACGGCGGCGAGCTGCTCGCCGGCCACTTCGTGCCACCGCATGCGGAAATGCTCCGCGACGTCGCCGACGGCCGGGCCTTCGATGCGCGCGGCAGCGTCGTGCCAGCCGACCTCGGAGCGCGACGGGTGCTCGCTCGTGTCATGACGATCGCCAGACTCCGAGGTGAGGTCGATGCCGCCGACGAACGCAACGCGGTCGTCGATCACGATCGTCTTCTCGTGGTGACAGTGCATCGGCCGCTCCCGCGCGTCGAGCTTGCACTGGATCTTCGTGTTCCTGGTCAACTGCTCACGCATCCGGCGGACGTCGGCTCGTGAAGGTCGGAACAGCGGCAGCGGCGCACCCGCCCAGGCGAGCACGCGCACGTCGAGGCGCTCCGCCAGTTCGGCGAGCAGGTTACGCAGAACGAGCGGGTCACCGTCGCCGCGCTCGAGCGCGAACGAGGGCGTGAAATACCAGCCGGCGAGGTGGACGTGCGACCGGGCGGAGCGCAGCGCGTCGACCATCGACGGCAGGGCCTGCGCACCGTCGACCAGGATCTCGACGGCGTTTCCGGGCCGAGGTGCGAAGTCTCCGGCAGCCCACCCGCCGCCCTGAGGCACGAGGGCGCGAGCCCAACCGATCCGACCGAGGCGCCTCCGATGATGGCGGCAGATCTGCTCGGAGATTCGCTGCCCGGCCCAGCATTCGACCGGGAAGAGCGCGCGGCGGAGCGGGTCGAGCCGTTCGTGCATCAAATTCTGCGGTAGCGAGCGTCGCTGAAGGAGAAGACCGCAAATGCGACCAGCCCGGCCGCGACAATGCCGAGCAGGTAGGGACCGTAGGAGTTGTGGGCGAGCTTGGCCAGTGCGCCGTCGACGCCGACCGCCTTGTTGGGGTTGTAGTCGACGGCAGCCTTGATGAGGAAGATCCCCACGAGACCGAAAACGACCATGCGCGCGATGTGCCCGACCGTCCCGATCCGGCCGATCCACGTCTTGACCGCAGGCGACATCTCCTCGACCTTCGAGTCGTCGAAGAACTTCTGCGAGACGCCCCGATACCCCTGGTACAGGGCGATCCCGATGAATCCGGCCCCGGCGATCCCGACGATCCAGGTGCCCGCGGGCCAGCCGAAGACGCCCGCCGTCGACTGCTTCGGCGACGCGCTGCTCGAGGTGTTGGCGCCGAGAAGGATCTCGACCGCGAGGGCGCACAGCGCGCCGTAAGCGAGACCGCTTCCCAGCGCGGCGAGGCGGTCAAAGCCTTCATCGGAGCCTTCCGGCCCGCGACCGAGCGCGGCACGGAAGAACCGCCACATCGAGTAACCCGCGAGGCCGATGGCGAGCAACGTGAGCAGGTACTTGCCGAACGGCTGATCGGCGAGCGTGCGCAACGCGCCCTGCTGGCTCGTCAGCTTGCCGCCGTGACCGATCGCCAGCTTGAAGGCGAGGATCCCGATGATTGCGTAGACGACCCCGCGCGCCACGAACCCGGCACGCGAGAGCCATTCGAAGGCCGGAGTCTGAACGAAGCTCTCCCCGGCGTCCTCCACGGCGCCGACCCCTCCGCTCGATCGTAGGTCACTCATGGGACGACTCCCCTCTACGAGGAACGCGCACGGTGATCGCGGCCGGCTCGACCTTGACCTTGAACGACTTCACCTTCGAGCGATCGCCTCCGTCCAGCTCGTACAGGACCTTCCGGTCCAGCTCGACCTTCACGGAGCACGCCTTCGTGGTCCGCGCGAACGGCGACTTGCTCGCCGACCCGACCGCGGCTCGCGCGATCAGACGCCCCCACTCGACGAGTCCCTCGGCCGTGACGACACCGAGTTCGAGCCGCCCGTCGTCTGGGCGCGCGTCCTCGAAGGCACTGGCGCCGCCGAAGAGCTCACCCGTGTTGCCGAGCAGTATGCAGCTGGCCTTGCCCTTGTACCAGCGGACGCCGTCGACCTCGATCTTGGCGCGGAAGGGCTTCGAGCGCAGGTTCTGGGAGCCCGTCCAGACGTACGCCACGCGACCGAGCCGCTCCTTCAGGCCGCCGCTCCCTGCGTCGCGGATCATCACGGCGTCGAACCCCGCCCCCGCCATGACTGCGAACCGCTCGCCGTTGAACCGCCCGAGGTCGAGCTTGCGATCGCCGCCGCGCAGGCCGATTGCGACAGCCTGGCCGACGTGCTTGGGAATCCCAAGGCTGGTGGCGAAGAGGTTCGCGGTACCGGCCGGAACGATCGCGAGCGTCACATCCGAACCGGCCAGCACGTCGACGGAGCGCTGGACCATGCCGTCGCCGCCCCACACAAAAATGAGCCCCGCGCCTGCGGCGGCGGCGCGCCGGATTTGTGCCGGCGCCTTGCGGCTCTTCGGCACCTCGCACCAGAACGGCTCGGCCACACCCTCCGCCTCGAGGATGCGCCGGAACTCGGGGAGCCCCCCGCCGAGCGTCTTGCCTGCGTGAGCGACGACCGCCACCTTCATGTGCCACCGCCGTGTCGGAGCTCGTAAGCCGCCCCAGCAACTCGGCACGCGAAAACGAGCACGAGCAATGCTGCGACACCGACGAGCAGGCCGCCGCCCACGTCGAGCGGGTGGTGCATCCCGCGGTACATCCGCGAGATGGCGACGAACGCGACCATCGCGACGGCGAGTGTCCAAACGAGCACGCGTGCCGCAGCGTTCTGGAGGCCGGACGCCACCAGCAGCGCAAGCCCACCGTAGACCGCGATCGACGCCGCAGTGTGACCGGAGGGGTAGCTGGCATCGACCGGCAGGTGCTCGAGCCGGGCGACACGGGGCCGGTGGGAATGGATGACGAGGGTCGTGAGCCGGTAGGTCGCCGATTCGACGGCCAGGGCGAAGATGACGAACGCCGCAACCCGCCATTTCCGCAGGACCGCGCAGGCAAGAGCAGTCGCGCCGACGAGAATCGGGAGCACCACGCCGCCCGCAACAATCGAGCCGATCAGCGACGCGTGCGTCCTTTGTGGCGTGCGATGTGCGGCGAGCCACACGTTGACACGTTCGTCGGCCGCTCCGATGCCCGACGCATGTTCGAGGACCCGCGTGACGAGCAGACCCGCGCCGATCGACACGGCCGTGATCGCCGCCAGCCCGGCGAGCATCACGATCGCGAACACCACTGCCGCGCCTCCGCCGAATCGGCTGCCGAGCCGTCTGGCCGGGCCGCCCGGGCGTGCGCAGAGCACGGCGATGCTGCCCCGCTCTTCCGAGCGCGCGGAATGACGTGCGAGGGCAGGGCTGCCCACGCCTGCCGGTTGAGTTTTGGCCAAGGCGATGGGGGCATATGCCCGGCCTTCTCTTCTCGAATCTTCCGAACCGTCAGATGCCCCTCCTGCTCCTCGTCATCCTCGCTCTGGCCGCCGCTCTCGTGGTCGGCTCCCTCGTGTGGCGATATCCGCGCGCCGCCGACCTGGCGCCGACTGCCTCCCACAAGATCGGCGCGGCGGTCGTGAAACATCCGACTCTTCGGGCCGCGCTCGATCGTCGCTTCGACCCCGAGGTGGCGACAGGGCTCGCACTGACGCTCGCACTGCTGCTTGCGGTCGCCGGAGGCGTGCTGTTCGGGGTGCTGGCGTACCTCGTGCGCACGAACGCGCACCTGCTGGGAATCGACCAGAGCGTCGCCACGTGGGGAAACGCGCACGCATCGACGGTCTCGACGCACGGCCTCAACGCCGCCACGCAACTCGGCAGCATCTATACCGTCGTGGTGCTGTGCATCTTCCTGGTCGTGGTCGAGACCATGGTTCAACGCAGCGCCTGGGTCGTGACCTTCGCCGCTGCGGTGATGGTGGGCGAGGAGATACTCGTCACGACCGTGAAGCAGTTGACCGACCGGGTGCGCCCGACCTTCAATCCGGTCGCGGCGACGCTCGGGCCGTCGTTTCCGAGCGGCCATTCAGCGACGGCAGCCGCGTTCTACGCAACGGCTGCCCTGCTGATCGGCCGTCGGCGTCCGCGCCCGCAGCGAGCAGCCTTGATCGGGCTCGCGACAGGAATTGCAGTGGCCGTCGCCGCGAGCCGTGTGCTGCTCGACGTCCACTGGCTGACGGACGTGCTCGCTGGTCTTGCGCTCGGGTGGGCGTGGTTTGCAGTGTGCTCGATCGCCTTCGGCGGCCGCATCCTGCGCTTCGGCGCGGGCGCGGAGGTGGCCGCGCGAGCAGCGGAACAGCCTTCGCTGCCTAGAGACTCGGCGCGAGCGGAAGCTCGATCGTGAACGCTGCGCCGCCGCCGGGCGCTGCGGACACGGTCGCGCGACCCCCCTGCGCCTCGATCACGGCCGCAACGATCGAGAGGCCCAGCCCCGCGCCGCCGGCGGCGCGCGCCCGCGAGGGATCGGCACGGTAGAAGCGCTCGAAGACATGCTCGGCCTGGTCTCCGGTCAAGCCCGGACCGCTGTCGGCGACGGTGAGGCGAGCGGCTCCGCCTGCGCGTTCGAGGAGCACGTCGACGGACGCGGTCGCGCCGGCGTGCGCGCGCACGTTCGAGAGGAGGTTGTCGACGACCTGACGCAGCCGCTCCCGGTCGCCGATCACGGTTGCCGGGTCGAGCCGGCAGACGATGACGCGTGCCGGTTCCAGCATCCTGGCGGTCTCCACCGACTCGGCCACGACGTCGTGGAGCTCGACCGGGTCGCGCTCGAGCGGCCGGCCCTCGTCGAGGCGGGCCAGCAGGAGGAGATCCTCGACGAGGACGCTCATGCGCTCGGACTCGCGGGTGATCCCTGCCATCGAGCGCTCGAGGTCGGCCGGCCGCTGCGCGGCTCCGCGCGTGAACAGCTCGGCGTAGGCGCGCACGGCTGCGAGCGGGGTGCGCAGCTCGTGCGAGGCATCTGCGACGAATCGCCGCAGCTTGCGCTCGGACGCCTCCCGCGCGTTGAACGCGGATTCGATCTGGGAGAGCATCGCGTTCAGCGCCCGCCCGAGCCGTCCGACTTCGGTGCGGTCGTCCTCGCGCGCAACACGGTGCGAAAGGTCCCCGGCGGCGATCGTCGCGGCGGTCGTCCCGATCTCGGTCAGCGGCCGCAGGCCGACACGGATCACCCAGAGCCCGAGAACCGCGACACCGCCGAGCACGGCCAGGGTGACGAGCAGCTCCACGAGGAGAAGCCGGTGGAGCGTGCTGTCGACGCTGTTCAGAGAGGTGGCGACGATCAGCGTGTACCCGTGGCTGTTCGGGTCGATCGAAGCGCGAACGCGGTAGCGCTCACCGCCCTTGATCGCTCCGACGGTGAAGTAACTGACGCGATCGGCTCCGCGACGCTTCGTCAGAACGATCGTGCCGGGGAGGCGCGGGGGCGATGCTTGCTTCGTGCCGGGGAACTGCGGGGCGGCCCCGGTCGCGACGATCGTCCCGTTCGCACGCCGGACCTGGACGAACAGGCCGGGGACCTTCGCCTTGAGGCGTCCGATGTCCGGGCCTCGACCGGACGACGGCCGCGGCTCGCCTCCGCCGGCGCCTCCCCGGTCCGGGCCCTGGAGCGCGCTCTCGGCAGAGGAGTGCGCGGTGTCCAGGAGATCGTCGGTGCGGGAGATCAGGAAGCTGTGCAGCGAGGTGTACGTGACCACGTCCGCGGTGACGAGCCCGATGCCTGCCAGGGCGATCACACCGATGATGAGCCGGGCGCGCAGCGACAGCCGCTGGACCACCTACTCCTGCTCCGCCTCGAGCATGTAGCCGAACTGCCGCACGGTACGAATGAGCGGCGGCCCGGCGGCATCGAGCTTGCGTCGGAGGTAGCTGACGTAGGTCTCGACGACATTGCGGCTGCCGCCGAAGTCGTAGTGCCACACGTTCTGCAGGATCTGGGGCTTCGAGAGAACGCGGCGCGGGTTGAGCATGAAGAAGCGAAGGAGGTTGAACTCGGTCGCCGTCAGTTCGATCTGCGTGTCGCCGCGGAAGACCTCATGCCGGCTCTCATCCAGCGTCACGTCTGCGAAACGGAGGACATCTCCCGGCAGGTCGCCGTTCGTCCGGCGCAGCACCGCCTGCACGCGGGCGACGATCTCGGCGAGCGAGAACGGCTTCGTGACGTAGTCGTCTCCGCCCGCTCGGAGGGCCTCCACCTTGTCCTCGACCGCGTCCTTCGCGGTCAAGAAGAGGATCGCAGTCTTGAAGCCGCGCTCCCGCATCCGCCGCCCGACCTCGACGCCGGAGATGTCCGGCAGCATCCAGTCGAGGACGACGAGGTCCGGTTCGTGGCGCGTCACCGCCGCCAGGGCATCTCTGCCGTTCGCGGCCTCCTCGACCTGGTAGCCCTCGTAGCGAAGAGCCGTGGCGACCGCGTCGGTGATCGACGGCTCGTCGTCCACCACCAGGATGCGCCCTTGCGCGCTGTCGGTTGTCTGTGTCATGTCTCCACGTTGCCCCGCCTGCCTGGGATTCTCCTGAGAAGGCCGAGCCGATGCCTGTGGATCAGCTGTGAAAGCGCGGGGCTAGCCGAACGAGAGGCCGTGCCCGAACCCGAACAGGGCGTCCTGCGAGTCCCCGGGCACATCCGGCTTCTGCGCGCGAACGGCGGCCATCGACGAGGGAAGCTGGAACGGCAGGCGACCTTCCGGCTTCGAGTTCCCGAACAGAACATCGAGCACGGCCTCGTCGGAGGAGCCGAAGACGGCAACGACCGCTGCGCACGCCTCGACGAGCTCGGGGATCACAGCCGCACGCTCGAGGTGAAGGACGAGGACCGTCGGTACGCGGGCGGCGAGCTCGAGCAGCGGCTTCAGTTCCGGCTCTTTGAAGTCGAGGTCGCCGGCATGGAAGACGCTCTCGATGAAGCTCCCGGTGCGTGGTTCGAACGGCGCGTTCCGCCGCACCAGCGCCACGTCGGCCTCCTCCGGCCGCTCGACGATGTCACCGAAGGCCGCGGCGGCCTCGACCGAGAGACCGTCGAGATAGAGGCGCGGCCGGCCCGCGAGCGGCAGCGTGCCGTTGTTCGTCACGAGCACGGCGGACCGCCGCTGCGCGCGGTCACCGGCCGAACAAAAGTCGGAGCAGCCGCAGCTTCGGTCGGCCTCGTCCGGATCGACGTAGGGGTCGTCGAAGAGACCGAGCCGGAACTTGTCGCGCAGCAACCGGCGAACCGACTCGTCGAGGCGCGCCTCCGAGACGCGACCGGCGTGAACGAGCTCGATCAGCAGCTCCGGCAGCGCCTCGCCGCCGAGCTGGTCGCAGCCCGCCGCGATGATCTTCACGAGCCGATCCTCGGCGCTGAGCTCTTCGACGCCCCAGCATTTCGCCTCGAAGACCGACCCGTCGGGCATCGGCGCGTCGGTGATGAGGCCCCAGTCGGTGCAGACGACGCCGTCGAACCCGTAGCGCTCGCGCAAGAGGCCCGTGACCACATCGTGGTTGAAGCCGAAGCCGACCTCTTCGAGCGGCGTTCCCAACGGCCGCCCGTAGTACGGCATGATCTGCGCCGCCCCGGCCTCGAAAGCGGCTTCGAACACCCGCAGGTGGTAGTCGAACATGCCGCCGGGATAGACCTGGTCCTTGCCGTACGGGAAATGCGGGTCCTCACCGTCCTTCTGCGGGCCTCCCCCAGGGAAATGCTTGACCATGCACGCGACCGAGTGCGGACCGAGCTGGTCGCCCTGGAAGCCGCGGATATACGCGGCGACGAGCAGCGCTGCGAGCTCGGCGTCCTCTCCGAATGTGTGCATGGTCCGCGCCCAGCGCGGCTCGGTCGCGAGGTCGGCCATCGGATGGAGAGCGACGTGAATGCCGACCGCGCGGTACTCGCGCCGTGCGATGTCGCCGAATTCGCGCATCGCTTCCTCATCGCGCAACGCCCCGAAGCCGATCGGCTCGGGCCAGTGCGAGAACCCGCCCGCCGACCAGCTCGCGCCGAGGTTCTCGGCGAAGCTGTGACGTGGATCCGAGGAGATCGTGACCGGAATGCCGAGCCGGGTCGACTCGGCGAGGCGCTGGATCCGGTTCTGCCACTCGGCGTGCAGGCGAGGCTCGGGCGCGTAGTAGATGTTGAAATGGTTGAGGTGCCTGTCGACGACGAGCTCCTCCGTGTTGCCGCGGAAGAAGTCGACGTCTTCCTCCATCAGCGTGCCGTCGCCGTTCATCAGGATCGGCGGGTGGAACATCAGCCCGGCCTTCTCCTCGAGTGTCATGCGCGTCAGGAGATCGGCGACGCGCTCTTCGACCGGCCGCGACGAGTCCTCGTACGGATCGAGGAGGCCGTTCCCGTTCAGGTCCCGAAAGGAAACGGTCGAGCGATCAGCGCGCGACGAGGACATCGCAATGCGACTCACTCACGAGATCGGCAGCCGTGTCGGTCCCGAACAGCCGCCCGAGTGCGGAGTGATGATGCGTGCCGACCACGATCGCACCCGCCTTGCGCTCCTCGGCGACGCGGAGGATCTCCGAGACCGGGTCCCCGAGCCCCCACACGGCCTCACCCGAGCTGCCGGTCTCTTCGAGCCGCCGGCGCGCGTGCTCGAGGAGCGGCTGCACCTCGAGGGGCCCCTCCTTCGGGATCGGCGTGATGGGGCCGACCATGCCCGGCACACCCGGCCCATACGGATCGACCCATTCGTAGGGCATCGGCGCGACGACGACCACGATCACCGACGTCTCGCGCGACGCGGCCTCTTCGAGCGCGTATTCGAGCGCGCGATCGGACTCCTCGCGACCGTCGTAGCCGACGACCACCGGCCCCTGGGGCTGCGTCTCGGGGCTCTCGCTGCTCACCCGTTCGTTCTAACGCCCCGCGCGACCTCCGAGTTCACCCAAACCGGATGAATGTCCCCGACTGGACCGCAGGCACGGTGCCGACGGATGAAGGCGCTCACGCTGCTCGTGCTCGGAATCGCCCTGGTCGACGGCCTGAACCCGTCCACGATCGCGCCCGCCCTCGTGCTCGCGGTGAAGCGGCGCGGAGTGGTGCTCGTCTCGATGTTCACCCTGGGGGTCTTCGTCCCCTCGCTCGCGGCGGGCGTGCTCGTGGTTGTCGGGCCGGGGGGCGCGCTGCTCGATCTCGTCCCCCACGTCGGCTCGTTCGCCAAGCACCTGATCGAGATCGGGGCCGGGGTCGCACTGGCGATCCTTGCGGGCGTCCTGTGGATCCACCGCGGCCGGGTGGCGAGCGGCATGTCACGTGAGCCGCCCGGGGGCGCCATGGGAGCCGCAGGACTCGGCGCCGGGATCATCCTGGCCGAGCTGCCGACGGCCGTGCCCTACTTCGCAGCGCTCGCTGCGATCCTCCGGTCGAGTGCGTCGCTCGTGGCCCAGCTCGAGCTCGTCGTGCTGTTCAACGTCGCGTTCGTCCTCCCGCTGCTCGCGATCCTCGTGACGCGCGTGCTCGCCGGAGCGCGCGCCGAACGGCTCCTGGACCTGATCCGCGGCGCCCTCGACCGCTACGTCGGCGTCGTCCTGCCGTGCGCCGTCGGCCTGCTTGCAGGCGTGCTGATCGTCGTGGGCGTGCTCGGCCTCGCTCGCAGCTGATCGCGCGCAGGGCCGCTTTCAGGTCGCGTGGCTCACGAAGAGGGTGAGCGACTCGACGCGTTCGACCCGGACCGACGCTCCCGCATCGGCTCCCTCGTCGCACCTCGCCTCCCAGAGCTCCCCGCGCACGCGCACCTGGCCCTGCGGGTGACAGGGAGTGACGACCTCGGCGATCAGCCCGATCAGCTGCTCCTCGGGGCTGTGCGGCCGGTAGCGCTTGTTGAGGTGCTTCGACCACCGGCGGAGCAGCACGATCTCCACGACCTCGAGGACGGCGGCCAGAGCCAGCAGCACGAACGCCCAGGGCCCGCCCACGCTCGCGAGCAGGACCACGATCAGGACGAGGATGAAGATCATCTGCGGCGGCCCCGCCGCTGCCCGCACCATTCGCAGACCGCCCGCTGCCGACTGCGGCCGCAGGACGGGCAGGGCCGCCGGCCCCGCTTCGACGCAAGCAGCCCTTTCGACAGACCGAGCTGCGCCATCATCAGAACCGCGCCGATCGCGAGCGCGACGAAGACCTCTGGGTGGACGAGCGTCTGCATGCGGGGCCTCCGTTCGTCGTCGGCGTCCCAGGGCGATTCAATCGCGGTGCGCCCAGGCTCGCATCGTTCGATCGGGGTGATCGTGGAGCTTCAGCTTCGGTGTCACGTCAGGACATCACCCCCGCTGGACCTCGAGTGCCTTGATCGAGCTGCCGTAGGTCGCGAGCCCGAAGATGATGAAGATGTCGAGCGTGAACATCGCCAGCGCCCAGAACGGATACGCGGGCAGGAACATCAACTGCCCGATCGCGTTCACCACTGTCACGGCGATCGCGAACCACACGGCCCACGTGCTGCCGCTGAGCAGCCCGCCGCCCGCGCAGAGCTGGACGATTCCGAGCAGCAGAACGATCCAGCCCCACGTCTTCAGGTCGCTGAACACGTAGTGCGCGTTGACCGTGTACACGTGAGAGTTCGAGATCGCCAGAACGCCGTCGATCACGTTCCAGGTGCCTGCGAGGAAGAGCAGGATGGCCGCGAACATCGCCCAGCCGGCGCCGCGGGCAGAGGCGTCGTCGTAGCCGTCGTCCCCGGCGCTCCTCGGTAGCGTTGCAGTGCTCATTGCCACGTTCCTCCCTGATTCGGTGTGTCGGCGACCGAAAGACGGTCGCACCCCGGACAGCAAAGACACACCGGGACGCGCAGACATCGTCCGGTTGGGGTGAGCGGGGACCGAGCAGCCGCGCGCGGCGGCGAGCCGCCGCCGTTTCACCCCAACGGGACGACGTGAACGCGGCCTCCAGGCTGGATCCTGAACTCGACGGAACGACCGAGAAGGAGGCAAGGAAATGGCTGACCTCATCGCCATTGCGTACCCCGACGAGACGACCGCCGCAGCGGCTCAGATCGAGGCCGAGAAACTTGCGAACGACCTGATCATCCAGACCGACGCGATCGCGTCGATCGTGCGGAACAAGGACGGCGACTTCAAGGTGTCGACGAACCACCACTCGGTGGCCGGCGGGACCTCCTGGGGAATGTTCTGGGGCGTGCTCTTCGGCATGCTCTTCTTCGTCCCGTTTCTCGGCATGGCCATCGGAGCCGGCTTCGGCGCGCTGATGGGCAAGCTCAAGAAGGACAGCGTCGACGAGGCGTTCATCGAGCAGGTCCGGGAGGCCATGCAGCCGGGCACGTCCGCGCTCTTCCTGGTCGTCGAGAAAGTGACACCGGATAAGGCAGTCGAGGCGCTGAGCAAGTTCGGCGGCACCGTCCTCAAGTCGTCGCTCTCCAAGGACGCCGAGGATGCGCTGCAGACCGAGCTCCACGGTGCTCCGGCGGCCGAGCCCGCCACCGTCTAGCGAGAAAGGAAGGATCGCGAATGTTCAGACGCAGGAGACCACTCGCCCGGGCCGCAATGGTCGGCGGCGGGGCGTACATGATCGGCAAGCACGCGGCCCGTGGGCAGGCCCAGGAAGAACAGCAGAACGCCGAGATCGACCAGCTGCAGGACCAACAGGCTCCTCCCCCTGCCGCAGCGCCCGCGGGGGGCATCTCCGACGACCTCGTCAGCCAGCTCGAGAAGCTCGGGAAGCTGAAGGACGAAGGAGTCCTGACGCAGGACGAGTTCGACGCGCAGAAGAAGAAGCTCCTGGAGGCGACATGAGCAGTGAGGCGACACTCCCGTTCGGACCGATCCAGATGCTGGTGATCAGCTCCGACCAGACGCGCTTCACGGGCGAGGTCCTGCCGGAGCTCAAGCGGCTCTCCGACGAGGGCCTCGTGCGCCTGGTCGACCTGCTCTTCGTTGCCAAGAAGGACGGGGAGATCGAAGCCGTCCAGGCCAGCGAGCTCTCGACCGAGGAGGCCGAGCAGTTCGGAGCGCTGGTCGGCGCGCTGATCGGTGTCGGCGCGGCCGGGGAAGATGGCGCGCTGGCGGGAGCAGCCGCAGGCGCTGCGGAGCTCGAAGATGGGCACGTGTTCTCCGAGGACGACGTCTGGTACCTCGCGGACGCGATTCCCGACGACGGCTGGGCCGCGGTGGCTCTGCTCGAGCACCGTTGGGCCATCCCGCTTCGGGACGCGATCATCAACGCGGGCGGCGTCGCGCTCGCAGACGAGTGGATCCATCCGGCCGACCTGGTCGCCGTGGGCACGCAGCTGCACGAGCGCTACGCGCCTCCGGTCACCCGCTGAGGAAACGAGACGGCGGGCAGCCGTGCGAGCGGCTGCCCGCCCTCGAACCTCAGCTGCCGGCGATCACGAGCGCGACGGTGGCGACGCCGAGCACGACGGTGGCGCCCGCCAGCACCGCAGCGACACGATCGTCCAGCGCCGCGTAGCCGCCGGTGGCCAGAGCACGCTCGACGTTGCGGTGCCGCGCGAACGCACAGCAGGCGAACGCGACTCCGAGCACACAGAACGCCGCGCCCAGGACGCGATAGGGCCACGTGGCCCCACTCGTCAGCCCGGGGGCGATCCGTCCGGTGCCGACCCCGACCGCGAGGGCGGTCAGCGCGCTCCGCCACCAGGCCAGATAGGTGCGCTCGTTCGCGAGGCGCGTGCGCCGAAGAGCGTCGGTGGTCGGCTCGTCGGTCATCCGGTTGGGATGATGCCACCCTGCATCGGACGAGCGAAGCTCCCGGCACGATGGCAGTCGGCTTCCCATCGGCGTTTCATCTGCTGGCGAAGCCGACGGGCGCCGTCTGCAACCTCGACTGCTCGTACTGCTTCTTCCTCTCGAAGGAGATGCTGTACCCGGGCTCGCGGTTCCGCATGGCCGACGAGCTGCTCGAGACGTACCTGCAGCAGCTGATCGAGGCGCATGCCGGCGTCCCCGAGGTGACGATCGCCTGGCAGGGCGGCGAGCCCACATTGATGGGCCTCGACTTCTTCCGCCGCTCGGTCGAGCTGACCGAACGCCACCTGAGCCCCGGCCAGCGGGCGACCATCACGATCCAGACGAACGGCACGCTGCTCGACGACGAGTGGTGCGAGTTCTTCAAGGAGAACAACGTGCTCGTCGGGATCTCGATCGACGGGCCGCGTGAGATCCACGACGCCTACCGCGTCAACAAGGGTGGCAGGGGCTCATTCGACGACGTGATGCGGGGCCTCGGCCACCTTCGGTCCGCGGGAGTCGACTGGAACGTCCTGACCACAGTGCACGCGCTGAACGGCGATCGAGGGCTCGAGGTCTACCGCTTCCTGAGAGACGAGTGCGAGGCGAGGTTCATCCAGTTCATCCCGATCATCGAACGGGCGACCGAGGACACACAGGACGGCAAGCCCCGGACGTCCTGGCGCGACCGGCCCCTCTACGTGCAGGAAGGGTCGTACGTCACCAATCGAACCGTGACCGCGAAGCAGTACGGACGCTTCCTCATCGACGTCTTCGAGGAATGGGTCCGGCGCGACGTCGGCGAGGTCTACGTGCAGATGTTCGACGTGGCGCTCGCGAACTGGGTTGGCGAGCCGCCGGGCCTCTGTGTCCACTCCGAGACCTGCGGATCCGCGCTCGCGCTCGAGCACACCGGCGACCTCTATTCCTGCGATCACTTCGTCGAGCCTCGTTTCCGGCTCGGCAATATCAAGGAAGAGCACATGCTCAAGCTCGTCTCGTCGCAACGGCAGCTGCAGTTCGGGCTCGACAAGCGCGACAAGCTGCCGCAGTACTGCCTCGACTGCGACGTTCGTTTCGCCTGCCACGGCGGCTGCCCGAAGGACCGGTTCATCGAGACACCGTCGGGCGAGCCGGGCCTGAACTTCCTCTGCTCCGGCTTCAAGGAGTTCTTCCATCACGTCGACCGGCCGATGCGCATCATGGGCGAGCTGCTGAGCCAGAACCGCGCTCCCTCCGAGATCGTCCAGCTCTACGCGGCCGAGGACGGACGCCGCGGCCGTAACGACCCGTGCACCTGCGGCAGCGGCCGCAAGTGGAAGCACTGCCACGGCGAGGCCCGGGGGGCTGTGCTCGCCCGGCGGGCCGGCTGATGGCCAACGCGCGGAAGCAGGGCGGCCCCATCGATGCGCTCTTCGTCCAGAGCGGCTCGTCGTTCAGCGCGCAGAACGACGAGATCACACTGCACGGCCTGGCCGAGGCGACGGTCTACTTCACCGACCGGCCGCGCCGCGAAGCCGGGCACATGACGTCGGAGCGCTTCCTCGAGCTCTGGAGCGGCGACTCGGGGAGCTTCGTCGTCGAACCGCCGCAGGCGGTCCTGTCCTTCCTCGACCAGCCGGCCGAGGCCCTCGCCGACGTGGTCGTCGTGCTGCACGAGCCGCGGCTGGACGGCCACGAGCTGACCTACAGGGTCGAGGTGCTGAACGGGGCCCTTCCACACGCAGGGGGGCCGTGCTCGCTCTTCATCGACGCCTTCGGCCGCTCGCTCGCCCCCGTTTCCGTCCGCGGCCTGCGCCGTCCCCGCCGAACCGGCACCAGCCAGGCGCCCGCGTGACGCCGGTCCGGCTCGCGCTCTGGTCGTCCCTCGCTGCGCTCTTCTGCGCAGGTCTCGTTGCAGCGTTGGCGAGCGGGACCGCGGCGGGCGAGACCGCCGCGCTGACAGCCACCACGACGAGCACGACGACGGCGACAGCCGAAGAGCAGCCGACGCTACCGCAGAGCACCGTGCTCGAGACCACCGTCCAGCAGACGGTCACGAACACGCACGTGATCACGAAAGCTCCGACTACGGTCGTGGTGACCACCTCGACCGAAACCGACACCTCGAGCGGCACCAAGACCTGGGCGCTCGTCGTGATCGGAATTGCGATCGTCGGCCTGGTCGTGTTGATCGGCTGGCTGGCGAGCCGTCACAAGGACCTGCCGCCGGCGACCCGCCGGCGGATGCTCGCCGAGGCGGTCGCAGCGTGGGTCGCCCAGGGCTGGGCACCGGTGAGCCAGACGGAGTCCACGGCCGTCCTGCGGCGAGGGGACGAGCACACGGTGCTCTCCGTCGACGGACGCGGCAACATCAGCTCCCAGGCCGTCCGGCCGGACGCGCCGAGCGCTTAGCTCACGACCTCGAGAGCAAGTGCTCCCGATGCGCGAGCGCGACCGCCTCGAGCCGTGAATGCACACCGAGCGCGCGCAGGATGTGGCGAATGTGGTTGCGGACCGTCTCGACGCTGAGATGCAGCTCCCGTGCGATCTCGTGCGTCGACCGGCCATGCTCGAGCAACCGCAGCACTTCGGCCTGGCGCGGCGTCAGGTGAGGATGCGCGGGCCGTGGCGGTGTCTCGTCGATGTCGGAGACCTGCCCGAACACGCCGATGACGTGATGGCCCTCGACCAGCGTGACGGCGCTCAACTCCACCCCGATCCGCTCGCCGTCGGCTCCGATCACGACGACCTGGCTGTCGTGCGCCTCGCCAGGCCGGGCGAGGTTGCGCGCAAAGACCTCCCGTGACCGTCGCGTCTCCTCGGGCGCGACGACCGAGGTGAACTGACGGCCGCGAACATCGCCGACCAGTCGCCGCGCGGCGGGGTTCAACCAGCGGATGATCCCGGTCGGGTCGACGACATAGCTCGGGACGCTGATCGACTCAAGCGCGCCTTCGACATCCCCGCCGAGCGAATGGAGACCCGACGTCACAGGCCCGATTGTGAGCGGCCGCCGACGGCAGCGAATCATCCCGACTGGATGACGGGCGAACCTCCGGGCGCTGGTTGATTTCATTGCGAGCAAGCGCTTCGCGGCCGTCGCTCGCGCGCCCCACGAGGCAGCGCAGACCCGGAAGCGTGACTTTTGAACCCAAGGAGGAGAGCACGATGAGCAAGCCGTTCAAGGGCACGATCAACCTCGACATCAAGGACTCTGTCCCCGACTGGGAGCCGTTTGCCCAGCCCCTGCCACCGGAGGACTCGCCGAACGTGCTCTACATCGTGCTGGACGACGTCGGCTTCTCGGCGCTGGAGTCGTTCGGGGGGCTGATCGAGACCCCGAACATCAAGCGGATCGCCGACCGGGGGCTTCTGTATACGAACTTCCACACGACAGCGCTCTGCTCGCCGACGCGCTCGTGCCTCTTGACGGGACGCAACCACACCACGAACTCGATGGCGTGCATCACCGAGGCCGCCTCGGGCTTCCCGAATGCCAGCGGTCACATCCCGGGCGAGTGCGCGATGATCCCCGCGATCCTCGGCGAGCTCGGCTGGAACACCTACATCGTCGGCAAGTGGCACCTCTGTCCCGAGGACGAGATGAACAACGCCTCGACGAAGAAGGACTGGCCGCTCGGGCGCGGCTTCGAGCGCTTCTACGGCTTCCTCGGCGCGGAGACGAACCAGTGGTATCCGGACCTCACCTACGACAACCATTCGGTGGAACAGCCCCAGCTGCCGGAGCAGGGCTACCACTTCTCGGTCGACATCACCGACAAGGCGCTGTCGTTCATCAAGGACGCCAAGGTGGTGGCGCCGGGGAAGCCGTTCTTCCTCTACTACTCGTTCGGAGCCGCCCACGCCCCGCACCACGTGCCGACCGAGTGGGCCGACAAGTACAAGGGCAAGTTCGACATGGGGTACGAGGCCTACCGCGAGCTCGTCTTCGCGAACCAGAAGCAGCTCGGGGTCATTCCCGAGCACGCCGAGCTGTCGCCGATCAACCCGTACACCGACCTGAAAAGCCCCAAGGGCCAGAGCTGGGGCGAGCTCGACGTCGTGCGGCCTTGGGACTCGCTCTCCGACGACGAGAAGCATCTCTTCTCGCGCATGGCCGAGGTCTACGCAGGCTTCCTGAGCCACGCCGACGACCAGCTCGGACGGGTGCTCGACTACCTCGAGAAGTCGGAGCAGCTCGACAACACGCTGATCGTGCTGGTCTCGGACAACGGCGCCTCGGGCGAGGGCGGCCCGAACGGCTCGGTGAACGAGAACAAGTTCTTCAACGGCATTCCGGACACGGTCGAGGAGGCGCTCAAGTACCTCGACGAGCTCGGCAGTCCGAAGACCTACAACCACTATCCGACCGGCTGGGCCTGGGCCTTCAACACGCCGTTCAAGATGTGGAAGCGCTACGCGAGCTACCAGGGCGGCACGGCCGACCCGATGATCGTGTCGTGGCCGGCCTGCATCAAGGAGGCGGGTGTCCGGACGCAGTACACGCACGCGGTCGACATCGCGCCGACGATCTACGAACTGCTCGGAGTCGAGCTGCCCGAGGTCGTCAACGGCTTCACGCAGCATCCGCTGGAAGGAGAGAGCTTCGCCGCCAGCCTGGGGGACGCCGCGGCCAAAGGCAAGCAGACGCAGTTCTATTCGATGCTCGGCACCCGCGCGATCTACCACGACGGCTGGAAGGCCGCCTCCGTCACCCCCGCGGCACCGAACGCCTGGGGCGACTTCGCCTCTCAGCGGTGGGAGCTCTTCAACGTGGACGCGGATCCGAGCGAATGCCAAGACCTCGCCGAGGAGAGCCCAGAGAAGCTCCAGGAGCTGGTCGCTCTCTGGTGGGCCGAGGCGGGCAAGTACGGCGCGCTGCCGCTCGAGTCGCGCGATGCGATCGGGATTCTCCTCGCGCCGCGGCCGCAGCTGTCCAAGCCTCGTGACCGTTACGTCTACTACCCCGACTGTGCGGAGGTGCCGGAGTCGGTCACGCCGAACATCCGCAACCGCTCCTACGCGATCGGGGTCGAGGTGAAGATCGACTCGCCCGAGGCCGATGGAGTCCTGTTCTCGCAGGGGTCGCGCTTCGGCGGTCATGCCCTCTACATGAAGAGCGGCACGTTCAAGTACGTCTACAACTGGGTCGGCGAGTTCGAGCAGATCATCGAGTCGACCAAGCCGATCCCGGTCGGCGAGCACGTCCTCTCGGTGTCGTTCGTCAAGGAGGGCGACGCGATGCCGACCGAGGGCACGCTGACGCTGTACCTGAACGACGAGCCGGTCGGTGAAGGGAAGATCAAGACCCAGCCAGGTAAGTTCTCGCTCGCCGGCGAGGGGCTGAACGTCGGCAAGGAAGGCGCCGAGCCCGTGACCGACGACTACCCGGGGACGTCACCGTGGGCCTTCGTCGGCGGCACGATCCACGAGGCGGTCGATCGACGTCGCCGGTGAGCCGTGGGTCGATCTGGAGAGCGAGCTGGCCGGCGCGTTCGCGCGCGACTAGCGAATCGAGGGGAACGGCCGGGGCGGGGCGATCGAGCGTCCCCGCCCGGCCCTAAGCGGTCTCGGCGACCGACTGGTCGGCCGGCGCGAGGGTGACGCCGGCCTCCGCCAGGGCGGCCTGCACCTCGTTGCGGGCGCTGTAGATCCGCCACTTGACGGTGGCGAGCGGAACGTCGAGCGTCGAGGCGATCTCGTTGTACGAGAGCCCGACGACGTCGCGCAGCAGCAGGGCCGTCTTCAGATCGACGTTCAGCTGTTCGACGGCGACCCAGAGAGCGCGGATCGTCTCGCCCTGCTCGATCGGCGGCTCGGGAGCCGCCGGTGAGAGCTCGGGCACGAGCTCGATCGGCTGCAACCGGTTCTTCTTGGAGCGGATGTCGTCCAGGACGACGTTCTTCGCCACCTGGAAGATCCAGGTTGTCAGCTTGGCGCGGAACGCGTACCTCGGCAGCGCCCGCCAGACGCGCAGGAACACCTCCTGCGTCAGGTCCTCGGCGAGCTCCCGGTCTCCGACCGAGCGAAGCACGTAGTTGAAAATGGGCAGGTGATAGGCGCGGACGATGGTCGAGAACGCTTCTTCGTCACCGCGCTGAGCTTTCTTCACGACCCTCGGATCGAGCTGAATGAGCATACGTCCAGTGTTGCCCGGAGGGGCGACCGGGGCTCTAGCCCATCCGGGTCAATTCCACGCTCATCCCGTCGGGGTGAGCCGCGCGGGCGGATGAGCGGCAATGCTCCAGGGATGGGATCAGCTGGGTCGTCCGCCTGACATGGGCAGTCCTTCGCCGGCCGCCGCTTCCCCCGACCCGATGGAGCTGCTTCGCAGTCGCAGCTATCTGGTCCTACTGGCGTTCGGCGCCGCCGTCGGCGTCGTGGTCGCCTTCACCGCCTACTTCTTCCTCAAGGCGGTCTCGGAGGCACAGACGTACGTCTTCGCGACTCTGCCCAAGGAGCTCGGGTTCAGCACCGCGCCCGTCTGGTGGCCGCTTCCCTGGCCGGTGTTGGCCGGGCTGATCGTCGCCCTGACGATTCGCTCCCTCCCGGGCACCGCCGGGCACAAGCCGGCCGAGGGCTTCAAGACCGGCGGTGCGACGCCGCCGATCGAGCTGCCCGGAATCGTGATCGCTTCGCTCGCGACCTTGTGTCTCGGCGTCGTGCTCGGCCCCGAGGCGCCGCTGATCGCGATCGGAAGCGGCCTCGGCGTCCTGGCCGTGCATCTGGTCAAGAAGGACGCTCCCGAGCAGGCTGTCGCCGTGATCGCAGCGTCGGGCAGCTTCGCGGCGATCAGCACTCTCCTGGGCTCCCCGCTCGTCGGTGCGTTCCTGCTCATGGAGGCGGCCGGGCTCGGTGGACCGCTGCTGGGCGTCGTGCTCGTCCCCGGCCTGCTTGCCGCCGGGGTGGGATCACTGATCTTCGTCGGCTTGGGAGCCTGGACCGGCTTCGGCACGTTTTCGCTGGCGATCCCGGACATTCCGGCCTTCGGCAGCCCTGACGGCCCCGAGTTCCTCTGGGCGATCGCGATCGGCATCGTGGCTGCGGTGCTCGGCTCGGCCATCCGGCGTCTAGGGCTCGTCCTCCAACCCATTGTCGAACAACGCTCCGTCGCGCTCACGCCCGTCGTCGGCCTGTTGGTCGCCGCGCTGGCGGTGGGATTCGCCGAGGCGACGGGAAGGAGCTCATCGGAGGTGCTCTTCTCGGGCCAGGACCAGCTACCGCAGCTGATCCAGACCGCCGCGGGCTGGTCCTTCTGGACGCTCCTGCTGCTCTTTGCCTGCAAGGGGATCGCGTACGGGCTCTCCCTGAGCTGCTTCCGGGGCGGCCCGGTGTTCCCGGCCCTCTTCCTCGGCGCGACCGGCGGCATCGCCCTCTCCCACGCCCCCGGGCTGCCGATGATCGCCGGGGTCGGGATGGGCGTGGGAGCGATGAGTGTTGCGATGCTCGGCCTGCCGTTGACGTCGGTTCTGCTGGCGAGCGTGTTCCTCCAAGCCGATGCGGTCGCTCTGATGCCCCTCATCATCGTCGCGGTGACGGTGGCGTACGTGACGTCGGCGAGGCTCGCTCCGGCGAAGGCACCGAGCCCGACGACCACCGCATCGCCAGGCTGAGTCAGCGGCGCACCGGACGGCCTTTTCATCCGATGCGGACGATGGCCGGCAGGCGCTGTCCCGGTTCGATTGACTCGTGACCGACAACCAACCGATGATCGTCCCGCCGGGCTCCGGTGCGACGACGGGCTGGAGGCCCGAACAGCCGCGGTTGAGGCCGGCACAGCTCGTCTCCGCGTGGCTGTCGGTCACGTTCGCGCTGCTGCTCGCGGCCTGGATCGTTCCGGGCGCGCACGTCACGGCGTTCTGGGGGGCTCTGGCCGCCGCGGCGGTGATCGGGATCCTGAACGCGATCCTGCCGCCCCTCGTCGCGGCGCTCCGGCTGCCGTTCACACTGCTCCTGGGCTTCGTGCTCATCCTCGTGCTCGACGCGCTGATGCTGCTGGCAGCCGACCGGGTGACCGACGGGCGCCTGGCGATGGACTCGTTCTGGTCGGCGCTCGGGGTTGCGCTCGTCGCATCGGCGGTCGGCGTCGTGCTCGACGTGGTCTTCGGCAGCAACGACGACGACACCTATGCGTTCAGAGTCACCCAGCGCATCGCGCGCCGCTCCGGCGAGCGGACGGTCACGGATGCGCCCGGGATCGTGTTCCTGGAGATCGACGGGCTCGCGCTGCCGGTGCTGCAGCATGCGATGCGCGACGGCAGCGCGCCGACGATGGCGCGCTGGCTCGCCGAGGGGTCGTACCGCCTCGTCGAATGGGAGACCGACCTCTCGTCCCAGACCGGCGCATCACAGGCCGGGATCCTGCTCGGATCGAACGACGACGTGCCCGCGTTTCGCTGGGTCGAGAAGGAGACGGCGACGCTCCGAGCCTGCTCCGGGCCGGAGGACTGCGCGGAGATCGAGCGGCGGCTCGCAACCGGCCGAGGGCTGCTCATCGACGGCGGCGCGAGCCGCGGGAACCTTCTTTCCGGCGAAGCCGATCACGTGATTCTCACGGTCAGCCGGCTGGACGCGGAGAAACGCTCGAATCCCGGCTACCGGGCCTTTCTCGCCAACGGCTTCAACGTGATGCGCGCGCTCGTCCTCTTCGGCTGGGAAGTGTTCCTCGAGGTGACAGCCTCCTCGCGGGCGAAACGACGAGACATCCGGCCGCGCGGTCACCGCGGCGGCCTTTATCCGTTCATGCGCGCCGCCTTGTGCGTGGTCGTGCGCGACCTGATCGTGTACGGCGTGCTGACGGACATGATGAAGGGGCGTCCCGCCGTGTATGCCACGTTCTCGAGCTACGACGAGGTCGCGCACCACTCGGGCCTCGAGCGCGCCGACACCCTGGAAGCGCTCCGCAAGCTCGACCAGCAGTTCGGCCGCATCGATCGCGCACGCCGCTATGCGGCACGTCCGTACGAGATCGTCGTCCTCTCGGACCACGGCCAGACCCAGGGCGCCACGTTCAAGCAGCGCAACGGCTACGGCCTCCAGGAGCTCGTGGAGCGCAACCTCGCGCACGGCAGCGTCACGCACATCGCCGGAGGCGACGAGCAGAACGCGGTGGTCGGGCACGCCCTCTCCGAAGCGAGCGGGCAAACGACGAAGAAGCGCCCGAAGAACGACGTCTCCGACAAGGACGTGATCGTGCTCGGCTCGGGCAACCTGGGGCTCGTCTACCTGATGGAGCAGCGCCGGCGGCTCTCGCTCGAGGAGATCCAGGCGCTGCACCCGCAGCTCCTCGACGCCTTGCGCGGGCACCCGCACATCGGCTGGCTGCTCGTCCACTCCGAGCGGCACGGCGCGGTGGCGCTCGGAGCCCGCGGCACGCACTACCTCACCGAGGGCCGGGTCGAGGGCGAGGATCCGCTCGCAAGCTTCTCGCCGAATGTCCCTCAGCACCTGCTGCGCACCGACGGCTTCGCCCACGTCGCCGACATCATGGTCGGCAGCTTCTACGATCCGACACTCGAATCCGGCTGCGCCTTCGAGGAGCTGATCTCCTTCCACGGAGGCATCGGCGGCCCGCAGACCCAGCCCTTCCTGCTCTTCCCCGAGCGGCTTCCGCTGGCGGATGATCCGATCGTCGGCGCGGCGAGCGTCCATGATGTGCTGATGAGTTGGCGCCGGCTCCTGAACGACAACGATCCCAGCGTTGCGATCGGACCTCCCCCGACTCGAACCGAGGTGCGCACATGACCAGCACGGCCGCCATGATTGAACCCGCGAAGGGAAGCCATGTCCGCTGGCTGCGCTGGCTGGTCATCGCACTCGTCGTCCTGGTGATCGGCGCCGTGGCAAATCTGTGCGGCTGGGACCTCAAGGGCTGGTTCGCCGACCTCTGGGACACGATGACGGCCATCTCGCTCGCAAGCCTCGTGGCCGCGGTCACGTTGAAGACGGTGCAGACGGGTGCTGCCGCGTTCGCCTACTACTCGATCCTGCGCTTCGCGTACCCGGGCCGGGTGCGCTGGCTGCAGATCTTCGCGGCGTATGCGACCTCGGTCGGGCTCAACTCGATCCTCCCCGCCAACCTGGGCACCGCCGTGATGCTGATCATGTTGACGCTGATCATCCCGGGCGCGACCTTCGCCGGCATCCTCGCCGTGTACGCGGTGCAGAAGATCTTCTTCGTCGTGATCGGAGCATTCCCGTACCTGTACCTGTTCCTCACGGTGGGCGGCTCGTTCGACATCCAGTTCAGTTTCATCAAGGACCACCCGTGGGCGGTGGCGGTGATCCTGATCGGCGGCGGGATCCTGATCGCACTGCTCGTCCGGATGTTGTGGCCGCGCGTCGTCAAGTGGTGGGACCAGGCGAAGGAAGGCGGCCAGATCCTCGCCCATCCGGGCGCGTACTTCCTGCGGGTCGTCACGCCCGAGGCGGTGTCGTGGGTCGCCAGCCTCTGCGTGATGGCGATCTTCCTGGCCGCGTACGACATCCCGGTCACCTTCCACACACTGATGCGGATCATGGCCGGCAACTCGATCGCGAACGTCACCTCGGTCACCCCCGGCGGAGCCGGCGTCACCCAGGCGTTCAACGTCGCCTCGCTGAACGGGGTCACGAGCGCCTCGAATGCGACCGCCTACTCCGTCGCCCAGCAGTTGATCACGACCGCCTGGAACCTCATCCTGGCGATCGTCCTGATGGTCTGGGCCTTCGGCTGGTCGGGCGGCAGGCAACTCGTCGAGACGTCGTACGGCCAGGCCAAGGACGAACAAGCCAAGCGCAAGGCCGCACACCAGGCCAAGAAGGACGCGAAGGCTGCGGGCGAGCCCGAGCACGCCTGAGCCCGAGCGGGAGCCGCCGCTGAGGATCACGTGGGTCGGCCATGCGACCGTGCTGATCGAGCTCGACGGAACGCGGCTCCTGACCGACCCCATCCTGCGCAGCCGGGTCGCACATCTCCGAACGCTCCGGCCGCCGCCCGGCCGCGAAGAGCTCGGCCCGATCGACGCCGTGCTCCTGTCGCACGCCCATCGTGACCACCTCGACGTGCGCTCGCTCCGCAAGCTCGGAAACGGTGTCAAGGTCGTCGCGGGCCGCGGAGCCGCCCGGTCGCTCCGCCGCCGCGGCTACCGCCGGCCGGTCGCTACGGTCGACGAAGGCGACGAGCGCACGGTCGAGCACGTCACGGTGCAGGCCACCCCTGCGCGGCACGGCCGCCCCGGCTCGGCGGTCGGCTTTCTCGTCCGGGGCAGCAAGACGGTCTACTTCGCGGGCGACACCGATCTCTTCCCGGGGCTCGCTGGGCTGGCCGACCCGCTGGACGTCGCTCTCGTCCCCATCTGGGGCTGGGGGCCGAGCCTCGGCGAGGGCCATCTCGACCCCGAGCGGGCGGCCGAGGCTGTCAGCCTGCTCCGGCCCCGGATCGTCATACCCATCCACTGGGGGAGCCTCCATCCGCTCGGCATGTCCCGCCGCGCCTTCCTCCGTGAGCCACCCGAGGTGTTCCGGCGCCTCGTCGGCGAGCGAAGCCCCGAGGTGGAGGTCCGGCTGCTTGCTCCCGGCGCCGGGACTGCGATCGGCCCCTGACGCAGCGGGCCTGAGTTCACCCCCTTCGGATGATCGCGAACGGCGGGCCACGGGCTACTTTCGCAGTCGCCCAACCCAGGAGGGGAGCCGCAGATGACCACCGAGACGCCGGCACCGAAGAAGGTGCCCCAGCCCACTGCCGACGAACGCACAGCGCGTGGGCGAGCGGCGCGCGAGGCTGCCCCGCGCACCGGCCAGTCGGCAGTCGGCTCCGGCGAGGACCGGGATGCCGTCGCGCTCCTCGAGGAGCAAGGCCCCTCGCGCGTGCAGGAATTGCTTCCGATCCGCTACGGACGCATGCTGGTCTCCCCGTTCACGTTCTTCCGCGGTGCCGCGAACGTGATGGCGCACGACCTCGGGCCGGTGCCACGCTCAGGTCTGACGGTGCAGCTCTGCGGCGACGCGCACCTGGCGAACTTCGGCGGTTTCGCATCGCCCGAGCGCTCGTTCGTCTTCGACCTCAACGACTTCGACGAGACACTCGCAGGCCCGTTCGAATGGGACGTGAAGCGCCTCACCGCGAGCTTCGAGGTCGCAGGACGCGACCGCGGCTTCACCGACGCCCAACGTCGTGCGGCGGTGCTGACTGTCGGCCGCGCCTACCGCGAGGCGATGCGCGACTTCGCTGCGATGAGCAACCTCGAGGTCTGGTACGCGCGGCTCGACTCGGCCGCGATCGAGGCCGAGTTCCGCGCCCGGCGCGCCACCAAGCAGGCGAAACAGGTGACCCAGGTTGAGGCAAAGGCCCGGACGAAGGACAGCATGAAGGCGTTCTCGCGGCTGACCGAGGTGGTCGACGGCGAACGCCGGATCGTCTCCGACGCGCCGCTCGTCGTCCCCCTGCGCGATTTCGAGCACGGTCTCGACCAGCAGGCGGTCGAGGACGAGTTGCAAGGGCTCCTCCGCACCTACCGGCGCACGCTGCAGGGCGACCGGCGACACCTGCTCGAGGGTTACCGCTATATCGACCTCGCCCGGAAGGTCGTCGGCGTCGGCAGCGTCGGGACGCGCTGCTGGATCGTGCTGCTGCTCGGTCGCGACGACGGCGATCCGCTGTTCCTGCAGATCAAGGAGGCAGGGGCGTCGGTGCTCGAGTCGCAGCTCGGCAAGAGCGGCTTCGCCAACCACGGGCAGCGCATCGTCGAGGGCCAGCGATTGATGCAGGCCGCGAGCGACATCTTCCTCGGCTGGATCCACATCGACCGAGGCCTCGACGGCGCCTCGCGCGATTTCTATGTGCGGCAGCTCTGGGACTGGAAGGCCTCCGTCGATCTCGAGGTCATCAAGCCCACGGGGCTCCAGCTCTACGCGCAGGCGTGCGGCTGGACGCTCGCTCGCGCTCACGCGCGGTCGGGCGATCGCATCGCGATCGCGTCGTACCTGGGGAAGTCGGATGTCTTCGACCGGACCGTGGCCGACTTCGCGATCGCGTACGCGGATCTGAACGAGCGCGACCACGCCGCGCTCGCCGCCGCCGCGCGCGAGGGCCGGATCGCGGTGCAGGAGGGCCTCTAGGCGGCGGGTGGCGTCGCGCCGAGCAGGGGCAGGACGTCGTCGGCGACCTCCGTGGCGACCAGCTCGCCGCCCTGGAGAGCGAGACGCTCCCTCAGCTTCGCCCAGTCGACCTCGCCGACGAGCACGAAGAGCACGGCATGACCCCGTGCGATCGTCGCGCCCAGCTTCCGCATGTGCTCGTTCGAGATTCCCCGGTCGAGCGCCGCGAACCCGACTCCGCCCGCGAAGCCGACGAGCGCGCCCGCGACGGGCACTGCCAGCGCCAGGCCGAGCAGGAGGCCGATCGCCCCGCCGCTCACGAGCCCTTCCCCGGTGGCGAGCTCACGACTCTGCTGGAGCTCGACGCGACCGTCGTCATGCCTGATCACGATCGCCGCGTCGTGAATCACGAGCGCGTGCTCGTCGCTCAGATCACGGACCGCCTGCAGCGCCGACTCGGCCAGCTCCGTGGTGTCGTAGGCGACGGCGATCAGATTCGCGCTCGCCACCTACTCGACGATGCCTTCGGCCGCAGACCGGTCACGCAGGAACATCACACGTGATCGTCCTCCGTTCCGGCCGCCGCCGCTTCATCCCATCGGGGCGATGAACCCGAAGCTTCTCGCGGATTTGCTCGGCGAGATGAATACCGACGATTCGACCATGCGCCCAGAGACGACCAGTGTCTCCTTCGCGGCGCCGGGCTGGCTGCGTGACCTCGGGCTGACCTCGTGGTTCCTGATCGGCTTCCTCGCGCTCCTCGCCGCCGTCGTCTGGGTGCTCTCTGCGGCTTTCACGATCGTCGGGCCGCTCGTGGCAGCGACGATCATCGCCACGGTCACGATGCCGAGCGTGGGCTGGCTGCAGCTGCACCGCGTGCCTCGGGTCGGAGGCGCCGCGCTCGTCCTGGTCGCGCTGGCCGCGATCGCCGGAGTGATCGTGGTGCTGGTGATCGGCGGGATCACGTCGCAGCAGGGCGCGATCGCGAAGGAGTCCGGCGCCGCCGTCGACCATCTGCAGTCCTGGCTCGAGAGCGCGGGCGTCGATCAATCAGGAGCAGCGAGCGCCTCCTCGAGCGTCAAGAGCGACGTGCCGAAGATTCTCGCGACTCTCATCGAGGGCACGGTCCATGCTCTACAGGGGCTCACGTCGGTCGTGTTCGGTCTCTCGCTCGCCTGGCTCAGCACCTTCTTCCTGCTCAAGGACGGCCCCTCGATGCGCAGATGGGTCGACCGTCACCTCGGGGTGCCGCAGCCGGTCGGCCAGACGATCACCGGCGGGATCATCCGATCGCTGCGCGGCTACTTCCGCGGCGTGACGATCATCGCAGGCTTCAACGCGGCCGTGATCACTCTCGGCGCGCTCGTCCTCGACGTGCCGCTCGCCGGCACGATCGGCGTCGTCACCTTCGTCGGCGCGTACGTTCCGTTCGTCGGCGCGTTCGTCTCCGGCGCGTTCGCCGTGGTGATCGCACTCGGCGCGCAGGGAACCTCGACGGCGTTGATCATGCTCGTGATCGTGATCCTGGCGAACGGGCTGCTCCAGAACATCCTGCAGCCGTTTGCGATGGGCTCGGCGCTCGATCTCAACCCGCTCGTGGTCCTGGTCGTCACGATCGCAGCAGGCTGTCTCGTCGGGATGATCGGGCTCGTGCTCGCCGCGCCGCTCACCTCCGCGGCAGTGCACATCATGCGTGAGCTGGGCGCCGCCCGCGTGGACGTCGAGGTCAAGTCGGAGGCGGAGCCTCCGTTGCCGCCGCCGACTCCACTCCACGCGTAGCTTCCTCGCGGTCGTCCGGAACCGGCACTGCGGGTCAGCCCGAGGGGACGGCCTCCCGGACCGGGCCGGTCTCGGCGACGAGGCCGAGCCGCACAGCCTCGTCGATCGCCTCGCCGCGGGTCGAAACGCCGAGCTTGCGGTAGATGGAGATCGCCTGCGTCTTGATCGTGTTGCGTGAGAGGTGCAGCCGGTCGCCGATCTCGCGGAACGAGAGATGCGTCGGCAGGAACGGCATCAGCCGCATCTCGGCGGCCGTCAAGTTGGAGCCCTTGCCGTAGTCCAGCATCGGCATCGTGTCGATCGCCACCCGCAGCGCCTCCGTCTGCTCGGCGAGCACGCCGAGGTCGGGCCGGCGGGCGAAGATGTCGTCGATCTCGGCCAGGAGCGCCTTGGCCAGGGTGATGTCGCGCAGAGCCAGGAAGGTGCGGGCCAGCTCGAGCCTGGTCTGCACGGCGAGCCAGGGAATCGCATCCGTGAGGAACGGGGTGAGCCTGAGCGCATGGTTGAGCAGCGCACGCGCGTGATCCCAGCGGCCGTGGCGAAGCTGCGACCGCGCCGCGGCGGAAAAGGCAACAGCGACGGGAACGGAGGCATCCAGCATGCCGCTCGCGAGGAGCTGGGAGAGCTCGGCGGCCTGCCGGTCCGATGCGGCGTGGTCGTGCGCCTCTTCGGCGAGCAGCATGCGCTCGCCCGTCGCGATGACCTGTGTCTCATCGAGCCCGACGCGCCTCGCGTGCGAGATCGACTCCCCGAAGAGCTCGTTGGCGCGCTCATTGTCACCGAGCAGTGAGTGAGCGACGCCGTAAACCAGGAGCGCGAGGCCCTTCCAGTCGCTCGATTCCGGCAGCGAGGCCACCGCCGAGCCTGCGTCCGACAGCATCGTGCCGACGCCGTCGCGACAGAACGAGGCGCGCATCACCGCGATCTGAGCGCACACCTCGGGATCCTCGCTGCTCGAGCGGGCGGCCAGGTCGAGCCAACGTTCGGCTTCCTCCGACGATCCACGCAATGCGTGCATTCGCGCTCCCTGCACCGCGAGCGTCGGATGCCGGGCCAGTGCGGTGGCGTCGAACTGCCCGAGCCAGAGCTCCACGGTCGCTGCACGGCCACTGCAGTACGTCGGCAGCGCGATCTCGGCGAAGATCCGCGCCGCGCGATCCGTGTCGCCGACCTCGAGCGCGTGCTCGAGCGCCGACTCCGCATCGCCGTGCCGCTCGAACCAGTCCGCGGCCCGCCCGCCCAGCTCCTTCGCGAGCTCGGGCTCGGTCTCGAGCAGCTCCCGCCGCAGCAGATCGCGGAAGAGATGGTGATAGCGGTACCAGAGGCCTTCCTCGTCCAGCGGGACGAGGAAGAGGTTCGAGTGCCTGAGCGCCTCGAGCTGGTCGAAGGCGTCATCGGTCTCGAGCGTCGCGTCGCAGAGGGCGCCGCACATCTTCTCCAGCACCGCCGTCCGGCGCAGGAACGTCAGCCGCTCGGGCGTCAGGCCCGCCGTGTACTCGGAGTGGAAGTAGTCGGTCACGTAGCGGTCGTCGGCCGCTCCTCGCTCGCTGCCGACCGCGCCGACCGGGCCGGCGCTGGGCTTCTTCATCGACAGGGTCGCGAGATACAACGCGCCGGCCCACCCCTCGGTCCGCTCGATCAGGTCGGCGAAGTCGGCGTCCGACAGGCGCGCGCCGGCGCTGCGCAGCAGGAGCTCCGCCTCACGCCGCGTGAGCGCGAGATCGGCGGTCCCGATCTCGAGCAACGTGGTCGCGCTGCGCAGCCTCGTCACGAGCACCGACTCGACCCGGCTCGAGAGGACGAGTGCAGAGCCCTCGGGCACGTGGTCGGCCAGCATGGCCAGCAGCTCGGCCGAGTCCGGCTCGCAAACCTCGTGCGTGTCGTCGAGCACGAGCACACAGTCGTCCGCGGCGGCGACCAGGGCGGCGACCCGGGGAACGACGGTCGTCCAGATCGAGCCGCCCGGAGCCGCGAGCGCGTCGAGGAGCCGTGGGTCGACCGGGATGATCTCGTTGATCGCCGCGACGACGTGCCGCAAGAGCACCACGGGGTCGTTGTCGCGCCGGTCGAGCGAGATCCACGCGAAGGGGCGATCATCGCGCGTGGCCCACTGGGCGAGCAGCGTCGTCTTGCCGTAGCCACCGGGCGCGACCACCGATACGGCCCGCGCGGACCGCCCCGCGCGGAGGCGGTTGACGAGCGCAGTTCTCGACACGACCCCGGGCCTCAGGATCGGCGGGCGGATCTTCGCCGCGACGACGCCGAAGGGAAGCCCACAGTCGTCTGCCTCAACGAGGACGGCTTTCGCGCCGGCGCGGCCGGAGAGCGGCATCGATTCCTTTCAACTCAGGGTCCGGGAGCACGTTTCACCCTTTCAGGGTGAGAGGGGAATTAACATAAGGGAATCCACTGATCCGACACAAATGTCGTTCGAGGAGCGACATCACGCCTCGGAAGCCTTTCGTCCCATTCGGACGATGCCGACCGGATCCGGCCGCGATTCGATGGGGCGATGGCCGACCCGGCAGCTCAGGTACCCGTGACCAGGCTCAGCGGTGGCAGGCGGACCGCCGTCTGGGCGCTGATCGTGCTGGCATCGCTGCTCGGAGTGCTCGTGATTCTGGCGACCTGGATCAACCGCCAGATGTTCGACAACAGCAACTGGAACAAGGCGAGCACGCAGCTCATCCGGGAGCCAACCGTCCAGACCGCCCTCTCCGTCTATCTCGTCAACAGTCTCTACGACAACGTCGACGTGCCCGCCGCGATCGCCCAGAAGCTCCCGCCCGGCCTGAAGCCGTTCGCGGCGCCGGCGGCGGCGGCTCTCCGCCAGCCGGCAACGGACGGAGTGAAGCTGCTGCTCACGCGTCCTCGCGTGCAGAAACTCTGGGTCGACTCGATGTCGGTGACACACCAGCGCCTGATCGCGGTGCTGGAGAACAAGACGCGAGCCGGTATCTCGACCGGCAACGGCGAGGTCACCGTCGACCTCGGGGAGCTGCTCTCGCAGCTGGCACCGCAGCTCGGCCTCCCGGCGGCCGCAGTGGCGCGGATCCCGCCGAACACGGGTGTGATCACCGTCATGCGCTCGGACCAGCTCGGGGCGGTACAGACAGCGGTGAAAGCGGTCCGGGCAGTCAGTGGCTGGGCCCTCCTGCTGGTGCTCCTGATGTTTGCCGGCGCGATCTATCTCGCTGCGGGTGAACGCCGCGCCACGCTCCGGAACGTCGGTTGGGCCTTCGTGCTGGTCGGGCTGCTCGTCCTCGTCGTTCGCCGTGCGGGCGGGAACTACGTCGTCAACTCGTTGACCGACCTCCAGTACCGTGATCCGGCACACCACGTGTGGCTGATCTACACGTCGGTCCTCGGTGAGATCGGGTGGTCCGTGGTCTTCTACGGGGTCGTCGGCGTGCTCGCGGCGGTGCTTGCCGGCCCGACGCGCGTTGCGACCATCGCGCGCGCACACATTGCGCCCGTTCTCAACGAGAACCAAGGGATCGCGTGGGCCGCGGTCGGCGTCGTCTACCTGCTCCTCGTGCTCTGGGGCGGCACGCATGCGCTGCGCACTCCGGTCGGGATCCTCCTCCTCGCCGGGCTCGTTGCGCTCGGCGTCGTCGCCCTTCGTCGGCAGACGCTCGCCGAGTTCCCCGGCGAACGCGCGGCGCCGCCCCCGCCCCCGCCGCCCGCCGCGGTGGCCCCGTCGTGACCAGGCTGCTGGACCTGCGCGTCCTTGGAGCCGGAGTCGTGCTCGCCGCGGCGCTTCTCGCTGCGGGGTGTGGCTCCAGTAAGAGCGCCGAGACGACCACGACCTCCAGCACCGTCGAGTGGGCGAACGGCGTCTGCAGCGCTGTGACGACCTACAAGAACTCGCTCACCGACACGGCGAAGACGCTGACCGGGGATCTCTCGAAGTCCGGCCTGCAAGACGCAGCGGACCAGGTGAAGAGCGCAACCGACACCTTCATCTCCACGACGAAGAGCCTCGGGAAGCCCGACACCGACGCGGGCAAGCAGGCGAAGACGACGCTCGACACGCTCTCCTCCCAGCTCGATGCCGACGCGACCACCATCCAATCGACGACGGACTCCGGCGTCCTCGCCGGCATCTCCACGGCCACGGGCGCGCTGGCCACGGCGCAGACTCAGATCACCACGGCCTTCGATCAGCTCAAGGGGCTCGATGCGAAGGGCGAGCTCGGAGACGCCTTCTCGCAGGCCTCCTCGTGCTCTTCGCTCACCGACTAGCGCTCAGCTCCTCCGCGTGACGCGGCAGATCGTCACCCGCGTGATCCTGCTGCTCGTCGCAGCAGGCTCGCTCTACCTTCTGCTGCCGAAGATTCTGGACGTCCTGTCCTCGTGGCCCGAGCTCCGAGGGATCGATCCGCTCTGGCTCGGGCTCGCCGTCTGCTTCGAAGCGCTGGCATTCGTCGCACTGTGGACGTTGCAGCGGATCGCGGTGGGAACACGCAGCTGGTTCGCCGTCGGCACGTCGCAGCTCGCGGCGAACGCAGCCGGGAGCATCGTCCCCGGCGGCGGGGCGGCCGCCGGTGCCGTCCAGTACGGCATGCTCGTCCGCTCCGGCCTCCCCGGGGAGCGCGTGGCGTCGGGCCTGACTGCGAGTGCCACCGCCACGACCGCCGCCGTGTTCGCGCTGCCGGTCGTGGCGACGCTCGCCGGCATCGGCGATGTCGCGGCACCCGAGGGACTGCGCAAGGTCGCCTACATCGGCGGCGGGGCGTTCACGCTGCTCGGCCTCGCGATCATCGCCGCGCTGGCGTGGGATGCGCCGTTGCTCGTTCTCGGACGTGGAGCGCGGACGGCGGCCGGCTGGGTGGGGCAGCGCGAGCGCTTCGAGGATCTCCCCGCGCACCTCCTGATCCAGCGCGACGGCATCCGACGGGCGGTCACCGCGCACCCGTTCGTCGCCGGCCTGGCGGCGCTCGGAAAATGGGGCTTCGACTATCTCGCACTGCTCTGCGTGCTGAAGGGGCTCGACATCCACGCCGAGCCGGCGATCGTCCTCCTCGCCTATGCGGCGGCGTCACTCCTGTCGTTGATCCCGCTCACGCCGGGCGGGCTCGGGTTCGTCGAAGCCGGGCTGACGGGCCTCCTGATCCTGGCCGGCGTCAGTGCGGGAGACGCCGCGGCTGCGACGCTCGCCTACCGGCTCGTCTCGTACTGGCTCCCGCTGCCGGTCGGGCTCGTCGGTTACTGGCTCGGGCGGCGCCGCTTCGGATCGGGAGCGCCGTCTCCGGACACGAACGTCGCGCACCCCTAGCCCTCCTCCGGACGTTTCCGACCGGCACTCGAATGACATATCTGCGTCAGGCAGCGCTTGCTCGCACACGCGAACCTGGACTCATGCAGCACGCGGAGCTCACCGACGTCGTCGTCTTCGACGTTCCCTCATTGACCCAGGCTCGCGACCTCGTTTCGCGGCTCGACGATTCGTGGGCCTGCCACGCCTACAGGGAGTCGAACGTCACCTCCGTCAGCGTGTATCTCTCACCCGCCCGCTACAACGACCTGGCCGCCCTGTTGCGCACGGTGGAGGAATGGGTCGCGGATCGCGCGCTCGGCGGCATCATGTTCTGGCTCGACGGCCGCGGATATCTGTTGGAAGCGCGCAATCCGGCGCTCGTGAGCTCGCCCATCTAGTCAGTAAGCTGTCCGGCGTGAACGAGTCGATCGACCAGCTGCGTGCGGTCGTTGCCGCGACGCCGCCGCCCCCGCGGACGATGGCCTCGTACCTCACGAAGGTGCGAGAACATGCCTACACGGTCACCGACTCGGACGTCGAGGCGCTCAAGGCGTCCGGGATCACCGAGGACGAGATCTTCGAGCAGACCGTTGCCGCCGCGATCGGCCAGGGACTGCGGCGGCTCGACAAGGCCATGGACGTGATCGGATGAGGCTCGACGTCGTCGACCACGGGCACGCACCCGACGAGGCGGCATTCCTCGCCGAGATCCGCGCGCACAGCGGCCGAGAGCCGCTCGGCGTCGTCAAGACACTGCTCTACCGGCCCGAGCTCTTCGGCCGGCCGTTCTCCGACGCACTCGACCAGGTGATGCGCGGCCCGTCGGACTGGACCGCCGGCGAACGCGAGCTGTTCGCCGGATTCACCTCGTTACTGAACCAATGCCCGTTCTGAACGGGCTCCCACGGCGCAGTTGCGTCGTACGCGCTCGGTGAGGAAGTCTGGCAGGCGGTCGTCGACGACTGGCGCACGGCACCGCTTCGTCCCGAGCTCGCCGCCACGCTCGTCTTTCTCGAGCAACTGACGCTTCGCCCCGACGAGCTGGCGCCCGAGCACGCCGCCGCCGTGCGCGCGACCGGCGTGTCCGACCAGGCGCTGCGCGACGCGGCCGCGGTCTGTGCGTTCTTCAACATGATCGTCCGCCTGGCGGACTCGTTCGGCTGGGACGTCCCGGCCTGGGACTCGCTCACGCAGCGCGCGCCGGCGATGCTCGAGGGAGGCTACGCGCTCGGCGCGATCAGGAAGCGATAGAGGCTACCCCGCGCCTCGCGACCGGGCCAGCGCCAATCTGGCACGGTCGAGCGGCGCCAGTGCGACACCGGCCTGGCGCGCCGCTGCGACGAGGGCGCGTGGGTCGGCCCGGGTGGTCGCGTTGGTGAACAACGCCGCGGCCCGTTGCAGCGGCCGGCAAGCACGGTCGAGCAGCCGGTTCACCGTGACGAACCGGGCGGGCCGCACGCCGAGCGACAAGACCATGTGACGGCAGCCTGCAACGTCGCTGAACGCGATCAGCAGGCCGTAGAGCTGCGATTCGTCGTTCAGCGCAGCCCGGGCCGCCGGGACGCGATCGGCGCCTGCGACCGCGAGGATGTCGCCACGCAACTGCTCGATCACGACCACCGCGCCCGTCGGCCATTGGCTCGCCGAAGGCTGCTCCCGGCTCGCCCCACAGCCGACGAGGACGAGCACCGTGATCACAGCACCGCCGCGGCGGATCTCCACCCGGCTGAATCTACGCCGTGGTTAAGGTGTTCGCATGACCAATGCGACGCTGCAGACAAACCACGGCGCCATCGACGTCGAGTTGTATGACGAGGATGCGCCGAAGACCGTCGAGAACTTCAAGAAGCTGGCACAGGACGGCTTCTACGACGGCGTGATCTTTCACCGCGTGATCGGCGATTTCATGATCCAGGGCGGCGACCCGACGGGCACGGGGTCAGGCGGGCCGGGCTATCAGTTCGAGGACGAGTTCAACGACCACAAGGTCGAGAAGGGCGCGCTCGCGATGGCGAACGCAGGCCCGAACACGAACGGCTCACAGTTCTTCATCGTCACCGCGGACGCCTGTCCCTGGCTCGACGGCAAGCACACCGTCTTCGGCCGGGTCACTTCCGGGATGGACGTCGTCAGCGCGATCGAGCAGGTCGAGACCGGCCCGGGCGACCGCCCTCGCGACGACGTCCGCATCGAGTCCGTTTCCCTCGCCTGACGATGAGCGACGACGTCGCGCCGGAGGAGCACACCGACATCGTCTGTCCGCACTGCAAGAAGACGTTCAGCGCGAGCCTGCTGGACGGGTCGGCCGAGCGTTACCGCGGCTTCAAGTGCCCGCACTGCCGCCTGTTCGTGCCCGCGGCGCGCGTCGAGCCCAACTAAGTCGTGAACCTGGTTCGGCCTCCGGGCCGAATCAGGTTCAGACGCAGTCGCGCAGGGCCTGTGCCTCGGGGAGGCTCTCGAGCTTCTTGAGCGTGTTGTTCTCGATCTGGCGGATGCGCTCGCGCGTCACGCCGAAGGCTCTGCCGACCTCTTCGAGCGTGCAGGGCTGGCCGCCGGTCAGACCGAAGCGAAGCTCGATCACCTGACGCTCGCGCTCGGGCAGCGACGCCAGAGCGGTCTCGATGTCGGAGCGGCGCAACGTCAACGAAGCCGCTTCGTCTGGTGTCTCCGTGTTCTCGTCCTCGACGAAGTCTCCGAGCTCGGAGTCCTCTTCCTCGCCGATCGGCTTCTCGAGCGACACGGGGTGTTGCGCCATGCGCAGGATCTCCCGCACCTCCTCGGTGGTCATCTCGAGCTCTTCGGCGATCTCCTCGGGCTTCGGCTCCCGCCCGAGACGCTGCACGAGCTGGCGCTCGATGTGCACGACCTTGTTGAGCTTCTCGACCATGTGGACCGGGATGCGGATCGTGCGCGCCTTGTCGGCGATCGCGCGCGTCACGGCCTGCCGGATCCACCAGGTCGCGTACGTGGAGAACTTGTAGCCCTTGCGGTAGTCGAACTTCTCCACCGCGCGGATCAGGCCCAGCGAGCCTTCCTGGATCAAGTCCAGGAAGCTCAACCCTCGTCCGAGATACCCCTTCGCGATCGAGACGACGAGGCGGAGGTTCGCCTCGATCATCTGGGTCTTCGCGCTCATGTCGCCGCGCTCGATCCGCTTGGCCAGATAGACCTCCTGGTCGGCGGTCAGCAGCGGCACCTTGCCGATTTCCCGCAAGTAGAGCCGCAGCGAGTCGAGCGACGGCTCGACGGTCAGATCCAGTTTCGGCGCGCTCTTGACCTCTTCCTCGACGAGCGGCTGCTCGTGCGGCAGGCGCTTGTGCTCTTCGCCTTCGACCAGCTCGACGCCGTGGTCGATCAGGTAGGTCGTGAAATCTTCGACCTGCTCCTTGGTGAGCTCGACTTCCTCGATCCCTTTGACGATCTCGTCGTAGGTGAGGAACCCCTTTTCCTGACCCGTCGCGACCAGCTTCTGGAGTTCTTCGACGTCGGGCGGAGCAATGTCGACAGTGAGCACGAGAGCATGACCTCCGGCTATAGCGTGGGTTGACGGGGGGACCTACCAACACACCTGGAGCCGGAACCCTCTTCCCTCATCCTCCCGGCTCACCCTCTGACCGCGCTGATGCTACATCAGGAACGCGCCGAAGAGGAACGAATTTCTCGCCGAGGCACAAACTCCTCCTTCGCACGGGCTAACCTCCGGGCGTGGTCGCACTCGTGGCACTCGTGCTCGGCGTCGCGCGCCCGCCGGCCGCCTACGTCAGCATCGGCGCGAACCGGGTGCCGCTCGCGATCTCCTCGTGGTGCTGGGGCGCCCACTGCGGCGCGCCGATCGCCGCTTCGACCCGAACGGCGACGGTCTCGCGCGGCAGCACTGTGCGCATCGAGCTGAAGTTCGCTCCTACCCGCGTGCGCGTCGCCGTCGCGGGTGTTCGAGAGCGTGCGGCGACCAGCGGGCGGGAGATCACGTGGCGGGCGACACGGGCCGGCGGGATGACCGTCAACGTGACGACCGCGAAGGGCTGGGTCATCTACGTCGGCCGGTTGAAGCTCCGGTAGCGCGGCCCGGGAACAAGAAAGACGGCGTCGCCGCTGACGCCGTCTTTCGAGCCGCTTGGTCTTCCTGACAGGGCCCCGCCGCAACGGGCCCCAGCAGGTTGTCTCCCACACACTGAGCCACCGAGGCCGTTTGATCCATCCCCCGTTTCGTTGTTGACCGCGTCACTTGACTACGCTCCGGCGGATGGCCGGGAGCTTTGCCGATCGCCTGCGCGCCGGGCCGCCAGTCGTCGCCGACGGGGGAATGGGAGTCGTGCTCGCCGCGGCGGTGCCCGGGCTGCGCTGCCCCGAGGAAGCCAACCTCCGTGCACCCGACGCCGTCGTGGCGGTGCACGTCAGCTTCGTCAACGCCGGCGCCGAGCTGATCGAGACGAACACCTTCGGTGCGAACCGGAACAAGCTGGCCCAGCACTTTCTCCAGGACGACTTCGAGCGGATCAACTCGGCCGGCGTGAAGCTCGCACGAGACGCGCGTGAGATCACCGGGCGCGAGGTGTTCATCGGCGGTTCGATCGGACCGGCCGGCGACCCTGACGGCACGGCGTTCGCCGACCAGGCGCGCATCCTCGAAGGGCGCGGCGTCGACGTCGTGATGCTCGAGACGTTCTACAACTTGCTCGAGCTGGAGCTCGCCATCGACGCGGTGCGGTCCGTCACGACCTTGCCCATCGTCGCGCTGATGAGCTTCGACAGCGACGCCGTGACATTGGCAGGGGTCTCGGCGCGGGACGCCGGCGCGCGGCTCCGGGAGCTCGACCTGGCCGCGTTCGGCGCGAACCACGGCCGCGGGCCTGCCGCGGCGCTCAATGCACTCGCCGACATGGCGGGCGAGGGTGCGGTGCTCGCGGCGCTGCCGAACGTCGGGCTCGCGACGATCACCGGCTCACGCGTTGCATTTCCACACGCGACACCGGAGTACTTCGCGGAGTTCGCCGCCCGTGCACGTGCGCTCGGCGCGCAACTGATCGGAGGCTGTTGCGGCACGACCCCTGCGCAGATCGCTGCGATCCGCTCCGCGATCGACGAGAACCGCGCCTCCCGGCCGGCGCCGCGCGCCCGCGAGCAGCGCCACGACGCGCTGCCTGTGTCGCCGGAGCAGCCGACCGAGCTGCAACAGCTGCTCGCCGCAGGCGAGTTCGTGGTCTCGGTGCAGCTCGACCCGCCGCTCGGCGGCAACGCCGACGGCCTGATCGACGCGGCACGCCGCATCAAGGACTCGGGGCTCGCCGGGTTCGTCGACGTCAACGACAATCCACGCGCCAGAGCACGGATGAGCGGGATGATGGCGTCGGTCGCGATCCAACGCCTGGCCGGGATCGAGGTGATCCCGCATCTGACACCGCGCGACTCGACGCTGACCGGGCTCGAGTCGACGCTCCTGGGCGCTCACGCGGAAGGGGTGCGGAACGTTCTCGCGGTGACGGGGGACGCACCCGACGTCGGCGACTACCCCGGCGCCGGCTCCGTGTACGACGTGGACGCGATCGGGCTCGTGGAGCTGATGACGCGCCTGAACGAGGGCACGGACTTCCACGGCCACGCGATCGACGGGCCGACGTCGTTCTTTCCCGGGAGTCGCCGTCAACCCGACTGCCGACGACCTCGAACTCGAGGCCGAGCGGTTTGCGCGCAAGATCGAGGCGGGCGCACGATGGGCGATGACGCAGATCGTCTTCGACATGTCGTACCTGGAGTCGTTTCTCGAGCGGATCGGCGGCTCTCCGATCCCGCTGCTCGTCGGTGTGTGGCCGATTCGCTCGCTCGAGCTGGCGGTGCGCGTGCACAACGAGACACCGGGAATCGTCGTGCCCGATCACGTCCAGGCTCGCTACCGCGCAGCCGGCGCGGATGCCGCCGGAGTCGGTGCGGAGCTCGCGCGCGAGCTGGTGTCACAGGCGCGCGAGCTGGCCGCCGGCATCTACGTCGTCGCGCCGTTCCGCCGGCCGCTCGGCGTGCTCGACCTCCTCGAGACGATCTAGCAACGGCCGGTGGAGACCGGCCGTTTGGCGTGTGCCAGCGCCGAGCGGACGGGCGCAGCGGGGACGCCGTAGCCGGCACGCGCACCGATCCGGGCCGCGAAGACGGTTGCCTCGACCTGACCGGCTTCGTTGACCGCGGGACCGCCCGAGTTGCCGTGCCGGACGAGCCCGCTGATCGCGGTCACCTCCCGCAGGGAACCGCCGGCCAGCACGTCCGCGGTCGTCCCGATCCGCCCTGGTCGCGCGTCGAATGGACCGTTCTCGGGGTAACCGAGGATCGCCACTGAGTCGCCCGAGCGCGCGTCGACGAACGGCAGCGGCGCCGCGCGCAGACCGGGGACGCGCAGGACGGCGACGTCTTGCTTGCGATCGACGAGCAATGCCTGCGCCGCATGGCCACCCGCCTCGATCTCCGATGCACCCTCCACGACGTGGGCCGCGGTCACGACGAGGTGCGGCCGCGCCACCCAGCCCGAGCCCTCCACGCCGAGCCCGCAGGCGGTGGCGGTGATGCGAACGACACTCGGTTGCGCGCGTCGCACCGCGGCCGACGAGAGTGCGCGGCTGTCGGGCGGCGTCGACGGCGGCGCCGGCCCGGCGATCGACGGGAACGGGTCGACGCGCGCGAACGCGCGCAGTACCGTGCGCGGCGGCACGATCGTGTTCAGTTGCTGGAGGATCACCGAGCCGCGAACCTCGTCGCGCACCTTCGGCTGTCCGGGCAGTTGCAGCAGCACCGCGCCTGCGACCCACACCACGGCGAGGCCGAGCGCGGCGCCGGCCACGAAGCCGCCGATCGAATCGAGCAGGCGCAGCGGCGGGATCACGGAGAGGCTGCCGCGCGCGAACGAGCCGGCGACCGAAGCGACGCTCTGCAGGAGCGCCGCACCGACGAGCGCGCCGGCCAGGCCGGCGAGCGGCGTATACGGCGAACTGGCGCCGTTGTGCAGGAAGTGGGGCGCGGCCAGTTGGTCACCCCGAATCCCGGGCTGATGCTGGCAGGCGACGGCATCCGGATCGATCTGCCGGTGGCGCTGATGGAACGTGCCGCCACCACCGGCTGGTCGGCGGCCGACCGGCTGTTGAGCGGCTGGGGTCTGGCCGGGCACCCGTTGTATACCGTTCCGACGCAGGGCCGCAGCGCCTTGCTGCGCCGGCTCGCCGGTGAAAGGGTGACACCTTCATGAAGTGGCCGAAAAGCTTTCCCTTTGAGGTACTCCCGCGCGCGGGATGGGCGCGGCAGCGTCCCACGCACCGCGACGCCGAACCCGCGATCATGGACGCAGCCCTGAAGCGCTCGCAGCGCAGGCCGTCAGGCAACTGGTACGCATTCGCCGCCAGCAGCAGCGTTCGCGCGAACCGGCCCTTCGGCACCTCGGTTGCCGGGACCGAAATCGTCGCGTGGCGCGGTGACAGCGGCCGGTTGCACGTCGTCCAGGCGTGTGCCCGCACCTGGGCGCGGACCTGGCCACCGGAACCGTCGACTGCGGTGCGTTGATCTGCCCGTGGCACGGACTGCGGCTCTCCGGTGAGCGCGAGTTCGGGTGGAAGCCGCTGCCCAGCCACGACGACGGGGTGCTCGTGTGGGTGCGGCTAGACCGGGTCGGCGGCGAAGAACCGTTGGACGAACCGGTGATCCCGGTGCGGCCGAACGGTTTTCAGTTGGACGCGGTCGCACGCCTCGTCGGCACCTGCGAGCCGAGCGACGTGATCGCGAACCGCCTCGACCCGTGGCACGGCACGTGGTATCACCCGTACTCGTCCACGCGGCTGGAGGTGCTCAGATCTCGCCGACCGATCCAGCCGCCGATGAGCGCTCGCGCGAAGAGGATCCAGCCGAGGACGCCGACCGCTTCCTCGTCTCGGTCACGTTCAGGATCGGCCGCTTCGGCGTGCCGGTGATCGCTGAGTTCACCAGTCCGGAACGGCGCACGATCGTGATGCGGATCGTCGACGGCGAGGGTGCCGGCAGCGTCGTCGGGACACCACGCGACACCGGTGGGCCCGGGACCCGACGGCCGCCCGCGCACAGCGGTGATCGAGGCGGTGATCGCCCACTCCGACCGGTCCGGGTTCGCGCACACCCGCCGAGTCGCTCCGCTGATCACGCCGCTGATGCGTTACGCGGCGACCCGGCTGTGGCGCGACGACCTGGCCTACGCCGAGCGGCGATACCAGATCCGCACTCGCTAGCCGACGGTGATCTCGGCCTCGTCCGGATAGAACGCGACGTGTCCCGCGATCGCGGCGACGGCCTCGTACGGCTCTTCGTAGGTCCAGATCGCGTCGTCCACGGTGTCGCCGGCGGAGGTCACCACGCTGTAGTAGCTGGCGTCGCCCTTGTACGGGCAGTACGTCGCGGTGTCGGTGGGCCGCAGCAGGTCGCGGTTGACGTCGGAGATCGGAACGTACTGGACGGCCGGATACGTCGCCTCCTGCAGCGTCAGCGCATTGTCGGTCTCGGCGACGACCTCGCCGTTGACCCGGACGGTGACGTGTCGCCGGTTTCGTTGACGGTGATCGGGTGCTGTTCGGTCGGCTGGTGAATCGGACGCGAGCTCATAAGCGGAAGAACAACGCGGCCCGGGATCTCTTCCGGTTTCCGGACTTAAGATGCCGGGATGACTGAACCGAATGCGGCCGCCGCCGGGGCCGAGGTCACGATCGACGCCGACCCGGACGCCGTCTACGCACTGATCACCGATCTGCCGACCCTCGCGTCACTGGGCGACGAGATCACGACGATGGAGTGGCGCAAGGGGACGTGTGCCCAGCCTGGGGCCGTGTTCAAGGGTCACAACCGCAACGGCGGGCGGAGTGGTCAACGACCTGCACGATCACTGACGCCGACCCAGGGCGGGTCTTCGCGTTCGACGTGCGCTACACCGCCTTGCCGATCGCGCACTGGCGCTACGACATCGAGCCGGTTGACGGAGGAGGCTGCCGGTGAGCGAACGGACCTGGGATCGACGGCCCGGGTGGTTCAAGAACCGGCAGGCCTCACCACCGGCGTCAAGGACCGCGCAGCTGCAAATTCAGCACACATCAAAGCGACGCTGGATCGGCTGAAGGCGAAGGCCGAAACAAGCGTCTGATTGACGACGGAGGGATCGTGTGCCGCTGGTTGGGCTACTTGGGCGCCCCCATCGCCCCGAAGGAGTTGCTACACGATCCCGGGCAGTCGCTGATCGAACAGAGCCGACGCCACGCACCCAACATGACCATTTCCAACGGTGACGGCGCCGGGCTGGGCTGGTACGAGCACCGCCGTGAATCGCCGCTGTTTCGCGGCATCGCCCCGCGTGAGGTGATGAGAACTTACTGGAGTTGGCGACCGAGATCCGCAGCACGTTGTTTCTGGCGCACGTTCGGGCCGGAACGGGAACGCCCGTGCAGCAGACCAACTGTCATCCGTTCCGGCACACCGGACAGGCGAAGGCACGCATTCGTCGATCGTCGCACGCTCCACATGTCGGACCCCGCAGGCATGGTTGCCGTAGATCCGACAAGAAGGGACGACCGCCATGTGCTGGATGTGTGACCACCCGGGCAGCACCATCGAGGATTACCTCGACGAGCTCCGCTCGACAATCCTCGAGCACGGTTGGGCTGTGCAGTTCGTCGAGAGCGACCGAACGCCGTACGCGTACACGATTGGGCTCCACGACCGCGAACTGCCCGAGCTCTTGGTGACCGGGCTGCCCCCGCAGCGGGCCGCACGCTTGCTGAACAGAGTCGCCGAAATGACCATTCGCGACGGGCCGCCGACGCCGGGGGAGCAACTCCAAGTGCGCGCCGCCCCGCTCGTCGAAGCGGTGACGGTAGACCATCCTGATGCGCACATGGACATGGCGGTGGCGTTCTACGCAACCCCCAATTGCGGGCACTTCAGCTTGTGTGGGCTGACAGGGATGGCCGATGGCCTTGGGCTGCCGGCTTCAGTGACGGTCGAGGACGGCAACCGGTGCTCGGCAAGCGGGCCGCCTAAGGGCGTCGCGCGATCCGGTCAGCCAGAAGCGCGATCGGCGAAGTCGTCGTCCGGCCCCGGCTTTCCTGCCGGTCGGCCAAGCGGTAGGCCCAGTACATGCTGCGCACACCCAGCCACCGCAGCGGCTCGGGTTCCCAATCGCGGCAGCGGTGGTTGACCCACGGCAAGTCGGTGAGCGGTGTGCAACGCCGCAGCACCAAATCGGCCAGCGTCCGGCCAGCCAGGTTCGTCGCGGTCACCCCGTGTCCGACGTACCCGCCAGCCCAGCCCAGTCCGGTCGCCGGATCCAGCCCGACGCTGGCGTTCCAGTCCCGCGGCACGCCGAGGACCCCGCACCACCCGTGTGTGATCCGCGCGTCGCGTGTCTGCGGGAGCACGGTGTGCAACGTCGCCGCGAGCCGACGCACAGTGCGCTCGTCGACCTCGCCGTCACGGTCGATCCGCGACCCGTAGCGGTATGAACCGCGCGCCCGCCGATCGCGATGCGGTCATCGGCGGTGCGCTGGGCGTAGAAGAAACCGTGCGCGGTGTCGCCGACGGTCTCGCGATCATGCCACCCGATGTCGTCCCATACGTTGTGGGCAAGTGGTTCGGTGACGATCATCGAGCTGTTCATCGGCAGCCACCGTCGCCGCAGACCGCGCAGTGACGCGGTGAAGCCCTCGGTCGCACGCAACACGATGGCTGCCTCGACCCGCCCCAGCGGAGTGTCGGCACGACGGCTGGTGATCTCGGTGACGGGGCTCTGTCGTAGATCGTCACCCCCAGCCGTTCGACCGCACAGGCCAGCCCGCGAACCAGCTCCGCCGGCTGGACCGCGCACAGTGCGGCGTGAATGACGCCGACACCGCGCCTGCGATGCGCACGCGCCGCGCTGACTCGGGCTGGCTCAGCAGGGTGACGTCGTCACCCCAGTGCCTGTCCTCGGCGATTTCGGTGAGCAGCCGCGCGTGTTGGGCGGGGGTGCGCGCCACCCGTAGCGAGCCGCCCTTCACGACACCCGCGTCGATCCCTTCGCGCGCGGCGACGCCGATCACCTCGTCGACGGACTCGATGAGCGCCCGCTGCCATGCCACCACCCGGTCTCGCCCATGCTGTTGGGCCATCCGGCGGCGATCACCGGGCGCCAGCGCCGACGCCCAGCCGCCGTTGCGACCGGACGCGCCGAGCCGGGAACCGCGCCTCCAGCACCACGATGCGCAGCGACGGGTCCGCGCGCTTCAGGTAGTACGCCGTCCACAAACCGGTGAATCCCGCACCGACGATGCACACGTCGGCGTCGCGGTGGCCCGGCAACCGGGCCCGGTAGTCGGGAATCCGTGTGTACCAATGCGATACCTGCCCAATTCGCGTCGGCTCAGAACGCATACCGGTGATACTGCTGCATTAGCCCTGTTCAACGCTATAAATGGGCAGAAATAGGGTGCTCGCTGCCCAACGCTGTGGCGTGAATTATCCCTGCAGTCCGCTAGCCCTTGGGCACAGCAGGCCTGCATTTGTGCTGCTTTCTGCTGGGCGGGGCGTTGGTTCTCGCTGCTGCAGTCCTCACAGCGCCGTGTTTATGCGAGCGCGATGACATTTTGAAAGCACACGGGACAGAGGCGAATCGTCACCCGAGAATTGTGCGTCCTCGAAGCCCTCCGTGGGGTCATCTACCCGGCCAGTGTTTTGCGTGCGTCCTACGGCTGCCCGTAGGGCGGGAGCGGGCCTTCTGGATCGTGCGGTCGGCTCAGTGGGAAGACCGAGATCTTCGATGGCGTCACGAGAGGCTTGCTCGCACACCGGCCTCACCGGGCGCTCCTCTCCAAATTGACTTTCGTGACAAAGCCTAGGTGGGCGGAAAAGCGCTTTCCGGAAATTCCGAATCGGGTGCGCACGGAACGGAGGGCCGCTTTGGCACGCTGAACGGCTGTCCGGGTGCGGAAAAATTGGCCCCCGAGTGCCCACTTTTGAGCAAAACTACAGATTTGTCTGAAGCATGGGCGCTGGTGGAGGGTGGGGTGCGGGCTGAGGAACGGGCCGTTTGGCTTGCGGTTTGGGTTGAGGTGACACCGACCACCTTTCGGGGGTGAATGCCGGGGGTTTGGGGGGAGATTTCCAATTCGCACTGGCTGGCAGGCCCTAAGAAGGCCGCGCCTGCTGGACCGGGGGCTCAGGGGGTGCGACCTGGGTGGGGTGGGCTTGACCTGCGACTTCTTGACGATCCGCGCCTGCTGCACAATGTTGTACAGATGGTTTGACCTGCGGCTTTCCAATTGGTGATGCGACCGCACCACCGTTGTGACCTGCAGTTTCCTCGCACAGACTGCTGACCTGCGGTTTTGTGTGCGCCACAGATGGCGGTGGCCGGGGCCTCGTGAAGGAGCACACGAGGCTCCCCGGCTCGCCCACCCACACGGCTGAAGCAGCAACACCAAGCCACCGCGTGGTGGTTCACCTGTCTGCGCTGACGCGCAGCTCCTCGTCCTCGGGGTCGAACGGCACCTGCTGGACTCCAGGGCCGACCCGGATCTGCCTGACTCCCATCGGCTTGGGCTGTGCGTACTCCTCGAAGGCGTTGAGGCTGTGAGCACGGATGACAGCACCGAGGCTGACGAGTGCGACCACCGGCCACACCGTGTGCCCTAGTTCCCACGCCTCCACAGTCGGCGACGGTGATGACCACCGGGATCACAGCCAGCGGTATCAGTCGCTCCTGCGAGGTGGCGTGGACACCGCAGAGGCTGGCTGCTGCAGCCAGTGCGGTCATCTGCTCATCGAGCTGGTGTGCGTGCCGCTCTGCATCCGACCATGCCTTGCGCGGCTTCTCTGGTGCGTGAACCAGATGCTCGGCTGGCTCCTCGGGGTCGATGACTGCGGCCACCGCCGTGAACCTCTTGGCGGTGTCATCGAAGGCAGCGGCCACCTTGTCGTAGTTGGGTCGGGCGACGGGCTGATAGAGGACACGCAGCCGGGTCAGCACTGCGACCTGACCGCGTTGTCGATCTCGGCACGAGCGGGTGGCAATGCAGATGCCTCGCTCAGTGCTGCGGCACGCAGCAGGGTGGTGTCCTCCTCCACTCATGACCGCACCGGTCAGTCGCGCAAGAGCCTGGGACGGGGTGGTCAGGTAGTCGGCAAGCCGGTCCCGCAGTGGGACCCACTCGTCTGGCAGGGCGATCCCGGTGATCCCTGCGACACCGACGGCCCCCACGGCCTGAACGTGTACGTCGAGCGGGTCCTGTCCGTAGAGCATCAGGCGCTCTGCGGTTGGGTCAGCGCCTGCAGGATCAGCGTCCTGATGTCGGTGTGCGCACTGCCTCGGGCCTCCTCGGCGACGGCGGTGAACTCGTCATCGGTCAGGCTGGCAAGGTATCGGACGGCTGCTTACGGTCCACGACGGGGCCTCTCTAGTGACGGTGCAGCCGCAAGGGCAATCATCCCATGACCCGATGGCCCACCCATCCCCGGCATGTAGGACACGAGCCGCGGAGAAATGACGGCTCTAGGGCCGGGCCCACCGGGAGCTTCAGCGTGTCGGCTTGGGCCTGGGGTCGGGGTCACCAGGCGCACCGTCACCCCACCGCTGCACCTGCCGGTCGGCCACGATGTAGGTCGGGGGCCTGTTCATGACGGCCTCTTCGGCTTGCCCACCACCTGCTTGGGCTGCTTCGAGGCCCCGCCAGCTCAGCATCCTCATCGGACAACAGCAGCGTGGTGAGGTGGTTGTGGATGACGACCTCGTACTCCTTGTTGAGGCTCATGCCAGTGCCGCCTTCACCACACCGAGCGGGCTGTAGACGCTTGTGCCGTAACGCCCCTCACACCGGGCCCGGATCAGGTTCTTGCTCCAGTCGTCGGCGTTGGAGTTCTCCGACCACTGCACGCCCACACCGGAGTGATCGGTGTCCACCGCGACGGCGTCACGGGCCAGCACATGGGCGACCGCCGCCGTCTGGCTGGTGCTCACCACAATCGGCACCCCGTAGAGGCGGCGTGCCGCCGGGTCGTAGGGCAGCCCGATGTGCTCGATGGCGTTGGTCGTGCTCAGTGCCAGCTCGACGGTCTCGAAGTCGGCTGGCGTCAACACGATTGAGGCCGCTGTGTACCCGGCAGCCTCCAGCTTGGTCAGCGCCTTACGCAGCGTGATCGGGATGGAGGTCCCGTACGTCTGCGTCTGAATCCCCGAGGTGGCGTTGATGTCCGCGAGCACCTTGGCCTCGACGGCCAGCCTCAGCCCGTAGTTCAACTCGTTGGAGATGAAGCCCGTCAGGGAGTTGTTGTCGTAGAGCCAGAAGCGCGGGATTCCTCGCACAGGTCTGCAACTTTGTCGTCCTTGTCGCGTGGACGGTCGCGATTACTCTCGCACCTGGCGAGTGACGAGGCCCTTGGTAAACCGGCTATGGATGATGCACCGGGAATCGACCTGCTCACCTTCTCGTTCGTCGCCGTAGTAGACGCGATACCCCTCGATGACTGTCCTGTCGCCAGCTGGGTGCTTGTGAGTGACACTCGTTGTGCCGTCCGCCGTTCGGGTCACGGTGAACCACTGACCGGACATCGGGATCTTGAATCGTGTCACCCTCCTGGATCTCGGTCAGCGGCACCTGCTCCGTTGCAAATTCCGAACTCATTACCCTCCCGGCTCGTCGCGGTGGTTGGCTGCGTCCCCGCGATCACCTTGAGGATTCTCCCGCCACCGGCACGGTCAATCACAGATTTACCGCCGCACCGCGAGACCCCTAACTAATTCCGCTAGCTTGTGGCGTTTGCCGTCCCAGGACAGTGACGCACGCGCCGCCGGTGGGCCTCGAATAAACTTCAAGGCGCTTCATGAGATGCCGTCGTCAAGCTCCGACTGGACGGCACGCCAACCCCACGCTCGTGGGTGGCTCGGATGACGAAGCGGCTTGCACCGACTGGTGCGGGCAGGAGCGCCTCCCATGCGGAGGCTCGGAAGTCTGGAGTCTCCATGTCCGGGTATGTCTGGGATCTTTCTGGCATAGACAAGCAGTGCGCCTCGTACGCGCCGGGCCATCTGATTCATTGGATCCATTTCAACCACTCCATGCGGGAGCCGTCGGTGGTCATCCCCGTCATCGCGGCGCTAGATGACGACGGGCTGGTGCACATCGAGGGCGATGATGTGTCTCTGGTGCGGTGGAATCACCGCCCCGCGCTGTTACGCGATGCGCTGCACCGGTTCGGCGGTATGGCGGTTTGGAAGCCGTGCTGGCATATCCTCGCTGTCCCGACCGAAGCCTTCTTCGGCGGTGCGCGAACCGTGTTCAGTCTGGCGGCGCTGGATGAAAGGCGCGAATGCTACGTTCACCGCACTACCAATCCTGACCACCTGGTTCCCAGCGCGCCGTCTCCGACGAATGTGCCGCCCCTGCGGATAGCCTCCCGGTATGCGGCTGGGAGGCCTCGGCCAAGTCGATACTGGCCGCCGGGAACTGTGTCGAGGGCGAACGGCGCGGCAAACCGCATCAGGGTCGGGCAGGGGATCGGTCGGGTGCTGGCTGCTGGCCCTGTTCGGGCCAGTCGCCGTGCGGGTCTAGGCCGCCGCCCCAGTCGTCCCAGGTGTCGCGGCCTCTGTCGCGGGGGGCGGTGATGCGCCGTCGCAGCTCCAGCAGCAGCTCCTCAGTGGCGCCAGCGCCAACGGCTATCGCGATCCGAGTCCCTGAGGTTCGGGCACTACGGGTGCTTCGAGGACGCTGTACGCCCAAGCGTCTCCCTCGCAGACGTCGTAGTCGTTGTCGCACACATAAACGTAACCGGGAGTCGAGACAGCATCTGGGCCAGCCTTCTCACTGCCCTTAACCGCACCTTGCCCGCACACTGTGGCTGGGCCAGCTTGGGTGCAGGCGGCTGTGTTTGGCGACGCGGCGACGGAATCCCGGACGTCACCCGGCCGCACACGGTTGTGCCCCCAGAATTAGTGCAGTCGGCTGCGGCTGGCGGGGCCGCCACGATTCCCACGATGGCCGCCGCCGTCGCCAACACTGAGATCAGATAACGCCGCACTCCGACCTGGCCGGGCATGCGACGGAGTCTACTCGGCGCGACCCCGGCGTTGGGCAAAAAGACGCCACCAGGCCCACCCCTCGGAGCCATCGCGCGGCCACGGCACGGACTGCAGAAATTGCTGGCCGTAGCTCACCACCAACATGAGCCATAAGCAGTGGCGGGACTGGGTGTCGCCCGGACATCGACTACACCAAGCTCTGCCCCGACCTTCCAATCCCGCCGGACTAATTTGCCGCTCAGCGGAGGGAGTGGCCGGGCTTCCGGGAGCTGCCGTGCCCTGTCTCGCAAGAGAGCACATCTGCGACACTCATCGAACCCCTTGCAGGGCGCGTGATTCCGCACGTCGCGATGTCTCAGAAGTTCGTCTCACCACGACGTGTCTCGTCTTCCGCCTTTGAGTAGTAATGAGACGGCTGCGGCTCATCGGTGTTGGCGTTGTGGATGTTGTCCCTGTTCATCATTGTTTACCGCCCTAGTAGCGGTGGGTCCTTTAATTCGACGACGTTGTTCGGCTGGGCCGCGAGAGATGCCGTCACTGGACGGGTGGGGGGTGGACTGACCAGTAGGCAGGTCCGTGGACGGTGGTCGGCGCGAATGCGCCATGCTTAGGGGGGTTGTATGAGTACCAGCGCGGGGAGGGATCATGGCCGACCCGGAGCAGGTGTCTGCTGCCACGCTGCTTGACCAGTTGGCGATGCTCGACCCGCGGGAACGCCGAGAAGTGGCCACCATCGTTCGCGGTCTGTGCGAGACCTTGGCCGCGGTGCCGGACGCCAAGACGACCTCACACGTGCTCGGCGTGCTCGCACACCTGCTCGACCCGAGCTGAGCGGTTCATCGGGGACCCGTACCGAAAATGTTCGATTGCCGAACAGATGCCGGTCCCGTTTCGACCGTTATGTTTCTCCACGACATACTGTTCCGAAAGTATGTCCCGATAGTGGGTTGTTCAGAAAACTGATGCCCGACACTTTCAGTACACTGAGGTGGTGAGCAAGGCACCCGCATCCACCACCACCTCGACCGTGATCGGCTATGCCCGCGTGTCAACCATCGGCCAGACCCTGGAGCAACAGACCGAGGCGCTCACCGCTGCTGGCGCGGGCAAGATATTCCACGACGTGATGTCCGGTGCCCGCGATGACCGGCCCGGCTTCACCGAGTGCATGCGGTATCTGCGGGAGGGCGACACCCTGATCGTCTGGCGGCTGGACCGGCTGGGTCGCAACATGCGCAGCATCATCAACACGTTCCATGAGTTGACGCAGCGTGGGGTCACGGTGCGGTCGTTGCATGACGGCGTGGACACCTCGACCAGCACCGGGCGGATGGTGGCCGGAATCCTGATGTCCATCGCCGAGTACGAGCGGGAGCTGGTCCGGGAGCGCACCGCTCTCAAGCTGGAGCATGCCCGCAAGTCAGGCCGGAAGTTTGGTCGCCCCGCCAAGCTCACCTCCGAGCAGGCCGCGCTTGCCCAGCGGATGAAAGCCAACGGGGAAACCGCCGCCACCATCTGCCGAACGCTCGGCATCGGCCGGACCACCTTGTACCGCTACTTGGCCGAGAGCGCCGAGGACGTAAGCATTTCGCGACAGCCAAGCACATGAAGGCCGACGGCACACCGCGCGGGACGTAGCCAAGTACCTCGGGGTCAGCCGCGCCACCTCTACAGGTATCTCGCCGACGAAGCCGCGTAGCCCCCGGCGGGGGTAGGCAACGTCGCTTCACCCCCGGCGGGGGTATCGACCAACCTGCTCACCCCCGGCGGGGGCACCGACACATCACGTGGTCAGCACCCGGCGTTGGGGGCATTGACATTCTGCTTCGCCCCCGCTGGGGGCATGCCCACTGTCAGTGGGTGAAAGGAGACGCGATCTCATGACATTGACTCCCGCACAACTTGACCGGGCTGTCGGCGCTCTGCTGGGCACCGCAGCCGGTGACGCCCTGGGTGCTCCATACGAGTTGGTCCACCCCGCGGCCCCGAACTAGAGGTGGCCATGGTGGGGGGCGGGGGCTTCGGCTGGGAGCCCGGTGAATGGACCGACGACACCTCGATGGCCATCGCCATCGCCGAGGTGGCCGCCACCGGGGCGGACCTGCGTGAGGAAGAGGCTCTCGACGCCCTCGTTCGGCGGTGGGATGAGTGGTTGCACGACGCGAAAGACGTTGGTGTGCAGACCCGCTCGGTGCTCAGCCGGGCAGGCCGACACGGCATCTCCGCCCAGACAGCGCGGAAGAATCGGCGGCGCTGCACGAACTGACTGGCCGCACCGCAGGCAATGGCTCGCTGATGCGGACTGCGCCACTGGCACTGGCTTACCTCGACGACGAAGCCGCACTGGTGGAGGCGGCCCGTGCGGTCAGCGAGCTGACACACTACGACCCCGAGGCCGGTGACGCCTGCGTGCTGTGGTGCCTCGCGATCCGTCACGCCATCCTCACCGGCGTGCTGGATGTGCGAATCGGCCTGCAGCACATCGATGCTGATCGCCGAGACCTGTGGGCCAAGCGGCTGGATGTCGCCGAAGCGTCACAGCCTTCGGACTTCAAAAATAACGGGTGGGTGGTGGAGGCGCTGCAGGGTGCGTGGTCGGCGATCACGACCACGCCCATCCCGCAGGACGATCCGGCCACAGGAGTTTTCCGCGTCGATCACCTGCGCCTGGCACTTGACGCCGCGGTGCGAGGAGGCGGGGACACCGACACAGTCGCTGCTATCGCGGGTGGACTGCTCGGTGCTGCCTACGGGGCGTCAGCGGTCCCTGCGGAGTGGCGTCGTGTGCTGCACGGCTGGCCTGGGCTGGCGACCCGGGACCTGGTGGCGCTGGCCACCCGAATCGTGAAGGCGGACAAGCCGTTCAGCTATGACGTCGATCCGATGACCCCGGTCCGGCATCCACATGATGACGGTGTGTGGCTGGGCGACGTCGCGACGCTGCGGGCACTCCCGCCCGGCGTGGACGCCGTGGTTTCACTGTGCCGGGTGCACGACGATGATCTGCCGGTGGGCGTCGAGCAGATCGACGTCCGGCTCATCGATGACGTCGGACCGGACGCTAACCCCAACCTGGATTTCGTGCTGACCGACACCGTGCGGCTCATCGAGCAACTCCGCAACGAGGGGCGCACGGTGCTCGTGCACTGCGTGGCCGCCCAGAGCCGCACACCGACCGTGGCAGCACTCTACGGCGCACGCAAGCAGGGCATCAGCGGCGAAGCGGCGCTGCGGGAAGTGACCTCGGTTCTTCCGGACGCCTACCCCAACAGCGACTTCCGCCGAGCCCTAAAGAGACTGGCACCATGATCGTCCCTGGGACTGTTCACTCGTATAGCCCAGTCCATGCGGCGATGGTCGGTTCCAAGCGGGCAGGAACATATGACCGCTCCGAACCACGGCTGATGGCTGGGCCACGGCATACAGCTTCGTACAGCGCGACCGCGCATTCGGTCATATTGATCGCTGCGGCCAGGCCGTCCGCAATCATGCCGAGCAGTCTCATGCCTCGGCCATAGTCCGTCATCCAGAAATAGCCATGCACGAAGCTCGATCCGTAGGAGTAGAGCTTGACCTTCGCGCCACCTTCGAGCCCGTTGGCGGCAAGCTCGCCGGCGTCATGCGCAGGAATGTGGTTGTCCACCCAAGCGGCGGCATGAGCGATTGTCTTCGTGAATGAGGGAGGCTTGGCGACGGTGTAGGTGTTTCTCAGTCGCTGCATCAGTTCGGCATGCTTGTGTCGATGTGCACGGTTTATGGCGACGATATGCGGAGGGCGCGAAACAGGTCCACGTCGTTATCTTCGTCGATCTTGAGGAACCGACTCTGCT
>CAWGLA010000009.1:0-184794 GCA_963823265.1 uncultured Thermoleophilia bacterium
CCGAACGATTCGAGGTAGAGCAGGACGACGTCCGTCTCGGGATCGTCCTCCCAGTACTCGAGCAGGTCGTTGGAGGAGACGTCGGCCTTGTTGCCGATCGAGACGAACGCCGAGAGACCGAGTCCACGTGCATCCGCCTGCTCCAGCAGCGCCAGCCCGAGCGCACCGCTCTGCGACGAGAACGCCGTCCGTCCTGTCGGGAAGGCGCTGCGTGCGAACGTGGCGTTGAGGCGGCAGGCTGCCGAGGCGACGCCGAGGCAGTTCGGGCCGATCAGGCGGGCGCCGTACCGGCGGACGAGCGCGAGCAACTGCACCTGGCGCTCGAGGCCTTCCGAGCCGGTCTCGGCGAAACCCGCCGAGATGACGCAAATCGCGCGGACACCGCCGCGCAGAGCCGATTCGGTCGCGGCGAGCACTTGCTCTCCGGGCACACAGACGATGGCGAGATCGACCGGGGCCGGGATCTCCTCGATCGTGCGGTAGCCGGGGACACCCCCGACCGGTGCGCCTTTCTGGTTGACCGGGTAGGCCGCGCCCGAGAAGTCGGCTGAGATGACGTTGCGGAAGAGCTCCCCGCCGATCGTCCCTCGGCGCGCGGAGGCGCCGATCACGGCGACCGAGGTGGGCTTGAAGAACGATTCGAGGGAGGCCGAGACGGCCGAGTGGTCGCGCTCGGCCATGCGGTCGAGCACCTCGGCGGACGTCTTCAGCGCGAACTCGACCTCGACGACGCCGCCCACGTAGCGGCGGCGGACCTCGAAGCCGGTGTCGCCGAAGACCCGCAGCATCGCTGCGTTCTCGGGCAGGACCTGCGCTACGAACCGGTCGATGCCGGCGTCGCGGGCGTGCGCGGCCAGCCGCTCGAGCAGGCGGCTCGCGATGCCACGGTGCTGGAACTCGTCGGCGACGACGAAGGCGACCTCGGCGCGGGACGGATCGCGGAGCCGGATCCAGGTCCCAAGCCCGATCACGCGAACCGCGCCGTCGGCGTCGATCAGCTCGCCGATCAGCGACAGGCTCTCGTCGCCGTCGCTGTGCAGGAACGACGCAATCAGGTGCGAGTCGACCCGGACCGCGCCCTGGAAGCGCAGGTACCGGCTCTCCGGCGACAGGCGCTCGAAGAACTCGAGCAGCGCCTGCTCGTCGGCGGTACTCGTCGGACGGAGGCGCAGCGTCGAGCCGTCCCGCAGGACGACGTCTTCCCGGTCAGCGATCGCAACCACGCTGCCACTGTGGCCGAGCACGACCGGGAATCCATCCGCCGACGGCCGTGCCAATGGTGCGGGGAACTACGTATCTACCAGGGCCTGCGCCCCGATTCCCCCCGGCGGCGCCGGCGTCACGATCTGGGTGTCGAACGAAGAGGAGGCGCACGCGATGAAGTCGATCATTCTCGCCACCGACGGTTCGCCGTCGGCGACAGAGGCTACCCTCCGCGCGGTCGAGCTCGCCGCCGCCCTCGATGCGACCCTCATCGCGGTCGCCGTGGAGCACGTGACGGTGCCCGCGTACGGCTACTACGGCTACGCGGACGTCGTCACGGAACTGGCCAAGATGGAGCACGAGCATGTGGACGAGGCGCTTGCGCGCGCCAAGGCGGTCGCCACCGAGGCCGGCGTCCGCTGCGAGGTCGTGCATGCGAGCGGCGCGATCTCCGAGGAGATCTGCGCTGTCGCGGCGAAACGCCACGCGCGCCTGATCGTGATCGGCGCCCACGGCTGGGGTGCCGTTCGCCGGCTGCTCCACGGCAGCGTGTCGAGCGCGGTCCTCCATGAGGCACCCTGCCCGGTGCTCGTCGTCCGCGCCGACCAGGCCGCCGTCCAGACGGCTCCGTCCGACCTACTGGAGGAAGCGACCCGATGAGGCGCACACTGGTGGCGTACGGAAGCAGGCACGGCTCGACGAGGGAGGTCGCGACCGCGATCGCGGCCGATCTGCGGGCCGCGGGCCATGACATCGATCTGCTCTCGGCCGGAGCAGCCGTGGTAGCCGGCCCCGACGGCTATGACAGCGTCGTCCTCGGCGGCTCGCTCTACACGGGCCGCTGGCATGCGGACGCCTGCAGGTTCGTTCGCCGCCACCACGCTACGCTCGGCCGTTTGCCGCTTGCCGTGTTCGCACTCGGACCGCGCACGCTCGACGCCGACGACGTCGCAAGCTCGCGGAAGCAGCTCGACGGGGCACTCAAGCGCCTCAAGATCGAACCGGAACTCGTCGCGATCTTCGGCGGTGCCGTCGACCCGTCCAAGCTTCGCTTCCCGCTCAGCCGTATGCCACAGAGCGATGCTCGCGACTGGCAGGCGATCGACGCCTGGAGCGAGGAGATCAGTGTGATGATCTCCGACCGGGCGGCCGTCCTGGTCTAGGCCTCCTCTAGGACTCGGCCACCGCGTCGGGCCCGCGGCCGGTCGCGAGCACACAGCCGACGAGCACGAGCGCAAACCCGATCACCATGCCGACGGTGATGTGCTCACCGAGCACTGCGACGCCGAGCACCGCCGCGACAGCCGGGTTGACGTAGGTGATCACCGTCGCGCGAACCGGCCCCACGTGGGCGATCAGCGCGAAGAACAGCAGGAAGGCGAGCGCGGTGCAGACGACGGCGAGACCGACCACGGACTCGAGCACATGCGCGGAAGGGGCTCGAGTCGGGCCAGTGGGTCGCCGCGAGCGGCGCATACACGACCGCCGAGATTGCGAGCGAGGCGGCGACGACTCCGAGCGCGGGAGCAGCGCCGAGCCTGCGCGAGAGATGATCGGCCCGACCGCGTAGCCGACGGCGACGCACGCGACCTCGACGAGCGCGAGCCCGTTCACCTGCCCGACATCCAGACCGACGATCGCGGCGACACCTGCGATCCCGATCAGGAGCCCGAGCCAACTGCGTCCGCCCAGCCGCTCGCATTCGCCCGTGAGCGTCACGACGAGCGCCCCGACGAGCGGCACCGCAGCGATCAGGAGGCCGGTGAGCGAGCTCGTGAGCTTCGTCTCGGCGCGCGCGAGGAGCACCCAGGGGATCGCGACCTCGACGGCGGTGTAGGCGAGGAGCGGCGCCCAGACGACGAACGCCGGCCGCAGTTCGCCACGATAGAGGGCGACCGGCGTGAGCAGGAGGGCGGCGATCGCCGTCGCGGCCGAAGACGAGCGTGACGGGCGCAAGCTCGCGCACCGCGACGCGGATCATCAGGTACGGCACTCCCCAGATCACGCACATCGCTGCGAAGAGCAGCGCCCCGCGGCGGTTCATTCAGCAGACTGAGGCTCGGTCAGCATCCGCGCGACACAGAGCACTGCAACGACGGTGATCACGATGTCGTTCCCGAGGCACCACTGGCAGATCGCTCCGATCGGACCGAGCTGGGCCCAGAGCAGATAGCCGCTGAACGCAACTCCGACGAAGGAGAGGAGGACACCCGCGAACACCGCGGCAGTCCCGCGCACGGCCGTCGTCGCGATGATCGCCACGTAGGCGAACAGGCCGAGCAGCGCGACCGGGACCCCCGAGAGCTCCGCATACTTCGACTTCTGCACGGTCTCGCAGCCGCCGTTCACACAGATCGGGGCCGTGTGGGAGTAGTGGACGTAGGTGAGGTACGCGGCAATTGCGCCGCCGACGAGGGCAGCGGCCGCGATCGACGCACGCAGCCTCACTGGAGCAGCGGGTCGAGCGCGGCCGAGAAGGCGGCCGGGTCCAGGGCCGAGAGCTGCAACTGTGTCGGGAGCGCCGGCGGGCGCTGAACGACGAAGGTGGGCGTGCCGCGGACGCCGTAGGTGGTCGCAGCGCGCTCGGCGCTCCGCCACATCGTGGTGACGGGCGCGCTCAGGAAGGCGGCCGAGATCGCATTGACGTTTGCGCCGGCTGCCTTCGCGGCGCTCGCAGATCGCTCGAGTCGTTGATCCAGCCGCTGTTCTCCGGCTCCCTGCCGGGCATAGAGCTCGTCGACCATCTGCCACAGCTTGTGCTGCGCCCTGCCGCGTAGGCCGGCACGCAGGCCGTACTCGGAGTTCGGGCCGACGATGTTGATGCCGCGATACACCAGCTTGACGCGACCGGTCCTGACGTAATCCCGGACGACGCTCGGGAGCGTGCCGACGTTCCACTCCTTGCAGTACGGGCACTGCGGGTCTTCGAAGACCTCGATCGTGACGGGCGCCGTCGCGCGGCCGAGCGTTGCGCCGTTCTGCGGGATCCCGGCGAGCGAGGCAGCCGGATTCGCCGCCGCCGTCGTCGTCCCCGGATTGCCGTCGTGTCAGCGCTCGTGTCGCCCGACGAACCACCACCCGTGCCCACGAGGATCAAGACCACGACGACCGCAACCGCACCGAGCGGCGCGGCGCCGAGCAGGTAGAGACGGGAGCGATCCACGGCGGACAGCATGCCCGAGACGCCCAGCTGGCGGCTCCGTGGAAACCCACAGAACGACCAGGCAGTTAGGCTCCCCCGGTGGCGCTGCTCTCGAGCCGGGTCGAGCACACGGACGATTTCGCCCGCCGGCGGGCCCGGCTCGGGCGCCCTGGTGGAAGAGCTGCGGGCCCGTTCGGCGCTGGTGGCCGCCGGAGGAGGCGAGCGGGCGGTGGAGCGCCACCGCGCCCGGGGGAAGTTGCTCGCCCGCGAACGGATCGACCGGCTGGTCGATCCGGGGACGGCGTTCCTGGAACTGAACGCGCTCGCCGCCTGGGAGGTCTACGACGGGCAGGCGCCGAGCGCCGGGATCGTCACGGGCATCGGCGTGGTCGAGGGCCGCGAGTGTGTGGTCGTCGCGAACGACGCGACGGTGAAGGGTGGCTCGTACTTCCCGCTGACGGTGAAGAAGCACCTGCGCGCGCAGGAGGTGGCGGAGGAGAACCACCTGCCGTGCCTCTACCTCGTCGACTCGGGCGGAGCGTTCCTGCCGTTGCAGGCGGAGGTCTTCCCCGACCGCGAGCACTTCGGCCGTATCTTCTTCAACCAGGCCCGTATGTCGGCGAAGGGGATCCCGCAGATCGCGGTCGTGATGGGCTCGTGCACGGCCGGCGGCGCGTACGTGCCGGCGATGAGCGACGAGACGGTGATCGTCCGCGGGACCGGGACGATCTTCATCGGCGGGCCGCCGCTCGTGAAGGCCGCGACCGGCCAGGACGTGACCGCGGAGGAGCTCGGCGGCGCCGACGTGCACGCGCGCCTGTCGGGGGTCGCCGACCACTACGCCACCTCCGACGAGCACGCGCTCGCGATCGCGCGGCGCATCGTCGCGAACTCGCACGCGCGCGAAGCCGGAGCTGCCGTGGGACTCGCTGCCGCCGGAGCCGCCCGCGGTCGACCCCGCCGACCTGTACGGGTTGATCCCCGACGACCACCGCACGCAGATGGACGCGCGCGAGGTGATCGCGCGGATCGTCGACGGCAGCCGCTTCGACGAGTTCAAGACGCTCTACGGCGAGACGCTCGTCTGCGGCTGGGCGCGCATCGAGGGCTGCCCCGTCGGGATCCTCGCCAACAACGGCGTCTTGTTCGCGGAGGCGGCGCAGAAGGGCGCGCACTTCATCGAGCTCGCGCTGCAAGCGGCGCGTGCCGCTCGTCTTCCTGCAGAACATCACCGGCTTCATGGTCGGCAAGGAGTACGAGGCCGGCGGGCATCGCCCGCGACGGGGCCAAGCTCGTCATGGCGGTCGCGTGCGCCGAGGTGCCGAAGTTCACGGTCGTCACCGGCGGCTCCTTCGGCGCGGGCAACTACGGCATGTGCGGCCGCGCCTACTCCCCACGCCAGCTCTGGATGTGGCCGAACGCGCGCATCTCGGTGATGGGCGGCGAGCAGGCGGCGACCGTGCTGACGATGGTCGGCGACGCCGACCCCGACGAGATCCGTGCCAAGTACGAGCTCGAGGGCAACCCGTACTACTCCACGGCCCGCCTCTGGGACGACGGGATCATCGACCCGCTCGACACCCGACGCGTGCTCGCACTCGGCATCTGCGCCGCGCTGAACGCGCCGATCCCGGAGACGACCTTCGGCATCTTCCGCATGTGAGCGAAGCGCGGCGTTAGGGTTCGCCGCATGGGCTACTCAGTGCTGAAGATCGACGAGGTCGAGGGCGCAGGGCCGGGCGGCGCCGTCAAGTTCCTGCGCCGCGAGCTCGGGCGTGGAGGCATTCGGGGTCAACTGGTTCGAGCTGGCGCCGAACGCGGAGGGCGTCGAACACGACGAGACCGGCACCGGACAGGAAGAGGTCAACGTGATCGTCCGCGGCAGCGGCGTCTACCGGATCGACGGTGAAGAGGTGCCGTTCGCGGCGCCGACCATCTTCCGGTTCGACCCGCAGACAACCCGGCAGCCGGTCGCCGGGCCTGATGGGCTCGCCATGGTCGCGGTCGGTTCGTGCCGCGGCAGCTACGAGGCGCACGGGCCGTTCTAGTCCGGTTCGTCCTCTGGAACCTCGCGGACTCACGGACCTCGATCGGTGAGCTGCGGCGCTACCTCCAGGCCGAGGCGGTCGACGCGTTCGAGCAGGTTCCGGGGCTGCTCTTCAAGGCCTGGTTCTCGGACGAGGTGACCGAGCGTTGGGGCGCGATTTACGTCTTCGCGTCTCGTGAGGCGTCGGAGCAGAAGCTCCCGTCGAGCGCGCGCGAGCTGATCGGGAAGGATCCGGACGTGGTCGAGGTGTTCGACCTGGAGGCTTCGGTCTCCGTCGCAGCAGAGCTCGCGCGGCTCGGCGTCGCCTTCGAATGAGCGGGCTCCGTGTCGAACGGGACGAGTCGCTGCTCCGTGTCTCCTTGGCGCGCCCCGAGCGGCGCAACGCATTCGACGCGGCTCTGATCGCAGAGCTGACTGCAGCGTTCACCGACGTCGGGGACGTGCGAGCCGTGCTCCTCTCCGGCGACGGGCCCTCGTTCTCGGCCGGCGCGGACGTCGAGTGGATGCGCTCCTCGGTGGAGTTGAGCTATGACGAGAACGTGGCCGATGCCCTGCGGCTGCGCGCGCTCCTCGACGCGATCGACGGCTGTCCCGCGCCGGTCGTCGCGCGTGTGCAAGGGCACGCTCTCGGAGGCGGCTGTGGCCTCGTCGCGTGCTGCGACGTCGTCGTTGCAGAGCCCGGTGCGCGGTTCGCCTTCAGCGAGGTGAAGCTCGGGATCGTGCCTGCGGTGATCTCGCCGTTCGCACTCGCGAGGATCGGCTCGGGAAACGCCCGGCGCTACTTCGTCACCGGGGAGCGTTTCTCGGCCCAGGTCGCGCTGCAGATCGGGCTCGTGCACGAGGTGGCCGAAGACCTCGACGGCGCCGTCGAGCGGGTGCTCGCCGAACTGTTCGCAGCGGGGCCTGCAGCAGCCCGTGCGGCGAAGGCGCTCGCACGCGCCCCGCTCTCGGCGCAGGAGACGGCCGAGCGGATCGCCGCGCACCGGACGAGCGCGGAGGGCCAAGAGGGCCTGCGCGCCTTCCTCGAGAAGCGTCCGCCGCGCTGGACGAGCAAGTAACAGACTGTTACTAGCTCCTTCGCGGCTCGTTGTGCGCTCCCGGACGCCACGGCAGCGGGTCGCCGTACCAGCGGTTCGGCAGGTCGGTCGCCGGACGGGCGCGGAAGATGATGTCGACGAGCACGTCGAGATCCGAGACACGCTGCTCGTGTTCCCGGGCGCTGTGTCGGAGGACGCGGACCTGCTCGTAGCTCGGCCTGGTCAAACCGGCCAGCTCGGCCGCCTCTCCGACCAGCCGGGTCAACTCGGCCGCCGAACGCCCCGACGCGGCCCGCTCGATCACACGCAGGAGCCGCGGGTCGATCCGCGGCGCGGCGGCGGTTCTCATGCCCGGACGCTGCCGGAGCCGCCGTCACCGCGCTGTGCCGAGTTCGCAATTTTTCCGCGGCTTGTAACAGTCTGTTACAAGCCGCTTTCGGTTCGCGGCCGCCTACGGGCCCGTCGCATGCACGCGGACGGAAACCGGACGCGTCACCGCCGCTGCGTACGAGGAACTGCGGCGGACCTGGACTCGATAGCTGCCCGGGCGCAGCGCGCCGTTGAAGACGCCGCGCGAGCTTGCGACCGCACGCCAGCGGCTTCGCGTGAGCCGCTGCACCTGCAGCGGCAGTGACGGTGAGACACTCGCGTGCAGATGCGAGCCGCTCGCAGTCAGCGACACCCGGGGCGTCACCTCCAGCGCGACCGTGTCTCCGGCCACACCGTTGTAGGCGAGCCGAAGCTCTGTCGACCGCACCGCAGGGAGCGAGACGGCGAAACGCCCGGAGGGCGCCGGGCGAACGTGCCGCACGGTCAGCCAGCCCTGGTCGGTCAGTTCCTGAAGCCGCGCCCTGCCGAGCCCGCGCAGCCAGCCGCGAACCGCCACGTGATCGCCGAAGGTGATTCGTTGCGGCAGATCGTCGAGGGTCAGCGCGTGAATCTCGAAGTCCGTCGAGCCGAGCTTGAACCTCGCCCGCACGACACGGCCTGGGAACTGCTTCCAGCCGCTCGGTGTGAGCGCGCGCACCGCCTGCGCCCGGCCCGATGAGTTGCGCACGACACGCAGGTCGCGGACATCGCTCAAACGCAGCGCCGTGGAGATCTGCCGCGCGGTCAGCACCGTGGTCGGCCAGACGTGATGAGGAGAGATGTAGTCGTAGGGATCGGCGACCGAGACCAGGTACGGCACCTGCTGCAGGTGCGGCCAGGCGTCGTGTATCGACGACGTCCGGCCTCCCGACGTCGAGAAGTAGTAGGCCGGGATGATCGTGCTGCCCCACTCGAGCACCTGACCGGCGGTCGCGCCGACCGCCAGGTTGGTCTCGGTCCGCTCGGCGCGAATGCCGCCGTACATCTGCGAGCGATCGTCCGGATACAGGTCGAAGTCGGCACCCGGCTTCAGCGTGGCGAGCGTGTACGAGCGCGCCGCGACCGCCTGCGCCGCATAGGTCTGCGCATGCCAGCCGACCGGCACCTCCCACGGCACGACGCCGCGCAAGTAGCGGTCGAGTGGCAGGACGTTCACCGCCGTCAACCCGCCCGGCTGCTCCCTGATGACGACGTCGCCCCGGTAGCCCGCGCCGCCCAGGCGCAGCGGCTCTGCACCCGGCTCGAACCGCAGCGGAAACGTGAGCCCTTTGAAGGCCCGGCGGACGACAACCGTCCGTGCCTTCAGGTGCACCTTGCTGCCGCGCGCGTCGAGCACGAGAAACGGCGCAGCCGAGCCGACGCGGAGTGTCGACTGATTCGCCCGCAGCAGGACGCGCACCGTGCGCGGGCCCGACGAGGCGATCTGCGTGTGGGGGTAGTAGTGGGCGAGGATCTTGCGGTAGCCGAAGCCGTGACGCGCGTAGCCCTCAGCGCCCCACTGGCTCATCCCGACTCCGTGACCCCACCCTCGACCGTCGAGCAGGAACACCGTGCCGGCGTGCGCGAGCCCCGGAAACGCGAGGGCGACAAGTAGCACCATCCAGACCCTCATCGCGGATCGGCAGAGTAGCTGCGTGCGCAGGCTCCTGCTCCTGACGAGCACGATCGTCTTCTTCGACACGCTCTTCTTCGCGGCGCTCACCCCTCTGCTGCCGCAGTACGCGGACACACTCGGGCTGGGCAAGGCGGGCGCCGGCGTGCTCGCAGCCGCGTACCCGGCCGGTGCATTGGTCGGAGCCATCCCGAGCGGTATCGTCGCCGCACGGGCCGGAGTCAAGCCCACGGTGCTGATCGGCCTCAGCTCGGTGGCGTTCTGCACTGTGCTCTTCGGGCTCGCGAGCGAGCCGTGGCAGCTGGACGTCGCCCGTTTCCTGCAGGGACTGGCGAGCGCGTTCTCGTGGACCGGCGCACTTGCGTGGCTCGTCGCAGCCTCCCCGGCCGGCCGTCGCGGGAGCCTGATCGGAACCGCGTTCGCCGCCGCCGTCGGCGGTGCGCTCGTCGGGCCCGTGCTCGGCGGGATCGCATCGGTGGCAGGGACCGGCCGGACGTTCGCCGCCGTCGGAGTCGCATCACTCGGTCTCGTCGCCTGGGCGGCGACCACTCCGTCGGCGCGTCCACAGACGCCGCAATCGCTGCGGATGCTCGGACGCGCGTTCAGGGACCCACGCGTGCTCGGAGCGTTCTGGTTCGTCGTCCTCCCGGCCCTCCTCTTCGGCACCGTCTCGGTGCTCGCACCGCTCCGGTTGGCCGCGCTCGGCTTCGGCTCGGTGGCGATCGGGGCGGTGTTCCTCGTCACAGGAGCGTTCGAGGTCGTGAACAACGTCGTCGTCGGACGGCTGTCCGACCGACGTGGGCCGCTCTACCCGATTCAGATCGGGCTCGCTGCATCCATCGTCGTCGCGGCCCTCTACCCGTGGCCGACGAATGCCTACGTGCTCGCAGTCGTCGTCATCTGCGGCGGCCTCGCTTTCGGGACGTTCTTCACGCCCGGGATGGCCCTCCTCTCCAACCTCTCGGAGGAGCGTGGGCTCGACCACGGCTACACGTTCGCGCTCGTCAATCTCGCGTGGGCACCCGGCCAGGCGCTCGGCGCCGCCGGCGGCGGCGCACTCGCCCACGCGACACACGACGCCGTGCCGTATCTCGCTCTCTCCACCATCTGCGCGGTGACACTCGCCGCGCTGTGGCGGCTGCGCACGGACGGATAGGGTCCGCGCGTGCAGAAGGTGCTGGTCGCAAACCGCGGAGAGATCGCGCTGCGCGTCTTTCGCGCCACACGTGAACTGGGCCTGACGGCGGTCGCAGTCGTCGCGAGCGACGACACCGGCTCCCTGCACGCGCGCTCCGCGGACGAAGTCGTCGAGGTCGCCTCGTATCTCGAGGCAGAGGAGCACGTTCGCGCCGCCAAACAGGTGGGGGCGGATGCGATTCATCCGGGCTACGGCTTCCTCGCCGAGAACGCCGACTTCGCCGAGGCCGTGCAAGCGGCCGGTCTCACGTGGATCGGTCCCCCGCCCGCGGCGCTTCGTGCCGGCGGGGACAAGCTTGCCGCGAAACGGATCGCGGCGGGGGCCGGAGTCCCGACGGTGCCCGAGGCGAGCGAGCCGCCGCTGATCGTCAAGGCCGCGGCGGGCGGAGGCGGTCGCGGCATGCGCGTCGTGCGTTCGGCCGCGGAACTCGACGACGCGATCGCCGCGGCGCGCCGCGAGGCGCAATCGGCGTTCGGCGACGACCGCGTCTACCTGGAGCGCTACCTCGAACGGCCGCGGCACATCGAGATTCAGCTGCTCGCCGACACCCACGGCACGGTGCTCGCCCTCGGCGAGCGCGACTGCTCGGTGCAACGACGACACCAGAAGGTCCTCGAAGAATCGCCGGCCCCAGGTCTCGATCCCGCCCGACGCGCACAGATGAGCGATGCCGCGCGTCGCTTCGCGCGCGCGATCGACTACGTCGGCGCGGGGACGGCCGAGTTCGTGCTCGAGGGACACGAGTTCTTCTTCCTCGAGCTGAACGGCCGCATCCAGGTGGAGCACCCCGTCACCGAGGCGGTGACCGGCGTCGACCTCGTGCAGTGGCAACTGCGAATCGCCCGGGGCGAGCGGCTCGACTTCGAGCCCGAGTCACACGGAGCGGCGGTCGAGGTGCGGCTCTACGCGGAGGACCCGAGCACGTTCCTCCCCCAGGCTGGACGGATCGAGGTGCTTCGCCTACCGGCGTCGATCCGCGTGGACACGGGCGTCGCGGCCGGCGACGAGATCGGTACCGGCTACGACCCGATGATCGCCAAGCTGATCGCGAGCGGCACGTCGCGTGCGGACGCGCTCGACCGGCTCGCCGGCGCACTCGCCGAAACGGAGGTCGGCGGCGTGACGACCAACCTTCCCTTTCTCCGCTGGCTCGTCGGCCATCCCACGCTGCGTGCAGGAGAAACGACGACCGCGTTTCTCGTCGAGCACCCGCCCCTGTCGGCACCTCCGGCCGCCGTCCCAGACCCGGTCTGGCGCGGCGCCTTCCGCCTCAACCTTCCTGCTCCGGCTCCACAGTCGGCGCCCGACGTGACTGCCGCGGCGCATGCGCACGGGCCGACAGAGGAGTCGAGCGCGATCGTTGCGCCAATGCCGGGCACGGTGATCAAGGTGCACGTTCGTCCGGGCTCGGCCGTGAGGGCAAGGGAGCCGCTGCTCGTGCTCGAGGCGATGAAGATGGAGACGCCGCTGCTCTCGCCCTACGACGCTACGGTACGGGCGGTGCACGTGAAGGAGGGTGATCGAGTCGCGGGCAACGCGCTCTTGGTCGAGCTGGACGATTAGCGCCGCTGTCCTGCTGGCGCTGGCAGGCTGCGGCGGCCACTGGCAGGCGAAGTTCGAGTCGTCCGGCGTCGGCAAGGCCCAGTACTGGACCGTGCGGGCCAAGGGCAAGCCGAAGGCCGTCGTCGTGCTGCTGCACGGGCTCGGCCCGAACTCGGGCGAGCAGCTCGAGCCGTGGCAGGCGCACCTCGCGAACGAGGGCTACGACGTGGTGTTCCCGCGTTACGAGCAGCCGCCTCCGGATGCGTACGCGCGGAACAACATCGTCGGCGCGGTCGGGCTGGCCCTCGGGACGCTCGGACGACCGAAGGTGCCGCTCGTCCTGATCGGCCACTCCCGAGGCGGCAGGCTCGCGGTCGAGGCGGCCGCATTCCTGAGAACTCGCCTCGTCCTCGCGTTCTATCCGGGGCTGATCAATCCGTTGTACGAGCCCCCGACGGACTTCAAGCTGATCCCGAAGACGACGAGCATCTGGCTCCTCGTCGGCGACCAGGACACGAGCGTCGGCAGCACGGGCGCCGACGAGCTCCAGCAGCGCCTGCACCACTTCCACGTCGCGAACGCACAGGTGCACCGTGCGACCATTCGCTCGGACGGCTTCACCGCCGACCATCTGTCCGTCTACGACCTCAGCGCGGCAGCGAAGCGCGGGATCTGGGCGCGCGCCGACCGGCTGATCGCGAACGCGATCGCTGAGAGCGCGACTGCCTAGAAGATCTTCTGGAGCTTCATGGCGGCGCCGATGTCGCCCTTGATCTTCAGCTTGCCCGTCATGTAGGCCGTCGTCGGATTCTGCTCGCCGCTGACGATCTTCGCGAACGTCTCGCCGGACGTCTCGATCGTCGCGTCGGCGGTGCCGTCGCCCTCGGTGACGGCGATCGCGCCGTCGGCCACGTTGACGAACCATTTGCCTTCACCCTCGATGTCGAACAGGTACGAGTTCGACATCCCGGCGAGCTTCGCAGCGTCCGCGCGCGACGGGAGACTGTCGAAGAATTCCTTGGCTGCCACTGCTGGATCCGCTCCTTCGGTCGTAGGTTGACTCGCCGGTCAAGCTACCGGAGCGGCGGACTAGGCTGCGCCCGCCTGCGGCAGGTGGCGTTCGATCAGCAGGTACGAGAGCCTGCTCTGGGCCTCGGCCAGCCGGCGGCGGTTCTCCTCGAGCTCGGCCTGGCCGGCGCCGGTCGCGCGCAGCTCCTGGCGCTCCGTGACGATCCGGCCGATCTCCTCGGTCAGCGTCTCCACGGTATGCCGTAGTGCCCTCGTGTCACGCGCCGCAAGCATGTGTCTCCCAGGCCATCGGCCAATCGTCGGTTTCCGCCATGCCACGAAAGGGGGTTTCGACACAGCACCTCCCCCTCCTCGGTACCATCGCCCCCCGATGCATGCCGAGCTGAGGGCGCCGGCGTGAACTTCGACGTCGATCGCGAGCACAAGTTGGTGCGCGACACGGTTCGACAGTTCGCGCTGGAGAAGATCGCACCGGTCGCCGAGGAGCTCGACCGCGAGAAGCGGTTCCCGTACGAGCTCGTCGCGGAGCTCGCGGAGCTCGGTCTGATGGGCATGACGATCCCGGAGGAGTACGGCGGCGGCGGGACCGACACGCTGTCGTATGCGATCGCGGTCGAGGAGCTGACGCGGATCGACTCGTCGGTCGCGATCACCGTGGCGGCGCACCACTCGCTCGGCACGCTCCCGATCTACTCCTTCGGCACCGAGGCCCAGAAGCGGCAATGGCTGCCCGACCTCGCGTCGGGCAAGGCACTCGCCGCGTTCGGCCTGACCGAGGCGAACGCAGGCTCGGACGCGGGTGCAACCCGCACGACCGCATCGTTGGACGGAGGCGAGTGGGTCGTCGACGGCTCGAAGATCTTCATCACGAACGCCGGCACCGACATCACCGCCTGCGTGACGATCACCGCGCTCACCGGCGAGGGCGAGATTTCGAACATCATCGTCCCGAACGGCACCGACGGCTACACCATCTCCGAACCGATGCAGAAGCTCGGCTGGCGCGCGTCCGACACCCGCGAGCTCTCGTTCCACGGCGCGCGCGTTCCCGAGGAGAACCTCCTCGGGCCACGTGGTGAGGGCTTTCGCCAGTTCATGCAGATCCTCGACGGCGGCCGGATCTCCGTCGCCGCCATGGGCGTCGGGCTGGCGCAGGGCTGCTACGACCTGGCGCACGCCTACGCGCTGGAGCGCGAACAGTTCGGCCGCCCGATCGCGAAGTTCCAGTCGGTGCAGACGATGCTCGTCGATCTGGCCACCGAGATCGAGGCCGCCCGCGATCTCGTCTGGAAGGCGGCCTGGGAGAAGGACCAGGGCCGTGATTTCGGCAAGACCGCAGCGATGGCGAAACTCTTCTCCGGTGAGCTCTCACATCGCGCGGCCAACTGGGCGCTGCAGATCCACGGCGGCTACGGCTTCATGGACGAGTACGCGATCTCGCGGCTCTACCGCGACCAGAAGATCCTGGAGATCGGCGAGGGGACGAATGAGGTTCAGCGGATGGTCATCGCTAAGCATCTCGGTCTCTAGCGTCGTCGCAGCGCTCGTCCTCGCCGCACCAGCCGGCGCACACCTCTCCCTCAACCCGGACACCGTGCGGGCCGGAGCGCTCGTCGATCTCGTCTTCTCCGTGCCGAACGCAGCCGACCCGTCGGGGATCGACCAGGTGACGATCAACGCGCCGTCCGGCTTCGTCCTCGACGACGGCGAGGCAGTCGCGGGCTGGACGCAGACGCGCACCGGCCAGACGCTGACGTGGCGAGGGGGCAGCATCCCGCTCCGCCAGTACGAACGCTTCGGGATCCGCGGCACCGCGCCGGCTCAGGCCGGCCCGGTGCTGTTCAACGTGCTCGTCGCCGACCGGGCCGGCAGGTCGATCACCTACCGGGTCGGCCTCGACGTGGTCGCGCACGCCGCCCGCGACAACGGGGCGCGGTCGCTCGGCAAGGCGGCCCTGATCGTGGCGGTGATCGGCGCCGGGCTGGCTCTGGCCGCACTGTTCGTCGCGTTGTACGTCTGGCTGCGACCGCCGCCTGCCCCGTGAGTTAACCTCGGGAGCCGTGCTGCTCTTTCGGCAGTTCGTGGACGACGACCTCGGGTGCGCCTCGTACCTGGTCGGCGACCCCGAAGCGGGCGTCGCCGTCGTCGTCGATCCTGCCTTTCGAATCGAGCAGTACCTGGAAGCAGCCGAGGCGGCCGGCGTCCGGATCGAGCGGGTTCTGGAGACGCATACGCACGCCGATCACCTTTCAGGCCACGGGCGACTCGCGCTCGAGCATGGCGCAACGGTGGCCGTCCAGTCGCTGGCCGAGCCCGAGTACCCTTTCGAACCGCTCGCCGACGGGCAGGTCGTGGAGGTCGGGTCGGTGCAGATCCGCGTCGTGCACACCCCCGGCCATCGCCCCGAGCACTGCGCGTTCGTCGTCGACGAGCGGATCGCGCTCACGGGAGACTCGCTGTTCATCGGTGACGCGGCACGGCCGGATCTCGCGGTCGCTGCCCGCGAAGGCGCCGAGGATCTCTTCTATTCGCTGGCGAAGCTGACCGCGCTGGGGGACGGCGTCGAGGTCTATCCGGGTCACGTCGCAGGGTCGCTCTGCGGCGGCAACATGAGCGACGAGCGCTCGTCGACGATCGCGCAGGAGCGTGCAACCAACAGCGCGCTGGCCTTCCGCGACGTGCAGGAATTCGTGCTGGTGTCGGCCTCCGTGTCGACGCCGCGCCCGCCGACGACCGCCCTGGTGGTCGCGCTCAACCGCGGTCCCTGGGTTACGCGCCCCGACGATCCTCCGGAGCTCGCGCAGCCCGGCGCTGCGACGGTGCTGGACGTTCGCCCGTTCGGGGACCACACTGCCGGGCATGTGCCGGGCGCGATCAGCGTGCCGGTCACCGGCTCCTCGTTCGGGACGAAGGCCGGGTTCGTGCTGACCGCGGACGAGGCGGTGGTGCTGCATGCGCGCTCACGGGACGAGGCCCTCGCGGCTGCCTGGGGGCTGTGGGCGATCGGCAGGCTCGACCTGGCGGGCTACGTCCTCTCACCGCACGCGACCGAGACGCTCGCAACGGTCGACGTCGCCGAGCTGAAGCGACTGCTCGAGACCGCGGACGTGCAGCTCGTCGACGTGCGCGAGACGACCGAGCGCGACGACGGCTACATCCCCGGCTCCCGCAACATCCCGTACCGCCTCATCCGCAAGCTCGGCTGCGGCGCGCTGGAGCGCTCCAAGCCGGTCGTGACGGTGTGCGAGAGCGGCCCGCGCGCGGCAATCGCCGCCTCACTGCTCCAGCGCGACGGGTTCGACGTCCGTGCCGTCGCCGACGGCGGGACCGCCGACTTCACCGACACGGTGTCGTTCCGGCGCTGCGGCGGCTAACGCACGGCTTCCAGGCCGCGGACGAAGAAACCGTTCAGCCGTCCGAGCTCGGCCACGTAGCGAGCGCTCAGGCGCGGGGTGGCGTGGGCGAGCAGCGACGTCACGGTGAGCCGAACGCGTGGTGAGGCTGCGACGAGTGCTCGCGACTCGGCGACCGGGAAGTAGCGGTCGCGGGGCGCCGTCGCGATCTCGACGGGTGCATGAAGGCTCGCCACGTGACGGAGTGGTGAGAGATCGGCAACGGTCGACCGGATGTCCGCGGGCAGCGCCGCGTAGAGGTGGCCGAAGCGTGCCGGGTCCCGGTTCGAGAGCAGTTCGAAGAGCGTCGAGGCCGCGGTGCCGGCGGCGCGGAACGGTTCCTCGCGGAACTCGCGTCCGGTCTCGGAGGAGGGATCGACGCGGCGCAGCTCCTCGCAGAGCACGGCCGTCGCCGCAGTCGCGGGCAGCATCGCCGCGAGCGAGCGGGCAAGCCCCACCGCGAGATACGGCGGCACCGGATAGGGGCCGACGCCGCCCTCGAAGGGGTACGAGCCCGTCGTCGCCAAGAGCATCACCTTCTCGAGGTCGCTGTACGGAGCGACGCAGACGACCGCAGAGACCCGATCTGCGACCCGGGAGTCGGCCGCACACAGCAGCGCCAGGCTGCCGCCGATCGAAACACCGGCGAGCGCGACCCGGCCGTGCGCAGCATCGGGCATTCTCATGGCCGCGCGCACGAACGAGGTCGCCGTTGCGAGGGTGACCGGTGACAGCTCACCGCCGGCTATACCCGGCAGGTCGGGAATGAAGACGAGCCGGCCCGTGCGTGCGAGCGCGAGGCTGAGGCGAAGCACCATCGGATGGGTGCGGCCGTCCGGCGTCGCGCCGTTCATGAAGACCAGAGCCGGCCATGGACCTCGGCCGGCCGGGTGCACGGTCGTGACGGGGACACCGGCGAGCACCTCGTCGTGGGTGATCGGCGTCCCGGCGCGCCGAGCGGCGAGCGATGCGCCGGGCACGTCGAGCGTCGCTCCGAGAATCGCAGCCGCGTGCACCTGGGCGCGAAGCACGTCGCTACGCGAGCGTGGCATGGCCGAGCAGGCGCCGCCGCACGGTGAAGAACAACGATCCGCCCACACCGATGACGGTGGCCGCGAGGGCGCTGACGGTCAAGAGCATGCCGGACGCCAGCGAGAAGTTGATCGCTGCGTCCTGCGTGACACCGAGCGCGAGGAGCACACCCGACGTGGCGCCCACGCTCACGATCGCTCCGCCGGCGGTGATCGGCAGGATCGAGGCTGCCGCGGCCATGCAGAGGATGACGAGCGCCAGAGTCGGCGACGACCCGACGCCGAGCGCGCTGAGCAGCAGAGCGCTGCCGAGCGCGCGGGTCGTCCAGCAGCAGAACAGGAAGCCGCTCGCGGCAAAGGTCGAGCGGGAGATGCTCGCGTGGTCGCCGACGCGGCCGAAGATCCGTTCCAGCCGCCGGGACCTGCGGACGAACGGAAGCTGCGCGAGCCGCGGCCCGAGCGCCAGGACGGCGATGCAGCCGAGGCAGAAGAGCAACACCACGATCAGCGGGGCGCGGAAGATCGCGCCGCTCGTCGCAATCGCGGCGACGGCGAGCGGCAGCATCGCCACGGCGTCCACGAGCCCGAGCGAGATGATCGAGAGGCCGACCGTCTCGAGGCCGAGACGCACGCCGCCGAGCCGCCGCAGCGTCGAGACCTTGACCACGTAGTCGAGTCGGAAGGGCAGCACCACACCGCTCGCAGCAGCCGCGCCGCAGGCCGCCAGGCAGCGGGTCCGGTCGGGTCTCTCGCCGGGGAAGAGACGCTGCCAACCGAGGGCGCGAAAGACGAAGCTCGCGAGATACGCCGCCGAGGCCCCGAGCACGAGGACGACGTTCGCCTCCTGCAGCGGCCAACTCGTGCTCGTCAGGCGCCGCGCCGCCAGGAACCCGACCGTCACGGCGAGCACGCAGAACGCCATGCCCGCGGCGGTCTTCAGCCGACGGCTGCGCTGCAGGCCCCTCATGCCTGCGGCAAGACGAAGAAGGCGACCGCCGCGTATTGACAGGCGACGGCGACGATCACGAGTGCATGAAAGAGCTCGTGATAGCCGAACATGTCGGGGATCGGGTCCGGCCGACGCCGCGCGTACACCAGGGCGCCAACCGTGTATGCGAGGCCGCCACCGACGAGTAGCAGGGCACCGGAGATGCCGATGCTGCCGACGATCTGCGGCAGCACCACGACTGCGAGCCAGCCGAGGGCGATGCAGACAGCCGGCGCGATCCAGATCGGGGCGTTTCGCCAGAGGAGCTTGGCCGCGGTTGCGATCAGCGCCCCGCCCCAGGCCGCCGCGAGGAGCGGCACCCGCCAGCCCGGGTGCACGACGAGCAACCCGATCGGCGCGTACGTTCCCGCGACGAGCGCATAGATCATCGCGTGGTCGAGCCGCCCCATTCGAAGCGCGGCCCCCGGCGTCCACGAAAGCCGATGGAACAGGCTGCCGACACCGAACATCGCGGCGACACTCACCGCGAACGCCACGGCGGCCGCGCGTGCCACCGTGCCGTGAGCAGACAGTGAGAGCACGAATCCGAGGGGAACCGCGACGAAGAACGCCAGCTGGTGCGACGCGCCGCGGAGGCGCGGTCTCGGCGCACCGTCGCACGTCGTCTTCCCAACTCGAGCTACGGGCGAAGCGTAGGCGTCAATCTCGAGACCTCCGTTCGGTCGAATGCTCCGTCCGCGGTCTCCAGTTACGGCCGCCAAGCGACTGATCTCAGAGTCGCCTGCGCTACAGGGAGCTCAGCTGCCCTAGCTCCTCGAAGCAGGGTAGCGCGGTTCTGCGACCGATGTGATTAACGTCGATCGTTAGCGTCCGAGCCGATCCAACGGCATAGTGGACCGATGCGAACTGGTGGGTCGGCCGACCCTGGCGAAGCCGTCCGGGAGCCGTGGGCTCCGCCGGAGACGCAGTACGCCCGCAGCGGAGACTTCAGCATCGCGTTTCAGGTCCTCGGCGAGGGGCCGATCGAGCTCGTGTTCATCCCGGGCTTCGTCTCGAACCTCGAGCTGACCTGGGACTGGCCGCCGTTGGGCGCGTTCTACCGCGCGTTCACGTCGTTCGCGCGTGTGACCTTGTTCGACAAGCGCGGCACCGGTCTGTCCGATCGCGTGAGGCTGATGCCGTCGACGGACGAGCGGATGGACGACCTCCGCGCGGTGATGGACGCGAGCGAGTGCGAACGCGCCGCGGTCGTCGGGATCTCCGAAGGCGCGCCGCTCGCGATCTCGTTCACCGCCGCGCACCCCGAGCGGGTCACAGCGCTGATCCTCTATGCGCCCTCTGCCGAAGGCCACGCGAAGCGACGACTATCCGTGGGCGCAGCCGGCCGAATGGTGGGAGGAGCGCGCCGCACTTCGAGCAGGCGTGGGGCAGCCCCGAGTACCTGCGAGGCCGACGTCGCCTGGCGGGCGCCCAGCGAACGCGACAACGAGGCGTTCGTCCGCTGGTGGGGCATCTATCGTCGGCTCGGTGCGAGCCCTGGGGCGGCGGCCGATCTCACTCGGATGAATGCACGGATCGACGTCCGCGAGCTGCTGCCGCAGATCGCCGTTCCGACGCTGGTCCTGGCGCGCGACGCGCGACCGCGTGATCTCCGTCGACCACGCGCGCTACGTCGCCGATCGGATCCCCGGCGCGACGTATCTCGAGCTGCCCGGCGAGGATCACCTCCCGTTCGTCGGCGATGCCGGCCTGGTGCTGAACGCAATCGCGCGCATGCTCGGTGTCGGCCGACGTTCTGTCGATCGAGTGCCCCGCCGCGCAATCGCTTCCCGGCGAGTGGCCCGAGGACGGAGTCGCCGGGCTGCTCTCTGCGCGCGAGCGCGAAGTGCTGCGATGGGTCGGCCGCGGCAAGCCGAACGCCGAGATCGCGACGGCCCTGTACATCTCCGAGTCGACCGTGCGGAAGCATCTCCAGAGCGCCTACAAGAAGCTCGGCGTCTCGAGTCGCACCGCGGCGGTCGCGCTGTTGAGCGGCACCGACGCGGTCGGGACGGCTGCTCAAGATTCGCGGAAGAGCGAAAGACTCGACGGAATAGCGCATGGACCGCTGAAGGCTCAGGTGCTGCGACGCTGAAGCCCGCGGGTGCATCACCCGCGACAACGGAGGAGGAGACATGAAGTTCCTCGCGATCGCTGCGGTCTGCGTGGCGGCTCGTCCTCGTCCCGTCGGCATCGGCGTCGCCCGCGGAGCGGAGCGCTGCACGCGACGAAGGAGTGCACGGGCTTCAACGGCGGCCCCGGCTCGTTCTGCATGATCACGTCGTCGAACCTCGGCGGCGATCGAGGTCGGCTCCAAGATCCTCTATCTCCAGCCGGCGCGCTCTTGACGCCGGCAGGCAGCGACGTCGTCCTCGACCTACCGGGGCCCGGGCAACAACGCCGCGTTCGGCAACTGCTCACTCGCGGTCGGCCACTGCTCGTTCTGGGGCGGGCACGGGCAAGTTCACCTGGTTCCACGCGCAGCGTCGCCGTCTCGTTCCTCAGCGGCCTCAACTGGGCGTGGGACGGGACATACACCCTGAACCCGAAGACTCGCTGACGGTCACTGCTCGGGGCGTCCGGCACGTGGCGGGCGCCCCGAGCTGATCCGAGGCGCTCGAACTCGTAGCCCGCTGCTGCGAGGGCGCCGCAGAGCTCGCTGCAGTGCTCCTCGTCGCGGGTGACGAGTGTCAGCTCGACGCCGGTTCGAACGAGTCCGATGCCCATCCCCTCTCGACGGTGGTTCACCTCGACGATGTTGCCGCGCTGGTCGGCGACGAGTTGCAGGAGCTTCAGCAGTTCGCCCGGATGGTCGGGCACGCTCGTGCGCAGCACGAGAAACCGACCGGCGCGCGCGAGGCCATGCCGGACCACCGACATGAGCAGCGTCGCATCGATGTTGCCGCCGGAGAGCAGCGCGCAGACACCGCCGCTGCCGCCGACGTTCCCTCGGAGCAGCGCAGCCACCGACGCGGCGCCCGCGCCTTCGACGACCAGCTTGGAGCGCTCGAGCAGCAGCGTGATCGCCTCGGCGATCTCCTCGTCGTCGACATGGACGATCTCGTCGAGCAGTTCGTCCAGGATCGACATCGTCAGCTCACCTGGATGCTTGACGGCGATGCCGTCGGCAATCGTCCCCTGGCCTTGCCGTCCCGCCTGCACACCGACGAGGCGCACCCCGGGCCGGAGTGCCCGCAGCGCGATCGCGATCCCCGCGGCGAGCCCGCCGCCGCCGATCGGGAGGACGAACGTCTGCGCGTCGGGCAGCTGCTCGGCGAGCTCGAGCCCGAGCGTGCCCTGGCCCGCGATCACCGCCTCGTCCTCGAACGCGTGCACGAACGTCGCGCCGGCCGCGTCCGCGCGCGCCATCGCCTCGGCGAGCGCGTCGTCGAACATCGCACCGGCGAGCACGGTCTCGGCCCCGTAGTTGCGCGTGGCGTCGACCTTCGCCATCGGCGCGTCCTGCGGCATGTAGACGGTGGCGCGGATGCCCAGCTCGCGCGCAGCCCACGCGACCGCCTGGCCGTGGTTCCCCGCGCTCGCCGCGACCACGCCGGCCGCTCGCTCGGCCGCGCCGAGGCCGGTCAGCTTGTTGACCGCCCCGCGGATCTTGAACGAGCCGGTGCGCTGCAGGTTCTCGGCTTTCAGCCAGACGCGTCGGCCCGTCCGCCGCGAGAGCGTGTCCGAGCCGTAGACCGGTGTCGCGCGCGCATGCCCCGCGATGCGCTCGCGGGCAGCTTCGAGCTCAGGGAGTGTCGGGGCCGTCTGTGTCGCCAACGTGGAACACCTGCTGGAGGATTTCACGAACGGCCGTCAGCGGGTCGAGCCGGCGGCGCCTGTACCTCGTCGAGCAGCCGCTGCAGCTCGGCGTCGCCCTGCACGGCACGCTCGATGTGACGGCGCGCACGATTCGACGCGACCTGGAACACCTCCGAGGCGAGATTGCGCCGGCGGCGGGCCTCGAGCTCGCCCTCGTCCTCGAGCCAGGCCCGGTGCTCCTTGATCTTCTCCCACAGCGTCTCGACGCCCTCGCCCCGCAACGCTTCGGTGAGCACGATCGGCGGCCGCCAGCCCTCCCGCGGGCCGAGCGCAAGCACCTGCCGCACCTCGTTCAACATCGTCTTCGCCATCGGATGGTCCAGCTTGTTGATCGCGATCACGTCCGGGATCTCCATGATCCCGGCTTTCAGCGCCTGGATCGAGTCACCCGAACCGGGCATCAGCGCCAGCACGACGGTGTCGGCGATCGAGAGCACGCCGACCTCGCTCTGGCCGGTGCCGACCGTCTCGAGGAAGACGACGTCCTTGCCCGCCGCGTCGAGCACGAGCAGTGTCTGGAGCGTCGTCTCGGCGAGGCCGCCGAGGTGCCCCCGGGTCCCCATCGAGCGGATGAAGACGTCGGGGTCGAGGAAATGGTCGGTGAGCCGGATCCGGTCGCCGAGCAGCGCGCCCTGCGTGAACGGGCTCGACGGGTCGACCGAGATCACCCCGACGGTCTGCTCCTCGGCCCGCACGAGGCGGATCAGCGCGGAGGCGAGGCTCGACTTGCCGACACCGGGCGGTCCCGTCAGCCCGACGGCGAAGGCGTGGCCGGTCTTCGGATAGACATCGCTGACGACCTCGTAGGCGAGCGGGTCGCCGTTCTCGACCAGGGTGATCGCGCGCGCGAGCGCTCGGCGGTCGCCGGCCAGCACCGCTTCGACCAGGCTCTCGCGCGTCCAGGTGCGCCGCTCGCTCACGCCGGGATGCTACGCAGCCAACTCGCGGGCGACGGCCGACTGCGGTCTGACGCCGCGCGCCAGCGCATAGGCGGTGAGACCGCCGCACGCGGTGAGCAGGCCCGCGATCCCGAAGCACCAGCGAGCCCGACGGCGGTCGTCAACGCGCCGGCAGCCAACATGGCGAAGCCGAGCAGCGCGTTGTGCGCGCTGATGATCAAGGTGAAGGCGCGGCCGCGCAGCCGATCGACGGTGTGCTCCTGGACGATCAGCACCGTCATCGGGAACGTCACGCCGTTCCCGAACCCGGACAGCGCCATCGCGAGCGCCGCGACCCACACGTTTGGCGCCAGCGCGGCGCCGGTCGTCCCGGCCGCCCACGGGAGGAATCCGAGCGGGTAGACACGCAAAGGCCTGCGGCGGCCGAGGATCGCTCCGGTGATGAGACTTCCGGCCACGAGGCCGAATCCGCTGGCGGTCCAGAGCAAGCCGTAACCGAAGGCGCCCGAGCCGAGCGAGCGTGTCGCGAGAAAGATCTCCGAGACGTTGACGAGCCCTGAGGCGAGCATCGTCAGCCCGAACGCGACGAGCACGATCACGAGCGCGCGAGACTGCCTGAACGTGTCGAATCCCTCCCTGAGATCCTGCAGGCGGCCGCGGGTGATGCCCTGTTCGCTCTGCAGGAATCTGGCCGGTATCCGAACGAGGAGCGCCGCCGACAGGAGGAAGGTCGCTGCGTTGATCCAGTAGACGACGTCTGGGCTCGACAGGCCGACGATCGCGCCACCGAGGATTGGACCGACGGCGGTCGCCAGCCAGTCGGTTGCCTGGAGCAAGGACGTCGCCCCGGCGAGATCGGCCTCCGACACGAGATTCGGCACGCCTGCGAGCACGGCGGGCCGGAAGAACGAGTTGGCGGTTCCGGCGACGCCTGCGAGGGCGATGATCGCGATCGAACTGCCGACGAACGGCAACGCGCAGAACACCGCGAGGCGCACGAGGTCGGCGGAGACGACCAGCCGCTTGCGCGAGAGCAGGTCGACCAGCGGGCCTGCGACGAGCGCCGACGATCACGGACGGCAGGAACGTGACGATGAAGAGCGCGCTCACCCACCACGCCGAATCCGTGCGCTGCTTGATGTCCACGGTGAGGGCGATCGTGGCCATCCACGTCCCGACGCCGGAACCGAGCGTGGCGAAGAAGAGCAGCCGGAAGTTGTCGTAGCGGAGCGCCGGCATGTGCCGGCGGAGCGAAGACCGCCCGCCCGCGCGTCTCGCTCACGCGCGGTGGAGCGCCCGTCCGAGCGCCGCCGCGAACAGGCCGAGCTCCTCCGGCGTGCCGACCGAGATCCGGATCGCGGTGGGCGAACCGAAGCCCGCGAGCGGCCGCACGATCACCCCTTCTCGCAACAGCCGCTCGAAAAGCTCGTTGGCATCGGTGCCGGTGTCGACATAGAGGAAGTTGCCCACGGAGGGCACCGGCTCGAGCCCGTGCTCGGCCAGCGCCGACCGAAGCTGGGCGAGCCCGTCGGCATTGACTCCGCCGGCGGGCGATCTCGGTGGAATCGCCGATGCTCGCGAGCGCCGCGGCCTGGGCCGAGGTGGTCAGATCGAACGGCCGCCGCACCTTCGCCATCGCCGCGCAGACCGAACGCGGAGCGACCGCGTAACCGACCCGCAGCCCGGCGAGCCCGTAGATCTTGGAGAACGTCCGCAGGACCGCCACACGCCGCCCCGTCTCGAGATAGCGCTCGACCGCGTCCGGGTAGTCGGGCCGGTCGATGTACTCGAAGTACGCCTGGTCGACGACGGTGAGCACGTGGCCGGGCACGCGCTCGAAATACGCATCGAGCTCCTCGGCGGTGTTCATCGTCCCGGTGGGGTTGTTCGGGTGGCAGATGTAGACGAGCTTCGTGCGCTCGTCGATCGCGTCGAGGAGCGCACCGAGGTCGTAGCGGTGATCGACCAGCGGGACGAGCTTCGTCTCGGCGCCCTGCTTGCGCGCATAGATCACGTAGCTCGGAAAGGACGGCCAGCCGCAGACGATGCGGTCGCCGGGGTCGAGGATCGCCTGGCTGATCATGTCGATGCAACCGTCGGCGCCCGCCCCACGCTGATCTCGTCGAACGCCACTCCGTGGCGGCCGGCCAGCGCCTCGTGCAGCCGGTAGATGCCTCCGTCCGGGTACCGGTTGAGCTCGCGGGCCGTCCGGTCGAGTGCCTCCAGTGCCGCCGGGAACGGACCGAACGGGCCTTCGTTCGAGGCGAGCTTGATCACGCGGTCGAGGCCGAGCTCGCGCTGGACGTCCTCCACGGGCTTGCCCGGCTGGTAGGGAGTCAGGCCGTTGATGCTGGGCCGGAAGAAGGCGTCACCGAAGTCCTCGAACCCGCTCGTCACATCGCAGGACCCTACCCGGGCTGCGGTCGCGTGGGTGCGTCTACGGTCGCCGACTAGCTCTTGTTGATGCGCACGGCGGTCCCGTACGCACAGATCTCGGTCCAGGTATTGCCCATCTCCGACGTGTCGAAGCGCATCGCGACGATGGCGTTCGCACCCTTTGCCTCGGCCTCCTCCGTCATCCGCTGGATGACGTCGTTGCGGCTGTCCACGAGCGCTTTCGTCATCCCTTTCAGCTCGCCGCCCATCATCGACTTCAACCCGGCGCCGACCTGCGAGAAGGCGTTGCGCGAGCGGACGGTCAGGCCGAACACCTCGCCGTAGACGTCGGTGATCTCGTAGCCAGGGATGTCGTTCGCGGTCGTGATCAGCATGGTCGGGCACCTCCGGATCGGCGGGACGGTTGCCGGAGCACGATCGCACACGCGCAACGCGCGGGATGCGCCTAGGCTGCAGGGATGCCGGAGCTCGGTCTCTTTCCGCTTCCGATCGTGCTCGTTCCGACCGAACGGATCCCGTTGCACATCTTCGAGCCTCGCTACCGGGAGCTGATCGACGAGTGCGTCGCCACCGAAACCGACTTCGGGCTTGCGCTCTCGACCGGTGACGGCGCGGTGCACGAGGTCGGGACGCAGGCCCGGGTCGCCGACGTGCTCGAGGTGCTCGACGACGGGCGGATGAACATCATCGTCGAGGGCGGCGACCGGTTCCGCCTGCTCGAGCTCACGACCGGACGTGCCTTCACCACAGGCATCGTCGAACAGCTCGAGGACGAGGACGACCCGGCGGACGAGGCCGACGTCGAGCGTGCGCTCGAGGTGTTCGGCGACCTGGCCGCGCTCGCGGACAGCGAGGTCGACGTCCCCGATCCGTCGTCACCCACGTTCGACTGGGAGCTGGCGGCGCGCGTCGACTTCGGCGTCGACCCGAAACAGGAGATCCTCGCTATGACGTCGCCCCGCCTTCGCATGGCTCGGCTCGTCGAAGTGCTCGAGACGTCGCTCGAGGCCCTGCAGGCCGAACAGCTCCTGCGGGAGCGCGCCGGCCGGAACGGCAAGGTCACGCCGCTCGACCCTGACGTCTGAGCCTGCCGGGGCACCTCGAAACTCGCGAACCTGGTTCGGCTGCGGCGAATCAGGTTCGGTCAGCCGCCGGTGACGATCCCTGCTCCGCCGCGGCGCGCGTCGCCTGCTGCAGCCAGCGACCCGTCTTTCCGCTCGACCGCGTTCGTGCCGCCGAAGAACAGGTTGCGCCTGCGCCAGCGCACGACGTCGTAGCCGAAGGATTCGACGCGGTCGAGCACGGCCGGATCGAAGCCCCCCTCGCAGTGGACGTGCGGCTCGTCGACGTGCACCCGCGGATGATCGATCGCCGTGGCGACGTCGAGCCCGTGTGCAACGACGTGTGCGATCACCTGCATGATCGCGCCGCGCAGTCGCACCGACCCGGCACTGCCGACCACGAGCCGCGGCCCCTCGTCCCCGACCACGACGGTCGGCGCCATCATGCTCGTCAGCCGCCGGCCGGCCGCGCTCGGCCCGCCCGCTACGAGGTCGTACTCGCCGAGCATGTTGTTCAGGTGGATGCCGGTGCCGGGAACGATCACCCCTGACCCCGAGCCGGTGGACGACGAGAGCGATGCCGCCGTGCCTTCGGAATCGATGGCCGACACGTGGGTCGTCCCGGCCGGCGCCGGCTCGACGATCCCGGGCGCTCCTGCCTCCATGCGCGCGACGCCGCGCGCGATCCCGTCGGCCGAGAGGAGCCGCTGCGCGAGCCCGCCACGGTGCAGGCCGGCCGTGAAGCCCTCTTCGCGGACCCGCGTCTGCTCGCGCATCACCTCGACGAGCGACGCGATCGACTCGGCGCTGCCGGCGGCCCCCCGGCCTGCGTGCGCGAGCAGCGCCAGCCCATAGGCGATGAGGATCCCGCCCGACGACGGCGGCGGGTTCGAGATCACCTCGTGCCCGAGGTAGTCGACGCGCACCGGCCGGCGCCAGGCGACACGGTAATCGGCCAGGTCGCGCTCGGTGATCCCGCCGCCACCGTCGCGCACCGTGTCCACGATCGCCCGCGCGAGCTCGCCGCGATAGACGGCGTCGGATCCTTCCTCGGCGATCTGCTCGCAGGTGCCTGCGAGATCGGGCAGCTGGAGGCGGTCCCCGGCCCGAGCCGCGATCCGTCCGGGCGGCTGTAGACGCGCCGGCCCTCCTCGGTGTGCCGGAGGATCAGATCGAGGATCGCGTGCAGGTGCGCCTGAGGGCGAGAGACCTCGACGCCGGACCGCGCCAACTCGATCGCGGGCTCGAGCAGGATGCGCCACGGCAGCCGGCCGTATGCCCGGTGCACGGCCTCGAGCCCTTGCGCCGCGCCGGGCACGGCGCAGGACGCCTCGCCGATCCGGAACACCTGAGTCGTCTCGCTGTCCCCGCCGAAGGCGACATCGATCGCATGCATCTCGGCCTCGGTGGGCGCAGGACTGCCGATTCCCGGCGTCGAGACGAAGAAGTCCGCCACCCGCGCCGGCCGCCCATCCGAGGGAACGACGAGGGCGAAGCCTCCGGCTCCCGGTCCCGTCAGCGGGCTCTCGGTCACCCAGGCGGCGAACGCGGCCGCCACGCAGGCGTCGACGGCGTTTCCGCCCTCCTCGAGCATCCGCGCGCCGGCGGCGGCGGTCAGCAGGTGGCCGGCTGCCACCGCGCCCTTCAAGAACGGCCTGCCGCGGCCGATGAACACAGCGTGTTGAGCATTCCTCTTCGAATCTTCACCGTTTCCCCACTAACTCGCCGCGATCCTTCGAGGTCCAAGCAACGAAGGCCCCAGTCATGATCCTCTCCCGCCGGAAACTCCTCGTCTCCGCGGCAGCTCTCGCCCTACTGCTGGGCGTTGCTTCGCCGCAGCTGCTCGGCGCGCATGTCGCCTCGGCCTTCGAGTCGTTGCGTGGCGCCGAGCGGCACTGGCTCCTGGTCGCGACTGTCGGATTCGTGGCTGCATTCGCCTGCACGGTCGGTGCCTGGCGCGCCGCGCTCAGCGCCGCGGGTGGCCGCATCTGCCCCAAACGGGCCGCCGCGAGCCTCGGCGTCGGCGCGATGGTCAACTCGTTCGCGCCGGCGAAGCTCGGCGACGCCGTCAAGATCGCGCTCTTCTCGAAGGCGATCGACGCGCCGGGCCGCATCTGGACCGCAGGGGGCGTCTACGCGGCCCTGGCCGCGGCCCGCTCGCTGATGCTCGCTGCACTGCTCGTGGCCGCCTCGGCGACCGGAGCGATGCCGCTCTGGCCCGTGTTCGTGCTCTGCGGGGTCGTCGCGGCGCTCGCCGCAGCGGCCGCTCTCTCGGGCCGCCTCCGCCGTCACCCGCGGATCGCACAAGTCCTCTCCGGCCTCGTGGCGCTGGAGCGCTCCCCGAGAGCGCTCGCCACCGTGCTCGGCTGGACGGCGGGCATGGTGCTCGCGCGCCTTGCGGCGACGATGGCCGTCGCCGCCGCGCTCGACATCCCACACCCCGTCCTCGCGGCGCTCCTCATCCTCCCGGCACTCGACGTGGCCTCCGCCTTTCCGATCACTCCTGGATCCATCGGCATCGGCAGCGGCGCCGTCGCGGTCGCACTGGCGAGCCGCGGAATCGGCATGAGCGACGCGCTCGGAGTCGGATTTGCGATTCAGGCGGTCGAGACGCTCGTCAGCGTCAGCGCCGGCACGCTCGGAACGCTCTACCTCGCCGGCTCGCGCTCGGTCGTACGTCGCTGGACGTTGCGGGTCGCGACGGTCGGTGCCTCGGTCGCGCTCGCAGCCGGGGTCGGCGTGCTCGTGTTCAACGCGTTCTAGAGCTCAGGGCTCGCGCAGGAAGGACGGCGGCTCGAGCACCTCGCCGAAGCCGGCCGACGCTGCCGTGACGAAGGTCCCGCGCTTCGACGCCGAACGTCCGCCGATGCCGGTCGCAACCACCGTGATCCACATCTGCCCTTCGAGTCGATCGTCGATCGTCGCGCCGAAGATGATGTTCGTGTCGTCGGTCGCGGCCTCACGCACTGCTTCGGCGGCCTCGTTGACCTCGTACAGCGTCAGATCGTCGCCGCCCGCGATCGAGAGCAGGATGCCGCGCGCGCCGGTGATCTCGGTCTCGATCAGCGGGCTGCGCAGCGCGCGCTCCGCGGCCTCCTTCGCACGGTTCTCGCCCGTGGCGTAACCGATGCCCATCAGCGCCGAGCCCGAGTCCGCCATGATCGTCCGCACGTCGGCGAAGTCGAGGTTGATCAGGCCGGGGTTGGTGATCAGGTCGCAGATGCCCTGCACGCCGTGCCGGAGCACGTCGTCGGCGATGCGGAACGCGTCGAGCATCGAGGTCGACTTGTCGAGCACCTCGAGCAGCCGGTCGTTCGGCACGACGATCAGCGTGTCGCAGGCCTCGCGCAGCGCTTGCAACCCATCCTCGGCCTGCTTCTTGCGCCGGGTGCCTTCGAACTTGAACGGGAGGGTCACGATCCCGACCGTCAACGCTCCGAGCTCGCGCGAGATCCGCGCGACGACGGGCGCTGCCCCCGAGCCTGTGCCGCCGCCTTCGCCGGCCGTCACGAACACCATGTCGGAGCCGCGCAGCGAGCGCTTGATCGCGTCGTAGCCGTCCTCCGCCGCGCGGCGCCCGATCTCCGGATCGGCGCCGGAGCCGAGGCCCTCTGTGATCTCGCTGCCGATGTGGATCTTCGTCGACGCGTCGCTCATCTGCAGCTGCTGGATGTCGGTGTTGACCGCGATGAAGTCGACCTGGTTGATCCCCGCGTCGATCATGCGGTCGACCGCGTTGAGGCCGGCGCCGCCGACGCCGACGACGCGGATGACCGCGAGGTACGACGCGCTGTCACGGGCGCGCTCGAGGCGCGCAGGCTGTTCGGGCAGCGGGTCGAGCCACCGCGCCAGGGAGTGATGTTCTGCCGCAGCGGGCTCGGCCTCGACCGGGGTGGGCGCGACCGCGCGGATCGGCGTCGGTTCAGGAGGAGGCGGCTCCTGCGCAACCGGTGCTGAAGTGACCGGCGGCTCCGTCGGGAGCTGCTGCTGCTCTCCTTGCTCGTTCTTCGCCTGCCGCTGCGCTGCTTCCGTCGCCCGGAAGAGGTCGGCCAGCGGCCCTTCACGCATGCTGGCGCGATTTCTGGCCACGGAGCACCTCCTTTGCAAGGTCACGGTACATCCCCGCTGCGTCTCCGGACGGCTCGTAGGCGAGGACGGACGCTCCCTTGACCGGCGCCTCGGCGAAGCGCACGGTCTTGCGAATCCGGGTGTTGTAGACGAGGTCGCCGAAGCTCTCGCGCAAGATCTCGTCCGCCTCACGCGAATGCGTGACGCGCTTGTCGTACATCGTCGGGATGATCCCGATGATCTCGACCTTCGGGTTCAGGTTCTCGCGCACCATCGCCAGCGTGTTCTCGAGTTGCACGAGGCCCCGCAGCGAGAGGTATTCGGTCTGCACGGGGACGAGGACGCCGGTGGCCGCGACGAAGGCGTTGATCGTCAGCAGGCCGAGGGAGGGCGGCGTGTCGATCATGATGAAGTCGTAGTCGTCCCTGATCGGCGCCAACGCCTTCTCCAGCGCCCGCTCACGGCCGATCTGGCTCGACAGTGCCATGTCCGCGCCGGCGAGATCGATCGACGAGACGGCGATGTCGACCTCGACGGTCTCGATCACCTGGGTGATCGGCAGGCGATGGACCAGCACGTCGAACATCGAGGTCTCGATCGTGTCCGGGTTCAGCCCTTGGGACATCGTCAGGTTCCCTTGCGGGTCCAGGTCGATCAGCAGCACCTTGTAGCCCTGCTCGGCGAACGCAACGCCCAGGTTCAGCGTCGTCGTCGTCTTCGCGACGCCGCCCTTCTGGTTGGCGAGCGCGATCACCTGTGTTTCTGCGAGCGAAGGCACGCTCGCAGGGCGAACGTTGGGACGCGGAAGGAGGCGCGCGAGACCCATGTGAAGCGCCATTTCGGGTTGGCTCAGCTCATTCCTTCGTCCCCGCTCGAAGTTTCGCCGCGGCCGCCTGCGCCCGGGCGTCCCCTTCCGCGCGTGCCCACGCCTCCGCTTCGGGCACGAGCGCGCGCAACTCGCCCAGCAGCTCGCTCGCAGGCCCGGCCGCCCGCAGCGCCTCGATTCGCTCGAGTCGAGCCAGCACCCCCGCCGTGACAGCACTCCGTTCGTCCACGCACCGACCGTAGCCGGACGCGCGTGACGTGTCTGTGCCGGCTCTGTGAGAAGAGTGTGCCCGGCGCTCAGGCGACGCGGAGCACGGACGCCGGGCGCGGGCGGATCCCGAGCAGCGTGTCGTCCAGTGCGAGCACGAGCTCGTCCCTGTTCCCGTGCAGCAAGGTCTCGACGAGCGCACGGCGGACCCCATCCCGCGCGTCACGCCCGAGGCGCTCCGCGCGCAGAACGGCGAGCAACTCCTCCCGCTCCCGTCCCTTCTCGGTCAGGAGCACGGCCGCTCGCATCGTGGCGGCCCAGGCCCCGCCGTCACCGCCGAGCAGGCAAACGAGCCCCTCGCGGACCTGGGCGGAGCGAAACGGCTCTTCCGAGAAGAGGGAGAGCTCCCACCGGTCGAGCGCCTCGCCGAGCTCACGGTCCGAGTCCGCGAGCGTCAACCGGGCGCGCAACTCGGCGGCCAGCGGGGCCCGGACCTTGTCGAGACGGGTCGCCTCGCCGCGTGGCTGGGTCGCGGCGATCGGCAAGAGCGGCGAGATGCGGAGCGGCCTGAAGTCGAGCCGCTCGAAGACGACCGGCCCGGCCGCGATCGCGCCGGCCGTCGCCAGGCGGAGCGCCGTGATCGCGTCGGCGAGCTCGGCCGCCGCGTCGGGTGGCTCCGACTCGCCCGGGTCGAGATCGCGTTTCAGCTCGAGGACGAGCATCCGGTCGAGATCCCGTCCGAACTCGGACGGCATCAGGCCCTGCGCCTCGGGCCAAAGGTGTGAGATCTCGCCCGCGGCGACCGGGCGTAGCGTGATGCCGCCCCCGAGGTCGGCGTCGTTCCCGGCCGAGAGCCCGATCACCGGCGCGAGCGCCACGTAGGTGCGCGCGCTCCCGAACAGCGTCAACTCGAGGTCCGCGTAGGCGCCGTCGAACGCATCGTCGTGCCAGTCGAAACCGCCGCTCCGCTCCGCCGTCCACGTCAGCATCGGAATGAGAATCGATCGAAAGAGCGCCTCGTCCCCTGTGTCGCCGATCCCGGAGTGCGCACGCGCGAAGATCGCCGCTGCGGGCTCGCGCTTCAGGTCGTCGATCGCGTTGCGCGCGTCGGGCAGCCGCCGCAGAGTCGGCGCCTGCTCCTCGACGAAGCCGCGCACGAGCGGGCGGTACTCGTACAGGGAAGGCCCGTCCCGGGTGGTGTGCTCCTCGAACGCGAATGGGATCTGCGCGCCGCGCTCCGCTGCGAACGCCGCGAGGCAGAACGCCCGCAGCGACTCGTACAGATGGGGCGCCCGAAGCGACACGCACTGGAGTTACACGCTCGGCGGCTCGTCTCCTGCCTGGCACCCGGGGCACCAGTAGGTCATGCGGTTGTCGTCCCCCTGCCCCCAGGACCGGATCCGGGCGCCGCAGCGCGGGCACGGCCGGCCGACGCGGCGATACACCCGATGCCCACCGCGACGGGCACCGTCGACCGACGCGCGCATGAGCTCCGCCGCCGATTCGAGCGCGCGGCGACGGTCCGCTTCGGAAACGGCGTGCAGGCGACGCCAGGGCGAGAGCGCCACCCGCCACAACGCCTCCGCGAGCCACATGTTCCCGATCCCCGCGACGATCGACTGGTCGAGCAGGCTCTCGCCGAACCAACGCGTCTGGTCGGCGGCGCGCATCCGTGCGAGCATGGCGTCGAAACGGGGCGGCTGCCCGAGGATGTCCGGCCCGAGCCGGGCGATCGCCCGGGTGTGCAGGTCGAGGACCGGGCCGTTCCAGAGCACTCCCTCGGCTCGCGCTCCGCGCAGGACGAGCCACGGGGTGCCGGCGCGTCGGTCACCGGTCGCGGACACTGTCCAGCGGCCGGACGTGCGCAGGTGCGAGCGCAGCAGCACGCCACCCTCGAAGCGGAAGACCAGGTTCTTGCCGAACGCCTCCACCGACTGGAGCACGCGGCCGTCGATTCGCTCGGCGATCCGCCCGGCCCGGGCACGCGGGTGTGGCGACTCGGCGGCGATTCGCTGGCCGACCAGCACCTGGAGGCGTTTGGCCGCGCGGTGGATCGTGTCCCCTTCGGGCACGGCCGCCACGCTAACGACTGGCAGAGTGGCGCCGTGAGCCGCGCCCGCTCGACCGCTGCCGGAGCCGCCGCAGCCCTGGTCTGGGCGGCTGCGGAGCAGCTCGACCGGAGAGCGTTCGCGAACGACTACACCGATGTCGCCCTGCTCGGGAAGTTCGTCACGCGCTCACGTGCCTGGCCGATCGCGGGCATCGCGCTGCATGCCGCCAACGGCGCTGCGTTCGGCTTCGCCTTCGACGTCGTGCGACGTCGCCTGTCGATCCCGCCGCGGCGCCTCGCGCTCGGGATGGCGCTCGCCGAGCATCTCGCCCTGTTCCCGCTCGGGACGCTGGTCGACCGCCACCACCCCGGCCGCGGCGAGCCGGGGCTCGAGCGGGTGGTCGGCAGCCGTGCGTTCGCGCAGGCAACGGTGCGGCACACCCTCTTCGGTCTTGTGCTCGGCCGGCTCGCCGCGTGATCGACCTCGCCGCCCTGGTGGTTCAGGCACCCCTCGCCGGCGGGCCGTCGACCCCGGAGCTCGCCGCGGCGGTCTCCGACGCAGGCGGTCTCGGCTTCGTGGCGGCCGGCTACCTCAGCGTCGACGCGCTCGCCCAACAGCTCCAGCGCACGCGGGAGCTGACCGCCGCGCCGTTCGGAGTGAACCTGTTCGTGCTGCTCGAACAACCGATCGACGAAGCCGCGGTCGCCCGTTACGCGGGCGAGCTCTCGGGCGAGGCCGAGCGCTACGCCGTCGCACTCGGCGAGCCGCGGTTCGAGGATGACGCCTTCGCCGCGAAGCTCGATCTCGTCGTTACCGAGCGCGTGCCGGTCGTCTCGACGACCTTCGCCTGCCCGCCGCTGCAGCTCGTCGAGCGTGTGCACGGGGCAGGTGGCGAGGTCTGGGCGACGGTCACGAGCGGCGCCGAGGCGACTGCAGCCGCGGCAGCCGGCGTCGACGCGATCGTCGTGCAGGGCGCCGAAGCCGGAGGACACCGCGGCTCATGGACAGACGACGACGGTCCGGATCTTGCGTTGCTCGATCTCCTGCGGAGCATCGACGTCGCGGTGCCGCTGATCGCCGCGGGCGGGATCGTGGACGCGGCAGGAGCACGCTCTGCGCTGTGGGCCGGCGCGACGGCGGTGCAGGCCGGCACCGCATTCCTGCTCTGTCCCGAAGCCGCGACGAGCGCACCTCATCGTCGCGCGATCGCCGCGGGCGGCCAGACGGCGATGACGCGGGCGTTCACGGGCCGGCGGGCGCGCGGGATCGTCAACGAGTTCATGCGCGCACATCCAGACGCTCCCCGCGCATACCCGCAGGTCCACCACGTAACGGCGCCGCTTCGCGCGGCCGCGCGGGAGGCAGGCGACGATCAGCGCATCAACCTCTGGGCGGGCACGAAGTTCGACCGCGCGCAGGCACGGCCCGCGGCCGAGATCGTCGCAGGGCTACGCCCGTAGAACGGCGCGGCGCGGCCCGGCGAGGAACCCCGCCGCCACGAGCAACTGCATCGCGTCGGTGTCGACGACCGGCTCGCCGTCGAACCGCTCGACGGCGAGCCGCTTGACCCCGCCCGCCTTGACGTGCGCGACCAGCGCGGCGAGCGCCGGCCGCAACCAGGCCTCGTCCGGATCGCGCAGCGGTACGAGCGAACGGCCGCCGCGCTCGACGTACAGCACAGGCTCGCCGCCGAGCGACACCAGATACGCGCCCGCGACCCGTGCGGCGCGCGCCCCGGCGCGGCGGGGCCACGGCAGGGCCGCGCCGTAGGGCTGTGCCGGATCGGCGGCGGCGAGGACCAGCGCGTCGCCGTCCTGGTCACGGTCGCGAAGCTCACGCAGCCGCTCGACGGCGCCGCCGAGTGCGAACTGCGCCCCGCCGAGCCCCTCGACGAAATACCCGCGCCGGCAGAGCCCGAGCGTCTCGAGCGCCTGCAACTCCGCGTACACGGCGCCGTACCCTCCGGGGATGCCTTCGGCACGAACGCCGTCGCGCGTCACGATGCCCTGCCGCTCGAGCAGCAACTCGGCGAGGGCACGGCGATCGGCCGCGCCCGTGAACAGGCGCTCCGTGCGCGACCAGCGGCCGGCTGTCGCGGTCGGCCCTTGCACGCGACGCCGTGAGAAACGCCGCGACCTGCGTTCGGGCTTCGGTGAGCCGAAGCGGCGCGACGCGCGCAGCGGCGTCCACGCGTCGTTCGTCACCTCGCCGGCCCAGACGAGATCCCAGAGTGCAGGCAGCAGCAGCGCCTCGTCGACACCGGTCGTGCTCTGCAGCTCGTCCCAGAAGAGCGCACCTGCGAGCGCGGCTCGGATCCTGTCGTGCTCGGCGCCCTCGGGCCTCGGCGCGGCAGGCACCTGGCCGAGCGCCGCGGCGTCCTCGCGGAAGTAGAGGGCGACGCGGTCTTGCCCCGCCCCGATCCACACCACCTCCCCGCTCGCGGTGAGCGCGTCCAGGTGCTCGGGCCGGTAACCGGGCACACGGCGCGGCAGAACCTCGCTCTCCCAGAGGGCGACCGGCAGTGGCAACGCCTGGAGCGGCACCAGCGCCTCGCGCAGCGAAGCACGCCGGTCGACCCCGTGCCACGAAGGCAGGAACCGAGCGAGTGCCTCCTGGTCGACAGGCTCCACCTCGCGGCGCAGGGCCGCGAGCGACGCGCGCCGCAGCCGCCTCAGCACGTCCGGATCGCACCACTCGCGCTCCACACCACCTGGACGCAACTCGCCGCGCACGAGGTGCTCGGCGCGCTCGAGCTCGACGAGGATGTCCGTGACGTCTCTGCCGAACCGCTCGTTCGCCTGGCCCGTGGTGAACGGCCCGCGACCCTTCGCGTAGCGGAGCACGAGCTGCCGCAACGACTCCGGCCCGCCTTCGAGAAACACGTCGGGCAACCCGGAAGGCGGCATCACACCGAGCGCGTCACGGTAGCGACCCGCATCTTCGACCGCGATCAGTCGTTCCTCGCCGGCGATGCGCACGATCAGCGCGCGCCGCTCCATCACGAGCGGCGCCGCGAGCTCGCCGTCGTATTCGGCCTCGCGCAGGTCGCCCCGCAGGCGCAACTTGTCATGTAGCTGGTCGGGGCTCTTCGGCTCTCCCTGCAGCTGTCGCTCGACCTCGTCGACGGCGTCGCCGTCGAGCAGGTCACGCAGTTCCTCCTGCCCGAGCAGTTCCCGCAGCAGGTCGCGGTCGAGCGACAGCGCCTGCGCCCGCCGCTCGGCCGGAGGTGTGTCGTCCTCGTACATATACGTCGCGATGTAGTCGAAGAGCAGCGATGCCGAATAGGGCGACGCGCTCTGCGTCTCGACCTCGACGAGGTCGACCTCATGCGTCTTCAGTCCCTGCAGCAGCGCCCGCAGCGCCGGCAGGTCGAAGACGTCCTGCAGGCACTCGCGGTACGTCTCGAGGATCACCGGGAAGCTGCCGTACTTCCGGGCGACCTGCAGGAGTGACTGCGCCTTCAGCCGCTGCTGCCACAGCGGCGTGCGCTCGCCCGGCCGCCGGCGCGGGATCAGCAGCGAGCGGCCTGCGTTCTCGCGGAACCGCGCTCCGAAGAGGGCGGTGTCCCCCACCTCCGCGACGACGAGATCCTCGACCTCGCCAGGGTCGATCATCAGATCCTCGGTGGGCGGAGGAACATCCGATTCGGGAAAGTGAAGGGCGATCCCGTCGTCCGACCAGATCGACTGTGCCTCGATCCCGTGCGCCTCGCGCAGCCGTGCGGCGATGGCCATCGCCCAGGGCGCGTGCACGCGCCCTCCGAACGGCGACAGGATGCACACACGCCAGTCGCCGATCTCGTCGCGGAACCGCTCGACCACGATCGTCCGGTCCGACGGAACGACGCCGGTGATGCGCTCCTGCTCACGCAGGAAGGTGAGAAGGTTGTTGGCGGCACGCTCGTCGAGGTGGAACTCGCCGCGCAGGCGCTCGGCCGCCTTGCGGTCGGAGAGCGCCGACAACTCGCGCGACGCGGCACCGATCTTCTGTCCGAGCTCGTACGGGCGGCCGACGCCTTCGCCCTTCCAGAAGGGCACCGCCCCGGGCAGGCCGGGCGCGGGCGAGACGAGGACGCGGTCGCGCGTGATCTCCTCGATCCGCCACGTCGATGCGCCGAGCAGGAACGTCTGGCCGGCGCGCGCCTCGTAGACCATCTCCTCGTCGAGCTCGCCGACCCGCCCGCCGCCGTCGGCGAGGAACACGCCGAAGAGGCCGCGGTCCGGAATCGTGCCCGCGTTCGTGACCGCAAGCCGGCGCGCGCCGTCGCGGGCGCGAATCACGCCGCCGGTGCGATCCCAGACGATGCGGGGCCGCAGCTCGGCGAACTCGTCGGAGGGATAGCGGCCGGCGAGCATGTCGAGCACGTTCTCGAGCTGATGACGAGAGAGGTCTTTGAACGGATACGCGCGCGTTACGAGCTGGTGAAGGTCGTCGACCGCGATCTCAGCATCCGCAGCGATCGCGACGACCTGCTGCGCGAGGACGTCGAGGGGGTTTCGCGGAATCCGCGTCTCCTCGATCTCGCCCTCGCGCATCGCCCGCGCGACGACCGCCGACTCGAGCAGGTCGGCGCGGAACTTCGGGAAGATGCGCCCCTTCGAAACCGCGCCCAGCTCGTGTCCGGCACGACCGATCCGCTGCAAGCCGCGCGCGACCGACTTGGGCGACTCGACCTGGATCACGAGATCGACGGCGCCCATGTCGATGCCGAGCTCGAGGCTGGACGTGGCGACGAGGCAGGGGATCCGCCCCGCCTTCAGATCCTCCTCGACGACGACGCGTTGCTCGCGGGCCAGCGAGCCGTGGTGCGCGCGAGCCACCTCCTTCTCCGCCAGCTCGTTCAGCCGCAGCGCGAGCCGCTCGGCCAGGCGCCGGTTGTTGACGAAGACGATCGTCGAACGGTGCTCCTCGACGAGCCGCAGCACCTCGGGATAGATCGACGGCCAGATCGACTGCGCGCCGTGCTCGGTGCCGCTGTCCATCTCCTGGCCGTCCGCCGGCACGGGCTGCGAGAGGGACGCGGTCGAGCCGAGCTCGCGCATGTCCTCGACCGGGACCACCACCTCGAGGTCGAGCGCTTTCCGCGTGCCCGCATCGACCAGCGTGATCGGCCGGTTGCCGGAGACGAACCGGCCGATCTCCTCGAGCGGCCGCTGCGTCGCCGAGAGACCGATCCGCTGCATCGGTCGCTCGACGAGCGCCTGCAACCGCTCGACCGAGATCGCGAGATGCGCACCGCGCTTGCTACCTGCGATCGCGTGCACCTCGTCGAGGATCAGTGTCTCCACGCTGCGCAGCGACTCCCGCGCCTGCGAGGTGAGCATCAGGTAGAGCGACTCGGGGGTCGTGATCAGGATGTCCGGCGGCTCCTTCTGAAGCTCGCGACGTTCCTTCTGCGGCGTGTCGCCGGTGCGCACGCCAACCCTCAACTTCGACTCGAGGCCTGCGAGCGGGCCGCGGAGGTTGCGCTCGATGTCGTAGTTCAGTGCCTTCAACGGCGAGACGTAGAGCAGCCGCAGCCCCGCCCCGGGCGTGTCGTTCAGGCGGTCGATCGCCGAGAGGAACGCGGTCAACGTCTTGCCCGAGCCGGTCGGCGCCTGGATCAGGACGTGCTCGCCGCTCGCGATCGCCGGCCAGCCCTGCACCTGCGCCGGCGTCGGCGTGTCGAACGCCCGCTCGAACCAGGCCCGCGTCGCGGGCGAGAAGACGCTCAACGGGTCCATCCGCCCAGCCTACTCGTGTGCCCCTAGCTCAGGTAATAGGCGAGAAAGGCCACCACGAGCAGGATCGCAACGACGCTCAGGACGACCACCGAAACCCCGCCGAGCACGATCAGCGGCGTGCGCGGGCTCTGGGCCCAGCTCGGCCTCGTGGGCGAGCTCCTCGATTTCGTGCACCGGATCAGCCATACCTCTCCGGTACCCCGCATGAAGCTCCTAGGAAACCCACAGGTCCGCTCGATAGCTTCGGCGGCATGAGCTTCGACGAGACGGTCACACGACGCGGTTCGCTGGTGCGGCTCGGCGGGCTGGTCGCGGCGGCGGCCGGCGGCAAGCTGCTCGCAGGAGACACGGCCGAGGCGGCCGGCAACCGGGCGGTGGAGAGCGGGGCAGTCGCCTGCGTGCTGACGCCGGAGCTGACCGAAGGGCCGTACTACATCGCGGGCGAGAAGCTCAGGCGCGACATCCGCGAAGGGCACCCGGGCACGCTGCTCGTCCTTCACCTGCGCGTCCTGAACGCAGCCACCTGCAAGCCGATCCGAGGCGCCGCCGTCGACATCTGGCACGCGGACGCCGCCGGGAACTACTCGGGGTTCGGCGCGGGCGCGTCGAGCCGAACATTCCTGCGGGGCATCCAGAAGACGGATGCGAGCGGCGTCGCCGTGTTCACGACGATCTATCCCGGCTGGTACCAGGGCCGCGCCGTGCACATCCACATCAAGGTCCACGTCGGCGGCAACGTCGTGCACACAGGCCAGCTCTTCTTCCCCGACGCGCTGACGCAGGCCGTCTACAAGCACGCGCCGTACGCGGCACGCGGCAACCCCGACACGCCGAACGCCCGCGACTCGATCTACGTGAATGGCGGCAAGTACGGACTGCTCCACCCGGCGAGGAGCGGCGCGGGCTACCTCGGCTCGATCGCCATGGGCGTGCACAAGTAGAGAACTTCCAGGCGTGAGGCCCAGCCACGCGCACTGGTGTCTGACACCTTGAAGGTGTCAGACACCCCTTCGAACTAGGTGCGCTCAGGTGCACTGGCAAACACTGGCCATCGGCAAGAATGGCCGCGTGGCGCTTCGACGGATGGACAACGTCGGCATCGTGGTGGAATCGCTCGATGCCGCTATCTCGTTCTTCGCCGAGCTGGGCCTCGAACTCGAAGGGCGAACCATGATCGAAGGAGACTGGTCAGGGCGCGTCACTGGACTGCGCGACCAGCGCGTCGAGATCGCCATGATGCGTATGCCGGACGGCCACAGCCGGATCGAACTCTCACGATTTCTGGCGCCGCCTGTCGTCGCGGATCACCGGAACGCGCCGGTGAACGCTCTGGGCTACCTGCGTGTCATGTTCGCCGTGGACGACCTCGACGATACCCTCGCCCGCCCGCAAACACGGAGCGAGCGTCGACGATGCAGTAGAAGACCTGTATCGCCACGTCCCCCCAGCTCGCTGCACGTGACATCCGAGCGAGCTTCATTCCGGAACACCCGCGCAAGCCGGCTCCCGGCGAGCTGCGCAGGACAGGTACCTGGTACCCGAGGTACCTGGTACCGATCCTTCGAACGGCTACAGCTGGCGGAGAACGACGGCTGCCGGCGCGAGCTGGACCAATTAGGATCGAGGCGTGCCCGCCGCGCTGCATTTCACCGACGATCCGGAGGCGTGCAAGCTTCTCGCCGAAGATCCCTTCGCCCTGCTCGTGGGTTTCGCGATCGACCAGCAGGTGACCGTGCCGAAGGCCTTCGCCGGCCCGTACGTGCTCAAGCAGCGCGCCGGCACGCTCGAGCCGAAGCAGCTCGCCGCCATGGACCTCGGCCCGGTCTTCGCCGAGAAGCCGGCGATCCACCGCTTCCCCGGCGCGATGGCCACCAGAGTGCGGGAGCTCGCCGCGGTGGTGACGGAGGAGTACGGCGGCGATGCCTCGCGCATCTGGACCGAGGCGAGCGACAGCGCGGATCTGAAGAAGCGGATCGGCTCGCTGCCCGGGTTCGGCGAGATGAAGATCAAGTCGCTCGCAGCCGTGCTCGCCAAGCAGTTCGGAGTCAAGGTGGCCGAAGAGCTCGCCCCGAGCCACCCGACGCTCGGTGACGTCACCTCGCCCGAGTCGCTCGCCGAGTATCAGGCCGCCAAACGCGCCTACAAGGCGAAGGTGCGGGCCGGCGACGCGAAGGCGGGCTGGAGCGCGTAGTCACCTCGGGTCCGGCCGGTCGACGTTCCAGTGCCTGCCGACCGACGCGACCCACGCACCGTCGTCGCGCGGCGTGATCGAGAAGCGGGTGATCGAGCGCTGCCCGAGCTCGTGGTCGCCGTACAGGACGTCGATGCCGATTCGCCGCGGCTCCCGGACCGCTGCGCGCGCCTCGACGAAAGCCGGCTCCGCCGGGTCGCGGAAGGCACCCTGCCAAAAACCGGTCTCGCTCGGCGCGATGTAGAGATCGCGAGTCAGCCTCCGGAAGTCATCCACCGGCGGATGCTCCGACAGCCCCTGCCGCACGTCCAGGACGAGGCGCCACCCGTGCAGCACGGCGATGCCGCTGCCCACGTTCCGCACCGCGATCGCCAGATAGACGACGCCGTCGGTGGCCTCTGCGATCGCGCCTCCGCCCGGCACCAGGAACCACTTGTCGTCTGAGAAGCCGACCTTCTGCGGCGCGTCGTCGAGCCGTGACGGCGCGAGCAGCGGCCGCAGCCCAGCGAGCAGTGAACGTTCCGCGGCCCGCGCGGCGCGGTTGGCGGAGCGGACCGATGCGAACGTCGCGAAGGCCAGTACGAGGGTCGCCCCTGCGGTGATGATCGCGGAGACCGCGACCCAGTCGACCGCGATCACCGGAGCGCCTTGAGGGCGCGCGCGAGTGGCTGCTTGCCGTGCAGCACCGGCTCGAACAGGTCGCCGTGCGTCGACACCCGGTCGAGCGCGACCTGCATCGAGAAGTCGCGTGGCCGCACATCCTCGGTCAGCTCAGCCCAGCGCAGCGGCGTCGACACCGGCGCGCCCGGCTTGGGCCGGACCGAATATGCAGACGCGATCGTCTTGCCGTGCCCGTTCTGGCGGTGGTCGACGAGCACGCCCGCGCGCTTGCGCTTCAGCCATTCGGTCGTGACTTCGCCGGGATGCTCGGCCTCGAGCCTGCGCGAGAGCAACTCCGCGAACTCGTAGGTGTCGTCGTACGTCGAGCGCCGAGCGATCGGTACGAGAATGTGGATCCCGTCGGCGCCGCTCGTCTTCACGAACGACTCGAGCTCGAACTGGTCGAGCGCGGCGCGAACGTAGTGCGCCACCCGCACGCACAACTGAAATGCATCGGGCTGTTCCGGCGGATCGAGATCGAAGAGGACCCAGTCCGGGCGGTCCGGCTTGTCGACCCGCGAGTACCACGCATTCATGTCGATGCAGTGCATCTGCACCATCCAGAGGAGAGCCTCACGCGAATTGACGAGCGGGAAGTCGACGAGGCGGGATTCGCCCTTGCCACCGCGGGGCCAGGTGCGGAACTCGCGCGTCGGGATCCAGGCCGGGATGCCCTTCGGCGCCTGCTTCTGGAAGAACGCCTCACCCGAGAGCCCCTCGCGCCAGCGCTTCATCGTGAACGGCCGGTCGCGCAGGTGCGGCACGATCGTGTCGGCGACGGCGTCGTAGTAGGCGAACAGGTCGCCCTTCGTGATCCCGTCGTCGGGAAACAGCACGCGGTCCGCGGAGCTGAGCTTCACCGCTTGGGTCAACCGCGCGCCGCCCACAGCACGTTTGCGCGATTCGGGATGGCGTATCGACCGTCGGGCAGCAACTCGCCAAGCCGATGCAGTACCTCGGCCTGCTCTCCCGGAGGACGGCTGGCGATCCAGCTGACGGAGCGCGCGCTGTCAAGCAGACCGCGTCGGTCGAGCACATGGTCGTGCAGAACGAATGCTTCATGCGTCTCCGCGAACGGCCCGCGCTCGATGATCTGGTGCCAAGGCTCGGCGTTCAGGAGGGCGGCGTGCGCTGCACCGTGCAGCTCCTCCAGGTACGCGCGATAGTCCGTCGGAAGTGGCGACGGACTCGTGTCGTCCGGCTCGTTCCAGACCAAGGCGAGGACACCGTCCGGCCGCAGTACGCGCGCGATCTCACCGACCGCCGCGTCGTTCGCGAACCAGTGGAACGCCTGCGCTGCGAACACGCCGTCGACCGACGCGTCCGCGAGCGGGATCGACTCCGCGGAGCCCGGGAGGCTCTCGGCAGACGGCACGACCTCGTCGAGGATCGCGCGCATCGCGTGGAGCGGTTCGACCGCGACCACACGGCGGTACCGCTCGACGAGGACGCGCGTGAGCTTCCCGGTCCCCGCGCCGAGATCGAGCACCTCGGCGTCGCGACTCAGGGGAACGAAATCGAGCAACGCGGCGGGATAGCCGGGGCGCGCGCTCTCGTACTCGACCGCCGCGCGGTCGAAGCTGCGCGCCGGATCGATCGCGCCGGAGTCAGCCAACGCCGGCGAGCAGGAAGGCGCGGTTCTCCTTGAGCATCTCGCGCGCGATCACGAGCCGTTGGATCTGGTTGGTGCCTTCGTAGATCTGGGTGATCTTGGCGTCGCGCATCATCCGCTCGACCGGATACTCCTGGATGTAGCCGTAGCCGCCGAGCACCTGCACCGCGTCGGTGGTCACCTCCATCGCGACGTCGGTGCAGAAGAGCTTCGCCATCGCAGAGAGCTTGGTCAGCTCCGGCCCCGTGTCGCCCTCGTCGATCATCGACCCGACCTTGTAGAGCAGGCCCCGCGCAACCTCGCACTTCGTCTCCATGTCGGCCAGCATTCCCGCGATCAACTGGTGCTGGCCGATCGGCCGGCCCATCGTCTCTCTCGTCCGCGCATACTCGACGGCGTAGTCGGTCGCCCCCTGCGCCAACCCCAGACCCTGCGCGGCGATCCCGGGACGCGAGCGGTCGAGGATCCGCATCGCGATCTTGAACCCCTCCCCCTCCTCACCGAGCAGGTTCCCCGCCGGCACCCGGCAGTCGTCGAAGAACAGCTCACCCGTCGTCGACCCCTTGATCCCCATCTTCGGCTCGATCCTCCCCACCTCGAACCCCGGCGAATCCCCCTCGACCACGAACGCCGAGATGCCGCCGTGGCCCTGCTGCGGATTCGTCTTCGCGAACACCACATACACCGAAGCAACACCGGCATTGGTGATGAAGCGCTTGCCGCCGTTCACCACGTAGTCGTCGCCGTCCCGCACCGCGGTCGTGCGCATCGCAGCGCTGTCCGACCCCGACCCGGGCTCGGTCAACGCGTAGGCAGCCAGCCACTCCCCCGACGCGAGCCTCGGCAAGAACCGCTGCTTCTGCTCCGCGCTGCCCGCCAGCTTGATCCCCAAGGAACCAAGCTCCTGCACCGCCACGATCAAGCCGCTCGTGGCACAGACCTTCGAGAGCTCCTCGATCATCACCAACGTCATCAACGAGCTCTCACCGATCCCGCCGAACTCCTCGTCGTAGAGCACACCGAACAGGTCGTTCTCGCGGAACGCCTCCACGACATCCCACGGAAACTCCGCCGAGCGGTCGATCTCCGCAGCCCGCGGGGCCACCTTCTCACGCGCGATCGTCCGCACCAGCTCACGGATCTCGCGCTGCTCATCCGACAACGGATCGAAGGCGCTCATTCGGGGGTGAAGTGTAGTGAGGTGGGAACCGGTTCGACCCCGCGACCTGGTCGACTACCCCACCCGAGGCACGGCCAGCGCAGGGGCGGGCCTCGCACTTGCGGCGGCCGGCTTGCCGTAGTACCAGCCCTGCGCGTACTCGATCCCCAGCAGCTTCGCCTGCCGTGCGCCGGCCGCGGTCTCGATTCCTTCGATCACGACGCTCTTCCCGTAGTGGTGGGCGACGGTCGTGATCGCCGCGGCGATCGCCGGCGTGTCCTGATCCGGCTGCCCGTCCTCGCTGAAGCTGCCGGGGATCTTGACGATGTCGCACGGGAGGTTGGCGAGCTCGCTGAACGACGTGAAGCCGAGACCGAAATCGTCGATCGCGACCACCGCGCCCAGTGTCCGCAGGTGCGTCAGCACATCCGCCGCCCGTTCGCGATCGCTGAGGGTCGTGTGCTCGGTGATCTCGATTCCGAGCGAGCCGTGACGAACGGAGCGCAGGGTTCGTTCGAGGCGACCGAGGACGGTCGTGTCGTGGAAGCTGCTCGAGCTGAGATTGACGAAGACGTGGAGCTCGTCATCGCGGGTCAGGAGGCTCTGAACTCTCTCGAGCATGCGGATGTCGATCGACGGCATCAGGCCGAGCCGTTCGGCATGGGCGATCCAGTCTGCAGCCGCCAGTACCTCGCCGTCCGGCGTCCGCAGACGGCAGAGCGCCTCGTAGAAGGCGACCGAGCCGTCCGGCAACGAGACGATCGGCTGCAAGTACAGATCGATCCGGTCGTCACGAAGCGCGTCCTTGATCGTGGGCGACCAGCCGCGCGCGGCGCCGATCGTCGGGACCGGGTTCGCGCCCCAGCGTTCGAGCCTGTTCTTGCCGTGCTCCTTCGCCCGGTAGAGCGCTTCATCCGCCCTGCGCAGAGCAAGCTCTCCGCCTTCGTCGGGGCCGACGGTGTAGACGCCGGCGCTGAGCGTCACGTCGAGCACCCCGCCGGGGGTCGCGAGCCGATAGTCCCGCGCGACATCGAGCAGCCGCTCGACGGCCGGTAGGGCGTCGAGGTGGTGCAGCTCGTTCAGGATGACCGCGAACTCGTCTCCGGAGAAGCGGGCGAGGAAGTCGCCTGCGCGGATCGTCTCCTCGAGCAGCACCGCGAGCTCGCGAAGCACCCGGTCTCCGACGGTGTGACCGCCGGCGTCGTTCAGCGACTTGAAGTTGTCGATGTCGAGGAGGACGACGTGCACGTGTCCGCCTTCTGCCGCCGACTTGGTCGAAGCCTCGAGCTCCTGCTCGAATCGTCTGCGATTCGGGAGCCCTGTCAGCGAGTCGTGGCTGGCGAGGAAGCTGATCCTCGCCTGCTGCCGGCGCTCGAGCGTGACGTCCTCGAACAGGGCGACGATTCGCCCATCGGCGGTGTTGAGCGGCGCGGTCGAGACCCGCACGTCGATCGGATGACCGTCACGGTGGAGGAGCTTCACATCGACTCGTTCGTGCACCGCACCCTGAAGGGCGGCCGAGTAGAGAAGCGCAACCCGCTCGGCGTCCTCGAACGGCACGATCGGGGCGGCTCCGCCGACGACCTCCTCCGCCAGGTAGCCGGAGGTGAGCTCGGCAGCGCGGTTCCACACCTGGACCGTTCCCTCGCGGTCGACCACGCAGATCGGCACGGGCGAGGACCCGATGATCTCGTCGAAGTCGGCGACGACGCGATGCAGCGACCTCAGCATGTCCCCGACGCGAACCAGGCCGAGCAGCGGCAGGAGCATGATCGCGACCGCGAACACCAGGAGATCGGTGCGATCGTCGATCGCATGAGGTGAGGCGAGCAGCACCAGCCCAGGCACGACCGCTGCGACGCCGAGCATCGCCAGCCGCCGCCCGCCGGCTCCCGGTTTCGCTGTCGCCGCCTCCGCTCCGAACAGTGCAGAGACATGTCTCTGGAGGAAGTCCATGGGACGCATTGAGAAAGGGATCGTGTGGTCGGTCTTCCGTAGAAGGCCGCGGCCCCTGGGGGAATCCCGCAGGATCGAGGGCCGCTCGCGCGCGCCCGCGCTAATGGGAGCGGTCGAGCTCATTGAGCAGCAGGACGAGCGCGGCGAAGACGCCCGCCCAGATGATCGCCTCGAAAGCCGCAAGCTCCACGAGCTCACTGCACGTCGGCGCGACGCCCGGCCCGCAACCGCAGATGGCACATGACCGAGTTCTCGGCAGGGAACGAGTGCCGCCGGTCCGTAGAAGGCCGTGGAGCCGGCGAACACGCGTACATTCCCCGCGACCGATGATTCTCGCGAACGGCCTCATCCGCACGCTCGACCCGCAGGTGCCGACGCAGCGCGCTCTGGCAATCGCCGGTGAGATTGTCGCGGGCGGAGTCGGGGTGCATGAGACAGCGCTCGCCTCGCCCGAGGTGACCGACCTGGGCGGCCTCGTCGTCCTGCCCGGCTTCACCGATTCTCACGTGCATTTCCCCACCTGGGCGCTGGCTCAGAACGAGGTCAACCTCGACGGCTGCGCGAGTCTCGCCGAGGCGCTGCGGCGGATCGAGGGCGTCGCGGTGCAGCCCGGGCGCTGGCTTCGCGGCTACGGCTGGCGCAGCGGCGACTGGCAGCCACAGCGCGATCCGACCCGTCAAGACCTCGACGCGATCACCGGCAACACGCCGGCCGGGCTGATCGCCAAGGACTACCACTCGCTGTGGCTCAACTCGGCGGCGCTCGCGTTCGCGAACGGCGATCTCGAGGTCGAGGGCGGCGTGGTCGAGCGGGATGCGAGCGGCGAGCCGACCGGGATCCTGCGCGAGGAAGCCGCTTGGCGCTTCAAGGAGCGGCACATGATCGTCTCCGACAACGCCTACCTCGAGGCGATGCGGTCCGGCGTGCGCCTGGCGAACTCGCGTGGGGTCACTGCAGTGCACGACAAGGACGGCTGGCTCGGTGCGCTGCGGTTGTGGCAGCAGCTCGAGGAGCACGGCCGGCTGACTCTCCGGGTGTGGCAGTCGATCCCGCACGACGCGCTCGATGCCGCCGTCGCCGTCGGCCTGCGGTCCGGCTTCGGCAGCTCGCATGTGAAGCTCGGCTACCTGAAGGTGTTCATGGACGGCACGCTCGGCTCGCGAACCGCGTGGATGCTCGACGGCAGCGGCGTGCAGATCACGAGCGGGAGCGAACTGGCCGAGATCATCCGCCGCGGAGCGGCGGCCGGTTTCCCGGTCGCCGTCCATGCGATCGGCGACCGCGCGAACCGGGAAGCTCTCGACGCATTCGAGGAGACCAGAAGCGTGTGGGAGCCCCTCGGCCTTCGCCAGCGGATCGAGCACACCCAACTGCTGGCGCCCGACGATGTCGGCCGCTTCGCCGAGCTCGGGGTCACCTGTTCGGTGCAGTTCTCACACGCCCCGTCCGATCGTGACCTCGCCGACGACCACTGGGCGGGCAAGACAGACGGAGCGTACGCGTTCCGGACTCTGCTCCACTCGGGCGCGATCGTGGTCAACGGCAGCGATGCGCCGATCGAGGAGCTCGACCCGCTCGCGGGGATTCGCGCGGGAGTACGCCGCACGATCGACGACCGCCCCCCGTGGCATCCCGAGCAGACGCTGACCGTCGACGAGGCGTTTCACGCAACCTGCGTGGCGCCCGCCTGGCTCGCGCGTGACGAGCGGCGCCGGGGCACGCTCCTGCCGGGCCACTTCGCCGACCTCGTCGTGCTCGACCGCGACCCGTGGGAAGACCTCGACGCGCAAGTCGTCGCCACGATGGTCGGCGGCCGCTGGGTGCACAACCCACCTCCCTGGTGAACGACGCTGAATCTGGTTCGGCTTTCGCCGAATCAGATTCGCACGATGTTTTGCGTCCGCCTTACGCGGACGCAACCGTCGCTTGGCGCGCCGGGAGGAAGGTCAGGTCGTCCACAAGCATGACCCAGGAGGAACGACCATGAAGCACCGTCTGATCGGGACCATCGCCCTCGCGGCGCTCACCTGCGCCGTCGTTGCCGCCGCCGCGGCCGGTGGCGGCAAGGGCCAGCTCTACCAGTTCCGCGGCGAACTGCTCGCGACCGGCGCCAATTCGGTCCAGGTCAAGATCGAGGGCGGCAACCATGCCGCGCTCAAGGCCTTGATCGGCCAGAGCCAGAACGAGACATTCACCACCGATGCCAAGACCGAGTTCCTCGGCTGGACAGCCGGCGTCCCCCATGTCATCTCGATCGGCGATCTCAGGGCAGGCGACAACGTCCAGGTCTCGATCCGGGCCAAGCACGGTGCGGCTCTCGGCGACCTCGTGGCGAAGCCGGCCGCGCTCGTGGGCGACCACGGCAACAACTCGGGCGGCAAGGGCCGGGCGCTCTTCCTGTACGTCGGCACCGTCGCCGGCGGCCAGGCCGGTGGCCACATCGCGCTGCACGTGACGGGCGGCAACTGGCGCGCGCTGCGGTCGATGCTCGGCCAGTCGCTCGACGAGACGTTCACCTACGACGAGGGCACGATCTTCCTGCTCTGGCAGGGCAAGGTGCCGACCGTGATCGAGCCGTCGCAGCTGAAGGCCGGCGACCGGATCACGGTCCGCGTCCGTGCGGCCCGCAACGCGACGCTGCAGCAGGTCGAAGGCATCGCCGCCGCGCACGTGGGCGACCACGAGCCGGGCGACCCGATGACGCAGAACTGATTTCCTAGCGTCTGAACAAGCGCTGCCGCCCCGGCCGGGCCTGACCTGGTCGCGGCGGCAGCGTTCGACCGTCGACGATCGAGCCCGGAACGTCGACGGTCAACCAGCGCGCGAGTGCCTCGTTGCGCAGCGCCGCGACGGCACCGCTCATCCCGATCCGGCGGATCGACGGTGCGTGCCCGTCGCTCGCGATCAGATGCGCAAGCTCGCGCTCGAGCAGCGCGAAGGCGGCGGCACGGGAGGCGCGGCCGAGAGTGCCGTCGACAGCACCGGCGGTGAGCTGGACGAGCACGCCGCTCGCGACGAGCGGCTCGAGCAGCTCCGGGCGATGCTGGACCTCCCAGTTTCGTTCGGGGTGCGCGAGCACCGGCGTGATTCCCGCAGCCAGGAGCCGGAAGAGACGGTCACCGATGTCGAGCGGCCAGCCGACGTACGGCGTCTCGACGAGGAGATAGCCGGGATTGCCCGCGAGCGCGAATCGCACCAGCTCGTGCCGCGGCCGGTCGAGCTCCGCGAGGTCGAGCTCGCCGCCGGGAACAAGCCTGAGGGCTTCGCCGACCGCGGCCTGTAGCTCGGCCAGCGCCGTCTCCATCTGTTCCGGTGTGGTCGGGAAGTCGGCGCGGACGTGCGGCGTCGCCGCGAGCACAGAGATGCCGTCGGCGAACGCGTCCCGGCAGATCGCAACAGCCTCGTCGAGATCGTCGGCCCCGTCGTCGATCCCAGGCAATACATGCGAGTGGAGATCGATCAAAGCTGCGCGAACGCGAGCAGGAGCTCGCGTGCTGCGCGGATCCCGGCCGGGATGTACTCCGCGACGAGGCGCTCGTTCGGCGAGTGGATCTGCGAGTCGGGCAAGCCGAAGCCGGTGATCACGGTCGGGATGCCCTTGTCCGCGAGGGCCGGCACGATCGGAAGCGTCCCGCCGGAGCGGATCAGCGCAGGTCGCCGGCCGAGTGCGCGCTCGAACGCGTCGAGGCCGAGCTGGACGACCTTCGAGTCGGGCGGCACGAGCCCCGGGGGAGCCGACGACCACAGCTCCACTTCGACGTCGGCCCCCGCCGGCGCGCCGTCACGCAGGAGCCGCTCGACGACGGGCGCGACTTCTTCGACCTTCTGGCCGGGCGCAAGCCGGATCGAGACGTTCGCGACCGCCTCGACGGGCAGCACCGTCTTCTGGAGCAGCGGCGAACCGGTGGCAATGCCGTTCACGTCGATCGCAGGCTCGGCGAACGTCCGCAGGTAGAAGTCCTGAGCAGCGGCGGAGTCCTTCGGCCGTGCTCCCTGTTCCGCCAACTCGTCGGCGCCGGCCGGCAGTTGCGTCCACCCGTCGAGCTCCTCGTCGGTCGGGGCTGCCGTGCCGACGCGCAGCGCATCGGCGAGCGTCCCGTCATGTGCGACCAGGCTGTCGAGTGTCCTGATCAGCGCATGCGCCGCGTTCAGCGCCGCCCCGCCGTACATCCCCGAGTGCAGGTCACGCTCACCTGTACGGACCGTGACATGAAAGTACGCCATGCCTCGCGTCGCAACGTTGAAGGCCGGAACGTCGCGGCGGATCATGCCGCTGTCGAAGATGATCGCCGCGTCCGCGCCGCGTTCATCGGCTTCGAGGTACTCCACGATCGAGTGGCCGCCGGTCTCTTCCTCGCCGTCGCAGCAGAACCGGACGTTCACCGGCAGTTCGCCGGTGCGTGCGAGCTCGCGCGCCGCGGAGAGGAGCATGTAGAGCTGGCCCTTGTCGTCGACGGTCCCGCGGCCGTACAGGTAGTCACCGCGGATCTCGGGCTCGAACGGGTCGCTCTCCCACAACTCGAGCGGGTCCGGCGGCTGCACGTCGAAGTGCCCGTAGCAGATGACCGTCGGTGCAGTATCCGCGCCGCTCGAGGCGCGCACCTCGCCGACCGCGAGCGGCTGGCCGTGCCAGTCGATCAGCTCGCACTCGCCGCCCGCGTCGCGGATGAGGCCGCACACCCACTCCGCGGCGCGCACGACATCGGCTGCGTGCGCCGTGTCCGCGCTGATCGAGGGGATGCGCAGGAACTCCGCGAGCTCGTCGAACCAGGGTTCAGTCATTGCGCGGCAGAGGGTATCGCGCAGCTTCGCAGCGCGGCGACCGAGGTGTAGCGTCCTCTCGATGGACGCAGAGGTTCGGCTCACCGGCCTCCCTGCGGTCGAGCTCGCGACGAAGCTGCTGCAGCGTGCCCGCCTCGCGTGCGTCGACGGTGGGCTGTGGGAAGCGGCCGACGTGCAGTGGTGGTGGCGCACGGCGCGTCGCTCCGACGAGGTCGAGCAGCTCTTCTGGACCGACCCACATGGGCCGGTGGGCGGCGTGCTCGCAACCGAGTTCCGCGGCACGTGGCAATGCGACGCGCTTCTCGTCCCAGATACCGGGATCGAACCGCAGGTCGTGCGGGAGCGCACGATCGAACGGGCCGGGAGCCTCCGGCCGGATCCCGTCGAGGTACCTGCGCGTGACGACGACCACGACTTCGTCGCGCTCCTACGAGCCGCCGGCTTCGTCGCGGGCGAGCCGTCCGCAATCGCGTGGCTGGACGCGAGCGAGCGGCCACCCGTGACCGCACCGGCGGACGGGTTCGTCCTGATCGATCGAACGAAGCGTCAGGGCACGCCGCACCCGATGCGCGGACGGAACGGCGACGACGTCGAGGACCGCCTTCGGCAGTGCTCGCTCTACGATCCCGCGCTCGATCTCGCCGTCGAGGCGCCCGACGGCGCCGTCGCCGGCTACTCGCTGTACTGGTTCGATCCGGTGACGAAGGTCGGCCTGCTGGAGCCGATGCGCGTCAACGACGAGTACCAGCGGCACGGCCTCGCCCGCGCGATGCTCGCCGCGGGGCTCGACCGGCTGGCACAGCGTGGCGCGACGCGGCTGAAGGTCGGCTACTCGACCGGCGTCGCAGGCGCGCTGTACACCGGCGCCGGGTTCCGGCGCGCAGCGTCAACGACGTGGTACCGCGGCGGCTGAGCGGGCCCGACGCCGCGGGCTACGCGACGTCTCTGAGCTTCTGGGAGTCCGCCAGCGCGCGGAGCTTCTTCAGCCCCTGGTTCTCGATCTGGCGGATCCGCTCCCGGGTCACTTGGAACGCGCGGCCGACCTCGTCCAGCGTGCAGGGCTGCTCGCCGTTCAGGCCGTAGCGAAGCTCGAGCACGCGGCGCTCGCGGTAGCTGAGCGCGCCCAGGCACTTGGTGAGGGCCGCGGCGCGGAAGGCGGTGTCGGCGGCCTCGTCGGGCGGTGGCGTGTGCTCGTCCTCGAGGAACTGGCCGAACTCCGACTCCTCCTCGTCGCCGACGGGCTTCTCGAGCGACACGGGCGTCTGCGACGTGCGGCGAATCGACTCGACCTCCTCGACCGTCATCTCGAGGTCGAGGGCGATCTCCTCGTTCGACGGCTCGCGCCCGCGCTCTGCGCGCAGCTTCCGCTCCGTGCGCATGATCTTGTTCAGCTTCTCGACCACGTGAACCGGCATGCGGATCGTCCGGGCCTTGTCGGCGAGCGCACGCGCAACCGCCTGGCGGATCCACCACGTCGCATAGGTCGAGAATTTGTAGCCCTTGCGCCAGTCGAACTTCTCGGCGGCGCGCACGAGACCGATCGTCCCCTCCTGGATCAGGTCGAGGAACGGCAGGCCCTGGTTGCGGTAGCGCTTGGCGATCGAGACGACGAGCCGCAGGTTCGCCTCCACCATCTCCTGCTTCGCGCGATGGTCACCGCGCTCGATGCGCTTCGCGAGCTCGACCTCCTGCGCTGCGGTGAGCAGCTCGACCTTGCCGACGTCCTTGAGGAAGAGCTGCAGCGAGTCGGCCGAGAACTCGATGTCGACGGGCTCCTCGACCTCCTCCGTCTGAGCGGCGTAGAAGTCGACCTCGGCTTCCTCGGCCGCGTCGAGGGGCGTCACCTCCTCGTCGGAGACCGGGTCGACCGCGACCTCTGCTTCGTCCTCGAAGTCGGTTCCCTCAACCTCGACCTTGTTCTTGCCCACTCATCCCCCTCGGTGACCGAGCACTCCCTGAACGGATGCGGAACTGTCGCAAGAGAACCGGACGGACGCCATAGGCCGCTCGGCTCATTTCTTCGACGTGCTGGACCCACCCCCGACGAGACCGTGTAGAAACGCACTCGCTTCCTCGCCAAGTGTACTCCGCGGATTCAGAGCTTGTGCAAGGCGGAACTCCTCGATCGCCTGGTCCCGTTGCCCCGTCCACGCGAGCAGCAGGCCGAGGTGGTAGCGCACGGACTGACTGCGCGGGAACCGCTTCACGAGGGGGCCGAGCCGTGAGAACGACGCGGCGAGATCGTCCTCGTCGAAGCGGCCGACCGCGGCTGCGACCTGCGCCTCGTCATTCCGCGGCTGCAGGCGGGCCGCACGCGCATAGAGCCTCTCGGCGGAATGCTGCTTCCCGCGGCGCTGCAGCACGACGCCCTGGATCAGCAGCGGGTCGGCGTGCTGCGGCTCGAAGATCGGATAGAGGCCGTCCTCCGGCTGGAAGTACTGGAGATGAAGGATCTCGTCGGCGCGCATCTCGTAGTACGTGTCGTAGCCGGCCTTCTTCGCCTGGCGGTACGCCTGCTCGGCGTCGGTGACATAACCGGCGCAGAAGAGCGCCGTGCCGAAGTTGAACTGCACGACCGGGTCGTCGGGGGCCTGCTGGGAGATCGGCTCGAGGATCTGCGCCGCCCGCTTCGGCTCGTGCGCGAAGGCCTCCCGAACCTCGGCCAGGCGAGCCGAGGGCACGCCCGGCACGATCAGCGGCCTCGGCCGCTGCTTGCACTGGGCGGTCGGCTGGGATGGATCCTGGTGGGTGACCAGCACGATCCCGGCAACTGCTCCGGCCGCCACGGCGGCGATCGCCGCAACGAGCAGCCGCACGCGTTTTGCCGCCGACATCGGGCGCAACGTAGCTGGAAATACGGAAGGTCCCGCTACCGTTTATGTAGCTATGGCGACCTATCGCGAACTGCTCCAGCGGACCAAGGGCGAGATCTCCGAGATCGACGCCCAGACCGCACGGTCGACTCCCGGCGCGGTCTGGGTCGACGTGCGAGAAGCCGACGAATGGCAGGAGGGCCACCTGCCTGGCGCCGTGCACGTTCCGCGCGGCTACCTCGAGAGCCGCATCGAAGCCGTCGCCCCCGACAAGACTCAACCGGTGATCCTGTACTGCGCCGCCGCGAACCGCTCGGCGTTCGCCGCGAAGACGCTGCACGAGCTCGGCTACGAGAACGTGCATTCGCTGGCAGGAGGCTTCACCGACTGGAAGCGCAACGGGCTCGAGATCGTCATGCCCCGGACGCTGTCCCCGGAGAAGCGCACACGCTACTCGCGCCACCTGTTGATCCCCGAGATCGGTGAAGAGGGTCAACTGCGGCTCCTCGACTCGAAGATCCTCCTGATCGGCGCCGGCGGGCTCGGCTCCCCCGCGTCGCTCTATCTGGCGGCCGCCGGCATCGGAACGCTCGGCATCGTCGATGCCGACATCGTCGACGAGACGAACCTCCAGCGGCAGATCGCGCATTCGCTCGACACGCTCGGCACCCCGAAGGTCGACTCCGCCAAGCGCGCGATTGCGGCGCTGAATCCCGACGTCAACGTCGTCACCTACCGCGAGCGTCTCACCTCGGAGAACATCGATCGGATCCTCGACGACGGCTGGGACCTGATCGTCGACGGCGCCGACAACTTCCCCACGCGCTACCTCGTCAACGACGCATCCGTGTGGCGGGGGATCCCCGTCGTCCACGGCTCGATCTATCGCTTCGAGGGCCAGGTGACGGTCTTCAAGCCCCACGAAGGACCGTGCTACCGCTGCCTGTTCCCGGAGCCGCCGCCGCCGGAATTGGCGCCCTCGTGCGCCGAGGGCGGCGTGCTCGGAGTCCTGCCCGGGATCGTCGGCACCCTGCAGACCAACGAGGCGATCAAGCTCGCCGCTCAGATCGGTGAGCCGCTGGTCGGCCGGCTGCTGCTGCTGGACGCGCTGGCGGCCGAGTTCAACGAGGTGAAGATCGAGCGCCGCCCGGACTGCCCGGTCTGCGGCGATCATCCGACGATCACCGAGTACATCGACTACGTCGAGTTCTGCGCGCGATGAGAGCCACCGCCGCATGAGCGTCGTCAGGGTGCCCCCTGTCCTGCGCTCGGAGGCCGGCGGGGCGCGCGAGGTCGAAGCGTCCGGCTCGACCGTGCGCGAGCTGCTCGAAGACCTCGCGCGACGCATCCCGGCACTCGGCTCGCGCGTGTACGGCGACGGCGAGATCCAGTCGTTCGTGAACGTCTACGTCGACGGCGAGGACGTGCGCACACGCAGCGGCCTCGACACCCCCGTCCGCGACAGTTCCACCGTGATTCTCCTACCGGCGATGGCCGGCGGCTCCCTCACGCCCCTGACCGGCAACCGCTCACGGGCGGCGAAGCCGCCCTCCACGGTCGCCTTGCCCCGCTGATCGCACGGGGCCTTCCGGGGCCGTGTCGGTCACACTGTCCCCTCCGGCCCCGCACGCCCAGCGGGCCATCATGAACGTGAGGGAGACGTGGTAGCCAGTTCACTGCTCGACCTGATCGGGAACACCCCGCTGGTCGAGCTCCAGGCGCTCTCGCCGCCGGGGCGCACCATCTACGTCAAGCTCGAGGGACAGAACCCGACGGGCTCGATCAAGGACCGTGTCGCGCTCGCCATGGTCGAGGCGGCCGACCTGCAACCGGGCCAGGAGCTGCTCGAGCCGACGAGCGGCAACACGGGCATCTCTCTGGCACTCGTCGCAAAGCTGAAGGGCCTGAGGCTGACGTGCGTGATGCCCGCCAACGCGACACCCGAGCGGCGGGCGCTGCTCGAGCTGTACGGCGCGACGATCATCGACTCTCCCGGCGAGGAGGGCTCGAACGGCGCGGTGCGCCTCGCGCAGGAGATCGCCGCCGGCGACGAGCGGTACGTGATGCTCTTCCAGTATGCGAACGAGGCAAACCCCCGTGCGCACTACGAGGGAACCGGCCTGGAGATCGCGCGCGACCTGCCACGGGTCGATGCGCTCGTCGCCGGCCTTGGCACCGGCGGCACGCTGATGGGCACAGGCGCGCGCCTGCGCGAGGCGTTTCCCGGCGTGCAGGTGGTCGCGGCCGAGCCGCTGCCCGGCGACCCCGTGATGGGACTGCGCTCGCTCGAGGACGGCTATGTGCCGCCGGTGCTCGACGTGGAGCAACTCGACCGGAAGCTGCTCGTCTCGAACGCCGAGGCGGCCGCGGCAGTTCGCGTCCTGCTCGAGCGGGAGGGGCTGTTCGCGGGCGTCTCGGCCGGCGCGGTCGTGCATGTCGCGCGGCGGATCGCGGAGGAACTGCCCGAGGGCGCGGTCGTGGTCGCGGTGCTCGCCGACGGCGGCTGGAAGTATCTCTCGGCGCCGTTCTGGAGCGGCGAGGAGATCGATGAGGCGGTGCTGTGGTGGTAGTCCCCGCGGCGATTCGAGAGGAGCTTCGCGCTCATGCCGCCGCGGAGGCCCCGAATGAGTGCTGTGGGCTGCTCGTCTTCCGCGACGGCATCGCCGACCGCTACGAACGCGGCCGCAACACGTTGGCGTCGCCGTACCGCTACGAGCTGGAGATCGATCCGAGCCTCTGGTTCCTCGAGGACGAGGGGTACGAGCTGGCGGTCTTCCATTCGCATCCCGAGACGGAACCGATCCCGTCGAGGACCGACCGCGAGCTGGCCGGCCTCTGGTCCGGCCGACCGTTCCTGATCTACGGACTGAAGCTCGACGAGCTGCGCGCGTGGCGGATCGCCCGCGACGGCGTCGAAGAGCTGCCGCTCACCGAGGCCTGACCCGTCGGGTCATGTCCAGGGACAGTCCCCGGACATGACCCGTCGGGCGGTCAACTGACCTTGAAGCTGCCCTTCATGAACGATGCGTGGGGGTCGCACACGTACTTGTAGGTGCCCTTCTTGAGCTTCAGCGTCCAGGTCTTGGTGCCCGTGCCGCCGACCGAGGTCTTCTTGTTCACGCCAGGGCCGGTCAGGTGGAAGTTGTGGATCGACGACTTGTCGGCGATCTTGAACACATAGGTGCCGGGCTCGAGCGTCGACACCTTCTTGCCACCCTGCTTGAGCGTGATCGTGAACCCGGGTCCGTCGGTTCCGTTCAGTGTCGGCGTCCCGGCGAGTGCCGCCGGCACGACGAGCGCGGCGACGAGCACCGCAAGTGCAACGAGCTTCATACTTCTCCTCGGATCGTTCGATTGCCCTGCCCCCGACAGGGTACGCTCGCCCGCGTGGAGCTCGCAGAGGTTGTCTCGGCTGCGTCCCTCGTCGAACCGCAGGGGCGCTATCTGGCCGATCTGATGGGCCGCGGCGTGCAGGGAACCGCCGACGCGGTTGTGCTTCCCGACACGACCGAGGAGGTCGCGGCGGTGATGCGCTGGTGCTACGAGCACGACGTGCCGCTGACGGCACGCGGCGGGGGCACCGGGCTCGCCGGTGGGGCGATCCCGGTCGAGGGCGGCGTCGTGCTCGGCTTCGAGCGCCTGAACAAGATTCGGCAGTTCGATCCCCTGCTCTGGCGCATGCACGTCGAGGCGGGCGTCACGACCGGGGACGTCCACCGGCTCGCCCGCGAGAGTGGCCTGCGCTTCCCTCCCGACCCCGGCGCGGCCGAGCTCTCGCAGATCGGCGGCAACATCGCCTGCAACGCCGGTGGTCCGCATGCGTTCAAGTACGGCGTGACCGGTCACTGGGTGACCGGGCTCGAGGCGGTGCTCCCGCCCGGCGAGATCGTCAGCATCGGCGGTCCCGTCCGCAAGGACGTCGCCGGTTACGACCTGAAGAGCCTGCTCGTCGGGTCGGAGGGCACGCTCGGGCTCGTCACCGCAGCCTGGCTGCGCCTGATCCCTGCGCCCGAGCTCGAGTTGCCCGTGATCGGCCTCTACCACGACGCCGAGGCGGGGATCAGCGCGATCGAACGCGTGCTCGGCTCCGGGATCGTGCCCGCCGCGATCGAGTACCTCGACGCGGTCACGCTCACGTACTCCGGTGACGCGTATCCGTTCGGTATCCCCGACGGCGCCGCCTTCATGGTCATGACCGAAGCCGACGGCGCGGCGAGCGAGGCTCACCGAGTCGCCGCCGAACTACAGGAGGCGCTCGCCGAGAACGCGGTCGCGGTCCACGCGCCGGACGAGCCGTCGGAGGTGGCCGAGCTCTGGCGCTGGCGCGGCGGCGTGGGCTTCGCGATCCTCGCCCAGCGCGGCGGAGCGTACAGCGAGGACATCGCCGTCCCGCTCGACCGGCTTCGCGACGTCGAGCGCGGGACGCTCGAGATCGGCGAGCGCCACGGGGTGCCGTCGCTCTCGTTCGGTCACGCGGGGGACGGCAACATCCATTCGACGTTCCTGTTCTCGGCCGGGGACGCCGACGAGGAGCAGCGGGCCGACGCTGCGTGCCACGAGCTCTTCGACCTGGCGTTGCGCCTCGGTGGCACGGTCACCGGCGAGCACGGCATCGGCTGGCTGAAGCGCGGCCAGCTCGAGCACCAGCTCGGTACGACCGGCTACGACCTCCACCGGCGGATCAAGCAGACCTTCGACCCGAAGGGGCTGCTCAACCCGGGCAAGAAGCGCTGACCAAGCGCTGGGACTCGCTCGGCGCGCTCCGTGAGCGCCAGTTCCGCCTGCTGTTCACCGGTCAGCTCATCTCGCTGCTCGGCGACTCGTTCAGCGGCATCGCACTCGCGTTTGCCGTGCTCGACCTGACCGGGTCGGCCACCGATCTCGGAATCGTCTTCGCGGCCAAGACGGTCCCGCTGGTCGCGTTTCTGCTGATCGGCGGTGTGTTCGCCGACCGCTTGCCGCGCCGCGGCGTGATGCTGACCGCCGACGTCGCACGGATGGGCGCTCAGGGGGCTGTCGCCGTGCTCGTCCTCACCGGCACGGCACACATCTGGGAGATCGTGGTCCTGCAGGCGGTCGCCGGAACGGCGAGCGCGTTCTTCAACCCGGCATCGACCGGGCTGACGCCGATGACGATCAGCCCCGGGCGCCTGCAACAGGCGAATGCGCTCCGCGGTCTGTCGATGGCGTCCGCCGGCATCGTCGGGACCGCCATCGGCGGTATCGTCGTCACAGCCGTCGGCCCCGGCTGGGCGCTCGCCGTCGATGCGGTCAGTTTCGGGGTCAGCGCCTTCTATCTCGCGCAGTTGCGACTGCCGACACAGGAAAAGCTGCCGCGGCAATCCTTCCTCGCCGACCTGCACGAGGGGTGGCGCGAGTTCTCGTCCCGGACGTGGGTCTGGGTGATCGTCCTCGCGGCTTCGATCGGCAACATGATGACGTCGGTTTTCGCGGTCCTGGGAGCGCTGATCTCGAAGGAGTCCCTCGGAGGACCGTTGGCCTGGACGCTGATCATCGCCTCGCTCGGGGTCGGATCGCTGATCGGCGGCTTCGCCTCGCTGCGCATCCACGTCCGACGCCCCCTCTTCTTCGGATCGAGCCTGCTCGGCTTCCTCGCCATCCCCATCGCGTTGCTCGCGCTGGGAGCATCCGCGGCCGTGATCGCCGCCGGAGCGTTGCTCGCCGGCGGCGCCAACATGATCTTCAACGCCCTCTGGGAGACGTCGCTGCAGCGGCACGTTCCGGCCGCGGCTCTGTCCCGCGTGAGTGCCTACGACTGGTTCGGGTCGCTCGCCTTTCAGCCGATCGGTCTCGTCCTCGCCGGGCCTGCTGCCGCCGCCCTCGGCACGACCACCACACTCTGGATCGCCACAGCCGGCGTGCTCGGCACCACTGCACTCGGCGTCGCGACGCCAAGCGTCAGACGCCTCGAGAATTGAGCCTCAGAGCCTCGAGCGCTCGCGCCTGCCCGCGCATCTCGGCCCGATCGACGAGCACACTCCGCTCGCCGCGAATCGCGGCGCAGAAGTCGTCGAGCTCGGCCCGGTACATGTTCTCCGGCTCGACGTGATGCTCCACACCGTCGAGCAGCACGACACCGGGCGGATCGACGAAGGCCCGCGGTACCTCGAGCACACCCGCCGCGCCGATCACCTGGATCCGGTTGACCAGGGCCGACGTGAAGCCGCACTGGAACGTCGCGAAGACGTCCTGGAAGCGGAGCAGGCCCGCGAAATGCTCGTCGACCGCGCCGCGCAGCCGCGCCTCGCCGTATGACCCATCCGGCTCCCCGAGCACGAGCCGGGCCGCACTGATGCAGTAGCACCCGAGGTCGAGCAGCGCCCCGCCCCCGAGCTCGGCCGTCCAGCGCGGATCGTCCCCGCGGTCGAGCAGCCCCGTGAAGACGACGTCGACCGCCTGCACCACCCCCACACGGGGCAGCAGGTCCAGTAGCAGTCGCGTCTGCGGGGCGTGCCTCCACATGTAGGCCTCGGTGACGACGAGACCCCGCCGGCCGGCCTCGTCCCAGGCTTCATCGACCTGCGCCGGGTGGTGCGTGTACGGCTTCTCGCAGAGCACGTGCTTCCCGGCCGCGAGCGCCCGCATCGTCCACTCGTGGTGGAGCGCATTCGGCAGTGCGACGTAGACCGCGTCGAGCCCCGGATCGGCGAGGAGATCCTCGTACGAGCCGTGAGCACGCGCGATGCCGTGCTCGTCCGCGTAGGCCCGCGCCCGCCCGGCGGCACGCGAGCCGACCGCGTCGACCGAGAACGGCGCGTCGTCGGAGCGAGCCGCGAGGATCGCCCCGTTGATGGTCGCTGTCGACAGCAGGCCGATCCGAATGGGCGCCATGTGAGGCGTATTCTCGCGGTGTGAGCACCGAGGCGCTGCGGCGACGTGCACGAGAGGGCCTCGCCGCCGGCGCGGAACGCGCGGGGGCGCGTGCGCACTTCCGCGCGCTGGGGATCGATCCGGCCCGCCTCGACGGTCCGATCGTGGGAGTCGTCTCGACGTGGACCGGCACGATGCCGTGCAATCTCAACCAGCGCGAGCTCGCCGATCGCGTGAGCGACGGCGTGACCGCGGCCGGCGGCGTCGCGCTCGGGTTCAACACGATCGCGGTCTCGGACAACCAGTCGCAGGCGACGCCCGGGATGCGGGCATCGCTGATCTCGCGCGAGGTGATCGCAGATTCGATCGAGCTGATGGTGCACGCGCACGACTTCGACGCGCTCGTCTGCCTCGTCGGCTGCGACAAGACGGTGCCGGCCGCCCTGATGGCCCTCGCGCGCGTCGACAAGCCTGCCGTCGTCCTCTACAGCGGCCCGATGCGCGCCGGGCGGTTCCGCGGCCGCGAAGTGACGATCCAGGACGTCTGGGAGGCGGTCGGAGCCGAGGAGCGGGGCCTGATCCCGCGCGCCGAGCTCGACGAGCTCGAGCGCTTCGCCTGTCCGGGTGCGGGAACGTGCGCCGGCCACTTCACTGCGAACACCATGGCCGTCGCGCTCGACTGTCTCGGCATCACGGTGCCCGGAGACGGCCTGATACCGGCGGACGAGCTCGGCGAGAAGGGCGAAGCAGCGGTGCGCGCGGGCACGCTCGCAGCGTCCCTTCCTGCAACCGCGCGGACGTTCCTCGACCGACGAGCCTTGCTGAACGCGATGGCGGGGATCGCGGCGACCGGCGGTTCGACGAACGGCGTCCTGCACCTGCTGGCGATCGCGCGCGAAGCGGGTGTGCCGCTCACCCTCGACGAGCTCGCCGACGTCGGAGCGCGCACACCGGTGATCGCGAGCCTGGCCCCATCGGGCCGTTACGTGGCCGAGGACCTGCACCGGGCCGGCGGAACTGGAGCGGTGATCCGCGAGCTGATCCGCGGCGGGCGCTTCGACGGCGAAGCGCCGACCGTCACCGGGCGAACGCTGGCCGAGGCGACGCAGGATGCGGCAGCGCCCGACGGCGAGGTCGTCTTCCCGGTCGAGCGGCCGTTCAAGGCGACCGGTGCACTGCACGCGCTCCGCGGAAACCTCGCGCCGGACGGCAGCCTCGTCAAGGCGTCGGGATCGGTGCGCCGGGCGCAGCGTGGCCCCGCGCGTGTCTTCGACAGCGAGGAGACCTGCACCAGCGCGGTGCGGGCCGGGATTGTGCAGGAGGGCGAGGTGCTCGTCGTTCGCTACGAGGGACCGGCAGGCGGGCCCGGCATGCGCGAGATGCTGAGTGTGACCGCGTCCGTCGTCGGCGCAGGGCTCGGCGAGTCGGTCGCCCTGGTCACCGACGGTCGCTTCTCGGGCGCCACCCGCGGGCTGATGGTGGGTCACGTCGCGCCCGAGGCGGCGCGTGGCGGGCCGCTCGCGATCGTGCGCGACGGCGATCCGATTGCGATCGACGTCGACGCGGGCACCCTCACGCTCGAGGTGAGCGCCGCGGAGATCGAGGCTCGCCTCACGGCGTGGGAGCCGCCACCGCTGCCGTACGAGCACGGGGTGTTCGCGCGCTACCGGCTCCTCGTCGGTTCGGCTTCCGAAGGAGCGGTGCTCCGAGAACGCTGAGCATGCGACGATGCCTCAGTGCAGGCCCTCGTCACTCAGCCCGGCGTCAGCGGCTCGACGCACATCGGCGACGTTCCGGATGCGGCCGGAGATGGTGTGCTCGTGCGGGTGCTCGAGGTCGGCGTCTGCGGCACCGACCGTGAGATCTCGCACGGGCTCTTCGGCATCGCTCCCGACCACGAGAACGAGCTCGTGCTGGGACATGAGCTCCTCGGGAGGGTCGAACGTGACGGGCACGGATTCACGAGTGGCGACCTCGTCACCGCGACGGTCCGCCGCTCCTGCCGGCACTGTCGTGCCTGCGCGGAAGGCTTCCCCGATTCGTGCCTGACGGGCGACTACGTCGAGCGTGGCATCACCCGGCTGAACGGCTTCGCGTGCGAGCTCGTCGTCGAAGATCCCGCTCAGCTCGTTGCGATCCCGCGCTCCCTCGGGCGGCTCGGCGTGCTGGCCGAGCCGGCGTCGATCTGCGAGCGGGCGCTCCGCCATGCCCGGGCGATCGGCGGTCGCCAGCCGTGGGAGCTGCAACGGGCGCTCGTGCTCGGTGCAGGAGCGGTCGGGACGCTCACGACGTACCTGCTGCGGCTCGCAGGCGTCGAGGTGTGGACCGCGTCACTCGAGCCCTCGAACGAGCTCGTGAGCGCGTCCGGCGCGACCTACGTCGCTCTTCCTGCCACCCCGCTCGCCGAGCTGGGCAGCTTCGACCTCGTGGTCGAGGCCGCCGGGGATGCCCAGTTGATGGCGGACGCGTTCGGCCTGCTGCGCAGGAGCGGCGTCGCCTGTCTGCTCGGCATCGATCCGCGGGAGCAACGCGTCGAGGTGGACGGCCGGACGCTCGCCGTCGACACGATCCTCGAGAACCGCGTCCTCTTCGGCAGCGTCAACGCGGCCCGGGAGGACTGGGTGGCGGCCGTCGCCGATCTCGACCGGGCCCGTGGGCGCTGGCCGGACGAGCTCGAGGAGTTCGTCCGACTGCGTGTACCGCTCGACCGGTTCGACGACGCCTTCGCGCACCGGGGCGGCAAGGCCACGCTCGTCCTCTCGGACTGAATCAGGATCGATAGGAGATGGAGACCCGCTCGCCGGTTTCGCCCGAGCGCATGATCGCGTCCCCCACCTCCGATGCGCGATAGCCGTCCTCGAACGTCGCACCGTAAGGAGCGACGTCGGTGTCGTCGGCGATCGCCTTCAACATATGGTGAAGCTCGTGCACGAAGGTGTCGCCCCAGCCGATGATGTGTCCGGGCGGCCACCAGTGCTCCCAGAACGGATGGTCGGCCTCCGACACGAGCACCGTCTTGAAGCCGCGCGCGCGGTCACCGTCGGCACGAAACACCTGCAACTCGTTCAGGCGCTCCATGTCGAACGCGAGCGAGCCCTTCGAGCCGTTGATCTCCCACTGGAGCGCGTTGCGACGTCCGAGTGCGAGCCGCGTCCCTTCGATGGTGCCGACCGACCCGTTCTCGAACTCGACGGCGGCCTCGAGCGCGTCGTCGACGGTGCGACCGGGCACGAACGTCTTCACGAATCCCGAGACCGAGGTGATCTCGCCGTTCAGGAACCGGCCGAGGTCGATCACATGCGTGCCGATGTCGCCGAGCGCGCCCGAGCCCGCTTCGTCGGGATGGAAGCGCCATGTGTCGAGCGTCAGATCGTCGGCCCAGTCCTGGAGATAGCGCCCGCGGAAATGGCGGATCTCCCCCAGTTCACCGGCCTCGATCAGCTCGCGCGCGAGTCGCACGGCAGGGACGAACCGATAGTTGAACGCGCAGAGGTGCTTGACGCCCGTCGCGGCGACGCGCTGCCAGATGTCGAAGCTCTCGTCCGCGTCGCGGCCGAGCGGCTTCTCGCAGATCACGTGCTTTCCCGCCTCGGCCGCGGCGACGGTGGGCTCGGCGTGCAGCGAGTTGGGGCCGCCGTTGTCGAAGAGCTTGATCCGCTCGTCGGCGACGAGGACACGCCAGTCCCCCGTTGCGTAGTCGTAGCCGTAGCGCTCGGCGGCCTCCCCGACCGCGGCGGCGTTGCGCCCGGCGATGCCGACGAGCTTCGGCATGAGCGGCGGCGGCCAGGTCATGTACGCGATCTTCTTGAACGCATTCGAGTGGGCCTTGCCCATGAACGCGTAGCCGAGCATGCCGACGCCGATCTCTTCCATTAGGCGATAGTAAGCACATGAAGAAGCCCGTGAAGTGGGGAATCATCTCCACGGCCGACATCAACCGGAAGGTGATCCCCGGCGCGCATGCATCCGGCAAGGTAGATCTGATCGCCGTCGCGAGCCGAGACCAGGCGCGCGCCGACGAATATGCGAAGGCCTGGGAGATCCCGCACGCGTTCGGCTCGTACGACGATCTCCTCGACGACCCGGAGGTCGAGGCGGTCTACATCTCGCTCCCGAACACGATGCACTGCGAGTGGTCGATCCGAGCGCTCGAGGCCGGCAAGCACGTGCTCTGTGAGAAACCGCTCTCCCGCCACCCGGGCGAGGTTGCCGCCGCGTTCGACACGGCCGACCGGACCGGCCTCCAACTCAGCGAGGCATTCATGTACCGGCACAACCCCCAGACGAAGCGACTGCAGGAGCTCGTGGCGGAGGGCACCATCGGTGAACTGCGCCTCGTCCGCTCGGTCTTCAGCTACTCGCTCTACGACCACGACAACATCCGCCTGCGCACCGAGGTCGAAGGCGGCGCGCTGATGGATGTCGGCTGTTACAACGTCAGCGGCTCGCGCCTGCTCGGCGGCGAGCCCGAGCGCGCCTTCGGCGAGGCCTGGTTCGGCCCGTCGGGCACCGATTGGGTCTTCTCGGGAACGCTGCGCTTTCCGCACAACGTGCTCGCGACCTTCCACTGCGGCACCGCGCTGCCGGAGCAGGACGAGCTCGAAGCGGTCGGCAGCGAGGGCTCGCTGTTCCTCGACGATCCCTGGCACTGCATATCACCGACGATCGAGATTCGCCGCGGAGACGAGATCGAGCGCATCGACATCGAACGACAGGACTCCTACCGGCTCGAGCTCGAGAACCTGAGCGACGCGATCCGCGGCGAGGGCGAGTTGCTGCTCGGCCGGGACGACGCGCTCGGACAGGCGCGCACACTCGAGGCTCTGCACGAGTCCGCGACGAGCGGGGCTCCCGTCTCGCTGTGACGGATGCTCAGGCACGCGAGCGTGCGGCGGCGATGCTCGCCGACACGGGGATCGTCCTCACCGCCGCCGAGCGCGAGTCGATCGAGGTGGCCGACTTCGGCCTCGGCCGTCTGGAGGAGACGGGACTGCAGATCGTCGTCTACGTGAACACGGAGCGCGTGTGCGCGAAAGAGCTTGTCCTCTTCCCGCACCAGGTGTGCCCCGAGCACCGCCATCCCCCGGTCGGGAACCGATCCCGGCAAGGAGGAGACGTTCCGGTGCCGCCACGGCCTCGTGCGGCTGCACGTCGCGGGCGAGGACGAGATTGTTCTGCGCCCGGGCGAGCAATGGACGATCCCGCCGGACACACTCCATTGGTTCGAGGCGGGAGAAGAGGGAGCGGTCGTCTCGGAGTTCTCGACGCGGAGCCGCGACGAGACCGACGTGTTCACCGATCCGCGGATCGTTCGATAGCCGCCAGCGCGAGCTGCTCGTCGACCTCGCCGGGCAGGCCGCTGACACCGACGGCTCCGACTCGCTCTGCACCGTCGAAGACCGCCACGCCGCCGAGAAAGAACGTGAAGAACGGGTCGAAGCTCGCACGTTCCACCGGGTCGTCCCTGACCTTGTCGGCGAGCTCGCGTGTCGTCCGCGCATCGCTCCGCGCAGCCGTGTAGGCCTTCCGCTGCGCGTTCAGGCGCGTGTCGGGCGCCGCCCCGTCCATCGTCGCTGCGGCGACGAGCTCACCGTGGGCGTCGGCGACGAAGACCGAGACCGGCGCAGCAGCCGTCGAGACGACGGAGTCGACGATCCTCAGGGCACGTTCGAGCTTCATCGCTTAATCGTAATGACTTCGAGAGCGGGCTACGATTCGACGGGATGACTGCGGTCGTGATTCGGGGCACGCCGTACCCCATCGTCCTCCCGAAGCTGAGCGACCCGCGGCTGCATCTCGCGTTCACGATCACCTCGCTGCAGGTGATCGGGCAGATCGGCTTCCATTTCCAGCTCTCGATCGCGCAGATCCTCGTCTCGCTCCTCACCTGCGCCGTCCTCGAGGTCGCGATCACGGTGCGCAAGCAGCACGTGCTGATGTGGCCGGCGAGCGCGCTCCTGACCGGCAACGGCGTGGCCTTCATCCTGCGCGTTCCCGGCACGCGGCACGGGGACTGGTGGAGCATGAAGGGGTGGTGGATCTTCGCCGGGACTGCGGCGGTCTCGCTGCTCTCCAAGTACCTGATCAAGTGGCGCGGCAACCACATCTTCAACCCGTCGAACTTCGGGCTCGTTCTCTGTTTCCTGATCCTCGGCCGGGGCCGCGCCAACCCGCTGGACTTCTGGTGGGGGCCGATGTCGGTCTGGCTCGTCCTCGCACTCGCCGTCATCCTCGCGGGCGGCTTCCTGATCCTCTCGCGCCTCGGGCTCTTGTGGCTCGCGATCGTCTTCTGGCTCACGTTCGCCGCCGGCATCGGCCTGCTCGCGCTCACGGGGCACGTGATGCTGGCGCGCTGGCACCTCGGCCCGATCACGGGCTTCCACTTCTGGCTCGTGCTCGTCACGTCGCCGGAGGTGCTCGTGTTTCTGTTCTTCATGATCACCGACCCGAAGACGGCACCGCGGTCACCGACGCACCGACTCGTCTACGCCGTGGCGCTGGGGCTCCTCGCGTCGCTGATGATCGCGGGGGCGACGACGGAGTTCGCGAGCAAGGTGGCGTTGCTTGCGTCCCTGGCGGTCGTGTGTCTCGCGATACCGGTGCTGCGCCGCTGGCCCATCCCGGTCGACCGGCGGCTCGCTCTGGTGACAGTCCCGGTCGTGGTTGCCGCGTTCGCCGGGATGATCGCCTTCTCGAACACCACGACGGCCACGGCAGTTCGCGCGCTTCCGCCGGGTGCGCTGCCGCCGATCACGATCCTGTCTTCGCAGGGCGTGCAGACCAAGCTGGATCTCCACACGGCGCAGCTGATCGCACACGACCTGCTGTCGACCGTTCATGCGACCGCCGCCGACCGGCTGACTCTGCACCTCGCCCCGGGCCGGGGCCAGAGCCCACCGGTCGCGGTCGCACAGCTCGCCGGCCAGGCCTACGAGCTGCGCCAGGGCTCGGGCGGCCACTGGACGCTCGCGGTCGCGGCGCCAACGCAGGTCGCGACAGGCGGGCCTGAGAGCTCTGCGCTCGCAGGGTTCAGGCTGACCGACCTCGCGCCGTCGCTCGGGCTCGACTTCCAGCAGGGCGCGTTCCACTACGGCATGTCGAGCGACACCAAGGCAATGATGGGCGGAGGCGTCTGCTGGCTCGACTACAACAACGACGGTTGGCAGGACCTGTTCGCGGTCAACTCCTACTCGAGCGCAGACACCCCGCAGTGGGAGGCGAACGGCGGCCTCCCCCGCACCGCGTTGTTCGAGAACGTCGACGGCACGTTCAAAGACGTCAGCACCGCGACGCACGCCGATCTGTCCGTTCAGGGCGACGGCTGCGTGGCTGCGGATCTGAACGGCGACGACCACACCGATCTCGTCGTGACGACGACGAGCGGCGTCGACGTGCTCTGGAACACGGGCCGCGGCACCTTCACCCAGACGCAGCTCCCGGCGAACGGCTGGTACACCGGGGCCGCCGTCGCCGACGTGAACGGCGACGGCCGGCCGGATCTGTTCGTCGCCGGCTACTCCGATCTGAGCCAGCCGGTGCAGAACTCCCTCGCCGGCTTCCCGACGAACGTGACCGGCGTCCGCGACCTGCTCTATCTGAACGAGGGAGCGGGGCGCTTCAGGGAGGTCGGCGACCAGGTTGGCCTCGAGTCGTCGAGCTTCCGCCATGGGCTCGGCGCCACGTTCACCGACGTCAACGGCGACGGCCGCCCGGACATCTACGTCGCGAACGACGAGGACCCGAACCAGCTCTACGTCAACGTCACGTGGCCCGGCGGCGCGGGCGCCGATCCGGCCGGGCTCGGCTTCCGCTTCGAGGAGCGCGCGGCCGCCGCCGGCGTCGCGGACCCGTACGCCGGGATGGGAGTGGCGACCAACGTCACGCCGGGCGGGCGCCTCGGCCTCTTCGTGACCAACTCGCGCAACGAGCCCTCCGCCGCGTACGTGCAGACCGCGACGGGCGCGTTCGCGAGCGTGCGGCCGCGCTTCGACCCGGCCCTCGGGACCGGGTTCGCCGGTTGGGGCACGACGTGGGTGGACTTCGCCAACTCCGGCACGCCCGCCCTGCTGCTCACGGCGGGAGCGATCCCGGTCACGAACCTCTCCGCCGACGCGGAAGCGGTGCGTGTCCTGGCGCCGGTCACGGGCGCGACGGCGTTCGGCGACGCCAAGGGCCTGATCGCGGCGAAGGGCATGCGCCTGAACGGCCGGGGCGCGGCCGTGGCGGATGTCGCGAACGACGGACGGATGGACGTCGCGATCAACACGATCGGCGGCAAGCTCGTGCTCCTGCACCCGTCGGGCCCCGGCGGGAACTGGCTCGACGTTCAGCTGTCCCGCTTCGCCCCAGGCGCCGTCGTCACCGTCACGCTCGCGAACGGCAAGCGTCTGACGCGCATGGTCCAGGCGGGAAGCAGTTACCTCTCGTCGGAGGACCAGCGCGTCCACTTCGGGCTCGGGACCGCAACCTCCGTCCGGTCGCTGGCCGTGCGCTACCCATGGGGCGGCGCAAGCTTCCGCAGTGACGTTCGGGCGAACCGTGTGGTGCGGGTCACGTCCCCGCCGGCCGTCAAGGTCGTCGCGACGACAGCTGCGACACCCACGCTGGTGAACTGCACGCCCTCACCGCTGCGCGGCCGTTCGGTCGCGCGGATCTGGAATGACACCGGGGTCGACGTGCTTCGGCTGGGCCGGGCATCCGAGCCCGTCCAGGCCCGCGATCTGTTCGACCTGTCGACGGCGATCTCGCAGGCCTGGCACGCGACCCGCGGGCAGCAGAACCGCGAGACGGCGATCAGCTATGCCGCCTACCGACTGCTCGTCTGGCGGGCGTCGTACGGGGCGAACCTCGACCGGGCGTTTGCGCTCCTCAGCCGGCAGCTCCGCGGACTCTGTCTCTCACCCGATTTCACACGCACGTCCGGCGGCACGGCGGCGGCCGTCGGCAACCGCATCGGCGCCGCGGCGATCGCGGCGGGGCGGCACGACGGCTCGAACGAGGCGCTCCACTACGCCGACCCTAGCTACACGCCGGTGAACGAGCCGCTGCTCGTCACGGGAGCCGTCTCGACGGTGCACGACCCGACCTTTTGGCAGCCGCTCGCGCTCTCGCAGAAGGCCGCCCAGGGCGGCGGCTCCATCCCGGCGGGCATCCAGACGTTCGAGGGCTCTCAGTGGGGCGGCGTGCGCACGTTCGCGACGCGCGTCGCCGCCCGCCCACCGCGCCTCGGCGACCCGTCGAGCGCCGTGTACAAGCAGGCTGCTGTCGCAGCGATCCGCGCCACAGCGCGGCCGACCGCCCGACCCGTGGTGGACGCGTCGCCGCTCGGCTGGAACCGGTTTGCAGCCTCGCTCCCCGGCGGATCGAGCGCCGCCCAGCGCCTCGCGCACGACGTCCGGCTCGATCTCGCGTTGAACGGCGCGCTCAACGACGCGGCCGTCTCCGCCTGGGGCGCGAAGCGCGCCTATCAGGCGCCGCGCCCGATCTCGATGATCCGGTACCTGGCCTTCAACAACCAGCTGCCGCTCGTCCCGGGCCTGGTCAAGCGCGTCGGCGACCGGCAACTCGTCCTGCGCGCCGGCCGCTGGGTGCCGGGCGCGCGCTGGAGCCCGCTCACGCCGACACCCCCCTCGCCCGGCTGGGCCTCCGGCGACAGTGCGTTCGCCTACGCAGCTGACGAGGTGCTGACGGCGTTCGGCGGCCGGTCGTTCGCCGGCCGGGCGGGCCGGGCCGCGACGCAGGGTGTCGACCGCGGCATCGAGCTCCCGGGCGACGTCACCGCAGGCCGCACCCTCGGCACGAAGGTCGGCAAGCTCGTGTGGCGCAAGCTCGCGGGCTGACACGCCCCTGGGAATACCAGTACAGTCGCCCTCGCCTTGCTCCAGCGCCTTCAGACCCCCACCGCAGGCACCGTCATGGGCGCACTGCTGATCATCCTCGGCGGCATCATTGAAGTGAGCGGAGCCGTGTCGGTGGGCACCGTGGTCGCGATCGCCGGATTCGGGCTGATCCTCAAGTACCGCGTTCTTCCCGCACGGCGCGAGCGCAACAAACAGCGCAACTAGGCGGCGGCAGCAGCGCGCTCGAGCTCGGCAATCTCGATCTTCTTCATCTGCAGCATCGAGGCCATGACCCGCTGGGCCTTCTCGCGATCCGGGTCGCTCAGGAGCTCCTGCAGCCGCGTCGGGGTGATCTGCCAGGCGACGCCATAACGATCGGTGAGCCAACCGCAGGCGATCTCCTCACCGCCGTCTGCAAGCCGTGCCCAGTAGGCGTCCACTTCTTCCTGCGAGTCGCACGCGACCATGAACGAGATGCCGACGCCGCCGATCTTGTGGTCGGTGCCTCCGTTCAGGCCGACGAAGGTATGTCCCAGCACCTCGAAGCTCACGGTCATCACCGACCCCGCTTCCCGAGGCCCGGCCTCGCCGTAGCGCGAAACGTCGGTGATCCGCGAATCCGGGAAGATGGAGGTGTAGAACTGCGCGGCCTCCTCGGCCTCCGTGTCGAACCACAGCCAGGTCGTGATCTTTTCCATGGCGAGCTCCTCTCGATCGTTTGTCTCGGTTGTAGACGCCGGCGCGGTTCCGAAATCATCGGCGTCGTGTTGAGTCGTGGCGAGCGATGAACGAGAATCGTCACAGTCCCATGGCGAGCGACGAGGCCATAGTCGACTGGCTTCTCGGCGGCGACCCGGCAATCCGTTGGCAGGTGATGCGTGACCTGCTCGAGGAGCCGGCCGACACCTGGGAGCGCGAGCGACGCCGGACGGTGCAGAGCGGTTGGGTCGCCGAGTTGCTCGCGCGCCAGGGCGCTGACGGCGAGTGGCCGGCGGGACGCTGGACGGCATCCACTTGGACGCTCCTGCTCCTCGTCGCGCTCGGGATCCCCGAAGGCCATCCGGCCGGGCGTGCCCCGATTGAGCGACTCCTCGACAAGTTCGTATCCGACGGCGCGAGCGTCGAGTCGCTCTTGAAGCGCGTCGATCTGTGTCATCTCGGCTTCTGGCTCGGACTGGGTGCACACTTCGTCGACGACGATCCGCGTCTGCCGCTGCTGGGCGAAGCGGTGCTGAGTGCACAGTTCGAGGACGGCGGGTGGAACTGCCACATGCGGAACTACCCGGACACGATGCACAGCTCGTTCCATACGACCTTCAACGTGCTCGAGAACCTGCGGATCGCGACGTTGCGAGGGATCGTCCCGCGACGGAAGTTCGCGGCCGCCGAAGCGCGGGCGGTCGAGCTCATGCTCGAGCACCGCCTCTATCGCTCCGACCGTACGGGAGAGGTGATCTCGGAGCGGTTCACGCAGCTCACGTATCCGTGTCACTGGCACTACACGTTCCTGCGCGGCCTCGACTATCTACGCCTCACATCCGCGGTCCGCGACGTGCGGCTCGCAGGCCCGATCGACCTCCTGTGCGAGAGACGCAAACCGAACGGGCGGTGGCCTCTGCAGAAGCGGATTCCCGGGACGTTGCTCGTCGAGATGGAGAAGCCCGGCCAGGACAGTCGCTGGAACACGCTGCGGGCGCTCCGCGTCCTTCGGCTCCGCCCGGAGCTCGCAGGTCTGGAGGCCGCTGACATACTCGGTGAATGAGGCGATTCGACGGCAAGGTTGCGATCGTCACGGGGGCTGGCAGCGGAACGACCGCGACTCGACAAGGGGTCTGACACTACTGGTGTCAGACACCAGTGCGCACTTGCGCCACCCGCCTTGACATCTGTGCGTGCGGCTCAGTAGACCACATGGTGCCGTCGGAGCCGCCGCGCTCCGCCCACGTCGTGGAGGAAGACGATGAACGACGCGCGCCGCAGACAGCAGAACCACGACATGCTCCTGAAGATCGACAGGTCGATCCGGCCCGCCGTCGCCGCCGTGCTCGAGGATCTGGAGAAGCAAGGGCCAGCGGCCGCTGATCGACAAGGCGGCGTCTGGCGCTCCCGGCGGAGCAGCTCGAGAAGTTCAAGCACGGGTTCTCGAAGGTGAAGCTGGGGGTACCACTGCGCGACGACGAAGGACGGCAAGCCGGACAGCCTCGCTGCGGACATCGTCGACGCGAACAAGATGTGGAACGCGAGCCGCGAGTTCTGGCTGCGGCTCGGTGCCAGCGCGATCGCGCACAACCTCGGCTGGGGTGGCTACTTCGGTCTGCCCAAGCCATGAAGGACGGCCTGACGGCGGAGCTGAAGCGCAAGAACTTCCACACGCCGGCGAAACTCGGCTGGGATGTCGCCCACGTCGAGACGATGCGCGTGACGATCGCGGAGGCGAAGTCAGGCAAGCGCTGAGCCGATGCCTGCGCTCGAGCTCCTGACACCGATAGGCGGCGTTGCCGTTCGCCGTCGCCGCGGCGAGTCCGCATTCTTTTTCACGGCGGGCATGACCATCGACGCGGACGGCGCGCCGCGCGCATACCACCCGCGCTCCCGGCCGCCCGGCGGCGCGCCTCCCGGGCCTCGACGACCTCCGCAACGCGGGTCGTCCTGGGCACTGGTTCGGAATCATCACCGACGCCCACGGCGAGCCTGTCGTCCAGCGCAAGGGCGACCCTGCGCCCGGTTTCTACGTCTCTGCCACCTCGCTCGTTAAGCGCGGTGCTTCGCGCAAGTGACCCGCGCCGCTACGTCGACGCGAGCGCGATCCCGTTTTTCGTCCTGCCCGGCCCGGCGCTGCACACGGGCACGCGCGCCTCGGAGACTTCGGCGCGGTCTTGAACCGGCGCACCCGGAAGCTCGCGTTTGCGATCTTCGCCGACATCGGCCCGAAGACTCGGATCGGCGAGGGCTCGATCGCGCTCGCGCGCGGCGCTCGAGACTGCCGACAGCCCACTCTCAGGAGGCGCGGCCGAGGGGATCGCGTACGTCGTCTTCGCCGGCTCCGGCAACGGGTTCGCTCGTCCGCTCGCGCAGATCAGGGCGAACGGCAAGAAGCTCCTCGAGCGGTGGGGCGGTCTCGCCCGCCTCGAGAGCATCGCCTGACGAGCCTCCGCGACGCTGAGCCTGAGGCTCAGTTGTTGGGGATATCGGAGCCGAACTGCCAGAGGTGGCCGTCCGGGTCGCGGAAGCCGGCTGAGCGCACGCCCCAGGGACGGTCGACCGGGCCGTAGGCGATCGGGACTCCACGTTCGGCGAGCTCGGCGCACAGAGCGTCTGCGTCGTCTACGAACATCGCCAGCTGAACGCTCGCTCCGGAACCTGGTTCGGCGAGAGGTACTTGCCCGAGCATCTCGCTCTCGGCCTCGTCGCGGTTGAGCAGACGCAAGAAGAGGTTGTCCAATTCGAAGATGATCGTGCGGTGTCCTTCGTCGGTCCCGGTGACGTCGAATAGCCGCTCGTAGAACTCTTTCGAGCGCTGCTCGTCCTCGACGAACAGCGTGATCACATTGATGGACTTGAGTGATCGGGTCATCTCGACCTCCGGGTTGGTAGGGCTGAGCCAGCCCTTGCCGGCGTCCTAGTCACAGGGATCAGGCGAGGGCCCGTTCGAGAGCGACGCGGTCGGCGGGCTCGCCATGCGTCGGCAGCACGAACTCCACGGGCTTGTCGAGCAGCGGCCGCAGCCCGGTCGCGACCTGCTCGACCGTTACGCCTTCCGGCAGCCAGCTCGCGGGGATCTCGAGCCCGTTGCCGAGGTCGATCAGCGTATCGCCGGCGATCACCGCGCGAATCCGCTCGCACCAGAGCACGAGGTCGAGCTGGCCTTCACGGCCGGGATACGCCTCCATCCCGAACAGCGAGTCGCCGATCGCGTAGCGCGTCGCCGGGACAAGCTGGTCCTCGGGGCGATCGGGCGCCGGAGCCCACACGGGAAAGCCAAGCGATGCGGCGTCGCGCTCGTGCCACGTGGAGGTGAGAACCGTGACCACCTCGCGCGATCCGAACAGCGCGCGCACGTCGTCCGGCACGGCGATCGGGTCGATCAGGATCAACCGCGCGCCGTCGTCGATTGCGTACGACGACACCGGCCCTTCCCACTCGGGATGCGTCGCGGTCCAGTGATACACGCCGTCGGGGAGCAATTGGCCTGATGTTAAGCGCTACCAACTCCTCGCGCTCGGCAACTGCTGGCGGCGACGAGCCAGCCGGCGGCGGCACCGAGGGTGTTGCAGAGCACGTCGACGGTCGCGGTAGTCCGGCCGGGAACGGCGAGCTGCAGCAGCTCGATACCGAGCGAGAGGACGAATCCGGCCACGACGGTTCGGCGAAGGGGCCAGCCGAAGGACCGAGCACGGCTGAGGGCAGGGCGAAGAGAACGACGTTGCCGACGACGTTGAAGGTATTGAGTTGTCGCGCCGCCCACGGTACGAGCGCGACGTGGTTCGGCCCGCCGGCGGGACGGAGTGTCGCGCCGAACACCAGCGCCAGCGAAGCGGCGAGCGCTAGGCGCTGCAGGAGCGTCCTCAGCGGTACGACGAGTTCGGCGTCGGAAACGGCTGAGCCTTCGCCATAGCCCTTTGTACCTGAAGATAGAACAGTCTCAGCTGAGCGACTGTTCCGGGAATGATTCCTGAGGACGCCCGAGGCTTCGGCGCGGCACGAGCTTTGTAGGATCGGGTCGCGGTGAGAGTGTTGCTCCGTCAATGGCGCGACGAGGATCGCGCCCCAAACGCCGCGATCAATGCTGACCCTGAGGTGAGGCGGTACCTGGGTGGGCCTCGCTCCCGCGAGCAGAGCGATCGGACGGTCGATTGGGCCAGCGGGCTCATTGCGGAACGTGGTTGGGGACTCTGGGCCGTCGAAGTCATAGGCGGGCCGCCCTTCATCGGAGTCACCGGCCTGAACGAAACCGATGTGATCCCGGGCACGGTCGAGGTGAGTTGGAGGCTCGGACGCCAATACTGGGGACAGGGATATGCGACGGAAGCGGCGCGAGAGGCGGTCCACTTCGGATTCGAGGAACTCGGCCTCGATGAGATCGTCTCCATGACCGTTCCCGCGAACATACGCTCCCGGCGCGTGATGGAGCGACTCGGGATGACTCACGATCCCAAGGACGACTTCGACCATCCCGACGCACCTCCCGAGCTGACGCGCCACGTCTTGTACCGCCTCCGCCGAGCGAGCCTCAGTTCGAAGAGGTGTCAGACACCTTGAAGGTGTCTGACGCCAGTGCGAGTCGCGGGCTAGCGGCCTGAGCGGGCTTGGAGGCGGACGGCGACCGTGTCGAGCGTCACGGCGCCGAGGAGCACGAGGCCGGTGATGATGTAGATCCAGCCGTTCGAGACGCTGAGCGTGTTCAGGCCGTTCTGGAGTGTGCCGATCAGGATCGCACCGAGGAGCGCCCCGCGAACCTCGCCGCGCCCGCCGAACAGACTGACACCGCCGATCACCGCCGAGGCGATCGCGTTCAGCAGCAGGTTGCCCGGGGGAAACGTGAGCGCGACCGAGTTCACCTGGGACGCGAAGATGATCCCGCCCATGGCGGCCGTCGCCCCGGAGATCATGAACACGAGCACCCGGATGCGCGGCACGTTGATGCCGGCGCGGCGGGCGGCCTCGGCGTTCCCGCCGACGGCGTAGACGTGACGTCCGAACGTCGTCCACTTCGCCAGGAACGTGAAGATGATGAAGAAGACGATGATGATCACGCCCGAGAGCGGGAGGCCCGAGCGATGTCGCGATGCACCTTGCCGTGGTTCGCGATCGCGACCGTGCCGAATGCGGCAACGGCGATTCCAGCCGTCTTCACCGCGAACCCAGTCCAGTTCACGCGGGCGATCTGTGTGCCGCGGGCGGCGACCCGCTTGTACAAGACGCTTAGCGGGTACAGGAGCGAGATGATCAGCGCAACGATGTAGCCGCCGAGGTGCGAGAAGGCGTAGCTGTCGGTGTAGTTGATCCAGCGGTCCTGGATGATGATCGTGCCGCGCTGCTCGAGCGTGTTCAGGATCACGCCCTGCCAGATCAGGAAACCGGCAAGCGTGACCACGAACGACGGCACACCGACGTACGCAACGATCGACCCCTGCACACCGCCGATCAGCGCACAGACGGCGACCGCGATCACCATCGCGAGGATGCCGTTCAGCTGGTGCCCGCTGCCCGGCAGCTGCAGCTCCGCCACGACGAGCGCACCGATGCCCGCCAGATAGCCGATCGACAGGTCGATCTCGCCGAGCAGCAGCACGAAGACGACTCCGAAGGCGAGCATCGCCGTACCGGCCATCTCGTTGATCAGGTTGGTGAAGTTGACGGCCGTGAAGAAGTTCGTCGCCGTCAGGCCGAAGAGGATGACGACGAGAACCTCGCCGATGATGATCGGGGCCGGGCCGAGGTTGCCCGTCCTGAGGTTGAACCAGGCCCTGTGGTAGAGACCGGCGAGGCCGCCGGGGCCGCCTCCCCTTCTGCCGGCTTCGGCCCGTCGGGGCCGACGACGTCGACCGACGTCATGCGTCGCCTCCGCCGGCCGGTGTCGCCGCGATCCCCGAGACCTTCGTCGGCACGCCGGCAGTGATCGCCTCGACGACGGCTTGCTGCGTCGTCGAGCGGCGGTCGAAGATGCCGACGTTCCGGCCGAGACGGAGCACCGTGATCCGGTCCGCCGTCTCGAAGATGTCGTGGAGGTTGTGCGAGATGATCACCACCGCGAGCCCCTGCTCGCCGAGGCGCCGAACGAGGGCAAGAACCTGCTCCGTCTGCGCCACGCCGAGGGCCGCGGTCGGCTCGTCGAGGATGACGAGCTTCGAATTCCACTGAACGGCCTTCGCCACCGCGACGGACTGGCGCTGGCCGCCGGAGAGCGTCGCGACCGGCTGCCGGATCGACGAGATCGTCGTCACCGCAAGGCTCTTGAGCGTCGAGGCGGTGGTGTGCTCCATCGCCGCCTCGTTGAGGATCTGCCACTTGTTCACCTCGCGGCCGAGGTACATGTTCTGGACAACGTCGAGGTTGTCGCAGAGCGCGAGGTCCTGGTAGACGACCTCGATCCCGAGCCGCGCCGCATCCTTGGGGCCGTGGATATGCGACCTCTTGCCCCTCGAAGAAGATCTGCCCGCTGTCGTAGGCATGGGTGCCCGCGATGCACTTGATCAACGTCGACTTGCCGGCGCCGTTGTCGCCGACGAGCGCCATCACTTCGCCGTTGTTGACCTCGAAGTCGACGTCGGTCAGCGCCTCGACCGAACCGAAGGTCTTCGTGATGCCGCGGAGTTGAAGAAGGGGGCTCTCGCTCATCGTCGTTTAGTCGCGGTGGAGGCGCCCCGAGAGGCGCCTCCACCGCGGATCGTGCGTGATCCTACTTACTTGCAGTACTGCTTGTACGTGCCGACACACACATCGCTCCTCTTCAGGAACTTGTCCGTGAAGAGGCGCTTGTAGTTGCTCTTGTTGATCCAGACGACCGGCAGCGCATTGGTCGGCTCCGGATGCTTGCCGTTCGGCCGGGTTCCGTTCGTCACCGGCTTCTTGCCCTTGATGAGCGCGACCGCAGCAGCTGCTGCAGCGTTCGCCTCGTCGGGCACGTACTTGTAGACCGTGCCCGTCTGCCAGCCGGAGATGATGTTCTGGACACCCTGAACGCTCGCGTCCTGCCCGGAGAGCGGGAGCGGCTTCAGGTGCTTCGCCTTGAGGTCGGCGACAACGGCGCCGGCGATGTTGTCGTTCGCCGCCAGCACGCCCTGGATGTTGTTGTTCGTCTTGACGAGCATCTGGTTGAAGATGGTCGCCGCGTTGTTCGCATCCCAGTCGGGCACGAACTGCTGCGGGCCCCGCTTGATCTTCTTGAGTGCGAAGAGCGGGTTGAAGACGGCGAGGTTGCCGGACTGGAACCAGAACGCGTTCTGGTCCGTCTGGCCACCCCAGAGCTGGGCAACCGTGCCGCCCGCGTACGTCCCGTTCGCCTTCATCCCGGCGAGGACGCCCTTCGCCTGCGCCTCGCCGACCTTCTTGCCGTCGAAGGTCACGTAGACCGACGCAGTGCCGCCGGTCACCTGGCGGTCGTAGTCGATCGCCTTACCGCCCTTCGAGGTGAAGAGCTTCTCGATCGACGCGGCCGAGCCGTTGTCGAGCGCGGTCTCGATGACGACCGTGGCACCCGCAGCGATACAGGCCTGCGCCTGTGCCTTCTGCTTGAGCGGGTCGTTGAGGGCGTTGTTGATCGAGGCGGACACGCCGGCCTTCTTGAAGGCCGCCTTCATCGCGGGGGCGTCGAACTGCACCCAGCGGACGGAGGACTTCGTGTCCGGAAGCAGCACGCAAACCTGAACGTTCGCGGCCGTCTTCTTGGTGCTGGCCGTGGCGCTCGCCACGACGAACACGGCGAGGCTGGCGGTCGCGAGCGCAACAAGCGCAAGGACCGTCGACCTACGGAAAACTGTCTTCAAGATTTTCTCCTTCGTGTGGCGGACGGGGGGCCAGTACCTTGGACACTTTCCGAATTTTGCCCTTCAAGTCAAGTTGTGACGCCAAGAACCGGCCGGAAGTTGGATAGGCTCGCTCCGATGAAGACCTCTCTGGGCATCTGGGCGTTCGGCGCGATGGCAACGCGGTTCAACCCGGGAGGCTACAAACCCGAGCTCGCAGGAGCCTCGACCGCGACCAAGGTGCGCACGGCAGTGGAGGGGCTCGGCGACCTGATCGACGATTACGAGTTCCACTATCCGCAGGAGGTCTCCCGCGAGAACCTCGAAGAGGTGCAGCAGGCGCTCGGCGGCCACGGCATGTACTGCCTCGCGAGCGGCCTGCATCTTAATCCACTTTTCGCCAAAGGCGGCTTCTCATCGCCCGACGACGCGACCCGCGCCGAGGCCCTGCGCCTGACGACCGACGGGATCGACCTGGCCGCCGATGTCGGGGCGCACTTCATCATCTGGCCCGGGATCGAGGGCTACAACTACCCCTTCCAGACCGGGTACGCGGACTCCTGGAAGCGGTTCATCGACGGCGTCGGCGAGGCCGCCCAACACGCCGATGGACGCGGCGTCACCGTGTTCCTGGAGCACAAGAACTCCGAGCCGGCGATGAAGATCTTCATGCGCAACATCGGGATGACGCTGCACGTGATCCACACCCTCCGCACCCAGGGGATCGAGAACATCAAGGTCAACATGGACTGGCAGCACCTGATCATGAACGGCGAGAACCTGGCCGAATACGCCGCATTGCTCGCCGCGGACGGACTGCTCGGGCACCAGCACGGCAACTCCGGCTGGGGCACCTTCGACGACGACAACATGGTCGGCGCCACCGCCTTCATGGAGACGCTGGAGCTCGCGCTCGAACTGCGCCGTGTCGGCTACGGCTCGAACGGCGAGCGGCTCGGCCTCGACCTCTACCCGTACACCGAGGACGCAGTCGGCGCCGTGAAGCGCTCGGTCCTGCAGTGGCGCTTCATCGACGGCGTGGCCGGGAAGATCGACGAGCCCGCCCTGCGGCAGGCGCAGCAGTCGAAGGACGCCGTCCGGGCGTACGAGCTCGTGTACGCCGCGCTCGGCGCTTGACGGCCCCACTCGTTGGCCTCGACGTCGGAACGTCCGGCGTCAAGGCGATCGCCATGTCGTCGGACCGGCGAGGTCCTCGCGACGGCAGACGAGAGCTATCCGCTCTCGACGCCGCGGCCCGGCTGGTCGGAGCAGGACCCCGAGGACTGGTGGCGCGCCGCCCAGGCCTGCCTCGCGCGGCTGCCGGAGGGCCCCATAGGCCTGTCCGGGCAGATGCACGGCCTCGTCACGCTCGGCGCCGACGAGCAGGTGCTCCGCCCGGCGATCCTCTGGAACGACCAGCGAACGGCGGCCGAGTGCGTGGAGATCGAGCGGCGGGTCGGTCTCGAGCGGCTGATCGCGCTCACCGGGAACCGTGCGCTCACCGGGTTCACGGCCCCCAAGCTGCTCTGGCTGCAGACAGCACGAGCCGGAGACCTACGCGCAGATCAGACACGTGCTGCTGCCCAAGGACTACGTCCGGCTCCGCTTGACGGGCGAGCACGCGATCGATGCAGCGGAGGCATCCGGGACGCTCCTCTTCGACGTTGCGAACCGGCGCTGGTCGGAGGAGGTCTGCGCTGCGCTCGAGCTCCCGGGGGAATGGCTGCCGCCCGCCCACGAGTCGACGGCGATCGCCGGGGCCGGCGACCAGGCCGCCGCCGCGCTCGGGCTCGGGATCACCGCGCCGGGCCCGGTCTCGGTGGTGCTGGGGACGTCCGGTGTCGTCTTCGCCGTGCTGCCGGAGTATGCGCCCGACGCCGAGGCGCGAGTGCACGTCTTCTGCCACGCTGTCCCGGGCACCTGGCATGCGATGGGCGTGATGCTCAGCGCGGCAGGCTCGGCGGCGTGGCTGCGACATGCGCTCGGTGCGGACTTCCGGGCGCTCGACGCAGAGGCGGCCACCTGGCGGCCGGGGACGGAGGGTCTCCTGTTCGCGCCGTATCTCGCCGGCGAGCGCACACCCCATGCAGATGCGAACGCCCGCGGCGCGTTCACCGGCCTCTCGGTGCGCCACGACCGTGGCGCGCTTTGGCGCGCGATGCTCGAGGGCGTCGCCTATGGGCTACGCGACTCGCTCGAACTGCTCCGCGCGCTGGGCGTCCGCGCCGAGGTCGGACGCGTCTCGGGCGGCGGCGCCCGCAGCGAGCTCTGGCTGCGCATCGTCTCGGCGGTGCTCGGGTTGCCGCTCGAGCGCACGGTCTCCGAAGAAGGCTCGGCGTTCGGTGCAGCGCTCCTCGCAGGTGTGCGCGCAGGCGTCTTCGCCGATGCGGACGAAGCGGTCTCCCGCTGCGTCCGGGTGCGCGACCGCCTGGAGCCGGAGCCCGACTTGGTCGCCGCGTACGAGGACGGCTACGACCGGTACCGAATGCTCTATCCCGCTCTGCTCCCACTGGAGGAACAGCAATGACACTGGAAGGCAAGACCGCCGTGATCACCGGCGCGAGCCGCGGCATCGGTGCGGCGCTCGCGCGCCTGCTCCATGCGCGCGGCGTCAACTTGGGCCTCGCCTCGCGCAGCGGCGACGACCTCGGGCTCGACCGCACCGTGGCAGAGACGTGCGACGTTCGCGACCTGGCCGCGCTCGAGCGCCTCTGCGCCTCGACCGCAGCCGCGTTCGGGGGAATCGACATCGTGGTCGCGAACGCGGGTGTCGGTGCGTACGGCTCGTTCCTCGACCTCTCGCCCGAGCATCTCGACGAGATGATCGACGTCAACCTGAAAGGCACGCTGTACGCGATCCGCGCGGCGCTCCCGCACATGGCCGGGCGCGAAGGCGACGTGATCACGCTCGCGTCCGAGGCCGGCCGGCGCGGCCTGCCGAACGAGGCGGTCTACTGTGCTTCGAAGTTCGGACAGGTCGGTTTCACGCGAGCGCTCGACCATGAGCTGCGCGAGCAGGGGATCCGCTGCACCAACGTCTGTCCCGGCGGCGTCGCCACCGACTTCGCTCTCGAAGCCGGGCGCGGCCGTACGCCGGACGTGCTGCCGGGGATGATGACCGCCGAGGACGTCGCGGAGGTGTGTGTCTTCGTGCTCGAACGTCCACGCCACTTCCGGATGCTCGAGACCGCGCTGCGCCCGATGACCGAGGCTTCCTGGGGCTAGAGGGACGCTGCCCGGCGACGCCGGACAATCGGAAAGGTGTCAGACACCGCAGGAGGTTCGATGCGCTCGGATGTCAGCCGGACGGCTCGTCGCGGCGTTCCTCGGCCGCCGCATCCTGCTCGCGGTGATGCCACGGTTGGAACGTCACCGTCAAGCGGTTGATGCGCTGCCCGTCGACCGAGTCGACCTGGAAGCGCAGCCCGTCGTGGGAGACCTCGTCCCCGGGCTCCGCGGCCCGGCCGAGCTCGCCGAAGACGAAGCCCGCGATCGTGTGGTAGTCCTCCTCCGGCAGGTCGCACTTGAAGCGCTCGTTGAAGTCGTCGATCGGGAACGTGCCGTCGATCCGGATCGTGTCCTCGTCGATCCGCTCCACCGTCTCGTCGGGCAGGTCGAACTCGTCCTCGATCTCGCCCACGATCTCCTCGAGCAGATCCTCGAGGCGTGACGATGCCCTCCATCGAGCCGTACTCGTCGATCACGACCGCCAGGTGCTGGTTCGTGCGCCGGAACTCGGTCAGGAGCGCGGCAAGGTCCTTGGTCTCCGGGACCATGTACGCCGGGCGCACGAGCGACCCGACGTCGACACGGCCGATCCCCGCGATCGTGCATCGCCTCGATCAGGTCGCGGATGTGGAGGACGCCGACGATGTCGTCCAGCGATCTCGCGGTAGACCGGGTAGCGCGTGTACGGCGACTCCAGAACTGCCTTGAGCGCCTCTTCCGCCGGCAGCGTCGACCGAGATCGCGACCACTTCGGGGCGGGGCACCATCACGTCGGAGACCTCCTTGTCGGCGAAGTCGAAGACCTTGTAGAGCATCTCCTGCTCCCCGTGCTCGATCTCGCCCTGCTCCGCCGATGAGCTGAGCAGCATGCGCAGCTCAGCCTCCGAGTGCGCCTCGTGCTCGGCCCCCGGCGGCTCGAGCCCGAGCCGCACGCAGAATCAGCGTCGGTCGACTGCTGCAGGACCCAGATCAGCGGGCGGAAGACGAGGAAGAACCAGCGCACCGGCGTCGAGAGCGCCAGGGCGGTTCGCTCGGGATGGCCGAGCGCAATGCCCTTCGGCACGAGCTCGCCGATCACGACGTGCAGGTAGGTGACGATCAGGAGGGCCAGGATCACGGCGAGGAAGGACGCCATGACCGTGTCGAACCGGTGCGCGAGCACCTGCTCGCCCAGGGCGCCGATGGCCAGCGACGAGATCGTCACGCCGAGCTGCATGGCGGCGATGAACCGAGGTGGATTGGCGGTGATCCGGAGCACCGCGCGCGCACGTCGATTGCCCGCGTGCTCGAGCTCCATGATCCGGGTCCGGCGCGAGGTGACGAGGCCGTACTCGGCCGCCACGAAGAACGCGTTCAAGAGCACCAGCCCGAGCAGGGCCAGCATCTGCAGCAGGAAGGTCACAGGAGTTGGCGCCCTTGAGGCGCCCGCGTACTGGGCGGCAGATCGTCGTCCACGCGAATCAGTGCGCGGAGTATAGCCGGGCACTGGACAGACCGAACAGGTGTTCGTATCATCTCGAGATGCGTGCCTCCTACCGGGAAGAGCCGTGCAAGGTCGCGCTCAACCACGTGAAGGGGATGCCCTTCGCGTGGTCGCTGAATCCGTACATGGGCTGCGTGCACCGGTGCACGTTCTGTTACGTCAGGGGCTTCGAGCACCGCGCCGACCGGCCCTCCGACCACCGCTACGGCACCTCGATCAGGGTCAAGCCGAACATCGCCGAGGTCCTGCGGCGCGAGCTCCACCGCACCGGCCCGCGCGAGGAAGGAGTCGCGATCGGCGCTGCCACCGACCCGTACCAACCGGCTGAAGGGCGTTACCGGCTCACCCGCTCCTGCATCGAGGTGCTGCGCGACTTCGGCCAGCCGTTCTCGATCATCACGCGCGGGCCGCTGATCGTCCGTGACGTCGACGTGCTCGTGGAAGCGTCGCGCCGTGCGGACGTCTCCGTGACGTTCTCGGTGCCGACCGTCGACGACGACGTCTGGCGGACGACCGAGCCGGGCACTGCCCCGCCACGTCAGCGACTGCGCGCGCTGAAGGAGCTCGTCCGGGCCGGGGTGCGCGCCGGCGTCGGCATGGCGCCGATCCTCCCGGGCCTCTCCGACCACCCGAGCCAGCTCGCCCGCGTCGTCGAAGCCGCGCGGGACGCCGGGGCGTGCGGCGTCTGGGCGAACCTGCTCTACCTCCGACCCGGGACGCGCGAGCACTTTCTGGCGTGTCTCGCCCGCGACTGGCCCGAGCTGTTGCCGGAGTACGAGCGGCTCTACGCAGGTCGCGCCTATCTGCCGCAGAGCGAGGCTCAGCCTGCGCGGGATGAGGTGCGCCGCCTCGCACGGGCCCACGGGATCCGCGACCGCAGACCCGAGCCTTTGCGGCCGCCGGCGCGCGCTGAACAACTTTCGCTCCTTTCCGCATAGGATTGCAGGCCATGCCCGATGAGATCACGACGCTGATCGTCGACGACCACGAGGTCGTGCGCGAAGGCCTGCGCCTTTCGCTCTCGCGGGCGCCCCACATCCGTGTCGTCGGCGAGGCCTCGGACGGCGCCTCCGCCGTCGAGATGGCAGAGCGCCGCAAGCCGGACGTCGTGATCATGGATGTGCGCATGCCGGGCATGGACGGGCTCGAAGCAACCAAGCTCCTGACCGAGCGCGTGCCGGAGTCGAAGGTGCTGATCTTCACCGCATATTCGGAGCGCTCCCTGCTCGAGCCGCGGGCTCGAATCGGGCGCGAAGGGGTACATCCTCAAGGAGGCCCCGCACCAGACGCTCGTCCGCGCGATCGAGAAGGTCGCGCAGGGTGACGGCTACGTCGACCCGGCGCTGATGCCCGCGTTCCTCGCCGGCAAGGACCAGACCGACATGCTCACGGGGCGCGAGCGCGAGATCCTCCAGTTGCTCGCCGACGGCATGTCGAACGCGGACGTCGCGGGGCGGCTCTTCATCTCGCAGGAGACCGTGAAGAGCCACGTGCGCCACATCCTCACGAAGCTCGAGGCCGACACACGAACGCACGCGGTCGCGATCGCGTTGCGCGAAGCCATCATCGATTGACCGATGATGGGCTCGACCGGCTGATTGCTGCCGAGCAGGACGAGCGGCGACGCATCGCTCTCTTCCTGCACGACGGGCCGGTGCAGAACCTGGCCGGCATCGCCCTGATGCTCGACGCCGCCCTGCACGCGATCGAGACGGGGAAGCTGGCCGACGCCTCGAGCGTGGTCGGCACCGCTCTCGAGCGGCAGCGGGCGACGATCAGGGAGCTCCGCGACCTCTCGTTCGCGCTCGAGCCGGTCGTCCTGCGCGACCAGGGGTTCGTGCCGGCGCTGCATGCGCTGGCCGAGCAGATCGGCACGACGAATCAGGTGCGGATCGACCTCGATGTCGAGGAGGCGGCGGGGCTCGGCCAGACGGCTCAGGTCGCGATCTACACGATCATCCGCGAGCTGCTCGACCAGGCGGTCCGCAGGGGGCCGCTCAGCCGCGTCTCGGTGAGCATCCACCCGACCGCGGACGGTGGCGCCGCGACGACGATCGCCGACGATGCCGAGCCCGAGCGGCGGCGACGCTCGTTCGAGGCGATCGAGGAGCGCGTCAAGCAGCTGCACGGGACGATCGCCGTCGATGCGGGCGAGGCGGGGACGCAGATCATCGTCACGCTGCCCCCATACGCGACGCGGCGGTAAGCTCCGCGCCGATGACTGACGGGAACGGCTACCTCCTCTTCGTCTGGTCCCCCGCGGGCTACTCGCTGCGCGAGGAGCAGGGAGAGCCGCCCCAGGTCGGGAGCGAGCTCGAGGACGGCGAGCGCATGCTCGTCGTCAACAAGATCGGCGCCTCGCCGCTCCCCGGCGACACACGCCGCTGCGTGTTCTCCACCGGGAAGTGACACTCGCGAATCTGGTTCGGCTGCGCCGAATCAGATTCGGCTGCCCGATCGAGTTCAGTGCGCCGCGTCCTCGGCGGCCACGAGGCCGAGCACGAGTGCCTGGGCGAGGCCGCTCGCGTAGCCGCCTGTCGACACGCCCCCCGCGTCCACGCCGGCAGCCCAGAGGCCGTCGACCGGCGTTCCGTCCCCGCGCAGCACACGCGCGCGCTCGTCGATGCGGATCCCGCCGATCGTATGGGTGATCGAGGCGATCACGCGCACCGCCGCGACCATGCCGGCGGGAGGGTCGAACGGCAGGTCGGCGAGCTGCACCCTCGCCTCCGGCGGCGCGGCCTCGACCATCTCCGCAACGGAGTGGTCGCGCACTCGTTGCTCGAGCGCTTCGGCATCGAGGAGGTAGTACGCCTTCGCGTCTCGGCGGCGGGCGGTCGCCTGCACGACGTTCGTCTCCGACCACGAGACGGCGGCCGGCGAGAAGAACTCGAGCCCGTCCTCGTCGAAGATCCGGGCGAACCGCCCGTAGAGCTGGGAGAGCGAGACGAGCTGCGTCTCGTCCCAGGAGGCGTCGGGCATGTTGCGGCCGTAGAACTCGTCCATCCCGGCAGTCAGCGCAGCCCCGCGGTCGAGCGCATGGCAGAGGCCGTCGCCCTCCGACCATGGGCTCGCGCGCAGCCTCAGCGACGCCGCAGGTGCGATGTAGCGGGTCACGAGGTCGGACGAGGCCGCGAAGCCCCCGGTGCAGAGGATCACCGCTTCTTCGCCGCAGCCGTCCGCGCCCAGCTCCACGTCTCCCACGAGCGCGTTCGCCAACCCGCGTGGCTCGAAGCGCTTGCCGACCGTGCGCGGATTGCCCGTTTCCTCCCACACGACGGGCGCGCCCTTCGACTCGAGCCACGCGACCCCATCGTCGAAGCGTTCCCAGACGAGCCGCTGCAGCCGCTCGTCCCCGGCCGGGCACTCCTGCCGGAAGTCGTTCCAGTCGCGATGTCGCCAGATGACGCCGGACGAGAGAAGCATCGACCCGCCGATCCGTGTGCCCTTCTCGTGCACCGCCGCCTGGCGTCCGAGCTCCCGAAGGCGGGCGGCGGCGACGAGCCCGGCCATGCCGGCACCGGCGACGCGCACTAGGTCAACGAGAACGTCGGCTTGTGCTCGACGTATTCGATGCGCACCCGTTCAGGCCCCCACAGGAACGCTGCGTACGTGTTCGGCGCGTCGACGACCGACTCGACTTCGATGCCGAGGTCGCCGGCATCGGCGATCACCTCGTCGGCCGAGTCCACCAGCACTGCGAGGTGGTTCAAGAGCGGCCGCTCGGGCTCACCGGGGTCGCCCTCGTGGAAGACGATGAAGGCGCCGCCGACCTCCACCCGCCCCACTCCGGCGGGTGCGAACCCGTAGCGCTCGTACTCCTGCGCGGTCGCGGCCGGCGCAGGCGACAGGAGCGCGACATGATCGAGGTCGTACTCCACGTCCGTCTGCGCCTGCACGAGCGTCAGGAAGATCCCCTCGCCGGCCTCGAACACGTCGGCGGTGCCCTCGGGCAACGCGGCGCGCGCGGCGGCGAGGTCGGAGACGCGGAGAGCAACGTGCTTCAGCGCGCCTTGATCGCGGGGGCCGTCGGCGTCGAACAGGGTCAGCTTGCCGCGCCGCGCGTCACTGCCGAGGAGCGTGAAGGTCTCCTCGTTGGCGATCACGTGCATGCCGACGTGGCGTTCGAGAAACGCCACGACCGGTGCACGGTCCACGACCCAGAACGCGACGTGATCGAGAGTCTTCGGGTGCACGAGGTCGAACGTTAGCGACCGCGACCGGGTTGCCGAAACGAGAGGAGTGCGCCGCGCCCGGGCCCCGCACGCAAGGGGCCCGGACGCTCTGCGCGACCTACCGAGAGCTCCGGCGCGCAGTACGGGAGCGGGACGCCGACTTGCGCGCACCGCTCTTGCGAGCCGGGCTCGCCTTGCGGGAGGTGCCGGCTTTGCGAGCCGTGGTCTTCTTGCGAGCCCCGCCAGCCTTACGAGCGGCGGTCTTGCGGGCCGTCGTCTTGCGGGCTGTCGTCTTGCGGGCTGTGGTCTTGCGGGCTGTGGTCTTGCGGGCTGTGGTCTTGCGCCTGGCACCCGCAGCCTTCCGGGCCGTGGTCTTCTTCCGCGCTGTCGTCTTCCTACGAGCGGTGCCCCGCTTCGCCGTCGAAGCTCTCCGGGCGGTGGTCTTCTTCCGCGCCGTCGTCTTCTTGCGAGCGGTGGTCTTCCGCGCCGTCGTCTTCTTGCGCGCGGTCGTCTTGCGGGCCGTCGTCTTCTTGCGCGCCGTGGTCTTCTTGCGCGCCGTCGACGCCTTGCGGGCCGTGGTCTTCCGTGCGGTCGTCTTCCTGCGAGCAGTCGTCTTCTTCGCAGCGGTCTTCCGCTTCGGAGTTGCCGACTTCCGCTTGACGGCCGTCTTCTTCTTCGCCGCAGACTTCCTCTTCACCCCAGCCTTGCGGGCCGCAGATGTGCGCGACGTCGAGCTCTTGGAGGAGCTACGCGAGCCGGAGCGTGACGAAGACCGTGTGCGGGCCGGGATGGCCGCAACGGGCTCTGAGATCTCCTGCGAGTCGGCGATGGCTGACTCTCCCCACGTCTCGTCGGCGATTTCGGCCGACGGTTCGCTCAACAAGCCGGCGTCAGACGTCTGTGACGTCTCACCGGTCCCGCTCCAATCCTCTTGTGTCACAACTGACCTCCTGGGTCGGTTTGCGCGTGCACGATTCCCTACCACGTTCGTTTGTAACGTGCAACGCGGACGGACAAGTTCCTACGCACGTTGCTGAAAAGGAAAACGATCCCTTTCTACGCACACACTACGCGCGCGCGCTGAGCACTGGCTTCGACGTCGGCGCGTCGACTCCGCCTGCGTTCTCGAGCGTCACCATCACTCGCGCACCCGGTGCAACATGCCGTTGCAACGCGAACGTCGTGCCCGAGAACTGACCGGCGCGATGCACCGCGGTGTCGGCGACCCACGCCTCGTACGTCTTGCCGTTCGGCGGCGACGGGAGGCGCACGGCGAGCACGGCTGCCCCGGACGGTGTGACGACGAGTGAACCGGGAGCTCCCGACACTGCGACCCGTCGCGCATTCGGGTCGGCGAGGATGTTCAACGCGGTGCGATCGTGGGCGAGCGAATGGTGCAGCGACGCGGCCCAGATGCCGAGCCCGACCGCCACCGCGGACGCCGCGACTGCAACCGCCGCAGCGATCGTCACCGCGACCGAGCGGCGAGGTCGCAAGGGAATGACGTTCTGCCCCTCGGCGTGCGCCGCCTCGAGGATGCGGCCCTTCAGCGCCGGGGAGGGCGCCGGCCCTTCGACGGCGAACGCCAGCGACGCCGCCGCCCCCTGCAGGCCGGCCAACTCCCGCCGGCAGCGGCCGCACCCGGCGAGGTGCGCCTCGAAGCGCGCGAGATCCTCGCCCGTCAGCGCATCGAGGGCATAAAGGGCTGAGAGCTCGTGAGGGTCTTCGGCCATACGGATCCAAAACCGGATTCGTCCGACGCCTCCGGTCGGTTCGGACCCTACTCCAGGGGTTCGTTCTGGACGTTGTGCTCGGTCGCGTACTCGTCCGTCAGCCCATTGACGATGTCCATGCCCTCGCCGTAGGCGTAGTTGATCTTGACGAACGGGGCCCACTTGTCCGGCAGCGCGTCCTCTGGGAAGATCGCCTCGACGGGGCACTCCGGCTCGCAGGCGCCGCAGTCGATGCACTCTTCCGGGTCGATCACGAGGATGCGGTCCGCCTCGTGGATGCAGTCGACGGGGCAAACGTCGACGCACGAGCGGTCTTTGATGTCGATGCAAGGCTCGGCGATGATGTACGTCACGGGCGCCTACTCTACCGACGCGAGCAGCGGGTCGATCAGTTCTCCGGGTGCGCTCGAAGAGCGCAGATTTCGCGACGACTTGGTCGAAACCGGCGGCGTGCGCGCGGCGCAGACCGGAGGTGTCGGTGTGGTTCGTGTAGCCGAGAATCGGCACGTCCGGATAGTTGTCCGCGACGTCGGTCGCGTCGATGCGCGCGATGTCTGCGATCACGAGATCGGGCGGGTCGATCCCATCCGAGGTTTCGAAGCGATGCTCCGGCAAGAGCGCCTCGAGCTTCCCTCGGATGAAGAGGTCGACCCCACACAGCAGGATCGTCGCCATGCCTGAGCGCGAGCCTAGCACCGTCGTCGGGGCCTACCAACACGGCTTGATGCTCGCGCGGGCGGGTGCGTACTTCGACGCGCACGAGGCGTTCGAGACAGCCTGGCGCGCCTGCTCGGCCGCTGAGCGCGACTTCTTCCAGGGACTGGTGCACGTCGTCGTCTCCGCGTACCAGAACGGCCGCGGCAAGCCCATCGCGGCGGAGCGCCAACGGCTCAAGGCGATCCGGCGGCTGACGGGATTCACGCCCGCGCATCGCGGCCTCGACGTGGCCGGCCTGCTGGACGGGCTAGAGCGAGCTGAGCCCGATCTTCGTGAGTACCTGGTCGAGCGCGACCTGAAGCCACCAGTTGCGGTTGAAGAAGAGCAGGAGCCCGAGCGCGACCAGGGTGGCGCCTGACAGGAACCGCACCACCTCGTAGTGGTCGCGCACCCACCCGAACGCGGTCATCGCGTGTGCGAACGCGATGCCGGCGAGAACGAACGCCGCGCCGAGACCGAGCGAGTAGGCGACGAGCAGAACGACTCCGCGCGCGATCGAACCGGAGCCGGACGCGAGCACGAGAATCGACGCGAGCACCGTGCCGATGCACGGCGCGGCGCACACGGCAAATGCGCCGCCGAGCAACGCCTTCGACCCGCGACGACGCGCGTGCTGCAGCAGGCCGGGGGCAACGGCTCGCTCGGGCGACGGCAACAAGCCCATGAACGCGAGCCCGAGGACGACCAGCACGAAACCGGCGATCTTCAGCTGTGTCGGCTTGTCGACCGTGCTGCCGACGGCAGCGGCACCCGCGCCCAGGAGGACGAAGACGATCGTGAAGCCGACGATGAAGGGGATGCTCGCAAGCGCGATCCTCCTCCCCACGCCGCGCTCGCCGAGCCGGTCGATCTCGACGGCGGAGATCGCCGACAGATAGCCGGGGACCAGCGGCAGCACGCAAGGCGTCACCACGGAGATGAGCCCGGCGGCGAAGGCGATGGGGAGCTTCTCAATCATCGAACCGTGCAAGCGCGTCGTCCACGAGCCGCTCGTCGTCGGGGCCGAGTCGCACCACCCCCGGCGATCCGCTGCCCCCCGCACCGCGCCTCCGCGACCAGTGCCAGGCACCTCCCGCGATCGCGGCCGCGCCGACAGCGATCCCGCCGAGCGGCAGCAGCCAGGCGATCAGGTCGAAACCGTGCGTTTGCGGGGTCGAGAGCACCGCCGTGCCGAACTGGGCAACCATCGCATCGAGGATCTGCTGCTCGGACTGGCACGCCGCGATGCGCCTCGCCACGTCCGCCTTCATCTGGTTCGCGAAGGGGGAGTTGGACTCGTCGAGGGTCGTATGGCACTCGAGGCAGACGAGGAGCGTCTCGAGGTGCGATTGACTTGCGTGCGTGGTGCAGGCCGCCGCCGGCGCGGCGAGCACGAGCGCTGCCGCGACGACCACGAGAGCTCTCACGAGTTCGAGCGCCCGCCTGATGCCGTCGTCGAGCTTCTGGCGTGACGCGACGCTGACGATGTGCGGTGGCACGACGTTGCCACGGCGGTCGATGAAGAACGTCTCGGGGGTCCCGGTGACGCCCCAGCCGGGATACGTGCCGCCGGACGCATCCCGGACGTTCACGTAGCTGACTCCGTAACGCTTCAGATAGGCGCGGGCCGGGCCTTTGAAGTCGAGCGCGTCGACCCCGACGAACACGACGCCCTTCGAGCGCCAGGCCTGCGCAGCCGCGTCGAGCGTCCTGGCTTCCTGTTTGCACGGGAGGCAGTCCGACTGCCAGAAGTTGACGACCACGACCTTGCCTCGCAGCGACGCGAGGCTCAACCGGCCCTTGCCGTCGAGCCGCGGCAGGTCGAGCTTGGGAGCAGCGACGACCTTTCCCTTGTCGACCTTCTGCGCCACCCCGGAGCCGCGGCCGTGCGCGACGTCCCACACGAGCAGTCCCAACAAGGCGAGCACTCCGACGGCAACGACGGCGCGGACGATGCGCATCAGAGAATGTAGACCGTCGTCCCGACTTCGACGTGGTCGAACAGCCATTCGGCGTCGGGCACCTGCATGCGGATGCAGCCGTGCGAGGCGCTGTAGCCGATCGATGCCGGCTCATCGGTGCCGTGGATGCCGACTCCCGGCGCGTCGAGGCCCATCCAGCGGGTGCCGAGCGGATTGTTCGGGCCGGGCGGCACCGGTTTCAGGCCGCGCGCCCATGCATCCTGCACCGGCGGGTACCACGTCGGGTTCTTCCACTTGACGACGATGTGCCAGACACCCTTCGGCGTCGGATAGATCGCCTGCCCAGTGGCGACGTTGAACGTGCGCCGAAGCTTCCCGATGTCGTAGAGGAACAGGTGGTTGCTCGAGCGGTTGATGACAATCGTCTCGGCGAACGACTCGACGGACACCTTCGGAGCGACAGCTCTCGTCCGCGCGCGCACGGGCAGCCGCGTGTTCGCCTTCAGCGCGGTCGCGATCTTGGCCGTCAGGCGCGCCGTCTCGAGCCGGCGTCCCGGCTTGTCGCTGGTGAGAACCGGCTTGCCGCCCTTCAGTTTCAGCGAGGCATCGACCGGTGCGCGCGCGAAGCGATGCGCGGCGGCGGCGAGCCACTTGCGAAGCGCCGGGCCGTGCACGGCGACCACGAGCTGCACGTTGGAGCCCGGTTCCGCGATGCGGGCGCGGGCAACCGCGGTCGCGCTGTACGCCGACGCGACCTTCGTCGGGTCGAGCAACAACCTGCTGCGATCGATCACGACGGGGAGCTGCCGGCGAAATGCCTCCTGGACCGCGGACACGGCGTCGGCGGGAAGCAGGCCGCCGACGCGGACGCCTGCGACGCGAACTCCGGCCGGCACCGTCTTGGTCGCCGGTGTCGTCTCCGTGGTAGTCGCCGTCGTCGTCGTCGCGGTCGTCGTCGTCGCAGCGGTCGTCGTGGCGACCGTCGATGAGGTCGTCGAGGTGGTGACATCGGCAATCACGGCGCCGGAGAACGCCCCCGCTGCCGCGAAACCGAGCACGAAGAGGACGGCTGCGTGCAGACGCTTCACTGCGCAAGCAGTGTAGCCAGCGTTTCCAGCACCATTCCCGGATCGTCCGAGACGATGCCGTCCACCCCGGCAGCAACGAGGCGCCGAACGGTGGCCGAGTCGTTTGCGGTCCATGCGAGCACCGGAGCTCCGAGCCGGTGGGAGACCGACACGGCCGCCCGCGAGCAGAGCGTCTGGTGCAGCGAAAGCGCGTTCGCGTGGGCCCACCGAAGCAGCACCGGGACCCGCACGGGCATTACCTGTCTGAGCGAGGCGGCCCCCGCGCGGGTGAGCGCGGGAGGCCAGCGGAGCTTCGAGATCCCGACCCGGTCGCGCGGGTAGCCGATTGCGATCGTGCAACCGGGGGCCTTGGCCGCGATCCGCCGCCCGGTGGCCGCGAACGCCGTCGAGATGTACGCGCGGTCCTCGAGCCTGTGATGACGCAGCGCGGTGAGGACACCGTCCTCATAGCCGGGGAGCTTCACGTCGAGGTGCAGCCCGACGTCGTGCCCGCCGAGAAACTCGAGTGCCTCGTCGAGCGTGAGCCCGGCCCCGGGCAGCTCGTCCAACGAGTGGCCGAGGCGGAGACCCGGCGAGATGTCGAACTCGACGACGTCGGCACCGGCGGCGATCGCCGCTTCCAGCGAGGCGAGCGTGTTCTCCGGTGCGAGCGCAGCCGCGCCACGGTGCCCGATCACGAGCGGGCGGCCGAGCTCGCCGCTGAAGAGGTTCACGTGCGGCGCAGCACGACGATCGCGCAGTCGTCCGGAAGATCGCCGCCGGCAAAGCCCTGGCAGGCGGCGAGCACGGCGTCGGCGACCTGTTGCGCCGGCAGCGCGGCATGCGCCGACAGCACCTCGTCGAGCCGCTCGAGCCCGAACAGCTCCCGCCCCGAGCGCGACTCGATCACGCCGTCGGTGTAGAGCACGACCATGCCTCCCGGATCGAGCTCGGCGCTCACCTGTTCGTACACCTGCGGCGCGTCGATCCCGAGCGCGAGCCCGCCGCAGGCAAGCCCGGTGACGGTCCCGTCGGCGGTGACGAGCCGGGGCTCGGGGTGGCCCGCGCTCGCACAGAGCACCTCGCCGGCCGGGCCGATCGTGACGTATGCCATCGTGATGAACTTCCCGATCGCGATCTCGCCTACGACCACCTCGTTCGCGGCGGCGAGAAACGCCGACGGCTCGGAATGCTCGCGCGCAAGCGACCGGAACACGAATTTCGCCATCGCCATGTCCGCGGTCGCGTCGATCCCGTGGCCCGTGACGTCACCGAGCACGACCGCGAGCCGGCCGTCACGCAATTCGAGGAAATCGAAGACATCGCCTCCGACGTCGACCTGCGCGGCGGACTCGTACACCGCGCCGACCTCGAGCCCGGCGATCGAGGGCCGCTCACGGGGCAGCAGCGACCGCTGCATCGTCTCCGCGAACTGCTTCTGCTGCTGGTACAGGCGGGCATTGTCGATCGCGAGCGCGGCCTGCTGGGCGATCGTCCGCGCGGTCGCGAGTGTCTCCGGCGTGATCGGCGCCGCCGGGTCGAGCGAGAGGATGGTCAGCTGCGCCAGCAGATCGCTGGACGTCGCGATCGGCAGCAGGGCCGCGGTTGCTCCGCCGAGCAGGAACGGGAGCAGGAGCGAGTGAGCGCCGCCCAGCCGTTCGGACAGCTGGGCATCGAGCATCGCGGGCTCGTGGGTGCGAGGCGGACGCGGCTGCGGCCGCTCGAGGATCGTGCGGACGGCGTCGGCGAGCCGCGAGTCGGCCACGTGGACCGCACGCGGCACGAACTGGTCTCCCCGCTCGTCGGGGACGCGGATCACAGCGGCATCCACGTTCAGCTCCTTCACGAGCGTCTCGGTGACAGCTGCGAGTGTGTGGTCGAGCGAGAGCGTCTGGGCGAAGGACCGGGAGATCTCGTAGAGCGCGTTCACTCGCCGAGAGACGAGACGCTCGGTCTCCAGCACCGCCGTCAGTTCTCCCTCCTGCGCGCGGGCCTGCTCGTGGAGTCGAGCGTTCTGGACGGCGACCGCAAGCGGCGCTGCGAGCGCTGCGACGAGCGCCGTCTCGCTCTCACCGAGGCGCCGTTCGCCCGGGTAGGCGACGATCAGGCCGATCGACTCCTCCCGCGCCGTCAACGGCACGGCGAGCGCCGATTGCTGGCCGGCCGACCTGAGTGCGGCGCGCACGGCCGCGAGCGCAGGCTCGCGGCCCTCGATGCTCGCATGCAACGTTCCCCGTGCGCGCAACGGCCCTCGCAGCGCCTCGACGAGCCGCGCGGCAACGTCTTCATTCGCTGCGGCGTGGCCACGCCCCGCCGCAGCCCGCAACCGACCGTCCTCCTGCAGGAACACACCGACGTGCTCCACCTGGAGGAGCTCCGCGATTCGCTCGACGGCTGTCTCCAAGGTGTGGGCGAGCGAGAGCCGAGAAATCGCCTCGGCCATCACCTCGAGCAGCGAACGCGTGCGCCCGAGCTCGACCTCGAGCTCGGAGATGCGGTCGGCGGAACGCAACGCGTGCGCCGAACGGGCGGCGAACGCAGCGAGCGCCGGCAGGTCGGCGTCCGGCGCCGCCACATCCTCGGAGTAGAAGAGCTGCAGCGCGGCGAACGGGGGCTGTCCGAGGGTGAGGGTTGCCACCTGCGCCACCCCCGGGTCGTGCGCGATGCCCGCCGGACGCCGCTGCTCCACGGCCTCGGCCACGATCCCCGCGGCGCTCGCCAGACCAGCTTCGACGGAGCCGAGCGAGGCGATGAGCTCGGGCCGCTCGTCGCGCAGGCGCCAGAGCGCCCCTCCGCGGGCGCCGCTCGTCTCGACGGCGATCCGGACGGTCTGCTGTGCGGCGCGGCGCGCGTCGCCACCGGCCGCAAGCGCCTCACCGGCGAGCTCGAGCCGGTCGGCGCGCAGGCGCGACCCGGCAACCTCGGGCGCAAGCGTGCGAACGGCAAGCGCGAGCTGTCCCGCGGCGAGTCCCGCCAGCGCGCGGTCGTCGTCACCGAACTCCTGACCGACGCGGATCAGCTCGACCGAGCCGACGACGTGCCCGCCGGCGCGGGCCGGCAGGGCGATGAGCCCGGCTGCCCGGGCCTTGATCGCGGCCCGGCGGGTCGCCTCGGTCGCCTCGCCGGCGACGACCGCCTCACACAGACCGCGTGTGCCGGCGACCTCCGCGCCGAGCGACGAACCAGGCGGGGCCACGGCCCTTGTGGCCAGGCGTCCTTCGTCGTCCAGGACGCGGAGAACGGCCAGATCCGCGTGCGTCGCCTCCGCGACCGCGGCGGCCACCGCGTGTAGAGCGACCCGTAGATCCGCAGCCTCGGCGACCTGTGCCGACGCGTCCGCCAGGCGCTCGACCGGTAGCCGCTGGGCGTCAACGACCATCGTGGGACAAGTATTGCCTACAATCCTGGGATGCCTGAGCCGGCCCGCAAGGCGACAGCCGTCCTCGATGAGGACCCGCCCTCGCTCGATCCGCGCGCGATCGAGCAGAACTACCGGCGCGAGCGCGCACGGCGCCGTGCGAGAACTCAGCGGCGAAGCGCCGTCAAGCGGTCGAACGTCAGATTCTGGGTCAGCCTGCTCGTGCTTGCGTTCGTGGCCGCGTTCACGCTCGTGGCGGCCTGGCACGAGATCCAGACGCTCTTCGGCGTCTAGCCCTCGATCACCGAAGCCTCGGCCGGGCACGGCTGAACGGGCTCCACGACGCCTGCTCCCAACTCGTTCCCGAGCACATCGGGCAGACGGGCAGCGACGAGCGCAGCGTGACGCCGTAGCCGCAGCCGGCGCATTGGTACGCCCCCTCACCGCCGTGCCTGCGGCGAGCAATTCCACGTGATCGACGCCCCTTGCCTCGGGCGCCTCCGTGTTGTGCAGCATGTTGACCCCTTTCAACCAGGCGGTTCCGGCAACTTCCGACCGGAATGATCCCCATACTTAGCGGCGTGGAAACACCGGACTTCTTCGAGCTGGAGCTGCCGGCCGGTCCAAGCAGGCCCGGCGCCCCAGGCCCGTCCGACTATCCACGGCCCGCCTCCAACGGTCTCTGGGCCGCCGGCGAGCGCATCACCTGGGTCGCAGGGCTCGTGCTCGCCCTCTCGTCTTTCATGGGCTGGTACTCAGGGTCGGGCGTCGGCGTGAAGCTCGCAGTGATCGGTTGGCACACCGGCACGCTCGGCAAGCTCGTCTTCTTCATCGGGCTCGCGGTAGTCGTCCTCGTCGTCCTCCGCGAAGCCGGCTTCGAACTGCCCCCGGCGATCCCGGAGAGCCTGGTCGTGCTCGCCCTCGGCGCGCTCGCAGCGATCTTCGTCCTGATCCGCATCATCTCGATCCCGGATGCGGTGCTCCCAGCCGACGGCCGCGGCATCGGGATCTGGATCAGCTTGCTCGCCGCACTCGGCGTGATCCTCGGCGGGCTCGTTCGGGCCGCCGAAGAGCTCTAGCCCAAGTCTGGTTCCGACGAACGAGAAGGCCCTCAGGTGAGAGGCCGGTCGCTCAGGCCACGCGTACTGGTGTCTGACACCTTGAGGGTGTCAGACACCCCTTCGAACTAAGGTGCGCTCAGGGTGCACTGGCGAACACTGGCGCATGCCAGCGCTGAGCTTCGCAGGTCAGGCGCGCGACTTCTTCCACTCTTCCCCGGCTGTGCCGACGTCAGCACGCTCGAGCAGGCATGATCTTGCCGTGGATCCGGCGAGGTAGCGGTTTGGCGCGGCGAGCAGCCGCGCGGTTCCGGCGCAGTGTTGCCGAGGCCCGTATCCCGGGGCTCGGGCGCTGCGCGCCCACCGCTACGACTTGGAGGTACCACGAATGAATCGTCAGAACCTCTTCTCCGACGCCTGGAACGGAGGAAACGAAGGGGCCGGGACTCGGCAGCAAGTCTTCTGGCGGCCGGACGATGCCAGGATGGGAGCGACGCTGTACGAACTGGCCCCCGGCTCGTCCGAGATGCGGATGCATATGCACTTCGGGGCCGAAGAGATGTTCTTCGTCCTCAGCGGCCGTCCCGTCTTCCGGAATCAACACGGCGAAGAGGAGTTGGCTCCGGGCGACTTCGTCTCTTGCCCCGAGGGACGTGCCGGACTGCACACGTTCAGCAACCCCACCGAGGAACCCGCTCAGATCCTCGCGATCAGCGCCGGGGGGTTCCCGGACGTCGTCGCCTACCCCGAACACGGATATGCATGGGTGGCGACTCGCGATCCCGATCCCGAGCTACTCGCGAGAGGCGGTGACCCCGGCATCATTGCTCGGTTCGAGATCCCGGTCGAGTAACCGCTCGTCTATCGACCATTCCCGAGCTTCGCCTCGATCGAATCGAGTCGCGCGTTCAACGCCGCGACCGCGGCGGTCGTCTCCTTCAACGCGCCGAGGATCGCCTGCGCATCCTCCGCCTGCTTCGCCCGGTCCGTTTCCTTGGTGCGCGCTTCTTGGTTGTGGATCACCGTGCTCGTCACACCCGCTGTCAGGAAGGCGATGAACGAGACGCTGAGCACGAGCTCGGCGCCGCCGACCAGGCGGCCGATGTTCGTGGTCGGCACGACGTCGCCGTAGCCGACCGTCGTGACCGTCTGGAGCGACCACCACGTCGCGAGCCCGAGCGTCGGGAAATCGTGGTGGTCGACGAGCCGCATCACGATCGCCGCCACGAGCGAGAGCAGGAAGAAGGTCGTCGCCAGGCCGAGGGTGACCGAGCGGGCGTTGACGATCTTGCTGATCCGGCGGTCGATCAGGGACATGTGCATACGGGGCTCGTCGGCCATGCAGCCCGATTCAACGCGGATCTCATCTCTCCTCATGCAGATGACCGATGAATCCGGACGCCGGTGGGAGTCTTTGGAAGACTGGACCAGCTGTCGTCGCCGGAGGTGAGGGAACGTGCCACGCACTGTGCTTGTGATCGGGACCCGGAAGGGCTGCTTTCTGCTGGAGAGCGACGCGGATCGTCGCGACTGGCAGGTGCGAGGGCCGTTCTGTGAAGGGTGGCCGGTCTACCATGCCGTCTTCGATTCCGAGTCGGGCACCATCTACGCAGCCGCGGCCAGCGAGTGGCACGGCTCGGCCGTCTGGCGGAGCCCCGATCTCGGGGAGACCTGGACCCATTCGAGCGAGGGCCTCGCGTACGAGGACGGCGACCGGAAGCTGTCGAAGGTCTCGAACCTCTCGGTCGCGCACGGCCGCGTGCTGGTCGGGGTCGAGGCGCCGGGAATCTTCGAGAGCCAGGACGACGGCGCGACGTGGTCGCTGCTCAGCACGCTTGCGGGCGAGCCCGGCAGCGACGAGTGGGACGACCCGGCGAACCAGCCTCCCGGCCATCTCGGCATCTCTGCGCTGATGGCCGACCCCTCGGACCGCGACCGCTTCTGGGCGATCGTCCAGGGAATGGGGCTCTTCGAGACGACCGACGACGGCGCGACCTGGACGCCACGCAACAGGGGGCTGCGCGCAGACTGGCCGCGGCCGCATGAAGAAGTGGGCTTCTGCGTGCACAAGGTCGTCCGCTCGACCACCGACGGCGACCGCATGTACCAGCAGAACCACGTCGGTATGCACCGGAGCGACGACTGCGGCCAGACCTGGACCGAGATCACCGAGGGGCTCCCGACAGAATTCGGGTTCGCCGCGGCTGCCCATCCGCACGACCGCGACACGTTCTTCGTCGTGCCGCTCGACCCCGGGCACGGTCGCACGATGCCCGACGGCAGGGCCTCGGTGTGGCGCACGCGGGACGGCGGCTCGAGCTGGCAGCGAGCCGACAACGGCCTGCCGCAGCGCGACGCCTACATCGGCGTGCTGCGCGAGGGGATGGCGAACGACACCTACGAGGTGCCCGGTTACTACTTCGGCACCAGCACCGGCCAGGTCTTCGCCAGTGCCGACGATGCCGAGACGTGGACCGAGATCGCGAGCTATCTGCCCGCGATCTCGTCGGTCGAGGTGGCGGTGATCGACTGACCGTGGCCGAGCTCCACCTGCCCATGACACTCACGCCGCTCTTCCCCGAGCTGCCTCGACGCATCGAGCTCGAGGCGGAGACGGTCGACGCCGCGATCGACCAGCTCGACGCGCGCTGGCCGGGCGTGCGCGACCGGCTCTGCGAGCCCGGCCCGGTCATCCGGCCTCACATTCACGTCTATGTCGACCGGGAGCGGGCGGCGCTCGAGACGCCGCTCGCTCCGCAGTCGCGCGTCGACGTGATCGCCGCGATCAGCGGCGGGTAGAACCCGCAGCTCAGGCCGGGACGAGCTGCTTCGCTCGCTCGATCAGCTGCCGCGGATCGAACGGCTTGCCGACGAAGTCGCGTGCTCCCCGCTGCTCCGCGTCGCTCGCCAGCACCGAGTCCACCTGGCCGCTGAACATGATCACGGGGATCGATCCATGGCGCTCCTGCATCCGCTGCAGCATCTGCCAGCCGTCGATCCCCGGCATGACGACGTCGAGCAGGACGAGCGCCGGCGCCTGATCCTCGATTGCCTCGAGCGCATCCTCCGCGCTCGAGGCCTCGCGCACCGTGTAGCCCTCCAGCTCGAGGTTCACCCGGACGAACTCGCGCAGACGCGGGTCGTCGTCGACGACCAGCACGAGCGGGCCGCCGGTGTGGCCGCCCGGGCCCGGACCGGTCGAGGAACGTCTCGAGGTCGCCTCGACGGTAACGCCTGTGGCCGCCCGGGGTGTAGAAGGCAGGCACGCGGCCCTGGTCGGACCACTTGCGGATCGTCGACTGGGCGACGCCGAGGAACTTCGCAGCCTGGCCGAGGGTCAGCCAGTCTGGCTCGCCGGTCGGCGCTCGTCTGCCGGGAGACGTCACCGACCAAACGTAGCCAAAGCTTCCGCTTCCTAAACTGGTTTATGGGTTTTGAACGGTAACGGTGACCGTTTCGCGAGCGGCCGGGGCAAGCGGCAGCGGCTGCAGGGTCCGCACGAGCGACTGGGTGCCGCCCGGCTGAGGATTGTCATGGAGCGCCTCGCCCACGGCGATGCCGATCGCGAACACGAGGGCGGCCCCCACCGCGATCAGCACGGCCCGCTTCACGGGCGGTAGTCCGTCGCCCCGCGGGCGTAGAGGTGGAAGGCGGCGTCGGCGACGGTTCCGGCCTCGCTCACCGGCGGAGCCTCGGGGTCGGCGTCGTCGAGCACCGAGCGCGCCCAGTCGTCGGCGCCGTCGTAGGAGTGCGCGAGCTCCTCTAGGGTGAAGACCTGTCCGACGCGCTGGCGGAGCGCGTTCACGAGGATGTCCACCTGTGCCATACGCTCGCCGTAGCGAGCGCGATCTTCGGCCCGCAGCGCCTCGACGCGGCGGATCCCATCCTGCCACTGGTGGCGCGCGAGGTCCAGGTCCACGTCACGGAGTACAGCAGGAGTCGGGCCAGAGGGCGGGCAGCTCGCCGATGATGCGGTCGCCCAGCTCATAGCCGGGACGCGCGAGCGCGAATGCTGCGTGCGCATGGAGACACTTGAGGCTGCCCGTCCGCGTCGAACCGCCGATGCCGGCGTCGAGCTCGGGCCGCAGGCGCCGCTGCTCGGTGTGGGCGTCCTCGAGGCTCTGCGCGAGAACCGTGTCGGCCTCGGCCGCGTGCGTCCAGCGCTCGACGCCGCCGCCGGCTTCGAGCCGCGAGATCGCGGCGACGAGGAACGGGCAGGTGACGTAGAACTGCGTCGGGAAGGGCCGACCCGCAGCGTCGAACGCAGACTGCTCCGTCACCGCAGGCTTGCCGAACGGACAGCGCACCGCCACGCGCTTGAACGCCCGCGGCGTGCGGCCGATCTGCCGCGCTACGACGTCGACATCGGGCACGAGGGGGACGCTAGTGGTTCCGGTGGCGCCAGGCATCGATGCCGCGCACGATGAAGAGCTGCTCGTTCGGCTTCACGAGCCCCATCCGCCGCGCTTCCCGCAAGAGCTGTTCGCCGGTGTCGGCCGCAGCGATCCGCGCCTGAAGCCGTTTCTTCTCGACCTGGAGCGCATGCACCTCTGCGGTCCGCGACTGCAGCGCGCTCTTCGTGTGCAGATAGGTGTGCAGGGGCTTCCAGTAGAGGAACGCGACGAGCACGATCCCGCCGATCGCAAGCAGCCGCGTGGGACGGAGCCGGGGCACGACGACGATTTCTGCATGGCCGCCGCAATCCCTACGCAGCCGCCGGCCGGAATCAGCTAGGCGACGTCGACCTTGATCACGTTCGTCGAGCCCGGCAGGTTGACCGCCGTTCCCGCGGTGAGGACGACGCGGTCGCCCGCATCGACCAGCCCCGACTTGAGCGCCGACTCGAGCGAGCGCGACCAGAGGTCCTCGACGTCGTCGCTCGGCGGCATCAGCACCGGGGTGACGCCCCACTCGAGCGCCATCTGCTGCACGGCGGTCCGGTGGTGCGACAGACCGAGGATCGGCCTGCGGGGCCGAAGGCGTGCGACCGCCGAGGCGGTGCGCCCGGTGAACGTGGGCACGAGGATCGCGCGAGCACCGAGCGCCTCGGCCAGGTCGCAGGCGGCATTCGACATGGCGCGGCCGACCGTCGGCTCCTCACCCGCCTCCGGCATCTGATGGCGGTAGCCCATCGACGGCTCCACGGCCCGGGCGATCCGGTCCATCATCTCCACCGCCTGGACCGGATAGTTCCCGGTGGCCGTCTCGGCGGAGAGCATCACCGCCGACGTCCCGTCGAGCACGGCGTTCGCGACGTCACTTGCCTCCGCCCGGGTGGGCTCGGCGTGCTCGATCATCGACTCGAGCATCTGCGTCGCGGTGATCACCGGCTTGCCGGCTTCGAGACAGCGCAGGATGATCCGCTTCTGCAGCAGCGGAACGGTCGCGGCTCCGATCTCGACGCCGAGGTCACCGCGCGCGACCATCACCGCGTCGGCCTCGAGCAGCACCTCCTCGAGCGCCTCGACCGCCTCCGCCTTCTCGATCTTCGCGATCACGCGGGCCGGAGAGCCGTGCTGGCGGATGATCGCCTGCAGGTCGCGCACGTCGGCGGCGGCACGGACGAACGAGAGGGCGACGAAATCGGCACCGAGGCCCAGCGCGAACTCGAGGTCGTCCAGATCCTTCTTCGTGAGCGAGGGGATCGGCACCGGCACGCCGGGCAGGTTGACGCCCTTGTGCGACTTCACCTCGCCGCCGACCACCACCCGGCAGCGTGCGCGGCCCTGCTCGACCTCTTGTACGGCGAGCCGTACGAGGCCGTCGTCGATCAGGATGTCGTGCCCGGGACGCAGCACCTCGCCGATCACGGCCGGCGCGATCGGCAACGCGCCGTTCAGTGCGTGCTGCTCGCCCGAGACGACGATCTCCTCGTCCTTCAAGAGGATGCGCGGCTCGTCCAGATCGCCGATGCGGAGCTTCGGCCCCTGCAGGTCGGCGATCAGCGCAAGCGGCTTGCCGGTCTCCTCTTGGACCTCACGGACGACGCCCGCACTCGCCGCGTGGTCCTGGTGAGTGCCGTGCGAGAGATTGAGGCGAATGGCGTCGACACCGGCATCGACCAACTCGCGCAGGACATCGTGGCTCGACGACACCGGGCCGATCGTCGCGACGATCTTTGTTCTCCTCCGGTCCGCTGCCATCCTCGCGCAGCGTAGCGGTCGAGCTCAGCGGCGAGCGCGCGGGAAGGCGTCCCAGCCCGGGTACTGCGCCTTCGCCCCCAGCTCCTCTTCGATGCGCAGCAGCTGGTTGTACTTGGCCACGCGGTCGGAGCGCGCGGGGGCGCCGGTCTTGATCTGACCCGTTCCGAGCGCCACCGCGAGATCGGCGATCGTCGAATCCTCGGTCTCGCCGGAGCGATGCGACATGACGGCCGTATAGCCGTTCGACTGGGCGAGCCGCACCGCCGCGATCGTCTCGGTGAGCGTGCCGATCTGGTTCACCTTCACGAGGATCGAGTTGGCGACGCCGCGGTCGATCCCCTGCTGGAGCCGTTCCGGGTTGGTGACGAAGATGTCGTCGCCGATCAACTGCACGCGATCGCCGAGCAGGCGCGTCTGCGCCTCCCAGGACTCCCAATCGTCCTCGGCGGCGCCGTCCTCGATCGAGACGACCGGGTAGCGCTCGACGATGCCGGCCCAGAACTCGGGCAGCTCGGCACTCGTCTTCTCACGGCCTTCGAAGCGGTAGACGCCGTCTGCGAAGACCTCGCTCGATGCCGGATCGAGCGCGATCGCAACGCGATCGCGGTGCCCGGCGCCCTCCGCCGCCTCGAGGATCGCCTCGATCGCGGCCTCACTCGACTCGAGATCCGGGGCGAAGCCACCCTCGTCGCCGACGCCGGTCGCGAGCCCGCGAGCCGAGAGCACCTTCTTCAACGCGTGGTAGACCTCCGCGCCGATCCGCAGGCCTTCGGCGAATGACGTCGCGCCCACCGGGACGACCATGAACTCCTGCAGGTCGATCGAGTTCGGCAGCGTGCACACCGCCGTTGATCACGTTCATCATCGGCACCGGCAAGGTCGTGGCGGTCTCGCCACCGAGGTGGAGCCAGAGGGGCTTTCCGTCCGAAGCTGCGGTCGCCTTGGCTGCTGCCAGGGAGACACCGAGAATGGCGTTCGCACCGAGACGCCCCTTGTTCGGCGTGCCGTCCAGGTCGATCAGCGTCTGGTCGAGCGCGGCCTGATCGCGCGCGTCGAGCCCCTTCACGGCAGCGGCCAGCTCACCGTTCACGTGCCCGACTGCCTGCCCGACCCCCTTGCCGCCCCACTCGGGAGCGCCGTCGCGCAGCTCGACCGCCTCGTGCACCCCGGTCGATGCTCCCGACGGGACGATCGCGCGGCCAAACCCACCGGATTCGAGCTTGACGTCCACTTCGACGGTCGGGTTGCCACGCGAGTCGAGCACCTGGCGGCCCTGTACTGCGGTGATCTTGGTCACTGGTTCGTCCCCTTTGCCTCGTCGTAGTAGGCGTCCTGCTCGGCGAGCGGAAGCGTCGTCCAATCCTTGCCAGCGGCGGCGGCGATCGCCTCCGCAGTTTCCACGCGGGCGCGAAAGCGCTTCGCCGCAGCGCGCAGCTCGAGCTCCGGATCGACGTTGAGCCGCCGCGCGACGTTGACCGCCGCGAACAGCACGTCACCGAGCTCGGCAGCCACCCGGGCATCCGGCTGCGTCTCCTCGAGCGGATCGTCGGCCGGCAGCTCGGCCCGCAGCTCGCGCAGCTCGTCCTCGAAGTCCGCGAGCGCTCCGACGAGATTCGGATACTCGAAGCCGACCGATTTGGCGCGCAGCTGCACCTTGCGGGCGTAGAGCAGCGCCGGCAGGCCCTCGGGCACGTCGTGGAAGATCCCCTCTCGACCCTCGTCCTCGCGCTTGATCTGCTCCCAGCGCTCGCGGACACGCGACGCTGGTCCGCGCTTCGGCGTCGCCGAAGACGTGCGGATGGCGCGCAACGAGCTTCGCATGGATCCCGCGCGCTGCAGCCTCGAGGTCCCCTGCACCACGCTCGGAGAGGAGAAGGGCAAGGAAATACGACTGGAAGAGCAGGTCGCCGATCTCGTCGAGCAGCTTCGCGTCGTTACCGGCGAGCGCCGCGTCCGCGACCTCGTACGCCTCCTCGACCGTGTGCGGGACGATCGTGCGTGTCGTCTGCTCGCGGTCCCACGGGCAGTCGCGGCGCAAACGCTCGGTCAGCTCCTGGAGCTCGACGAGCGCTGCCGCGAGAGACACGAAACCGGGTCTTTAGGTGGTCGTGGCGGTCGTCGTCGACGTGCAGGGATCCGGGCTCGGCACGAAGCCGACCTGGTACTTGATCTTCGACCCCGAACAGAAGCTCTTCGAGAGCTGACGCGACCCAGTCGGTCATCGCCTGGTTCTTGTCCTGCTGGAGGAGCTGCTGCCTGATCGTGCTCGCGACCTGCTTCTCGGGGGTCGAAGACTTCGGCTTGACGGCCGAGAGCGGCTCGATCACGAACCAGCCGTACTGCGAGCTGTGGACCGGCGCGTGAACGACCTTCGTGGTCTCGGTGAAGGCGACCTTGTCGAACTCCGGCACGGTCTGACCCTTCGAGACCGTCAGCTTGCCGCAGGTCGTTCTTCGAACTCGGGTCCTGCGAGTACTTCTTCGCGAGCGTGCACCACGTCTTGTCGTTGCCTGACTTCAGCTGCGCGTAGAGCGTCCTCGCCAGCGCGGGCGACTTGACGAGGATGTGGCGCACATCACGCGACTGAAGCTGCGTGTAGAGCGACTGGTGCGCGAGGTAGTAGGCGTGCACCGCGCTGTCGGACACTTTCGCGTTCTTGGTCACCTTGTCGAACAGCGCTTCCGAGATCAGCTGCTGGCGGACGTCGTTGCGGACCTCCGCGTCGGTCAGGTTCTGCTTCTTCAGCTGCGCCTGGTATTTCGTCTCGCTGCCGCCGAAGTACTGCTTCTTGATCTGGTCGAGGCGCTTCTGCACTGTCGGAGTCGGAGATCTTGACTCCCATGGAGTTCGCCTTCTCCTCGCGCTCCGCCTGCTGGACGAGCAGCGACACGGCCTGGCCCTTGATCGTCTCGTAGTCGGCGGTGCCCGGCCTTCGGGAAGGTCTTCGGCGGGGTCTGCGCCGCATAGCTCCGCTTCGCCTGAGCGATCAGAGCATCGAACTACGCCTTGCTCACGTGCATGGTCCCGACCGTCGCGACGTCGTCCGAATTCAGGCTGCTCGCGTCACCGCCACCGCACCCCGCGAGGAGCGCGGCGAAGAGGACGAGCAGAAGCGGAAATGTGAGCTTTTTCATAAGGAAAGCGCCGGCTAAGCCGCCTGGCGCGCGGCCAGCATAGCATCGACCAAATCGAGCGCTCCCTTGAATTCATCGCCTCTTAACGTCACCTCACGGTTGCCCGTCGAGTAGACCGCCGTCTCGACCTGAGCGCGCAGACTCGCGCAGTTCGTCGGAGCCGAGCACGACCGGCCCGACCGACGCGCGACCCCTCTGAACACCAGGTAGTCGGCACCGAGACGAGCGAGCTTGAGCTTCGCGGCCTGGATCGCGAAGAGGTTCTCGACCGGCTCCGGCACCGGTCCGTAGCGGTCTTCGGTCGCGACCCGCAACTCGTGCAGTTCGTCCTCGGTCTCGGTGAGCGCAATGCGGCGATGCAGGTCGATCTTGAGCGCCTCGGCGGCGATGTACGCGGCCGGGACGTACGCGTCGATGCGCGCGTCGACCCGGACCGGCCGCGCGGCGAGACGCCGCTGACCGGAGAGCTCGGCAACGGCCTCGTGCAGCATCTCGACGTAGAGCTCGAAGCCGAGCGCTGCGACGTGCCCCGACTGCTCGGCGCCGAGCAGGTCGCCGGCGCCGCGGATCTCGAGGTCGCGCATGGCGATCGCGAATCCCGCGCCCAGCTCCGTGTGGTCGGCGAGCGTCGCCAGACGCGCTCGCGCCTCCGGGGTCAGCTCGTGCGCGTCCGGATAGAAGAGGTACGCGTGCGCGAGCACGTCGCTGCGGCCCACGCGACCGCGGATCTGGTAGAGCTGGCTCAAGCCGAGAGTGTCGGCGCGCTCGACGATCAGCGTGTTCGCCTGCGGGATGTCGAGGCCCGACTCGATGATCGTCGTCGAGACGAGCACATCCGCATCGCCGCGCGAGGAACGCGATCATCTGCTCCTCCAGCTCGTGCTCGCGCATCTGGCCGTGCGCGACGAGGAAGCGCAGGTCGGGGCAGAGCTGCTGCAGCTTCTCGGCCGCCGCTTCGATCGTGTCGACGCGGTTGTGCAGGTAGAAGGCCTGGCCGCTCCGTTGCCACCTCGCGGTCGAGCGCCTGCTTGATCAGCTCTTCGTCGTATTCGCCGACGAAGGTGCGGATCGGCCGCCGGCCCTCGGGCGGGGTCTCGATCACCGAGATGTCGCGCAGCCCGGCGAGCGACATGTGCAGGGTCCGCGGGATCGGGGTTGCGCTCATCGCCAGCACATCGACCTCGAGGCGCAACTGACGCAGCAACTCCTTCTGAGCGACGCCGAAGCGCTGTTCCTCGTCGACGATCACCAGCCCGAGCTCCTTGGGGATGACGTCGCGCGACAGGACCCGGTGCGTGCCGATCAGGACCTCGACCTTCCCTTCCGAGAAGTCGAGCAGGGCCTGTTTGGTCTCCTTCGCAGTCCTGAAGCGCGAGACCATCTCCACGCGGACGGGGAAGTCGCGATAGCGATCCCTGAAGGTGTTCCAGTGCTGTTGCGCGAGCACGGTCGTCGGCACGAGCATCAGCACCTGCTTGCCGCTGACGGCGACCGCGAACGCCGCCCGCAAGGCAACCTCGGTCTTGCCGAAACCGACGTCGCCGCAGACGAGCCGGTCCATCGGGTGCGGCGATTCGAGGTCTTCCTTCACCGCCTCGATCGCCGTGCGCTGGTCCTCCGTCTCGCGATACGGGAACGCGCTCTCGAGCTGTTCGACCCACTCGTGCTCGACGTCGAAGGCGATCCCGGGCTGAGTCTGGCGCTGGGCGTAGAGCTGCAGCAGCTCGCCGGCCATCTCGCGGAGGTGGGACCGCGCACGCGTCTTCAGGTTGTCCCAGGCTTTGCCCCCGAGCTTCGAGAGCGCAGGCGCCCTCGAGTCTGCGCCGATGTAGCGGCTGACCTTTCCGATCTGCTCGTGCGGGACGTAGACGCGGTCGTCACCGCGGTAGGCGAGCAGGAGGTAGTCGCGCGTGACGCCGGCGACCTCCTTCGTCTCGAACCCGCGCAGCTGCGCGATGCCGTGGTCCTCGTGGACGACGTAGTCGCCCGTGCGCAGGTCGGAGAAGCTCTGCAGCGCACGGCCCGGTGCGCTCGAGGCCCGGGCCGGGCGTTTCCGGAAGACCTGCGTGTCGGGGAGCAGCGCAACGCCGAGCTCGCGCCAGACGAACCCGCGGCGCGCGGGCGAAACTGCGAACTGGAGGCCGTGCGGCGCCTCGCCCTCGTCGAGCAGCCCGGCCTGCACGCGCCGCAGGAGCGTCTGCTGGCGCAGAGCCTCACCGCGGTGGGGAAACGCCACGACGACGTCGAGCTCCTGCCGGAGCAGACCGCCCAACTCGTTCTCGGCCTCGGAGAGGCCGCGTGCGGCGAGCGCCGGCCGTTGCGCGTCGAACGAGAACGGCTGGCCCTGCGGCAACGGCGTCAGCTCGGTCGGCCCCGGCGAGCGAGATCGGTTTCGAGACCCTCCTCGGACCAGACGGCCTGCACCTCGTCGACCGACCAGACGAGGTCGGGCCCCCGGTCGAACGCCTGCACCAGATCTGTCGGCACCTCGAGCGCGGGCTCTTCCCCGTCATCCGGCCCGAGGTCGATCTCCACGAGCTCGCGACGGCGCTCCGCGGCCGGGAAGACCGTCGCCTGCTCGACCGTGCGCAGCGCGCGCTGCGTGAACGGCGAGAACGCGCGGATCTGCTCGATCTCGTCGCCGAAGAACTCGATGCGGAGCGGTTCGCGGCCGGTGGTCGCGAAGACGTCGACGAGCCCGCCGCGCACCGCGAACTGGCCCCGCTCTTCGACCCGCTCGACGCGCTCATAGCCGGCCGACCCGAGCTGCTCGGCGAGAGCGTCGATCCCCAGGTCGTCGCCCGGCGCGATGTGGACCGCCTCAGCCCGCGCGCCGGCCGGGGGAACGCCCTCCGCGACCGCGGTCGCGGACGCGCACACGAGCCCACCGCGCTCGAGCACGGCGAGGGCCCGGGCGCGCTCGCCCACGAGGTGCGGCGGCGGTTCGAGGCCCGAGCCCCAGTGGACGCCGCGAGACGGGAACAGCGCGACGTTCTCGTCTCCGAGGAACCAGCCGGCTGCCTCGGCTGCATCACGGGCGTCGGCGTCCTCGGGCAGCAGCACGACGAGACCGCGCTGCAGCTCGTCGTGCAGCGCTGAGAGGACAGCGGCAGCGCCGGCTCGGAGACGCGCGCACGCGTCGGCAGCGCGGCGGCGAGCTCCTGGAGCCGCTCCTCCGCGCGGAGACGTTCGACGAGGCTGTAGAGAACGGGACGGTCCATGACGATGGGCCGAACGAGGCGTTCGGCCGGGTCGCCATGGTACGCGGTCAGAGCAGTCTGCGAGCGCCGTCGTAGCGGCCGGAATACCAGCCGGCGAGCGAGTCGATCGAGACCCGCGTGCCGGAATGCGGGGCGTGGATGAAGAGGCCGTGGCCGATGTACAGGCCGACATGGCCGAGCCCGTCGAAGAAGAGGAGATCGCCCGGACGAAGGCCTGCACGCGAGACGCGGCGCCCGAGATCGAATTGTCCACCCGAATAGTGCGGCAGGGCGACGCCGAAATGGGCGTAGACGTAACGAGTGAAACCGGAGCAGTCGAACCCGCTCGCGGGCGAGGTGCCGCCGTAGGAGTAGCGAACGCCGAGATAGTGCCGCGCGAAGCGAACGACCGATGCCCGCTCGAGCGACTGGGCGTTCCCGTGAACGAGGTGCTCGCGCGTTGCGGCGGCACCGCCGGCCCGCGCGGCGGCGCACACGAGAACGGCAAGGAGGAGCAGCGCAAGGCGGATGCGGTCGGTCATCGGAAGGGTTCCCTTCGGCAGAGACGGCGCGCCAAAAGGAGGAGAACGCGCCTGGCTGTCGTTGGCCGGCGCAGTTGAGCAGCCCCAGCCGGGGCCAACCATCACCCTTTCGAGGGATACGAGCTCCCCCGAACGGGGTAGGCCGAGCGGGGCCGCCAGACCCGGGTCAGGCCGGCCCTGCGACGGGCCGGAGCGCCTTTCCGCTGCATCCCGCGACTTCTGCGGGTGCGTGCCGGGTGTTACGAGCGCTTCGTGTTGACGGCGCGCTGCGCCGCCTCGAGCCCTTCGGCGTCGAGCACCTCGACGGCGTCCGCGGCGTCGCGAACGAGCGCCTCGGAGTCCTCTTCCGGGCCGAAGTCGGCGAGCACCCAGTCGGCGAGCGGGCGCGGGTCGCCGCGGCCTGGACGGCCGACGCCGACGCGGAGGCGCAGGAAGTCCTGGGTACCGAGATGCTGCGGCCACGGAGCGGACGCCGTTGTGGCCCGCGGTTCCACCGCCGAGCCGTGCCTGGAGCCGGCCGAAGTCGAGGTCGCTCTCGTCGTGGACGACGAGCACGGCGTCGGGCTCGAGCTTGAAGAACTGCACGGCCGCCCTCACCGCACGGCCCGAATCGTTCATGTACGTCTCGGGCTTGAACAGTGCGACCTTGTGGCCGTCGATCCGCACCTCCGCGAGGCGGCCGTTGAACTTCGCAGCGCCACTGGCCGTCGTGGCGCCGCGCCAGCTCCTCGACGACGAGCCAGCCGACGTTGTGCCGGTTGCGCGCGTACTCGCGGCCTGGGTTGCCGAGCCCCGCAACCAGCAGGTCGTGCGACGTGCCGTGGCGGCGCGGCCAGAGCCGCATGGCTCCCGGTTATTCCCCGGAGGCGCCGGAGTCGGCGCTGTCGCCGGCGGCGTCGTCGCCCGCGGGCTCGCCCTCGGCCGCAGGCTCTTCGCCCTCGGCAGCCTCTTCGCCCTCGACAGGCTCGGGCTCGATCTCGCGGGTCGGAGCAGTGACGGTCGCGAGGACGGTCTCTTCGAGATCGTCGAGCAGCGTCACACCCTCGGGCGCCGTGAGCGCCGAAAGGCGGAGCGAGTCGCCGATCGCCAGCTCGGAGACGTCGGCTTCGAGGTGCTCGGGCACCTCCATCGGGAGCGCCTCGACGTTCAACTCGTTCGTGACCTGCGAGAGGACGCCGCCTTCCTTGACGCCGACCGGCTCGCCGTGCAGCTGGAGCGGCACGGTGGCGTGGATCGGCTGGTCGAGACGCACTTCCTGCAGATCGACGTGCGTGATCAACCCGCGCACAGGATCCTGCTGGTAGTCCTTGAGCACCGAGGAATGCGCCTTGCCGCCGTCGACGACCACGTCGAGCACGGCGTTCAGGCCGCCCTTCGAGGTGAGCGCGGTGCGCAGGTCCCGCTCGGGGATCGAGATCGAGACCGGGTCCTCGCGACCGTACAGAACACCCGGGATCAGCCCCTGGCGGCGCAGGCGCCGCGATTCGGCCGAGCCGAGCACGGCACGGTTCTGGACCAACAGCTTGACGCGCTCTCCAGCCACGACGCAGCAGTGTAGCCAGATCGACGTTCGAGGGACGGCAAGGTGTCTGACACCCAGGTGTCAGACACCTGTTCTAGAAGAGCTGGTTCTCGGGAAGCCGGTCGGTCAGTTCCCGGCCCACACCGCTGCGTCTGCCGTATCGTCCGAAGGACTGTCAAGGACGCTCAAGTCCGTAGAACTCTCTACGGGACCCGTGACCTAGAAGACGCCGTTCCAGCCGTGCGGCTTCGTCGCGGAACACGACGCCGGCCAGGTGCAGGTACGTCTGCGTCGTGCGCATGTTCGAGTGGCCCCGCCTTCGTCATGACCGCGATCGCCGACGAGCCCACGGTGGCGTCTTGCGTGATCGCCGTATGTCGGAGGTCGTGGAACGCCCGGGGCTTCGCCCGCGCAACCTTCGCTACGACGCGTGCCCTATGACGAGGATGGATGACGGCAAACTGCCCTCCGTCGCGCGACTGGTGCGGTGCTAGATCAGAGTGCCGCGCGCTTCTCGAGCTCGTCGCGGATCTCGGCCGGGTTGTCCCGCTCCCTGACCCTAAGCTTGAAAAGTGTCTCGTCTCGCAGCTTGAGAGATACCCGGCTCTCTTCATCGCCTGCAGCGTCGATGTCGTGACGGACCACGGCTCCGCGAAGGTGAAGAAGTTCCCGCGAGACCGTCAATGGCGGCACGAAGCGATACAGCACGGCAGCCTTCTCTTCTAGGGAGACGACCACTACCTCGCCATCGCGATTCGCCGTGAATGCGAGTTCGGCCGACTCAAGCTCACGTGTTAGCGCCTCCTCGAGCCGACGGAAGGCCAGTTGCGGGTTGCCGAAACCATCCGCCGTCCCCTCCGGAAGATGGGCGATCAGGTCGCGGATCACGGCATCGTTGCTCATTGCCATCCGATTTCTTCCTTTCGGGATCTAGAGACGGCTGCTTCGAATCATTCGTTGATCAGGTTGATCACGACAGGGTCGGTGAACATTCTCGCGTAGGAGCGTCCCGTGACTTCATGGAGGACGCTCAGATCGACAAGGCGGGCGACGCCCGAGTTCGCCGCTTGGAAGCTGACGCCGTATTTCTGCGCTGCGCGAGTAGGTGTAATGACCGGAGAACTCACGATGTCCTCGGCGATCCGAAGCGCGACGCCCCTCACGCCTTGAGCGTCCAATCGCAAACGAAGGTCGTCACGGTAGTCGATCAGCTTGTCGGCCTTAATCAGGGCGGCTTCGGACTGCGCCTTGACGGCGGTTGCAAAAAAGTGAATCCAAGGTTCGAAGTTCCCGGTCTCGCTGACAGCACGAAGATGATCGATGTAGTCGTCGCGGTGTTGCTCCAAGAACGGAGACAGATTCAGCAGAGGGATCGTCAAGTCCCCAGCTGTGATGAGCTGCAGGACGACCACGAGACGACCGACGCGACCGTTTCCATCGATGAAGGGGTGCAGCGTCTCGAACTGGTAGTGCCCGAGGGCGGCTTTGACGATGGTGGGCAGCGCGAGATCTGTGTTTACCCAACGCTCCCAATCCTTTAGGCCCTCCTGCAGATACGTGTGCGGCGGAGGAACAAAGAGGGCTTCCGTGACTGGATCCCTCCTGCGTCGACCGATCCAGTTCTGACGCTTTCGAAAGTTGCCGATCTCGGCGTGATCACCACGGGCGCCTGCCATCAACCGCTCGTGGGCCTCGCGAATGAGTCTCAAGCAGATCGGAAGGGTCTTGATGAGCTCAAGGCTGTGCTCCGCCGCAACCACGTAGTTGCGGACCTCGGCAGTTGACTCAGACACGTCTTCGGAAGAAAGAAACTCGGCCTGAAGGACGTCCTCGAGGGCTGCGTAGGTTCCTTCTAGCGCTGATGTACTGACCGCTTCGCGGACCAGCGCCGGCCGAACCAGGAGGTACGGATTCGGTAGGCGACGAGCAGCTCCGTCCAGCCTGGCGACCGAAGCAGCTGCACTACTGACGAGTGCCCAGGTCGAAGACGAGAGGTGAACGTCGGCCGGTAGCGGAGCGGGCTCGTACGCGAAGTGGTCCCACGCTCTGTCTCCCTCGAGAACTTGGATTGAGACGAGACGGCCGATTGGAGATTGTGAGAAGCGCTTGATATCCATGGTCGCAATTTCAAGTTTACACGGGAAACCTTGCGAAATTGAGGGGTCGAATTTCAAGCACTCCGCCTCACCCGAACGGGCGTTCCGGTCCTCCAGACCGCGACGGCCGGTAGAGGATCGCGGTAGAAAGAGCCGCCCAACGGCTTCGTTGAGCGGCTGTCGCTAGAAGAGCTGGTTCTCGCCGCCGAAGATCGCCGACACGGAATCGTCGGCGAAGACGTTCATGATCGTCTCGGCGAGGAGCGGTGCGACCGGCAGCACGGTCATCTTGTCCGGCTTGGCCAGAGGATCGATGGGAACGGTGTCGGTGACGACGATCCCCTTGATGTCGGAATCGTCGAACTTCTCGAGCGCGTTACCGCAGAACAAGCCGTGGGTCGCGAACACCCAGACGTCCTCCACGCCGTGCTCCTGCAGAGCCTTGACGTTCGCGAGCAGCGTGCCGCCGGTCATGATCACGTCGTCGCCGAGGATCGCCGTCTTGCCACGCACGCGGCCGGTCACCTCGGTGACCTCGACGACGTCGTGGGACGGGCGCGTCTTGTGCATGAGCGCGAAATCGGCATCGAGCATCTCCGCAAAGCGCACCGCCTGCTTGGCGCGGCCCGCGTCCGGCGAGACCGAGACGACACCCTCGCCGGTGAGGCCGAGGTCGCGGAAATGGCGGGCGAAGAGAGGCACCGCGGTCATGTGGTCGACGGGGATCGTGAAGAACCCCTGGATCTGGCCGGCGTGCAGGTCCATCGTCAGCACGCGGTCGGCGCCGGCGAGCTGGAGCATGTCGGCGACCAGGCGCGCGGAGATCGGCTCGCGCGGCTTCGCCTTGCGATCCTGGCGAGCGTAGGGGAACAGCGGGATCACCGCGGTGATCCGCTTGGCGGACGCGAGCTTCGCCGCCTGGACCATGAACAGCAGCTCCATGACGTTGCGGTCGACCGGCTCACAGCCGGTCTGGACGATGAAGATGTCGGCGCCCCGAATCGACTCGTCGAAACGGCAGTAGGTCTCGCCGTTCGCGAAGGTGCTCAACTCGACCTCTCCGAGCTCCACCCCGAGCTGCTCGGCGATCCGGTTTGCGAGATCGGAGTGCGAGCGCCCGGAGAAGACCATCAGGCGCTTCTGCGGGCCGCGCTCGATCCAGTGCCCCGGCTTGTCCTGCGTCATGACGTCCGGGGCCCCGAGACCGGGGAGAACGAGCTCAGTTGTCCCGCTGCCGGGCTGCATAGCCCTCCTTGTTCTCCTGGCGTGGTCGAGCGATTCCCAGCGCGTCGGCGGGAACGTCCTGCGTTATGACCGACCCGGCTGCAATCCAAGCTCCGTCTCCCACCTCCAACGGCGCGACGAAGCCATTGTGGATGCCGGTCCTGACGTTGCTGCCGATCGTGGTGCGCTTCTTCGGTTCACCGGGCTTGTGGGCGAAGTTGGCCGTGATCGCTCCGGCGCCGATATTCGAGTCGTCGCCGACGTCGGCGTCACCGAGGTACGACAGGTGAGGCACCTTCGTGCGGTCGCCGATGCGTGAATTCTTGATCTCCACGAAGGTGCCCGCCTTGGAGGAGTCGCCGAGGACCGTCCCAGGTCGAAGGTAACAGAACGGGCCGATCGTCGCGTTCCTGCCGATGTGAGCGTCGACGGCGACGGTGTTCGCGCCGATCTCGGCGCCGGTGGCGACGCGCGTCGCGCCACGCAGGATCGCAAACGGCTGGATCGTCACGTCGGGCTCGATCTCGACCGTCGGGTCGATCCACGTCGTCAGCGGATCGACGATCGTCACACCGGCGAGCATGTGCTCCTCGTTGATCCGGTCGCGGAGCACGGCTGCGGCGCGGGCGAGCTCCGCCCGGGTGTTGACGCCGTCGGCCTCGCGCGAGTCGGCCGCGATGTGCGCGGCGACCTTCGCGCCCTCGGCGACGAGGATCTCGATCGTGTCCGTCAGGTAGAGCTCGCCCTGCACGTTGTGGGGCTCGATCCGCTCGAGCGCGGGCCACAGCGCGTCGGAGCGAAACACATAGATCGACGAATTGATCTCGCCGATCCGCTCCTCGTCCTCGTTCGCGTCGGTGCCCTCGACGATGCGCAACACCGAGCCGTCCGGGCCGCGGACGATGCGCCCGTAGATCCGGGGATCCGGCGGCTCCGCGCTCAGGATCGTCGCGGCGGCTCCCTCGCGGTGATGAGTCTCGACGAGCTCCTCCAGCAGCCCCGAGGTGAGGAGCGGCGTGTCCCCCGACAGCACGAGCACATCGCCGTCATGTCCTGCGAGCATCGTGTGCGCGCAACGCACCGCGTCACCGGTGCCGAGCGGCCTCTCCTGGATCGCGATCGTGACCCGGCTCGCCGCGAACTCCTCGCGCGTCGCCGGTGACGCGACGACGACGATCGGGTCGGCACCGGCGGCTCGGCCGGTCTCGATGATCCAGTCGACCATGCGGCGGCCCAGGAGCGTGTGGAAGTGCTTCGGTACGGACGATTTCATCCGCGTTCCGAGACCTCCGGCCATGACGACGGCGGCTAGTGGAGTGGTGCTCACTGAGGCTGGGGCGCCAGGATTCGAACCTGGGATCGCGGGACCAAAACCCGCTGCCTTACCGCTTGGCTACGCCCCACCGGTGGGCGACAGTCTAGGAGGGTTTCGCGGACTATGAACGCTCGGTGAAGAGGAAGATCAGTGCGGCGATGGCGAGCAGGGCGATCACCGCGATCGCGACCGCCTTCACGAGCGAGAGAGCGATCGGCACGCAGAGGACGAGCAACTGGGACGCCGCGAAGATCCAGGCGACGTGCCGGACCGAATCGGTGTGCGACCTGCGGCCGACGAACCACCAGAAGCCGACTGCGATCACGGCAAGCCCGAAGGCGGCCCACCAGTGGAGGACGCCGAAGAGATAGAGCAGCCCTTCGATGGCCGCGATCCAAAGCGTGAAGCGCAGCCGCCGCTCCCGAAGCCAGCGGCCGGAACGGCTGGAACCATGCTCGACTACGGTCGTCCCGACCATACGATTCAACCGTACCACGCAGGCACGGTCACCCAAACGCGGCCCAGGCGCCGCAGCGCGCGAGCCGCGCGAGTGGCATCGGCAGTGTTGTGAAAGAGGCCGTACACGGCTGCGCCCGCACCGCTCACGTCGGCACGAAACGCGCCCTGGGCGAGCAGCTCGGCTGTGACCGGCGACGACGCGAGATCGTTCTGGGGCAACGCGGCGAGATCGCGCGGCCGGCGCACCGCGCCGATCGTCGCGCGCAACATCTCGAGGCGCTCCGCGTATCCCTGCTCACCCCCACGCTCGTCGAACGCCGCGTAGACAGCCGCCGTCGACCGCTTCGCCGCGCCCTCGGGCAGCACGAGCAGAACGGCGAAGTCCTGCGGCAGGGCGAGCGCCTCGAGCGTCGTGCCGTCGCCGGTCCCGAGCTGTGGGCCGTCGCGCAGGAAGAACGGCACGTCCGCTCCAACGCGCGCTGCGAGCTCATGCAGCTTCTCCGCCGAGCGCGGGCTCGGGAGCTGCGCGTTGGCGAGCCGCAGCGCGGTCGCCGCGTCGGAGCTACCGCCCCCGAGCCCCGCCGCGACCGGCGTGTGCTTCTCGATGCGAACGCGCCAGCCGTGGGACGCAGCGAGTGACTCCAGCGCAGCGCGGACGATGGTGTCCGGCGCGAACCCTGTGATCGTCGTCTCGACCGCCGGTTCGACGGTGATCCGGTCGCCGAGGTCGACCCGCTGGTACACGGTCGCGAGCTCATGCTTCCCGTCCTCGCGGCGCGGCCCGACGACGAGCGCGAGATTGATCTTCGCGGGCGCCGGCCCGGTCACGTGAGCGCCTCGGCGAGCGCGACGAACTCGGGCGGTGCCAGCGCCTCGGCGCGCACGCTCGCGTCTCGGCCGATCTCCGCGAGCGCCTGCACAGCGCGTTCGCGGCTCACGAGGCCGGAGAGCGACAGGGAGTTGGCGAGTGTCTTGCGGCGGTGAGCGAACGCGCCTTCGACGATGCGCTTGAGCGGCAGCGTCGCACCGGGCGCAGTGCGGCGAAACGCGACGAGCGCCGACTCGACGTTGGGGCGCGGCCGGAACACCTCGCGTGAAACGGGATGGAAGCCCGTGCGTTCTGCGGCCAGCTGGACCAGCACCGAGACGCTGCCGTACGCCTTCGTCGAAGGCTGGGCGAAGAAGCGGTCGGCGACCTCGCGTTGCACCATCACGCACCAGCCGGCGATCTGCTCGACGTCGAGGCTCTCGGCGACGAGGGGCGTCGCGATGTTGTAGGGCAAGTTGGCGACCAGCTTGCGCGGCGGAGGATCGAGACGCGAGATGTCGAGCCGCATCGCGTCGCCCCAGTGGACGGTCGTCCGGTCGATGCCGTCGAGGTGCGAGGCGAGCCGCTTGTCCATTTCGACGGCGTGCACGTAGGCGACGCGGTCGGCGAGGAACCGGGTCAGCACCCCGAGGCCCGGGCCGACTTCGAGCACGACGTCGTCGGGATCGAGCTCGGCCAGCCGTTCGATCACGCGCAGGATGTTCTCGTCTACCAGGAAGTGCTGACCGAGCGACTTCTTCGGGGTCACCCTCACAGCCCGAAGACCACCTCGGCGTTCGCGACGATCTGGCCGCGAATCGACTCGCCGTGCAGCTCGGCGAGGAAGTCGTAGGTATGCGCAACGTAGGCGGGCTCGTTGCGCTTGCCCCGTACGGGCTGGGGAGCCAGGTACGGACTGTCCGTCTCGGCGAGCAGCCGGTCCGGGGGGACACGCCTCGCTGCGGCGCGCAGGTCGTAGGCGTTCTTGTAGGTGACATTGCCTGCGAACGACACGTACCAGCCTCGCTCCAGTGCGGGATCGAGCAGGTTCGGCGACGAGAAGCAGTGGAGCACGACCGGCCCGTCGTGGGCGAGCAGGCACTCGAGCGTGTCGTCGTCGGCTGCGCGCGTGTGAATCACGACCGGCTTGCCCAGCTCGCTCGCCAGCATGAGCTGTCGTTCGAACAGGTCGGCCTGGGCATCCCGAGGCGCGTAGTCGCGGTAGTAGTCGAGCCCCGTCTCGCCCACTGCGACGGCCTTCGGGTCGGCGAGCAGGCCGCGCAACTCGTCGAGATCGCCCGGATCGGCTGCCTCGTGCGGGTGCACACCGAGACACGCATAGACGCCGTCCTCCCGGCCGGCACGCGCGAGCGTCGCATGTGCTGCGGCAACGGTGGTCGCGACGTCGATCACCCTCGTCACCCCCGCTGCCCGCGCGCGTGCGAGCACCTCGGGCGCGTCGTCGCCCAGGTGCGCGTGCGTGTCGATCACGCCGCAGTGGCTTCGAACCGCGGGAAGAGCGGTGGCGCTGCCTCGACGGCCGTGGTCGGGGTGAGGCGGCCGTAGTCGACGAGCTCCCAGTCGAACACGGCCGGCTGGCCCAACGCCTCGAGGATCTTCGGTGCCGTCTCCGGGAGATAGGCCCAGAGTGCGATCGCGCTCACCCGCAGCCCTTCGGCGAGGTCGTAGAGCACCTGGTCCAGCTCGGCTGCCTTCGATTCGTCCTTGGCGAGCGTCCACGGGGCGCGTTCGGTCACGTGACGGTTGAGATGGCGGACGAGCAGCCAGATCCGGTCGACAGCACCGGTGATGTCGAACGAGTCGAGGTCGCGCGGCACGTTGTCGCGCACGTCGGCGATGACCGATTCGAGCTCGGAGCCGGCGGCAGGTCCGCCAGGGATCGTGCCGGCGCGGTATCGGGCGATCATCGCCGTCGTCCGCGAGAGCAGGTTGCCGAGGTCGTTGCCGAGCTCCCGCTCGTAGCGGTCGGCGATGCCGGAGAGCGAGGCGCTCCCGTCCTGGCCGAACGAGACTGCTCGCGCGCACCAGAAGCGCAGCGCGTCGGCTCCGTACTGGTCGATCAACTCGAGCGGGTCGACGGCGTTGCCGAGCGATTTCGAGATCTTGAGATCGTCGAGGAGCAGGTACCCGTGGATGAAGATCTGCTTCGGCACGGCATATCCGGCCGAGAGCAGCATCGCCGGCCAGTAGACGCAGTGGAAGCGCAGGATGTCCTGCGCCATCAGGTGCCGGACCTCGGGCCAGAACGCCTCGCGCAGATCCTCGCCCGGACGGGCGAAGGTCAGCGCGCTCAGGTAGTTGACGAGGGCATCGGCCCAGACGTACGCGACCTGCCCCTCGTCCCACGGCAGCGGGATCCCCCACGGCTGGCCCGCCCGGCTGATCGAGAAGTCGCGGAGACCGCTCGACACGAAGCTCTTCACCTCGTTGAACCGGAACGGCGGCTGGACGAAGTCCGGACGCTCGGCATAGAGCTCGAGCAGCTTGTCCTGGTAGGCCGAGAGCCGGAAGAAGTAGTTCTTCTCCTCGATCCACTCCGGAACGGTGTCGTGTAGCGGGCATTTGCCGTCGACGAGCTCGTCCTCGGTCTTGAACGCCTCGCAGCCGACGCAGTAGAGGCCTGCATAGACGTCCTCGTAGACGTCGCCGTTGTCGTAGATGCGTTGCAGGAACTCGCGGACGAATGTCTTGTGGCCCTCGTCGCTCGTGCGGACGAAGAAATCCGTCTCGGCGTTCAGCCGCGGCGGCAGGCTCCGCCAGGCCTCGGCGATCTGGTCGACGTACTCCTGAGCGCCGAGGCCCTGGCTTTCAGCGACCCGCCAGACTTTCGTCGCGTGCTCGTCGACGCCGGTGAGGAAGAACGTCTCCTCGCCGCGCTGTCGATGGTGCCGCGCGAGGATGTCGGCGGCGATCGTCGTGTACGCGTGCCCGATGTGCGGCTTGTCGTTGACGTAGTAGATCGGTGTGGTCACGTAGAAGCGCATTCGTTCCAATGATAGGTGCGCCCTTTCGACGGCTCGCCATGCAGGCCGGCCGCAGCGAGCGCGACCGGGAGCGCCAGCACGAATCCGAGCAGGCTCGCACCGGGGAACGAACGGCTCTGCGGTGGAGCCGGGACGGCCCGCGTAGCCCGGAGCGCCGGACGGTGCGGCGACGGCGCCGCCCGGGCGAGCCGAGGCACCGCTGGCTGACGGCGTGCTCCGGCCGGACGCGAGATCGGCTCGAGGAACTGCACCGGGACGTCGACGGTCGCTCGGCGCAGGTCTCGGCGCCGGGCGGCTGCAGGCTCGGGCAAGCCTGCGAGCTCCGACGGGCGACGCGACGATGCCGCGCGGCGAGGTGCAAGGCTCCGCTCGCTGCTCTTCGCCGCAGGCCGGGCCGCAACCCGAAGCGTGGAGTCGACGGAATCGACCCGGAGTGCAACGTCCGGGGCAGCGCCGACGGCCACCTGCTGCCGGCTCGCCGCCCGCACTGCCGATGTGGGCTGCGCGGCGATCGCGACCGGGGCGGCAGGCGCGGTGGCCGCCGGCCCAGGCGACGCTGCAGGCACGGGCGCAGGGACAGGATCGGAGGCAGCCGACACCGCAGGCACGGTCGCGGCACCGGGCGTCGGTGCCGACACGGGCGCCGGGCCGGGCGCAGGCGCCGACGCTGGATCGGGCGGCGGAGCGACGGGGCGCGCGGGCAGGAGCGACAACGGATCGAGATAGCCCTGCTCCTGCGCCGACAGGCGCACGCCCAGATGGACGTACGGCTGCGCCAGCTCGGCGTCGCCGCTCGGGCCGATCGAGGCGACGGGCGCTCCTTCCACGACGGCCGCATCCCTGCTCACCGTGATCGAGCCGAGATGGGTGAGCGTCACCGAGTAACCGTCGTCGGTCTCGATCGTGACGCTCCTTCCCGAGGACGGGACGGAGCCTGCGAAGGTGACGGTTCCCGAAGCCGGCGCGAGGACCGGCGAGCCCGCTGCGGCGCCGACATCGATGCCCCGGTGCTGGCCGGCGGCATACGGATGGGCCGGATCGAAGACGAACGGCTGCAGGACGGGACCACCTGCAGGCCACGTCCACGCGCCCGCTGACGGGGCAAGCGAGAGCGCGGCCAGGAGTGCTGGAAGAAGAGCTCGACGCATCGACACCACCTCTGCTGTCTGCTTTGTTGTCTGAAAAGAGAACGTTCAGACCACCGTAGAGACGGCGACGAGGTGTTGTCAAACGAGATTACAGAATTGTCACAGAGAGCTGCGATAGAGCTCGTTCCGGGAGCGGCCGGTCAGCCGCGCGACGACGTCGGCCGCCAGGCGCCGCGGCGTCCCCGCCTCGACGAGGTCGGCCACGGCGGCGCGAGCTTCGGCCGGATCGGACACGGCCGAGCTCGGCCCGAGCACGACGGTGATCTCACCCTTCGGCGGTTCGGCGAATCGCGGTGCGACGTCGACCGCGCTCCCGCGCACCAGCTCCTCGAAGCGCTTGGTCAATTCGCGACAGACGGCGACCTCGCGGCCCGGATCGAACGAGGCGAGCGAGCGCAGCGAGGCGGGCAGGCGCCTGGGCGACTCGAAGGCGACCACGGGCCACGTCCACGACGCGGTCTCCCGCCACAGCGCGTCGAGCTCTCCCGCCTTCCGCGGCAGGAAGCCGACGAACGCGTACCGCCCGGCGGCGAGCCCGCTCCGAACGAGCGCGGTCTCGACCGCCGACGGCCCCGGCAGCACGGTCAACTCCACCCCCGCCTCGAGCGCGGCCCGCACGAGCCGGGCACCCGGATCGGAGACGGCGGGCATCCCGGCGTCCGTGACGAGCGCGATCCGCTCACCCGCTTCGAGCCGCGGGACGAGCTCGGCGATCCGCGCGGCTTCGTTGTGCTCGTGGTAGGAGAGGAGCCGCACTTTGATCCCGTGCCGCTCGAGCAGTCCGCGCGTGTGGCGCGTGTCCTCGGCGAGCACGACATCCGCGTCGCGAAGCTCCGCGAGCACCCGCAGGGTGATGTCGTCGAGGTTCCCGATCGGCGTCGCGCAGACCGCGAGCGGCATCAGTGCCTCGCCGGGAGGCGCACTAGAGAGCCTCGACGGCCATCAGCCCGGCGCCGATCATCCCCGCCGCCTCACCGAGCTGCGCGCGCTCGATCTGCAGGTCGCGACCCCCGTCGCCGAGCACCTCGCGCAGCACGGCGCCGCGCGCCGCGGGCAGAAGCTGCTCGAACGCTGCGAGGCCGAAGCCGCCGCCGATCGCCATGCGCTCCAGCCCGAAGATGTTGACGAGTGATCCGATCGCGACGCCCAGGTAATGGCCGATCGAATCGAGTGCCGGGTGCTTCCGCTCGATCAGATCGCGCGCGGTCGCCGTCGGCCCGATCTCCTCCTGCGCGACTCGCGTCGCGGCCGTGCCGGAGCAGTACGCCTCGACATGCCCCCGACCGGCGCATGCGCCCTGGCACGGCACGCCGTCGGCGACGATCACCATGTGCCCGAGCTCGCTCCACGCGTGGAGGAGCTTCCCGGCGAAGACGATCCCGCCGCCGACGCCGGTTCCGAGCGTCAGCGTCCCGAAGTACGACGTCCCCTGCCCCGCGCCGTGCGCGTGCTCGGCATATGCCGCGCAACTCGCGTCGTTCTCGACGCCGATCGGCAGCTGGAGGCGGCTGTGCATTGCCTCGACGAAGTCGACCTCGCGCAGCGGAATGTTGACCGCGCCGAGCGCGTGGCCCGTGCGGTAGTCGAAGCGAGACGGAATCCCGAACCCGACGGCGTCGACACCGTCGAGAGGCAGCTCGCGCACGGCCGCCGCCAGGCCGTCGAACAACGCGTCCTGTGAGGTCGTCGGCGTCGGCCGCTCCACCGTCTCCAGCACGCGCCCGTCCTCGATCAAGCCGGCCAGGATCTTGGTCCCGCCAAGGTCGACGCCGATCACGCGGTTGATGGTCATGGTCGGCGGGTAACCTACCCCGCCGAATGGCGCCGGATGAAGAAGCCGTACCGCGTCTATCGAGGCGGTCGCGTCAAGGGCAAGGTGCCGGCGACCCCGCGTTCACGACGCCTGAAGACCAGCGCGACCGGCAGCGGCGGCAATTCCGCCGGGGGCGGAGCGGCAGCCGAGTACCGTGGGCCGGGCGCGCATCCGGGCCGTGGCAAACCGCGCTGGGGCCGTCGAATCGCGCTCGGCGCGCTCGTCGTGCTCGTGCTGGTGATCGTCTGGGCGGTTGCGAGCTGGTTCGCCTTCTCGAGCGGGGTCTCCGATGCGAACAAGCGCCTCGACCCGAACGCGAAAACCGCGCTCGACCACCAGGGCGGCCTGCTGCTCTCCCACTCCACGACCATCCTGATGCTCGGCACCGACAACAACGCGAAGCTCGCGAGCCGCGCCGGCGACATGCACTCCGACTCGATCCTGCTTCTCCGCACCGACCCGTCGCACCATCGGCTCTACTACCTCTCGATCCCCCGCGACCTGCAGGTGGCGATCCCGGGGTCGTCCACCCAGAAGATCAACGCCGCCTTCCAGATCGGAGGCGCTGCACTCGCGATCAAGACGATTCGCCAGTTCACCGGCCTCGACATCAACCACGTGCTGGTCGTCAACTTCGGCGACTTCAAGGATCTGATCGACCGGCTCGGCGGGATCACCGTCAACGTGCCGAAGCCGATTCGGTCGAATCGGTTCGACTGTCCGTTCCCGACGCAGGCCCGCTGCGACCGGTGGCAGGGCTGGCGGTTCCACAAGGGCCCGCAGCACATGAACGGCGAGCGGGCGCTGATCTACTCGCGCATCCGGGAGAATCTCCTCGACCCGTCCGAGACCGACGTCACGCGCGGGGCACGCCAGCAAGCCGTGCTCGACGCGACTGCGGCGAAGTTCACGTCGATCGGCACGCTCGCCGGCATCCCGTTCGACGGCAGCTCGCTCGCGAAGCCGCTGACGACCGATCTCACCGCGAGCCAGCTCGTCCAGCTCGGCTGGGTGAAGTTCCGCGCCTCGGGCTCCGGTTCGGTTCACTGCCGGCTCGGCGGCGACCTGGGCGGCGGCGGCACGGGCAGTCCGAGCGAGGACGACCCGGCGACGATCGCGATGTTCCTCGGCAAGTCCGCGCCCCAGCCCCCCACCGGGCCGTTCAACCCGGGCTGCGTCACCGGGCACACGCTGCAATAGCCCGGGTCGGCCGCGGTCTACTGCAGGCCACCCCAGTCCCAGCGCGGCATGCCGACGCCGGGCGGGACCACGGTGTCCTCCGCCGAATACGAGAGCACATTCGCGACGGCCCACTCCATGTAGGCGCGCATGGCTGCGCGGAACTCGCGGTCGGCCGGCAAGCCCGCGTCGTCGAGAGCGAGGACGAAGCACTCGACGAACCGCTCGCCGAGATCCCCCATGTCGCCGTTCCCGGCGTGCATCTGGAGGACGCCGGACTCGGTGCCGCACGTCTGGGAGTACACGGCGGGGCCGCCCAGCGCCTCGCCCCAGTACGCGGCGAGGCGCTCGACGTGCTGGGGATGCTGGTCGTCGTGCGAGAACGGGTGGTTGAGCTCGGGATCCGCGAGGCACCGCGCATGGTGTGCCTTCGCCAGCGCGAGCAACGCAGCTTCGCCGCCGGCGAACTCGAACAGCGTCGGACGCACCCGGACAGCCTTGCAGACGGGACCGGCTATGGGCTCAGACGACCTCGTCGAGCCGGCCGGTGTGCACGTCGTAGACGAACCCGCGGATGCTCCCCTTCTCGGGGATGAACGGACTGTCCACGATGCGGGCAACCGCCTTCCGGACGTCGATCTCGAGGTCGGCGAACGCCTCGGCGTCCCACTCGGGCGCGACACCGGTCTCCTCGTGCAACTGGCGATGGAACTCCTCATCGCTGAAGGTGAGCATCCCGCAGTCGGTGTGGTGGATCAGGATGATCTCTTTCGTCCCGAGCAGCCGCTGCGAGATCGCGATCGAGCGGATCTCATCGTCGGTCACGACACCGCCCGCGTTTCGGATCACATGGGCATCGCCCTCCTGCAGGCCGAGCAGCCCGAACACGTTCAGGCGCGCATCCATGCAGGCGAGGATTGCGACGTGCTTGGCAGGCGGCAGCGGCAGATCGCCGCGGTCGAACGTCTTCGCGTAGTTCTCGGCGTTCTTGAGCAGGTCATCCGTCGCGGTCATGTGACCTCCTTTCGAGGTGGCAATCATCCCACTATACGAATTGAAGTAATGGCGCCGGAGGCCTCCTAGAGGAGAAGCCCCATGTCGATCGCATCCCAGAGCTCGCCGCTCGACCGCCGGTACTGCTTGACGCGGCGCCCCTCCTCCACGAAACCGAACTTCCGGTAGAGCGCGATCGCTCGATCATTGTGCGCGAACACGCTCAGGCTCAGCTTGTGCAGACCGTGTGCGCGCGCAGACTCGATCGCCGCCTCGAGGAGCGCTGAACCGACGCCTCGCCCGCGCCACTCTTGCGCCACCGTCATCCCGAGCTCGCCGAACCCGTGCCGGCTGCGTCCAACGTGCACCGAGCCGATCAGCTCGGCTCCCGCAACCGCAACGAACGTCTCGTCGATCGCCCAGCGCGCCGCGCGAGCAGCGAGGTCGACGGGCGGCTCGGTCGCGATGCCGTCGCGCTCCTCTGCGACCGCAGCGAACAGGACGGCGAGCGGCAGTCGGTCGGTCTCGCCCGCGGGTCGGATCACGAACGTCGCGTCGGGCACCGCGGGATCTTGCCAGCTGGCAGGATCGACCGCGATGCCAGGAGAGGTCGTCATCCGGTCCGAGCGGGTCTCGGACCACGCAGAGATCGACGCGGTCGTTCGAGCGGCGTTCACGCGCCACCCCGACGACGTCGCGCTCCTCGTCGAGCGCATCCGCGCCTCGGAGAACTACCTCCCCGAGCTCGCGGTGGTCGCGGTGGACGACTCGGGAGTGCTCGCGCACACCATGCTCAGCTGGGTCGGGCTCGAGAACAGCTCGCGCGAACGGATCCTGAATCTCAGCCCGATGTCGGTGCGGCCCGACCGCCAGCGGCAGGGCGTCGGCTCGAAGCTGATCCGCTCGGTGCTCGATCGCGCGGAGGCCGCGGGCGAGCCGGCGGTCATGGTCGAGGGCATCCCGGGGTACTACCCGCAGTTCGGCTTCGAGCGTGCGAGCACACTCGGGTTCGTCCCGCCGTCCGAGTCGATTCCCGATGACGCCTTCATGGTCAAGCGGTTACCGGGCTATGACCCGAGCTGCGCAGGCCGCATCGTGTATCCGCCCGCGTTCGACCACCTGTAGGAGGGCTAGGCGTCGGCGATCGGCCGCCCGACGACGAGCGCGTTGCGCAGCTCCTCATCCAGCTCGCGATAGCTCGCATCCGGGCGAACCGCCAGCGCGTCGAGCGTCTTCGAGAAGAAGCAGCGAGCGGCGGCGGCGAGAACGACGTCCATGATCTCCGTCTCGGACAGGCCGAGCTCACGGAGCCGCCGGAGGTCGTCATCGCCGATCGAGGTGGCGTCGTCGACGACCCGCTCGGCCAGATCCATCACCGCCACATCGACCTCGTCCAGGCCCGCGTCCCGGTGGTCGAGCGCGATCGCCAGCACGGGCTCACCGAACTGTTCCAGCAGGACGGTGCCGTGCGCGAGACAGCAGTAGCTCGAGCGGAGACGCCGCGCGGCGGCGAGCGTCGCGAGCTCGTACCGGCGCAGATCCATTCCGGCCTTGATCGCACCGTTCAGCTGGGCCCAGGCGTCGTAGACCTCCGGCCGGTCGGCAAAAGCGAGCTCGAGGTTCTTGGGCATCAGGAGCTCACCCCCAGCAGGTCGACGACGAACACGAGCGGCTCGTGCGGTTGGATCACCCCGCCGGCCCCACGTGCGCCGTAGGCCATCGCCGACGGGATCGGTCAGCTTGCGCCGGCCGCCGACCTTCATGCCCTGGACCCCGGCATCCCAGCCGGGAATCACCTGCCCCTTGCCGAGCCTGAACTCGAACGGCCGGCCGCGGTTCCACGAGGCGTCGAACTCGGCACCGGTGGAGAACGAGACACCCACGTAGTGCACGGTCACTTTCTTCCCTGCTGTTGCCTCGTCCCCGGAACCGACGACGAGGTCTTCGATGCCGAGCTCGAACGGGACGTCCCCTTCGGGCTGCTCGATCTGCGGACGTTCAGCGGTCACGATGCGCTCCTCCGTCGGTTTGCAGGGCGTACTCCCACCCCTCGCGCCATTCGAACGGCGACGCGACGAGCGTATCGAGCGGCACGCCGGCGGCGACATGGTCGAGCGCCCAGCGCGTCGCGACATGGCCGATGATCAGGACCCGCTGTCCCTCGTGCGACCGCGGCAACTCGTTCAGAAAACCGGCGACCCGCTCGACCGCCTGCCGCCAGCTTTCGCCCCCGGGAAACGGTTCGTCGATCCGTCGCTGCCGCTCCGCGTCGAGCCGCGCCCGCGGCATGCCGTTCAGGTCGCCGTAGTTGCACTCCCGCAGGCGCCGCTCGGAGACGACCGGCAGCGAGGAGCCGGCGAAGGCGATCGCCGCCGTCTCGACTGCACGGTGGAGATCGGACGTGAAGACGACGGCGATGCCGTCGTTGCGACGCCGCTCGCCGAGCTGCCGTGCTTGTATCCGGCCCGTCTCCGAGAGCTCGCCTTGATTCCACCCCGTGGCGATCCCAAGCTCGTTGTCGATGCTCGTCGAGTGCGTCTCGAAGACGACCGCGACGCTCACGCGCGCACGAGCGTCATGACTGTCATCCGCACCGGCGCGCCGTAGTGCAACGGACCGGTCAGGCCTCGGCGGCCTTCTTCGAATCGCCGCCGGCGGACGAGTCCGACGTGGATGGCGACGAGGATGAGGAGTCCGAGGAGGAAGAGTCCGAGGAGCCGCTCCCATCCTTGCTCGGCGACTTCGACTTGCGGCCGTAGTCGGTCGAGTAGAAGCCCGACCCCTTGTAGTGCACCGCGACCGGATGGAGGACGACCTGCAGCGGTCCTTCGCCACAGACCTCGCAGGCGGTGGGGCCTGCCTCCGTCATGCCGTGGAACACCTCGAACAGATGACCGTTCGGGCACTTGTACTCGTAGATCGGCATGGGACGGGCAAGGCTAGCAGCGAGGCCTGCAGGCAACCCCGCGCGGTAGCCTCGCCGCACGTGAAGCGCGCAGCCGTCGTCGCTCTGCTCGCGTTCGTCGCGCTCGCCCTGCCGGCGGGCGCCGCGGCGCACGCGACGCTCATCGCGACCGCACCCGCGAACGGGGCGGTCCTCGCGAAGGCGCCGAGCACCGTGCGGGTCGCGTTCGACGACACGATTCATGTTGCGCCGGGGAACGCGGCCGTCTCGAACGCCACGAACGGATCTGTCCTCGGTGGGCCGGCGACCGCACATGGGCACATGCTCACACTCCCCCTGCGAGTGGGCTTGCGGGACGGCGACTACAGCGTGCGGTGGAGCATCGTGTCCGAGGACGGCCATCGCGAGCAAGGTGTCATCGCCTTTGCAGTCGGAGCCGGCAGACCATCGCCGCACTCCGTGCTCGGCGCCGGAGCGTCGCTGACCTGGAGCGACATCCTGCTCCGCACTCTTTATTACTTCGGGCTGCTGGCAGCGGGGGGCGCCGCCGTCTTCGGCCTGCTCGTCCGCAGTCTGCTCGGAGACCACCTGCGCAAGCCGCTCGCGCACCTCCTCTTCTTCTCGCTGCTCATTGTGTTCCTCGGCGGCAGCGGCAGTCTGAACTCCGCACCCCCGGGCACGCGCTACACGCAAGTCCTCGGGGTCGCGCTCACACTCGCGCTCGCGGGAGGAACTGCGGCTGCGTTGGCGCCGACCGTCCCCGCCCTGCTGCCGGTGGCCGGAGCGGCCTCGCTCCTGCTCCTGCTCGCGCCGCCGCTCTCCGGGCACGCGCTCGACCGGAACCAGCCACGGCTGCTGGCCGTTGCCGCCGACTTCGCCCACCTCGCGGCCGGCCGTCTGGCTCGGCGGGCTCCTCTCCCTCGTCTACGTCCTCCCGCACGCGACCGACCAGGAGGCGACACGTGTAGCCGTGGCGCGGCGGTTCTCGAAGGCCGCCCTCATCGCGGTGCTCGTGATCGGTGTCACGGGAATCACGCGGGCGCTGACGGAGCTCGGCGGTGCATCAGCTGTGGTCGACCTCCTACGGTCGTGCGCTGATCGCAAAGACCGCGCTCTTCATCCCCCTGGTGGCGCTCGGCTGGTTGAACCGCACGCTGCTGCTCGGCATGTTCGCGCGCCTGCGGCGATCCGTGCTCGTCGAGCTCACCGTGTGCGTCGGGATCGTGATCGCCGTTGCCGTGCTCACCGAGCTCCGGCCGGGACGGGACGTGTCACGTGCGATCGCCGCCACCTCGACGCAACCGTGGCGCAGCCACCGGCCTTGCCGCCGCGCGACGCAGTCGTCGATGCGCGCGAGCTCGGCGCCCTGGGGGTCGCGGTCGCGCGCACGCCCGGCCACGCGACCGTGACGCTGGTCGGACCGGACGGCACGGGCATCTCCGGCCGGAGCGTGCTGATCGCGGGCGTTCCCGCCGCCGGTTGCGGAGCGGGCTGTTATCGAGCGCCGGCTCCACCCGGACCGCTCCACGTAACGGTGAGCGGCCGCGCGCTGACGTTCTCCGTTCCCGCACGAGCGCCCGCGGGCAAGCGCTCCTACGCGCCGTCACGAAGCGGTATCGCACCGCGAAGACGATCGTCTTCGACGAGTCGCTCGCCTCCTCGCCGACCGACGTCCAGAAGACGCGCTTCAGGATCGTCGCCCCCGATCGGCTCTCCTACGTGATCCACGGAGGACCGTCGGCGATCGTGATCGGAGCGCGACGTTGGGACCGCGATCGTCCGGGCGCGCCGTGGCTCGTCTCGCAGCAGACGCCGCTCGACGTCACTCAGCCCTACTGGCAGACGCCGACGAATGTGCATCTGGTTGCGCCCGGAGTCCTGACGTTCCTCGACCGGCGGGTGCCGGCCTGGTTCCGGGTCACACTGGCGGGGCAACTGCCGACGCGCATGCACATGACGGCGGCCGCCCACTTCATGACCGAGCGCTACGTGGGGTTCGACGGGCCGGTCGAGGTCTCGCCGCCACCTTCGCGATAGCGCTGCGCCTCCTCCCGACGAGCTCGAGGAAACACGGAGCGTCTTCGAACGCGGCCAGGCCCACGGGTGCGTTGCGCGGACGCCGCGAGCGGTACGACGAGCGCCGCACGGTTGCGATCGCACCGGCTGCGCCGACCAGGCCGCCGATCGCGAACGACCGGAGCCTGCTCCGGCGACCTGCGCCATCCATGCGACGATCGTACTCGTGCGTCTGACACCTCTCGGTGATCTGCTCCTCGATGTGATCGTTCGCCTCGACAGCCGCTCGTTCCCGGCGACGACCGGACGGCGGAGACCAGGGTGGTTGCAGGCGGCCAGGCAGCGAACGTGGCAGCCTGGGCGAGCGCGCTCGGTGCAGAAGCGCGCTTCGTCGGGCGGCGCGGCGACGACGCGGCCGGCGAGATCGTCGCCGGGCGCTTCGCGCGCACGGCGTCGACGTCGTCGGTCCCGTTGCCGGGCGGACCGGTGTTGTCGTCTCGATCGCGTCGGACGGAGACCGCACGATGGCATCCGACCGTGGGCGCGCGCCCGAGCTCGCGCCGCACGACCTGGACCAGTCGTGGTTCGATTGCGACGTGTTGCACCTGTCGGGCTACTCGCTGCATCGCGAACCGATCGCCGCGGCCGCGCTGGAAGCCGCGCGCGTTGTTCGCGCTGCGCCGCGGGTCGGTGGCCGTCGACGTCTCGACCTGGTCGCTCGTCGACGACTCGTTTCGCGGCCGGTGCGTCAACTGGCTCCCGATGTGGTCTTCGCGACGGAACGCGGAACAGGAAGCTGTGGGCGCGACTCACGACCCGTTGGGTGCTGAAGCGCGGCGCGAACGGCCTCAGCGTCGACGGCCGGGACTACCCTGCCGCCCGACGGAGGTCGTCGACACACCGGGGCGGGCGACGCGCTCGCCGCAGGGTTCCTCGTCGGCGGGCCGAGCCTCGGGCTCGCAGCGGCCGCCCGCTGTTGCGCGCAGCTCGGAGCGATGCCGGACGGAGCACTGCCGTGATCGTCTCCGCCGAGATCGAAGCGGCGCTCCAAGACGGGCGCGGGGTTGTCGCACTCGAGACGACCCTGATCGCGCACGGCTTCCCGCCCGGTGACGGCATCGAGGTCGGCCGCGCGTCCGAGCAGGCCGTGCGCGATGGGGGCGCGGTGCCGGCGACCGTCGGAGTGCTCGACGGGGAGATCCGGGTCGGGCTGACCGAAGACGAGCTCGGGCGGTTCGACGAGTCGGCGCGCAAGGTCGGTCCGCGGGACCTCGCGGCGGCCGTCGTGCAGGGCGCGGTCGGCGCGACCACGGTCGGCGGGACGCTCGCAGTCTGCAAGGCCGCAGGGATCCGCTTGCTCGCGACCGGCGGCCTCGGCGGTGTCCACCGTGGCTGGCCGACGCCGCCCGATGTCTCGGCCGATCTGCAGGCGCTTGCCGAGACCCCGGTCCTCGTCGTCTCGTCGGGCGTGAAGTCGCTGCTCGACGTCCCGGCGACGTCGGAACTGCTCGAGACGCTCGGTGTGCCGGTGCTCGGCTGGCGCACCGACTCGCTGCCGCTCTTCTATGCCGCGCGCGGAGGACCGGCCGTCTCGACCGGGTCGAGTCGGCGGAGGAGGCCGCCCGAATCGCGCGTGGCCACTGGGGGCTCGGGCGCGGCGGCCTGCTACTGGGACGCCCGCCGGACGACAGCCTCGACGACGTCGAACCGCTGATCGAGCGGGCGCTCGCCGCAGCCCAGGCCGAAGGTGTGCACGGCCAGGCGGTGACGCCGTTCGTCCTTTCCTACCTGCACCGCGAGAGCGGCGGCCGCACGCTGGCCGCGAACCGCGACCTGGTCGTCGGCAACGCCCGCCTCGCAGGCGAGATCGCCGCGGCCTAGCTGGAGCAGCCAGGCTCCGTTCTCCTGGACCATTGGATGCCCACCGAGCGCTCTACGAGCAGGCTGGCGTACTGGTCGATCCGAGGGTCGCGCACGCCTGGGTTTCTATCCGTGCCTGGGCCGGGGCACACTCGTCCTTTCGGACTATTCGAGCATCCGCAGGAAGTCTTCGATCTCGAGCGCGGGCAGCGTCTCGATCCTCGTCGAGCCGCGCGCGCCGAGCGCCACCGACACCTTTGCCACCGTGGCGATGTCGGGAGCCTCGAGCACGTTGACGAAATCGAACTCTCCGAGCGTCGCCCACTGGTGCAGCACCTTGGCGCCGAGCTCCTCGACGTCGTGGTTCACCTGCCGCAGGCGCTCAGGATTCGACTTGAGGGTCTGGACGCCCTGTTGCGTCAGCGTCGAGAGGAGGATGAAGATCGGCATCGCGGCGGCTCCTTCGGTGTGGTCGGCGGGAGCCTACCCTGGCGGCCTGGTCGGTATACAGGAGTGCGCCGCCCAGGTAGAGGAGCGGGCTGAGGACGAGGTCGGCCAGAGCGTGTGCGATTCGCTGTCCGTTGTCACCCTGAGACCTGAGCAGCGCGATCAGCGTCAACTCCGCCACCACGACGACGATGACGAGAGTGGCGAGCGACCCGAGTGCATGCACGTAGTCGGCCGTCCCGAGCCGCCGGCCTCGAGCGAGCGAGGCGCGAAAACCGAGCTGCTCGATCATGGCTGCAGCCGGCGCGAGCCCGAACAGGGCGAGCCAGGCCACCGCGGGCAGCACGGCCGCCCGGACGAGCAGGGGCACCGGGGCAAAGACGAGCACCGCGGTCACGCACGCCACGAGCGTGATGCGCGCGTGGTGGACGAGGTGGCAGGCGTACACGTAGGCGAGCGCGATCAGCGGCCCGAACGCGAAGAGCACGACCGTCTGGACGTTCGCGTCGTAGCCGAGCGAGATCTGGCTCGAGGCGGCGATCGGAAGGCCGAGCGGCAGGACGCGCCAGAAGTTCGCCCCGTACGCCCGGATCGCCTCCGCGATCAGCTGTCCGACCGTGCGCTCGGCGGGCGGCAACGGCGGCGGTAGCTCAGGCATGTGCCAGCTCCCTGACCAGACCGGGCAGGAGCTCGGCGAGCAGCGCTTTCGCCTCGTCGAAGCGCCAGAGTCGGCGGTCCGGCTCCCCGATCGCGTTTGCGAGCACGCGCACCTCGATCGCCGGCACGCCGGCCAGCGCCGCCGCCCTCAGGACGGCGTAGCCCTCCATCGCCTCGACCTCGCAGCCGGTCGAGCCCCCGACGCGCGCGGAGGTCCCGATCGACTCGGCACGGGCGCCCGGCAGGGCGCGACGCGCGGCGTCGAGCAAGGTGGGTCGGCCGGCGTGTGCAGCTCGATCCAGCGCGGGTCGTCGGCATCGCAGTAGACCGCCTCGGTGCCGATCACGGCTAGCGGGCTCGTCGAACGCGCGAGCGCCCGCGATCCCGACGTTCAGGACCGCCTTGAGCCTCTGCAGGGCCTGGAGCTCGGCGGCGGTGCGGGCGGCCGCCTCGACAGGACCGACCCCGCAGACGAGCGTCGAGCCTCCTCCGGCGCCCCGAAGCTCCTCCTGGGTCGCGGCCACGACGAGAATCACGCGCGCACCGTATCGGGCCTAGACTGGAGGCGTGGGCTACCACTGGGTCTCCGTCGAGGATCTCGAGTACGCGGAGCGACCGCCGAACGACGGCGAGCAGCCACGCCGCGCAGCGGACATCACCACCGCGGTCGAGCTGCGTCAGTCACGCGCGCGGCTCTGGCGCTATCCACCTCACTCGACGGGCCGCCGCCACCAGGACCACGCGCAGGAAGAGGTGTTCGTCGTCCTCTCGGGTGCGCTCACGATGCTGCTCGGTGACGAGCCGGAGCGCGTCGATCTCGGTCCCGGCAGCGTGGTCGCCGTCGAGCCGATGACGCCGCTGCAGATGCGGAACGAGACCGACGAGGAGCTCGTCGTCTTCGTCTACGGCGCCCCGCCCGTGCAGAAGGGCGCCGACTTTCTCGACGACGTCGACCTGCCGCCCCGCGGGTAGCTTCCACGGCCCTCACCTGGGGTTTTTCCCGATGCGGGCGGGCCGGGCCGCGCCGATGCTGATGCCGTGGTCAATCGGCTCGCCGAGAATCCGACGCTGCTCCTCTTCGTCGTCGCCGCCTGCGGCTTCCTGCTCGCCCGGATCCGGATCGCCGGCTTCAGCCTGGGGATCGCCGCCGTGCTCTTCGCCGGCATCGCGATCGGCGCGACCGAGCCGAGCCTGAAGATCGCCGAGCCGGTCTGGACGCTCGGCCTTTCGATCCTCGTCTACACGATCGGGCTCGCGAGCGGCCCCAGCTTCGTCGCTGCGATGCGCCGCCGCGGCATCGCGGTGAACGCGGATGGTGCTGGCCGCCGTCGTGCTCGCCTCGATCGTCGCGGCCGCCTGCGCGTGGGTCGTCGGCCTGTCGGTGCCGACCGCAGCCGGCATCTTCGCCGGCGGGCTCACGAACACGCCTGCGCTCGCCGCTGCACTCGATTCGCTGAAGAATCTCGTCCCCGCATCGAACTTCGACGTCGTCGCTGCCCAGCCGGTCGTCGGCTACGCACTCGCCTATCCGCTGGGAGTGCTCCTACCTCTCCTCGCCTGCCATTTGATCCTGCGCGACCGGCGCATCTCGAGCACGAGGCTCGTGGCGCGCACGGCCGAGGTGGAGCGGGACGGACTGCCCGCGCTGGCAGAGCTCGCGCACGCGCACCGGAAGCCGGTCACGTTCGGCCGGCTCGTGCGCGACGGCCACCCGGTCCCGGCGACGCCCAACCTGCACCCGCGTGAAGGCGATCTCCTGACCGTGGTCGGCGAGTACGCCGCGGTTCAGGCGGTGATCTCGGATGTGGGCTTCGAGAGCGACGAGCAGGCAGAGCTCGACCGCCACGACGTCGACTTCCGCCGCATCACCGTTTCCGACCATTCGATCGCGGGCAGGCGGCTCGGGGATCTTTCGCTCGACGAACGATTCGGTGCGACCGCCACCCGCGTTCGCCGCGGCGACGTCGATCTCGTCGCCGACCCTGAGATGACGGTGGAGCTCGGAGACCAGATCCGCATCGTCGCCTCACGGCCGCGCATGTCCGAGGTCGCGACGTTCTTCGGCGACTCGCTGCGAGCGCTGGGCGAGGTCGACGCGCTGACGTTCAGCCTCGGCATGGCGCTCGGGCTCCTGCTCGGGTCGATCAGCATCGCCTTCCCGGGCGGCAATCACTTCGCGCTCGGCGTCGCGGGCGGCCCGCTCGTCGCCGGTCTCGTCCTGGGTGCGCTCCGCCGCACCGGGCCGCTCGTATGGCAGATGCCGTACACGGCGAACCTGACGCTCCGCCAGCTGGGAACCGTCCTGTTCCTCGCCGGCATCGGCACCGTCGCCGGCAGCACGGTCTCACAGACGATTGCGGACCCGAGCTCCCTGAAGATCGTTGCGGCCGGTGCCTTCGTCACCCTGACGCCGCTCGTGGTCGTGGTCCTGGTCGGCAAACGTCTGCTGAAGCTCTCACCGACGATGCTGGCCGGCGTCGTCGCGGGCACGCACACGCAACCAGCCGTGCTCGCCCACGCGAGCGAGACGACCGACGACGATCCCGACGTGAGCATCGGGTATGCGACGGTCTATCCGCTTGCGATGTTCACGAAGATCATCATCGCGCAGGTCCTGATCGCGCTTCTCTACTGAGCTTCGTGAGCCGCCAAAGCCGCATCACTGCGGGTTCCTGACTCGTGGCAGCAAGTCGACCCGCACGGGATCATCCTCCCCTGGAGACGGGTATCGCGTAGATGTCGCTTCTCGCCGTCCGGCTGCAGCCGACGAGGTCGAAGTACAGGCTGGGATGTGTGTCCTTTGCAAGGTAGGCGTATTGGTAGCCACTGCCCGTCGGGAGTCGTGTGACCAGCGAGTCGGCATGTCCGTTCCATCGCCTGATCTCGGTTTGTCCGCATTGGCCGAGCGCGCGTTCGTAGTAGACGACGCCGCTGCGACTGACTGCGGGGCCAAGTTGGGTGTAGACAAGATGGTTCGGGTCGGGTGGGCTGTCGGTGATGCCTGTCGCGAGGTTCTCGCGCCGAACGCTGCAGGTGCTTTCCGGACAGGAAACCCAGGTGGCCCAGTCGCCTTGGAGTTGGCCGGGTGCGGCGTATTCGGCGTGGCCGTCCAGTCGTGCGAGTGTTCTCACTGTGTGGCGGTCGAGGTCGGCGATCCGAATCTCGTAGCGCAGGACGGCGGCGCTGCCGGGGACAATTGCGCCGTAGAGGATGCGGTGGCCGTCGATGTCTGGTCGCCAAAGCCAAGCCCCGTCGTTGATGTACGGCGGAAGAAAGCGCAGCCTGTGGGTGGCGAGACCATAGAGCGCAAGTCGTGAACGGCCACCCCTTGTGACCTGTATGACGAGCTGCTGGCCGTCGATCCCGCCCGTCTGTGCGTATGTCCCTCGGAGATTCACGCGGATCGTTCGTCCGCTCCGCCGAACGAACACGCCTGTCCGGGTGCGTGGCGGGGAAGGATTTGCTTCGGCGCTTTGCATCCACGCAAACCAGTTGCCAGATGCAGCAGGCCCTTCCTCGCTCGCAGCGGCGGCGAGCACGGGCGTCGCAGGTTGCCGGGGTGGTGTAGGCCCCGATGCATGCGTTGAGTCTCCGCATCCAGTCGTTCCAGCCGCAACCGGGATGACGGAGATCAACAGGACGACGCGCACGCCCCCAGTATCCGCGCTCACCTGAGCGAGCGTACTGACGCCACTTAGTGGCGGTCGTGAACATCGGCCGAGAGTGGTGTCTGACACCGCTCGGTGTCAGACACCTTTCGCCCAGCTAGACCGCGACCGCGGCCTCGACGCGCTCGAACACCAGGTCGCCGTGCTGCGCGTCGACCCGGATCGTGTCGCCTTGGCCGAAGTCGCCTTCGAGCAGCCGCAGCGCGAGCCGGTTCTCGAGCAGACGCTGGATCGCCCGCTTGAGCGGCCGGGCGCCGTAGGCGGGGTCCCAACCCGCTTCGGCGATCGCCTCCTTGGCGGTGTCGGTCAACTCGAGTGCCAGGCCACGCTCGGCGAGCCGTTCGCGCAGGCGGGCCAGCTGCAACTCGACGATGTCGGCGAGCTGCTCGCGCGAGAGCGCCTGGAACTCGACGATCTCGTCGATCCGGTTCAGGAACTCGGGGCGGAAGTGCTCGCTCAGCGCCTCCGCGCTGCGGATGTTCGACGTCATGATCAGCACGGCATTGCGGAAGTCGACCGTGCGCCCCTGGCCGTCGGTCAGGCGCCCTTCGTCGAGCACCTGGAGCAGCACGTCGAAGACCTCGGCATGTGCCTTCTCGATCTCGTCGAGCAGGATCACGCAGTAGGGCCGGCGCCGGACCGCTTCGGTCAGCTGGCCGCCCTCGTCGTAGCCGACGTACCCCGGCGGTGCGCCGATCAGGCGCGACACGGTGTGCCGCTCCTGATACTCGCTCATGTCGATCCGCACCATCGCCTTCTCGTCGTCGAACATGAACTCCGCGAGCGCGCGCGCCAGCTCGGTCTTGCCAACCCCTGTCGGGCCGAGGAACACGAACGATCCGATCGGCCGGTCGGGATCCTGCAAGCCGGTGCGCGCACGCCGCAACGCGTTCGCGACTGCGGCGACGGCCTCGCTCTGCCCGACGACACGCTGGTGGAGGCGCTCCTCCATGTGGATCAGCTTCTCGGTCTCGCCTTCGAGCAGCCGGTCGACGGGGATCCCCGTCCAGCGCGAGACCGTGGTCGCGATGTCGTCCTCGTCGACCTCCTCTTTCACCATCGGATGCTCGATGGTGGTGTCTCGCTCGGCGAGCTCCTTCTCGAGCTGCGGGATCTCGCCGTAGCGGATCTCGGCGACTCGCTGCAGGTTCCCCTCGCGTTCGGCGCGCTCGGCCTCCTGTCGTAGCTCGTCGATGCGGCGGGTCATCTCCTTGACCCGCTCGAGCGCCTCTTTCTCCTTCGCCCAGCGTGCTGCGAGGGTGTTCCGCTCTTCCTTGGCCTCGGCGAGCGCTCGCTCGACCGGCTCACGCACCGACGTGGTCTCCTTTGCCATCGCGGCCAGCTCGATCTCGAGCTGCATCACCCTGCGATTGGCCTCGTCGAGTTCGAGCGGGCTCGAGTCGATCTCGATGCGGAGCCGCGCGGCGGCCTCGTCGACCAGGTCGATCGCCTTGTCGGGCAGGAAGCGGTCGGCGACGTACCGATGGCTGAGCACCGCCGCGGCGACGAGCGCCGCGTCGCGGATCCGGACACCGTGATGCGCCTCGTAACGCTCCTTCAGGCCGCGCAGGATTGCGATCGTGTCGGCAACCGAAGGCTCGCCGACATAGACCGGCGCAAAGCGTCGCTCCAGTGCAGCGTCCTTCTCGATGTGCTTGCGGTACTCGTCGAGCGTCGTCGCACCGACGCAGCGGAGCTCACCGCGCGCGAGCAGCGGCTTGAGCAGGTTCGCAGCGTCGACAGCACCTTCGGCGGCGCCGGCACCGACGATCGTGTGCAGCTCGTCGATGAACAGGATGATCCGGCCCTCCGAGTTCTTGATCTCGGTGAGCACGGCCTTCAGCCGTTCCTCGAAGTCGCCTCGGTACTTGGCGCCTGCGAGCAGCGCGCCGAGGTCGAGCCCCCAGACACGGCGATCCTTCAGTCCCTCGGGCACGTCGCCGGCGACGATGCGCTGCGCGAGCCCTTCGGCGATCGCCGTCTTGCCGACGCCCGGCTCGCCGATCAGTACCGGGTTGTTCTTCGTTCGGCGGCTGAGCACCTGGATGACGCGGCGAATCTCCTCGTCGCGTCCGATCACCGGGTCGAGCTTGCCGGCCTCGGCGGCCTCGGTGAGGTCGCGGCCGAATTTCTCGAGCGCCTGGTAGCTCCCCTCCGGGTCCTGGGAGGTGACGCGCTGTCCGCCGCGCACCTGCTCGATCCACGCGAGGATCTCGTCGCGCGGCACCGGCTCGATCGCGAGGAAGAGATGTTCGGTCGAGACGTAGTCGTCCTCGAGCCGGCGGCGTTCGTCGTCCGCCCGGTCGAGCACGCGCGAGAACGCCGACGAGACGTTCGGCTGCTGCTGGCCGCCCTGGACGGTCGGCAGGGCAGCGAGCTTCAGCTCGGCCTCTGCCCGGAGCGCGCGCCAGTCGGCGAAGAGATCCTGGTCGAGGAGCGCGAGCAGCAGATGGTCCGGCGTGATCTCCGGGTTGGCACGCCGGCGCGCCAGTTCCTGAGCGGCTGCGACGGCTTCCTGTGCCTTGATGGTCAGCTTGTTGAAATCCATGTCGTTTCAGTCCTTGTTCGATTCGTAGGACGAGCGCGCTGGTCGATGTCTGACACCAGACTGGTCTCGGCGCGACTCGTCCATTCCGGTCAGTGCGCTCTCTGGTGCGCCGGCAGCTGCGTCGGCCGGTAGAGCACGAGGTCTCGGCGGTACTGGCGGTGCACTTCGTCGAGCGAACGGCGCATCTCCTGCTCCATCCGCTCGAGCCTGCGGCGCATGCGCTGCAGCTCGTCCTCCATCGCGAGCACACGCTCGACGCCCGCGAGGTTCAACCCGAGCTCGGTCGTCAGGCGCTGGATCAGCCGCAGCCGCTCGACGTCCCGGTCGGAGTACAGGCGCGTGTTGCCCGCCGTGCGCTGCGGACGCACGAGGCCGCGCTGCTCGTAGATGCGGAGCGTCTGCGGATGCATGCCGACGAGCTCCGCGGCGACGCTGATCATGTAGCGCGGACGCTCGGGCATCCCTACCCACTCGCCTTCTGCAACTGCTCGAGCAGTTCGCGCTGCTTCTTCGAGATTCGCTTCGGCACCTCGATCCTGATCCGCGCCAGCACGTCGCCCTTGCCCGAGCCCTTGAGACGCGGTGCCCCGCGGCCCTTGATCCGCAGGAGCTTGCCGTCCTCGGTGCCGCCCGGGACTTTGAGCGAGACCGCTCCCTCGGGCGTCGACACCTCGACGGTGCCGCCGAGCGCCGCGGTCGGATACGACACCGGGACGATGACGACGAGATCGTCTCCCCGGCGCTCGTAGATCTTCGACGGCTCGACGCGAGTGACGACGTACAGGTCGCCCGCCGGGGCGCCGCCGTAGCCGGCTTCGCCCTTGCCCTTCAACTTGATCCGCGTGCCGTCCTTGACCCCGGCAGGGATCTTGACGGTGTAGCGCTTGGTTCGCCGCTCACGACCGGAGCCGTGGCAGGTCGGGCACGGCGTCTCCACGATCGAGCCCATGCCATGGCAGCGCGGGCACGGCTGCTGCAACGCGAAGAGCCCCTGCGAGGTGGCGACGACGCCCGAGCCGTTGCACTGCGGGCACGTCGTCGGCGCGGTGCCCGGTGCCGCACCGGTGCCGTGGCAGGTATGACACGCGAGCTCGAGCTGAACCGGAACGGTGACCTGCGCGCCGCGAAGCGCATCCTCGAAGGACACGCGCACCTCGACCTCGACGTCGTTGCCACGCTGGCCGCGCTGCGGCTGCTGGCCGCCTCCGCGGCCGCCGCCGAAGATGCCGCCGAAGATGTCGCCGAGATCGAAGTCGCCGAAGTCGAACGTCGTCCCGCCGGGGGACACCCGCCCGTTGGTCGAACCGACGCGGTCGTATTGCTTGCGCTTGTCGGGGTCGGAGAGCACGTCGTATGCGCCCTGCACCTCCTTGAACCGCTCCTCGTTGCCGGGGTTGGCGTCCGGGTGCACCTCGCGCACGAGCTTGCGGTACGCCTTCTTGATCTCGTCCTGAGACGCGTTCTTCGAGACGCCGAGCGCTTCGTAGAGGCTCTTAGCCATCCGCCCCTGCTGAGATCACGACCCGCGCCGGCCGCAGCACGCGGTCGCCGAGCCGGTAGCCCTTCTGCAGGACCTGGATGACGTCCCCCTCCTCCGCAGCGGAGGGCTGAGAGAGCAGTGCCTCCTGTGTGTGCGGGTCGAACTTGCCGTCGGTCTCGATCTCGCTCAGCCCTTCCTTCGCGAGCGCGTCGGAGAACTGGCGGTGGATGAGGCGGATGCCCTCGTCCAGGTCACCTTCATGCAGAAGCGCCCGCTCGAGGTCGTCGAGGATCGGCACGAGCTCCTTGACCAGCCGCTCGTGGGCGCGCGCGGCCAGCTCCTGCTGGTCGCGCGCCACCCGCTTGCGGTAGTTGTCGAACTCGGCCTTCAGCCGCTGGAGCGCGTCGAGGTACTCATCCCGCTCCTTGCGGGCCTCGGTGAGCTCGTCGACGGCCTCAGCCGCTTCGACGACCTCCTCGACAGCCTCGTCCTGCCCGACATGCTGATCTTCGGTCATTACTCGTCGACGACCTCGTACTCGGCGTCCTCGACGACCTCGTCGTCGGAGGGCGCAGCGGAGCCGTCGGCGCCGTTCGAGGGCGGGGACGACGAGGCCTGCGCGTAGAGCGCCTGTGCAGCCTCCGTCCACGCCTGCTGCAGCGCGTCCGTCTTCGCCTTGATGTCGGCGACGTTGCTCGACTCGAGCACGCCGCGGAGCTCCATGATCCGCCCTTCGACGGTCGCTGCGACCGACTCGTCGAGCTTCTCGCGATTCTCCTTGAGCGACTTCTCGATCTGGTAGGCGAGCGACTCGGCGTTATTGCGGGTATCGACGAGCTCGCGCAGCTTGTGCGCCTCGTCGCTGTGCGCCTCCGCCTCCTTGATCATGCGGTCGACCTCGCTCTGGTCGAGACCGGAACCGCCTTCGATGCGGATCTGCTGCTCGTTGCCGGTGCCGAGATCCTTGGCCGACACGTTGATGATCCCGTTCGCGTCGATGTCGAAGGCGACCTCGATCTGCGGCGTGCCGCGCTGCGCCGGCGGGATGCCGACGAGCTCGAACTTGCCGAGCGTCTTGTTGTAGGTCGCCATCTCGGACTCACCCTGCAGGACATGCACGAGCACCGAGGGCTGGTTGTCCTCGGCCGTCGAGAAGACCTCCGTCTTCCGCGTCGGGATCGTCGTGTTGCGGTCGATCAGCTTGGTCATGACGCCGCCCTTGGTCTCGATGCCGAGCGACAGCGGAGTGACGTCGAGGAGCAGCACGTCCTTGACCTCGCCCTTGAGGACGCCGCCCTGGATTGCGGCGCCGATCGCAACGACCTCGTCGGGGTTGACGCCCTTGTGCGGGTCCTTGCCGATCAGCTCCTTGACCTTCGCCTGGGTCGCAGGCATACGGGTCATCCCGCCGACGAGCACGACGTGATCGATGTCGGACGCGGAAAGGCCGGCGTCGGTGAGCGCCTGCTTCGTCGGCGCGACGGTCCGCTCGAGCAGCGCGTGCGTGAGCTCCTCGAGCTTCGCGCGCGTCAGCTGCATGTCGAGGTGCTTCGGGCCGTCCTGAGTGGCGGTGATGAACGGCAGGTTGATCTGCGTCGTCATCGTCGACGAGAGCTCGATCTTCGCCTTCTCACCGGCCTCGTAGAGCCGCTGCAGGGCCATCGGGTCGGCGCCCAGGTCGATGCCCTGGTCCTTCTTGAACTCGGCGATCATCCAGTCGACGATCGCCTTGTCGAAGTTGTCGCCGCCGAGGTGGTTGTCGCCGTTCGTCGACTTCACCTCGAAGACGCCGTCGCCGAGCTCGAGCACGGACACGTCGAAGGTGCCGCCGCCGAGGTCGAAGACGAGGATCGTCTGGTCGGCGCCTTCCTTGTCGAGCCCGTAGGCGAGCGCCGCCGCAGTCGGCTCGTTGATGATGCGCAGGACGTTGAGGCCGGCGATCTTGCCGGCGTCCTTCGTCGCTTCGCGCTGCGCGTTGTTGAAGTAGGCGGGCACGGTGATCACCGCGTCGGTGACCGACTCGCCGAGATAAGCCTCGGCGTCCGCCTTCAGCTTCTGGAGGATCATCGCGCTGAGCTCCGGCGGCGCCCACTGCTTGCCGCCCGCTTCGACGCGCACGTCGTCGTTCTGGCCCTTCACGACCTTGTACGGGACGATGGTCATCTCCTCGTTGACCTCGTCGAACTTGCGGCCCATGAAGCGCTTGATGGAGAACACGGTGTTCTCCGGGTTCGTGACCTGCTGCCGCCGCGCCGGGGCGCCGACGAGCCGCTGGCCGTCCTTCGTGAACGCGACGACCGACGGGGTCGTCCGGCCGCCCTCCGCGTTCGGGATCACCGCCGGCTCGCCGCCCTCGAGGGTGGCGATGCACGAGTTGGTCGTGCCGAGGTCGATGCCAATGGTCTTTGCCACGTGTTTCGTCTCCTTCTGGTGGTACTGAGAGAAAATCTAAGCCGGATCATATCAGATTCTGGCCGCGCCTCTGTGCCATAGTCTCCGCATGGAGCCCGAGACCCAGCAGGAGCTCGACGCGACCCTCGCCGCCCGGCAGGAACTGGGGCCGGCCCACGACGCCGAGTTGGTGGCCGGGTTCCTCGACCGGATCGAGAAGGAGATCGACCGCCGGGTCGACGAGCGGCTGGCCCACGCCCGGATCGGCGGCCACCGGGCCGATCTCGGCATCTTCATCCCGCTCTTCATCTTCGCCGGCATCTGGGGACACGCGCTCGGGATCGCGGCAGCGGCCGCGGCCCTCGTCGTCGTCTTCCTCGTCAGCGAGTTGCGCCGATGACGGCGCCGCCGGCGACGATCAGGAGCGCGCCGAGCGCGAGCCTCCGCCCCATGCCCTCCGTGTGTCGGATCAGCAGCGCTGCGAGCGCGACCCCCCACAGCGACTCGGTCGCGACGAGCGGCGAGACCACCGTGACGCGGCCCCGCCAGTACGCCTCGAAGAGGCAGACGTAGGAGAGGCCGAAGAGGATGCCCGCCGGCGCCAGCCGCCTGAGCTCGCGCTTGGTCGGTGCACGCCTCGCCCAGAGCGCGGCGACGAGCGTTCCCGCCACGAGCGTTGCGGCGGCCGCCGTCTCCGGGCTCGCCTGCGCATGGAGCGCGCGCACGACGTTGTCGCGGGTCGCGAAGAGCGCCGCAGCGGCAGCCGCAAAGAGCAGTCCTCGCCCGCGCAGGTGCCCGGGCCGATCGCGCTCGGCTGCGAGGAGGACTCCGCCCACAACCACGGCAAGCGCGCCGACGAGCAGCGGGGCGCGCAACGGCTCGCCGAGGAAGACGAGCGCGATCGCAACCGCGGCGAGGGGGGCAGCACCGACGGTGACCGAGGTGCGCGACGCGCCGATCTCTCGCACCCCAAGCGTGAACAAGATCTGCGACGCGCCCGGCGCGAGCAGTCCGGCGAGGAAGAACGGCCAGACGTGGTGCACGTCGTGGCGGAACATCGCCGCGACGAGTGCCACACCGAGCGCCGGGAGGACGGTCGCAAGCGCGGCGCCGCCCGCGTCACCACCGTCCCGAAGTCCGATGCGAACCGCGATCGTCATCCCGCCGAAGAGCGCCGCGGAGGCGAGCGCGAGCAGCACCGCGGTCATGTGAGCTGCGGCCTCCGCACGACGCGCCGCAGGGCATTCCCCGCCGCAGGCTCCGCGACGACGATCCCGGCCATGATCACGGCGCACCCGATCCAGGCCAGCCCGCCGAGCCGGTCGGCTGCGAGCGTGAACCCGAAGAAGGCAGTCCACACCGGCTCGAGCGAGAACGCGAGCGCGGTCTGCGTCGCCGTCGCGCGACGCTGGGCCCACGTCTGGGCGAGGAATGCGAGCGCGCTGGCGAAGACGCCGGTGACGAGCAATGCCCCCCAGACCGTCCAGCCGTGCGGCCACGTGAGCTGACCGGCCGAGATCGCGACGACGAGCAGTCCGGCGCACGCCGCAAGCATCTCGACGAGCGTGAAGGCGATCGCGTCGTAGAGCGGCGCGAAGCGCTCCATCAACACGATCTGCAGCGAGTACACGGCCGCGCCGGCGAGCACGAGCAGGTCGCCCGCCACCGTGCCGGCGTGCACGCCGCCCGAGAGCAGCACGAGCCCTGCTGTGGCGAGCGCGACACCGACCCACGCCGCACGCGCCGCCTGAACCCGAAAGAGCATCAGCGCAAGCAGCGGCGTGAGCACCACGTACATCCCGGTGATGAAGCCCGTCGACGAGACCGACGTCCGCTCGAGCCCCGCCGTCTGCAGGGCATAGCCTGCGCCGAGCAACGTGCCCGCGAACGCTCCGGCGGCCAGTCCGCTCCGGCGGAGGCCTCGCAGCCGGCCCAGCCCGACGGGGGCGAGGGTGCAGCTCGCGATCGCAAAGCGCAGCGCGAGGAACGCGAACAGGGGATAGAGCGCAACCGCATCCTTGACCTGGACGAACGTCACTCCCCAGACGGCGGTCACGGCAACGAGGATGATCAGCGGACGCACCCGCGCGATTAAACGGTGTCCGGCGACTTCCAGGCGTCAGACCCCTTGGCCCGCGTGGAAGCTACGGTTCCCTGGGATGGACGTGCTCGACACCTTCGGCCGGCCGCTGCGCGATCTGCGCATCTCGGTCACCGACCGCTGCAACTTCCGCTGCGTCTACTGCATGCCCAAGGAGGCGTACGGCCGTGACCATGCGTTCCTCGATCGGCGCGAGCTGCTGACGTTCGAAGAGATCGCACGCGTCGCACGCGTCTTCGTCGAGGGCGGCGTGCGCAAGATCCGCATCACGGGAGGAGAGCCGCTCGTGCGGCGCGACCTGGAGCGGCTCGTCGCGCAACTGGCGGAGCTCGACGTGGATCTGACCCTGACGACGAACGGCTCGCTGCTCCCGCAGAAGGCGCAACTCGCTCGCGGACGCCGGACTGCGGCGGATCACCGTCAGCCTCGACTCGCTCGACGACGCACAGTTTCGCGCGCTGAACGACGTCGACTTTCCGGTCGATCGCGTGCTCGAGGGGATCGACGCCGCGAGTGCCGCCGGCCTGCCCGTGAAGGTGAACGCGGTGATCAAGCGGGGCGCAAACGACGACCAGATCGTTCCGATGGCCGCGTTCTTTCGTGAACGGGGGCACACGCTGCGCTTCATCGAGTTCATGGACGTCGGCAACACGAACGGCTGGCGCCTCGACGACGTCGTCCCGGCGAAGGAGATCGTCAGCGCCCTCGACGGCGCGTTCGGCGTCGAGCCGGTCGATGCCGAGTACCGGGGCGAGGTCGCCAAACGCTGGCGCTACAAGGACGGGAGCGGCGAGTTCGGGGTGATCGCCTCGGTCACACAGCCGTTTTGCGGTGACTGCACGCGGGCGCGGCTGTCCGCAGAAGGGAAGCTCTTCACCTGCCTGTTCGCGGTCCGGGGCAACGACCTGCGGGCGCTGATCCGGGGCGGAGCCTCGGATCTGGAGCTCACGCAGGCGCTGCACGACGTCTGGAAAACCCGCAAAGACCGCTATTCCGAGCTTCGCTCCGAAGCCACCGAATCCTTGCCAAAGGTGGAGATGAGCTACATCGGCGGGTAGCGCCCGCCCCCGCCGCGAGGTCTAGAATCAAAGGGCATGTCCACCATGGTCGCAGCGGGGCGGCGTCATTTGCCGCGTGGGTGGGCGGACCTTGGTCGCCAGCTGGCGATCTGGTTCGGCTTCGCCGTGCTCTACCAACTCGCGCGAGGAGTGGCGGACCGCAACCCGAGCAAGGCGATCGCCAACGGCCGCCACGTCGTCCACTTCGAGACGAGCATCGCGAACCGGCTGTACGAGCTGACGTTCCAGAACTTCGTCGACCAGCGCCATCTGCTCGAGACCGCCGTCTCCTGGACCTACTGGCTCTCCGAGTTCGCCGTTCTCGGCCTCGCGGTGCTCTGGGTCTACCTGCGACGCCACGAGCAGTTCGTCGGCTTCCGCAACTCGATCCTCCTCGCGAACGTGATCGGCCTGATCGGTTACGTCTTCGTGCCGACCGCCCCGCCGCGCCTGCTCGGGGTCGGCTTCGTCGACACGCACCGCGACGGGCTCGTGAACCTGGCTGCCAACCCGTACGCCGCGATGCCGAGCCTGCACGCTGCCGACGCGCTGATCGTGGGCGTCGTGCTCTTCAGCGTCTGCCGCAGCCGGTGGGCGAAGGTCGTCTGGGCGATCTGGCCCGCGTGGGTCTGCTTCGCGGTGATGGCGACCGGCAACCATTTCTGGCTCGACTGCCTCGCGGGCATCGGCGTCGCGATCTTGGCGATGACCCTGGTCTACAGCGCGCGAATTCGTCGCGTGTTTGCCGCTCGTCGGGCGTAACCGACCGTCTGCCGACGCGGACGAGAGCCTCGGCACGCACGGTGGTACGGTCAAGTCCGTGACGAGAGCGGCTGCGATCAAGCACGGCTATACATCCGGTGCGCGCACGCTGGCTTCCCGGTCGGTCACCGGACTCACCCGCACCCGGGTCACCCCGAACGCCTTGACCGCGACCGGCGTGCTGCTCTGCGGAGCGGCGTCCATCCTCGTCCTCTTCGAAGACCGCAACGAGATCCTCTTCTACTGGCTCGCGGCTGCCGTCTTCGTGGCCGGGTCACTGCTCGACATCCTCGACGGCGCACTCGCCCGCGCGGGCGGCAAGACGACGCCGTTCGGCGCGTTCCTCGACTCGACGACCGACCGCGTCAGCGAAGGCTTCATGCTGACCGCGATCGCCTATCTCCTCGCGACGCAGCACCGGCCGGTGTTCGTCGCCGTCACCGTCGCGGCGGTCGCGGGTTCGTTCCTCGTCTCGTACACGCGCGCAAAGGCCGAAGCGATCGGCTTGCGCGGCGACGTCGGCATCGGCTCGCGCGCGGAGCGCGTTGTCGTGATCACCGCCGGTCTCGTTCTCGCACCGTGGGGCGTGCTTCCATGGTCGATCGCGCTCCTCGCCTGCACGGCCTGGATCACGGTTGGCCAGCGCGTTCTGCACGTCCGCAAGCAACTGATGGAGGCATCCAAGTGAGTGAAAACAACAACGGGCGCGGACGGCAGCAGGACAAGGTCCGCGTCGCGATCATCGGAGTCGGAAACTGCGCGAACTCGTTCATGCAGGGCCTGACCTACTACAAGGACGCCAAACCGGAGGAGTTCGTACCCGGCCTGATGCACGTCGACCTCGGCGGCTACCACATCCGCGACATCGAGGTCGTCGCGGCGTTCGACGTCGTCAAAGGCAAGGTCGGTGTCGACATCGCCGAGGCCATGTGGGCGCACCCGAACGACACGATCAAGTTTGCCGAGGTCGCGAAGACGGGCATCAAGGTCAACCGCGGCATGACGCTCGACGGGATCGGCAAGTACCTGTCCGAGGTCGTCGAAAAGGACCCGAGCCCGACCGACGACATCGTCGGGATCCTCAAGGAGCGCAAGGTCGACGTCGTCGTCAACTATCTGCCGGTCGGCTCCGAGGACGCCGTCCGCTGGTACGCGGAGCAGATCATGGCGGCAGGCTGCGCGATGGTGAACTGCATGCCGGTCTTCATTGCTCGCGAGGACTACTGGAACAAGCGGTTCCAGGAGGCCGGCGTGCCGGTGATCGGCGACGACATCAAGTCGCAGGTCGGCGCGACGATCACCCACCGCGTGCTCACGTCGCTGTTCCGCGAGCGAGGTGTGCATCTCGACAAGACGATGCAGCTGAACGTCGGCGGCAACTCCGACTTCCTCAACATGCTCGAGCGCGAGCGCCTCGAGTCGAAGAAGATCTCGAAGACGAACGCCGTCACGTCGATGCTCGACTACGACCTGGGCGCGAAGAACGTCCACGTCGGCCCGTCCGACTACGTGCCGTGGCTGACCGACCGCAAATGGGCGTACATCCGCCTCGAGGGGTCGAGCTTCGGCGACGTGCCCCTGAACGTCGAGCTGAAGCTCGAGGTGTGGGATTCGCCGAACTCGGCCGGCATCGTGATCGACGCCGTCCGCCTCGCGAAGCTCGCCCTGAACAACGGCATCTCCGGCTCTCTCGAGGGCCCGAGCTCCTACCTGATGAAGTCGCCGCCCCGGCAGATCCAGGACGACGACGCCGCAGAGCTCGTCGAGGAGTTCATCGAGCGAAACCGCCGCGAGATCGCGGCGCCCGCGCCTGCTCAGGTCTAGCACGTCGGTTTGTATCGCCCCCGGGCTAAGCTCGGGGGCGATGCGCATCTGTCTGGTGACGCCGTTCGCGTGGTCGCAGCCGCACGACGTGAACGACCACGTGGCGGGGATCGCCGCAGCCCTTCGGGCCTCCGGACACGCGGTGACGGTGCTCGCGCCCTCGACACGCGCTGCCGACCTGCTCGCCGGGCGCCGGGCGCTCGCGCGCGGTGAACCGGCCGAGGTGATCGCGGTCGGTCCGGCGGTGCCGGTATCGCGCCGGTCGCAGCTCGGCGTTCCGGTCGGTGTGCAGGCCAACCTCCGCCAGGCGCTCTCCCAGGGGAGCTACGACGTCGTCCACGGGTTCGACCCCGGCCTGCCCTCACTCTCGTATCTCGCGCTCCGCGACACGGACGCGCTCGCCGTCGCCACCTTCGCGTCCGCGGATCGCCTCGGCTATCCGCCGGCCCGCTCACAGCGCGAGAAGCTGCTGGCACGGCTCGACGCCCTGATCGCACTCTCCGACGACGTGCGCGCCGCAGCGGAGGAGCGGTTCCCGGGTGACTATCGCGTGCTCTCGCCGGGAGTCGACACCGACCTGTTCAGGCCGGTGCGGAAGCACAAGACGATCGTCGTCGAGCTTCGCCCGAACGAACGGGTCGTCGCCCGCGGCATCGTCCGGACACTCCGCGAGCTTCCCGGCTGGGACGTCACTCTCTTGCGCACGCGCCCGCTGATCGGTCGTCCCGCGATCCCGCGCGATCTCGCCGGGCGCGTGCACACGCGCACGGAGCGGGACGCCGCGAGCCGCGCGGCGGTGCTCAATCCGGCTGCGATCTTCGTTCCGGGGGTCGAGGGCCTGCGTCGCGTGACGCTCGAGGCGGCCGCGTCCGGCTGCGCGATCGTGCGGCCCCGCGGCCTCGAGGCACAGCTGGAGCTTGCGGCAGCCGCAACCGCGCGACTTGCCGAGGACGAAGCGTTCCGCGAGGCGGCCGCCACGATCGCTCGCTCCGAGGCCGAGCAGCACACCTTCACCGCGGTCGGGCACGAGCTCGAGGAGATCTACGCGTCCCTGGGGACCCGCCGCCGCAAGCGGCGCCACGGCCCGCCGCTCGAGGATCGTCCGTGGATCGTCGCCGACCTGCATATGCACACGTCGTGGTCGCACGACTGCAGCATCGATGCCGCGGAGCTCGTGGACCACGCCGAGGCGGAAGGCCTCGGAGCGATCGCAGTCACGGATCACAACGTCTTCGGCGGGGCGCTCGAGGCCGCCGACTACGCACGGAACCGCAACCTGATCGTCATTCCCGGCGAAGAGGTGAAGACGGACTCGCAGGGCGAGGTGATCGGCCTCTTCCTGCGACAGGAGATCCCACGTGGGCTCACCTTCGCGGAGACGATCGAGGCGATTCGCGAGCAGGACGGAATCGTCTACGTTCCGCATCCGTTCGACCGCATGCACGCCATCCCGGACCCGCGCACGCTCCACCGCCATCTCGCCGACATCGACGTCCTCGAGGTCTACAACGCGCGCCTGCTCTTCGAGGGCTACAACGACGAGGCGCTCCGGTTCGCCCGCAAGTACAACCTGACGATGGGCGCGGGTTCCGACGCACACGTGCTCCAAGGAGTCGGCACGGGCGCGCTCAGGATGCGGGAGTTCCGCGACCAGGAGGAGTTCGTCCTGTCGCTGCGGACGGCCGAAATCCTGCGCCGCCCCAAGTCGCTGGCCTACCTTCAGTCGCTGAAGTGGGTCGCCCAGGCCAAAGAAAAGGTCCGCTAGGAGAAGGTCCTCGCGGCGCGAAAGGTCCTCCTGCCGCGTGGCCTCCACCGTGACGACAGACGAGATCTATGAGCGCTACCTGCGCAAGGCGATCACCGAGATCAATCGCCTGTCGCACGAGATCGCGCAAGCGGCCGACGGGGCGCCGACGGCGCTTCCGACCGGGCATCCGCTCGCCAGCATCTTCCTGCTCAAATACGGGCCTCAGGCCCAAGAACTGCAGGAAGGGGTCGCATTCCACGGGCGGGCCGGAAGCGCGCTGATCAAATCGCTGCAGCGGCTCCACGTCGACCCGATGGAGGTCTACGGGACGAACTGCGTCAAGTTCGCCGGCTGTGACCTGACACTCGCCGCGGAGTGGCTTCGCCGCGAGGTGCGCATCGTCGAGCCGAAGCTCGTGGTCGTGATGGGCGAGGACGCGGTCGAGTTCCTGAACGGGATTGCCTTTCCACTTGCGGGAGCCCTCGACAGTAAGGTGAGCGAACTGCAGCGCTTCACGCCGACGATCGAAGCGCTCGCCGTCCCCGACATCGATTCCTCTCTCGACGAAGCCCCTGCGAAGACCGCCTTTTGGAACGCGTTCAAGTCCATTGGCCCCTGGTGGGCCGAATTGCCGCCCTACTAGTACCGCTCATCCTTTACTACGAGGTCTCTCCGGACCTCTGGCGGATCGGCCTCTGGTGGGACGTGGCGTGGATCGCGCTCGTCCTGATGCCGTGCGTGTTCGGTCTCGTGCTGGTCGCGCTGCCGCTGCGCACCTATCGCGGGCTGCTGCCGGTCGGGCTCGCCTTCGCGGTGCTCGCGGCGGTGCTCACGTTCGCCCACTTCGACGTGTGGGCGAACTTCGCCCGCCTCGGCGCGACGACGTTCCTCGGCTGGTGGTTCCTGAGCTACTTCGAGACGGTCGCGTGGGTCGTTCTGGTCGCCTGCATCATCCCGTGGGTCGATGCGTACTCGGTCTGGCGAGGGCCGACGAAAGAGATCGTTGCGCACCACCAGCACGTCTTCAGCGTGCTGTCGTTCGCCTTCCCGGTACCGGGGGAGCACGCCGCTGCGAACCTCGGGGTCCCCGACCTGCTCTTCTTCGCGCTCTTCCTGGGTGCTGCCGACCGCTTCGGGCTACGCGTCTACTGGACGTGGGTGACGCTCGTCGCGGCGCTGGGCGCGACGATCGCCTTGACGGTCTGGTTGAACCTCAGTGGCCTGCCCGCGCTCCCGGCCGTCTCGATCGGCTTCCTGCTTCCGAACGTGGATCTGCTCTGGCGGGACGTGGTCTCTGACACCAGGCGTGTCAGACACCGTTCCGAGCCGGACGACGAGCCCGCACAGACTGGTGAGCCTTGAGCCAAGTAGTGTCGGACACCTGCGGTGTCAGACACCACACCCGGCTCGTCAGGAACGCAGCCCCGGCTCCCTGACGGCCCGCAGGTAGCGGTCGACCGACCGCCGGACGACGGCTGAGCCGTCGCGTTCGATCACCCGGCCGAACCATGCGCCGTAGACGGTGTCGAACGCGTACGGCGCGAGCGCGTCTGCGATGTGCTGCACCTTCGAGGGCGGGAGAGGGATCAGGTTCGGATACGAGTACATGAATCCCACGTAGCGCCGGTCGGGAATCACCTGGACGATGTCGCCCGATAGCAGCGCCCGGCGCTCCGCCCAGTACAGGACCTGGCCGCCGTCGTAGTGGCCGCCACAGCGGATGAGCCTCAAGCCGCCGCCGAGATCGTTCGCCTCGCCGTCCCAGAAGCGAACGGAAGGATCCGGTCGCATCACCCACTTCCGCTCCGCCTCGTGCAGGTGGATCGGACAGCCGAAGCTGTGCGCCCATTCGACCATGGCGCTGTAGTAGTGCGGGTGGGAGATCGCGATTGCGGCGAGCCCACCTTCCGCGCCGACGCGCCCGACGATCTCGTCGTCGAGATACGAGGTGCAGTCCCAGAGGACGTTGCCGGCGCTCGACTTGACGAGCAGCGCCCGCTGGCCGATCGCGAACGAGGGCGTGGCCCCGATCCCGAGAATGCCGTGGTCGTCGCGAATGTCTGCCTTGTGATCGTCGACGAACGCTGTCCACTCGACCCACTGCTGGCCGTCGTCGTGCGGGATGTACTGGCGCTGGTCCTCGCAGATCGGGCAGGCACCCGGCGGCTCCTCGCTCGGTGGGTACTGCGTCCCACACGCCTTGCACAGGAAGGAGGTCACCGCTCGAGCAGCGCCACGCATTCGACGTGCGGCGTGTGCGGGAACATGTCGACGGGCTTCGCGCGCACGAGCCGGTAGCCGTAGTCGTCGCCGAGGCGCTTGAGATCGCCGGCGAGCGTGGTCGGGTTGCAGGAGACGTAGACGATGCGCGGGGCCTCGAGCTCGCCCAGGCGCTTCAGCGCCTTGCCGGCGAGACCGGCACGAGGCGGGTCGACGACGACCACATCGGGCGCGCCGGCACGATCGCGCAGCTCGCGGAGCACGTCGCCGACATTCCCGGCGAAGAACGCCGTGTTGCCGATCGCGTTCAGCTCCTGGTTCTCGATCGCGCAGGCGACCGACTCCTCGGAGATCTCGATGCCCCACACCGTCAGGGCGTCGGCGGCCAGCAAGAGCCCGATCGTCCCGATCCCGCAGTACAGGTCGTAGACGGTCTCGCCGCCGGTCAGGCCTGCGAACTCCCTCGCGATCCCGTAGAGCTGCTCGGCCATCTCGGTGTTCGTCTGGATGAACGCATTCGGCCGCACCCGGTAGCGCAGGCCGCCGATCTCCTCCTCGATCGCGTCCTCGCCCCACAGGAGCTCGGTGGGCAGGTTGGTCACCTCGGAGACGCCGGTGTTCACCGACCAGTGAATCGAGCGCACCTCGGGGAACTCCGTCAGCACCTCGATCAGCCGCTCACGGTCGAAGCGCTCGCCGCTGTTGGTGACGAGCTGCACGAGCGCCTGGCCCGTGTTGCGACCTTCCCGGATCAGGAGGTGACGGAGATATCCCTCGTGCGTCTCCTGGTCGTAGGCCGGGAGCCTTTCTTCGCGCGCCCACTCGCGCACGCGATTGCGGATCCCGTTGCCGAGGTCGGTCGTCAGCCAGCACTTCTGAATCTCGAGCACCTCGTCCCAGCGGCCCGCCCGGTGCAGACCGAGCGTCGGGCCGTCCGCGAGCTCCGCGAAGGAGTACTCCATCTTGTTGCGGTAGCCGAACTGCGACGCGGCCGGCAGGATCGGCTCGAGCGGCAGGTCGGTGAGGCCCGCCAACCGCTGCAGGGAGTCGCGCACCCACTGTTCCTTTGTCGCGACCTGCGCGTCGTAAGCGAGATCCTGGAAGCGGCAGCCACCGCAGGCCGGGTAGTGCGCGCACGGGGCCTCCACACGCTGAGGACCTGCGGACAGCACCTCCGTGGCGAGTGCCTCGGCGTGCCGGCGCTGCACCTTCGTGACGCGGGCGCGCACGGTGTCGCCCGGCAGTCCCCGACGGACGAAGACGACGAAGCCGTCGAGGCGCGCCACGCCGTTCCCGCCGTAGGCGAGAGAGTCGATCGTGAGCTCGAGCTCCTGGTCTCGCTGGACGGGTGCGACCACACGCGGAAGGTAGTCGAAGCAGGGAATCCACCGATCCCTCCTACGCGGAATGCCCGTCGTTTCCCGAATGCGGAGTCTCTACGGTCGAAGGACCTACCCGGAGGTGCTCATGACCACGGAAAGCCTCGACTTGGAGCGGAACCTCGCCACCGAGACGCTGACCCATGCAGTCGACCGGCTGCGCGAGGCGGAAGTAGCTCTTCCGACCTTCGCCCAGCTCGCCGATCCGACCACCATCCCGACCCGCGTGCGGGTCGCCCTCCGCGACATCGATCCCGATGCGCCGCACCCACTGAACCTTTTCCGCGTCCACTGGCACAACGACGCGTCGCGGCGGGGCATCGCGGACGTGCCCGATCACGTCGTCCTCCCCCGCGAACTGACGGGCGTCGACGCCAGGATCGTCGTCGCTCTCGGTGACCGCTTCCCCTTGATCCATGCGCACAAGGTCCTCGCCGCCTACGGCTGCCTCGTGCCGCGCCTCGTCGCGGGCGAGTTCGACCCGGCCGCCCAGCGCGCCGTCTGGCCGTCGACCGGCAACTATTGCCGCGGCGGAGTCGCGATCTCGCGCCTGCTCGGCTGCCGCGGCGTCGCCGTCCTCCCGGAAGGGATGAGCCAGGAACGGTTCGACTGGCTCGAGGACTGGGTCGCCGACCCGGCCGACGTGATCCGCACCCCCGGGACCGAGAGCAACGTGAAGGAGATCTACGACCGGTGCCACGAGCTCGAGCTCGATCCGGCGAACGTGATCCTCAACCAGTTCTCCGAGTTCGGGAACCACGTCGTCCATTACGCCGTCACCGGCGCCGCTCTCGAGCGCGTGTTCGAGTCTCTGCGCGAGCAAACGCCCGAGCTGAAGCTGCACTCGTTCATCTCCGCCACCGGCTCCGCGGGCACGATCGGCGCGGGCGACTACCTGAAGGAGCATCACGGCTCCCTGGTCGTCGCGGTCGAGGCCGCGGAGTGCCCGACCATGCTCACGAACGGCTTCGGCGAGCACAACATCCAGGGAATCGGCGACAAGCACATCCCGCTGATTCACAACGTCATGAACACCGACGTCGCGCTCGCGGTCTCCGACCGGGCGACCGATCGCGTCGGCCTCCTCTTCGGCACGTCGACCGGCCGCGATCTGCTGCGCCGGCGAGGCGTGACGGAGACCGTGCTGAACGCGCTCCCCTCACTCGGGCTCTCGAGCATCTGCAACATCCTCGCGGCGATCAAGGTCGCGAAGCAGTTCCAGCTCGGCTCGGACGACGTGATCGTCACGGTGGCCACCGACGGCGCCGCGATGTACGACAGTGAGCGGGCGCTCGCCGAGGCACGCCACTTCCCGGACGGGTTCGACACCGTCGGCGCCTCCGAGATCTACGGAGAGCACCTGCTCGGGGCAGCGACCGACCTCCTGCGCGAGCTGACCTACGAGGAGCGCGCCCGCATCTTCAACCTCGGCTACTTCACCTGGGTCGAACAACAGGGCGTGCCGATCGAGGAGTTCGAGGCACGCCGCCATCAGGCGTTCTGGCAGGCGCAGCGTTCGCGCGCGGCCGGCTGGGACGCGCTTGATCGGCGAGGTGAACGAACGGACCGGCGTGCTGGAGAAGCTGTGAGCCTTTCGAGCAGCTTCGTCTGTGCCGGCTGCGGCACGGTGGTGCCGCTCGAAGAGCGGTATCCGTTCCGCTGTCCGAATGCGGGAACCGGCGACGTCGACCACGTGCTGCAGCGCCACCTGGAGCTGGGCGACGCCGAGTTCCCGGGCGGCGACGAGCCGAGCCCGTTCGTCCGTTACCGGGAGCTCCTCCACTCCTACCGGTTCGGCCATGGTGGGGGCCTCACAGACGACGCCCTGCGCACATTGATCGAGCGGCTCGACAGCCGCGTCGCGGTCGTCGACGGGCACGGCTTCCAGGTGACGCCGTTCGCGCGCTCGACGGTGCTCAGCGACCGGCTCGGGTTCACCGAGCCCGGCGGCGTCTGGATCAAGGATGAAACCGGCGGGGTCGCCGGCTCGCACAAGGCGCGGCACCTCTTCGGAGTGCTCCTGCAGCTCGAGATCGCCGAAGAGCTCCGGCTCGCCGACCCGCTCGACCGCCCTGACCTCGCTATTGCAAGCTGCGGCAACGCCGCGTTGGCCGCCGCGGTCGTCGCGGCGGCCGGCAGGCGGCCGTTGCAGGTGTTCGTCCCCGAGGACGCAGAGCCGGCGGTGCTCGAGCGGCTCGGCTCGCTCGGCGCCCGGATCACGGTCTGCGAGCGGCACGCGGGCTCGCGCGGCGACCCGACCGTCGCACGTCTGCGCCAGGCGATCGACGACGGCGCCCTCCCCTTCACCTGCCAGGGGGACCTCAACGGGCTCGCGATCGAAGGCGGGCACACCCTCGGCTGGGAGATTGCAGCCTCCGGTGCAGGCGTCGACCGCATCGTCGTCCAGGTCGGCGGCGGGGCGCTCGCAAGCGCACTGGCAGCAGGTCTCAACGACGCCCTGCGGCTCGGCGCGATCGGCCACCGGCCGCGCATCGACACGGTGCAGACCGAAGGCGCCTGGCCGCTCAAGCGCGCCTACGACGCCGTCTGCGAGCACCCGGGCGGCCTCACCTACGCACGGACGCATCGCAGCTCGTTCATGTGGCCGTGGGAGACCGAGCCCCACAGCATCGCCCACGGCATCCTCGACGACGAGACCTACGACTGGGCCGCAGTCATCGAGGCGATGCTCACGACCGGCGGCAGGCCCGTCGTCGTGAACGAGGAGCTCCTCGGAGAGGCCAACGCGCTGGCAGACGAGTCGACGGAGATCGCCGTCGACCCGACCGGTTCATCGGGGCTCGCGGGACTGCTCGAGCTACGTCACGAAGGAGTCATCGGCGACGACGAGCGGGTCGCCGTGCTTTTCACAGGAATCGACCGCTCACACGACAACGACGCAAGGAGAAGGAGCCATGAGGAGCTTTCTAGGCCGCGACATCCTGTCGCTCAAGGAATTTGAGCGCGCTGATTTCGAGCGCGTGTTCGAGACCTGCGACGAGCTCGCACCGATCGCCAAGGGTCGCCGCAACACCGATCTGCTGAAGGACAAGACGCTGTTGACGGCGTTCTACCAGCCGAGCACGCGCACCCGGATGTCGACGGAAGCCGCGATGCACCGCCTCGGCGGGCACGTGCTCGGCTTCGCCGACTCGAAGATGACCCGGGCCGGCGACTTCTACCAGGAGTCGATGAAGGACACGATCCACATGCTGGAGTTCTACGCCGACGTCATCGCGATGCGGCACTTCCAGCAGGGCGCGCCGGCGGAAGCCGCACTCTGGGCCTCGATCCCGATCATCAACTGCGGCGACGGCTGGGGCGAGCATCCCACGCAGGTCCTCACCGACCTCTACACGATCGAGAAGGAGCTCGGGTCGATCGACGGCAAGACATTCCTGCTCGTCGGCGACATGCGCATGCGCACGATGCACTCGATCCTCTACGCGCTCTCGCAGTTCGACACGAAGGCATACGTCGTCGGACCGCCCGAGATGTCGCTGACCGACGAGTTCATGCTCGAGCTCGACGCCCGCAACGTCCGGTACGAAGCGGCCGAGTCGACCGAAGAAGTGATCGGCGAATGCGACGTCATCTACATGGAGCCGGTCGTTCAGGCCGACTACACGCAGTCCCGGGTCGAGCGCGAGGACGGCGGCGGAGGCCTGGCGGTCACCGCGCCGTCGTACCGCGTCACCCGCGATCTCCTCCGGGAGAAGGCGAAGACCGGCTCGATCATCCTCCACAGCCTGCCGCGCATGGACGAGCTGCCGACGGACGTCGACGAGACGCGCCACGCGCGGTACTGGCAGGAAGCGTTCAACGGAGTCGTTCTCCGCATGGCGCTCCTCTCCCTCGTCCTGGGCGCGATGGAGTAGCAGGTGCATTTCACCCTCAACGGGCAGCCCGTCGACGTCGCCCCGCGCGACGGGCAGAGCCTGCTCGAGCTCCTCCGCGAGGAGCTCGAGCTGCGGTCGATGAAGGACGGGTGCGCGCCGGAAGGCTCCTGCGGCGCGTGCACCGTCCTCATCGACGGCCGTGCGGTCGTCTCGTGCGCGCAGAAGGCGACACGCGTCGAGGGGAAGCACGTCGTCACGCACGAGGGCCTCCCCACCGAGACGAGAAAGCTGTGGGCGGACTGCTTCGCCGTCGCCGGCGCATCGCAGTGCGGCTTCTGCTCGCCCGGGATCGTGATGAAGGCGGAAGGCCTGCTCGCGAAGAATCCCGAGCCGGGTCGCGACGACGTCGCGCACGCGCTGCTCGGCAACCTCTGCCGCTGCACCGGCTACGTGAAGGTCATCGACGCCGTGCTCCTCGCAGCCGGGGCACGCCGCGGCGAGCCGCTGCCGGAGCCGGGAGGCGACGGCGTCGGCGAGCGTGCGCTGCGCTACCGCGCCGACGAGCTCGCCCTCGGCGACAAGCCGTTCGCGGCCGACCTCACAGAGCCGGGGATGCTGCACGGCGCACTCCGCTTCTCAGATCATCCGCGGGCACGCGTCCTCCGCATCGACACGGCCAAGGCGGCGGCGCACCCCGGTGTGATCGCTGTTCTGACCGCCGACGACGTGCCGGGCAGGCGCATGCTCGGCTCGCTGAAGCAGGACTGGCGCCAGCTGGTCGCCGTCGGAGAGACGACGTCCTACGTCGGCGACGTGATCGCCTGCGTCGCTGCCGACACGCGCCACGCAGCGCGTGAGGCCGCCGAGCTCGTCGAGGTCGAGTACGAGGTGCTGGAGCCGGTCACCAACCCGTCTGCTGCGCTCGCGGTTGACGCACCGCTGCTCCACCCAGACGGCAACATCCTCTCCACGTCGACCGTCCAGCGTGGAGACGTCGACCGCGCGCTCGAGAGCGCGGCACACGTCGTCAGCCGAAGCTTCCGCACACAGTTCATCGAGCACGCGTTCCTCGAGCCGGAGGCGGCGCTGGCAGTGCCGTCGTCCGACGAGCCGCTGCGGGTCTACTCGCAAGGGCAGGGCGTCTGGGACGACCGGCGGCAGATCGCACAGTTCCTCGACGTTCCCGACGAGCGGGTGCGCGTCACCCAGGTGTCCTCCGGCGGCGCGTTCGGCGCCAAGGAAGACCTGAACGTCCAGGGCCACGCCGCGCTGCTCGCCGTCCGGACGGAACGGCCCGTGCTCCTCGTGCTCTCCCGCAAGGAGAGCCTCCGCTTCCACGCCAAGCGTCATGCGATGTGGCTCGACTACACCGTTGCCTGCGACGCGAACGGCCGCCTCCTCGCCGTCCGGGCCCACATCGTCGGCGACACGGGCGCCTACGCGAGCGTGGGCGACAAGGTGCTCGAGCGCGCAGCGGGCCATGCCTGCAGCGCCTATCGCGTCGACAACGTCGACGTCGAGGCGACGGCCGTCTACACGAACAATCCGCCCTGCGGCGCGATGCGCGGCTTCGGCGTCAACCAGTCGAACTTCGCGATGGAGGGCGTGCTCGACGAGCTCGCCGAGCTGGTCGGGATCGACGGGTGGGAGATTCGCTACCGCAATGCGCTCGACACGGGAGACCGCACCACGACCGGACAGTTGCTCGGCCCGGGCGTCGGGCTCAAGCGCACGCTGCGCGCCGTCAAGGACGCCTACCGCAACGCACCCCTGGCCGGGATCGCCTGCGGTCTGAAGAACACCGGCATCGGGAACGGCGTCCCGGAGCACGGCCGCGCGATCCTGCGGCCGGAGGCGGACGGGTCGATCACGCTCTATCACTCCGAGACTCGACGCCCTCTGGGGACTGGCGGCCGTCCTGAACGACGAGGTTGTGACCGTGGGCGGCCGCGGCGTCATTGTGTGGGACTTCACCGCGTGGGGCTGGATTCACCTCATCCTCGGCGCGATCTTGATGCTCAGCGCATGGGGTGTCTGGGCCATGCAGGGCTGGGCCCGCTGGACGGCCGTCGTGTTGGCGTCGCCGAGTGCCCTCCTGCAGGTGGGCGTGCTTTCCGCCTTCCCGGTGTGGGCGCTGATCGTCATCGGCCTGGATGTCATCGTCATCTTCGGGCTAACCGCGCGCTGGGAGCAGCGCGTCTAGCTCACCGAGAGGCAGGATCACCGGCGCAAGCGGGGCGTTCGCAACCGCGCCAACAACAAACCGTTCAGCTACCCCGAGCTGCGGGCGCGCATCGGCGCGCCGCTGCGCCGGGCCGAGCTGCGCCGGCGCCCCGCGCGCCTACGCGTCGGCGACCTCGAGGTCGACTCGACCGCGCGCGTCGTGCGCCTGCACGGGACGCGCGTCGAGCTGTCGCAGAAGGAGTTCGCGCTCGTGCGCGCACTGGCCTCCGATCCGACGCGCGTCTTCAGGCACGTCGGAGCCGCGACTCTCGGCGCGGCGTTGTCCGGTCCGATCCAAGTGGCTCAGTTCCCGCCGGCTACCACACCACGGCGAGGACGCATCGCGCGACGGAAAAGGAGGGTCATGGCCAACGAATTGCGTTCCGACATCCAGGCGGCCAAGGACCGGACGCGGGCCAAGCTCGGCGCCGGGCGCGAGATCACGAAGCTGCCTGAGCAACTGTGGGAGGGCGAGACCGTCGAGCGCATGACCACCGGCGCGTACGGCAAGGGCGCGCGCCCCCATGTTTGGCGCCATGGCCCGGCCCGTTGCTTCCCGGCCCGGTGGTGTCGGCACCACTTGCCGCCGCCGCCGCACGCGCGCATACTCGCCCCATGAGCGACGACTGGCGCGTCGAGATCGATGTCGCCGAGCACGGCGGCCTGCAGCACGTGCGCGACCGCGTCCGCGAGCGGGCGGTGGCTCGCGAGGCGCGGCAGGGGCTCGGCGAGGCGATCGTCATCACCGCCGATGAGGACCGCCTCTATGCCTATGCCGACACCGAAGCGCGCGCTCGGGAGGCGGAGCAGCGCCTGCGTGAGCTGGCGGCCGACCACGGGCTCGAGGTGACCTCGGCCGTCGCGCAGTGGCACCCCGAGGAGCAGCGCTGGGAGCCTGCCGACGCGCCGCTGCCGAGCACCCCGGCCGAGCACGCCGCCGAACGCGAGGCGCGCGACGCCGAGCAGACGGCCGAAGCGGCGGAACACCGCTACGCGACGTGGGAGGTGCGCGTCGAGATGGCCGACGACCGGGCAGCGACCGAGCTGGCCATGCGCCTGGAGTCGTCGGGCCTGTCGGTCGTCCGCCGATCGCACGTGGTCGTGGTCGGTTTGGCCACCGAGCGCGAGGCCAAAGCGCTCGCGCAGCGTCTGCGCGGCGAGGTCCCCGAGGCGGCGAGCGTGACGGCGGAGGGCAGCGCCGCGGCGGCCATGGCCGAGCAGAACCCGCTCAGCGTGATCACCGGCCGCTGGCGGCGCACCTAGCCTGCACGGCTCGTCGTGCGCGTCCACGACCTCGGCGACGTCGTAGTCGATCGCCAGCGCCAACCGCGGCGCGGCGCCCCCCGCCCCGGCCGCGCGTGTCCAGGCCGACCCGCATGAGCAGCTGCGCAAGCTCGCCGAGCTTCGCGATGCGGGCATCCTCACCCAGGAGGAGTTCGATGCGAAGAAGGCCGCCTTGTTAGAGCGGATCTAGCTGTCGAGCCCGGTGACCTCCCGAACGCGGTCGATGGGAGGGCGATTGCTGAGCGCACTGTGGGTGCGTCGCTCGTTGTAGTGGCGCACCCAGTGTGGCAGCGAGGCGCGGCGGGCGTCGCTTGAGGCGTATGCCATGGCGTAGGCCCACTCGCGCTGCAGCGTCTGTTGGTAGCGCTCGACCTTGCCGTTGGTGCGCGGCGTGTAGGGCCGGGTGCGCAGGTGGTCGATCGCGCGGGCGTGCAGCAGCGCCCTCAGCGTCCTGTTGTGGACGTAGGTGAACGCGTTGTCGGTCATCAGCCGCTCGCAGACGATCCCGTGCTCGAGGAACCAGTCCAGCGCGCGGCGGGTAAAGGCGGTGACGGTGGGCGCCTTCTCGTCGTCGTGGATCTCGCTGTAGGCCAGCCGGGAGCAGTCGTCGACGATCGAGTGCACGTACTCGAAGCCGATGCGCCGCGAGCGCGTAGTGCGATCGCCGGTGACGGCGTGGCCGGGCGTCTGGAAGCGCCCGAAGCGCTTGACGTCCATGTGCAGCAACTGGCCGGGGCACGGCCACTCGTAGCGGATGATCGGCGGCCGCGCGCAGGGCTCGGGCCGCGAGCAGCCGCCGCGCCGCAGGACCTGATGGACGGTCGAATGCGGCCGGCCGACCTCGTCGGCGATCCGCCGCGGGCTCCAGCCGGTCCTGCGGCGCAGCTCGCAGATGCGTTGCTCCTCCTCGGCCGGCACGCGGGCCGGCGAGCGGTGCGGGCGACTGGAGCGCTCGACCAGGCAGGCCAACGACGCGCGGTCCTGCGCCGAGGCGGTCCGCCAGCGGCGCACCCACTCCCAAACGGTCGACTTCGAGACGTTCGCCCACGCGGCCGCCTGGGCGAACGTCTGGCCCTGCTCGACGACACGACGCACGACGTCCCAGCGCCCCAGCGGGGTGTGGCGGGCTCTATGGTGCGGCACTTCCGGGCCTCCTTGAGGGCGTGAGCTCGACACCCACACCCTCTCGGCAGGCCCGGACCTACCTCACGCCCGTTCGAAACGTCCCTGGGCACGTCAACTAGCCCGGTGTTGTCGTCGCTTGCACCAGTAGTGCGGTCCTGCCCAGACGACCCTGCTTGAACGTGTCATGCGCCGCGGCGACGACGGCTGAGGATGTCCTATTCGGCGCCGGTGCTGAGGCCCGGCTGCGACTCAACCCGGAACATGCGCCTCACGTACTGCTGGTCGCTTTCACTGCCGGCCTTCGGTTCGCCCAGGCCGCCAGCAGTCCATAGCGTCAGCGTGCCGGCGAAGGGCAGCGCCTCCCGCACCGGAGGAGTCGTGGCGTCGATGATCCGGTACCGAGCCATCTCGACGAGCCGCCGACGAACGAACCGAGGCCTCACCCATCGCCACGCTCCAAGCGCCGCTGCCGCGACCACCGCGAGCAGGAGCGTGGCGACCAAAGCGCGGCCAACGGACCGCGATGTGTCGGGGTCCCGGCCGAGCAGGACGACGTAGCCGATCGTCTGCACGGTGAAGCCGGCGATCAGGTAAGCGATGCCGACGGCAGCGTCGACTCGATCCTCGGCAAACCCCAGCGGAACCGAGGGGTTATCGGCGCCCCAGAAGCCCGTCGCGCGCAGCATCTGGACGCCGGGTTTCGCCAGCAGACCGTTGGCGAGCACCCCCGCACCAACGAGATCGAGCGCGATGCCGACCACGAACAGATCCGTCGCCGAGAAGCTCCTCACGAGATGCGAGCGTAGGCCTGCGGGCGGACGCGCTATACCTGTACAGCGACCACCGAATCCCGACGGCGTGGGCAAAAAGAGCCCGACCTCACGTACGTGGCGCTTCGAGATCGGCGCGCTCGAGCGGTGGGTCGACGAGGCAGCGCCGCGGGCCCGAATCACGGCGTCGCCTGAATCACAGTTGAATCACCGTCGCCCCACAGCTCGATGAAGCATGCCGCGCCGGCTCGTGGTTGTGCCTTTCCCGTCTACGTCAACGCGGTGGCTGGTGGAGTTCCGCGACTGGCGTTCTCGCCGCCTGCCTTGCCGGCTGCGGCCGTGGTGGCCTGCCCGAGGATGCCGCCAAGACCGCAGTTCGCGTCTACGCCCACGACGTGCTGGACGGTCATTACAACACTGCATGCGGGATGCTCTCGGCTCGCGGCCGCCATGCGGTCGAAGCGCAGGCGGCGGCAGCCCACGTTGAGGCCGGGACGTGCGCGGACGAGGAGCGTGGCATCGCAGCGCGCGTGACCGATCGCGACGAGCTGCTGTCGAGCGCGGAGAACGCCGACGACGTCGAGGTCACCGGCAAGCGGGCGACGGTCAAGACCGCGGCGGGCGACTATTCACTGGAAGACGTCGCCGGAAACTGGAAGGTTGCGCCACCCGATGCCTTGCTCGGTCTCAAGCTCCCGCAGCGACGAGAGACCACGACTCCCAGTGTCCCCCGCCGACCGCGGATGCCGCGGAGCAAGCAAGAGGGCGTCCCAGAGACGTAGGCGGCAAACAGCATCGGTGGATGATCGTCGCGTGTGGCTGCGAGGCCGTCCGATCAGTGTGCCTGCTCGAGCGTCTCCGAGACATCGTCCCCGGTGCGGCTGGCAACGGCACGTCGTCGAGAATCTGGACCGGGTGGAGCACCGTTGTCGGCCCGAGCTCGAGAAAGACGTGTTGTACGCCCTCCTCGATCATGTCGAGTGTCTTGCTGGCATCGAAGATCGAGTCGTAGAACGCGACCAGACGGTCGATGTCCCTCGCGAGGAAGGCGCCGTGGTGGACACCGTCGGCGAGCCTCATGCTCGCGTTCACCTCCACCTGCTGTGGCGAGCAAAGCGCGAGTCGTCCGTCCTGCGCCGGCTCGACAATGACCACCTCGCCGACCGCGGAGCCAGCCCACCGACACGGGGCCCGTGTTGGGCGCCAGCAAACGGTTTCGCAAGCGAAATGCCAACCGGGGCACCACGCGCGCCGAGCAACCCCCGTCCAAGCCGCCTGGCAACAAGTGTCCCCTAAGATCGGCTCGATCAAATGCCCGGCCAGGGGGCGTCATCGGTGACAGCCGCCGCGCCCGCTCTGGCCACGCAAGCAGCCGCCCCACCGAGCTCCCCGCCGGCTCTCGCTGCGGACGAACCAGCGAGCGCGATTCGCTAGCGTCGGCTCGCTGGTCGCGATGCGCGGCGGAGCGATCGTGCCGGCGAGCGGGGCCGGTCGGTGCGATCGAATGGCGGTCGGGCCGTCGCTGGCGCTCGCAGGGGTGACCGGTCGGCTCGGGCCCGATTGACCTGGGGCCGCGAGGGTCGTAGCTTGGGTTCATGGCCGAGCTTGCGGCGCCGGCTGGAGTGCTGATCGTTGGCGGTGGCGTGGCCGCGCTTGAGGCGATGATGGCGCTGCGCGACCTGGCCGGCGATCGCGTTCGGGCGACGCTCGTGGCGCCGGAGGCGGACTTTGTCTATCAGCCGATGGCGGTCCTGGAGCCATTCGGGCTCGGGGAGGCCGGCCGGTATCCGCTGCAGCGGATCACCGAGGACTTGGGCGCCGCGCTCGTGCGGGGCGGGGTGGCGGCTGTCGACCCTCGCGCTCGACGCGTTGTGCTTCATACCGGCGACACGCTGACCTACGAGCACGCGTTGGTGCTGGCGCCTGGAGCAAGGACGCTGGCGGCGTTCGACGATGCGCTGACGTTCACGGGGACGGGGAGCGCCGCGGCCATGCGGGCCCTGCTCGACGACCTCGCGCACTGGCGCGTCCGGCGGATCGCCTTTGTCGCGCCCGAGGCGGCGGGCTGGACGTTGCCGCTCTACGAGCTGGCGCTGCTGACCGCGCGGCATGCCGTTGCCAGGGACCTGGTCGCCGAGCTGATCCTCGTCACGCCGGAGCCGCGCCCCCTCGCCCTCTTCGGGGACAGTGCGAGCGCCGCGGTGGCGGACCTGCTCGCCGTGGCGGGCGTCGAGTTCGCCGGCGCAAGCCACGTCGAGGTCGGCGAGCAAGGAATCCGACTGCATCCGAAGGGCCGGTCGCTGCGGGTCGAGCGCGTGGTGGCGCTGCCGCTCGTGCGCGGGCCCGAGCTCGAGGGCGTGCCCGCCGACCCCGACTCCGGCTTTATCCCCGTCGACGAGCACGGCCGCGTCGAGGGCCTCGACGACGTGTATTGCGCCGGGGATGCCACGAACTTTCCGATCAAGCAGGGCGGGCTAGCCGCGCAGCAGGCCGACGCGGTCGCCGAGCAGATCGCCGCCCGCATCGGGGCCGAGGTGGCGCCGTCCCCGTTTCGCCCCGTCCTGCGCGGCATGCTGTTCACCGGGGATGTCCACCAGTTCATGCTGGCCGGCGGGCGAGGCGCGGGACGCGCGGCCAGGCGACCGCTCTGGTGGCCCCCGACCAAGATCGCGGGGCGCTATCTGGCGCCCTACCTTTATGAGCGCGAGCCGGGCGCCATGCCGGGGCCCCCGCCGGAGGGGTTCGACGACCTCGAGCTCCCGCTGGACGCGACCGGCGCCGCGCCGGCAGGACTCTGACTCTGAGAGCCGGGAGCCGCGGCAGGGAGCCTCCTCGCCTGCGATCCGAGCACGTCAGTCGCCGTTTCGCGGCGACGGATTTGTCGCGGAGCTCTTCCCGAAGGCCTTAGTCAGTATGGACGCGGGCGGGGCTGGTCCTCGGTATCCGCAGGTCGCGGGTTAGCGTTGCGGTTGTTGAGGGCCGCTTTGGCCAGAGCCGCATACGGAGGAGGACCAGCCCGTGCCTGACGTTAGCTCCAACGCGCGATCGTCGCGATCTGCCACGAAATCCTCACCGCCACCTGGCACATGCTCCAAACCGGCGAGACCTACCGCGAGCAAGGCGCCGACTTCCTACGCCAGCGCGACACAGACCGCATCCGCCGCCGCGCCATCAGCCAGCTCGAGAAGCTCGGCCACAAGGTCACCCTCGACAAGCTCCCGGAGGCCGCCTGACCCCACCCTCAGCGCTCATCTTCTGAGCAGCCTCGCCTCGAAGCGACAGCCGACGGTCGGTGATCGAGCTCGTGCGCTAGGTGTAAGACCCGACCAGGTTGTTCAGCTCGGTGAGGCGAGCTGCGGGCGGCTTGTGGCCGAGGGAGCCGTGGGGTCGGCGGGTGTTGTACCAGTCGATCCAGCCGGATAAGGCGGCGCGGCGTTCGGTGCTGGTGCGGTAGATCGCGCCGTAGGCCCAGCCGGCCAGCAGCGTCTTGATGAACCGCTCGGCCTTGCCGTTGGTGCGGGGCCGGTAGGGGCGGGTGCGCAGGTGCTTGAGCCGCAGCGCGCGGCAGGCCAGCGCGTGCGCGGTGGACCGGTAGGCCGAGCCGTTGTCGGTCATCACGCGCTGCACGGCGATGCCGTGGCGGCGGTAGAACGCCAGCGCGCGCCTGAGGAACCCCACGGCGGTGAGCGCGGTCTCGTCCTCGAGGACCTCCACGTAGGCCAGGCGCGTGGCGTCATCGACGCAGACGTGCACGTACTCCCAGCCCACGCCACGCGAGCGCTTGCGCCGATCGCCGTGCACGCGGTGGCCGGCGCCGTCGCCGATGCGGCCGAGCTTCTTGACGTCGATGTGGATCAGCTCGCCGGGGTGGCGGCGCTCATAGCGGTTCGGGGGCTCGGGCGGCTCGAGCCGCGAGAGCTTGCCCAGCCCGATGCGGGTCAGGATGCCCGAGACGGTCGACAGCGCCATGCCCAGGCACTCGGCGATCTCCGCGCCGGTCATCCGCAACCGGCGCAGCGCGGCGATCAGCTCGACGCGGCGCTCGTCAGTGCGGCCGGGAACCCGGCTGGGCGCCGAGGAGCGATCGGCCAGCCCCGCCTCGCCCTCGGCGCGATAGCGGACCACCCACTTGCCGGCGGTCCGCTCGCTGACGCCGGCGGCCTCGGCCGCCGCCGTCAGCGACCAACCGCCCTCCAACACTCGCTGGCAGAGCAGCAGCCTGCCCTTCGGGCTGAGCTTGGCGTTACCGTGCAGCTTCATCCGGTGTCCTCCTTGGGACCGAGGTGACGTGGTGTCCCTCAGCCTCCAAGGAGGCCCGGATGAACAACGTGGTCAGGAACTACAGCTAGGCGCTCATGCGGTCGGGGGTGTGGCCTTCCGAAGATGCCGATCCGAGGAGAATGACCCACGTGCGTGAGCTCGCGTTCATCCGCAGCGGCAGTCTTGCGTGGCGCGATCGTGACGCGCCGATCCTGAGATATCCTGGCGATGCGATCGTGCGGCCGTTCATCGCTGCACGCTGTGACGGCGACACCGTTCCGATCCACCGCCCGGTGTCGCGCGTGATGCAAGCCGGTATCGCGGTACGGGCTATCGACCCGGTCGTCGGCTGCATCTGCGGACGCGTGCCGTTCAGGGGCCCGTTCGCGATCGGCCACGAGTGCGTCGCGCGGGTTCTGGCAGTCGGAAGCGGTGTGCAGCGCGTCCGTGTCGGTCAGACGGTCGTTGTGCCGTGGGCGGTCTCCTGCGGCACCTGCGATCCATGTCGACGAGGCCTGACGTCCAAGTGCGCCACGACGACCAGCGCCATGCTGGCCGCGTACGGCTTCGGCCCGGCGAGCGGTCCGTGGGGAGGCATGGTGGCCGACGAGCTACGCGTCCCATTCGCCGACCACATGCTCGTGGCAATGTCCCGCCCCTACGGGTTGCGGCTGCCAGCGACAACCTTGCCGACGCGTGGCGCAGTGTCGTCACGCCGTTGCGCGACCGTCCGGGAGGCTCGGTGCTGATCATCGGGGGCGGAGCCAAGAGCATCGGCCTCTACGCCGCGGGCCTCGCGGTTGCGCACGGCGCAGCAGTCGTGCATTACGTCGACGACGACTCGGTGCGTCGCCGGATCGCCGAGGCGTTCGGCGCGCACACGTTCCCCGCACGGGCACGCTCGCGCCGCCGGCCCACCACGACGCTCGGCTATGACGTGGTCGTCGAGGCGTCGTCTCGCGCGGCAGGCCTGCGCCGCGCCATCCGGTCGCTGGCCAGAGGCGGCGTCTGCACCGCCGTCGGGTATTACCTGGCCACCGCAACCCGGGTGCCACTCGTGCACATGTACGCCACCGACGCAACGCTGCGTGTCGGTGTCTCGAGCACGCGCGAGCCGTGCTCCCCGACCTGCTCGCCTTCGTCGCACGCACCCGCTTCCCGCGGAACGGGAAACGACCCTCACGGCGCATTGGGACGACGCACCCACCGCGTACGCAACACGAACAACGAAACTCGTCCTCCAGCGCGACGCCGTCTAAGACGCTGATGCGCAGGCTGTCCGGACCGCCGCTCTCCCATGCATCTGGGCGACGTTCGCGCGGTAGCCAGGGCGACGGCTGGCTAGCGCTCTTGCCTGGTAGCACCCGCGACCCGGCGGCCCGACGACACCGCTCCTTCTGCCTCCGAACAGTAGTCTCGACGCCGGTCCGATCGAGTCGTCGCGCTGCCCCATTTCGCCGAGCCGAGCGGCGGATCATCCATCTGCGATGGCTGCGGTCCGATACCGACCTAGGCCGCGGCTTTCTCCCGATGGCTGGCGCGCGCGGGCGTGTGACGCTTGCGGTAGACCCACTGCGGTCTGCCGGTCTGCGGTGGCCAAAAGGGGGGTCACACTTTAGCCGCCGGGGAGGCGGAGCAAATGGCGCATTATCTGGTGCAGGTCGCCTACACATCCGAGGGCTGGGCGGCTCTCGTCAAGCAGCCGCAGAACCGCCTGGAGGCGGTGCGACCGGTTGTCACGCGGCTCGGCGGAAAGCTCGAGCAGTGGATCTCGTTCGGGGACTATGACATCGTGGCGTTGCTCGAGATGCCGGACAACGAGAGCGCCGCGGCCTTCTCGATGGCGGTCTCAGCGGGTGGCGCGGTCAAGACGGTCAAGACCACTCCGCTGATGACCTTCGAGGAAGGTATCGCTGCGATGGGAAAGGCGGGAGAATCGGGCTACGAGCCGCCGACCGCCGAGAGCGTCGGTTATACCGCTAGCTGACCATGCCCAGGAGGGAGTACGAGCTACCGACCCAAGGCGCCTATCGGCCACGGCACCGGCGATGCTCGCCGGCCCGATCGGGACCAGGTAGTGCAGATCCGATCGCTACACGAGCATCCTCGTCATGCTGCGGCGAATGACCGAGGCGCAGGGCCGCTGGCCGGAGCTGCGCGCGGACCTCGAAGAGCTCTACGCGATCACCGACGAGCGCGCCGACGGCGAGTACCGCGTCGTGCTCGGGCGCAAGGGCGCAGGAGGGTCGGATGCGCGAGATCCAGGTCTTCGGCGGGCTGTCGGGTCGAGGGCGGCGGCCGGCCGGCGATCCTGCCACGGGCTCGTTCGCGCGTGCTCCTCGCGTGGCTGGCGCTGCACCCGGGCTCCCGAGAGCAGACGACCGTGTTGGTCGGGTAAGCCGGCCACGTTGCTGTGCCCGGCTCCCCTCAGAACCGGACGGGCCCGTTTCCGAGCATCCGGCTCAAGCAAGCCCCACAGATCCAGTGACGCGAGGCCTTACGATCCATTCAACGTGGAGTGGATCGTCCTCGGGTCCGTTCACCACGGCCTGAGTCGTGGCGTCTAACTTGTGCGTCGGTTCTGGCGTCATCGTCATCTTCGTCTGCTGGGCTCACCTGACCGCGTCAGCACACTTTCGCGCCCGGGCACACGGCCCGGTATCCGGCCGGTTATCCGAGACGACCGCCTGGAGGAGGCGGCCATCCTGCCCCGGCTTCCCGCCGCGTTTCCGCTGCCGGCGTTCGCTTCTCGGTCATCCGATACCCGCCGGGGACTTGGGCCCTCCTTACGGTCGGCTTACCGGACGCACGATCGCGCCCGGACCCCGACGGGGTTACCGCGTTTCGCACGCGTGAGCTGCGACCGGGGTGGGTCCCCTCTACCCCGAGGACGATGGTGCTCACGCGGCCAAGTCGTCTCCTTGCCCGGCACCCGCCGCTCTGCCACGGCCAGTCCCTACTCCCCGCCAAGCACATCCCATCAGACGGGGGCTCCTTCACGAGGCATCAACGAGGATTCACGCGATTAACCCGTCCGGTCTTCCCCTTGCCTGTGGCCGCCCGGATGGAACGGGCCGCCCTTGGGCTTTCCCCCGAGCTTCGCACCCTGCCGACCAAGAGCCGACGACGCACGTCGAGGTGGGGACAGGCCATCGAGCACGGACCTGGAACTACACGCTCAACATCACATCAGTCGATCCTCCAATCGGTAGTTCACTCACAACGTGCGACCTCGCGTCGCGAGACGACGAGGAGGCGTCTCGCGTGAGGCCGCGTTCGCTCTCGCAATTCGCGTCTGCCGATGCGAACGCGACGCGGGTCTCACGGTGACCTGCGCCCTCTTGCCCGCCAGCGTGCCCGCTATCGGTTATCCACCCGGACGCCGCCCCCGGCGATCTGCGGACCGCCGTGCGACGCGCCGACACCACGGGGTCTTCGGGCGTGAAGTGCGCAGCTGGCAGGAGGCGACGAGACTCGCGAGCGTCCGGTCAGCGAGCTCGACTGACGTTGGGCTCCCGTGCGAGCGCGCGTGGACTCGTACGCGTCAGCGCCGTCCCGCGTGAAGCCGGCGTCACGCAGCAGCCGACAGACCACGGCACCGCTCTCGACCGGCCAGACGGGAAGCGTTCGTCCCCGCGACTGCACGAGTCGGGCGGGAACACGCCTTTGGCCCTGGTCTGCCTGCACCGTGCTCATTGGTCATCCTCGGTGTTGCCGGCGGACGTCGGGAGAGCGCCAACAGCGCTTGCCCGGTCAGAGGGCCACTGTGAGACCGGCGCCTCCCGGCGTTCCGTCGAGGTGCCCCGAGTGGCAACAGGGAGTTGCGCCGTCAGAGCGCCGTCAATGAGCACCCGCCAAGGTACCTCGCCGCCGGCCACAGTCAACGTCTGAGGGGAGGAACCGTGAGTCGCTTCGCTGGGGTCGATTGGGCCAGCGAGGAGCACGCCTGTTGCGTGGTCGACGACGACGGTCGGATCGCCGAGGGACGTCGCTTCGGCCACGACGAGCGCGGTATCCGGGCGCTGTGCGCGCGCCTGACCGAGCTCGACGTGGCGCTCGTTGCTGTCGAGCGCCCCGACGGGCTGCTGATCGAGCGGCTGCTCGACGCCGGGCTGTCGGTGATCGCGATCCATCCCAACCAGGTCGTCGCGATGCGACCACGCTTCACCGCGGCCGGCGGCAAGAGCGACAGCTTCGACGCCTTCGTGCTCGCTGAGCTGGCACGCACCGACGCCCATCGCTTCCGCGTGCTGGTGCCCGACAGCGACGCCACCAAGGCGCTGCGCGCGCTGACGCGTGCCCGCGAGGACCTCGTCGGCCACCGCGTCGCGCTGGCCAACGAGCTGCGCGCGCACCTGGAGTGCTTCTGGCCGGGCGCCGCGCAGATCTTCGCCGACGTCGACAGCCCGATCGCGCTGGCCTTCCTCAAGCGCTACCCCTCGCCGATCGACGCGCATGGCCTCGGCGAGCAGCGCCTGGCGCGCTTCCTCGCTCGCCACCACTACTGCGCCCGGCGAACCGCCGACGAGCTGCTGGGCCGGCTGCGCGCCGCCGCAAGCGGGCGCGCCGGCGCCCTGGAGACCGAGGCGCGTCGCCAGGTCGTGCTCGCGCTTGTCGTCGCCCTGGAGCCGATCGTCGCTCAAATCGCGCAGCTGACCAGCGAGATCCGCGGCGCGCTGGCCGACCACGCCGACGGGCCGACCTTCCGATCGCTGTTTCGCGACCCCAAGACCGCCGTCTGCCCCGCCACCATCCTGGCCGAGATGGGCGACTGCCGAGCGCGCTACCCGACCAAGGCCGCGCTGGCCGGCGACAGCGGCCAGGCCCCCGTCGCCATCGAATCGGGCAAGTCCAAGCGCGCACGCTTCCGCTGGGCCTGCGATCACCGCCTCCGAGACGCGATCGCCACCCTCGCCGACACCAGCCGCCACACCAACCCATGGGCCGCCGACATCTACACCCGCGCCCGCCAACGCGGCTGCTCCCACCAACACGCCGTCCGCATCCTCGGCCGCGCGTGGACCGCTGTCATCTGGCGCATGTGGCACGACCACAGCACCTACGACCCCGCCCTCCACGGCAGCCTCCAACGCCTCATCGCACAGGAGGCTTGACACAGGGAGTCTCACAGGCCCAGCTCCTCGCGGATCTGGTGGCGGTCAAAGCCAGCCTTCTCGAGCTCGCGGATGAGCATGCCGGTGTGCTTGGCGGACAGCTCAAGACGCCCGTGCGCCGGCACCGTAATCGTCGTACCCGGCCCGCGGAAGCGTCGGTGGCTCGTCGCGCGGCGCGGCAGCTCCTCGAAGTCGTGGGCGAGCAACCAGTCGATCAGCTTGCGCTTGGTGAGTGACACCGGTCCGGAGCATGCCAAGGCTGCGCGCCGCGTCCGGCACACCGCGGGCGCGGTCGGACGTCACCCGCGGGTGCTGGCCGTCGCCGCCGCGCCCGCGGCCTGCACGCCTACGGAGACGGTCGCCGCCAAGTAGCACGGTCCTGGTCGCCAGCCGCCCGCGGTGCGTGCTGCGAGCCGGCGCGCTCGAGCCGGTTGATGCCGCGCCCGCTCCACGACCGCCATGCCCGGCCGCGCGTCTTTGGCGCCGTCGAAACCGCGCGCACCGCGGAGAGCGCGCCGGCGTGGGTCTCCATCTCGATCCCGCCGGCCATCGGCTGCGTTCGCGCCCGTCGGAGGGTGGGCGGACCCCGGGCCGTGCCCAATGCGCGGGCCGGTGCCGGGCCGACAACCCGCTCAGCTACTCCGAGCGCTCCGGCAGGCGGTATCCGCGCTCGGCCCGGTCCACCTCGCCGCTCTTGCTCAGCTTCGTCAGCAGCGTGCTGACCGTCCCGGTGGCGATGCCGGTGGCGTTCGCGATCTCCGAGGCGGTCATCGGCCCGTCCTTGAGCACCTCGAGCACCTTGGCCTTGTTCTGCCCCCGCGGCGCGCGGGCCGGCGCGCTCGTGCGCGGGGCGGCACCCACCGGCTTCTCGCGCGCGCTGGAGCGGGCCGCCGGCCGAGCACCGCCCCCACCTCCCGCCGCGCGCGATCGCGCGCCGCCAGCCGGCTTGGCGCGGCCGGCAGATCGGGCCGCCGGCCGGGCAGCCTCGCGCCGCCCGCTCACCCGCGAGCGCGCCGCCCCTTCGAGCCGGCCGAGCGCGTCGCGCAGCCGTTCGAGCTCCTCACTGAGGCGCTCGTGTTTCGCAAGCTCACCCTCGATCTGTTTGATCCGCGCCTTCACCGACTCGACGATCGCGCTCACATCCGGGACTGGCGGCATCTCGCTCCTAGCTTTGGTGTGAGCGCGCCATCGTAGTGACCGCTCCCGCAGCGCTCGCCCTGCTTAATCCGAGCGACGGTCGCCGCCCTGGCACGCCCACCGCCGTCCTCATAAGCACGGGAGGCGATCCCACCTCGGCGTCCCGGGTTGCGTACGCTCACGACCCGAAGGCGTGAGGGACCGCCAAGCCGGTTCACGCCCGCTCCGGTCGAGCAATGCGAAAGCGCAAACAGGGTCTTTCGTCACGCCGCAGATCGTCCCAAGCAGGCAGCAGATCAGCGGCGACGCTCGCTATCGCTCCGCGCGGGGAAGCGGGCGCCGCGGGGTCCTCCCCTTCCGCGCGGAGCGGGACGCTTGTGATAGACGGCCCCCGACAGCCGTTACAAGCGCAAGTTCCCGCGGGATTTCACGCGGCGGGTCGGGTGTCCCGGCGGCACGGTCGACCAGGACCATCCGACCGGCCATCGCCGTCGGATGTGCCCGTGGTAGACGACAGCGCCGGCCACCACCAGAGCATCAGTGGCGATCAGGTCCAGCAGGACGCCGGGGTCAACGGGCGCCATGGCATCGCTTCCATTTCAGGCCCGACTCGCACGGGCACGGGTCGTTGCGCCCGACCGTCGCGCCCGTCCGCGGGTCACGCCCGAACGCGCGGGCACATCAGCTGACCCTCGCCGACCTGGAGCCGCGTGACGCGGCAGCCCGGGCGCCCGGCCCGCGGCCGGTTATGCGTGACATACTCGCCACGTGGCTGAGAACGAGTCTCCCCGCGGCCACGGCGAGGAGGAGCTCGCGTTCGATGTCCCACGCGCAAGCGAGGGACTGGCGGACGTGCGGGATCCGCTTCCGGCCGAGGTCCGGGACCCGTCGTTCAGCATCTCGGTCCGCGGCTACGACCGCCACGCGGTTGACCGCTACGTCGAGTACGTCAACCGCCTGATCGCCGAGCTCCAGGTCGGTGGCTCGCCCCGCGCGGCCGTCCGCCACGCCCTTGACCGGGTGGGCGAGCAGACGAGCGGCATCCTCCAGCGCGCCCGCGAGACCGCCGAGGAGATCACGAGCAGCGCGCGCGAGGAGGCCGAGGAGACCACCGGCCGCGCGCGCGCCGAGGCCGGCGACATCCTCGCGGAGGCGCGGCACGCTGCTGCAGAGGCCACGTCGCGCGCGAAGGCCGAGGCCGACCAGCTCATGGCCGGCGCGCAGGCGACGGCGGACGAGCTGCTGACGCGGGGCAAGGCCGAGTCGGAGAGCACCGTCGCGTCGGCGCGTGTTGAGGCAGAGGGCCGCGTGCGGCGCGCCGAGGAGGAGATCGCGTCGGTTCGCGAGCGGGCCGAGGCCCGTATCCGCGCCCTGCAGGCCGATACCAACGCGGTCTCGGAGGAGCGACACGCGCTGCTCGCGGAGGTCCGCGGCATCGCCGCGCGGCTCACCGAGATCGCCGGTGAGGAGGAGCCGTCCGCGAACGACGCGCCCGCCGACACGCCGCCGGCAGAGGTGTCGCAGGACTGACCCGCCGCGTCTCGGTTCAGCTCAGCGACGAGCTGATCGAGCGGATCTGAAACTCCTTGGCACCGGTGTAGCCGATGAAGTCGACGCAGGCGGCGAAGCGCGGGTCGTCCGCCCCGCCGCTCATTCGCTGTCAGGGTCGTCGATGGGTCGCCAGCTCACACAGGCCCGAATGCCCGACGCGCCTCGCGGTGCCGCCGCGGTGCATCTCGACCAGCTCGTCGCGGATGTCAGCGACGCGCTCCGCGAGCACCGGCACGAGCCGCTGACATTCGCGTGATCTGCCCCACGAATGGGCGTGGCGCCGATGACCGGCGGGCTACGCTCGCCGCATGCGCCCGTTGGGTCCGGTCGTGCTCCTGGCCGCCCTGCTGGCTGCCGGCTGCGGCGGCTAGGGCAAGCCGGAGCTCACCGCAAAGGACCGCATGGAGTGCGACGCATACGCCCGAAGCGTCGCTCGCCCGGGCTCGGATCACTACAAGGGCATCTACGCACGGTGCATCTACAGCATCCAGCACCCCGAGCGCGGCGGCGGCTAGGCGCGCTGCGCCGTGACCTTGTGGATGGGACGTAGAACGTGCCCGCCGCGCGCTCGTCTCGCAGCGGGGCGGGCAGAGTCCCCACGAGGGCGTTCCCTATATGCGCAACCCGAGCGAGCGTGTCGCGAACTCCACGCCAGGCGCTCGCTCAGGACGACACGCGGTCGTCTGGGACGCGGACTGGATCACGCCCGTTCGCGCATGCGAAACGGAAGCCCAGCCTCGCGCGCGGGGACTGTTGTCAGTCGTCTAACCCAGCACTCCGCGTGAGCCGCCTGACAGCATCACCGGCGTTCTGGACCACCCGCCCGGGCACCACCCGAAGCGCCGAAGGGCCGCGCTGTTCACGCGAGGCGCGGCCGTTCTCATCTCCCTTGTCCGGGCAAGTGTCCGGTCTGCACGATCCGCAGGGCCAATGCGCTGACCGCGAAGCTTTCAGCTGCGCTTCAGCCTGCCTTAATGGCGGGTTGGGTCATGCGCGCGACGCTGATCGGATGGACGACCTTGTCCACATCTTCGCCATTGCGGTGGCATGCGCTGCGGCGCTGATCTTCGCGGCGATGGCTTGGGCCGGCCACCACCAGAGCTGACGGGGCCGAATGCCTTGCGGTGCAGGTGCCGCTTGCATAGAGCGGGGCGCTGCTCGGGGGCGGCGGGATCGAGTCCGTCGCGGCGAAGCTCCCGCGCGGGCTTGTGATCGGCCGGCGAGACGAGCGCCGGCTGCTGCGCGGCGTCGATGGGGACAGTGCTCATCGCCACAGCGCGTTGCTCGATGGCGGTGGAAGCGCAGACGTGGTGCGCGGCGCGCAAGGCGGGCGTTGTGAGCGGCACGTGGGTCGGCATGACGTGGCGTACCTCGGCCCCTGTCGGCAGCGGCAGTCCGGCGGCGGTGGCGGCGACCTCGGGCGCGGGCGCGGGCGCATTCCAGTCGAGGATCGCGGTGATCGTGTCGCCGAGCGGGTCGGCGTTGACGCGGAGGGCGCGAAGCGCGACGCCGATGTGGGCGCAGGTCGGGGTCGCAGCACCAGGTCAGGTAGTCGCCTGCCGTGATGCCGTCGCGCTTGAAGGTAGGGATTTGCGGAGGATGGGCGCGCCTCGAGCCGGTATCCCGGTTGTCCTGGGCGGGTCAGGCGGCGCTCGGCCGGGCGGGGGTCAGGCCGTGGCAGCGCATGACCTCGCCCATGGCCGCCAGATCCTGCGGACCGCCGGCGGCTCTGGCGAGCACCTCACCAATCTCGCGGAAGTAGGCGGGTCCGAACACCCCCGGAGTCGCGATCGCCAGGAACTTTGCGTCGACGCTGCCGTGGTTCTCGAACCCGTGGATCTGCCCTCGCGCCACGCAGACGGCGTCGCCGGGTGCGATCCGGACGGTCTGGCCGTCGATCGTCCAGGTCGTGACGCCCTGCAGCCCGTAGATCGTTTCCTCGAAGCCGTCGTGGCTGTGCGGGGCGGGCATCCTGGCGTTGGCGGGGACGTGGCATTCGAACACCGTCGCGGCTGCGTTCGAGTCGGCGGCCTCGATCACGAAGCGGATGGCCAGCGCGCCAACGGTGATCCTGTCGGCGTCTGTGGCTTGGTTCATGGGGCTGCTCCCGATTGAGTAAAACGACTTGAGACTGTATATACTCTCGAGTTTCGTGGCTTTGTCAAGTGATTTACTCACACGGTCGCGGCGACGACCGACCATCCGCCGCCGCTGATCGGCGCGCTGCTACGAATGCCGTTCGAGGCCGTCCGCGACCGCATGCTCAGTGGGCTGCACCAGCGCGGCTACGACGATCTGATCGCCGCACACCTGAACGTCCTGCAGTACCCCGGCCCCGACAACCGACGGCCATCACAGCTCGCGACGAGCACGCGCATGACCAAACAGGCGCTCAACTACCTCCTCGGCCAGCTGGAGCACCTCGGATACCTCACCCGCCAGGGCGACGACGCCGACCAGCGCTCAAAGCGCATACGCCTCACCCCCCGAGGACGCGCGGCGGTCCAGGCGATCCGCGACATCGTCGGAGAACTCGAAGCCGAATGGGAACAACAGCTCGGACCCCGGAAGTTCGCGCAACTACGCGACCTCCTAACCCAGCTACATACCATCGCCACGCCCACACAGCACACGGCCTAGAACGACCACACACCCGCTCCGCTGCCGGCACCGTCGGCTGCGCGTTTGCAGGGCCACAAGGCAAAAATGCCACGCACCGAATTGCCTGCGGTGCCCGAATTCCAACCCCTGGTCTGCTTGCCGACCACACACGGCCTCGCCCACAGCGGCCCACGCCGTGCACCCGCGGCTCCTGACCGGGAACGGGCTACCGACGGCCGGACAGGACATCAGCACAAGCCGAGCGTGATCCGCATCAGCCCGATCCCAAACTCCTCAATCGCGCTCTCCCGGCCACGCCCGCAGGCAGCACGCCCTCGCCCATGCGGTCCTGATGGCGCGTCGGCCGCCGCCGTCGTCCGCGACAGGAGCCGTGGTTCGATCTTGCTTGGGAGGACGGCAAGGTGTTCGACCCGAGCACCTAGCGCCGCCGCCGACTCTGGCCCACCTGGGTGTGGATGAAAACGATGGCTTGCGCTGGCCCCGGCGCGATCGTTCTCATGTGGACGCGGATCGTCTGCCCGCGGACGGAGTGGGCGGCCATCCGCACGCGCAGCGACCGCCGCGCACGCCGTTGATGCGCAGCGAGTAGAACGTGCGCCCGCGGCGCCCGCGGATCTTGATCGCTCCGAACATCAGGCGCTTCCGGCCGCCTTGAAGTGCGCCAGGCGCTGCATCCGCGCGCTGACGCGGGCGACGATGTGCCCGTCCTGGTCGAGCATGTCGATGTCGCCGGGCGTGACGAGGTCGCCCGGTTGCTCCCAGCTGACGGCAACGTCGGTGCTGTGAGTGGCGTCGGACAGCGGCACGTCGTTGGGCTCGGAGGTGTCCTCGTCGGACAGCGAATCGACGAACGACTGCAGCCCGACGTCGCAGTTGAGCTTGGAGTCGATCGCGTTGAAGACGGCCTGCAGCTTCTCCGCGGTGACGTTGGGGAGGTACTTGCCCTTTGTCTCCGTGGCGATGCACCGCAGGCGCTGGCCGCCGCGCGCCGCGGCGCCCGATGCTGAGCCCGACCACGTACGTCGGCGGCCCGGCGCGGTGGCCGTTGGCGTACTCGCCGACGTTGTGCTCGCCGTCGGTGAGGAAGATCCGCGCGTCGGCCTGGGGCGCCGCGGACGCAGCCGCAGTGAATTCTGCGTTGTAGTCGGTGCCGCCGTTGTCGGCCCGCACGGTGCGGTTGACCACGTCGATGAGCTGCAGGGCCTGGTCGTGATCGACCGAGGGGTCGCGCAGCGGCTGCGGCGGGAACAACTCGTCGGCGGTGTCGCCGAACTCGACGGCACCCACCGACTTGCCGATGTTGCGGGGCTTGGCGAGCAGTGCACCGCCTGAGCGCGCAGGCGCTCGGCATCCGTGTCCTCCATCGAGCCCGAGTCGTCGATGACGAACTCCACCTCCTGCGCCGCGCGGCAACCCGCCGCCACCTCCTCCTCGGCGCCGGGATCGGGAGAGGCAGCGGCGCCGGCCGCGCGGCTTGGCGTGCATGCGCGGCGCGCGTGCGTTCCCGGCTTACGACGGGCTGCGCCTGGAACTTGCGCGACCCTGTTGCGGTCAGTCAGGCGGCTCGGATACGGCAAGTCCGCGTGTCTTCGCGGGATGTCCCCGATGCTGCTGGGTTGTGTCGGGCGTAGCGTCGGGGTCACCTGCCCTTCGCGGTGAGGAGGTCGCATGCAACCGACGATCCTCGTGGCGGCGAACCCGGAGGAGTCCGCGCGTCAGGCGCTCGCCTTCGCGGTCGAGCTGGCGCGGCCGGTCGGTGGCCGGCTCGTGCTCGCAGGGGTGGTGCTCGGGCACGGGCGACGTCCGACCAGCGCGGCGGAGCTGCGCAGGGCGCACCACGAGCTCGAAGCGCTCCGCAACGCCAGTGGATGCGGCGTGCCCATGGCCGTCGAGGTGATCAGCTCGCCCTCGCTCCTGCGCGGCCTGCACGATTCCGCGGTCCTCCACGACGCTCAGCTGCTGGTTCTTGGACGCTGCCATCGCGCCGCCGTCGAGCGAGTGGTTCGGGGCGACCTGGCCGCAAACGTCGTCTTCGCGGCCCCGTGCGCGGTCGCGGTCGCCTCGGGGGAGCGGCAGCTGGGAAGCGCACCGAAGCGAATCGGTGCGGCCTGGAACGAGACCGCGGGGGCCAATGAGGCACTTGCATGGGCAGTGCAGTTCGCCGAGCTCGCAGGCGCCGGTGTGCAGATCGTCCGAGTGCTGAGCCGCGCCACCCGAAGCCACGACGCCCGAGGGCAGCACGGACGAGCGCGTACAGAATCTCGCCACTCCCTCATGCCACGGGTCGCCGTGGACACCAGACTCGTCTGGGGCGACGCCGGGCCGATGCTCTGTCAGGCCAGCCGCGAGCTCGATCTGCTCGTGCTCGGGTCGCGAGCGCGGAGCGGGCTTCGGCGCGCGGTGCATAGCAGCGTCTCCGCAGACGTCCTCCACGGCGCTCACTGCCCCGTGGTCGTCCTCCCCGCAGGCGTGCACGGCACGCTCCGCGCGCCAGCCGCGGCGTGATGCGCCGTCGTGCCGACAGCGAACGAGCCGCTGGCGGTCGTCGATACGGTGCCGCGGCTCGCCGAGCGGCGTCGATCGCCGCGAGCTGCGCGACGTCGTGTCGCTCGCGCCGCGGACGGTCATCGACTCGCGACGCCGGACGCTCGCCCACGAGCTCGTGCTCCGGGCCCGCTGGTTCGGCGCCGGACAGCTGGACGGCGGCGTGGGCCTCACGTTCGTCGAGAGTTTCGTGTTCGAGCAGTGCGTGGGCGAGGCGGTCGAGCGCGTCGCGGTGCTCGGTCAGCAGACTCGTGACGGTTCCGTGGGCGTCGTCGACGATGCGTCTGACCTCCTGGTCGACGAGCGGCAGCGTCCGCGGTGAGGTCTCACTGGTGGGCAGCCACGCGGCGCGCTCTTTCTTCGCGGGCGACGTCGAGCTGGTTCATCTCAACGGCTTGCGGCGGCTCTCTCGCAGAACCCGTGTATGGGGAACGGGGAACGTGTTCCGGCGACTCGCGTGGCCCGGGCTTCGTGGGCGCTGACGCACGTGAGACGGACATCGTCGCGGCGGCGACGATCGCCGGCGACACCCATGCCGGTTCACGAGCGTCGACTACCGGCTCGACACCCTCGGGACGCGCGTTCCGAGGAGAAATAGGTCCGGCTCCGGTCATTCGGCGATGATCCGAGGCGCTGAGCGGTCCGCCGACACACTACGCCAAGTCCGGTGACGTCTCGATCGCCTACCAGCTGGTCGGCGACGGTGAGCTCGACGTCGTCCTCGTCCTCGGCTTCGCCACGCACCTCGAGCTCGAGTGGGAGTCGCCTGCATTCGCTCGCTTCTTCGACCGGATCAGCTCGTTCGCGCGCCTGATCATCTTCGGCAAGCGCGGCACCGGCTCTCCGACCCCGTCAGCGAGGTCCCGACCCTCGAGCAGCGCATCGACGACGTCCGGGCGGTGATGGACGCCGCCGGGTGCGAACGGGCGGCGCTGTTAGGGATCTCCGAGGGCGGGCCGATGAGCGTGCTGCTGGCCGCCGCTCACCCCGAGCGTGTGAGCGCTCTGGTGCTCTACGACGCCATGGGCCGGACCACCGAGGCGCCCGACTATCCCTGGGCCTCGCCCGCTGACGCCCTTCGCGAGGCCGAGGCTGAGCTGATCGTTCCCAACCGAGCTGGCGGGCGGCATCGACGTGCGCGATCATCGTGCCCGAGTACTGGGGCCGCCAGGCGCAGGGCATGGTCGAGCTCTTCGCTCCCAGCCTCGCCGACGATCCGCAGGCGGCGGAGTTCACCGCCCGCATGGAGCGTTCAGCCGCCAGCCCGGCATGGTCCTGCAGATCTTCGGGATGTTCCTGGACATCGATGTGCGAGCAGTTCTGCCCGCGATCCACGTTCCCACGCTCGTCGTTCACCGGCGCGGTGACCGGGTCGTGAATCGACGCGCGGGCCAGGAGCTGGCGGCACAGATTCCCGGCGCCCGATACGTGGAGCTCGGTGGGATCGACCACCTGCCGTGGGCGGGCGACGCGGACGCCGTGCTCGGGGAGATCGAGGAGTTCCTCGCCGGCGCGCGCTCGCTGCCCGAGCCCGAGCGCGTGCTCGCCACGGTGATGTTCATGGACCTCGTCGGCTCGACGCAGCGCGCGGCGCAGCTCGGCGACGCGCGCTGGCGCGAACTCTTGTCAGCGCACCAAGCGGCGGTACGACGGGAGCTCGTGCGATTCCACGGGCGTGAGGTCAAGACGCTGGGCGACGGCTGCCTGGCGACCTTCGACGGGCCGGCGCGGGCAGTCCGTTGCGGCCACGCCATCGTTGACACGGCACGGTCTCTCGGCCTGCAAGCGCGGATCGGCCTCCACTGCGGCGAGGTCGAGGTGATGGCCGAGGACGTCGGCGGAATCGCGGTCCACATCGCGGCCCGCATCGCCGCCCTGGCCAACGGCGGCGACGTGCTCGTCTCGACACGGTGAAGGATCTCGTTGCCGGATCGCGGATCGCGTTCGTGGATCGCGGCGCGCAACGACTCAAGGGAATTGCCGACGAATGGCGGCTGTTCGCCGCGAGCCCC